>PKTB01000005.1 GCA_002869385.1 Marinilabiliales bacterium
ACCTGCTGATGGTGCTTCTACGGTTGAATGTCTTGTTGATGCGGTTGCGCCTACAACTCCGGTTGTGGTTGATAACTGTGGTAATAATATTGTTCCTACTCTTGTTAGTACTGTTGACAGTCCGGATCCTTTAACTTGTGAAGGTACCAGAACATATACTTATGAATATGCTGACTGTGCAGGTAATACTACAAACTGGGCATACGTATACACTATTGATGTTACTACTGCTCCTGTAGTGCCTGCTGATGGTGCTGCTACTGTAGAATGTCTTGTTGATGCGGTTGCTCCTACGACTCCGGTTGTAGTTGATGTATGTGGAAATAATATTACTCCTACGCTAGTTAGTACTGTTGATAGTCCAGATCCTTTAACTTGTGAAGGTACTAGAACATATACTTATCAGTATGAAGACTGTGCTGGCAATACAATTAACTGGGCATTTGTTTACACTATTGATATAACAACTAGTCCAATTGTTCCTGCTGATGGAGCATCTACTGTTGATTGTGTAATTGATGCTGTTGCTCCTACAACTCCTGTAATTTCAGATGTTTGTGGCAACAATATTTCTGCAGTCCTTGAATCTGTTGTTGACAGTCCTGACCCATTAATTTGTGCAGGAACACGTACTTACAATTACTCATACACAGATTGTTCTGGAAATGTAGAATATTGGTCTTATATATATACAATCAGTGACCCAATAATTACTGTCACTTGTCCTCCTGATCAAAGTTTCAATGCAATACCTGGTGACAATTATACAATTCCAGAATTAGTTGCAACTGACAACTGTAGTGGTGGATTTATTGTAGACTGGACAATTACCGGTGCAACAAACCGCACTGGAACAGGAACTGATGCTAGCGGTTTCTTTGCTGTTGGTATTTCAATAATTAACTGGGAAGTAACAGATGCGTGTGGAAATATTTACACTTGCAACACTCAAGTAGAAATATTAATGCCTCTTGTTGAATGCCCTGACCCAATTGCTGTTTGTTATGATGCAGGATTACAACTTCTATCAGGTACTGGTGAAGACCCTGAAGGTGGAGTATTTACAGGTGATGGCGTTGTGATCAATGCTGGTCAATATTATTTTGATCCTTCAAGTCCTTCTGCCGGTGTTGGAACACATCCTATTGTTTATACTTGGACAAACCCAAGTGGTTATGAAGGAACTTGCACATTCGATGCAACAGTATATGCTTTACCAGAGTTTAATGCTACTGTTAGTCAGCACCCATTATGCTACAATAGTGCAGACGGAATTATTGATATTTCTATTACAGATGGCTTACCAACATATAATATCGATTGGGGAACAGGTAGTTCGAGTACAGCATTAGCAACTACTCAATTAAACAACTTAGAATACGGTGTTTACAATATCATTATCACTGATGCAAATGCTTGTTCATCCCAAAATACAATTGAATTAATAAATCCAAGCGAACTTGTTGTAACGGCAAATGCTGAAGAAATAATGTGTAATGGAGAGACTGCTGATGTTATAGTAGCTGCTACTGGTGGAACTCCAATTTATACAGGAACTGGAACTTTTGCTGAAATTGCAGGAACATACACATATACCGTAACAGACTTAAACGGATGTTCTGCTGATGCAACAGTTACGTTGGGTCAACCTGATGCTATGATAGTTGTAGCAAATACTACTAATGCTCTTTGTTTTGGGTTAAATGGCAGCTCGGTTGTTACTGTAAATAGTGGTGGTACAGCTCCACACTTTATTGAATGGCAAGATGGTTCAAGCCAATTTACAAACAACAATATTCCTGTTGAAACTACATTTGGTTATACTATAACTGATTATAACGGTTGTACATATGAAAGCTCTGTTTTTGCTACACAACCTGACCAACTGGAAGCAACTTTATCTACTGTTGGAGTATCATGTTTCAATGGTGAAGATGGAATGGCTTCTGTTAGCAATGTAACCGGTGGAACTTATCCTTACTTCTACGAATGGAATACGGGTTCATATAACTCTTCCATTTCTGGGTTAACGGCCGGCACCTACTATGTGACTGTTAGAGATGCGAATAGTTGTGAAATATACGAAAGCATTACTGTCGAACAACCAGCAGTATTGCAAGTTTACTTAACTGCAACACCAGCACAATGTGGTGGAAATGGTGGTTCTGCAATTGCTTCGGTAATTGGTGGAACACCATTATATTCTTACTCATGGTCCAACAGTATGGCCGGAAACAATATTACAAATGTTCCTCCATGTACATATACTGTTAGTGTAACAGATAATAATAACTGTGTTGCTACTCAAGATGTCCTTATTAACATCTCAGGTAATATTGATGCTTCAATAACAACCATTCAAGAAGTAAGTTGCCCTGGCGATTCTGACGGTATGATTGAAGCTACTAGTTCAAACGGTGTTGCACCATTAGAATACAACTGGACTACTGGAGAAACTTCATCTATATTAACAGATCTTAATCCAGGAACTTATGTTGTAATGATTAATGATAACTGGGGTTGTTCGGGATCTGCTTCAACAACGCTTGTTACACCACAATCTATGACCTTGAATGCAAGTATCACAAATACAGTTTGTTATGGGGATAGTAATGGTGCTATTTATCTTAATGTAATCGGAGGCTATGGCCCATATAATTTAGCATGGTCAAATGCTGTTTCAAGTGACAGTTTAATAAATTTAACTGCCGGAGATTATATTGTAACAGTTACAGATTCACACTACTGTACAACAACTGAAACATATACTGTTGCTCAACCTGATGAACTAATATTAACTTATCAAGTTAATAATATCTCATGTTATGGAGATCTTGATGGTACAGTGGCAATGAATGCTACTGGTGGTACAACACCTTATATTTTCAGCTTCTTTACAGGTGAAGATTATATCGAAGGTGCAACTATGTCAGGAATTCCAGCAGGATCTTACGGATTATTAGTTGAAGACTATAATGGGTGTTCTGATAATGCAGAAATTATGATTCTTGAACCTGCAGAACTTACTGCATATTATACTGCTTATGATCCGTCATGTATTGGCAATAATGATGGCTATATCGAAATTAAGGTGTTAGGTTGTACTTCTCCATACTTATATGGATGGAATGAAAATTATATTGATCTTCCTATAATCAGTGGGTTAACACAAGGTGATTACGAAGTTATGGTTATGGACTCAAATAATTGTGTTTACACTTTTAATACTATTCAATTAACTGATACAGATGTTGATTGTATTAAAATTCCAAATGCCTTTACGCCTAATGGAGACGGTCCAAACGATACTTGGATAATCGAAAACATAGAACTATTCCCTGGTGCTTATATGTATGTATATAATAGATGGGGACAAGAACTATGGGTTGGACGTCCTGGTGACGAATGGGATGGTAAATATCAAGGTAAATTTGTACCATCAGGTACTTATCTATACGTTATTAACCTTTATGATGGCACCCCACCATATACAGGAACAGTAACGGTTGTCTATTAAACACTCACTCAAAAAAATAAGCGGTTGAAATCTCAACCGCTTATTTTTTTATTAATAAAATTTAATCTATTCTTCACTAATATGCACGTTCATCTCTGTTTTCATAAAAGTTGATAAATGAAGTATTAACAACTTTATTCCCTCCAGCTGTAGGGTAATTACCTGTGAAATACCAATCACCAGAATTATCGAGACAAGATTTATGTAAATTCTCAATGCTCTGATATATTACCTGAAACTCAGCTTTTATAGAATCGTTTTTAATAATCTTTGCTATCCTTTGAGATATTTGCTCAGGAGTAAATGGTTTATAAATATTTCTAACATAATTTATAATATCCTCTTTTGGAAGATTCTGTTGAGCTTTACATTTCTTATAAACATCATCAATTAAATCTTGTTTATCATTCTCCCTTAATAAATCAATTACAGCATTAAAAGCAATAAAGTCATTTATCTTTGCCATATCAATACCGTAACAGTCAGGATAACGAATCTGAGGAGCTGATGAAACTATTATAATCTTTTTAGGTTTTAATCTGTCAAGAATTTTAAGAATACTCTGTTTCAAAGTTGTCCCACGAACAATACTATCATCAATTATTACTAATGTATCTGTATTATCTTTTACAGTACCATAAGTAACATCATAAACGTGTTGAACCATTTCATCTCTATCCTCATCCTGAGTAATGAATGTTCGCATTTTTACATCCTTAACAGCGATCTTTTCAACCCTTGGTCTTAACTCAAGTAGGTTCTTTAAATCATTTGGCTTTAACTTATCTCCCTTCTCTTTAATCGTTTTTATTTTATATTCTGTGAGATATGTTTCCAAACCTTTCAGCATACCATAAAATGCAATCTCAGATGTATTTGTGATAAAAGAAAAAACAGTATTATCAAAATCGTAATTAATTGCATCGAGAATATCCGGCACTAGATTTTCACCTAAACTCTTTCTCTCTTTATAAATTTCGTGGTCTGTACCTCTGTAGAAATATATCCTTTCGAAACTACATGATGCTTGTACTTCAGGAACTCGTATCATGTGCTTTTTAACCTCTCCATTCTTTTTAACTATCATTGCTGTTCCCGGTTCCAACTCATGAATATCATCAAAACTAACATTCATTGCAGTTTGAATTACAGGACGTTCTGAAGTTGCTACAAAAAACTCGTCGTCATAATAATAGTATGCAGGTCGAATTCCCCATGGATCCCTTACAATAAATGAATCTCCATGTCCTAAAGCACCACCCATAACATAGCCACCATCCCAATTTTTTGTTGCGTCTCTTAAAACTTTTGCTATATCAATATTTTCTTCGATAAGATTACTAATGTCAAAATTAGTATGTCCTTGATTCTTGTACTCTCTAAAAAGCTTTTGATTTTCTTCTTCAATAAACAACCCTATCAATTCTAAAGCTGTAACAGTATCCGAATACTCCTTTGTATGTTGGCCAAATTTTATAAGATACTTGAATAACTCATCTACATTTGTAAGGTTAAAGTTTCCTGCTAAAGCTAATGTTTTAGATCTCCAGTTGCTTACTCTTAAAACAGGATGAACCAATTCTACATTATTTTTACCAAAAGTACCATACCTTAAATGGCCCATATAGAATTCTCCAACAAATTTCAGGTTTTCTTTAGCCCAATCTGCATCATGCAACTTTTCCGGATGCTTTTCAAGCTCTTCTTCAATCGTAGAATACATCTGATTAAAACAATCAAATATCGGACTATTTTTTACAGACCTCATCCTGTCTATATATTTTAAACCTGGAGTAAGGTCAAGTTTTAAGCTCATTGCTCCTGCTCCATCTTGACCTCGGTTGTGCTGTTTTTCCATTAAGAGATATAACTTATTGATGCCATACCTCCATGATCCATATTTTTCCTGATAATAAGAAAGGGGTTTTAATAATCGCAATTGTGCGATACCACATTCGTGTTTAATTTGATCGCTCATACCTAAATATCTAGTTTATAAGAACTTACACGATAAGCATTCATTTCACAAAACTAATTGATTTTTTCTAAGGAGGCCTAAAATTTTAACTTTTTATTTAGAAAGTTTTGAACTGACTGAAAATCAATTAAATAAACCTGTAAAACATCCTGTAACTACTTAAAACAGTTTATTTATTCTATTTGCTTATTAAAAATTTAGAACTTTTATTTATAAGAATTGTTAAAACTAAAAATACAAAAGATGAAGTTTACAGAAATATTAATGGTTTTTCTTGTAAGCACTCTAAGTTTACAATGTCAAAATGAAAGTAAGATGAGCTATAATAAATTATCTTCAGAAGAGAAAATGGTAATTTTACACAAAGGAACAGAAAGACCTTTTACAGGAGAATTTGATAAACACTACGAAGAAGGTATCTACTCATGTAAACAATGTGATGCTCAGTTATATAAATCTTCCTCAAAGTTTAATAGTGGCTGTGGATGGCCTGCTTTCGATGATGCAATTGATGGTGCTGTTAAAGAAGTCCCAGATGTGGATGGTCTTCGAACTGAAATTGTATGTGCTAATTGTGGAGGGCATATCGGACATGTATTTAAAGGTGAAGGTTTTACCGAAACAAATACCAGACATTGTGTTAATTCTATTTCCATGAACTTCACTCCCATAAACATGATAAATAATAAAACCGAATCAAATTTGGAAACAGCAATATTTGCAGCAGGCTGCTTCTGGGGTGTAGAACATCACCTAAAGCTAGCAAAAGGTGTAGTTTCAACAGAGGTTGGCTATATTGGTGGAAAGACAGAAAATCCCAACTATCAGGACGTTTGTTATAATAACACCGGACATGCTGAAGCAGTAAAGGTAGTTTTTTACAATCAGATTACTAGCTTCGAAGAAATAGCTAAACTATTCTTTGAAATTCATGACCCTGGACAATTGAATCGCCAAGGACCTGATATAGGTGATCAATATAGGTAAGAAATCTTTTATTTTAGTGATAAACAAAAGAAAACAGCAGAAAATCTAATTAATATTCTCAAAGAAAAAGGCTATTCTGTTGTTACAAAGCTAAGTCCGGCAACAGAATTCTATGCAGCAGAAGACTATCATCAGGATTACTATGAGAAAAAATCATCAAATCCATACTGCCACTTTTATAAAAAGAAGTTCTAAACACAATTGTTTCTTACCCAATTAGTTATTCTCATTATTAAGAATTTTGTAGTTAAAATTTTCTTAAATCTCTATGCTATTTAAATAATGTTGAGATATTTAATTAAATTAGCATAATAATTTTTGTTATGAGAAAATACTGGCTAACATTATTATTCATCCCAATCATTGCTATTGTATCAGCTCAGGAGTCTTGGAGTCTTGAAGACTGCATACATTATGCAATGGAAAATAATATTCAAATAAAAACTCAACAACTAAATACAGAAATTAATCAAAATCAGTTAAGTCAATCTAAACTATCTCTAGTACCAGGTTTAAATGCCGGTGCTAGTGAGAGTGTTACATTTGGAAGAAATGTCGACCCATACACAAACGATTTTTCAAACGAAAATTTTAATTCATCAAATTTTCAAATTTCCTCATCAGTAACTCTTTTCAGTGGATTGCAGCAATACAACAATATCAAAAAAGCAGAGATTGACACAAAAGCGAGTTTTTTACTTCTTTAACAAACAAAAAACAATATTAGCTTAGCAATAGCATCCGCATATTTAAATGTTTTGTACTCTATGGACTTACTTGACCTGGCAAAGCAACAAAAAGAAATTACACAGCAACAATTTGACAGAACTTCAATATTAGTTGAAAAAGGGAGTCTTCCAGAACAAAGTAAATATGAACTTGAAGCCCAGCTAGCTAACGAAGAGTTAAATATTGTAAATAATGAGAACCAACTCGATTTAGCCAAATTAAACCTGATACAACTATTGGAACTTGAAGATCCAATAGGATTCAATATTGTCCGTCCTGAAATTGATAATATAAGCTCTGAATCGACAATGATGACTGTTGACCAAATATTTTTTGAGTCAGCTCAAAGGATGCCGGAAATTGAATATGCAGAATTAAACTTTTTAAGTGCAGAAAAAAACCTTGCTATTGCAAAAGGTTCAAATTATCCTCGTTTAACAATGAGTGCTTCATATGGAACAGGATATTCAAGTGCAAGTAAAGATATTAGCAATATAAGTTTAGGAGAGCCTTACCTTTCAGGTTTTGCAACCGATAATATGGGAACACTCTTAGATGTATATAATTATAATTATGATTACACGTATGTAAACCGACCTTTTAGTGACCAGATCAGTGATAATGCAAGTAGTGTTATAGCATTTAACTTAAGTATCCCGATTTTTAATGGTTTACAAACCAAAACGAATATTGATAATTCCAAAATCTACATTGAACAATCAAAACTGCAAGTCGACCAAGCAAGAAAAGATCTATATAAAGCGATTCAACAAGCCCATGCTGATGCTTTATTCGCACTTAAACAATATTTGGCAACAGAAAAAACTCTTGACGCAATGCAATTAAGCTTTGATTATACTCAAAAAAGATATGACCAAGGGTTATTAAATACTACAGATTTTAATGTTGCAAAAAACAACCTCTCGAAAACAGAAGCAGATCTTTTAAGAGCAAAATACGAATATATTTTCAAATTAAAGATTTTGGATTTCTATCGAGGAATTACAATCAAACTTTAAAAAATCAAACCGCATGAATACTGTTCCAAAAAATAAAAATAAAAAGAAACCAACAAAATGGATTTTAATTGGTGTTGGTGTAATAATTGTCTTTCTGATTGTTGGCAAAAAAGCCAATTGGTTTGGTAGTGATTCGGTTCATAAAGTAAGCACTGAAACTGTAGAAAAAAGAACAATTAGCGAGGTTGTCACTGCAAGTGGTAAAATTCAACCTGAAATGGAGATAAAACTTAGTCAAGATGTGTCAGGTGAAATTGTTGAACTCGTGGTACGTGAAGGTGATTCAGTAAAGAAAGGTGATTTTTTGCTAAAAATCAAACCTGATATATATGAGTCTGCACTTGAAAGAACTATTGCTGCTGGTAATTCTGCAAATGCAAATCTTATAAACAGCCGTGCTCGTCTTGAACAGGTTAATGCACAATTTACTCAAACAGAACTATCTTATAACAGAAACAAAGCATTATACGACGAGGGAGTAATATCACAAGCTGAATATGAAAATGCCCAAGCCTCTTACGACATGGCAGTTGCTGATGTTAAAGAAGCAGAAGCAAGTGTAAATGCAGCTACTTATTCTGTTATGAGTTCTCAGGCAACAATAAAAGAAGCCAATGAGAACTTAAAGAAAACTAGCGTTTATGCTCCAATGGACGGAACAATCTCCTTGCTTAATGTAGAAATTGGAGAACGTGTTGTTGGTACAGAAATGATGGCAGGTACAGAAATGATGAGAATTGCAAATCTAAATGTTATGGAAGTTATCGTTGATGTAAACGAAAATGATATTGTTAAAATAAAACTAAACGATAGTGCCGATATAGAAGTTGATGCTTATCTAAAAAGAAAATTTAAAGGTGTCGTTACAGAAATTGCAAATTCAGCAACAACCTCCGGGCTTTCTGTTGATCAGGTTACAAATTTTAAAGTAAAAATTAGAATATTACCAGAATCATACAGCGATCTTATTGAGGAAGGTAATCCGTATCCATTTCGTCCTGGTATGTCTGCTACTGTCGATATAAATACCAAAACCGAGTATAATGTCCTAAGTGTCCCCCTCCCAGCAGTAACAACAAGAATAGACTCTGCTTCTAATGCCGCAAATCTTGCTAAGGAAAATAGTGATGAAAATGAAGATACTGATAATGAAGAACTAGACGAAGTTGTTTTTGTATACAAAGATGGTGAAATTAGCAAACGTGTTGTTAAAACAGGAATTCAGGATTAATACTACATTCAAATTATGGATGGTCTTAAAGAGGGAGAAGAAGTTGTTACTGCACCATATAGTCTAATATCTAAAATACTAAAAGACGGTATGAAAGTAGAAAAAGTCAGTATTGAAGAACTCTATAAAACTGATGAAAAATAACTATCTTATAACAAGTTTTTCGGTATAGATATTTTCGCCTTCAATTAGATTTATAAAATAAACTCCCTGTTTTAAACTACTTAAATCAGGATAAATTTCATTTGTATTATATTCAGCAGTAAATACTACTTGACCTGTTATGTTTATAACATCAATTCTATAATCATTATATGAGTCAACAACGATTTTCAAATCATTTCCGGTGCTAGGATTAGGAAATAGTTTAAACTTCTCAGGATAAGAATATTCAGGTGCTTTTTGTATCGAAGAAAAGTCAGCAAGTACAGCATAAGTCGGATTAACTGTAACATCTGTAACATTTCCAGTAACAGGTATATCATACGTACAGAAGTTTGCATCTACTTCCTGTCTGACAATTTCACTGCTTAAATCATCATAAGTAATCTCAAATTCCATTGGTATAGTAAACAAACTTGTTGCACTTGCACTTGTTGTTTGGGTCAACTAAATATGCAAATCAGACCCTTGTTTGTACCATTCAGCTGAGTAAGTAGGATAACCCTCACCATAATACCATTCATTAAAGAATGGGTCAAAATCAATACCGGTTTCTGTCTCAAGTATCACTTTTAGGTCATCTCCTGTAGCTGTACCATTTCCATAAAGATCCAGAAACTCTCTCATCGTTGCAAAAAACATATCATCATCGTCTATCATATATCTGATCATATGTACCAAACAAAGTCCTTTTCTATAGCTCAATCGATAATTAAAAACTCTTCCTACATCATTGATTTCCTCAAATGGGACATAAACCGATCCTGTAGGGGCTTCTTTGGCAAGGTTTTGTGCTCCTTGTAAAAAAGTTAACTCGTATCCTTCCGGTTGGATAAATTCTTCGCCAAGATATTCACCATAGCTTGCGAAACCTTCATTCACCCATATGTCTTGCCAGGTAGCACATGTTAAATAATCTCCAAACCAAGAATGAGTAAGTTCATGAATCACAAGTCTAAAACTAAAATCTCCCAGAGTTGTCATAGTCTGATGCTCCATTCCCCCACCTAAAGGAACTATACAATGCCCATACTTTTCCTCATGATGTGGGTATAATCCATATGCATCAGAAAGGACCTGCAACATTTCTTCAGTCCTGTTGATGTACCAGTCATTATTATCTAAATAATTAGTATTGTTTGGGATATAATTCTGAACTAATATAGTTTCACTATAATTCGGAATATCTGCATTAAATGAATAATCCATATAATAAGCAACAGATATTGATATCAGATAAAATGCAATTGGATACGATGATTGCCATTCCATACGTTTTAATCCACCACCAATATTATATTCATTAACCAGTAAACCATTTGACCCAGCTTTTAAATCCTCAGGAATGGTTACATAAAAGTATGATGAATCAGCTTTATCAGTTAAAATTTGTTTACAAGGAAACCAATACTTTGCAAAATATGGTTCTGTCAATGAGTAAGTAAATTCAAACATTTGTGACTCATAAACATCATAATCATAAAACAAACCATCACTTGGACTACCATGATAATAAACAACTGCTGAAACCTGATAATTTTCGTTATAATCTGTACTATGTGTATAATCAATAACTATCACGTCATCTGCATGAGTATAGGTACATAGCACATCATTTACCTTAATTGAGTCAACTGTCATATCCGACTTGAACTCAAAAACCAATTCATCGTTATATTCAGCCTCTAGATTAAGATCAATTCTTGCATGACCGCTTATTGCATTTGATGTATTAGTCATTTCTAGATCCAGAAAATAAAATCCCACATCATAATGATGTACCCTACTATCATTTTCGTAATCTGTAGCTTTGATAAACTTATATGCATGCTTATCAAAATCGTATTCCTGAGCTTTTAATAGATTTAAAGTAAATAAACCCAATAAGATAAAAAGAATTGTTGTTTTTTGCATTTGATAAAGTTTTAATAATTCAATTAAAAGCAATTACTACTCTATCAATCCTTTATTATCCATCCATTTAATTGCTTCGCGTTTGCTAAGTGGTTTTAATGTTGTATTTTTAATAATAAAATTCAAAACCCAACGATGGTCAGTTTTTGAATACTCGCGTAATGCCCATCCAATAGCTTTTTGAATAAAGAACTCTGAATGATTTGCATTCTCAAGTATATGTCTTGTTAAAATATCAAGATTTGTATTCTCCTTATAAGACAATTGATAAATTATTGATACTCTTTTTAGCCAAATATTCTTTGATTGACTCCAAGCATCTGTCATTGCAACTGCTAAATTTGGATATTTCTTAAAAAATAAAGAAATAATCCTGCTACTAATTAAATCAACACTGTCCCACCAGGATTTAGTAAGAATAAGGCTTTCGAAATAAATTATATCTGTCGGAGACCACCTTTTTTTATGTTTTGTCAATAACTGAATTGCAAAATAATGATACTCTCGTTCCGGCAAATTAAAAAGTTCTTTGGCTAAATTCTTACATGTTTCATAATCCGGAATAGGAAACGTATTAAAAAACACTTTAAACAACTCTTTTCTTTTAACAGCAGAAATACCTAAAAAATCAAATTGATTTTTCATATACTTTGCCATTGGAACAGCTGCCTCCTCATCCCTGTGTTTTTCAAAAAATTGCTGTGCCTTGCTTACATAATCCATACTTCAAACTCCCGAATTTTATTATTGAGTGAATATTACAAAAATACTGTATACTTTCATAAAATCAAAACGTGTATGTATAATAATTTGCCATAAAACGTACAATTGTGCCATTTATTTTGATTTTTATCAATAAAATTGTAATTTTAAACTCCATTTATCGATTGCATGAAAGATAAACCCAATATATTAAAGTTTCTATTTTTGTGGCCTTTATCCGCAATGTATGGGATTGGTGTGTCATTTAGAAATTTCTGTTATGAGAACAAAATTCTGAAATCTGTAGAATATGATATACCAATAATTTCTATTGGGAATATTAGTGTTGGGGGAACTGGAAAAACCCCTCATACTGAATTTTTGATAAGAATGCTAAAAGATGAGTTTTCTGTCGCTGTTATTAGTAGAGGTTATAAAAGAAAAACAAAAGGTTTTAGAATTGTTGAAGAAACCGACACTCATTTTGAAGCTGGAGATGAACCTTTGCAAATAAAAAAGAAGTTTCCTGACACAATTGTTGCTGTCAGTGAAAATAGACCCAATGGTGTTGATAAACTTCGCGAAATATATCCGGATTTAAATTTAATAATTCTAGATGATGCATTCCAACATAGAAAAATTAATCCCGGCTTGTCAATTTTGCTAAATAATTATAATCACCCTATTGCTTCTTATTATCTATTACCTTTAGGCTATCTGCGTGAAACACGTTCTGCAAGCCATAGAGCTCATATTGTTATATATAGTAAATGCCCACCTGACTTAAAACCAATTGAAAGACGAATCCTGAGCAAAGAAATAGATATAAGACCATTTCAATATTTATTTTTCTCAACCCTAAATTACAAAGACCCTAAACCGGTTTTTATCGATTCTCCATCAATCCCTATTGATAAATTAAACGAACATAATGTTCTGGCTATATCGGGAATTGCAAAAAGTCAATCATATGTAAATTTCTTAAAATAAAAATCAAAAAACTTTAAACATCTTAAGTATCCTGATCACCATAATTTCAAAATTAAAGACTTTAAGAAAATTGAAAAAAGCTTTAAAGAATTAAAAGACAAAAAGATTATTATTGTCACTGAAAAAGACGCAATTAGGCTAAAATCATACAATTTATTTAGTGATGAAATAAAAAAATATGTATATTGCGTGCCAATTGAAGTAAAGCTGCTTAGCAGTGAAGATGAGAAAAAACAGTTTGATAATCAAATTTTTAGTTATGTTAGAAACAATAAAAGATACAGTAAGCTATATAAAAACTCATATCAAGGATGAACCTGAAATAGGAATAATACTAGGGACAGGTCTTGGTGGATTAGTTAATGAAATCGACATTGAGGTAAGTCTTCCATATAATGAAATTCCAAACTTTCCGGTTTCAACAGTTGAAGGACATAGTGGAAAACTTATTTTTGGTAAACTTGGTGGCAAAAATGTTGTTGCGATGCAAGGTCGTTTCCATTTCTATGAAGGATATGAAATGTGGCAGGTAATTTATCCTGTTAGAATTATGAAATATTTGGGAATTAAAAACCTATTTGTTTCAAATGCCAGTGGTGGTGTTAATCCAGATTTTGAAATCGGTGACTTAATGATTATTACTGATCATATTTGCTTAGTCCCTAACCCACTTATTGGAAGAAATATACCAGAATTTGGACCTAGGTTCCCGGATATGAGTGACGCTTATGATAAATCTTTAGTTAAGCAAGGAAAAGAATTAGCTGCAGAGCTAGGCATTGATGTTCAAGAAGGTGTTTATACAGCTACTACAGGGCCAACATTTGAAACTCCGGCTGAATATAAATATTTTAGAGTAATTGGCTCTGATACTGTTGGAATGTCTACTGTGCCAGAGGTTATTGCAGCAAGACAGATGGAGATACCTGTATTTGCCATGTCAATTATTACTGATCTTGTAGTACCAGGTAAAATAGTTGAAGTAACCCATGAAGAGGTTCAAAAAGTAGCTTCTAAGGCTGAAGCTAAAATGACAAAAATATTCAAAGGAATGATTGAAAAATTATAAATAAACATTTATTAAAAAAGCCAGAATAAAACATTTTATTCTGGCTTTTTTATTTATCAGAAAATTCTATACTAAGCTTGTAGCATTTTTAAGAATAGATTCATAAACAACATTCCATACCTTCCATTTTCCATATTCTGAAAGAGCCTCATTATGCCATAGAGTTACCAAAGTGCCCCCATAGTGTTTTGTGTAATTAACAATAGTCTCACATTGCTCAATTGCCTCTTCATGAGACAAATTTTGGTACTTGAGAAGTCCATTATCCATTATCATAGTCGGATATAGCCAGAAATCTGTTTTCTTATTAGTTCTCAAATTATAAAACGGAACTGGAACAGTAACTCCCATTCTAAATCCGGGCATATCAGGATAAACCATTGAAAAATCACGCTTAATCCCAAGTTTCATGAGTTCCTCATATGTGGATGGAAAACGAACAAACAAGTAATGTTGTCTCGAAGAGAAAGTTTCTTGTCCGGTAATTTTATTTAGTGTTTTCAACTCTCTTGTCCACAGCTTTGGTTTATCATTACCTTTGTATGAAGTATGAATTCCAACAGTGTGATCCTTTACTAAATCTGCAATTAGGTTTTTAAACTTCTTTTTTGTCGGAGCAATGTTGGTATCAAATCTAGAGTGTTTTGCTACTAGGAAAAAGTAATTAGGTTTTAAAGTATATTTTGAATGCAATTCACCAATTTTATCAAAACAAAACCATGGGTCCTTTTCTTTCCCGACAATAACTCGAATTCTCTTTCGAACTCTTGAAAACTGCTTTCGGTAAATATCTTTAGCAATCCCCACTAAACTCCATCTAAAACCTCTTGATTCGTACAAAAATGCATCATCAACGTCTATACTGGGGATAAACTTGTAAGCAGGTTTCTCATAACTTAAATCAGGATACAGTTTTTGTAATTCTGTAATAAAACTCTCAACCCAAATATGCACAATAGGTTTCTGAAGAATTCCTGTTTTACGAGCAATACTCATTTCTGAAGTAAATCTGCTATCTGCATTCTTAACATAATGATTATACTCTTCCATACGGGTAACATGCCAAAAACAAGCAGCAAACAAATCAAAACCAGGCAGTAAATTTGACCTTGTTGGGAAAAGTACTTTGCCATTATCAAATGTCGTACGCCCCGGAGAATCAATTATTAACTTTTTATCCATCATCATTGCATCTGCAATAAATCCCGGTTTTTGAGATACTATTTCCGTGGCATACCACATACATGGTAAATCAGATTTCTCAAATTCACTTAAATCATTTGTAATCTTATATTCCAGTTTAAAAACATGTTTAAAACATACTTCAACTGCATAATCAATTCTTTGATTAAGTTTAGGAGTGTATATCAGTAACATAAATGTCTGTTTTGTTTATGTAATTGTGTTAAAGAATTATTTCATAAATTCTTCAATCTCAGCAACCGTTATCGGAATACGTTTTTCACCCAAAATTCTAGATCCTGTCTCAGTGATAAGAATATCATCTTCTAGACGAATACCACCAAATGTTTTGTACTCATCAATTTTATCATAATTTAAGAATTCTGTAAATTTCTTTTCTGATTTCCACATATCGATAAGCTCAGGAATAAAATATGCTCCAGGTTCGTTTGTCAACACATAACCAGGTTTTAATTCACGTCCCATACGTAAAAATGCAGTTCCAAAAATATCACTTGGTCTGGTAACATCATCATACCCCACATGAATTTGCCCAAGGTCTTCCATATCATGAACATCCAGTCCCATCATATGGCCAAGCCCATGAGGCATAAACAAAGCATGTGCACCAAGTTCTACAGCTTCTTTAACATCACCTTTCATTAGACCTAAGTCTTTAAGCCCTGAAGCGAGAATCTCACATGCTGCAATATGAACTTCTTTATATGTGATACCTGGTTTCATCAATTCAATAGACCCATTAATTGAGTTAAGAACGGCTTCATAAACATCTTTCTGTTTTGATGTAAATTTACCACTAACAGGAATTGTTCTTGTGTTGTCAGATGCATAATACATTGGTGTTTGTGCGCCTGCATCTTGCAATAAAAGATCACCTTCTGCAAGTTTATTACCATGGTAATGATTATGTAATGTTTGTCCGTTTTTAGTTAAAATTATAGGAAATGAAGGAACAGACCCGAACGATAAGCTAACCCCTTCCATTGCTCCTGAAATATTTCTTTCATATAATCCGGGCTTACACATACGCATTGAAGTTGTATGCATTAAATAACCAATATTACATGCCCTCTCTATTTCTTCAATTTCAACCTGTTCTTTTACATTTCGTAATGCAATAACTGCAAGAATAAACTCAAGTGAGGCCTCCTCTTTCATCTTACCAAAAGAAATTCCCAATACTTGATTTAGATAAATCATATTATCATGTCTGTATGGAGGTAAGAAATGTATCTTACGACCACTTTTTTGAGCATTCTTTAAGTATTCTTCAAGTTTACCAAAAGGATGCGTTTCTGTAACCAAACATTTTTCAGCAAGCTGACTAACTTTTGGCTGTGGTCCCATCCAGATAATATCATCTATATCTACATCATTAGCAAAAATTATATCTTTATCATTCTCGGTATCAATTATTGCAGCCATTCCTGCATGGTCTAATCCATAAAAATAAAGAAAGTTACTATCTTGTCTGAAATGAAAAGTATTATCAGGATAATTCATAGGGGATTCGTTGTTTCCCATAATCAGATAAACTACTTTTGATAATGATTTCTTTAAATTTTCTCTTCTGTTTTTATATACTTCAGGTTTGAACATAATTGTATAGTTTAAAATTAAAGCATAAAGATAATTAATCTTTGGCGATATGTAAAAATTTCGAGCCTAAATAATAGCAATATAAAATGTTTACGTCCTACTGACAAAACACTTAATCCGATTTATTGTAACTCGCAGGGCTTTAAGCTAAGTGAAAGTGTAAACTAACGATCTTTTCATGTCCTAAAGACATATACAGTTACCCCTTATCTCTAAATACAAGTGTAATAGGAACACCGGTAAAGTCGAAATTCTCGCGTAACTTGTTTTCAAGATAACGTTTATAAGGGTCGCGTATATATTGAGGAAGGTTTGCAAAGAAAGCAAATACAGGTGTTGGGGTTGGTAACTGAGTCACATATTTAATCTTAACTCTTTTTCCCTTTAAAATTGGTGGAGCATATGCTTCAATTGCCTCAAGCATTACTTCGTTAAGAACACCTGTGGGAATTCTTTGAGCTCTACTTTCAAACACCGCCATCGCTTTTTCAATTACATTATGAATTCTTTGCTTATTTAATACAGAAATAAACAAAATTGGTATATCATTAAAGGGAGCCATTTTATCCATTATCTTCTTAGTAAATTCCTTTACGGTATTAGTAGATTTCTCAACTAAATCCCATTTGTTAACAACAATAACAATCCCTTTTTTATTTTTTCTTATAAGGTTCAAAATATTTTGATCCTGAGATTCGAAACCAAGTGTTGCATCAATCATCAGAACACAAACATCCGAATGTTCAATAGCTCTAATTGCACGCATAACAGAATAGAACTCTAGATCTTCACTAACACGATTTTTTCGACGTACACCTGCTGTATCTACCAGCATAAAATCAAACCCAAATTTATTATATCTTGTATTGATTGAATCACGAGTTGTACCTGCAACGTCAGTTACAATATTTCTATCCTCGCCGATGAGTACATTTGTCAATGAGGATTTCCCAACATTTGGTCGACCAACAATTGTTACTCTTGGCAACTCACTTTCTTCTTCAGCAACAGAATCAGGTAATGCATCTGCTAATGCATCTAAAAGGTCCCCTGTTCCTGAACCATTCATTGCAGAAATACTGTAAACTTCTCCTAAACCAAAACTAAAAAATTCATAACTATCAGCAATTCTTGCATTATTATAAACTTTATTCGATGTGAGAAATACCGGCTTTTTCGATTTTCTCAGAATATTTGCTACTGTTGAATCTAAATCAGTAACGCCAGCCATAGCATCAACTACGAAAATAATAGCATCTGCCTCGTCAATAGCTATAAGAACTTGCTTAGCGATTTCCCTTTCAAACACATCGTCTTAATTTTCAACAAATCCACCAGTATCAACTACCGAAAAATCTTTACCATTCCAAGTTGAATGACCATAAATTCTATCTCTGGTAACACCACTTTCATCATCAACAATTGCTTCGCGTCTTTCAATTAAACGATTAAACAATGTTGATTTCCCAACATTTGGTCTTCCTACAATAGCTACTATATTTCCCATGTGATAATTTTTTGCAAAAATAATAAAAACAAAACTCTAAATTCCAAGATTCGGCATCGGTCACCCGTCACCGGTCATCTATCCCATACACATAACCAAAATCACGCAAATTATAATCATTGTCTCTCCAGTCCTTTTTAACTTTAACAAAGAACTCGACAAATATTTTCTTACCAAAGAATTTTTCCATATCCTCTCGCGAATGTGTCGCAACTCTTTTTAAAGATGAACCTTTATGTCCAATAATTATTCCTTTTTGTGTAGGACGCTCAACTACTATTACAACTTTAATACGAATTATCTTTTCTTCTTCTTTAAACTCCTCAACAACTACCTCTGAGGCATATGTAATTTCTTTTCGATAGTTCTTTAGTATCTTTTCACGAACAATTTCTGAAACAATAAAACGCTCTGTTTTATCAGTAAGTTGATCTTTGGGGAACCATGCAGGACCTTCTGGCAATAAAGCAAATATTCTATCAAAAATAATATCTAAATTTGTTTTATGTAAAGCTGATATCAAATAAACTTCTGCGTTAGGTAAAGTCTTTTCACAATAGTTTTTTAACTCAATACTCTTTTCTGGTGACTCTAAATCAATTTTATTAATTAAACAAAGAACCGGAACTTTTACATTACTTAGCTTTTCGACATATTCTTCGTTTTTGTCAGATTTTTCAACAACATCAGTTACATACAAAAACACATCAGCATCTTCAAATGAAGAAACAACTCCATTCATCATTCTTTCCTGTAACTTATAGTTTGGTTTAATAATCCCTGGAGTGTCACTATATACAATCTGAAATTCCTCACCACTAACTATTCCGAGTATTCTATGACGTGTTGTCTGAGATTTATTTGTTATAATTGACAACCTCTCACCAACAAGTTCATTCATTAATGTTGACTTTCCAACATTCGGATTTCCGATAATATTTACAAATCCTGACTTATGCATAAATAAAATTTTCTGCAAAGATAATAAAAGACCGATGACCGATGACCGATGACCGAACTATTTATACACAGATTAACTTTATTGATTCTCACCCGCATTCGGTCTCCAGTCTTTTATTACCTTTGTAAAAACACATAAAAATGAATATTGAAGAATTACGCGAATACTGTCTTTCAAAGAAAGCTGTAACTGAAAGTTTCCCTTTTGATGAAGAAACTTTGGTATTTAAGGTTGCAAATAAGATGTTTGCTCTTTCAGCTCTTGAAAAAGGGAATAACATTGTGCTTAAATGTGATCCGGAAAGAGCAATACAGTTACGTGAAGAATACACAGAAATAGAAGCCGCATGGCATATGAATAAAACACATTGGAATCAGATAGATTTAAATGGTAGTGTGCCAAATAATTTGATAATAGAATTAATTGACCACTCCTATGAATTGATTGTTTCTAAACTCACCCAAAAAATAAAAACAGAACTTTTGGGAGAATAATTACCAATTAACAAGTTCAGGTACAATCTCAGGATTATCACCAAATGAATAGTTTAACCATAAATATTTAAACCATATCACCCGATTACCTTTAATCTTTAAGCATAAAAGTTTCTCATCACGTGAATAAATAAAACAATCAGAAGAAGTCGTATCCGGTTGACCAAATCGTTTAATAATTAATGAATCTGGTGTGTTTACAAAATTGGAATTTTCAAGTCCTGACCACTCAATACAAGATTGGATTCCTATTAATATCTCATTATCTGCTCCATAATATCTATCCTCAGGTGTGGACCATGGTTTAATTACTTTAAAACATAATGGTCTTTGCTCATTCTCAATCATACCCAAAAACTCAATAGCCCAATAGTCATAATAAATACTATTACTATCAGAGATTTCATGAAAGTATTTTGTTGGAAATCTAACAATGCCTCCTGAGTGCATTGCTTGTGTATTTCTTTTTAACGCATAAAAATCTACAGGCTTTTCAAAATACATATCCAAAGAGTCGGGTATATAAATTTGCTTTTCAAACGTATCTACTAGCACTGTTGTATCATTATCCAATTGTTCTTCTCCCACTTGATCTTTATTTACTTTTGAAGTGCAAGAAGCAATGACAAACATTACTGCAAATAGTATCAGTCTATATTTCATTATAATGATTTTATAAATTCGTCAACAGCCTCTTCTTTTGTCGCCCACGAACAAACTAATCTTACTACCGAGTTATTCTCATCATATTTTGTCCAGATATAGAAACCGAATTTCTTTTCAAGCTTTTCAATTACAGTTTTACTCAAAATAGGAAATATTTGATTCGATTCTGGTTGAGTATAAAAACCTATACCTTTCTCTTTCAGTACATTAGCAAGCTTTTGCGCCATTTTATATGCATATGTTGCCAATTCATAATATTTACCGTCTGTAAATAATTGTTCGAACTGTATTCCAATAATTCTTCCCTTTGCTAACAAAGCTCCTTTTTGTTTCATATTATAACGAAACTTCTCTTTCAACTCAGGATTATTAATTACAATAGCCTCTCCTATTAAAGCACCGTTTTTAGTACCACCTATGTAAAACGCATCAACTAATGAACTGATCTCAGCAAGACTCATATCATTTTTGTCTGACATCAATGCAGCTCCAAGCCTTGCGCCATCAATATACAAATACATTCCATGCTTTTTACACACATTTGATAAAGCCTCAAGTTCTGCGCGTGTATATACTGTTCCAATTTAGGTTGTATTTGAGATAAATGCAATTTTTGGAACAACCATATGTTCATCGTAATGAAATTCAACCTGCTCGGTAATATGTTTAGGTAATAATTTACCGTTTTCAGGTTCAACAGTATTTGTTTTATGACCAGTAAACTCAATTGCACCTGCTTCATGAATTTCGATATGTGCGGTTTTTGGTGCAACTATTGACTCATATGGCTTTAAAAATGCTGACATACACAGTAGATTTGCTTGTGTTCCTCCGGAAACAAAATGTATATCTGCATCTGTATTTCTAATTTCTTTACGAATAAGTTCTGCCGCATTTTTACAATAATCGTCATCTCCATATCCTTCCTGTTTAATTAAATTGGTTTCTGATAATTGTTTTAAAATGGATGGATGTGCTCCTTCACTGTAATCATTTAAAAATCTGTAAAATTTCATAAGGTTTAATTTGTAAATCGCTCAAAGATAATATCTGAATCTATAATATAACGCATAGTTACATGTGTTTTTGCATGTGTTGAGTTCCCCAGATGTTTATATATCCTATTTACTTTAGGGTTATAATCTCCTACCCAAGACATCTCAAGTTCCTCAATTCCCTCTTCCTTCATAGCTTCTGTCATTTTCCAAAATAAGGCTCCTGCTACACCAGAACTATGATATTTTGGATTAACTCCAAAAACTAATAATCGGGCTCTATTAACATTTTTAATTTTGTGAACCATTTTTAGTTTGTTTAACAAATGAAATTTCCCCTTAAATTTATCAAATATCAAATTTAAATCAGGAAATGCTATTGCCATTCCAATAGGATAATCATCTTTATATGCAAACCATATAAACTTTGGATTAGAAACAGGTTTTAATTCCTTGACAATTTTCTCAAAATATTCTTCCTCAACAAACTGGTGATTTGCATGAAATGCTGACCAAACATCATTGAAAACTATGGTTGTATTCCTCACGTCCTTTTGGTTCATTTTTTTACCTGCATGTCCAAAAGAAAAATCGCCTTTTTCAACAATATGCTTTGCAAATTTCACATGTCTTTCCGGAAACTCTTTTGACAGGTCAACATGATAGGAATTCTGCTCAAAATATACCTTAAAACCATAGTTTTCAAACAATTTCTTATAGTAGGGCAGATTATATGGCATTCCAAAACCTTGCTTACTAAACCCATCAATTAATATACCCCAGTGGTTATAATTCTCACCTGGCACAATAACACCATCAACAGCCTGCATTCCGGCAGCTTTAAGCCATTCAACAGCTGAATCAAATAATAGATTTGCTGCCTCCTGAGAATCAATACATTCAAAGAATGAAATTCCTCCAGAATATGGTCTTTTATTTTTTGATTTTGACTCTGTCCAAAAAGCAATTATCCTACCTACAGGTTCTCCATTTTCGTACAAAATCCACAAATTATAATCTCCGCTTTTTATAGCAGGATTTCCCTCTCTATTAAATATATTTTTAATAGCAATATCAGGTACACATACCCAATTTAGATCATCTTGATAAATCAAATGCGGAACTAGAAAGAAACTTTTTGAGAAGTTCTTTCCCTCATCCAAAATCTTAAACATACAATCTTTTTTAAGGCAAAATTTTCAAAATATCAATGTGTAAAAATACAAAACATTTTACTACCTAAAGCCAAACAATGTTCATACATTTTCTTTTAAGCTTTACGAACATTCGCAATATTTTGTTAATCAATAAGATAGATTTTTCGACAAATTCCATTACCGAAACAAAAAAAGTTTAGAGACACAACACCCCCCTACCTGCCTTAAAGTGTTGCAAACAAAGAACTCCATACATTAGAAATAGCATATAAATTAATTCTACAAAAAATGTTGATTTATTTAAATTTATATTATTTTTGCAGTCCGTTTGGTCATCCAGCCTATGGGTTAAATTATTATTTAACGAATTTAAAATTTTTAAAGTTGTGAAAACATTAAAGTACAGAACAATATCAGCCAACAAAGAAACTGTTAACAAACAGTGGTTTGTTGTTGATGCAGAGGAAGAGGTTCTTGGACGTCTTGCTTCAAAAGTGGCATTTGTGCTTCGTGGAAAGCATAAACCTGACTTTACACCTCATGTTGATTGTGGAGATAATGTAATTGTTATCAATGCTGATAAAATTAAACTTACAGGTAAGAAATTAACTGATAAAGTTTATATCAGACACTCAGGTTATCCAGGTGGACAAAAGAAAACAACTCCTGAAGAGATGTTAGAAAAGCATCCTGAGAGAGTTATTGAAAAAGCTGTTAAAGGAATGTTACCTAAAAATCGTTTAGGTGCTGATTTATTCAGAAATTTATATGTGTATGTTGGTACTGAGCACAAACACGAAGCTCAAAAACCAACCAAGTTGTACTTAAATACAATTAAATAAGCATTATGGAAGTTTTTAATGCAATAGGACGTAGAAAACAAGCCACAGCCAGAGTATATCTGAGCGAAGGCAAAGGGAATATTACCGTAAATAATAAAAAAGTAGAAGATTATTTTACTGTATTGCAATTACAATACATTGTAAAACAACCTTTCGAAACTATTGACAAACTTGACGCTTACGACGTTAAAGCCAACATCGATGGTGGTGGTATCAAAGGTCAGGCAGAAGCTTTACGTTTAGGAATCTCAAGAGCATTGCTTAAAGTAGATCCTGAATACCGCGCAAGCCTAAAACCTATGGGATTTTTAACTCGTGATCCAAGAGTTGTTGAAAGGAAAAAACCGGGTCAGAAGAAAGCTCGTAAAAAATTCCAGTTCAGTAAACGTTAATATTTTCATAGAGAATTATAAATCGAGTTTAGTATCTAAATTGTATGGATTGTTTTTTAACCTACCATACAGTTGTTACTGCAGAACGTAAACTTAAAAATTAAAAAAATGTAAAGAGTAAATTTTGATCAATTATTGGATGCAGGTGTACACTTTGGACACCTAAGACGTAAATGGAATCCTTCAATGGCACCATATATATTTATGGAGCGTAATGGAATTCATATTATTGATTTGCACAAAACCGTTGCTAAAATCGACGAAGCTGCAAACGCAATGAAAAACATTGCAAAATCAGGAAGAAAAATTCTTTTTGTTGCTACAAAAAAACAAGCAAAAGACATCGTTTCTGAAGAAGTAAAAAAAGTAAACATGCCTTACGTTACTGAACGTTGGCCAGGTGGAATGTTAACTAACTTCCCAACTATCAGAAAAGCTGTTAAAAAAATGACGACTATCGATAAAATGCAAGCTGACGGAACTTTGGCAACTATGTCAAAACGTGAAAGATTGCAGATTACTCGTCAAAGAGCTAATCTAGAGAAAAACCTTGGTTCTATCTCTGATCTTTCAAGATTACCAGCTGCTTTGTTCGTAGTTGACGTAATGAAAGAAAACATTGCCGTTAAAGAAGCTATGAGATTAGGAATTCCGGTATTTGCAATGGTTGACACAAACTCAGACCCAAAACCGATTGATTATCCAATACCTGCAAATGATGATGCTTCAAAATCAATTCAAGTAATTGTTGGAGCAATGTGTCAGGCAATTAAAGAAGGACTTCAGGAAAGAAGTGCTGAAAAAGAAGTAGCTGCTGCTGAAAAAGCTGCTGAGAAGAAAAAAGAAGCTCAGGAAAAAACTGAAGATAAAGCACCTGCTAAAAAAACAAGAGCAAGAAAAGAAGCTCCTAAAGCAGAAGCTAAACCTGAAGAAAAAGCAGAAGCTAAAAAAGAAAGTAAATCAACAGAATAGTCAACTTTTAAAATTTTAAATCAAAATGGCAAATATAAAAGCTGCAGATGTAGCCAAATTAAGAAAAATGACAGGTGCAGGCATGATGGACTGCAAAAAAGCATTAGTTGAAGCTGATGGTGACTTCGAAAGAGCAAAAGAACTAATTCGCGAAAAAGGTTTAGCAATTGCTAACAAAAGAGCGGATCGTGAAGCTTCTGAAGGTGCTGTGATTGCAAAAACCGTTAAAGATGATACAGTTGGTGTAATGATCGCTTTAAACTGCGAAACAGACTTCGTAGCTAAAAACGATGACTTTGTTGCTTTAGCTAATTCTATCCTTGAGGCTGCTGCTGAAAATTTACCAGCTAATGTTGATGAACTTAAAAACATCGAAATTAATGGTCAAAAAATTGGTGATCTTGTAGTTGAAAGAAGTGGTGTTACAGGTGAAAAAATGGAAATCGCATTTTATGATAAAGTAGAAGCTGCTCAAGTTGCTGCTTATATCCACATGGGAAACAAACTTTCAACACTAGTTGGATTAAATACTAAAGTAGATCCTCAAATCGGATTAAACATTGCTATGCAAGTAGCTGCAATGAATCCTGCAGGTGTTGATAAAGACTCTGTATCTCAAGAGGTTATTGATAAAGAATTAGAGATTGGTCGTGAACAAGCTAGACAAGAAGGTAAGAAAGAAGAACTTCTTGACAAAATTGCTCAAGGCAAGCTTCAGAAATTCTTCAAAGAAAACACTCTTTTAAATCAAGAATTTGTTCAAGAAGGTAAAATCTCTGTTAGAGATTATCTAAAGAAACAAAATCCTGAACTTACAGTTACTGAATTTAAAAGATTTGGATTATCAAATTAATATTTTCACAATATTATAAAAGCCTCTGATTTATCAGGGGCTTTTTTATTGGTCTAATTATACAAGATATAATAAATCACTTTTTCACGAACAATAGTATAAGTGCTGGTAAAAAAAACAAAAAAGGTTTAAGAATGAGCTAAATGGCCTTGATTCTTAAACCTTAAATCTTTTATATGCAATAAATTACATCATCGGCATTCCACCACCACCTTGTTGTCCATCAGTTTCGCCTTTGTCTCTTCGTGGCTTATAGTCATTTATCTTATATGTCAAGCCAAGATTCAATCTAAAACCACTGATTAAATAATTTGTTGTTGACATTAAATTTCCATTAACTGTTTCACTAACCCAATATTTTGAATGAATAATATTATCACATCCAAAGGTTAATGATAATTTGTTTTTAAAGAAATCCTGTTTTATCGCACTACTAATAGTATAAAATGGTTTAGTTGTTGAATAAAGTTCAATTCTAGGACCAGAAAAATACCCTGAAACTTGCAATCTGGTTTTTGTTTTATGGTATGTATAACTTACATTTAACCATGCATTATAATTAAATGATTCTTTACTCAATACCGTACCTGAATCAGTTGTGCCTTCTAAAGCATAATAGTAAACACTACCACCTGTAGCAAAAGTAATTGCCTTTAAAATCTTCACATTAATCATTGCCTCTAAACCAGTAGAATAATCCATATCAATATTATCAAAAGTAGTAACACTTACTGTATATGAAGTGTCTGACAAATATGATAATTGAGATATCTTATTGTTTGTTTTTCGATAAAAAGCTTCCAATGATAAATAATTCATTCCTTTAAAAACAGAATAACCTAACTCATACGAATCGGTAAATTCAGGTTTAAGTTCTGGATTACCCATTCTAATCATATTTAACCCAACAATCGTTGTTTGAGGATCTAAATGCCATGGGTGTGGTCTGGTAATTCTCCTACTATAACTACCAAATATTTGGTTTGATTGATTAATACTTTTTGATATATGTACTGTTGGAAAGAAAGACAAATCTTCGTTTCCGAATTCTCCACCACTAAGAGTTTTAGTGTATAATCTATCTGTATATTCCATTCTCAAACCTAACTTATAACCAATTTTTAACACATCTCCACTAAATGTTGAATACAAAGATTGGATGTTTTCATAAGCATCAAGAGGATTTAGCCTTGTACTGTCTATTAAACGTTCTTCGCCACCTGGTGCTATTAAATTGTAATAATCATACTGACTTGAGGAATTAAATAAATTAAGCTTATAACCAGCCTCTAACTTGCCTCCAAAAATTGGATTCACATAGTTTAACTCAAATTGAGTACGATTGTTATTATCAGTTTCTTCAGCATTATTACCAAAATTACTAATACCATTAGTTGTGATATAGTCAGCCTCATAGGTAACCAAATAATCCGAATATCTCTCAAATTGACCTAAATCATAAGTTCCTAATAAGTTTAATTCATGCCCCTCTTTTTTAAACTTATGTGTATAGTCAAGATTAAACTTATAATAATTATTAAAAAAATCCATTGCAGACACCTGATTATAAACATATGAATATGAGTTTGTATTAACAGTACTCATTGCATCAAATACATTTGCTGAAGTAGTGACATTACCATGCCCCCATTTACCAAGACTTGCTGAGACTGTTAAAAGGTCATTTTCTGTAATTGTAATATCAGTACCCAATCTGACACTATAGTTTTCACTTTGCCAAATACTTGTAAAATCAGTATTAGTTTGTAATAAAGAGTCTGTTAATAATGTTTGCTGTGTTAGATCTCCACTTCCTGGATGATTATGCTTACGATAATTTACTCCGAAAAAGAAATTGATGTTTTCTTTTCTAATATTAAATATCAAATTTTCTGATGTATTAAACTTATCTAATACTTTACCAACATTTGCCGATAACATACCATTAATTCCATTCCGTTTTTCCTTTTTAAGAATAACGTTTATTATCCCAGCAACACCATCAGCTTCATAGCGTGCCGAAGGGTTGGTAATAATCTCTATTCTTTCAATGTTTTCAGCAGGAATTGATTTTAGTCCATCACTACCTTCGATAATTGACTGTCTGCCATCTATCAATAACTTAAATCCGGAATTCCCTCTTATACTAACATTACCATCAATATCTGTTTGGACTGATGGAACGTTTTTAAGGACATCAACAGCCGTTCCACCAGCAGCCAAAATATCTTTAGTTGGATTAATAATTTTTTTATCGATCTGATATTCAACGTGTTTTACCTCAGCTTCAACATTTACTTCACCTAAAACATTAACATCTGGTTCTATAACAATATTTTCAAAACCAAAGTAAGGCACCTGTTCTGTCAGGACAAAAATATCAGAGACATATTTTTTAAACCCAACAAATTCAACTTCGATATACAAACTGTCTTTCGGTAATTTTTGCACAAAAAACCTTCCACTTGCATCAGATATTGTTCCATTTATCAAACTGGAATCTTTTGCCAGATAAACAGAAATATTTGCATATTCTACAAACTGTCCTTCGAGAGATTCTGTTACGAGTCCATAGATAACTCCACCTTCAAAATCCTGTGATTTAATATTACCTACTGCAATAATAGTTAAAAGAGTAAATACAAGAATAAGCTTTTTCATAATAGCGATTTTTCTCAAAGAAAACGAAAATTACACTACTACAACATCATTTAACATTTTTTAACAAAAGTTTAACCAGTTATTATGAATAATTATTCTTACATATTTTTCGCAAAATTTTCTTTTGATACTTTCAGGTATTTTTTGTATATTAGTAAAGTGTAAGCATTGTTTAATTATAACTCAATAATGATATTTACTATATAATATGAAAAGCTTAAAAGTTTTTATCTGGTTTGCATTATTTATAATGCTTACAAAATTGAACTTCTCCCAGGAAAGATTCTACAACTTATATCCAGGTTGGACTATTTTAAAAGTTGTTGAAACTGAAAATGGTTATACAACCTATGGTCACACATTTGAAACAAACGGTTTTGAAATACCTCCTATTGTTAATTTTATCGATGGACAGGGGAATTACAAGAATAGTTATGTATATAGTGATAATGATACGATCGCAGGTATCTGTACATATAAAAAAGAAAACTATTCAGTATTAGAAGATAAAATAATTGTTAGTGGCACATACAAAGAATATCTGAAAGATTTTTTACTCAGCCCTGCAATATGTTTTTTTAATAAAGAAAACTACTATTTAGATTCAATTATTGATTTAAAATCATTTTTCGATGATAAGAATGTAATAATTAGAATGCATAATTTATTAGAAGATGAAATACATTTGTTTGGAACGATTAGTTATAGTACATAAGATGTAGTAAGAGTAAAACCCATTTTCTGCAAATATAATTTTATAACAAAAGAGTTATCCTGGAAAATATACCCTTCAAGAGCAAATATTAAGTCAACACCTATAGATTTTTTACGACTAGATGATGGAGGTTATTTATATTCAGTGCACAAACTTATTTATTCATGGCCATATAGATATGTTTGTACAATTCTAAGATTTAATGAAGAAGGCTCATTAAAATGGTATTGGCGAACACCAAACAATGAAGTTACAATAGAATTTAGTGATGGCCCAGAACAATTTGAAACAGGAACAGTCTGTGCACATTTATTTAATATTGCAAATGATGAAACATTGGTAATTTGGACGGATGAGTTTCTTTGTATTAATTATGGTAGTTTTAATCCATATTCAACAATATGGACAGGAAAACTTGATATAGAAACTATAGGAAGCGAATTTTATGATGTTACCAATTTAGAAACATATTTTGGTGATTTCGAACATCAAGGATGGGCGATAATAGATTCCTATAAAGATGAAGATGGCAACATTTTTCTACTATTAAACTCTTATTATCATCACGAGAGCGCTCTTATGAAATTAGATTATTATGGCGAAGGACAATGGATAAGAAGATATAGATGCTTTCCAGAGGATACAGAGGATAATTATACTATGCTGGAATGCATTACTCCAACTTCAGATAATGGGTTTGTTCTGGCAGGTGAATTCCAGTCAGATCCAAGCGAACTATTTCCTCAGCATATCCAATCTGCAGTTTTATTTAAAGTTGATAGCTGTGGATGTCTGGAAGAAGACTGTGATAATAGTAGTGTTGAAAATTTTATCTATCATATAAAACCTGAAATTTTCCCTAACCCATCCTCTGATATAATAAAGGTCAATATTTCAAAAGAACTAAAAGATAAAAATATAGATTATAAAATCTACAATTTACAAGCTCAAATAGTGAAATCATGAAATGAATTATATTCAGATTATATGACAATTAATATATCAGATCTTCGTTCTGGGATTTATACAATAATTATTATGGGTAATGGTAAAATCTATTCTGGAAAATTTGAAAAAATATAATTATTTCAAAATTTATTTAAAACGCTACTCGACAGAAACTTTAATTGTTCTAGATGATTGTCCATTATTAATTTGCAAGAAATACAAACCCGGTTTAAAATCGGAAACATCAATAAACAATTCCCCTTTCTTTAAATCAGATATCTCATATATTAATTGACCTGAAATATTTCTTAAATACAAATAAGAGTTTCTTGGTTCGTCAATATTTGTATTAATAAACAAAATATCTTTAACAGGGTTTGGATACACCTTAATCTCAAAACTAGAGTGTTAAAAACACTTAACTGCTATAATCTCAGAAAACTCAGACTTTCCGTCAAAATCTACTTGCTTTAATCTATAGTATACATTTTCATCTTTAGAAATATCTCTAAAGCTGTATTCTAATTGTTTTTTTGAATTACCAGCAGATTTCAGCTCACCAACTTTCATCCAAATAACACCATCACTGGATCTTTCAACATCGAAATAATCAGAATTTTTTTCCGAAGCAGTTTCCCAAAAAAGGTCAATAAAATTTCCTTCGCAAATAGCATAAAAACTTACTAATTCAACAGGTAAAACATTATTCTTTCCTCCTGCCAATCCCCAATTACTCCATCCTGTAGCACCTGTTCGTTTAACAAGTAATCCATAAGGTCCTGTTTGATTTGGTTCCTTGTGCGTACCCGATTCTACCCAATTTCCCGCACCAACACGTTTTAATGCAGTCAGTTGGCAATAATCATTAATTATTTCAAAGCCATTAGGATATATTGAAATATTATAATTGCCACCTGATAATCCATCAGCAGCATCAACTTGCCAATACCCTTCATCACTATAATTTGTAACACTAAACTGTCCACATGACCCGACAGCAGTAATTGTTGGACTATTACCAGAGTTTTGCCAACCCATCTCCGTTTCAACAAACTGAGCAGTTAAACTTCCTCCACTTGATGGAGCACTAGTATATTCAATTAGCACCGGTCTAAAATCCGTACCTACTCCTAATGTGAATAACCCAGTGTTATCACCAGAGTTGGTTGAAGCTATAAACCACCTTTTAAAATTACCAAACACCATACCTGAGGTATAATCAAGCAAACCAGGTTCCGCAACGCTGGTTCCTATTTCAAGAATGTTGGAATTTGTTGTAATATTACCTGAAACCATTTCGAGTTGCTCTTCAACTCTAACATTTGATTGTAAATCCAGATTACTACTATTGTCTAAAACAACATAGTCAAAAGTTTCTCCACCTGCCGTATTAATCACCTTCTCTGACGTACCTGTAAAGAAAACAGCTCTCTCATTATTTACAAGCGTACTACCAGCACCTCTGGTCCAATTGCCTTTAACTATAATATCTCCCCCTACATCATTACTCAAAGACAAGTTCCCATTAATAGTAACATTTCCATTAACTGTCAAAGGGTCTGTAATACCCGGACTAGGAGAGCCATAATCCATATAAAGTGATGAACCGGCATCAATAACAAGATCACCATAAATAGATTTAGCAATACCAATTGTTTCATGCACATAGTTAAGTGTAGTGTTCACTGTAATTGTAACATCATTTGGATAGCCAGGTGTAACCCCTATAGTTCCTGTTCCGGATGCCCCCCATTCAACTCGACGATCATAAACTGCTCCTGTATTATAGACTAAATGAGAGTTCACTCCATACGTTGGGGCATTTACATCTGCATAACCCCATGAATTAATTGTTAATGTCCCATCTATTTTTGATTTATATGCTCCAAAGTTAACACCACCACTTTCAGCAGTACCATTTATTATTACATTATAAAATGTTGTTACTTGTGATCCTGCAACTGTTCCCACACCTTCGAATACAACAGTACCTGTTCCAGCCGTAAATGTAGAATTATTTGTTAATGTAGCATCTCTAGCTAATGTCAATGACTTATCTGATAAAGCAAGTTCACCACCTGATTCTATAATTAAATTAGATACAGTAGCATCTGATGTTAATGTAACTACATGCGTATTTTTAATTGTTACTGTTGATTCATCTTTGGTAGGGTAAATTGTAGTTGTAGTATAACCGCTTCCATTATAAACTTCCCAAGTAGCTGCTACATTCCAATTACCTGTTGTTTTTGATTGAAAAATTCCTTTTGGTACAATTTCTCCGGTTGATAATATTTTTGCTTCGCCTATACCTGCAAATGTGATTTGAGATAATTGTTCTGCAGTTAATCCGCTTGCATCTGACCCTACAAAAATTCTACCAGCAGTTCCTGAAGACCCAGAGCCACCTGACCAACCAGTAATTGTTAAAGTTTTTCCGGAGGTCCAGCTAACACCATTACTGGCACTAAAGTTTAATGAATGTGAACCTGTACCCAGATTAATTATTGAATTCTCTTCAAGCTGTAATGTTCCTACTGTTTCATTATAACCCGTAGAAGATCCGGTACTTAAAGTTCCACCAATCAAGCGGATATTTGAAGAATTAGAAATTCGATCTGCTGCTCCTAGTTCAAGTGTTCCGGCATATATTTTTGTTGCTCCTGTATAAGTATTATTTCCGGATAAAGTAAGCTTCCCAGAACCTAGTTTCTAAAGGTCGTTTGCCCCAGAGATAACGCCTGATATAGTTATATCACCAGTACCACCTATAGCAGATAAAGAGCTAAGTGCAATACTTCCTGCCCATACTGATGACGTACCGGATGAATTTATTAATGCGCCACTACTAGATATTCCTGTCCCATTTAGAGTAAGAGATTCAGTTGCAGAAGAACTTAATGAATATCCATTCATATCTAATACTCCACCAGAACTTACAGTCGTCCCTGCATCAGTTGTTCCTAATGGCCCAGAAGAGGATGTCGCTGAAGAAACTCCAAGCTTTAATGCTGCATTTGCATTAATGGTTGTTGCTCCAGTATATGTATTTGCACTACTTAAAACTACCGTGCTTCCTAAATCACCACCAATATAAACATCATTTGAATTGGATGTTGATGTGCTATTTGAAGTTAGTCCGTCTTTTACCAAACCAGGAGTATAAGTTCCTGAAGAAAGATAATATCCAAGATAGACCTCACCTGTTGCGTTATGTTGTGTAGTAGGTTTCAAATAGATATTGGTGTTTGCAGAACCATTCCAGTCATCATTAAGATAAACTACGAAATGTGAAATATCAGTTCCGGAACTTCCATTCATTGTTACATTCATTAGCCGTTTTGTTGTTGTTCCATCAACGACTAACTCAATATCTGCAGTTGTTTCTGATGTAATCCGAATATTAAAAACATAATCATGCCAGGTTGTTGATACAGTATAATCTAAGGTTTCATTTCCGGCATTACTATTTACATACCAGGAACCTGTTGTACCATCTACCTGAATGTACAGTATACTATTACTGTAGCGATTTGCCCATGATCCAGTTGAAGGACTTGAATTTAAACTCAAACCAATTTGTCCATAAGCAGCAGTTGCAGCAATAGTTACTGTTAGAACGTCTCCAACTTGCAAATACCTAGCACTTCCCGAATTAGTTCCATTTGTCTGCATTTCTCGCCATGCGACAACGTGTTTATTACCTGAATTTGCCCACAAACCTAATTCTGTAGTATTATCAAAAACACCACCACCATCAGAAAAAACAGTATAATACGATGGAGTATTTAAAGAATAAGTAACCTGAGATTTAACACTGAAACTAAATGATAAAATGAATATAAGAACAGATATCCCTATACCTACTTTTTTTCTAAACTTACTCAAACTATACATAAAGCATTGGTTTATTGTGATCTTCATTCAAAAATACGAAATAATCGTATGTAAATCAACTAATTATACTATACTTTTTTATTAAACAGTTTTTTCAAAACAATGTTTGTACAAATTCAAATAAAAAAGGCTCGGTATAGAAAAATACTTTAACAATAATACTATTTAGCTACAACACATGAGTCATCTATGATTCAGTAAAATTAACTTAAACAAATCATCTATAAAAAACAAAAGCTATGTATTTATTTGTATCTTTATAAATCAAAAAAACAAAAACCATGAAAACATTATTAACTACATTACTTGTAATTGTTACATTTTTTTCAATTAATGCACAAGAAAACAGTTTAACAATTACTACAGATTATACAGAATACAATGAATGGAATGCAATAACTGAAGAAAGGGTTGCAGTGAGTGGGAAAGAAGAAAACTGCACCTTTTATGTTACAAATGAAGAATTAGTACATAAAACTTCTGATACGAAAACTACTTATACTTTAGGTGATTTATATCGGGATGAAGAAAGTGGCGTAATTGAAGGATATGCAGAATGGGAATCAGAAGATTCATTTTACGTAATAATAAAAAGTGATTACGTAATTTTTATATCTCTAAATGAAGATTCAGACAATCAAAGCTTTTGGTATAGAATTTCTGAAATGAAAGATTAATGATATATAAATAAAGTCGAACGGTATTTGGGAAGTTCTTTATTTTAAAATACACAAGGGTTGCTTTCGCATCCCTTGTGGAGTATATCGGAGTCGAACCGATGACCTCTTGACTGCCAGTCAAGCACTCTAGCCAACTGAGCTAATACCCCAAAAAACTCTTATTGTTTTACAAACCTACCACCTGAAACAGGAAACTTCGATTCATTTAGAAGCCTGTAGATATATGGTCCGGATTTATAAGCACTAATATTCAGATTATAGTTTTGTGTATTTAATTCTTCTGAAAACAATAACTTACCATCAATAGTATATATCTCTAAAGTAGTGTTTTCAAAATCTTCAACTGTAAACACAATTCTATCAGTCGCAGGATTTGGATATACCTCACAATTAAGTATAAAATTCTCTGGTACAGAACTTAAAAATGCGTATCTAAATGTTACATTATAAACAGAATCATATGCTGAATTTAACTCAATTTCAGCTATTGTAGTTTCTAAGCCATTTGTCCAGTAGGTATATGTACAGGTAGTATCTACCATTGGTAAATCCATAGGTAATTGGTCGCCTATACCGGGAATATCACTTAATGATGTATATGTACCTGAAAACTTTGATCTTAACTGAATATCAAAAATATTTATCAGCTTATTATTTTCTCTCAGATAAGAGAACGTTCCGTTTAAATTTGAATCACCAACACATTGCATTTCTCCGTATTGATCATATTGAACTTTAATTTCAAGGTTCATTAGAAATCTAACTGTATCGTACAAACTTGTCATAGTCCCATAATACTCCGAAGGAATTATAGACTCAAATACAGAGATATGTTGGTTTTCAAATGCTGAACCAATATCCTGATGTTGTTCTTCGTATACAAAAGGAAAAGTATTCGTAATGAGTGTATCTGTAAATTTCAGATTCATAGGATCTCCTGTCATTGGTAAAACACCCTGAAATCCCATTAGCTTTCGCTCTTCATCTGTTATCTGTAAATACATTACATAGCCTTCTCTTGTCTGATAGGCACATGTAGCATCTTCATAATAAGACTCTGTATCTGTTTCTGATGGGTCTTGATAAATCAATGTGTCAATTTCCACATATGAAAAATCTAAGCTATCCAAATCATCAAAAACAATAGGATCAGTAATAACTGTATCAACATGATAACTCTCGCCTTCTTGTTCAAATCCAAAATAAATTCTCGGATACTCAGTTCCTAAATCATAGGTATCAGAACGTGTAATTGTTATCTGACTAAAAGAAAAAAGGGCTATAATAATAAACAGCCCTGAAAAGTATATTTTTCTCATATTTTTGTGTTTTCAGTTTTTAATCTAATGTAGTTTGTTCGTTTATTTCTATTGTTGATTCAATAGTTTTATCATTTTCCAAGATTAGAATACCAATACCTCTTCTTGTAAAAGGATGGTCTCTGTCAGTACCTTTTGTTACTTCCACTTTATAAATAGCTTCGTATTTAAAGTCATAATAAACTTTACCATCACCATCTGTCCATTGTGTATCAGCAACAGGCTTATCTTCATTTAATAAATAAACAACTGTGTGAGAACTGTCTGAGTTTGCAGCTTTAACAATAACCATGGCTTCTTCAACAGGTTGATTATCTTCATCAACCACAATAACTACAGCTTTTGGTGGATCTTCCGGTTGACAACTATAGTTAGAGACTACTACTCCTGCAAGAATTGCAGCTATTACAACGATATTAATAATTCTCTTCATAATGTAAACATTTTGTTTATTTTTGTAACTTACAATATTAGTAATTATTTTTAATAAATAAAATATTTTTTATGTTTAGACGTTTTTTTGTCATTCCGGTTGCCTTAATTGCAGTATCTATCATTAGTTCGTGCTCATTATTGAATAATCCAGCAAAGATTAAAACTTATGTTGAAGTAAAGACAACAGAAGGAAGTTTTATCTTAGGATTATATGAAGGCACACCGCTTCACAAAGATAATTTTATTAAAAACTCTAACGAGAATGTTTATGATAGCACTCTAATCTACTCCACAATTCCTAATAGCATACATAAATTTGGTTTAAAACCAGGCAAGAAAGAAGAACACCTGTTAAACAGAACTAAAGATGGGTCCAAGATTAATCAAGAGATTAATCCTCAACTAATGAACAAAACAGGTGCTGTGGGGATGTTAAGAGCAAATAATGACAAAAATCCTGAAATGCAATCAGACAATTACCTTTTTTATCTTGTTGAAGGCATAAAAACTGACGAAAAGCTATTAAAAACTCTTGAAGCAAAAAGGAATGCTCCAATAATTGCTGATTACATCACAGTTTTCCTTTCAGAACCAGGACACCAACATTATGACGATAGTTTGAGACTATATAAATCAACTGGTAACAAAGATAATTACAGAGAGCTGTATATTCAACTTACAGATAGTATAAAACCACGTTTAACAGAAGATGGTATAGAACTTTTTAGTCTGAGCAAAAAGCAAATCTCTACCTATACTGAATTTGGTGGGGTACCAATCTACGATGGGCAATACACTATATTTGGTGAAATTGTTGCCGGAATAGATATCTTAGAAAATCTATCCTCTATCAAAACCGGCTTATATAATAAACCTGTAAACTACATTTACATATTATCTACACGTATTATCCCGAAAAAAGAATTTAAACAAGTAAAAAAAACATATTAAACTGTAACAATCTTATGTATTAATCGTTTTGCAAGAAACAAATTTTAAAAATATGAAAAAGCTTTTCAAATTACTCACACTAATTGCCTTATCACTTGTATCAATAGGCTTATATTCACAAAAGTCAAGTGAAAACCTTAAAATAAAGAACTATAAACTTGATAATGGTTTAAGTGTATATCTTAATGTGGATAAAAGTGTACCAAATGTTTTAGGTGCTGTGATAATTAAAACTGGTGGCAAGTATGATCCTGCAGATCATACAGGAACTTCACATTATTTAGAACACATGATGTTCAAAGGAACTGATGAGCTCGGCACAATTGACTATAAAAAAGAGCAAGTCTATCTTGACAGCATTATAATCGAATATGATAAGCTTGCAAAAATAGAAGATCCTGAAGAAAGAAAAGCTATTCAACAAAAGATAAATGACCTTTCTTTAGAGGCTGGGAAATATGCAATTCCAAATGAATTAGACAGAATTCTTGATCAGATTGGTTCAAGTATGGTAAATGCTTTTACAAGTGACGAAATTGTTGCCTACTTTAATATATTTCCTAAAAATCAAATGGATAAGTGGTTAATGATATACAGTCATAGATTCAAAAATCCTGTTTTCCGTTTATTTCAGTCAGAACTCGAGACTGTTTTTGAAGAAAAAAATATGTACATGGATGATTTCTCAACTAATTTAATTGAAGATTTTTATAAAAACTTCTACAGAAAACATCCATATGGCACTCAAACAGTTATTGTAACAACGGATCACATAAAAAACCCTTCTCTTACAAATATGCGTAAGATGTACGAAACATATTATGTGGCTAATAATATGGCATTAATCTTGACAGGGAACTTTGATCCTGAAGATGTTATTCCTAAAATCGAAAAACATTTTGGAACATGGAAATCTGGTAAAATTCCCGAATATAAAGAGTATAAGGAAATCGACTTCGATGGAATTGAAAAAGTTGTTGAAAGGATTACACCTGTTAAAGTAGGACTTATTGGTTATCGTACAGTACCGGCAAATCACAAAGATGAAGTAGCACTAGAAGTTTGCTCTGCACTACTTAGCAATAGCTCATCAACAGGATATCTGGACAGATTAGGGAACGACGGAAAACTTATGGAATCAATGTGTTTTAGTGATATTAGAAACGACCATGGAGCACTGGTTGTTCTATATGTTCCTAAAATAATCTGTCAATCTCATAAAAAGGCTTTTAAGCTAATTCAAAATGAAATAATGCGCCTTCACACAGAAGACATAGATAAAGAGTTTCTTGAAGCTGTTAAATTAAATATGATTAAGGAACATCAACAAGCATTAGAGGACACTACAAACAGAGCTTTTTTAATTGCAAGTTTATTTACTGCAGATAAAACATGGGAAGAGGTTTTAGACTATCCCAACGAGATTAAGAACATTAGTTCTGCGGATATTAAAAGAGTTTCTGAACAATATTTAAACGAAAACCTTTTGCTTTTCCAGAGTAAAATGGGATTTCCAAAAAAAGATAAACTCGAAAAACCAGGTTTCGATCCTGTCGTTCCTGAAAATTCAGAGGCAAAATCTAAATTTGCAAATAAAATTGATAAAATACCTGAAGACAAATCTGCTCCAGAATTTATCAGCTTCAAAAACGATTTAAGTATCACTGAATTAAAAGGTGGTGCAAAACTTTATTATGTAAAAAACAATGTAAATGACATTTTTAATCTGACTATCAAATTTCATAAAGGTACAAACAGCGACACAAAACTATCTCAATTAGCAGAATACCTTGAGTTAATTGGCACTAACAAATTAAATCTTAATGAGTTTAACAACAATCTTCAAGCTGTTTGTTGCTCTTTCTACATAAGTGCTGATGACAATTATTTCAGCATTAATATTGATGGTTTTGATGAAAAGTTTAATGAATCTCTCGACCTAGTGCTTTCCCTATTAACAGATGCAAAAGCAGACGATAGTAAATTAAACAATCTGGTTCAAAATGCATCATTTACGAGAAAATTTGAAAAGAATAATCCTGATGATTTAGCACGTGCATTATTTTATTTTGGTATATATGATAATAACTCAGAGTATTTACGCAGACAAACTGTAAAGGAAGTAAAAGAGCTATCCTCGGCAGACTTATTAGAATTACTGGCATATATTTTAACGGAACCTTACAGTATACACTATAGTGGTACATTATCAGAAAATGAAGTTACCGATGTTTGTAAAAATAAACTAAATTTTGAATTAAAAGAGTCTGCAAGTAATCATCCGGTATTATTTAAAAGAAAACCTTATGAAGAAAACACTATTATCTTCTTAGATGATCCTAAGTCTGTTCAAAGCAGAATCTATTTTTATATAGACGGGAACCAAAATAAGCCAAGAGAAAGAGCTATCGCAATGGCATATAACCAATATTTTGGTACAGGAATGTCTGCCATTGTTTTCCAGGAGGTTCGTGAATTCAGATCTATGGCCTATACAGCATATGCTGTATACAGACCAGGTTTCTTATTGGACCGTAACGGTTACTTACAAGCATATGTTGGAACCCAATGCGATAAAACTGTTGATGCGATTAGTTTAATGGATAGCCTAATAAACCAAATGCCACAAAAAGAAAATCGTATGCCAATGGTGAAATCTGCATTAATACAATCTGTTAACAGCACTAAACCATCTTGGAGAGATATTAGCAATACCGTTGAAGCATGGCAGTTACAAGGATATAAAGAAGACCCAAGGCAATTACAATTCAAGACTTTCGAATCTCTAGATTTTAAAACTATTGTTGAGTTCTATGAATCTAATATCAAAGCTCGTCCAATGCTAATTACTATTGTTGGGAATAAGAAAAATATTGATATGGAAGCGCTTTCCAAGTTTGGAAAAATCATTGAGGTAGAGCAAAAAACTATTATGAATTAAATTATTCAATAATTCTTAAAACATATTTTATTTAGTATAAAATTACTCAATAAGTAAGATGCGTTTAATATTTTTTATTTAATTGCATGTTTAATCAGAAATTTATTTCAGAATTATTTATATGAAAAAGACATTTATTCTATTTATTTTATCAATTATAAGCTTACTTACTCTAGCTCAGGGTAGTGTAAAAGTAATGACTTACAACCTTCTTAACTTTGGCAACTATACATCATATTGTACAAGTACAAACAATCCTCATGAAGATAAAGCAGAATATCTTGCAACAATAATAGATAACCAAGAACCTGATATTTTAGCTGTTTGCGAATTAGGAAAGTATGTTAGCGCATCATATACCACAAACTATATTTTAGGAAACTCTTTAAATATAAATGGTGAAACCAAATGGCAGGCTGCTTCTCCAACAGATCAATCAGGATCATATTTAATTAATGGATTATTTTACGATAAAAACAAATTTCAGTTAATGGCACAACCGGTGGTTGAAACTGATATTAGAGACATCAATATCTACAAACTGAGATGTCTTGAAATTGAAGAAACCACCTATCTAAATGTAGTTGTAATGCACTTAAAAGCAGGTAGTGAATATGATGACCAATCAGACAGAACAGATATGGTAAATGAACTTATGTCTTATTTATCTGCACAGGGATCAAACGAAAACTATATTATTGTTGGTGACTTTAATGTATATTCAGATAACGAAACGTGCTTTCAAAATTTAATAGACCCTTCAAATCCTTCTTTAGCATTTTATGACCCAATAAATCAATTAGGTGATTGGAATAATAACTATGCATACAGAAGTGTACATACTCAATCAACACATGATGATGATTCAAATGATTGTTTCTCTTATGGTGGTATGGATGACAGATTCGACTTCATCTTAATCAGCTCATCAATTAAAGATGGAACTGCAGATATCCAATATGTTGATGATTCTTATTGGGCTGTTGGTAAAGACGGCAATAGATTTAATGGCGCTATTAATAGTCCTTCAAATTCAACACTACCTTCAACGGTTATTAGTGCATTATACAATATGAGTGATCATCTTCCTGTTGTAGCTGAATTTCAAATTGGAGATAATAGTGGTGTTGCAAGTCTGTCAAACACAGACAATTTCTATGCAAATGTTGTGAATCCAACTGATGGATTAATTCAATATCGATTAAAATCTAATTTAAACACAAATGTAGAAGTTTCTATTTACACAAGTGTTGGGCAAAAAATTTACAGCACTAATATAAACAGTGCTGATTCTGCAATTCAAACTCATGATATAAGCGAATATGCTAATGGAGTTTACATTATGTGTTTCGAAGGTACAGGCATTTACCAAACATATAAGATTGTAAAGAAATAAGTAATGAAACCGGACTATTCGGCAACCCTAAAGAAGTTACGCAAATTAAATACAAAAAAACTTGACAGCCTGTTTCATGAACTACATGATCAGGCTTTTGAGCATATAGATTGTCTTGAATGTGCTAATTGCTGCAAAAGTTTAGGTCCAAGATTATCTGATATCGACATTAAACGTCTTGCAACACATCTTAAGATTAAAGAAAGTGACTTTATCACTGAGTATTTACGGATAGATGAAGACAAAGACTACGTTTTTAAGTCTATGCCCTGCCCTTTTTTAATGGACGATAATTACTGTATTGTTTACAAATCCAGGCCTAAAGCCTGCCGCGAATACACACATACAAATCAGAAGAACATTAAAAGCATTTTATCAACCTGCGTTAAAAATATCCCTACCTGCCCGGTTGTTGAATAAATATTTGATGAGCTAGAAGACTGAAGTATATAGCCTTAAGAAGACCGAAGTTGTTTATGCAAACCTCCACTATAGCACACTATATGTGATACTTACAAAACTCCAGACATTGAATTAGATAATATAACTATTGTTAAAAAATATTTCTGCTTCAACTATTATACATTTAATAACTTGTACACATCTGTTTTGCTTCTTCCGTCCCCCGTCATCAGTCATCTAACACCTTCCACAATTGGTCACCAGTCATCGGTCATCTAACATTTTTTCTATCTTTGCAAAAATGTTTTTCACATGCATACACTAATAAAAGGCGCAACTCTTATAAATGAAGGATCTCAAAGAATTGCAGATATCTTAATTGAAAATCAAAATATAATCAAAATTGCTGATGTCGGAATTATCAAAACAGCTGACAAAATAATTGATGCTGATGGATTATTGCTTTTGCCAGGTATAATAGATGATAAGGTGCATTTCCGTGAACCCGGCATGACACACAAAGGTGACATTTATTCGGAATCAAGAGCTGCTGCTGCTGGAGGAGTTACATCTTTTATGGAAATGCCAAATACTAATCCTTCAACAACAGATTTCAATCTTTTGGAACAAAAGTTTAAGATTGCAGCAAAGAATTCTTTAGTAAACTATTCTTTTTTTATTGGTGCAACAAATGAGAACACTGAACTAATTGCAAAAACAGATTCTAAAACTATTGCAGGAGTAAAAATGTTTCTTGGATCATCTACCGGAAACTTACTTGTAGATAAACAAAAAGCAATTGAAGACATTTTATCAGTTTCTCCTATAATTGTTGCTGCTCACTGTGAGGAAGACTCTATTATCAATAAAAATCTGGAATTTTATAAAGAAAAGTATGGAGATAATATTCCAATAAAACATCATCCGGATATTCGTTCTGAGGAAGCATGTTATTCATCATCATCTAAAGCAGTAAAAGCAGCAGAAAAAACAGGTGGACATTTACACGTTTTCCATTTAAGCACAGAAAAAGAATTGGAATTACTTTCAAGCGAACCACTAAATCAAAAAAAGGTTACAGCCGAAGTGTGCGTACACAATTTATGGTTCAACGATAATGATTATGACAAATACGGAACTAAAATCAAATGGAATCCTGCAATTAAAAAGGAAAGCGATAGATTAGCTTTAATTCAGGCATTAAAAGATGGTAAAATCGATATAGTGGCAACAGACCATGCTCCCCATACTATTGAAGAAAAAAACAACATATATACAAAAGCTCCTTCAGGAGGTCCAATGGTGCAACATTCTTTATTAGTAATGCTTGAACTCGCTCAACAATCTTATTTTACAATAGAAGATGTAGCAAAATGGATGTGTCACAATCCGGCAGAACTTTACAAAATCGACAAAAGAGGTTATATAAAAGAAGGTTACTATGCAGACCTTGTTCTTGTCGATCCAAACGAAAAAACAACTGTAGACAAAAACAACATTCTATATAAATGCGGATGGTCTCCCCTTGAAGGGACAAGTTTTAAAAACAAAATACACACTACTTTTGTTAATGGTGTTATAACATATCAAAATGGCAAAATTTTTGAGAGTAATTCTGCCATGAAACTAATTTTTTGTAGGTAAAACTTAATTTTTATGAAAACATTTTTCTTTATGACAGCCATATTGGCTTCATTTCTAACTTATGGTCAGTTAAATCAAACGATGTATGATGAATCTAAAGAACAGGAAATCTTAATTGGTGAATGTGATATTGATGGCTTCGCATCAGGTGAGTTTGCAGGTTGGTTTTTCGAAGAATACGAAAACTACGAAGTTGCAGATATCCATTTTAATCCCAATTATACAATTCCTTTCGACAGTGTATATGTATTTCTAGGAACTTGGTGTAGCGATACAAGAAGAGAACTTCCAAGATTTTGCAAAATCATGGATCATGAGTATTTCAAAGTAACAAAAGTTAGATATTTTGCTTTTGATGGAAACAAACATAATGATGTAATTGATACTGATGAATATTATGTTCAGTTTCTTCCAACATTTGTATTTTATTATAAAGGAAATGAACTTTGCAGAATAGTTGAAGCCCCTAGGGAAAGTCTTGAAGAAGATATTATGGATTTATTGATGAGAGTGCAAGACCTTTAGGGAAGACCAGAGACCATAAACAGTTGCTGTCACGCAATTCCATTCGCGTAACACCATACTAAAGATCAAATTTCAATTGTCCGGGATTTCCTTTTTTATTTGGTTTAGGTAAGATTTCCTCTGTAGATTCATCAACTTTTCTGTCTTCGGTATTAAACCCACAAGCTTTAAAGATTTTAACCTTTTCTTGCTGAGTTTCTGATGAGATTTTTGATAATACCGTGTCAAAAACATCTGAGAGAAGCTTATCAGTATCGGTTCTTATGCCTTCAATATTTTCAACTTCAGCTTGCTTGACATTGTATGTATTATTTTTAACTTTTACTGCTTCAGCAAATTTCTCAACCCAAACTCTGACAGCCCCAATACTAGGATTTGTAAAGTATTTACCACCTTCAGAGGTTCTTTTAAGATCGTCTTCAAATAGTTTTTCAGCAACTTTTAACAATTGAACATCTGACTTAATTTCAGGAACTTCAAAAGGAAACGTCAAGTCATAATATTTCGCAGCATTTGAAGGCAATTCTACCCGTTCAATTGCCATATACATAGTTTGGAAATAATGACTTATAAATATCGAAGCTTTCTCAAAAAGCTTTAAAAACTCTTCGTTTTGCTGCTTTTGCTCCTCATGCAGGTATTATTCATATGCACGAATTTTATCAAAAATATCCAAATACTTCGCTGCTCTTTGCAATAAATGATCATCAAACTCAACAAGCATATCTGGGTCAGAAAAAATCATATCATCACATTTCTTCAGAATAGTGTATCTTTCAATATCTGTATAAGTAAAAACCGGCCTAAGCATAACAAAGAATTTGTAAGACAAAGTTAAAATCTTTTAACAGATTTATTTGAGCATAAACTTAAAGTATTTAACAGTTTTATGTTTATTTTTTAATTGTTCAAATCTCACTATTTCACTATTTACATAGATAGTGTCTATTGTATTAATTAAAAAGTTTATGTAAGTTTGTGTCCGAAAATTATTTAAAATGCGTTTTAAAAGGATTTTATTAAAGTTAAGCGGCGAATCTCTGGCAGCAGATAACAAGCAGGGAATTGATGAAAATCGTTTGATGGATTACGCTACTCAGATAAAAGAAATTGCTGATGCAGGCGTCCAAATTGGAATTGTTATTGGTGGTGGAAATATTTTCAGAGGTTTATCCGGTGAAGACAAAGGATTTGATAGAGTTAAAGGAGATCAGATGGGAATGCTGGCAACAGTAATAAATTCCTTAGCATTAAGCAGTGCATTAGAATCAATCGGTCAAACATCTCAAATATTTACTGCTTTTAAAATTGAATCTTTAGGTGAAAGATTTAGTAAGCCGGTTGTAATGCAAAAGTTAAATACAGGTAATGTTTGTATTTTCTCAGGAGGAACAGGCAATCCTTACTTTTCGACTGATACTGCATCTGCACTCAGAGCTGTTGAGATTGAAGCAGATGTTTTTCTAAAAGGAACCAGAGTTGACGGAGTATACACTGCTGATCCTGAAAAAGATCCAAATGCAGTTAAAATCGACAAACTTAGCTTTGATGAAGTTTATGAAAAAGAACTCAAAGTAATGGATTTAACATCTTTTACTTTATGTAAAGAAAACAATATGCCTGTTATTGTGTTTGATATGGATACTAAAGGTAACCTAAAAAAAGTAATGACAGATAGTAAAGTTGGAAGTTATATAAGTAATTAAATAACAATAAAGAAAAAATAAAATAGTATGGAAGAGTTGGAACTTTATATGGATGCTGCAAAAGAAGGAATGGAATCAGCAATCAGCCATTTACACAAAGAATTGTCAAAAATACGAGCAGGTAAAGCTTCACCATCAATGTTGGATAGTATAAAAGTTGACTACTATGGTGTTATGACACCGCTGGCACAAACTGCCAATGTAACAACTCCTGATGCAAAAACCATCTTTATTCAACCTTGGGATAAATCTGTATTACCATTAATCGAAAAAGCTATAATGGCTGCAAATCTTGGCTTTAATCCAGCAAATAATGGTGAAGTTATACGTATTATAGTTCCACCATTGACAGAAGAACGCCGTATACAATTAGCAAAACAGGTTAAGGCTCTGGGTGAAAATGCAAAAATTACTATTCGAAACCAAAGAAGAGACGCAATCGAAGAGTTCAAAAAACTTAAAAAAGACGGCCTATCTGAAGACTTAGCTAAAGATGCTGAAGCCAAAGTACATAAAGTACACGAGGATTTTATAAAACAAGTTGATGAGATAGTTTCTGCAAAAGAAGAAGATATAATGACAGTTTAAACTGTACAATCAAATAATAACTAAAAAGCTTCTTTATTTTAAAGAAGCTTTTTTGGTGTTGTAGCAATAAAACTCTTCAAATAAAATGGTTCAAAATATACTAAATCTGCAAAATCCTCATTTTTATAACATGAATTAGCAATTTCTGTCATAAATTCTGCAGAAGGGTATGAATCTACATCAAAATCAGCATTTAGTCCGGCTAAAACATCTTTGCACTTTGACGACCCATTACCACAAAAAAGAATGCTTTTACCTCTATATTCAGCAAAAGAATTCTCGTCAATAACCAATGCTTTAGTTTCATTCACCTCATTTAATTCGTTATCATATACAGAATAATAAACCTCCATTCTTCTTGCATCAAGCATCGGAATTACTAAATCATACTCATTATTACTATTCTTTTGAGCCATTAACGCAATTAAATTCAAGGTATTTATTGTAATTAGAGGAATGTTATTACCAAAACAAATTCCTTTTGCTGTACTTACACCGATTCGAAGTCCGGTATAACTCCCCGGGCCTTCGCTAATAGCAACTGCAATTATATCGCTCTGTTTTATATTATTATTATTCAACAATTGATTAATTAATACAGCAAGCAATTTTGAATGTTGACCATGTGCATTACCTCCTTCTAATAGTGTGTTATCTATTATCAAATCTATTAAATTCCCATTATCAGAAATACTAACTGAACAGATCTCAGTTGAGGTTTCTATGCTCAAAATCTTACTCATAATATTTTTTTGACAAATTTAATCAAATTAGAATAAGCACGCCAAAATTTTAATGATTATAATCCACTGTATCTCAGGAGATTAAAAATATTTTTTACAAAATAAAAAGATGTCATGCCACGTTTTTAAATAAATAAGTGTCTATATAATAGAATATTTGGTATCAAAATTGTTGTAATTTTCTTGAATAAGAAAGTAAAATGAAAAAACTAGTATACAATACGCCACACGGACAGTTAACTGTTAAAAGTAACGGAGAAGTTACTTTGCGTTTTGAAAATGTATACATGCAAATTAATACACAGCAATTTGCTGAGTTTGTTAGGTTCTTTAATTCAAATATTCATATTGCCGCAGGAACAGAAGACATAGAGCCTGACGACAGCTTTTATCAAAAGTTACTAAATAACATGAAAAGAGAATACATAAGTGAATTTAAAAAACTTATAAATGTACCTATTTACTCTCCTGATGAAGACTATGATATTTTTGATTACTTAAAAATGATGAAAAGTAAGCAAATTGGTGTATTATCAAATGAAACAAGAACTAATCTTGTTAAGTTTGACGCTGATTCTATATGTCTAAACTAAACATTCTGTGACTAGAATATTATATCAAACACACTTTAAATTAATTCCGATTTACATATTAATTTTTAATTTCATTAGATAGCTTATATCTAAAAATTTGTATCTTTAAGCCCTTATGCCAAGTTGAGTAACAAATACAAATGCAAAATTCGGCACAATGCCTGTATTCTTAACAGCACTAAGTACTATCTTAGGCGCCATTTTGTTTCTTCGTTTTGGTTGGGCTGTCGGACAAGTTGGTTTTATTGGTGTTATTGGAATTGTTATAATTGGACATTTGGTTACTATTCCTACTGCTCTGGCAGTTGCTGAAATTGCTACTAATCAAAAAGTACAAGGCGGAGGTGCTTATTATATCATTTCAAGATCGTTCGGAATGAATATTGGTGGTGCCATTGGTTTTGCTTTGTATTTTTCACAAGCAATAAGTGTAGCATTTTACATTATAGCATTTGCTGAAGCTTTTGACCCTGTAATTAAATGGTTAGCTGAATCTTATAATTTTGTTATCCCCGACAAAAGGTTTATTAGTCTACCCTCAATGGCAATTCTTTCATTTATAATCTTAAAGAAAGGTGCCAATTCGGGAATGAAAGTGCTTTATGTCGTGGTCGCTTTATTATTTGGGGCACTTATAAGTTTTTTCTTAGGCTCACCTATAGAAGCTGGCAATCCCGGTTTTCATGCAAATGATAATATTGCAAATAATGAAAGTTTCTTTTATGTCTTTACTATTGTATTTCCTGCGTTTACAGGTTTGGCCGCTGGCTTAGGCTTGAGCGGAGATTTAAAAGATGCTAAAACTTCAATACCAAAAGGTACATTATGGGCTACTTTTGTTGGTATGGTAATTTATATGCTTGCTGCTCTTAAATTTACCTTAAGTGCAAGTCCAGAAGCTTTAAATGCAGATCAACTAATTATGCAGAAAATTGCAATTTGGGGTCCAATAATCCCGGTAGGTCTAGCTGCTGCATCTCTATCTTCTGCATTAGGATCAATAATGGTTGCTCCACGTACTTTACAAGCAATTGGGTATGACCAGATTTTGCCAAATATGCGAATGAGCAAATGGCTATCTAAAGGCAGAAAAAAAGATAATGAGCCTATTAATGGATCATTAATTACAATTATTATTGCATTCTTCTTTGTTGCAATTGGTGATGTAAACTTTGTTGCGGAGATAATATCCATGTTCTTTATTTTTACCTATGGTGCAATTTGTCTTATCTCATTTCTCGAGCATTTTGCCGCAGACCCATCATATAGGCCAACATTTAAATCAAGGTGGTATATTTCCTTGATTGGTGCTGTTTTATCATTTTGGTTAATGTTTAAAATGAATACAAACTATGCGTTTCTTTCATTAATAATTATTGGACTGACTTATTATCTAATCACACTATCACAGAAGGATAAAAGAGGCCTTGAAAAGTTATTTAGAGGCGTGGTTTTCCAACTTAGCCGCAGTCTTCAGATATTTGCACAAAGAGCAGATAAAGAAGATAGAAACGTAAGCTGGAGACCTTTTGCGGTTTGCATTTCCAATGATACTTTTAAAAGAAGGTCAGCGTTTGACTTTATGCGTTGGTTATCTTTTAAGTATGGATTTGGAACATATATTCATTTTATCCCCGGATTTTTAAATAAAGATACAAATGATGAGTCAAAAAGAGTATTGGAAAAATTAATCAATCTTGCTCACGGTAGTAAAAACAGAGTGTATCTTGATACAATAATCAGTCCTAGTTACACATCTGCAATTGCTCAAGTAATTCAACTTAACAGCATTTCCGGTAAAGTAAACAACCTTATTCTTTTTGAATTTAGTCGTAGTGAACCAGAGTCATTACAAGAGGTTATCAATAATTTTCCAATAATAAAATCAGCTGATTTTGATGTATGTATTCTTAACACATCATATAAAGGTTTTGGTTATCATCAGGAAATTCATATTTGGATTACTTCAAAGGATTATGAAAATGCAAACCTAATGATTCTACTCGCATATATCCTATTAGGCCATCCAGATTGGAATAAAGGTTTTATTAAAATATTTGCCGTTTATCCAGAAGAAGAAAAAATTGAACAAGAAAAACACCTTTACGACCTTATAAATACAGGAAGATTACCAATTTCTAGAAACAATATTACTGTAGTTACAGGAACAGGTGGAGAAACAAATGCACGAACTATAGAACGCTTATAACAAGAGGCTGATCTTACAATTGTTGGATTTCTATATGAAGATATAAAGAAGAATAATGTACATTTATTTAACGAATATAATAACCTAGGAAATGTACTTTATGTTAGCTCAGAAAGAGAAAAAGAAATTACCTAATCTGAGAAAACACTATTTAACACACTAACTTATTTTATTTCAGGGAAATCTGCTAAATGCAATCGATAATAAAAGATTAATCGCTTAAGAATTTCCTTTCGAAACTTATATGAAGCGCTAAAACTAATTATGCTTTCTAAATCCAAAGACAATAAGTCAGAAAACAAATTACTTAGTTCTCGGTCCAATGATTCTTCATCAGTTGTAAAAACAGGCAAAAACATACCTTCTCTTAAACTAAAGAATGGTGATTCTTCTGCAAAATTATTTGTTATCTGAAAGCCTAAAAATCTTGCGTAGTCTTTCATAAAGAGCAAATGCAAATTATGCGGTGGAATATCTGAATTTTCCAGCTTGAATATTATTTTTTTAAAGTAATCGTAAAAATCTCCATCTGTTTCATTTTCTCGTAGTGTTTTACTCACTAATTCTGCCAAAAACTGAGCTATTGAACTTCGATAAACATCCGAACAAATATTAAAAGCAGAAAAAACAGTATCACAATGTTTTAGATTTTGGACATTGCGTCTATCCTTTTGACTAACTTCAGTTTCAATAATATTAAGTGGAAATAACAAACCGGGTTTTATCCCTCCCTTTTTAGATTTAGAAGTTCTTATAAATACCGGCACTTTACCTAATTCGCGTGTAAAAATATTAACTATATAGGTGCTGTCACTATATTTTATCTTGTTTAAAACAATAGCTTCAGTCTTATGGTCCATACTAGTTTATAAATAGGATTTTAGTTATATCTGTTTTGGAACCTGTCTCGTTTGTTGAAAAGACGAGATAAACTCCTGTATGAACTCTATTTCCATTAAGATCTTTCCCATACCATATTGCCTGACCTCCTTCTGAACGAGTTTCGTAAACAAGATTTCCTGAAATATCAGTAATTTTAACATACGAGCCTGCCACCAAGCCTGAAATTGTAATTGGACCTGAATAATCAGGTTCAACAGGATTTGGAAAAACATAAACCCCTGAATAATCATCAGAAGCCTCTGTTGCTGTGTTACGATATGAAATTATACCACTTGTTGTTCCAAAAAACACTTCTCCCGTTTCTGGGACTATTGCAATTGTAATAATATTATCAGATAAAAGTGGACTATTTTCTGTTGTAAAGTGATGTATCTCTTCTAAGCCATCCTCACTGGTATAAAAGACCCCGCCTGTTTGTGTTCCAAACCATTTGCGGTTTGCACCATCAACTACAATTGATGTAACAATTTCATTTGCGAGTAAAATATCTGCGTTGTCTGTTCCGTCATTTCTAGGTATTTTCACTTGATTTCCTAAAAATGTCCCTGATTCAAAAACGTCCTCAGGATTATAATAAACAACAACACCTTTATTTGTACCAACCCAAATATATCCATCTTTATCTTCTGCTATAGAATAAACATCATTACTAACAATCTCACCATCTTCGTTTAGCACACTAAGCTTTTTATATTGATCATCAGATTTTGTAGAATATGTTCCATTATCATCAAATACAAACAAACCAACACCCTGAGGAAGAATAACCCATTTATGATCATTCTCAGTAACAATTAAATGTCCTAAGTTAATACCTCCAAGATATGCTGAGTAATCAATACCATACCAATCGCCTTCACTTGTCATTACATGAATTTGAGGTGAAGTGAGTGAGTTTGTAACCCATAAGTTCCCTTCCTCGTCGAAGTCCATACCACCAATTCTAATATAATTTGTACTTGGTACTTTTACCAAACTGGAGTTTTCATCAGTATAACGCTTGTAAAATTCATCATTTCTAACTTCTACAAGACCGTTTACCCATGAGCCCATAAAATATCTATTTGGATCTTCAGGATCGATTTTCACCATCACAAAATCTTTTACATTTGAGAAATCAGGAATATCAGTATAATCATAAGAATTCCATGTTTCCTGAGAAAATTTGTAATACATAGCTTTTTCCCAGTTAGGGCCCCATGAAAGATTCATTCCACCAGCAACACCAATCAATTCAGATCCTGTAACATCCATATCAAAAACAGAATAATCTGCAGGACCATTTAATAATACTCTTTCATATTTCCAGGAAATAGGGTTATGAACAAGTCAATTATTTTTATCTGCAATCCATATCCCTTCACTGCCATCAGATATAGCAAAGTTTGGTCTTGGTGCCTCGCCTCCCTCAGCAAAGCTTAATTCCCAAACATGTCTAACTTCATTAAGTTCGGGATCAAATATTTTCATCCAATAAGTGCTACACAAATAAAATTCATTTTCGTTGCCTCCCAAATACAACACATCATTAAATCCATCATTAAAATGAGTCCAGTTAGTACCATCAAAAACCATTATAGTATCAGCATTAGACACTTCCTCATTATTATAATTTACTAATAGTTTTTCACCGGTAAAATGGATATTATCAAATGTTTGATCAGTCATCCATTCTGTTGGGCCATCAACATAATCTGTAGTTAAGTGTTCCCATCTAGAGAAATCAACTAATGCGTCATTAACATTCCCTTTTAACACGCCTTCCTCAGTAGCCAAATAAACATAATCTCCGTAAATATCTATTGCATTAATTCGCAAATTCCCACCATTAAATCCAACATACCAGGTTTCGCTAATTTCAAGATTTTCAAGATCAACTACTACAACTCCAAAGCCTAATCCAAGATATGCTTTACCATCAATAAAATCCATGCAGTAAATATTTTTATCTCCATTCATGGATTTGCGTTTAATATCTCCTATATTGATAATTTCATTATCTTTAATCAAATCAATATTTCCATTTGAATATCCAAGAACAGTATATCCGGTAAAATCGTTATATCCAATAGATTTTATTCCGTAATCATTTAATCCATTTATTTTAGAAAGTTTCTCAGTTTCACCATTGCTAATTGAATATTTTAACAATCCGACATTAGTTAATAAATAAATATCGTCGCCTGCGACAGCAATCATTTCACCATAATTATAAGGAAGATGATCTCTCCATTGACCAACTGCAATCTGCCCAAAAGAGAACAATGAAATCACCAGAAAGAAAACAAAACTACCCAGAAAATTTATTTTTTTTATTTGATTCATTTTCAATGTTTTTATTCTAATATAACAGTAAAAACCGGAAAATATTTTATTAGTTCGATGAATGCTGATAATGTCTTAAAAAATAGAGCATTTTCTGTATTGCGATTGCACGATGACTTATCGAATTTTTAACTAAAGGAGGCAATTCCGCAAATGTTGCATTAAGACCTTCAGGCATAAATACAGCATCATATCCAAAGCCACCCTCTCCTTTTCTTTGCTCTATAATTTCTCCCTCAACTATTCCCTCAAAGAAATACTCTTTACCATCTAAAACTAGTGCAACAACTGTTCTAAATCGGGCTTTCCTGAAAGGTAAATCTTTTAACTCGTTTAATAATTTATCAATATTATCTTCGGAATTCTTGTCTTGTCCAGCATACCTTGCAGAATAAACCCCAGGAGCTCCATTTAAAGCATCAACTTCGAGTCCAGTATCGTCAGCAAAGCAATTGATATTATATTTCTCAAAAACATATCTTGCTTTCTGCAATGAATTACCTTCAAGTGTATTTTGATTCTCTGGAATATCTTCAAAACAATTAATATCTTTTAGTCCCATTATTTCAAATCTCTCTTCCGCAATCTCTCTAACCTCTTCTAGTTTATGTTGATTATTTGTAGCAAAAACAAACTTTTCAATCATAATTTTAATAATCTATATTATTCACAATCTGTCGTATCACCTCCGGGAAGTATAAATTTGCAACTTCCTTTCTATCTGCAAGATTAAATGGCATATTATTTTCACCAAAACTGCCATGAATTAATTTACCTTGTGCATTATATAAACTGAAATGAACTTTTATAGTCCTTTCACTATTGGCATTCCCGCTCAAATACGGATCTCCATAATTTCCTTTAATATCAAACTGATTTATAAAAAGAAAATAATCAATATCTCTTCGTGCAGCTATTTCCTCCAACACCTCGGGTTGATGAAAAATAATATGAAGATATTTATCTTCAACCGACTGTCTTTTACCAACAATTTCTCCATCAACAATTCTGGTTCTGGAATTTTCCATTTCTTCCAGCTTTCTTTGCTGCTCCTTTTCGTAGCGTTTTCTTTGAAGGAAGTTCATTTTTTCAACTTCATCTGGATCTTCGGGCTCATTTTGCATTGCAAGTCTAAGCTCATAACTTATTGATGAATATAGCTCGGAAATATCTTCCTGTGCCCGCCGGGTATTATCAGTAAGTAAGTTAACAACAACACATGAATCCATCATTGCATTATATAGCTGAAGATTGAACTGCTCTCTGAAGTACAACATTATCTCATCATGAGTTTCTCCTGTTTCTTCAGCCATAATTGATGTAGCATCATTATAATATATCCTAGGGTCAAAAGGGACAAGCAAAATTCGCTTAGTTCGATTTGCTCCAGTATTAAAATCAAGGTACTCCTGTGCATTTAGAACTGTTATAAGTGGAAAAACAAAAACTAAAAACAATAAGCTTTTTTTATTCATAGTTTAAATTCTTGTGTTTTAACCAAAAGTAAAGTTCATGTTAGTTAAAACAGATTTATAATATCGTTTCCAATCACAAACACCATAAGTGCAAGTAATATAACCATTCCAATTATCTGTACTACTTCCATAAACTTATCTGAAAGTTTACGACGTGTTATAGCTTCAATCATAAGGAACATAGCATGTCCACCATCAAGTGCTGGTATAGGCAATATGTTCACAAATGCCAGAATCATCGAAATAATACCTGTTAGTCTCCAAAATTTAGACCAATCCCAAACACCACCGTATGCTTTAGCTATACCAATAGGTCCCTGCAAATTATCCCGAGCTTTTTCCTTTCCACTAAAAATTAATCCAAAACCTTTGATATTTGCATTTAATGACTCAAATGCATCGGACCAACCATATTTCATTGCAGTTCTTAGAGTATATTCCTTAGTTTCAAATACCGGAAATGAAGTATAAATACCCATCTTGCCCGTTGAATCAATCATGATGTCAAATGTATCAACAGATACTTTTGAATCAACAACAAAGCTCATTTCCTTACCCTTTTCGAGCATCAAAACCTCTCGTAACTCCCCAAAAGTATTTATTGGTCTATTATCTATTGATAAGATTTTAGAGCCTGGTTTTATTCCGGCTTTATCCGCAGGCATATCTGCAACTAAACTATCAATTGTGAATTCGTAGTTTTCTAATGTGATAAGTTTACCGCCATTTTTCAGAAAAGAGTATAAAGTATCTGTCATAGTAAGATCAACGGTATCTTTGTCTCTTAGTACAGTAACAGTTTCAGCAAAATATAATTTCGTTGAAAAAACATCTTCATATCTTATAGTTTCATCACCATCAATTGCAATAACTTTATCTCCTGATTCAAATCCTAAGAATCTAGCATAAGGGTATGCGTAAATCCCTTCTTTCACATTTTCTACAGGAAGATATGACTTAGTATGTACAAGATGTGACATAGTTAAAATAATAAATGCTGCTATAACATTCATTATTACTCCACCCAACATTACAATTAATCTTTGCCATGCTGGTTTTGAACGAAATTCCCACTCCTGCGGTTCTTTTTTAAGCTGTTTTGTATCCAGAGATTCATCGATCATTCCGGCAATTTTCACATACCCTCCTAATGGTAACCATCCTATACCAAACTCAGTATCACCAATCTTTTTACTCCAAATCTTAAACCAAGGATCAAAAAAGATGTAAAATTTGTTCACCCGAATGCCAAATATACGACATGCGATATAATGTCCAAACTCATGAATAACAACAAGTAATGATAATGCCAAAATTAATTGACCGGCTGAAATAAGTGCTGACATTTATTTTATAATTTTTGATAATTCTAACGATTTTATTCGTGCGATATTATCAGATTCTACACAAGTTTCCAAATCAGGATTGTTAATAAATTCAACTTTACTGAGTGTTTCCTCGATAAGATCAGATATACCGGTAAAACTTAATTGCTCTTTTAAGAATAATTCAACTGCAATCTCATTGGCAGCATTCATTACACATGGAGCATTTCCTCCTTTTTCCAAACAATCGAATGCAATTTTCAAATTTCTGAATGTTTTAATATCAGGTTTTTCAAAAGTAAGGCTTGGATTTTCAAGAAGAGAAAAACGATTTTTATTTGAATGTGATCTATTTGGATAATCCAAAGCATATTGAATCGGGATTCTCATATTGGGCTCTCCCAATTGTGCTTTAATTGATCCATCTGCAAATTCGACCATAGAATGAATTATTGACTGTGGATGAACTACAACATCGATTTTTGAAGCTGGCATTCCAAATAGCCAATGAGCTTCAATTACTTCGAGTCCTTTGTTCATTAAACTCGCCGAATCAATAGTAACTTTGGCACCCATATCCCAGTTGGGATGTTTTAAGGCTTGGCTAGGACTTACTGAATCTAAGAATTCTTTATTTTTACCTCTAAAAGGTCCTCCTGAAGCAGTTAGAATTAACTTGTCAATGCTATCCATTCTCTCACCAACTAGACATTGAAATATTGCAGAATGCTCAGAATCAACCGGAATAATAGCGGATCTAGAAGTCTTCAGCTTTTGAGTGATAATGTGCCCACCAACAACTAAGGTCTCCTTATTTGCCAAAGCAATAAGCTTGTTAGACTCTATTGCTTTAATTGTTGGTAATAAGCCAGAAAAACCTACCATCGCAGTTAGAACAATATCCACACAATCCATTTGAACAATTTGTTCGATAGATGAACTCCAGCTAAAGACCTTGATTGGTAAATCTCTTAATGCATCTGATAATTCTTGATACTTACTCTCATCAGCAATTACTACAATATTTGGTTCAAACAATCGTGCTTGCTTAATTAACAGCTCAACATTTTTATTAGCAACAAGTATTTCAGCCTGAAATAAATCCGGATAATCATGAATTATTTGTAAGGCTTGTGTCCCGATGGATCCTGTTGATCCAAGAATAGCTATGTTTTTTTTCTTTTTCACTCGAAAATTATATAATCTTCAGGGTTAATAGATACACCATTTCTCCATAGTTCAAAATGCAAATGTGCTCCATTTGTATCCTCTCCGGAGTTTCCATAAACTGCAATAGCTTCACCGGTTTCTACAAACTGTCCTGCTCTGACAAATGATGATTGATTATGTTTATAAACTGAGACTAAATCATATTTGTGTTGAATAATTATCGTATAACCAGTTTCAACAGTATAATCTGACATTAAAACTGTACCTCTTAAAGTCGAAACAATCATTGTCTCACCAGCAGATGCGATATCAGTACCATAATGTCCTTCTGTTTTGTTATAATGAGAAACTACAACTCCCTTAATCGGTGGAAATAATTCAGGCAATACCTCTGACTTTTCAACAGTATAAGTAGTCTTATCTTCTACAGTTTGCCTTTCATATTTTGGATTATTAAACTCTTTTATCTGCTCTTTAGTAAGGTTTTCAACCGGAACAACAAAATCCTCATCAATTGGGACCTCATTAAAGATTGCCTCCCGCAACATTTTCAAATATATATCTCTTTTCTCAAGTTCAGTAATCAAACTATCTGTTCTAATGGCATTTTCATAGATTAGTTTTCTAGTCTCTCTGTCGGGATATCCTGGAATTAACTGTTTTACAGGTGTATAAATTACAATAATCGATAATATTGCAAAAAGTAAAATGAAAATTCCAGAAATGAGGGCTGTTAGTCCAAATCTGTTAAATTTAAACTTACGCTTTATATCATAAGAGTTGCCCTGATAAACAACCAGTTGAAATTTCTTAGCAAACCATTTTATAAGTTTGTTTTTCTTTTTACTCATTTATTTAAAATTTGTGCAAAGATAGTAAAAGTTAGAAGACCGAAGACCGAAGACCGAAGACTTTAACAGCAATTTAACTGTAAATCTTCAATCTTCGGTCTTCACTATATTTTGAAACCTTTATCTTATTTACTTAAACCAGTTCCAAAGCGTGATCTAAGTCTTGGATAATATCTTCAACATCTTCGATACCAACTGAGAATCTAACAAGACCTTCGCCAATATTCGCTTGTTTACGAGCTTCAGGTGTCATACCTGCATGAGTCATTGAAGCTGGATGCTGAATTAATGTTTCAACACCACCCAAAGAAACTGCCAACATTGCAAGATGAACATTATTCATCATAGTTTCACCAGCTTTAAATCCGCCTTTAAGTTCAAAACTAATCATTGCACCAAAACCTGACATTTGCTCTTTTGCAAGTTCGTGCTGTGGATGTGACTTAAGACCTGGATATTTTACCCATTCTACCTTTGGATGAGCTTCAAGATATTCAGCAACTTTTTGTGCACTTTCCTGTGAACGCTCCATTCTGATAGCAAGAGTTTTTAATCCACGATTAACCATATATGCCTGATGTGGGTCCATATTTCCACCCATATAAACCATTGTCTGACGTAGCTTCTTATATACCTCAGGATCTTTTGCTACTAAAGCACCACCAACAATATCAGCATGACCATTGATAAATTTAGTAATTGAGTGTAAAGCAATATCAGCGCCTAAATCAAGTGGTTTTTGTAAATATGGTGAACTAAATGTATTATCAACACAAACTAAAATATTGTGCTTGTGTGCTAATTCTGATGCAGCTTTTAAATCAGTAATCTGCATTGTAGGATTAGTTGGTGTTTCAATATATAATAATTTAGTATTTGGCTTAATTGCTGCTTCGATTTCTGAGATATTTGAAGTATCAACATAAGAATAATCAACACCAAATCTTGAAAAATCTCTTTCCATTACAGCACGGCTTGGTCCATAAACAGATGAAGAACTGATCATATGAGCATCTTTGTCCAATAATGCCATGTAAACAGTAGTTACAGCAGCCATACCACTTGATAGAGCAATACCGCGATATCCATTCTCAAGTTGAGCTAATTTTTCCTCAAATGAGTTTATTGTTGGGTTTCCAATACGTGTATAAATATATCCTGGGTCACGACCGGCAAAACAATCAGCACCATGTTTTGCATCTCTAAATCTAAATGTAGATGTTTGATAAATTGGAGGTACTGCACTACCTAGTGCATCATCATAATCACCAGCGTGAATTAATTTGGTATTAAATCCTTTGTTTTTTGTTTCCATTTTTGAAAAATTTGTGTTTTAAATTGAGTTTGCAAAATTAAAAAACAAAATCGATTTTTATAAAAAAAGCATTCTAAATTAGTTATTTATAAGCTATACTCTACTCATAATCAGGAAGTGAGAACAAAAGTGAATAAAATATTTTGCCTTATTATTTTTTTATAATATATTTGCAAACCCTAAACGGTACCTTGGCCGAGTGGCTAGGCACCGGTCTGCAAAACCGGCTACGGCGGTTCGACTCCGCCAGGTACCTCGAAAGACATCTAAGTAATTAGGTGTCTTTTTTGTTGTATTAAAACTTATGAATAACAACTGTTTTTAGTAATGCCAGCGCTTATGCTTATTGTACTAATGTGTTGTGACAGTGAAAGATAAAATAATATGAAATCTACTTCTTACTCTTTACCAACCTATATTTAAGCTGGGAAATAACAACTCCTGTAATTACAATAAAAATTCCTAGAATTTTCTTTGGTCCTATTTCTTCGCCAAGATATAAATAGGAAACAATTATTGTAAAAATAGGAATCACATTGGTAAACACATTAACTTTAGTAATAGACATAAACTTAAGCCCATACATGTAGAAAAGAAAAGCGATTGTTGAAGCAAAAAAGCCTAAATATAATATAGATCTAAATGCCTCATCAACAAAGCCTGTCACCAATAAATCGTCTTTTGAAAAAATGAGTAATAATGGAATAAAGTAAACCAAACCAATAACACTCTGCCAAAAAATGATATTTAATATTGAATACTCATCAGGTATCTTCTTTATCATTACACTATACCCATTAGCTGCAATTATTGCAAGAAACAATAAACCTAAACCTATCATTGAGACCTGCAATGTCATATCCTTACCCAAAACCAGAACCACAATACCTGAAATAGAAATTATTATTCCTAAAACATTTAATATAGTTATTCTCTCACCAAGAAAGTAAAATGCCACAAAAGGTGTAAAAAGAGGAATGACAGAAATAATGACAGATGCCATTGATGGGTCAACATAGGAAAGCCCTGTTGTTTCACCAATAAAATAAAGTGTTGGCTCAAATAAGGCTAAAAGTAAAAACAAAGGCCAATGCTTTTTTACGGGGAAGCGAAACTTCTTGGTAACAAGCAAAACCGGGATCATAACAATTGCTGAAACCAACAATCTAAAAAAGACAATCGTAACAGAGTTGTAATGAGATAAAGCTACTTTACTCCAAACAAATGAAGTTCCCCACAATATAATAGATATCGTTAGGAGAAAATAAACCAGGATTAGCTTTTTATTTTTGTTCATCTAAATAAACAATACTAAATAAGTTTCTTAAGAAGAGCTTTCATATCAACTTTCTCTTTGACAATCTCTGCAACTTTATCCATTGAAACTCGTTCCTGCTCCATTGTGTCTCTATGGCGAAGAGTAACAGTTCTATCCTCAGCTGTTTGATTATCAACTGTAATACAGAAAGGGGTTCCAATAGCATCTTGACGACGATATCGCTTACCAATAGAATCTTTTTCTTCATATTGGCAATTCATATCAAACTTAAGCTCGTTTAATATTTCACGAGCTAATTCAGGAAGACCATCTTTTTTAACAAGTGGTAAAACTGCAACTTTTACAGGAGCGAGTGGTGCAGGAATATTTAAAACGACTCTGGTTTCATCACCAACTTTTTCTTCGTTATAACATGCAGATAGAACAGATAAGAAAGTTCTGTCCAATCCAATAGAAGTTTCAACTACATAAGGTACATAGCTTTCACCAGACTCATTATCGAAGAACCTAATCTTTTTACCAGAAAATTTCTCATGTTGAGAAAGGTCAAAATCTGTACGTGAATGAATTCCTTCAAGCTCTTTGAAACCAAATGGGAATTCAAATTCGATATCGTATGCTGCATTTGCATAATGAGCAAGTTTATCGTGCTCGTGCCAACGATACTTATCAGCATTGATACCCATAGCATGATGCCATTTTAGACGCTTTTCTCTCCATTCTTCGAAATATTTCATTTCTTCGCCCGGCTTCACAAAATATTGCATCTCCATTTGTTCGAATTCGCGCATCCTGAAAATAAATTGACGTGCAACAATTTCGTTTCTGAAAGCTTTTCCAATTTGTGCTATCCCAAAAGGAAGTTTCATTCGACCGGTTTTTTGCACATTAAGATAATTTACAAAGATACCTTGTGCAGTTTCAGGTCTCAAATAGATAGTATTAGCACCTTCTGAGACTGAACCTAACTTTGTGTCGAACATTAGGTTAAACTGGCGTACTTCTGTCCAGTTACGACTTCCTGAAACAGGACATGCGATTTCAAGATCGATAATCAACTGGCGAACTCTTTCAAGGTCTCCTGCATCCATAGCAGTAACAAACTCAGCCATAATATCTTTCTGCTTCTGTTTATATCCAAGAACTCTTTGATTTGTTTCAAGAAATTGTTGCTCGTCAAACTGCTCACCAAAACGTTTAGCTGCTTTTTTGACCTCTTTCTTTATCTTATCGTTAAGCTTCTCAATATAATCCTCGATAAGAACATCAGCACGATATCTTTTCTTAGAATCTTTATTGTCAATTAATGGATCATTAAATGCATCGACATGGCCGGAAGCTTTCCAAACAGTTGGGTGCATAAATATTGCTGAATCAATACCAACAACATTCTCATTCATCTGCGTCATTGATTTCCACCAATACTCTTTAATATTGTTTTTTAATTCTGCACCATTCTGTCCATAATCATATACTGCACTTAAACCATCATACAATTCTTAGGATTGAAAAATAAATCCATACTCTTTTGAGTGAGCTATAATTTTCTTGAAAAGATCTTCTTGTACCATTACGATTATTCTTATTTTATTAATAATTATTCACTTTTATTTTTTTGTTCAATATCTTTTAAAAAAACATTATCAAATCTACCTATTAAACAAAACTCCCAATTGGAAGACCGGACAAAAATACAAATCATTTTCATTATACACAGCAGATAAGTGAATTAGCTGAGTAGTAAATGATATTTTTTTCGTCAACATGTAGTCAAAACTTAATGATGGATAGACCACCCAGGCGCCATAGCTATAAAAATCACCCTGATTTATTATGCTACCATTTTGTTGTGTGATATGCAAATTCTTTAAACGACCTCTGGCAAGACCAATATTTGCACAAAACCTCATCTTACCATGTATAAATGTATATCCAAAAATAAGACCTCCATAACCAAGACTAATATATGAATTCACTGAACCGGATGTTATATACTTTGCTTTTTGAGTTCCACCGGCAAGTACAACACACAAGTGTTTGGTTGGATAAAATCGCAACAAGCCTCCAAGACCAAAACTAAAATTGCTAATTTCTTGTGATTGATTTTGATAACGCGTATATCCTGGTTGGAAAAAAAGCATCCCACCACTATAAAGCGACTTTTCCTGACAATATGCATTGTAGGTTAGACTATAAAGAAGTAATCCGAGTAATATTTTTTTCATTAATAAATACTACTTTGGCAAATCAGTTTCAGCATCAATTAATACCTCTGTCTGTCTGTTTCCATGAAAAATAGCCTGATAAATAACCTCTCCCTTTTGATTCCAGTAGGTAGATTTACCTTCCTTCATTCCATCTTTATAATTAACCTCTGAATCGCGGCCACCCCAATCATAAAATGTTTGCCACTTACCATCAGGTTTATCCATCTTGTAGTTTTCTACTTTGATGATATCTCCATTATTATTACGATATACAAATTTACCGTCACGAAGACCTTCGTTATAGTTCCCGGAGATTATTTGATTTCCACGAATATTATATGTATTGTAAGATCCGTGCAGAACAGATGTAGTCTTATTTTTTACACTAAAATCGTCGTCAGATTCAACTTCAATCAATTTATAGGTTTCTTCAAGTTGTTTTTTACCATTTGGAAACCAAAAGTAATTTTTACCTGAGATTAGTCCATCTGTATATTCAATTAGTGACTTTTTTTGTCCGTTCTCATGAAACGTCTCCCACTTATCCTGCATTACACCTAAATCGTAATTACCTTTCATTGCCAAAGTTCCATCATCATACCACTCCTTCCACTCTCCAACTTCGTAATCATTTTCAAACATACCTTCTCTAAACTGCTGTCCATTTTCAAAAAACACATTCCACACACCACTTTTTTTGCCAGCATCATAATCAACTTCTTTCCAAATTTGTCCATTTGAATACCAAAAAGTCCATCTACCATCCATCTTACCTTTTATGTAGTTCCCCTCATTTCCTTTTGTGCCATCTGAACGCCAGTAAGTCCATAATCCATCCTGAAGATCATTTTTAAAATTCCCGTCAATATCTTTTGTTCCATCTTCTAACCAAAAATGAGCTTCTCCCTCTTTCAAACCCTCTACAAAGTTCATTTCGGATTGTTTTTTACCATTCTCATAGTATTTTACCTGCAATCCATGTCTTAAATCATTTTTGTATGTATTTTCACTTCTTATCTGTCCGGATGGGTACCAGTATGTCCAAACTCCTTCGCGTTTACCGTCCACTAATTTACCTTCCATCTCTTTATTTCCATCTTCAGCCCAGTAAATATTCATACCTGTTTCGTATGTAATTTCACTCTTTTTCTGACCGTTTTTCCACCACTCTGTCCATGTTCCAACTCTTTCACCTGCTTTAAATTCTCCCTCTGACTTCTCATCTCCTGTATCATAATAATATACCCACATACCATCTTCTTTTCCGTAAACCACTTTTCCCTCAGAAGATTTATTTAAATTTGGATAAAAACTAAGCATCTCTCCATTACCTTCAATCACAGTCTGGGTTCCGTCAGGGGCATAAAAATTCTTTATCATTATCTGAAAACCTTTCTTATAAATTACTTCAGATTGTAATTGCCCGTCGTCATAAAATAATTGCCAAATAGAGTCTTTTAGGTTACTGTGATAATAACCCTTAACCATCGGATTACCATTCCTAAAATTCTGGTAAAATTCACCATGACGTTCATTTGCCCAATAATTGTACATCTCTTTTTCGGTACCATCAGGGAAATAAACAATGTTTTTCCCATGTAACATATCCTTATAGTGATCAACCTGTGCCATTTTTTTACCGTTTGGACTAAAATATTGCCAGGTCCCAAATTTTTGACCAAGATGCAAGGTTCCCACCTCACTTATTTGACCATTTTTGTAATATACAGTATCCTGTATATATTCCTGAGCAAACATTGTAAAAGAAAACAAAACAAAGAAGCTTAAAAAGATGCTTATTCTTTTCATAATTTAGGTTTTACATATGAGTTTTCACAAAATTAACACTTGATTCATCAAAAATACTATGCATTTAATCATTATTGTGAACAATATATTTTTGATAACTTAAACAAGCTGATATACAGTTATGTAACGTTATCAAAAACACTTTATTACTATTTTTTTATGAAAATAAATTGAAAAAAATTTGGATTTAGGTCCTTTTCATATTAAATTTGTTGATAATTTGTTAATAAAAGTTGTAACCATATGAAAAACAGCACATTAACGTTTTTAGTGATTTTAATACTATTTATGGCTAAGTTTGCTAGTGCAGGTGAAATGGTATTAAAAGGTATTTACCAAGGTAAAGATTTGTACATTATTAACCCGATGTTAGATATTGGAGAGGAATATTGTGCATATGAAGTCACAATTAATGAAAAGCCTTTTGATGATGTAATAAATTCCAGTGCATTTAGAATTACATTAGCTTATGTAGGTCTAGAGTTTGGTCAGGAATATGAGGTGATTATCAAACATCACGATGATTGTACTCCTAAACTTGTAAACCCTGAAGTTCTTAAGCCTTTAAGTACTTACGAACTTGTTGATTATGAGATTGGATATAACAACATGCTTAAATTCACAACTCATAACGAATCTGGCCAATTAACTTTCTACATTGAAGAATATAGATGGGATAGATGGATTGAAGTTGGTCAAATACCGGGTGAAGGTGGCCCTGACGATAGAGAGTACTCTCAAAAGGTATATCCATTTAATGGCGAAAATCAATTTAGGATTTATCAGGTTGACAATTTAAATCGTAAGTTTTACTCAGACACATTAACATTTGAAATAGATAAGGAGCCTGTTAAGGTTACTACTCCTTCATTAAGAAAAGTAAAAAAAGAAATTACATTCTCCTCAGAGACGTATTTTGCAGTCATTAATGAGTTTGGAGAAGAATTGATTACCGGAAGCGGTACTGTGGTAGATGTATCCCCATTGAAAAAAGGAGAGTATTTTTTAAACTTCGAAAATGAATACGTAGTCTTTAAGAAAAAATAGACTTATAAGGGGTGTATTCGCGAGAGGCATATTTCTTATGCCTCTTTTTTTTATTTTTGCAGTATGATTTTCAATATTGAAAAATACAAAGACGACATTTTTAGAATTAATTCTGATGATGATTTTATTTAATTAGCATTAACTGCTTTTAACTATCAATATGAAAACAACCCTGTTTATAAGGAATACTGTAATTATTATAATATCAATCCTGAGCTAGTTAAAAACATTAAGGAAATTCCTTTTTTACCTATAGAGTTTTTCAAATCAAGAGAGGTAATTTCTGGGAACCAAACAAAAGAAATAATATTTGAATCAAGTGGTACAACAGGAGTCGAACATTCAAAACACTTTGTTTGTGACACAGACCTTTATAAGAAAAACTTTATTGACATATTTACAAAAACGTATGGTAATGTCGAAAACTATACAATTCTTGGCTTGCTTCCTTCCTATCTCGAGAGAACAGGTTCATCTCTTGTCTATATGGTAAACACTTTAATAGAGTTAAGTAAAAGTAAGTTAAGCGGATTTTACCTTGATGAATATACAAAGCTATCTAATACTATCAGAGAACTTGAAAGAAAGAATAAGAAATATATCTTATTTGGAGTTAGTTTTGCACTTATAGATTTTGCCGATTTTTTTCCTGCAGAAATACAAAATGGTATTATTATCGAAACTGGTGGGATGAAAGGACGCAGACAAGAATTAACAAAAGATGAGTTACACGACATTCTTGGAAAGTCATTTAAAGTTAACACTATTCATTCGGAATACGGAATGACAGAACTACTTTCACAAGCATATTCTAATGGACAAGGTATATTTAAAATGCCATCTCAATTAAAATTCTTGATTCGTGACATATATGATCCTTTAAGTGTTATAGAAACTGGGAACGGAGCAGTAAACATTATCGATCTTGCAAATATTGACTCTTGTTGTTTTATTGCCACATCAGATCTTGGTAAAGTCTACGACGATAATAAATTCAGCATAAGCGGAAGATTCGACCATGCTGAAATTAGATGATGCAACTTATTAGTTTATTAGACTATCTGTACTACAAAGGGATTTTATTAATCCTGTTAACATGTCGGCCACCTTCAAATTCTGTATTTAAAAATGCATCAACAACTTTTTTTGCTTCTTCTGTGTCAATGAATCTTGCAGGTAAAGCACAGATGTTAGCGTAATTGTGTAATCTGGCCAATTTTGATATTTCCTCAGTCCAGCACAAATCACTTCGAATTGCCTGATGTTTATTTACAGTCATATTAATACCATTACCACTTCCACAAATTGAGAAGCCGATAAAGCATTTGCCGTTTTCTACAGATTCTGCAAGAGGGTGAGCATAATCTGGATAATCGCAACTATCTTCAGACCATGTACCAAAATCTTCAGTATCATACCCTAAGGTTTTTACGTATTCAATTAGCTTATTTTTCAGATTATAACCAGCATGATCACATGCGAAACCAATTTTCTTCATCTTTTTTTTAGCAAATTTATTAAACTTTTACTTTTTACTCTTCTTTTTAAGCTTAATTTTCCTAAAGTTCCGATTTACCCATGCAGGAGCAATAATAGAACCAATAAACAAATAGGGATAATATGTTACCAATCTCCAAATAAGAGCCATTACAAATACAAAACCTGCTACTGGAACAAATTCAGCCATATATGAGTTAAAAATAGTCTCAACAAAACCGCTTCCACCGGGTGTTGGCATAACCAGCATCATAATCCACATAACCAGTTGTTTTGCAAATATCAGGAAATGGTCCTGAAGACTCATGAAATGAGCATATACATCAAACTTTAAAGAATAATATAAAGCTAATAGTAAAAAATTAAGCACCCAGTACCTAGAAGTCCATGATAGAAAACTTGTAAGAAATGCTTTTAGCCAAAACTTAAAACTTTTTGTTTTAAACTCTCTATTAGATGTTTCAAAGTTTTTAGCCATTTCTTCAGCACCATTTTTCCATCTTTTAAGTAATTTCCATTTAAATATTCCCGAAATTAAAGAGGCAAAGAACTTTGGATTTATAAAGATAGAATAACCCATCAACATTGCCCAGGAAAATTTCATTCCAAAACCTATCATTGAAAAAACAAAAAAGCGATGTGCTAATTCTGCTGAACCTAAAACATGAAAAATTTCTGCTTTAGAGAATAAAAAAAGTACCAATGGAAACATCAGACTAAAATAAAGCTCATCCAGAAAAGATGTTGCAACAACAATGGATGTGCTCTTCCCGATATGCACTCCTTCCTTCCATATAAAGACAGTAGCTAAAGCTGTCCCTCCTATTGCAGATGGTGTAACTGCAGATCCGAATTCCCATAGCAAGACGATTCTGATACACTTTCGCCAGGTGAGCTCACCCGAGGACAATATTCGAAGCCTAAGCACATATCCAAAATCACGAAAGAACATCATTAAAAATGCTAAACCAATAAATAAAACCGAATAATATGAAAATTCAAATACTGTAAAATCTATTTTATGAAAATCGCGGTAAATAAAAAAACCAACCATACCAAATCCTAAGACTGTAGGTAATACAACTTTCCAAGGACTAAGTTTTCTTGCGGTATCATTTCTCGATGTCATTATAATTACAAAATAAAACTATATTTTATAATAATCTGTAAAAACACATTAAAATTATGTATTTTTAAGCCAAAATTTAATTTATGGATTTCATTGCAATAATCCCTGCAAGGTATGCTTCAACTAGATTCCCTGGTAAACCTTTGATAAACATCAATGGAAAAACTATGGTACACAATGTTTACCTACAAGCTTGTAAAGTGTTTGAAACGGTATATGTTGCAACTGATGATGAAAGAATTCTTAATGAAGTTTTGTCTTTTGGTGGAAAAGCAGTTATGACAATGAAAAAGCATAAAAGTGGAACTGACAGATGTGCAGAGGCAATCGAAAAAATAGAGACACTTGAGAATAAAGATTATGATGTTGTTGTAAATGTGCAAGGAGACGAACCATTTATTAAAACAGAACAACTAAATGAAATAAAATCATCATTCAAGCTAAAAAAGACTCAAATAGCCACCCTTATTAAACCTATTAATAACAAAGATGATATTTTTAACCCAAATAAGCCTAAAGTAGTTATATCTAATAAGAATGAAGCAATTTATTTTAGCAGGTCTCCAATACCATTTTTAAGAGGTCAAAAAGATAACAAGTGGGTATCTAAACACCTGTACTATAAACATATCGGCTTATACGGTTACAGAAAAGACATTTTGAAAGAAATTACAAAACTATATACATCGCCATTAGAAAAAGCAGAAAGCTTAGAACAATTAAGATGGTTAGAGAATGGATACAAAATCAAAGTAGGTTTTACTGAACACGAAAGCATCAGTATTGATACCCCACGCGATATAGAGAAAATTAGACAAGTAGGACTTTTATAATGAATATTGCAGTAAATACAAGGCTTTTATTAAAAAATAAACTTGAAGGCATTGGATGGTTTAGCTTTGAATCCCTGAAGCGTATTACAGAAAATCATCCGGAACACACTTTTTATTATATTTTTGACAGACAATGGGATGACTCATTTATAACATCAGAAAATATCATTCCCCTTAAAGCAGGTCTACCAACACGACATCCATTTTTATGGTATTTATGGATGGAATTCACTATTCCAAAAGTTCTAAAAAAGATAAAGGCTGATATATTTGTTTCCCCTGATGGAATGTTATCTTTAAGAACAAAAATTCCACAGATACCTGTAATTCATGATATCAATTTTCATCATAACCCTCATCAGTTACCATTTTGGGTTCGAAAATATAATAACCACTTTTACAAAAAGTTTGCAAAAAAGGCACATCACATAGGAACTGTTTCTGAATATTCAAAAATGGACATTGCACAATCTTATGGGATAGAACCGGATAAAATCACTGTGTGTTATAATGGATCAAACTCATCTTACAGACCAATCACAGATGAATTAAAAAGAAAAACCAAAGAGAAGTTTACAAACTTAGAAGACTATTTTGTTTTTGTCGGTTCTCTTAATCCACGGAAAAACATTCCCGTCTTATTAAAATCTTTCGAAATATTTAAAAATTCTGGTAATCATAGGCAAAAGCTTGTTATTGTCGGCTCTGCAATGCATCTTACCGGAGAGATTGATACAATTTTAAGCACTATGAGATATAAAGAGGATGTTATCTTTACCGGAAGACTTGACATCGATAATCTGTCAAAAGTTATGGGAAGTGCTATTGCCTTGGTTTACATACCGTTTTTTGAAGGCTTTGGTATCCCTTTGGTTGAAGCCATGTACGCAGAAACTGCAATTATTGCCGGAAACACTACTTCATTACCAGAGGTAGCAGGAGATGCTGCTTTAGTAGCTGATCCAGACGACTATAAAGCTGTAGCAAAGCATATGGAGACACTTGTAACTAATTCTGGTTTACGTGAAGATTTGATTCTAAAAGGTAAAATACAAAGACAAAATTTCTCATGGGATAAAACGGCTGAAAGATTTTGGTCTTGTATTGAAAATGGAATTGAAAATCAAACACAATGTTAAAAAGCTGCTACAAAAAAGGTATCATCGAAGCTTGCTGTGATGAAGCAGGAAGAGGATGCTTAGCCGGACCAGTTTTTGCTGCAGCAGTTATCCTACCCGAAAACTACTCGAATGAAACTCTTAATGATTCTAAACAATTAAGTGAAAAAAAAAGATACATTTTAAGAGAACAAATATAGCAAGATGCTATTGCTTATGCAGTTGGAATTGTTGACAATTTGGAAATTGATAAAATTAACATCTTAAATGCATCATTTTTAGCTATGCACAGAGCTGTTGACCAACTAAAAACACAAGCCGAATTTCTGTTAATTGATGGAAACAGATTTAAACCGTATGATAATATTCCTCACAAGTGCATTATTAAAGGGGATTCTATTTACCTATCTATTGCTGCTGCATCTATCCTTGCGAAAACCTACAGGGACGACTTTATGCTAAAAATTCATGAAGAATTTCCGGAGTATGCCTGGGATAAAAATAAAGGTTATCCTACCAAAGCTCATCGTGATGCCATATCAAAAAATGGAGCGACAAAATATCACCGTCACAGTTTTAGGCTTATCGATACTCAATTGAAATTATTTTAAGCAAAAAAATAGCGGCTTTCGCCGCTATCAAATCAATATATATTCTGTTCTATTTTCTTAAAAAATCAACTCCAAGTTTATATAGTGCTTATATTAAATACATACCAACAAGATTAACAAATGCCACAAAAACACTTACTATTAGAACAACTAATCCAAAATTAAACAGTTGATCAATATACTCTTTAAATGAATCAACTCCATATCCAAAAATAGCTGTAGGTAAATCTACAATGCTAATACGACTTATTACGCCAATAAGACCATCCATAGGGATAAATGGATCAGCCGCTAAGAGTGCTGCTAAAAACCCCATTAAACCAATAGATATTGGAACAATAGCACCAATAACACCAAAAGTTTTAAAAACGCACGGCATTATGTCTACAATATTGTTTGGATCATTCAAGATTAATTTTGAGCGATGATACAAAGCTCCTATCACAAATAAATAGGTAATAGCAACAATAATTAAGCATAACAAGAACAATAATAAGTGTCTGATAATTGGAAATGCATCCAAATCAAATACAAAATCAAAATAATCTATTGCAACCGAAATTATGTTATAAATTCCATAAATAGCTATTACAGCAGCTGCAAATACAAAAATAAACTTAAAGGCTTTCTTGAAGAAATTATCATTTTCGACAATAGAAACCGGTTTAGAAGTAAAGAATCCTAATAATTTTTCCATAGTTTGAAGTTTTTGATTGATTTATGCAAAGATAATAAAATTTAATAGCAACGAAGTCTATTGTCAAAACAATAACCACTATTAATAATTTTCAAATATTTGTTGAAGTCAAAATCTTTATAAAATCTTAATGCACACATGCTCCAATTTAATAAAGTTTTAATGTATTCCACTGTAACTTTGTAATAGAAACAAACACAAGAAACTAACTGCGAAAAAGGGTAATTGATTAATAATAGATAAAAGGTTGAAACGCAGCTTAAGTTTAAACATAGGGTTAATTAAAATGATAACAGGAAGAATACTTTCAATGTTGTCAATATGCTTGTTGTCCTGTGTATTTATTGCAATATATTTTAAAGAGAGTATCACACCATTTTTTTATTCAATTGCCATTTGCCTTCCTATTGCAGCAATTCTACTTTACATTAGCAGAAAAAACAAGATTAAACAAGTAAGGCTAAAAATAAAAGACTCTTTTTTTATTGTCAGTATGTCTTGGATATTAATTGGAATTATTGGAGCACTACCTTACTTATTCAGCCATAATAATATAAGCCTTACAGACTCACTTTTTGAATCAATATCAGGATTTACTACAACAGGAAGCAGTATACTAACAGATATTGAAGCATTACCTAAATCTTTACTATTTTGGAGAAGTCTGACACATTGGATAGGTGGAATTGGTATCATAGTTTTAGTGCTAATGGTTTTACCAGAAATGCAACTGGGAGGATATAAAATTTTTAATCGAGAATCCTCATTGCAGGAAAGAATAACTCCAAAAGCAAAATCTGCTGGATTCAGAGTATTTTTAATCTATCTTGGTTTAACCATTGCAGAGATTATTTTCCTATTGTTTGGAAAAATGTCACTATTTGACAGTGTCTGTCATTCTTTTGCGACAGTTGCAACAGGTGGCTTTTCTCCAAAAAACACCAGTATTACGGATTATTCCCCATACATTCAGTATGTGATCATGGTTTTCATGATATTAGCCGGAACAAACTTTACTGTACATTACATTCTACTACATGGAAAATTCAAGAAAGCTTTTAAAAATGAAGAACTAAAACTTTATTTATTAATTATACTGATATTGGGAGGAATAGTTACAGCAGGTTTATACTTAAAAGCTCACTTACCTTTTGAACAAGCATTTAGGGAAGCCTACTTCCAGCTAATTTCAATAATCACATGTACAGGTTTTGCTACTGCTGACTACCTACAATGGCCACAATACCTATGGATACTTATTTTCTTTGCAATGTTTATTGGTGGGAGTACAGGTTCTACTGCAGGTGGAATAAAAGTATCTCGACATTTAATTATTCTTAAAAACATAAATCGTCGATTTAAACAAATGCTTTATCCTAAGGCAATTATCATGGTCAGATATAACAACAAAAGTCTCGGAGAGAATGAAAACTCAAAGGTCATGACATTTGTTAGTCTATATTTTATTGTTTTTACAATAAGTACTGTCTTGTTAGTATTTACCGGGATGGATATTCAATAATCAGCAGGATCTACAGCAACATGCATGGCAGGAATAGGCCCGGGTATCGGATTGGTTGGCCCTGCGGATAATTTCTCTGCAATTCCTAAAATATCAAAATACATTTTAATGGTTTTAATGATTATCGGAAGACTTGAACTATTTACTGTTCTGATACTTTTCTCAAAGTCATTCAGAAGAGCTGTTTAGAAAAGTTTAATTTTGATTATATTTATAGATTCAAAATCATGAGATTGAAAACTAAAAATAAAAAGCTAAAAACATTTACAGATTATTTGTTAGCAATAACACTTGTTGCTGTTGTTGACACCATTAGCTGGTTTATTTTCAGACAAGGTAATTATCATGTGGTTTCTTTGGTTTTACTTTTCTTAGTTTCAATATTGGCTACTTTTTTAAACACATGGGTAGTTCTTTCAGCTGCAACTCTTAGTGCATTAAGTTGGAATTACTTTTTCATTCCTCCACACTTCACTTTTCACATTTAAAGCACTGAAGACATCTTAATCTTCTTCTTATTCTTTACAATTGCACTTTTAAATGCAATTTTAACATCGAGAGTTAAAAATCAGGAAAAACTGGCGAGAGAAAGAGAGACCAGGACTAATTCACTGTTTAAACTTACAAGTGAATTGTCTAAAGCTAGAACTCTAAATGAAGTAATTCAGCTTTCTATTAAACAAATTAACGCTTATTTTGATGTAAAACCCTTATTTGTTTTACAAGATGGCAATAATAATCTATCTGAAAGTTGCAGAATACAAAAAATGATTAAACTTTCGAAAGAAGATTATGAAATAGCGAATTGGGTTTTTACAAATAATAAAGAAGCAGGTGCTTTTACTGAGAATTTTAATAAAGTAGAAAACACTTTTTATCCTTTAAAAACAAACATAGTTTCTCCCGGAGTCTTGATAATAAAACACAATAAAAAACTCAGCTGTTCAAAAAAAGATTTTTGGAATACATTTACTACCTTAATATCTAATGCCCTAGAAAGAGAGTTCCTTAGAGAAATTGCCGAAAAAGCCAGATTTTTGGATGAATCAGACAGACTCTATAAAACTCTTTTCAACTCTCTTTCCCATGAATTCAGAATTCCTGTCGCTACAATAATGGGCGCAAGAGAAAGTATCTGCAGCAGTACCAATACTTCTGGAATCCAAAAAAGTCTTATGGATGAAATACTTACAGCTTCATTGAGACTAAACAGACTTGTTGAAAACCTTCTAAATATTTCAAGACTTGAAAATGATAGGATATCTCCACGTTTAGACTGGTATGATTTAAATGACATAATTAATGAAGTGTTAGATGCACTTGAAAATGAATTAAAAGAATATGAACTAATTGTTGATATAAATGAAAACATGCCTTTAATAAAAGTAGATTTCGGACTTTTAGAACAAGTAATTTATAATGTTATACTAAATTCAATCCAACATTCATCAACTAATACAAAAATAAATCTCTCTGCAACTCATAATAACGAAACACTATACCTTACTATCTCAGATCAGTGTAAAGGATTTAATACCGAAAACACTCTAAATGTATTCAACAAATTCTTTAGAGACTCAGGAAATGTAAGTGGTGGTTTAGGATTAGGGCTTTCGATAGTTAAGGGATTTATAGAAGCTCATAAAGGCAAAGTAAATGCAAAAAACGGTGAATCAGGCGGTGCTATTATAGAAATTTCAATTCCGTCAAAAATACCAATTTTTAATGATAAATATGATCTAAGTAATGAATAAAGAAGATACAATATTGGTTATTGATGATGAACTCCAAATAAGGAGATTGCTTCAAATTTCATTATCAGCAAATGGTTACAAAGTAATAATGGCTGAAGATGGTAAATCAGGTCTAAGGGAAGCTGCAACCGGGTTGCCAAATTTAATTCTCCTTGACCTTGGCTTACCTGATCAGGATGGATTATCTGTACTTAATGCCTTGCGTGAATGGTACACAAAACCAATAATCATTCTATCTGTTCGTAAGTCAGAAGAAGATATAATAGCTGCTCTGGATTCAGGGGCTAATGACTATCTTACTAAACCATTCCGACCTGGAGAATTACTTGCAAGAATAAGAGCTGCAATGAGAATTGGTGACATCATGGAAGATGATCCTGTTATTATTACCGGAGACCTTATTGTTGACATTAGTAAGCATACTGTTCACAAAAACAATAAATTAATAAAATTAACAAACACAGAATATTCATTGCTTACTCTATTGGCAAAAAATCGTGGTCGCGTTTTAACACATCAGTTTCTACTTAAAGAAACCTGGGGACGAAATTATCAGGAACAAACACAATATTTAAGAGTATTTGTGGCCGCTCTCCGTAAAAAAATAGAAGACAATCCAAATAAACCAAAATATCTTCAAACTGAATCTGGTATTGGATACAGATTCTCTGAATAGTAAAAAAAAACATTTTTATGCAAATCTCCTTTTTTATATATTTGTATAAAAATATTAGCCATTTATGAAGCCAATCAAGCCATTTTTATTATTAGCAATTTTATTTTTTTCAATTAATTCATTTTCACAATTCGATCCTAGCTACGACTCAAGAACTTACGGCTATGTAACGCCCGTAAAAGATCAAGGTTTAACCTGTGGTTCATGTTGGTCATTTGCAAGTTGCGCAGCAATTGAATCTTCATTTCTAAAACAAGGATACGGGACATTTGACCTATCAGAAGATAATTTGACAGACTGCCACAATTTTGACCCGGGTCCATGTGAATGGGGTAATTATTATATGACACATGCTATTTTAAGTGCTCATCATGGAGTTTTAACAGAGACTCAGGATCCATATACTACAAGTACTCAAGATTGTCCTTTTAATCAAATATTCCCCCCGGAACCAACTGCATTTGTTGAAGAAATGAGAATAATCTCTAACGAAATAGATGATATAAAACAAGCAATACTTGACTATGGAGCTGTTGCATCAAGTATGTTTTTTAATGGGATTCCAGCAAATTATGATGCTGCTAATTATAAATATTATGATGCAGTAATTGGCAGTGAAGACGAACCTTATGCACACTGCGTGACAATTGTTGGATGGGATGACAATATAACTTTTACAGGGGCCCCTGATAATGGTGGTTGGATTATTAAAGACTCATATGGAACATCCTGGGCAAATAGCGGTTACTTTTACTGTTCATATTATGATGCCGGAATATTAAGTTCAAATGTTGTATTTCCAAGTGTTGAAGAAATTCCACCAGCAGTCAATGTACCACATGTTTATTATTATGATGAATTCGGATGGGTTAATAATTATGGTTACACAAGTAATGAGGCTTACGCATTAATAAAATATACAATAATGCCGGAATCAGGAAATATGTCAGGACAGCAAATAAAAAGAATTGGAACTTATGCTGTTACTGAAAACTGTACAATCGATTTAGAATTATATCGCACAAAGACCGGAAATGCCCTTTCTGATTTTATTACTTCTACAAGTATTAATTGTGATGAAGCAGGATTTTATACAGCTCCTCTAAATTTAAGTACCGATACTATTGGATCAGAAATATTTATAAAAGTAAAATACACATGTGACATTTCCTCAAATCAACCAATTCCTATTGAAGAATATGAAGAATACAGTTATTCCGCTTTCACTTCAACAACAGGACTTTGTTGGATTAGCAATGATGGTAGTAATTGGACTCAAATTGGTGGAGGAACATCCTATGACTTTGATTTATGCATAAAAATGTATACTGAGAATGGTCCGAAAGCTATTATGTCTGACATTCCCGAAAGTGTTTGCATAAATGAGCCTGTAAACCTAAATTGTGAAAACTTTACTTTTGACAGTATAAAATGGTATGTAAATGACTTACAAGTATCTGACATGCCGAATTACACATATTTCCCTACAGAAAGCGGAATTATTACAATTGATTTAATTGTTTGGTCCGGGCATAATTCTGATACCGTCACCAAAAGTCTGACCGTGTATGAGTTGCCGGAACAACCTGTTATTAGTCAGGTTAGTGAACACCTTGAATCAAGCAGTGCTTTTGCATATCAATGGCATTCTGATGGTCTGGTTGAACTTGTTGGAGAAACTAATCAAACATTTTACCCTATCTCTAATGGAAATTATATTGTTCGTGTTTTTAATGAATGGGGTTGCTTTATCGATTCAGAACCTTTTGAATTTATAGTAGAAAATATTACGCAAAATCAAAACAATAGTTTTACAGTTTATCCAAATCCTGCAAATGACAAATTAAATATTTACTCTAATAACAAGTCGGGAAAAAATAAATATATTAAAATCTACGATTCACTAGGACGATTGGTTTATGAATTAGAAACCACAAAAGATAAAATCAATCTAGATTTAACAGATTTTCCAAAAGGTAACTACAAAATTCAGCTTATTGAAGGCACTGATAGAACTGAAGGAAGCTTTATTAAAAATTAAACCAAATCATTGTTCTTAAGTAAGAACTTATGTAAGATAATCAATAGCCAAATTCTATTATATAGATAGTCATGCCCCTGTTTGAATTTACGAACAAGTTTTTGGACTTCTTTAAACTCAACAACATTAAACTGATTAATTACAGATTCATTTAAATAATCAGATATCAGAAATGATAAATCAGTTAACAACCATTTTCTAAGAGGAATTGAGAATCCCCACTTAGGTCTGTCAAAATATCTTTCAGGAACATATTCGTAAAGAACCTGTTTCAAGAGATATTTCTGAACATCACCATGGATTTTTAATTTTGGATCAATATTTAATGCCAGCTCAACAATCCTGTTGTCTAGTAAAGGGACTCTAGTTTCAAGTGCGTACCTCATCGATGCTCTATCAATCTTAACTAAAAGATCATCTTTTAGATAATATCTTAGGTCAAAAACAGCTTGTGCTTCTTCGGGAGTTAATTTTCTTACAAAGTTTTCATAATCCTGTTCAAGATTATTATCATAGATTAATTCAGGATTCAACAATTTATCTAATTCACGTTCACTAAACAAGTATTGCTCTTGCGAAAAGATATGACTTTTAATGTTTGCTTTGTTCTTATACTTATATAAATATGATGCTCTACGAGTCCTGTTCGAAGGATATATACTCAACATAAGTCCCATAACACTTCTAAAAGTAGTATTAGGAAAATGAGTAAGTCTTTTTGCCCATTTATATGCACCGTATCCATGGAACAATTCATCACCACCATCTCCCGACAGAACCATTGATACACTTTCTTTAGCAAGCTTTGACAACATCATAGTTGGGATAGCAGATGAGTCAGCATATGGCTCATCATAAAAATCAAGCATATCTACAATAATGTTTTTAGCATCATCTTCGGTAACCATATACTCGTGATGATCTGTACCAAGATGTTTGGCAACCTTGCGAGCATATTTTGACTCATCATATTTTGAATCAGCAAAACCAATCGAAAATGTTTTAAGCTTACCACTATATGCACGACTTGCAACAGCTGTAACCAAACTTGAATCTATTCCACAACTCAGGAAAGTACCAAAAGGCACATCACTAACTAACCTCATACTTACAGATGATTTAATTAGTTCATGCAATCTTGTTTTTGCTTCTTTCGGGTCGTTTATAACATTTCTTCTAATCGTTCCTTCAATATCCCAATATGATTCCATCCTAAAACCATGCTCAGATACTATACCGGTTTGTCCGTTAGGGAATTTCCTAATGTTTGAGAATATTGTATTTGGTTCTGGTATATATCCCAAATGTAAGAACTCATTTACTGCAGAATTATTGATTTGCCTTCTGTCTCTGATATATTTTATTTCGAGTAAAGATTTGAGTTCCGAAGAGAATGCAAAATTATCCCCATCCCAATAGTAGAATAAAGGTTTAATTCCTATTCGATCGCGAAAAATATAAAGTATCTGCTCTTGCTTATCATAAATACAGATTGAAAACTGCCCATTTAGTTTATTGATAAATGTAACACCCCATTCTGCAAAAGCTTCAACAATTACTTCAGTATCACTACTTGTCTTAAGCTCAATATCCAGATCTTCTGCAATACTTTTAAAATTATATACCTCTCCATTATACACACAGACATACCTCATGGAGTGAGACTCCATAGGCTGATTTGCATCATTTGATAAATCAAGAATGCTCAAGCGTTGATGTCACAGTCCAATACTTTCAGTAAAATAACTCCCCTCAGCATCAGGTCCACGATGAACAAGGCATGTAGTCATACTGTCCAATTCTTCCTTACTGACAAAATTGGGATTACTTTGTGTATAAAATCCTGTTATTCCGCACATTAGTCAACAATTCTATTATTGCAAAAATAATGTATTATTACGATTTTTACTAACTTTAATCTAATATTTATATTAAGTTTTTAGGATTAGCGAGTTTATTAAACTCTTCTTCCGAAATAAATCCCGTTTCCAATGCAGCTTGTTTAAGGCTTAAATTATTTTCATATGCATGTTTAGCAATTGCAGCAGCCTTTTCATAACCTATTTTATCATTTAAAGCAGTTACGTTCATCAGAGATATTTCAAGATTATTTTCAACTACTGACTTGTTAATCTGTAAATCTTTAACACAGTTATTGTTGAAAGACATCATTGCTTGACTTAAAAGTTTAACAGACTCAACAAAGTTCTTTATTATCAATGGCTTATAAACATTAAGTTCAAACTGACCATTGGCTCCACCCATAGAGATTGCAACATCATTACCAAGAACTTGAGCACAAACCATAGTTAAGGCTTCAATTTGAGTAGGATTAACTTTTCCTGGCATAATTGATGAACCAGGTTCATTGGCCGGTAATAGAATTTCTCCTAAACCGCACCTTGGCCCACTAGACATTAATCTTATATCGTTTGCAATCTTATTTAAGCCTACTGCAAGCGTTTTTAAAGCTGCATGAGCGTTAACAACAGCATCATTTGAGGCCATTGCTTCAAATTTATTAACCGCTGGGGTAAACTTAAATCCCGTAATCTGATTTATATAATCAACAACCTTTTTATCATATCCTTTAGGTGCATTTAATCCTGTTCCTACTGCTGTACCACCAATTGCCAACTCAGACAAATGAGATAAAGTATTCTCGATTCCTACCAAAGCATGTTCAAGTTGAGATTTATAACCTGAAAATTCCTGAGAAAAACTAATTGGTGTTGCATCCATCATATGTGTCCGACCTACTTTAATTATCCCATCAAACTCTTGAATTCTATTTTCAAAAGTAGAAATCAAATCCATCAAAGTTGGAATAAGATTCTTTTGCAATAAGCTTATTGAAGTAATGTTTAATGCAGTTGGAAAAGTATCATTTGATGATTGACTTTTGTTTATATGATCATTAGGATGAAAAGATTTTCTATCATCTGTAAGTTTACCTCCATTAAGAACATGAGCGCGATTTGCAATTACCTCATTAAGATTCATGTTTGTTTGTGTCCCTGAACCAGTTTGCCAGACTACCAAAGGAAATTGATCATCCCATTTCCCGGCAATTATTTCATCACACACTTTTTCAATTAATACAACTTTACTCTCATTTAATTTGCCGAAATCCAGATTTGCCATGGCACATGCTTTCTTTAAAATAGCAAAAGCATAAATAAGTTCTATTGGCATCTGCTCTCCTATTTCGAAATTCTGAAAAGATCTCTGAGTTTGTGCGCCCCAATATTTATCAGCAGGGACGTCAACAACACCCATAGTGTCATGTTCTTGTCTGGTTTTCATCATTATATTTTTAGTTTCTGAAATTTACAAAATTTTATATCAATTTCATAATAAGAATTCTTTTATCGCATTAGATGTATCTGCAGGATTATCATAGTGAAGCCAATGTCCAGCATTTTGTATTAACTTAAAATAGTATTTATTAAAAATAAAATCAATTAGTTTTTTATCAGAATTAGTAATATAGTTTGAATTTTCTGCCTGTAGAAACAATGTCTCAACACTAATCTTATTATCAATAAAATCATCCGGGTCTAATCCTTCCATTATATAAGGCAAATTATTTAGAAGCGAGTCTACATTTATTTTCCAACTAAACTTGCCATCAAGTTTAGCAATATTTTTAAGCACTACATTTTTAACTGTCTCACCATAGGGTAAAAGTAGCTTACTTAGCTCTATATATTCAGTATAATCTTCTAAATTTATAGACTTCATTAGATATAATAAATTCAAATGAAAATTTGAAGTTTTATCATAATCAAGTAATGCTTTATGAGATCGTGGAGAAATATCAGCAATTACCATCTTATCTATCATCTGAGAATACTTAGCAGCAAACTCCATAGCCACTTTACCTCCCATTGAATGTCCTATCAAATTTGCTGATTGTATACCCTTAGAACGAAAATATAAATACAAATCCTCAGACATTACAGGATAATTATGCTCATCAGACAAAAATGACTCTCCGTGATTTCTTAAATCAAGCATGTGAACAGTAAAAAAGTCTGTCAAGTCTTTTGCAACACGAATCCAACTATCCGAATTACCATATAAACCATGAAGAATAACTAAATTTCGGTCAGAACTTCCAATAATATTTGACCTCAGGGTTTCCAAAATATTCTAATAGACTGATGAAAACTGTTCAAGGAATCTGATATCATTTTCGAAAAACAATCTTAAATCTTTAATTCCATATTTAAGCATTGTTATACGTTCTATTCCCATACCAAAAGCATAGCCTGAATAAACTTGAGGATCAATTTCTGCGAAAACAAAAACGTTAGGATCAACCATGCCGCAACCCAAGATTTCAAGCCAACCGGTTCCTTTGCAGACATTGCAACCTTTACCTCCACATAAGGTACAACTTACATCCATTTCTGCTGATGGTTCTGTAAATGGAAAATAAGAAGGTCTTAATCTTATTTTGGTTTTTTCGCCAAACATTTCTTTAGCAAAATAATCCAAAGTTTGTTTTAAATCGGCAAAGGATACATTTTTATCTACATACAAACCTTCTATTTGATGAAATAAACAGTGTGCACGTGCAGAAATTGCCTCATTTCTATATACCCTACCAGGCGATAAACTACGAATGGGTGGTTTCATTTCGGACATTTCGTGTGCTTGAGATGAAGAAGTATGCGTTCTTAACAATACATTCATATCTGAAGAAATAAAGAAAGTATCCTGCATATCTCTTGCCGGGTGATCTGCGGGGAAATTAAGCTTACCAAAATTATGATCATCATCTTCAATTTCACGTCCGTCAGCAACAATAAATCCCAATCGAGTAAAAATAGAAATTATCTCATTTCTTACTATCGACAATGGATGTCGTGAACCTAAATTCAATGGGTCTCCCGGACGACTTAAATCAATCTCAAGTTCAGAATTATCATTTACAACCAAGGAAGCTTTTAAAGAGTTTACCTTTTCTGTAGCTACTTGTTTAAGCTTGTTGATTTCAACTCCGACAACTTTCTTCTCGTCAGGTGACAATGTCCTAAAATCATTAAACAAAGAAGGTATCAATCCTTTTTTTGATAGATATTTTAATCTAAACTCTTCAACTTCTTCCAGGCTTTTTGGTGAAAAATTTTCCACTGCCTTTAATAATTCATTTATCTTGTCAATCATAATTCTCAAATTTGAAAGCACAAAGTTAAAACTTTTTGCTGTATCAACAATCTGTAATTTTCTTAATTATATTTATATTGTTAATTAAAAACGACATAACGGTTTGCAGTTCTCTGTTCTTAACATGCAAGTTCGCATTCCGAACTCCAATCTCCGAACTTTACACTACCTGTTCATTATTTTGTAGATATCTTATTAAGAAATTGCGTTTTTAATTTTGTTTTTTGAAGTATTTTTATAGTTCGTTTTCTAACTAAAAAATTTAAAAAGTACCATGCCGGATTTTACACATTTACACGTTCACTCGCAATACTCGATTCTTGACGGAGCAGCCTCAATTCCTGCACTAATTGAAAAAGTCAAATCATCGGGAATGAGCGCTCTGGCTTTAACTGACCATGGCATAATGTTAGGAATCAAGGAGTTTCATGCAACTTGTCTCTCAAATGATGTAAAACCTATTATCGGATGCGAAGCATATGTAGCAAGAAGAACACTTTATGATAGGAATCAGCCAACAGACAAATCGGGTTATCACCTAATTATTTTGGCTAAAAACTATAAGGGTTATGAAAACCTTATGAAAATGATGTCTATCGCAAATCTTGAAGGCTTTTATATGCGTCCGAGAATTGATAAAAAACTTTTAGAAAAATATCACGAAGGGCTAATAGTATCATCTGCATGTCTTGGTGGTGAAATACCAAAACATATTACTAATGGTGATCTTGAAGAGGCTGGCAAAACCATAGAATGGTATAAAAATATTTTTGGCGAAGACTTCTATCTTGAAGTGATGCATCATCCTACAGAAAACGAAAGGTTAAAAAGAGAAGTTTCTGATGTTCAACTTCTTGTAAACGAGAAAATACTTGAACTTGGACAAAAACATAATGTCAAAGTAATAGCAACAAACGATTCTCATTTTACAAATGAAGAAGACGCCGAAGCTCATGATGTTTTAATCTGTCTTACTACAAACGCTGATATTAACGAGCCTAATCGTCTGCGTTATACACAAAGTGAATGGTTAAAAACTCCTGAGGAAATGGAAAAAATTTTTGGTGATCATCCGGAAGTCCTTTCCAACACGATGGAGATCGCCGAAAAAGTTGAAGTTTTTGAAATAAACAAAGACCCAATAATGCCTGAGTTCCCTATTCCTGAAGAATTTGGTACAATTGAATTATGGCAGGAAAAATTCAATGAAGAAGCTCTAATCAATGAGTTTGGGGAAGAAAGATATAAAATACTCGGTGGATATAAACCTGTTTTACGAATCAAATTCGAGTCAGACTATTTATCGCATTTAGTGGAAGTTGGAGCTACAGAAAGATATGGTAAAAACTATTCTGATGAAATTCAGGAAAGATTGGATTTCGAACTTAACACAATAAAAACCATGGGTTTCCCGGGATACTTCCTTATTGTTCAGGATTTTATCGCTGCCGGACGTAAAATGGGAGTATTAATTGGTAAAGGTCGTGGTTCTGCAGCAGGCTCGGCTGTTGCATATTGTACTAAAATTACAGACGTTGACCCTATCAAATTTGATCTTCTATTTGAAAGATTCTTAAACCCTGACAGAATTTCAATGCCTGATGTTGATATTGACTTTGATGATGATGGTAGAGCACAAGTAGTTGATTATGTAACTAAGAAGTATGGTAAAGATAAGGTTGCCCATATCTGTACTATTGGGACAATGAAAGCCAAAGGGGCATTAAGAGATGTTGCCAGAATATTAAGAGTCCCCCTTGGCCAGATAAACGATTTTACTAAAAAAATCCCAAATAACGGTTCTCTTTCAAATTCCTTTAAGCTAATAATGGAAGATAATAAGAAACTCGGAAGTTTTGATAAAGTAATTTCTGAGATTGACCGTCAAATTAAGAAAGCTTATAAAGAAGATGATGACAAGATTGCATTAAAACTAGAAACGAGAAAGGTCATTGCTGAAGAAATGCTTGTTGCAGAATCAAATAACGATCAAACAATGCTCAAAACCATTGATATTGCTTGTACTCTGGAGGGCTCAGTGCGTCAGACCGGAGTTCATGCTTGCGGAATATTAATTGGTAGTGATAGTTTGGAAAGCAATATTCCATTAATGCGAACAAAGGAAGCTGAGGGCCTTGCTGCTACACAATATGAAGGCAAGTATGTTGAGGATATTGGCCTTCTTAAAATGGATTTCCTAGGACTAAAAACGCTTTCGATAATTAAAGAGTGTTTATCAAATATAAAATTATCAAAAGGTATTGATTTAGATATTGATTCCATTCCTATGGATGATGATAAAACACTGGATGTTTTCAGAACGGGTTCAACAACTTCGATTTTTCAGTTTGAATCGGAAGGGATGAAAAGTCACTTAAAGAATCTAAAACCTACTCACTTTAACGACCTGGTTGCAATGAATGCTCTTTACCGCCCGGGTCCAATGGAATATATCCCTGACTATATAAACAGAAAACACGGTAAGGAAAAGACAGTTTATGACCATCCGATTATGGAAAAATTCCTAAAATACACTTACGGAATTACTGTCTTTCAAGAGCAGGTGATGTTACAGTCCAGAGCTTTAGGTCAATTTACACGTGGCGAATCTGATTCTCTTCGTAAAGCAATGGGTAAAAAGAAAATAAAGGAAATGGAAAAACTACATGTCAAATTTGTTGACGGTTGTTTAAATAATCCTGAGTTTATCCAAGGCTGCGAAAAAATAAAAAAAGACCCTAAAGAGCTCATTGACAAAATCTGGAAAGACTGGTCAGCATTTGCTAAATATGCTTTTAACAAATCGCACTCTGTTTGTTATGCTTATGTTGCTTATCAAACAGCTTATCTAAAAGCTCACTTCCCAGCCGAATTTATGGCCGCGAATATGACCAGGAATATTTCGGATATGGATAAGATTTCTGTGCAAATGTCAGAATGCCGAAGAATGAAAATCAAAGTCCTTAGCCCTGATGTTAATGAAAGTTACAGAGGTTTTACTGTTAACAAAGAAGGAAATATAAGATTTGGTATGGCTGGAATAAAAAATGTAGGATCAAATGCTGTTGAGAATATTATCGAAGAAAGAGCAGCAAACGGTCCGTACAAAGACATTTTTGATTTTGTGTCAAGAGTTAATCTAAATGCAGTAAATAAAAAGAACATCGAGGCTCTTGCTTTTGCAGGTGCTTTAGATTGCTTTAAAGAAATAAAAAGACCTCAGTTTTTTGCACCTGATCAGGATAATGAATCATTTATTGAATCTCTTATTAAATTTGGACATAATGTACAATCATCAAATAATGCAGGCTTAACTCTATTTGGTGAAATGCAGGCAATGGAAATTTCAAATCCAACAATTCCAGACTTGCCGGATTATGATATGCTCAAATTTTTAGACGCTGAAAAAGAACATATCGGAATGTATGTTTCAGGTCATCCACTTGAACCATTCAAGTACATTATCAGTAATATGAATACGAAAAATCTAAGAGAGCTCGATGATGAAGCAAATAAAATTGTTGACAGGGAATTTAGAATCGTAGGTTTCATTACTGAAGTAACTGAACGAATGACCAAAAACGGCAAACCTTTTGGGAAAATTAGCATGATTGATTACACAGGTTCATTTACTTTTACCCTCTTTGGTAAAGACTATACAGATAATAAAAACCTTTTTGTTAAAGGATATTCTGTAATGATTGTTGCTAAGTATGTTGAAGGATATAATGATAAAACTAAAAGATACTTTAACGTAAACAAAGTGATGTTGCTTTCCGAGATAAAAGAAAATTACTTCTCAAAAATTACAATTTCATTACCAATTGAAAATGTTACTGATGATTTTATTGGAGGTCTTACACAACTTATCAAAAAGAATAAAGGTAAAATCAATATTAATTTTCAATTATTTAGCGGTCAAAACAAAACCTCGGTTAATTTGTTCTCACGTACTGAAAGAGTTAATCTTTCGGACGATATTATAGACTTTTTAGAAAACAATAACAATATTGTTAAGGTTAGTTTAAATTAAATATTTATTTTCGTAAAAAATTTAAAACAAAAAAATTAGAATTATGGCACTAGAAATTAACGAACAAAACTTTGAAGAATTAGTTTTGAATTCTGACAAACCTGTTGTGTTAGACTTTTGGGCAGTATGGTGTGGCCCATGTAGATTAATTGCTCCTTTTATCGAAGAAATGCATTCTGAATATGAAGGAAAAGCAATTATTGGTAAAGTCGATGTTGACAGTAATAATGAAATAGCAATGAAATATGGAATCAGAAATATTCCTACAGTATTGTTTGTTAAAAACGGTGAAATTGCTGATAAAGTAGTTGGAGCAGTTCCTAAATCTACTCTTACTGAAAAACTTGACAGTTTACTATAAAACATTAAAACAGTACTTAAAAACTTCTTGTTACTTAGGTAGCACAGAAGTTTTTTTTGAATATACCTAAACCGTTATATTATGACAATAAACAATATTCAAGATGAAATAATCGACGAGTTTTCTATATTTGAAGACTGGATGGATAAATATGCTTATCTGATAGATCTGGGAAATGAGTTAACAGAATTCGATGAAAATGAAAGAACAGATCAAAATTTAATTGACGGTTGTCAGTCTAAAGTATGGTTTAGCGCTGATTATAAAGATGGGAAAATTTCATTTATAGCTGATAGTGATGCTATTATAACAAAAGGAATTGCTTCTTTATTAATAAGAGTTTTGTCAAATCACACTCCTGATGAAATTCTTGAATCAGACTTGTATTTCATCGAGAAAATAGGACTTAATCAGCATTTATCTCCTACCCGAAGCAATGGCCTGATGTCGATGATTAAGCAACTAAAACTATATGCAATGGCATATAAAAGTTTAAATAAATAAGCTATGGACAAAATCACAGAAATAGAAAAAAATATAGTATGTGCTCTGAAAACAGTTTTTGATCCTGAAATACCTGTAAATGTTTATGATCTTGGCCTCATATACAAAATTGAAGTATCAGAAAAATTTGACATAGAGATAGACATGACTTTAACTGCACCAAATTGTCCGATGGTAGATCAACTTATTGAAGATATCCGTAACGCTGTTAAAACTGTTTATAATGTTAGAGGTGTTAGCATCAATATTGTTTTTGATCCTCCTTGGTCCCAAGACATGCTTAGCGATGAAGCAAAACTTGACCTTGGTTTATTATAAAGATTAAAACAAAACCTCCAAAACCCAAATGCTAAAAAAACTAAGGGATATTATAGCTCCGGAATCAGAGTTCTCTAAAAATTTCTTTACCCTATTTAAAGGAACTGTAATTGCACAAATAATTCCAATGGCTCTAATGCCGGTTTTAACAAGAATCTACACTCCTGAAGATTTTGGTATTTTAGAATTATTTATTTCAGTGGCGACAATTCTTGGCTCAATTGCAAACCTAAGATATGAGCTTTCTATTGTACTACCTGATAAGAAAGAAGATGCATGGAATATTATGGGTTTTGGTTTTATCATTGCATTAATATTCTCAATTGTTTCGATGCTGGTATTCGGAATATTTGCAGGCGAAATCGCTGACCTTTTAAATAACTCAAAAATTAAATTCTGGCTATATTTTGTTCCTCTTGCAGTATTACTTCAAGGGCTATTCAATATGCTTAGCTATTATAATACAAGGGAAAAACTGTTTAAAAGTATCTCTTATGCTAGTGTATCAAGATCTGTTTTCAGAACTCTTGGACAATTAGGGCTTGGAATACTTAAAAAATCTCCTGCCGGACTAATTATTGGTCAATTATTAGGATTAATTGCATCGCTTTTTCCACTTTCTAGAAAAATAAAATTTAAACTATTTTTTAAGAAAATAAATTGGAAAAATATGAAAGCCCAGGCGCACAGATACAGGGACTTTCCTAGATTCACTATGCCTTCAACCCTTGCTAATAGCATCTCTGTAAATATGACAAGTATGCTAATTTCTGCTCTGTATAAAATTACCAATGTTGGATATTATTCTTTAGCAAACCGAATTTTAGGGATTCCAAGTGCTTTGATAGGGTCCTCAATGACTAATGTCTATTATAAAGAGGCTCATGATCAGAGAAAAAAGTTTGGGAATGCTACTGAAATCTTTTGGTCAACATTTAAAAAGCTTCTGGTTTTATCAATTCCTTTGGTAATTGTAATACTTTCAATAGGAGAATGGTTATTTGCATTTGTTTTTGGTGAGGAATGGAGAGTTGCAGGAACATATGCCAAAATACTTATACCATTAATCGCAATCAGATTTATAGTTGCCCCTCTTTCGGTGAGTTTATCTGTCTTTGAACGACAAAAAATTTCCCTACTATGGCAACTTGGTTTATTGATTATAAGCATAATCATTTTTGCAATTTCTGCTACTTTAGGTTGGGAAATTGAATCTTTTCTGATTTTGATGGTGTCTGTTTTAAGCCTGTACTATGGCTTTTTCATTTTCATCCTATACAGAGTTGTTTCAGGGAAATTGTAGTATGTGTTGAATTGAAACTTAAATTAACCTGTTTATTAAAACAAGTAATATTTTTGTCATAATCTTTGCATACCTATTGTTATTGCAAAGATATACGCCAAAAATAGCTAAAAATACATTTGTAAACCCCGAACTGCGAATAAATCTTGTTCGTGGTTACAAATATTAAGCCCTTTCAGGGCTATTAAATAATTCAGAAAAATTGGAATAATTCATCACATTTAAAACAACTAACCAAATTACAAAACACTTTCTTTACTTAATATGAGGCTCTCGAAATTTCAATAATGAGAATTGTATAATTCAATGCAAAAAAAATCCCGGCACAACCGGGATTAAAACTATAAACACTAATTTGAAATTACTTAAAAAGTTCGTTGAACTCATCAACAGTAATTTCTTTTTCTTCAGTCTTGATTGCTTCAGCAACAAAGTCAACTACTTTTTCCTCTATTTCATGTTCGTATAACTTGTTTGCCTCTTCTTCTTTTGATAACATTTCAACTGCATACTTGTCAAGATATTCATCCGGAACATAAGACATTCCATACTGACTAAACTGAGCTATAAGTTGTTGTTTTGCAGCATTTTTAAGTTCTTACTCTTCAACTTTTAGTTCATTCTCTTTTGCAATTTTACCTTTAATTAAAGTCCATTGTAAGTCTTTAATAAAACGTGGGAATTCTTGTTCAATTTGTTCGTCTGTAATATCTCTATTTGTAGCAATTATCCATCTTTTAAGGAATTCTTCAGGTAAACTTAAAGCCAATTTTTCGATAAGCTTTTCTTTAATATCCAGCAACATTTTGTATTTAGTCTCTCTTGAGAATGATGCCTGAATATCTTCTACAATGCGTTTATTAAATTCTTCTTCTGTTTTAACAGCATTGTCACCAAAACATTTATCATAAAATTCCTGATTTATTTCAGCTTTAACAAAATCTTTAACTTCTTTAACTGTTAATCTGAAGTTATTTGATATTCCTTCAACCTGATCTTTCTCTATTTTTAACATTGATGAAATCTCAGTATCATTAGGATATGCCTTTTTAATATCAAAATCAAGAATAGTTCCTTCTGTTAAACCGATAAAAGACTTTTTAATTTTGTCGTCTTTAATCATTTTTATACTAACACTAACTTCCTCAACGCTAACACCATTCTCAACAAGTTCGCCTTTATCGTCAAGCTCAATTAGGTATGCTGTTAAAAGAGATTCTTCTGTAGATTTTTTTGCTGGTTCAAATGACCCAAATCTTTGTTGATAGCTTTCGATATACTTTTGTGTCATCTCATCATCAACTTTTATAAGGTATTTATTTACTTTATCTCTTTTAGTAAGTTTAATTTCAAATTCAGGAGATAAACCGATATCAAAAACAAATTCAAATTTATCCTGAGTTGCAAAATCAACCTGTTCCTGATTTTCACTTGGTAAAGGTTCACCAAGAACATTAAGTTTTTCTTTTACAAGAAAATCGGAAAGCGATTGAGAAACGGATTTATTTAATTCGTCTGCAATAATAGCATTTCCATACATCTTTTTAATAAGCCCCATAGGCACCATACCAGGTCTAAAACCTGCTACATTTGCTTTTTTACGGTATTCTTTTAAAGATTTCTCAACATTTTCAGCAATGTCTTCCTTAGCAACGTTAACAGTTAATGTTGCATTTAATTCGTCAATTTGATTTTTTACAACTTCCATCAGGCCGTTTTTTTGTGTTTAATATATGTTAAAAAACCGCATTATCTCGAATCTCGAAATTATGCGGTTTTGTGCGGATGAAGGGACTCGAACCCCCACGCCTTGCGGCACTAGATCCTAAGTCTAGCGCGTCTACCAATTTCGCCACATCCGCAAAATTGAGGTGCAAAGATAAATAAAATTTTTAATAACAAAATATTTTTGAAAAAAAACTTAAAGGTATCTTGAATTTTTCGGCATCTCATTAAAAGGAGTATCTGCAATCACCTTCGATAACATGTTCAATATTTTGTCTTTATCTTTTGATAAAGTGCCTTCGGGACTGACTTTATTAGAAACGTGATTACTCCGAAAAATTACATTCTCCACATCCAGTAAACTGATAAAAAGGTATAATTCTTCAAAAAGTTCCTTAGTTGTTTGTGGAATATATTCACCTCTGAACTTGCTCCTAAAAATATCATAGCCCAATGGAAAACTTAAAGTAAGGGTTGATAAATATTTGGGATTCAATTCGCTTATTATTCGTGCAGAATTTCTTGCATGCTGTTCACTATATTTTCTTCCACCCAGGCCAGTGATAATCATTATAGAAGTATCTATTCCGGCATTATGGGCTTTTTGAATTCCTTCGACAGTTGATTTATATGTTTCGCCCTTTTTAATTAGACTTAAGAGTTCATCATCACCGGTTTCAATACCAACATATAAAAGTTTTAAATCGGCATCACGCAGCTCTTTTAATTCACTATCAGATTTTGATATAATATTTTTGGGTAAAGCATAAGATGCTACTCTTTGCAGTCTGTAATTTCTCTTTTCTGCATTTCTATTTATACTGTCCAGAACATCTTTAAGCGGCTTAAAATCAAGCGACATTGCATCGCCGTCAGCAAGAAAAAATCGCTTTATGCGCGGATAATAAGAAAAAAGACCTTCGATGTCTTTTTCAATTTCCATCAAAGGCCTTATTTTATATTTTTTAGTGGTGTACATTTCGCAAAATGCACATTTGTTCCATGAACAACCTAAACTTACCTGTAAAATTGCAGAATATGCTTCAGCCGGTGGACGAAATAACGGTTCGTCATAATCTACAGGTAAAAATAGCATCTGCTATTCATTCATTAATTCGTATAATGCATCCAATTTTGGAGTAAGAATAATCTCTGTTCTTCTGTTCTTAGCTCTTGCTTCAGGAGTTTTAGCAGGGTCAACAGGCAAATATGATGAACGTCCTGCAGCTGTTAACCTCTTAGGATCAATACTTGAATTATCAAGCAATATTTTTACAATAGAGGTAGCTCTTTTAACACTTAGGTCCCAGTTATCCGTAATATTACCATTACCACCATAAGCAAGCTCATCAGTATGTCCTTCAATCATAATATTGATATCAGGGTTATCTTCTAAAACGCCTGCAAGATTTTTTAATGCCTGAACACCTTTTGGGTCAACATCCCACTTACCAGATTTGAAAAGTAATTGTTCTTCAAGAGAAACATAAACTTTACCATCTTTCATTGTTACAGTTAGTCCGTTTCCTTCAAAATTAACCAAAGCATCAGCAACTGTTTGGCGAAGAGCATTCATAACAGAATCTTTCGCACTAAGAATAGCTTCAAGTTCTCTGGTTTTAGCTATTTGGTCTTCCAGTTCTTTTTCCTTTAAATCTATCTGAATCTTCATAGCATCAAGATTTGCCCTTTCCTGGTTTAATCTTGCTTCAAGAGCTCTAAGTTCGTCCTCTTTTCGCTGCAATTCTTCTCTTGTCTCCTGTAACAATGCCATTGCTTTTTGTGCATCAGCATCAGCCCCCTGGCGCAATTTCTCCTGATTTTCCAATAATTGATCGTAAAGTTCATTTATCTTATCATACTGAACTGTTAATGTTCTGTAGGCATTTCCTTTAATAGCAGTATCTGTTACTAAAGCATTCTTATCGATCATCATTTTATCAAGCTGTGCCTGAAGTTCATTATTTTCAGTAGTAAGAGTTTCATTATTTCGTTTAAGATCATCTCTTTCTGTCTCGCATGACTCTTTTGCCTCTTTCACTTCTTCAAATTGTCTTGCTGGAACACAGGCAAATATCAATCCTGCGCTTGCAAAAACTAAAACTAACTTTATCAAGTTTTTGTTTCTCATGGCTTTATAAATTTTAATTAACATCATACAAAAATAACCATTTATTCAAATTTATATTATAGTATCACAATTTTTATTTACAAAATGCTGTTAATTTTTTGTAAGGTTTAAACATAAAATATTGTATTTTTGTTGCCTAAGTATGTTTGATGCAAAAAAATATAAATTACTAAGCAATGTTAATTCACCTGAAGACCTTAAGAAAATACACCTTAAGGAGCTTCCGGCATTTGCCGAAGAGTTGCGTTGTTTTATTATTGAATCTGCATCAAAAAACCCGGGGCATTTCGGTGCCAGCCTTGGAGTTGTAGAATTAACCGTTGCCTTACATTATGCATATTCTACTCCTGAAGACAAAATTGTTTGGGATGTCGGGCATCAGGCATACGGGCATAAAATAATTACAGGTCGTCGAGATGTTTTCCACACAAACAGAAGTTATAAAGGCATAAGTGGTTTTCCTAATATTAACGAAAGTCCACATGACAGTTTCGGTGTTGGACATTCATCAACAAGCATTTATGCAGCGCTTGGAATGGCAGTTGCGGCAAAATTGCGTGGTATAAATCATCAAACAGTAGCTGTTATTGGTGATGGAGCCCTAACAGGAGGTATGGCTTTTGAAGGTTTGAACAATGTTGCTGCAACTAATAGTAATGTGTTAATTATTCTTAATGATAACAAAATTGCTATTGATGAAAGTACAGGTGCATTAAAAGAATATCTTACTGATATCGCAACATCTAAAACATATAATCGTGTTAAAGATGATGTTTGGAATTTTCTTGGAAGAATAAATCGATTAGGTGCTAATGTACAAGGTTTTACTCAAAAGATTGACAATGCTATTAAGTCAATTATCATGAGAAACAGTAACCTTTTCGAATCACTTAATATTAGATATTTTGGCCCTGTTGATGGACATGATGTTGTTTTGTTATCAAAACTTTTGAAAGATATCAAAGATATTCCGGGACCTAAACTATTACATGTTATTACAAAAAAGGGTAAAGGTTTTAAAGAAGCAGAACAGAATCAAACGAAATGGCATGCTGCTCCAGGTAAATTTGATATCGCAACAGGAAAACTTCTTGAAACAACAAAGGATGAAAACAAACCACAAAAATATCAGGATATATTTGGTGATGCGATTGTTGAACTTGCTAAAAAGAATCCAAAAATTGTCGCAATTACCCCTGCAATGTTATCTGGCAGTTAACTATTAAAAATGCAAAAGGAATTCCCAGATAGATGTTTTGATGTTGGTATTGCAGAACAACATGCGGTAACTTTTGCAGCAGGTCTGGCAATTAACGGGCTTAAACCATTTTGCAATATTTACTCAACCTTTTCGCAAAGAGCATACGACCAGATTGTTCATGATGTTGCATTACAAAACTTACCTGTAGTGATGTGTCTGGATAGAGCAGGGCTTGTAGGTAATGATGGAGCAACTCACCACGGGGCTTATGATATTTCATTTTTACGATGTATTCCAAATCTTACTATCGCAGCACCAAGAAATGAATTTCAATTACGTGATTTATTATATACTGCACAATTAGATAAAAGCAATTTCCCTATAGTAATAAGATACCCAAGAGGTCTTTCAACAGAAAAACCTTCCGATATCGAATTCCATGAAATTAAAATCGGAAAGGGTGAAAGATTGAAAAAAGGTGAAGATATTGCAATAGTAAGTATCGGGACTCCGGGAAATACAGCTCTAAATCTTGCAAATGATCTTGAAAAAGAAGATATTAACATATCAGTATACGATATGATATTTGTCAAACCTCTTGATGATCAACTTATTGAAGAAATACTCTCACAGCACAAACATATTATTACAATTGAGGACAATGCAATAACAGGTGGTTTTGGAAGCTCTATCTCAGAAATAGCAAGTAACTCAGAGCACAACACTAAGGTCACAAGATTAGGCATTCCGGATAACTTTATTGAACATGGCTCACAGGCTCAACTAATCAAAGATTGTGGATATGACTACACTTATCTACTAGAGACTGTTAAAAAAATATGCAAATTGTTCATAAAGTGTTAATAAAATGTTATATATTTACATCTAATTTAATAAATCAAAACCTGTAACATGAGAAAGATTTATATTCTGTTAATAAGTCTGATTGTTGCGCAAGTGATTGTTGCTCAGGATATTAATCCTGATAGAACTTTCGTAAATTACTTCTATGATGCAGAAGCATACATGTATGAAGGTAATTATGATGTTGCGCTTGATCTTCTACTGAAATTAGAAGAAATGGATCCTGAAAATCCAAATTTATGGTATAAAATAGGTTTCTGTTACTTAAATACGAGACTTTATAAAACAAAGGCTCAATCATATCTCGAAAAAGCTGTTAATTATGCTACTCCTGAATATCAGGCAGACAATCATAGGGAAAGAAAGACCCCTATGGAGTCTTACCTATACCTTGCTATAGCATACAGAATGAACTATAATTTTGAGCAAAGTCTTCAATCATTAAATGATTTGAGGGTTAAGCTTGACCCTTCTGATGAAAATGACAAATACCTCATGGATCTAATTGATTGGGAGGAAGAGGTAACTAATAATGCAATATATTATTACGAAAACCCTATTGATGCACAGTTAAGAAACATGGGTTCTACTATAAACTCTGAATATACTGATCACTCTCCAATTATTGACCTTAATGAAAGTATGCTGATTTTTACCTCTAAAAGACCCAGAGAAGGTGAAGAGTTAACAAATCAGGATGAAGATATTTTTATTTCCAAAAGTAGCAACTATGTTTGGGGAAGCCCAACAAGACTTATTGAACCGGTTAATACAGATATCCACAATGAAGCAGGAATTGGTTTGTCTATTGATGGTAAACAAATGTTCTTTTTCCGTTCAGGGATGAATAATAAAGGAAACGTTTTTGTAACAGAATCTGAAGACGGTTATAATTGGTCAAACCCTAAATACTTGCGTGAAGATGTGAACTCAAAATATCGTGAAACACACGCAACCATAACTCCTGATGGAAATTCAATCTTTTTCACCAGTGACAGAAAAGGTGGTTTTGGTGGTTCAGATATTTATGTAATGAGAAGATTACCGGATGATAAATGGAGTAAGCCTCAACTTTTGCCAGAACAGGTAAACTCTCCTTATGATGAAGAATCTCCATTTGTTCACCCTGATGGTGTAACCTTACTTTTTAGTTCGAAAGGACACTCAACTATGGGTGGATATGATGTTTTCTCATGTACGATGGATAAAAATGGGACATTTTCAGAACCAGAGAATCTCGGTTATCCTATAAACACTCCTGATGATGATGTATCATACGTTATGAATATGGATGGTAGAAGAGGTTACATTGCTACTGTTAAAGATGACGGTTATGGTGACCTTGACCTATATGAAGTATTACAATCAGGTGTTTATGATAATAACCTAATTGTGTATGATGGTATTGTTTCTTATATTAACAACAATATTCCTGATGGACTGATTATATCTGTAAGAGATGTTAAAACTGAAGAATATGTTGGCATATACAGACCAAATAAATCAGATGGAAAGTATTTGCTAGTCTTGCTTCCTGATATTACTTATGAAATATCTTATGAAGCAGAAGGCCATTTAATTCATTCTATTGAACACACTCCATCTAAAAATGATGTTGATATTTTTACTGCAGAATTCCTTCCAATCGAACTTGACCCAGTTTTATTACAAGCATACTTAATGCATGATATTGTTTATTTTGATGAAGATGCTACCGAGTTGGATGACGAAGCGGTTGTTATCTTAAATAAAGTAAAAACGAAAGCAGACGAATGGAATCAGGATGCAGGTCATATGATTGTAAATATAAATCTACCTGTTATAGGTGCTGACCCTATTGTTGATGCCGCTCGTGCAGAATCAATTATTGATTATCTTGTTAGTGTAGGAATTAAAGAAGATGACATTTATCTTAACGGAGCATATCCGGAAGGTTATCAGGATGTGTACGGTCTGGATATGAGAGAAAGATCAGAGTTTATTGTTGACAGTAACCTTCCTGTTGTAGACACACAAACCGTTGCGACCGGTAAAGTTACAGTTGAAAACATACTGTTTGATTTCGATAAATATTATATCAGGAATGAATATTATGATAATCTGAATACTTTAGCAGACTATATGAACAATAACCCTGATGCTCAAATTGAGATTGGTGGTCATACAGACTGGTTTGGTACAAATGAATACAACTACTTGTTATCATACCGTCGTTCTAAAGCTGTTAAAGATTATCTTGTAGAAAAAGGTAATAATCCCGAAAATATCATAACCACTAAGTATGGTGAAGATAAACCAATTGCAAATAACGCAAATGCAGATGGTACAGACAACCCTGTTGGTCGTCAATATAACCGTAGAGCCGAATTTACTGTAATATCACAAGGTTCTGTAAGCCTACTTGAGATTATCCCATTTGATATTGATTTAGTTGCAAATAACTTTAATAATAATAATAACAACAATAATATCAATCATCAAAACAATGGTGATCCTTATGATGTGAACAGTAACTCAGGTGATGGCGATAAAAAATATACTATTCAGATATTTGCATTGAAAAACGAAAAACCAATAGATTACTTTGCTGACCTTGTTGGAGTAAAAATGCATGTTTCTGATGGTTGGTACAGATACTATGTAGGTGAATTTGCCACTTATCATGATGCAAAAGTTGCTATGGACAACCTTAGAGCAATGGGTTATAATCCGTTTATTAGAAAACTAAGTTTCTTTGAGAAATAGAAAACTTACAATATCAAAAAAAGCACGAAATTAAATTCGTGCTTTTTTTATTATTTAATATCTTATTAGATTATTACACGCCCCTGAAATTCAGATAGACGCTTGATTATTTCATTTGTAGTGCTAATTTGAGAAAGGATTTCATTTATATCACTCTCAGAATTACCTTTAGATGCTCTTTTTAACTTATTCTGAAGCTCTTTTTTGGCTTCTTTAACAATATTTAGCTTATACTTAATAAATAGATCCTCGAGAATCTCATTAAGTTTCTTATCCTCATCAACTGCAGCTGCTCCACGTTTCTTCCACATTGGGCTTAGTTGATACTTTGTTGAACATAAATTTGCTGATAGCTGACTAATCTCCGGATCAGGATGCTGAGTAAAGAACCCAGTTTTTATTTCTTCGTTATTATGAATAATCTCTTCGGCAAGAATGAAAATCTTTTGATTGATAATATTTTTCATCTCCAATTCATCATTTCGAAGTTGGTCTATAATATAATCTGCAACCCTTACTTCAAAATGCTCATTTGTTTCTCGATTTAGAAATGACACCTTATTATTACCATACAATAAAAACAACCTTATAATTTCCTGTTCCTGTGCCTCAAAATACACTTTATCAATGAATGAGGGAACTGCCGTAATATTCTTACCTCCGGGAGGTGTTAGCGTAGCTTGTTGTTTCTTTTTATTAATGTCATCGATTTTCTTACGTGTCAGCTTTGCTACTTCGGCATATAAAACTGTTTCCGTAATATTCATTATATTACTACACTCCTGAATATAAACCGACTGCTTTATCTTATCATCAATAACAGAAATTGACCTAACAATATCAGTAATTAGTGCAGATCGTTTTATTGGGTCATTTTTAGCTTCTTCATTTAATAAATGAGCTTTGAAACTAATAAAGTCCTGCTGATTTTTTTCTATATATTCAATAGTTTCTGAACTTGAGTGCTTACGTGAAAATGAATCCGGGTCTTCACCCTCGGGGAATAACAAAACACGAACATTTAGGCCTTGTTCCAAAAGCATATCAATACCCCTGATAGATGCTTTTATTCCAGCAGGGTCGCCATCATACAAAATGGTTACATCAGAAGTAAATCTATGTAATAGCCTTATCTGATCCTCGGTTAAAGAAGTTCCTGAAGAAGCTACAACATTTTTAATGTCTGACATGTGCAGAGATAAAACATCTGTATACCCCTCAACTAAATAACATAAACCTTTTTTTATTATCTCTTGTTTTGCATGATACAAACCGTATAGAACTCTACTTTTATTATAAATAGGAGACTCTGGAGAGTTAAGGTATTTAGCTATTTTTTTATCTGTCTTTAAGGTACGACCTCCAAACCCAATAACTTGCCCCGACAAACCAAATATCGGAAACATTACTCTGCCTGCAAATCTGTCGAATTGATAATTGTCTTTTACAATTTACAAACCTGTTTTCTCAAGAAATTCTAATTTATATCCTTTGTTTAGTGCAGACTGTGTTAAAGCATCTCGTTTTTCTGGGCTATATCCTAGTTTAAAGTCTTTAATTACTTTCTCATTAAATCCTCTTTCACGAAAATAGCTCAACCCTATTTCTACTCCTTCATCAGTCTGAAATAACTGCTCTGTGAAGAAATTAGATGCATATTCAGAGACAATTAGTAAACTGTCTTTTTCAGTACTAAGCTTTTTCTCCTCCTCACTAAGTTCTCTCTCTTCAATCTCAATTCCATATTTCTTTGCTAGATATTTTAACGCTTCAGGGTAAGAAAGGTGCTCATGCTCCATAATAAAATTGACAGCATTCCCTCCTTTACCACAACCAAAACACTTAAATATACCTTTTGCTGGGCTGACAGTGAATGAAGGTGTCTTTTCGTTATGGAATGGGCATAATCCAAGATAGTTTGCTCCTCGTCTTTTAAGATGTACAAAATCGGATACTACGTCAATAATATCAATACTATCGAATATCTTTGATATGGTTAAAGGATCTATCAATTTACAATATTTCTATTTCAAAATTTACTATCTTTGATTACACAAAGATACATATATTTTACATGGAATCCTTAATTAATAAGACCGAAAACTTCGTAAAAAAATTTCTGGTAAATGCAGAAAGCGTACATAATTGGTGGCATGCAAAAAGAGTAAGAGACAATGCACTTTATATAGCTAAAAGAGAAAGCCAAACATGTGATATTGAAATCGTGGAATTAGCCTCTCTGCTCCATGACATAGCAGATAGTAAATTCCACAATGGAGACGAATACAAAGGAGTAAAAATTGCTAAAGACTTCTTAAGTAAAAACAATCTTCAAAAAAATAAAATTGATCACATTCTCGAAATAATATCAAAAATATCTTTTCATAATTCGCTTGACTCTGATTTTCAATTAAACCAAGAAGGTAAAATAGTTCAGGATGCAGACAGACTTGACGCTATTGGTGCGATTGGCATTGCAAGAACTTTTAACTATGGGGGTTTTAAATCGAGAGAAATATATGACCCTGAAATTAAACCCATAATTAATATATCTAAAGATCAATACACAAAAAGCACAGCACCCACAATAAATCATTTTTACGAAAAACTATTACTAATAAAAGATTTAATGAATACAAAAACAGGTATGAAACTTGCAGAAGAAAGACATAGTTTTATGCTAAAATTTCTGAAACAATTTTATGCAGAATGGTAAATAAACAATACTTGAAAATATAAATCATGAAAAGAAGTATAACCATATTTAGTCTTATTGTCTTTTATACATTTTTATTTATCCCGGGTATGACACAAAATAAAATAGTTCATGAAGAATCAGGTGTGATAATACACTTTCAAACAGATAGGAATATGTTCCCTGAGAACTGGGTTGGAGGGAGTATAAACGGACAAGCTGAATCACTTAAAGAATCAGAATACGAACGTAGTAAAAAAATTATTTTAAAAGCGCTTGATAAATATCCTCCGGAAGTACTGGAAGATAATCTTAAAGAGATTTATTTATTAAACTCTTTGGAATTCTATGATCAGGGATATGGAGGAACAAACTCAAATTATAATGTATATTTAGTTAATTCGGGGGAATCTGACGGATATTCTGATGAATATGTTGAACAACTGTTCCATGCTGAATTTTCAAGTATCTTATTAAGAAATTATTCTAATCCACTTTTCGAATCTCGTTGGGAAAAAGTTAATGATGAAGGTTTTGAATATGGCGATGGTGGGGTTTTGGAAATAAAGAACGGTACAGCTGGGACTGATTATAGCGCTGATTATTTTAAGCATGGTTTTCTTTATCAATATGCAATGTCAGGTATGGAAAATGACTTTAACAGCATTTCTAAAAATCTATTCTGCCCAAATACTAAATTCTGGAAAGAAGCATATAAATACAAGAAATTAAGATTAAAGATTGATGCTACAATTAAGTTTTATAATAATATTGATGAGACTTTTACAAAAGAATATTTTAAAAGTTTGAAAGAATAAGATCTCCGGTACTTTCGACATTACTTACATTTCCTTCACGATCGACTATGTAAAACTTGTATACAATAGTATCTCCGTCAAAAGGTGCGGTTTCATCAAGGTCGTTAACGTAAATTTCTCCTTTTAAAGTTTTACTTGATCCTTCAGGTTCAAATAATGGTACATAATAATTAAGTGGCACTTGCAAGTCGACCGCTGTCAACAAGCCATCTATATATCTGTACTTTTCAAGAAAAATTGTATTTTGCTGTGGGGATGTTGTATCAAAGCCAATATCTCCGTCACCGTCAACAAATGAAAAATGCAATGTTCCTCTCAATACAGGATTATCCAATCCGTCTACAGTATCAACATAAGTAAAGCTAATAAGCTCTATTTCAGGTTCGGGCGGGTATTGCTACAGTCTAAAGCAAGACGCTGTCGCAAAAACTATAAAGATTAATATTATTATCCTGAAATATCTCATATAGCAAACTTACTAATTTTAGTTAAATAAAAACGAGCAATTAAGAAACTTATTTCAAAATAATATAAAAAAAGAGGCTGCATAAATACAGCCTCTATTTTTGTTTTAATTATTACGCTTGAGCCGTAGGCCCTCCAAAATTCATTGGAATAGGATTTCCAGGTTTATTAGAAGAAACCTTTATATGTCCGTTAGCAGCCTCAAATTTCTTAACATTGTCTTGCAAAGCAGTCATTAGCCTTTTTGCATGTTCAGGTGTTAAAATAATTCTGGATTGCACCTTTGCTTTAGGCAAACCGGGCATTATACGGACAAAATCCAGTACAAATTCCGATGATGAATGAGTAATAACAGCAAGGTTTGCATAAATACCCTGACCTGTTTCTTCATTTAACTCAATGTTAATTTGATTTTGCTTTTTTTCTTCCATTTTAATATTCTTTATTAATTTCTATTTCTTCTTCATTTTGTTGAAGTTTCTCCATAACTTCTTTAGGAGCAACACGAAGATTATTGAAATTTCTCTGTCCTGTTCCTGCAGGTATTAAGTGACCTACAATTACATTCTCTTTTAGACCTTCAAGAGTATCAACTTTAGCTTTTATAGCTGCTTCGTTGAGGACTTTAGTTGTTTCCTGGAAAGAAGCTGCTGACATAAAACTATTAGTCTGCAATGCTGCTTTTGTAATACCTTGTAATATCTGGCTTGAAGTTGCAGGGAGCGCATCTCTAACCTCTACTAATTTTAGGTCTTTACGTTTAAGCATTGAGTTTTCGTCTCTAAGTCTTCTATAAGAAATTATCTGACCAGCACGGAAGTTTTCAGAATAACCTTCATCTACAACAACTTTCTTATCGAACAAGTTATCATTTTCTTCGCGGAATGCCCACTTGTCAACAATCTGTTTCTCTAGGAATTGTGTATCACCAGGTTCTTCTATTACAACTTTTCTCATCATTTGACGAACGATAACCTCAAAGTGCTTATCATTAATCTTTACACCCTGTAAACGATATACATCCTGAACTTAATTAACAAGATATTCCTGAACTTCGGTCGGTCCTTTAATTGACAAGATATCACTTGGAGTAATAGCACCATCAATAAGTGGAGTACCTGCTTTAATATAATCGTTAGGTTGAACTAGAATCTGTTTTGATAATGGAACAAGATATTTCTTTATATTACCTTCTTTAGATTTAATTTCAATTTCACGATTACCTCTTTTAATCTTACAAAAAGAAACTTCACCATCAATCTCTGCTACTGTAGCAGGGTTTGAAGGATTACGAGCCTCAAATAGTTCGGTAACACGTGGAAGACCACCGGTAATATCACCACCTTTACCTACGATACGAGGCATTTTAATAAGAATATTTCCGGTTTTAATATCATCCTTTTCATCTCTCATCAAACGCGCACCAACAGGAAGGTTATATGTTGCAAGAACTTCTTTCTTCTTGTTTACAATCTTAGCAACAGGAATCTTAGTTTTATCTTTAGTCTCTATAATAATTTTCTCTTTGAATCCAGTTTGAGCTGCAATTTCTTCTTTATAATTGACACCTTCGACAACATCTTCAAACATCAGCTTACCTGCAAATTCAGAAACAATTACAATATTATAAAGATCCCATTCACATATTTTGTCACCTTTCTTAACTTTATCTCCAGGTTTGTTGAATAGCTTAGAACCATATGGTACTGGCTTATTAACTAATGGAATCTTAGTTTTAGCATCAACTATCTTCATTTCAGCCATACGGGTAACAACAATGTCTACCTTAGCACCATCAGACTCCTCAAATTCAACTGTTCTTAATTCATCAAATTCAAGAATCCCCTCATATTTAGCGACAATTGATGACTCACTGGCAATATTACCAGCAACACCCCCCATATGGAATGTTCTAAGAGTAAGCTGTGTACCAGGTTCACCAATTGACTGAGCCGCAATAACACCTACAGACTCACCTTTCTGAACCATTTTTCTGGTAGCAAGGTTACGTCCATAACATTTTGCACAAACACCTTTTCTACTTTCGCATGTTAATACTGAACGAATCTCAACTTTTTCAATCGGAGACTCCTCAATAATCCTTGCTACTCTCTCTGTTATTTCTTCTCCTGAAGAAACAATCAGCTCTTCTGTTTGTGGATGATAAATATCGTGAACACTTGTTCTACCTAATATTCTATCTGATAGTGATTCTATTACTTCTTCATCATTCTTTTTTAGTTCAGTTGCAACCAAACCTCTAAGTGTTCCACAATCTTCCTCTTGAATAATAACATCTTGAGCTACATCAACCAAACGTCTTGTAAGATAACCAGCATCAGCAGTTTTCAATGCAGTATCCGCCAAACCTTTACGAGCACCGTGAGTTGAAATAAAGTACTCAAGAATAGATAAGCCTTCTTTAAAGTTTGAAAGAATTGGATTTTCCATAATCGCACTAGTCTGAACACCTGATTTCTGAGGTTTTGCCATAAGGCCCCTCATTCCGCAAAGCTGACTAATCTGCTCTTTAGAACCCCTCGCACAAGAATCAAGCATCATATATACTGCATTAAATCCCTGATTATCAGTTGCAAGTGTTTGCATTACATCAATACTTAATCTGGCATTAACATTTGTCCAAACATCAATTACTTGATTATATCTATCTGTGTCAGTAATGAAACCATTATTATAGTTAAACATAATTTCATCAACTGCAGCATAACCTTCTTCTATCAGTTCACTTTTAGCTTCTGGAATAATAACATTATCAAGGTTAAAAGATAAACCACCATAGAAAGCGTTTGAATAACCAAGATCTTTGATATCATCTAAGAATTTTGCTGTCACATCTGTACCGCACTGGCTAACAAGGTTACCAATAATATCTCTTAGTGACTTTTTAGTAAGAACAGCATTTATATATCCATATTCTTTTGGAACAATACGGTTAAACAATACTCTACCAGCCGTTGTTGAAATCATTTTGGTAACGATATCTCCGTTATCATCAATATCTTCAGTACGAACTTTAATTGCTGCGTGTAAATCAAGTTTACCTTCATTGTTTGCAATAATTACTTCTTCAGGAGAGTAATAAATCTTACCTTCACCTTTAACACCTTTACGTTCTTTTGTCATATAATAAAGACCAAGAACCATATCCTGTGATGGCACTGTAATTGGTGCACCATTAGCAGGGTTAAGGATATTATGAGAAGCAAGCATTAAAATTTGTGCTTCAAGAATTGCTGCATTACCAAGCGGTAAGTGAACAGCCATTTGGTCACCGTCAAAGTCAGCGTTAAACGCAGTACAAACAAGTGGGTGCAATTGGATTGCTCTACCCTCAATAAGTTTTGGCTGGAATGCCTGAATACCTAATCTGTGAAGCGTTGGAGCACGGTTAAGTAATACCGGGTGTCCTTTAAGAACGTTTTCAAGAATATCCCAAATAACAGGATCTTTTCTTTCGACAATTTTCTTTGCAGATTTAACAGTTTTCACAATACCTCTTTCAGTAAGCTTTCTGATAATAAAAGGTTTGTAAAGCTCAGCTGCCATATCCTTAGGAATACCACACTCATGCATTTTTAATTCAGGACCTACAACAATTACTGAACGTGCAGAAAAGTCAACACGTTTACCGAGTAAGTTCTGACGGAAACGACCTTGCTTACCCTTAAGGCTATCGCTTAATGATTTCAATGGTCTATTAGCATCAGTTTTAACAGCATTAGATTTACGTGAATTGTCGAAGAGAGAATCAACAGCTTCTTGTAACATACGCTTTTCGTTACGTAAAATTACTTCCTGAGCTTTAATCTCTAGTAACCTCTTCAATCTATTATTTCTAATAATTACACGTCTGTACAGATCATTTAGGTCAGAAGTCGCAAATCTACCACAATCAAGTGGTACAAGAGGACGCAATTCCGGTGGAATTACCGGAACAACCTTAATTATCATCCATTCAGGTTTATTAATATCTTTTGACAACCTAAAAGATTCAACTACGCTAAGTCTTTTAAGAGCTTCAGATTTACGTTGCTGAGAAGTTTCTCTATTTGCTTTGTCTCTAAGATCATAAGACAATTTGTCAAGATCGATTCTCTGTAAAAGATCAAAAACTGCTTCAGCACCCATTTTAGCAATAAACTTATTTGGGTCTGTATCATCGAGCATTTGATTTTCACGTGGTAAAGATTCTAATATTTCGAGGTACTCATCTTCAGTCAAGAAATCCATTTCCTGAATTCCATCGATTGCTTTTGCACCGGCCTGAATAACAATATATCTTTCGTAATATACAATTGAATCAAGTTTTTTCGCTGGTAATCCAAGCAAATAACCTATTTTATTAGGCAGTGTTTTGAAATACCAAATGTGAGCTACAGGGACCTCAAGTTTAATGTGTCCCATTCTCTCGCGGCGAACTTTTTTCTCAGTTACTTCAACACCACATCTATCACAAACGATTCCCTTATATCTGATTCTTTTGTATTTTCCGCAATGACATTCGTAGTCTTTTACCGGTCCAAATATCCTTTCACAAAACAAACCGTCTCTTTCTGGTTTGTATGTACGATAGTTTATTGTTTCCGGTTTGGTAACTTCCCCACTTGACATTTCCTGAATTTCCTCAGGAGATGCTAAACTTATTGTTATTTTGGAGAAGCTAGAATTTACTTTATTATCTTTTCTAAAAGCCATTTTATAAGCTGTTTAAATATTTAATACAATTAATCAAGATTTACTCTCAGGCACAGTCCTCTAAGTTCGTGCAGCAGTACGTTCAGCGACTCAGGAATACCCGGTGTTGGCATTTGTTCGCCTTTAACAATACTTTCATACGTTTTAGCACGCCCCATTACGTCATCAGATTTTACAGTAAGGATTTCCTGCAATATATTTGCTGCACCAAATGCTTCAAGAGCCCAAACCTCCATTTCACCAAATCTCTGTCCACAAAACTGAGCCTTACCTCCAAGAGGTTGCTGAGTAATCAGAGAATAAGGACCGATACTACGAGCATGCATTTTATCTTCAACAATATGACCAAGTTTAAGCATGTAGATAATACCTACAGTCGCCGGCTGATCAAATCTCTTACCAGTACCACCATCTGTTAGATATGTTTTACCATATCTTGGAACGTTTGCTTGTTCAGTATAGTCGTTAATTTGCTCAATTGTAGCTCCATCAAAAATCGGAGTTGCAAATTTAACACCTAAAACTTGACCTGCCCAACCAAGCACAGTTTCATAAATCTGTCCAAGGTTCATACGAGATGGTACACCTAATGGGTTAAGAACAATATCAACAGGTGTCCCATCATCTAGGAAAGGCATATCTTCTTGTCTTACTATACGAGCTAAAATACCTTTATTACCGTGACGACCAGCAAGCTTATCTCCAACTTTTACTGTACGCTTACTTGCTAAGTACACTTTAGCTAACTGCATAATTCCTGCAGGTAACTCATCACCAATAGTAATATCAAGTTTCTTGCGACGGAAATCTCCTTCGATCTTTTTAAATTCGATCATATAATTATATAGGAGTTTACCAATGGTAGCATTTCTTGTTTTATCTGTTGTCCATTTATTAGGACTTATATTAATGAAATCAACATCTGCTAATAATTTTTGTGTAAATTTAACTCCTTTTGAAATTATATCATTACCGAAATTATCTTTAACACCTTGCGATGTTTTACCATTAACGAGTATGAAAAGTTTCTCAATAAGAAGTGATTTTAATTTAGCATAAGCTTCATGCTCCTGCTCATCAATCTTCTCAAGTAAAATCTTATCCTGATTTTTAACTTTTCTATCTTTAATTGTTTTGGCAAATAATTTTTTATCAATAACAACACCTGATGTTGATGGAGATGCTTTTAATGATGCATCTTTTACATCACCCGCTTTTTCACCAAAAATTGCACGAAGTAGTTTCTCTTCCGGAGAAGGATCACTCTCCCCTTTAGGAGTAATCTTACCAATAAGAATATCGCCAGGTTTTACATAAGCACCTATTCTGATTATTCCATTCTCATCAAGATCTTTTGTTGCTGTTTCACTAACGTTAGGGATGTCAGAAGTAAGCTCTTCCATTCCTCTTTTAGTTTCTCTAACTTCGAGTTGATAATCTGCAATATGAATTGATGTAAACAAATCTTCGCGAACAACTCTTTCGTTAATTACAATAGCATCCTCAAAGTTATAACCTTTCCAAGGCATAAATGCAACTTTAAGGTTTCTACCTAAAGCAAGTTCCCCACCTTCGGTTCCGTAACCTTCAGTAAGAATTGTTCCTTTTGAAACCTTTTCACCTTTAGAAACTATTGGTCGAAGATTTACACAAGTATTTTGGTTAGTTTTCTGAAATTTAGGAATTCTGTATTCAACAATATCATCAGTAAAATTAACAAACTTTTGCTCTTCGTCTCTATTATACTTGATAACGATTTTTTCTGCATCAACATAATCGACAACACCTTCACCCTCTGCAACAAGAAGAATTCTTGAGTCTCTAGCTACCATATGTTCAATACCTGTACCAATAATTGGAGCATCAGGCCTTAATAATGGAACAGCTTGTCTCATCATATTAGACCCCATCAAAGCACGGTTAGCATCATCATGCTCAAGGAAAGGAATCAAAGACGCAGCAATTGATGCAATTTGATTATGAGCAACATCCATCAAAGTTATCTGGTCGGGTTCAACAACCAAATAATCACCCTCATTACGAGCCCTAATTTTTGTTGATTGTAATACTCCTTTCTCATCAATCGCAGCATTTGCTTGTGCAATTACTTTTTCTTCTTCTTCCTCTGCACTTAAATAAACGATGTCTTCGAAACTTGTCTTCGCATTAACAACCTTTCGATAAGGTGTTTCAATAAATCCAAGTGTGTTAACTTTAGCATATACACAAAGTGAAGAGATCAAACCAATGTTTGGTCCTTCAGGAGTTTCGATTGGACACAATCTACCATAGTGTGTAAAGTGAACGTCACGAACCTCGAAACCGGCTCTTTCACGAGAAAGACCACCAGGTCCCAAAGCTGACATTCTTCTTTTATGTGTCATCTCGGAAAGTGGATTTATCTGATCCATAAACTGAGATAACTGGTTAGTTCCAAAGAAAGAATTAATTACTGATGATAATGTTTTAGAGTTAATAAGATCCATTGGGTGGAAAACTTCATTATCTCTAACATTCATTCTTTCTCTGATTGTTCTTGCCATACGAGCAAGACCAACGCCGAATTGATTCGCTAATTGCTCACCAACAGTACGTACGCGACGATTACTTAAGTGGTCAATATCATCAACGTCAGCTTTTGAATTGATCAATTCGATCAAATACTTTATAATTTCAATAATATCTTCTCTAGTCAGGACTTTAGTATCACTAGGTATATCAAGACCTAACTTTATGTTAATTCTATAACGACCAACATCACCAAGATCGTAACGCTTATCAGAAAAGAATAATTTATCGATTACGTCTCTTGCTGTTGCCTCATCAGGTGGCTCAGTATTACGTAATTGACGATAAATATGTACTACAGCTTCTTTTTCTGAGTTACATGGGTCTTTCTGCAATGTGTTATAAATAATTGCATAATCAGATATTTTCTGATTTTCTTTGTGCAATAAAATTGTTTTTGCACCAGATTCAACTATTTGTTCTACATGATGACTTTCTATAATTGTTTCACGATCAATGATTACCTCATTTCTTTCAATAGAAACAACCTCGGCAGTATCTTCATCAACAAAATCTTCGAACCATGTTTTAAGTACTCTGGCGGCAAGTCTTCGACCTACCATTTTCTTTACTGCAGTTTTTGAAACTTTAACCTCATCAGCAAGATTGAAAATTTCTAAGATATCTTTATCGCTTTCAAAACCAATAGCTCTAAGCAAAGTTGTTACCGGTAATTTTTTCTTTCTGTCAATATATGCATACATAACAGAATTGATATCGGTAGCAAACTCAATCCAAGAACCTTTAAAAGGAATTATTCTGGCTGAATACAGTTTAGTACCGTTAGCATGCAATGATTGACTAAAGAAAACACCGGGAGATCTGTGTAATTGAGACACCACGATTCTTTCAGCACCATTGATAACGAAAGTACCACTTGGAGTCATGTAAGGAACAGTTCCTAACCAGACATCCTGTATAGAAGTTTCGAAATCCTCATGTTCAGAATCTGTACAATACAGCTTTAACTTTGCTTTTAGAGGAATACTATAAGTAAGTCCTCTTTCTATGCATTGTTCGATGCTATAACGTGGAGGGTCAAGTGAGTAATCCAGGAATTCTAACACAAAATTATTTCTTGTATCAGTAATTGGGAAATTTTCCTGAAAAACCTGATAAAGACCTTCGGATTTTCTTTGTTCTGCTGTAGAGTTTACTTGAAAAAACTCTTTAAACGATTTTACCTGAATCTCAAGGAAATCAGGGTATTCCAATTGATTCTTTGTAGTAGAGAAATTAACTCTTTGTTTTGTATTAACAGTCATTTACGCAATTATTAAATATGAACCTAAACATTAACAACGAAAGGTTTAAAACCCAAAATGGGTTTTAAACCTAAAACTTATACAACAAAAGTTGTTTATTTAAGTTCGACTTCTGCACCTGCTTCCTCTAATTGAGTTTTAAGTGCATTAGCCTCATCTTTTGGTACTCCTTCTTTAATTGGAGTTGGTGCTCCGTCAACAAGAGCTTTCGCTTCTTTAAGACCAAGTCCTGTAAGTTCTTTTACTAATTTTACAATTTGTAATTTCTGAGCACCTGGTGAATTTAGGATAACATCAAAATCTGTTTTTTCAGCTTCACCAGCACCTTCTGCTGCTGCTGCTGGTCCTGCAACTGCTACTGCTGCTGCAGCTGGTTCAATACCGTATTCTTCTTTTAAGATATCCGCTAATTCGCTTACGTCTTTAACAGTAAGGTTAACCAATTCTTCTGCTAACTTCTTAAGATCTGCCATTTTAATTTAATTTTAACTTGTTTTAACTTATTTTCTATTCTCTTTCTGACAAGGTTTTCACTACTCCTGCCAATGTTCTATTACCTGATTCAAGCTGTCCAAGAACAGTCTTCATTGGAGATTGTAACAACATAATAATGTCGCCAATAAGCTCCTCTTTAGATTTAAGACTAGCTAATGCATCTAATTTATCTACACCAATATAAATTGATTCTTCAGCAAATGCTGCTTTAAATAAGGGCTTATCATTTTTCTTATTTAATTCTTTAATCAATTTAGCTGGTACATTTGCAACATTACAGAACATAATAGTTGTGTTTTCTTTTAACACTTCATATAGTTCCTCATAATTGCCTTCAGATGCCTCTAAAGCTCTCTTGAAGAATGTATTCTTAACAACAGTCAGTTTTATGTCTTTCTCGAAACATTTTTTTCTAAGCTCATGTGTTTGTTGAGCATCCAAACCTGAGATATCAGCCAAGTAAAAATGACTATAGTTATCTACAGATTCTTTAATGTTTTCAATAAGAACATGTTTGTCTTCTCGTTTCATATAACCGACAATTTCAAATTACTAATTAACTGATTTAGGATCGATTTCGATACCCGGACTCATGGTACTTGAAAGATAAATGCTTCTTACATATGTACCTTTAGCAGCAACAGGTTTTAGTTTGATAATAGTCTGAATAAGTTCAGCAGCATTATCAACTATTTTTTCAACTTCGAAAGAAACTTTTCCTATTCCTGCATGAATAATACCATATTTGTCCACTTTAAAGTCTATTTTACCCTTCTTCACATCTTCAACAGCTTTTCCGATATCCATTGTAACTGTACCGGTTTTTGGGTTTGGCATTAAACCTCTAGGACCTAATATTCTACCCAATTTACCAATTTTAGCCATTACCTGAGGCATTGTAATGATAATATCAACATCAGTCCATCCCTGAGCTATTTTGTCAACATAATCATCAAGTCCTACGTAATCAGCACCTGCATCTTTTGCTTCTTGTTCTTTTTCAGGTGTACATATAACCAATACGCGAACTTCTTTACCAGTTCCGTGTGGCAATGTTGTGATACCTCTAACCATTTGATTGGCTTTTCGAGGGTCAACACCTAATCTAATATCAAGATCAACAGATGCATCAAATTTAGTATAGGTAATTTCCTTTACTAATTTTGCAGCTTCCTGGAGATCGTACTTCTTGCCTTTCTCAACTTTAGCTAAAGCGTCTTTTCTTTTTTTGCTAATTTTTGTCATTTCAAAAAGTACTTTAATTAATTTTTAATCGGAGATTCGCCCTTAATAGTGATCCCCATACTTCTAGCTGTGCCTGCAACCATACTCATAGCTGATTCGATTGTAAATGCATTAAGGTCAACCATTTTGCCCTCGGCAATAGTTTTAACCTGTTCCCAGGTAATTGAACCAACTTTCAATCTATTTGGTTCCGCTGATCCTTTTTTCAGTTTTGCAATTTCCAATATTTGTACAGCTACCGGTGGAGTTTTTACTATAAAATCAAAAGATTTATCACTATAAACAGTTATAACTACAGGTAATATTTTACCAGCTAACTCTTGGGTTCTACCATTAAATTGTTTGCAGAACTCCATGATATTTAGACCTTTTGAACCTAATGCCGGCCCTACCGGTGGAGACGGATTTGCGGCACCTCCTTTAATTTGCAGTTTAATAAAACCACTAATTTGTTTTGCCATAAAATTTGTTTCTTAAAAAAATTAAGATTACTCTTTTTCTACATGTATGAATCTAAGTTCTAGAGGTGTTCTACGGCCAAATATTTTAACCATAACCTTTAACTTTTTCTTTTCATCATACACTTCTTCGATAACACCACTGAAACCGTTAAACGGGCCATCTATAACCTTTACAGGCTCTCCCACATAGTAAGGAACATTAATTTCCTCACTGCTTTCTGCAAGCTAGTCAACTTTACCAAGTATACGCGATACTTCGTCACTTCTCAATGGTATTGCTTTACCGTCCTTAGTACCAAGAAAACCAATAACACCTGTAATACCACGAACTATGTGCTCTACTTCACCGTCTAGAGCAGCATGTATTAAAATGTATCCAGGAAAGAAGTTTCTTTCTTTGTGAACCGGTTTACCATTACGTACCTGATAGACTTTTTCAGTTGGAATAAGCACCTGTGCTATCTGGTCAGAAAGATTTAATCTTGAAATCTCAGATTCAAGATACTCTTTAACTTTCTTTTCCTTACCACTAAGGGCACGGACAACATACCATTTTTTTGCAATTTCTGCCATATCCAACTATCAATTTGGTTTAATAAAACATGCCGTATACAATTTCGAGAACCTCTTTGAAAGTAAAGTCCATCAAAAAGACAACTACGGCAAATATTAAGGAAGCAACCATTACTACTACAGCACTATTTTGAAGTTCAGACCATTTTGGCCATGTTACTTTGTGCACTAACTCATTGTAAGTGTCTAAAAAATATGCTTTAATTTTACTCATCTCTTATTTTGTCTTGAGCACGGGAGGAGCGACTCGAACGCCCGACACCTAGTTTTGGAGACTAGTGCTCTACCAACTGAGCTACACCCGTAAAAAAGTAAGTAAGAGCCTTAATGGCATCTCACTTACTTATATTTTAATTATAATTACTCAACGATTTCAATAATCTGTCCAGCACCTACAGTTCTACCACCTTCACGGATAGCAAAACGTAAACCAACGTTACAAGCAACAGGATAGATTAACTCAACTGAAATAGTTACATTATCACCAGGCATTACCATTTGAACTCCGTCAGGAAGTTGGATTTCACCAGTAATATCTAAAGTTCTTAAGAAGAACTGAGGGCGATAATTGTTATGGAATGGAGTGTGACGTCCACCTTCTTCTTTCTTCAATACATAGATCTCAGCTTTGAATTTAGTATGAGGATTGATTGTGCCAGGAGCAGCAATTACTTGTCCTCTCTTAATTTCGTGCTTGTCTACACCGCGAAGCAATAAACCAACGTTATCACCAGCTTCACCTGTATCAAGAATTTTACGGAACATCTCAACACCAGTACAAACAGTTTTACGTGCTTCAGCACCTAAACCAATAATATGTACTTCGTCACCAGTATGAACTACACCAGTTTCTACTCTACCAGTAGCAACTGTTCCACGTCCTGTAATTGAGAATACGTCCTCAACAGGCATAAGGAATGGTTTTTCGTTATCACGTGGAGGAATTGGAATCCACTCATCAACAGCGTTCATAAGATCCATTACTTTTTCTTCCCATTGTGGCTCACCGTTAAGTGCACCTAGTGCAGAACCTTGAATAACTGGTCCGTCATCACCTTCAAATTCGTAGAAGCTAAGTAATTCACGTACTTCCATTTCAACTAACTCAAGTAATTCCTCGTCATCAACAAGGTCAACTTTGTTAAGGAAAACTACAATTTTAGGTACGTTTACCTGACGTGCTAAAAGGATGTGCTCGCGAGTCTGTGGCATAGGACCATCAGTAGCAGCAACAACAAGTATAGCACCGTCCATTTGAGCAGCACCAGTTACCATATTCTTAACGTAGTCAGCGTGACCAGGACAGTCAACGTGAGCATAGTGACGTGTTGCAGTCTGATACTCAACGTGAGCAGTGTTAATTGTAATACCTCTTTCTTTTTCTTCAGGAGCATTGTCAATAGAATCGAAATCCATCACAGCAGACAAACCAGCTTTTGCTAATACCATTGTAATAGCAGAAGTTAAAGTAGTCTTACCATGGTCAACGTGTCCAATTGTACCAATATTTACGTGCGGTTTCGACCTTTCAAATTTTTCTTTAGCCATGGCTTAAAATATTTACTATATTAATAATTAAAACTTAAATTTATTTCACAAAAAAATTGAGCCATTGATGGGAATTGAACCCATGACCTCTTCCTTACCAAGGAAGTGCTCTACCTCTGAGCTACAATGGCACCTATTGAGCGGGAAACGAGACTCGAACTCGCGACCCTCAGCTTGGAAGGCTGATGCTCTACCAACTGAGCTATTCCCGCGTCCTTAGCAGTGGGGAGAGAAGGATTCGAACCTCCGAAGTCGAAAGACAACAGATTTACAGTCTGCTCCAGTTGGCCACTTTGGTATCTCCCCAACCTTTATTCTTTTTTAGAGCCGATGAACGGACTCGAACCGCCGACCGGCTGATTACAAATCAGCTGCTCTACCAACTGAGCTACATCGGCAAAATAATAATTCATACACTCTTTAAAAGAACCTTAAATCCCTTTCGGAAAAGTTCTGCAAATGTATGAATTATTTATTTATCTCCAAAGAAATAGCTAAATTTTTTTATTTTTTTTTTAGCCTCTTTGTTTTTCTTTAAATTTTTTCAATTGTCGTCTAAGCGCAACCGCCACATTATCAACGGATTCCTCGAATGATTTGCTTTGTTTCTTTGCAAAAATATCTGTACCGTGTGGAATATCAATTCTAATTTCTGCAATCTTATTATCATTAGAATTTGATTTGTCAAGTTTCAATATCACCTCTGCTCCGAGAATATCATCAGCAACTTGACTTAATTTCCCAACTTTTGCCTCAATGTAGTCAATTAATTTTTTGTCTGCATCGAACTTTACGGATTGAATCTTAATATTCATATTTTCTCCTTTCTTTATGCTCGTGGATGAGCTTGTTTATAAACATCTTTTATTTTCTCGAAAGTATTATGTGTGTATACTTGTGTAGCTGCTAAATTTGCATGACCCAACAGTTCTTTTATCGCATTTAGGTCTGCACCATTATTCAACATATGTGTAGCAAATGTATGTCTTAATACATGAGGGCTCTTTTTATCAATTCCTGTTACCATACTTAAATATTTAACTACTCTATTATAAACAAACTTTGGATAGAGTTTGTTTCCTTTATCCGTAACAAATAAGTATGAGCTAAATTCAACCGAAAAACCCATTTCCTTTTTCTTTTTGATATAATCCTTATATATATTAATAGTATATTGATTTATTGGAGAGATACGCTCTTTGTTCCTTTTCCCTAAAATTTTTACTTTCATTTCAGATTCACTCAAATCAATATGCTTCAAATTAATTATCTCTGAAAGTCTCATTCCAGTGTTATAAAGTAACTCAATAAGAAACTTATCTCGACAACCTGAGAAGTCATCCTTAAATATATCTTCAGAATCTAATTTGTCCATCTGGCCTTCTTGTACAAATTCCGGTAACCGTTTATTATTTTTAGGGCTGATGATTTTCACCATCGGGTTATCATTAATAACTCCATTCTTTTGTAAATATTTTACAAATGTTTTTAAACATGACAATTTTCTATTTACAGTTCTGGCTGATAAATTCTCTTGACTAAGGAATATAATCCATTGCCTGATATTCTGATATGTTAGGTAATCAGAAATATTATCAGACATTAATCCATGATCATTAATAAAATTACGAAACTGTATAAGATCAGTTTCGTATGATTTTACTGTATGTAAGGAATATCTCTTTTCGTATTTTAGGTATTTAACAAAAAGTTCAATGTTCATATTATTTACGCAATCCCAGTGTTTTATATATTACGTAAATTGAACTTTTTAGTTACGAGGAACAAGAAAAAATTTTTAAATATTTTCTTGTTGAGTTTGCAATTGTTGAATGTAAACTGCGCGCAACTTCTGCTGACGTCTAACAATAGAAGGTTTTTCAAACGCTTGACGTCTTCTCATTTCTTTAACAACGCCTGTTTTCTCAAATTTTCTTTTAAAACGTTTTAAAGCTCTGTCGATGTTTTCACCTTCTTTTACCGGTACAATTATCATATTCTTAAAATTTTATTTCGTTTACTTTATTCTTTTAAGGGCTGCAAAATTACACATTATTACATTTCTGACAAATTTTTTTACAAAATTATTTAAATTTAACTCTAAAAAACCTCCGACTGCACTCTAAAAGCAATATTTTAATTACATTCGCAGGTAAAATTATGTAAATACATTAAGAATGACACTAATAAAATATATATCAGGAATTAGAGGGACAATCGGCGGGACTCAAGGTGAAAACTTAACACCATTTGATATCGTTAAATTCACAACTGCTTATGCACTTTGGGTTAAAGAGTATGGAGCAGATTCAAAACAAATAGTAGTTGGCAGAGATGCAAGAATTTCAGGTAAAATTGTTGAAAACATTGTTGTTTCTGTTCTTTCCTCATTAGGTTTTGATGTTTTAAACATTGGTTTAGCTACTACTCCAACTACAGAATATGCAGTCATAAATGAAAATGCAGCAGGTGGGATAATAATTACAGCCAGTCACAATCAAAAAAACTGGAATGCACTGAAATTGCTAAATAATAAAGGTGAATTTCTTAGTGCTGAAGATGGAAAAAGAATACTTGAACTTGCAGAAGAATCAAATCCGGATTTTATAGATGTTGACAATCTAGGAAAAATATCTGAAATGGATAATTATGAAGACTATAATATCGAATCTATTAAGCAACTTGATTTAGTAAAACTTGATTTAATTAAAGACTCTGGTTTTAAGGTTGCAATAGATTGTGTAAACTCTGTTGGTGGAATAGCAATTCCAAAGCTACTAAAGGAGCTTGGTGTTACAGATATAGTTGAGTTATATTGTAATACAAATGGAGAATTTCCACACAATCCGGAACCATTGCCTGAAAATCTTACAGAAATTTCAAAAACGATAAAAGATTATGGAGCTGATGTAGGTTTTGTTGTCGATCCTGATGTTGACAGGCTTGCAATAGTTTGTGAAGACGGATCAATGTTTGGTGAAGAATATACCTTGGTGGCAATCAGTGATTACATTTTGACAAAAACACCTGGAAATACTGTAAGTAATTTATCATCCACAAGAGCATTAAGAGATGTAACAGAAAAACATAATTGTTCGTATTCAGCTTCAGCAGTTGGAGAAGTTAATGTTGTTAAACAAATGAAGGAAACAAATGCTGTTATTGGAGGAGAAGGAAATGGTGGAGTAATTTATCCAGAATCACATTACGGTAGAGATGCACTTGTTGGAATTGCATTATTTTTAAGTATGATGGCAGAGCGAAAACACAAAGTGTCTGAAATAAAAATGACCTTTCCTGAATACTTCATTTCAAAAAACAAAATTCAACTTGACGCAGGTCTTGATGTTGATGCTATTTTGAAAAAATTGGAAAACAAATTCTCTGACCAACCTTTACAAACAATTGACGGTCTGAAAATAGAATTTCCTGAAACTAAAGAGTGGGTTCATTTAAGAAAATCAAATACTGAACCTATTATTAGAATTTATTCTGAAAGCACTAACGAAGAAAATGCTAATGCAATTGCTCAAAAAATAATGGATGAAATAAAATCATCTATTTAGTTTTCATATAAAAGTCAACCGTTTTATCTTTAACTTCTAGTTTATAAGTTTCTCCAACTGTAAAAGGTTGATTATTACTTATATGCCCTGCAGGAAAATCAAAACATACAGGATAATCATATTCGACAATATGCTCTTTTATTATCTCATATGCATTTTTTCCAAAAGGATTTTTATGGTCTAGCATATCTGTAAAGCCACCAACTACAAGACCCTTTAGCTTAGATAATTTACCTCCTAATTTCAAACTTATCATAATTCTGTCTAAATGATAAAGATATTCATTAAGGTCTTCAATAAACAAAATTTTGTTATCTGTATTGATCTCATATTTAGTTCCCTGAAGACTATATATTATTGACAGATTACCCCCTACTATCTCTGCTTCGCATTCTCCGGTTTTATTTAGCTCATTATTTCGAATGTTATACTCAAATGTATCTCCAATAAGTAATTTTATCAAATTATCTACCGACTCTTTATCCTCAGATAATGTGAAAGATTGTGTCATCGGACCGTGAACACTCATTATTCCAAGATTATTTAAATGCAAATGAAGGTTTGTTATATCACTAAATCCTACCACCCACTTTGGATTCTTTTCAAAATTTGCAAAATTTAAGCTACTAAGAATTCTACCTGTTCCGTAACCACCTCTTGAACACAAAATAAGAGATGCTTCTTCATCATCAAGAGATTCTTGCATTTCTTTTAATCTAAGTTCATCTGTTGCTGCATAATTAAAATATCTAGAAGTACAATTCTCAGTAATTTCTACAATAAATCCTCTTTCTCGTAAAAAAGCAGCATAAATATCGACACTCTCTTTCGTAACTCGACCTGCAGGACTGGTAATAATAATTTTATCGCCTTTTTCTAAATATTTTGGTTTAATCATAAGTTCCTTTAATAGATTTTTTTACAAAGTTATTAATAATAAATCTTTTACAAAAGACAAATTTACTATTCATCTAAATTTACAATTGTTGACATATATCTCTTGTTAAGATATAATCTTTTTATATTTTTGTGCTTTATTAATTTATTAACTAAAAAAGAAAACGATGAAAACAAGAGTAGTTTTATTCTCATTAGTAGCTGCTTTAGCTATTGGTTTTGCTAGTTGTTCTTACACAAGTAAAACAATGAAAAGTCCTAACAATCATGTTGAATTTGAAAAAGCTGATTTCGAATTCTCAGGACAATTAGTAGGAGAAGGTGTACAAACAAGAGTTTTAGGAATTGACTGGGCTCATCTATTTGCAAGTGAAGACGCTGCTATTATTGACGCAAATGCATTTGGTATTCCAATCATTGGTAGCTTACCATTAAAGACTTCACAATCTTTTGCAATTTATGACTTAATGTCTAAAAATCCTGGTTATGATGTAGTTTTCTACCCTCAGTATGAAACTAAAACAACAGGAATTCCATTATTATTCCAAAAATCTCACACTAAAGTTACTGCTAGATTAGCAAAAATCAAATAAGTAACTTTTCAGATATTTTAAACCGTCCATTTAGGGCGGTTTTTTTTTGCTTAAACTTAAATAATCATTTTTTTTATATTTTTAATCCCCTTTCATCCCTAAAGCTTAATCCCTCATTTTCAACATCTTATTCATTTTTTGTCGTTTACAAACGAATGTTAAACGAAAGCAAATATTTAATATCCGACTAATAATTATTGACTGCCGCATCTTTGCACCGACAATGATTGTCAAACTGGCAATCGAAATTATTAACTAAATATTTTAATTATTAATTTAAGAAATCGTGTACAATTGATCGGGAATGTGGGTAGCGAACCACAAGTAAAAGAATTTCAGAGTGGAAAGAAAATGGCACGTTTCAGAATGGCGACTGATGACGTGAAGAAGGTAAATGGTAAATTCATTAAACACACAGAATGGCATAATGTAACTGCGTGGGGAAAAATTGCAGACCTGACAGAAGAAAACATACAAGTAGGTACAGAAGTACTAATAACAGGCAGAGTTATTAATAATTCCTATAAAGATAAACAGGGTAAAACTCGTAAGATATCTGAGATTTTAGCAGAAAGCTTAATCTATAGAAATATCAAAAGTGCTGCAAGTAAAACAGATGAAAGTGATAATAAACAGAGAGCGTAAGGATGTTGGATGACAGATGACCGGTGACGGAGGACCGATGACCGATGACGGAGGACGGAGGATCGAAGACGGGAGACCGAAGTAAGAGTAAATATTAACAAATAAAATAGAATTATGAATTTAAGAAACAATGTACAATTAATCGGAAATTTGGGAAATGACCCAATGGTAAAAGAAGTAAACAACTCAAAAGTAGCGAATTTTAGTGTAGCAGTTAGTGACTATTACAAAGACAAAGCTACTGATTAGATGAAAGAGAAAACAATGTGGTTTAATATTGTAGCCTGGGGAGGTTTTGCAGAAAAAGTTGAGCAAAAATGTACAAAAGGCACACAAGTAATCATCAGCGGCAAACTTGAGAATCGCACCTACGAAGACAAAGATGGTATAAAACGTTATGTTACCGAAGTAAGAGTGGGTGAAATCATTTGCAGACCGAAAGCGGCGTAGAGGTGACAGGTGACCGATGACCGGTGACGGATGAGGGTCTCAGTCTCGTTCATCTGTCACTTTAACTTATAACAAAACTAAAATAGTAATTATGAAATTTAAATTTGAAAAACTACATGTTTGGAAACTCTCCATGGATTTGGGTGAAGACATTAACAACCTAATCAAGAGTTTTCCAATTGAAGAAAGATACAATCTGAATTCCCAATTATTAAGAGCTACTGATTCTGTTGCACTTAATATCTCCGAAGGATCTATTGGTCAGTAGAATCGGGAATTGAACAGATTTATCGGATATTCGATTAGATCGCTAGCTGAAGTCGTTACATGCCTTTATAAAGCAAAACATAGAAGCTATATTGACGAACAAATTTTTAGATCATATTATGAGAAGTGCTTCGAATTAATGAATAATTTAATAGCATTTAAAAAGAGTGTAAAATAAATCAGATGGGTTACGATTGCCAGATATGCATTTACTTTAAAAATGCAACATACACCGGTCACCCATCATCAAGCATTATAGTCATTAATTTAAGAAATAGAGTAATACTAATTGGCACAGTGTTAGAGGACCCTGAATACATAAAATTTAAAACCGGAAACAGACTTGCAAAACTTATGGTTAGCACAACATATATTTATCAAACCAAAGAGAGAGCAATAAAACAAACCATGAAACATAAAACTATTGCCTGGAACGATGTAGCTGACAACATTAAGAAAAAACTGTCAGAAGGTCTGGAAGTTGTTGTTGACGGGCATCTTGTAAATCGTGTTTATACTAATAAGAATGGCGAATCAAAAGTTATCACAGAAATTATAGTAGACTCATTTATTACTCAAGCCAAAATGCGGTTTTCGGAGAAACGCGCATAAAAAAAGGCTCCGCATGGAGCCTTTTTTAATCTATCTTAGTTTTTGATTATAATTTATAATCATTTTCTTCGATTAGGTAATCAGCAATTCTTCTTCTTGCATCTTTTACATTAACACCTTCTACACATGCCAAGTTTTTAACAGCTTTATACATTTTAACTGCACCTTCACCGTCCTCAATTGAATATACAGCATCCATTGCATTCTTTAAAACTGTGTTTGAAGCATCAAATACGTTTACAGCAAGCATGTCCTTATAAATATCAATATTTGATTTAGCTCCGGTATCGGCAATTTTCTTAATTCTTAAAGCTAGTGACTCAGAAGTATAAATAGCTATCATAATATCACTAATATTATTAATAACTTCCTGTTCTTTAAGCATTCCTTTACCAAACTTCTCAGATACTGCATGAATAAGAATTAAGGCAGCTTTTTTATAGTTTCTGATATATCTTAGTTTTTGCTCAAAGAATGATTCACCATCAACTTTGTTTTCACGGCAGTTTTCCATATTATTATATAGTTCTTCTGCAACGCCTTTCATATCAAAATCACCTTTCATACCACGTTTAATAGCAGTTTCAACTAATAAAAGGCGATTGATTTCGTTTGTACCTTCAAAAATTCTGTTAATTCTTGAATCACGATAACCTCTATCAGCAGCCATTTCAGCAGAGTATCCCATTCCACCATGAATTTGGGCAGCCTCATCAGCAACAAAATCTAACACTTCTGATCCATAAACTTTAAGTAAAGCAGCTTCTACAGCATAATGACTAATAGCATCAATCGAAGCTAGTCCTTTGTCCATACCACCAGCTTTTAGCTCAGTCATCATATCATCAATATCATTACTTACTCTAAAAATTGATGATTCTAATGCAAATGTTCTAATAGCTTGTTCAGCAATTTTGTGCTTAATAGTACCAAATCTTGAAATTAACACATTAAATTGTTTACGCTCATTTGCATAGTTAATAGAGTCTCTTGTTGCTTTCTTAGCAGCACCAATAACATTTGCTCCAAGTTTAACTCTACCCATATGTAAAATACTTAATGCAATACGTAATCCCATACCACGACGTCCAATCATATTTTCAACCGGAACCTTCACATCATTGTAATAAATTTGTGCAGTAGATGAACCTTTAATACCCATTTTGTGCTCATCAGGACCGATAACAACACCTTCCATATCTTTCTCAACAATAAAAGCACTTAGAACACGGTCATTATCAATTTTAGCAAAAACTACATGAGTGTCAGCAAAACCAGCATTGGTGATCCACATCTTTTGACCATTTATAATATAATGCTTTCCATCTTCTGATAATACAGCATTTGTTTTTCCTGAATTAGCATCTGAACCGGCACTAGGCTCTGTTAAACAATATGCACCAATATACTCACCACTAGCAAGTTTAGTTACATATTTTTGTCTTTGTTCTTCATTACCATAATACATAATCGGCAAAGTTCCAATTCCAGTAGAAGCCATAAAAGCAACTGAGAAAGAGTATCCTGCTCCTATATTTTCAGCAGCCAACATTTGAGTTACAAATGATTGTTCAAATCCTCCATATTCTTCAGGAATTGCAATACCCATAAGCCCAAGCTCACCAGCTTTTCTTACTGTTTGAGCCATCAATTCTCTATCACCTTTATCAAGATCTTCAACAATTGGATAAAGCTCTGTATCAAGAAAATCTTTGATAGTCTGAGCTATCATCTTTTGCTCTTCGTTATATTCTTCAGGGATAAATACATCTGACGAATCTGTTTCTTTTACTAAAAATTCTCCGCTTTTAAGATTTTTCATATTATTTGTTTTTAGGTTACTTTCTGAATAATAATGATGCAAAAATAAAAATAATTTTGAAAAGGGGCTTTTTAATGCTTTAATTTGATGTCAGTTATTAATAATAGGTGATTTTTCTGACAGCTATCCATTCGAGATTATCTTCCCAATAGATATATTTCCAAATACAGTTGTCACTATCATCATAGATATAAAAATAAGTTTCCTTACTGAGTGTTTCAAGTTCACCTTCATTATATGTGTAATAGTGCATTGCTACAATATTTCCCTTTTCATTATATGCAAAGACTTGTTTATGTAACACTTCACCATTTGGTGCATACGATTTTATCAAAACGACTTGCCCATCATCATCATACTCGTATCTCTCACAAAACTCAAGAGTTTTCATATCTGGGGAATAATTATTTTCAAGAACTCTATTATTATTCTCATCATATTCACATAAAACAATATTTATCGTATCACCAAATACATAATAAATCATCTTTTCAATTAAACCGTCTTCATTAAACTTTGAAGCAAATTTATATGCTCCACCACTATTTCTACCCAAATCTGAAGTGCCTGTATTCTCTCCTTCTTCATACAAAACAGTGTACTGATAATAATCCAAATCACTTTCAAGATTAGGCGTAATAATGCCATTTGCATCGATTTTAGGTGGATATGATGTGACCGAAACTTTCTTTATTGAACCATTTAGGTATTCAGTAATCTCGTCGACTGAATAATGATATTTTTGTTCATTTTTTTTAGTTTGGGCAAATATATTTCCACAACTGAAAGCGATAATTGAAATAAAAAATATGGTTCTTTTCATGGCTGGTTGATTAATTGATTTTCATTTCTTGTTATTACTCATAATATTCTATTTCTCTTACTGTTGCGCCAAAACGATCTTTTTCGTGAGAGGTCTCATAACGAATAATCCAATTACCATAATCATCGAATTTATAGCTGTAACACACAAAACTCTCATTATAAATCGTGTCAGCTTTATACCAAAATATAGTCCTCGATATTACCTCGCCATTATCATCAAAATATGTATGATATTTATGATCGATCGCCCCATAATGAAAGTCCTTTCTTATCATACTGTTTACAGTAGTATCATAAAAAAATATTGAATATCCTACAATCTCATTTGTTTCATTTAAGTAATCATACTCTTTTGCAAGTCTGTTTGCTTCGTCATAAATGCATATCTTAGTACTTACCGGATCATCTTCATACATAGAATGATATGTTTTAACAAGCGGTTTTCCCAAAGAATCATATGTTTCAATGTCCCACCAGCCTCCTCCACAGCTTTTATAATAATCATGAGTTTTAACATTTTCATTGAACTCAATTGTATTATCCCAATAAATCAATTCATCGTTTAATCCTAATTTACCATTGATAATCTCACCACCGCAAACATATGAATACATTTTCTTCACTTTCCCATTCAAAGTAAATACTTCTCCATTAATATCATATTTTGTAACATCCTTGTCAACATTTTCAAGAACCGACAAATCCAAATTAACAGTGTCTATTGTATCATTTATCACAATTATAGTTGATGTATCATTTGCGACAGACTCTTTTTGATCATTATACCCGCTAGTGTTTTGCTGTCTATTATTGCACGAAATGTTTATTATTACTAATATAAACAAAAGGATAAAAATCAGAATTTTTCTCATGGTTGGTTGGTTAAATTTATATTTGGCTGATTATTGATACAATATCAGAGGCAACTACGCATGCAGTTTCAGTTCTTAACCGACTTCTACCTAGCGATACCGGAATAAAACCTGCATCTTTTGACATTTGAATTTCATCTGCATTAAAATCTCCTTCCGGACCAATAAGGATTAAATAGCTCCCCTCCTTTTTGAGGAGATTCCCAAGGTAAATCTTATCATCATGTTCCTCACAATGAGCAATAAACTTTTGTACTTCTCCAAAACCCTGCATAATAAACTTATCAAAATTTACTTGCTCATTAATAATAGGATGATATTATTTATATGATTGCTTCATTGCAGATTCTGCTACACGATTTAATCTGTCATTTTTAATTACTTTACGCTCCGAATTCTTACAGATTATTGGTGTAATATCATCAATTCCAATTTCGGTAGACTTCTCGACAAACCACTCGGTACGGTCATTACTTTTTGTTGGAGCAATTGCAATGTGCAAACGATAATTTCTTTTGTCATCACCTTCCCTAACATCATTAACTTTTAGCAATGTTTTCTTCTGATGTATTTCAAGAATTTCGCATTGATAAAGCTTTCCTGCACCATCTGCTATAAAAACCTCATCTCCTTGTTTTAATCGCAAAACTTTAGTACAATGATGTGATTCCTCTTGTTTTAGTACATGAAACTCACCGCTTATATCGGGGTCGTAAAATAGACGCATATTTTTTTTCTTACAAATGTAAGAAAAATGACGGATGGCAGATGACGGATGACGGAAGTTTTGCTCACAAATGCAAACTGTGATAGAAAATATTTACTAATTTTACATAAAAAAACTATGCATACATCGGAAACAACTTACACAGGAAATTTAAGAACAGAAAATCTGCATGTTAGGTCAGGACATGTTGTTGTAACAGACGCTCCTGTTGACAATAAAGGGAAAGGCGAAGCGTTTTCACCTACCGATCTTGTAGCGACAGGTTTGTGTAATTGCATTCTTACTATTATGGGTATTACTGCCCAAGAACACGGTTTTTCTATTGAGGGTGCGAAAGGGAAAACAACAAAAATTATGGCTCAACTTCCTTTACGCAGAATTGCAGAAATAAAAATTGAATACGACTTTACAATGTGCACACTGACCGAGAAACAAATTGCTTTAATAAAAAAGGTCCCGAGTTTATGTCCGGTTTCTTTGAGCCTAAGCAAAGAAGTTAAGCAAAGTATTAGTTTTAGGTTTTGATGACCGGTGACAGATGACCGGTGTGTTTTTATGATTGACAATAACTGATAAAAAACAAAATAGCAATGGAAATAAAAATAGATACAGGAATTAAAGGTAAAGAGGAACAAGTTGTAGTTTACGATGATACTGCAGCGAAATATGGAAGTGGTTTAGTTGAAGTGTTTGCTACTCCTGCTATGATTGCAATGATGGAAAAAACTTGCCTAAGGTCTGTTCTTGAGTTCTTACCCGATGGGTATGGAACAGTAGGTACAAAAGTTGATATTGTTCACACAAAAGCGACTCCAATTGGGATGAAGGTTATTTGCGAATCAACCCTTATCGAAGTCGACAGAAAAAGGCTCGTTTTCGAAGTAATTGCGAAAGATGAAGAAGGAGAAATTGGTCGCGGTCGTCATGAACGTTTTATTATTGATGTGAATAGGTTTATGCAGAGCATAAAAGCATAGGGCTTGGAGCAGAGAGCATGGTGTAAACACCCTATGCTCAATGCCCTTTGCCCCATGCTACCAGTATCATTCCCCTCTAATTTTTCGTTTTACTACGAAGTAATTCTAATAAAGATTTACCCCTTATGAACCTTTTTGGCAAAATAATTGTTAATTTTATCGTCGAATTTAAAACATTTAAATCCTAAATATTATGAAAAAATTATTCGTTCTTACATTAGTATCTATAATGACACTTGGAGCATTTGCTCAATCTGTTAAAGTGAAAATCGAAACAACAGCGGGAGATATTACTGTTATGCTTTATGACGAAACGCCTGTACACAGAGATAATTTTATAAAGCTTGCTGAGTCAGGTTTTTATGAAGGTTTATTGTTTCACAGAGTAATTTCAACTTTTATGATTCAAGGTGGTGACCCACAATCAAAAGATGCACCGGCAGGAAAAACTCTTGGTAATGGTGGACCCGGTTATACTCTTCCAGCTGAGATTGTTCCAAAATATTTTCATAAAAAAGGTGCTTTAGCTGCTGCTAGAACCGGAGATGCAGGAAACCCACAAAGACGTAGTTCAGGTTCTCAATTTTATATCGTGCAAGGTAAAAAATACACCGATATGCAACTTGACAGCATGGAAAAACAACTTTTTACTGAGTTTACTGAAGACCAAAGAGACACATATGCTGAAGTCGGTGGTGTACCTCATCTTGATGCACAATATACTGTGTTTGGTGAAGTCACTGAAGGTCTAAACATTGTTGACCAAATTGCAGGCGTAGAAACAGGCAAAAATGACAGACCTAAAGAAGATGTTAAGATTATTAAGATGACTGTTATTAAATAGACCGATGACGGATGACGGGTGACAGATGATTCCGATAAAATATAAAGCGCTGGCAGTTTGCCGGCGTTTTTTGTTAATGACAGGTGACCGATGACGGATGACCGGTGACGGAGCTTCGGGAGATTCAACAAGCGTCGAGCTTGAGCTTTCAAAAAAAACATTACATTTGCCGGCATAAAATTCAATTATGGAATTTGAAGTAGGAGTAATAGTATTAATGTGTCTTGCATTTTTTGTAGCAGGATTTATTGATAGCATTGCCGGTGGTGGTGGTCTGATAACCTTACCTACTCTCCTATTTGCAGGCATTCCTCCACAGTTGGCTTTGGGAACGAACAAACTTGCATCCTCTTTTGGAACAGGAACTGCAGTTTTAAACTTTCTATTAAATAAAAAAATGCTTTGGAAGGTATTGCTTTCAGGAATTGCTTTTTCTCTGGGTGGTTCATTTCTGGGTAGCAAAACCATACTGCTATTCGAACCCGAATTAGTTGGAAAAATTATCATTTTTCTTCTCACATTAGGAATTATTGCAACACTTATTCCACGAAAAGGGAAAACCAACGATAACGAACTTTCGAAAATTGATTACCTACTAATTATTCCAATAATATGTCTAATAATTGGTTTTTATGATGGCTTTTTTGGACCCGGAACAGGATCATTTCTAACTCTGGGATTTTTCTTCTTTACTCGAATGAAACTTATTCAGGCAACAGCAAATGCAAAGGTCTTTAATTTTATGTCAAATGTTGGTAGCCTTGTAGCATTTCTTATAGGTGGTAAAGTTCTTTTTATGATTGCAATTCCATTGGCACTCGCCAATATGGCTGGAAACTTTTTCGGTAGTCGCCTAGCAATAAAAAAAGGTGAAAGTGTTATTAGAATTTTCCTGATAATATCTTTTGTGTTTTTGCTGGGAAGTTTGGTGTGGAAGTATTATTTTTAAATGATGGGTGATCACGATAAAATAATAAGATCATAGATTTTATATTTCTCGGAACCGATGACCTGTGTAGAAGCTAAAGACAGGATATATCATTAAAAATGAAGTAAGGTAACAACATACAGAATCACAATTCGTTTAAACTATATAATGTACAGTATCAAATCAAGCCAGCTTTGCAAGTCAAAAGGCAAATATTAAATCTATTTAAGCAAATATGAAAAGAATAAAATCACTTATCGTAAGCTTAGTGACAATACTTATGGGTAGTGTTTGTTTTTCACAGACAAATAAAAATTTTAGCATAGGTTCTGCAAATCAAATAATACAAGAAACTATAAACACAATTGATACAATCAAAACAATCTCGTACAATCAAGATATGTACAGATCCAATCTTCAAAACATAAATGATACAATTTACAGATATCGTGAGATTTACTTTGAAAGACTTATTAATGATTCCATTGTTGGGGTCAAGGGACATTGGTATATGTATGATGCTAATAAAAAAGACATACTCTACGAAGACATTTTTGATGGCAACAGGTTAATTCGAAGGAACAACAAAGATTCTGTGGCAAGGGTCTACGATCTAATTAATTATCCTGAATTTAAACAATCACATTTTTGGAGTCATAATACTCTTTATGCAATGCAATATGAATTCAAATTTATGCTAAATAATATTAATTTGTTCGAGATTGAGCGACTAGATGACACAATCTACAATAACATTAAATGTTACTGTATCCTAATAAGCTTAAAAGACAAATCAACAATGCCAGTGTTTGCATTAAAACTCGAAGACAGTAAAGGTAGCATCTCAAATACGACATATTTCATAGATAAGGACACATATTATCCTATCAGGATTCATGCAGAGTTCTACACAAACAACTACAAAGAACTTGTTATGTTTTACGATCAAAGATATTATGATATTAAATTCAATAAACCAATTAATGACAATATCATATTTAATACAAAACCCTCCTCATTATCAGGCTTTGAAGTTAAGGAAGTAAAACCTAAATAATCCTAAATGTAAAGATAAGCTTACCTTAAAAAAATAGGAAAACAATATTTATTCTTGTATACTCATGTAAATAAAAACAGCACTTGTTATTGATTCTATTTCGGGCTATTGTATTATGATTTTACAGAATGATTGTTTTGCCAGTCATAAAATATTTATTTAAAATCATCATTTATCAATCAAAGTTTTTATATTTGATTTACATTAAAATTGTTACAAATAATTTTGTAGATTTATTAATTACTAATACTGCAAAAGAATCAAATAATGAACTTATGAATACACAAAACAAGATAAAAGACACTAAAAATTTTGTTATTTTTCAACTAGGATCATATCCTTGGCAATCTCCAAAAGAGGCTACATCAGGGTCTGGAATATTACACGAAGCTCAACATGAGGTGTTTAATATGATGGACGGAGTAGCAAGCTATTCGATATTTCCATCCGGTTTTGCTCGCCAAAAGAATTCGGAACTTAACAGGAACGATGTCAGGATATATGAGATGGATTCTGAGGTGCCTGAATATAGCCATCCCGATGGACACCGATGGGGAGGAGTAGGTCAAGAATATGTAAACAAATTCATTTCCGACCATGAAAAGCTTGTTTACGATTATATGCTGGAAATTGAAAACTCTTTTGAAGCAGGTTCAGAAATAAAACTTTTCATTGCACACAATACAGCCATTAATAGCATAATTGCTAAAAAAGTAATGAAACGAAGAGCAGAAAACGGCTTATCGGTTCCTCCAATTGTGATTTTTTTACATGGCACTGCTATGATAATGATGAAAAACGAATTAAGAGAAACCGAGCTTGTGAAGTCTGGAAAAATGTTAGAGTCAGACAGAATATGGCCTTCAACATTTCATAAACAACTAACAGAATTGGGTGTTTTTGATGATTGTAATAAACCTGGAAACGCAAATTTAGCATATGCAATATCTGAAGAAAATATGGAAGTATTCTCAGAGCTCTTTCCAAAGTTTGATAAGACTAAATTCATTTTAGCAAATCCCGGCTTTAATAGTTGTTTTGTTCCTCAACCGGAAATGAAACTACAAGATGTTCTTAAGAAAGCTAAATTAAGACACTTAGGCTTAAGCAAAGAAAATACTTTTGATCTTAGAACAGATTATAAACACATGATTGTTTTTGTAGGACAATTTGTAGGATGGAAACGTATTGATGCTGTTTTGCGAGCTGCAAAAATTTGGGAAGCAGAGTTTGGTGACAAGCTATTAACTTTAATTATTGGCAAACAGAAGAAGGAATATAATATTGAATTACAAACATTAAACGAAAACTTAGGAAATAAAAACACATTCTTTGTTGGGCCACTTATGCAGCCTGAATTAGCAGATCTATTTGCTGCTGCAGATGTTTGCACTTTCCCATCTAAAGCAGAGCCTTTTGGAATGGTATTAATTGAGGCACTGGCTTGCGGAACTCCTGTTGTTGGAGCAAATTCCGGTGGACCAAAAGATTTTATGACTGAGGAAGTCGGCTTTTTAGTCCCTGAAACAGACGACAAACAGGTTTTCAGCGAGAATCTCGCAAAAGCTGTTATTAAAGCAATTAAGGAAGATTGGAAAACAAAAATGTCAAAAAAATGTGTAGAAGTAGCCGCACCATTTTCTAATTTCATAAAAACTAAAACACTTTTGGAGGATACAAAAAAGTTATTAGGCGGATTAGAGTAACTGTAAAATGTCAATAAGAAGCACTTATATTGAAGAGCTAAATTATTTACAGAATTAGAACATTTTATATGGGAGCTGGAAGCTGGTTGTTAGGAGTAGACAGAAGACCGGTCCTTCGGCTCCGATAGCTATCGGAGCTCAGGAACCGGAGGACAGAAGGCCTAAGTGGGTTTACTCTACCAAAAAATAAGGCTATTACAGAAACTATATTATTGTTGGGGTTTTGGATAAAAAGCTCTATATTTGAAAAGGAAAAATCATACATATAAAACTTAGTGGTATGTTGTAAGTATGATAAGTAATACATATTATACCGTTAGGTGCAAGCAAAAAAAACACTGCAGAACAGATAATTTACTACTAAAATAATTGGTAAGCCCACACACAAATAGCACATTTGCTTTTTTGCCGACACTCAATACAATCTCAAAAAAACCAAAAGAGCTATTTTTTTTCAGCCCGATAAAAAAAACTTTGAATTAAAGTGAAAAACTATTTATATTTGTCAAATATTGACAAGAATTAATTTACAAGTCAAATGAAGGAAACATTCGGGGAATATATCAGATACTTAAGAACTGAAAATGGTCTAACTTTAACTCAATTAGCTGCTCAGTTAGATATGGATTCTGCAAATCTTAGTAAAATTGAAAATAGTAAACGAGAATTTGATGAAAAGCGATTAGAAAAGCTTGCTTCTATCTTCAAGCTTGATTTAAAAATGCTTAAAGATGAATTGTTTAGCGAGAAGTTTGCTAAAAAGATTTACGAAAATTGCTGTTCAGAAAATGCTTTAGAGCTTGCAGAACAAAAAATTAAATATCTTAAACAGTCGAATGTAAAACAAGGAAATTTAAAATTTTAATTATGAAAGTTGTTTCTCTATTTTCAGGAGCTGGTGGTTTAGATTTGGGATTCTCCAATGCTGGATTTAAAATTACATGGGCAAATGAATATGATAAAGATATTTGGAAAACATATGAAAAGAATCATCCAAATACAATTCTAGATAAAAGAAGTATTACTCAAATTCCAAACGAAGATGTTCCTGAATGTGATGGAATTATAGGTGGTCCTCCTTGTCAAAGTTGGAGTGAGGCTGGTTCATTGCGAGGCATAGAAGATAATCGCGGGCAATTGTTCTTTTACTTTATACGTTTACTTTAAGCAAAACAGCCATACTTTTTCTTAGCTGAAAATGTTTCTGGCATGCTTCTATTAAGGCATAAAGATGCTTTAGAGAATATTAAAAATCATTTTAGAAATGCGGGAGTTGGCTATGATTTACATTTTAAACTCTTAAATGCTAAAGATTTTAATGTGCCACAGGATAGAAAAAGAGTTTTCTTCATAGGCTTTCGAAGTGATCTAAAAGTCAATTTTAAATTCCCTATTGGTTTTAAGAAGCAAATATCATTAAAAGACGCAATTGGAGATTTGACTGAAAATGTTTTGGTTGCAAAGAACGGAAAAGGTGCTAATAATGGCAATTGTGTTATTCCTAATCACGAATATATGGCTGGCGGATTTTCAAGCATGTTTATGTCAAGAAATCGAGTTCGGAGTTGGGACGAAGTTTCATTCACAATACAAGCAGGTGCAAGACATGCACCATTACACACACAAGCTCCTAAAATGAAATTTATTGAACAGAATAAAAGAGAATTTGTACAAGGTCAAGAAGAACTATATAGAAGATTAAGCGTTCGAGAGTGTGCAAGAATTCAAACTTTTCCTGACAATTTTATTTTTTACTATGATAACATATCAGCTGGCTACAAAATGATAGGAAATGCAGTTCCTGTAAATTTAGCATATAACTTAGCAAAAGAAATCAAACAAAGCTTGTCAAGTATTCTGTTTGATAAAAAACAAAAATCAGCAGCCAAACTTGAAAAGACAACCTACTAATAATGGCTATACAAACAAAAACAGGAAAAGCATTTGAATATGCTTTATTAAAAGAGTTTTACCAAAGACTTAATCAGGCACATAATAATGTTATCATTATTGATAGTGAACCATATAAAACTGCAAAGTCTTGTTATGAAAGGTTTTCCGAAGATGAGCAAGGGTTATATTCACTTGTATCCAGTGCTGCAATTAATTTTCTTGTTGATATCGAACCTCGTTTGTCAAACAGTTTAAATATTGATGATATTTTACAACTTGAAATTGTTTCTGATAGTGAAGGTCAAACAGGTGATGTAAGAGATGTTTTGGCTATTCGATTATTGCAGAAATGGGAAATCGGAATTTCTGCTAAAAATAATCATCGTGCTGTAAAACACTCACGTTTATCTCAGAAAATTGATTTTGGCGAAAAATGGATTGGAATACCCTGCTCTTCTGATTATTTTAATGAGATCAGACCAATTTTTGATTTCCTAACGGATTTACGAAATCAAGATAAATCTACAAAATGGACTGCAATTCCTGATATGCATGAAAAGATTTACGTACCATTGCTCGATGCTTTTCGTTCTGAATTATTAAGATTGGATAAAGAAAATCCTTTAGTAGTTCCACAAAAACTTGTTAAATACTTAATTGGAAATCAGGATTTTTACAAAGTTATTAAAGGACAAAGTACTGTAGAGATACAAGCATATAATTTGCACGGAACACTTAATCAAAGTTTTGAAAACATTAAACCAAAAGCAAAAATTTCAAAGCTAAAGTTACCAACTCGATTGATTGAAGTTGTTTACGAAAACAACTCAAAAACAACATTAATTGTGTCTTTAAACGAAGGTTGGCAAATATCTTTCAGAATACATAATGCCAGTTCAAGAATTGAACCTTCTTTAAAATTTGATATTAATTTAATTAGTGCTCCACATACGTTATTTAATAACCATATTTTTATTGGAGAGAAATAATATGCCAACACAAAAGGCATACACATTTGCAATTCACACGAGCCGGCACATGACCAATAATTGCAAAAGAGAATTCCTTGCCAACACACTCCATGAATTAAGAAAAGCAGCAAATTTGTAACAAAATAATGTTGTATTTAAATGCCAATGCCTAACAACACCTAAATAGCATGCGGGAGAACAGGCGCAACGTTCAGTCGTCGTAATTTCGAACACCGCCAAATTTCCAATTTGGCTTCGCAGCTAATTCGACCGTGGTCTCGGGACTACTGTCCCACACGGTACATAGCTGCGACCGTTAGCAACAACTCACCTCCCAACACAAACGCCTCAATATTTCTGAGTGGTCGTTTTCGCGGAGGTGCATTGCTCCACAATTGCAGTATTTGAATTCTTTGCAGTTTTTGCATATGCCGGTTTTCATCCATGAGCGGTCGCGCATATTCCGGAATTTGTTTTATGAGAATAAGGTCTTGTGCTGTAATGATTTAAAATCATATCCGTTATTAACCGTTAGTAACGGATAATAAAATAGTGTTACAATAAAAAAATAGTTTCTATACAAAGTAAATATCTATAATGCTTCTTACAAAAAGCACTTTTAGTTTAAACATTCCGAAAAAAAATACTTTTTCTTCAATCCTTATCCATCTCGTGCCACAAACACCTCAATATCTCTGATTGATTATTTCCGCGGAGGTGCATTGCTCCGCCATTGCAGTATTTGAATTCTTTGCAGTTTTTGCAGATGCCGGTTTTCATCCATGAGCGGTTGCGCATATTCCGTAATTTGTTTTCCCAGATATCAAGAAAGCTTTCTTTGTAAATATTACCTTGTACAAATTCATAGCTATTGTTTGGACATGCTGACACAGAACCGTCTGCCAGAACAGATCCAATATTTACTCCTGCTCTACAGAAAAATAATCCATTGCGTATTTTGTGATCATACTCGCCTGCGTATGCTTCACATGAGAATGAGGTTTCTATTTCTGTAGTTTTTCTTGATTCCTCAATATATTCGAATAATTGGCGAATTTCTTTCCCATCTAAATGCAAGTCTGGATATTCAACAGCCCTGCCAATTGGAGCAATTGTAAATAATCGCCATGCTTGTATACCAGAGTCAATCAATAGTTGCTTAATCTGATCAAGTTCGGATAAATTACGCTTATTTACACAGGTAACAACATCATGTACCAGGTTTTTTTGAGAAGCGATAACTTTCAATGCATTTTTAACAGCAGCAAAAGACTTTTTACTTCCTCTGAGCCAGTTATGGTTATCTTCCAAACCGTCAACACTTAATGTAATTGAGCGCAAACCCGAAGCTATTAAGGAATTAATACGCTCCTGAGTTAGCATCATACCATTAGTTACCATTCCCGAGGGAAATCCAAGTTTTGTAATTTCTCTCCCACACTCTTCCAAATCTTTACGGACCATAGGCTCGCCACCGGTAAGTACAATCATTACTTTGCCCGGTTCGTATTTGGTAGAAATCTCTTTCAGGACTTTAGTAAAATCCTCAATAGGCATATCTTTTACATTGCTTTCTTTTTTGCAATCGCTACCACAATGCAAACAATTAAGATTACATCTTAAAGTGCATTCCCAGAAAAGATATGTTAAAGGGTGAATTTGAGCCTGTGTTCGTGCGTATTTTGAAAATACATTACGAACAATTTTTTGTTTAAGAGGTAAGGGCATTTTAATCTTTCTGCAAACTAACTTCTACTGTATGGTCTCCGTTAACAAGTGTAGAATCAAAATCTTGGTATGAACCATTTTCTGCTCCGTCAACATCAACTATTTTGATATAAAAATTACTGTCAGCAATAATGGTTTGATTAAAATTACCATTCTCATCTGTCGTCAGACATACAGAGTCGGTTTCAGAATAAACTCTAACCTGAAGATTGGCTATTCCTTCGTTTGTTTCTTTATCCTTAACACTACCTTCTACGCTAACATAACTCTGAGGGGTTCCGTAACAGGCTTGAAAAGTTACTAAAAATCCGGCTGCACCAAATACTCCAAGTATTTTTTTATAAATTCCTGATTTAAATTTTAATAATTTCATAATGAGTGGTTTTGTCGTTTTACAAATTTACAAAAATTTCTTTTGCAAAAAACATTCCTAAATAAAACGATGTAGAATTGTATTTATTATTGTTCCGATTCTTGTAGAAGCTAATATACTCCTAGAGTAGCATTATATTGTTTTTGTCACGATTTTTTTACCAAAAATCCCGCCAAAAACGAGCTTGTATATTTGATTAACCCCATATCAGCATGCTGATATGGGGTTAAATACATTTGACCCTCCGGGTCATTATTCAAGTTTACTTATCTTAAGTTGCCAGATATTTGGTTGAATAAATTCGAAAAACTTCTTTTACCCTCGTTAGGACAACCCACGGACAACCTAAGCCTAACGAGGGTAAATATAAGTTATTCTAGAATTTGTAAAACCTAGCTCAGGCGTGAAGTTATTGATAATTATATTCGCATTTATACCCTCATAGTGATTCCTAAGCCTACGAGGGTATATATATGTTTTTCTAGATTTTTATTAACTATTTTCCTCCACTTAGTTTTTTGATTTCGTTGAGTTTATTTAGTGCTTCAAGTGGTGTCAGACTATCAATATCGATACCTTCGATTTCTTTTCGGATTTGAGATAGAACAGGATCGTCAAGTTGAAACATACTCAATTGATATCCTTCACGTTTAGTAGCAATCTCATCAACAGGTTTTGCAAGGTTTTCGATATTATTTGAGCTGATGTCTTTAGCATCACCTTCGAGTTGTTTTAATATTTTCTTTGCACGATACACTATAGACTTTGGCATTCCGGCCATCTGCGCAACATGAATACAAAAACTATGCTCACTGCCACCCGGCTGTAATTTACGAAGGAAAATAACCTTGTCTTTTGCTTCTTTTACAGAAACGTTATAATTTTTAATCCTCTTAAAGGATTTTTCCATTTCGTTCATTTCGTGGTAATGAGTTGCAAACAATGTTTTAGCTTTTGCTTTTGGATGTTCGTGAATATACTCAGCTATTGCCCAAGCGATTGAGATACCATCATAAGTACTAGTGCCACGACCTAACTCATCTAAAAGAATAAGGCTTTTCTGCGAAATATTATTCATAATACTTGCAGCCTCCAACATTTCGACCATAAAAGTTGACTCTCCCATCGAAATATTATCAGAAGCTCCAACACGGGTAAAGACTTTATCAATAATACCAAGATCAGCCTTTTTAGCAGGAACATAACAACCTATTTGCGCCATAATACTTATTAAAGCTGTTTGTCTTAAAAGCGCTGACTTACCAGACATATTTGGCCCGGTAATCATCATTATCTGCTGTGTTTTATCGTCGAGATAAACATCATTTGCAATATACTCTTCACCAAATGCCATTTGTCTCTCAATAACCGGATGACGACCGTCTTTTATGTCAAGAATATTGGTGTCGTTAAGTGCAGGTTTACAGTAATTATTCTCAATAGCTGTCTTTGAAAATGATAAAAGACAATAAAGTTTAGCTATAATATTCGCATTTGCCTGAATGGCTCCAATAAAATCAGAAATAGCCATTACCAAATCGTTAAAGAGACGATTTTCTATGCTTTGCATTTTCTCCTCTGCACCAAGAATTTTTTCTTCGTAGTCCTTAAGCTCCTGATTGATATAGCGCTCTGCAGACACAAGAGTTTGCTTACGTATCCATTCTTCAGGAACTTTATCCTTATGAGTATTTCTAACTTCGAAATAATATCCTAACACATTGTTAAAGCTAATCTTTAAAGAGCTTATTCCTGTTCTTTCGCCTTCAGATATTGCAAGATTTTCCAAATACTCTTTACCTCCCCATGCAATTGCTCTTAGTTCATCAAGTTCTTTATCAACACCATCAGCAATAACATTTCCTTTATTTAGCAGATTAGGACATTCGGGGTTCACTTCTTTTTCAATTCTTTCACGGATTTCATCGCAAGGATAAAGCTGCTCGCCAATTTTTTGTAATAATGGATTATCTATTGCTTTACACTCCTCAATTATAGGGATAATTGCATCAAGTGAATTCTTTAACTGTATAGTTTCTCTTGTATTAATCCGAATTGAAGCAACCTTTGAAGCTAAACGCTCTAAGTCGCTAATTTGACTAATTTGATTATGAAGTTTTTCTCTAAAGTCTTGATTCTGAATCAGATATTCTACTATATCAAGTCTTTCATTAACTTTCTCAATCTCTTTTAATGGTAAACCAACCCATCGTTTTAGCATTCTTCCACCCATTGGAGAAAGGGTATTATCTATGATATCGATAAGACTTTTTCCACCTTCGTTATATGAGTTAAAAATCTCAAGGTTTTTAATGGTAAATCTGTCCAGCCAAACAAACTGATTTTGATCTATTCTTGAAAAAGCTTTAATATGATCTCTGTTAGTATGTTGAGTAAAATCCAGATAATCCATTATGGCTCCTGCAGCAATAATTCCTGAATACATTCTTTCAACGCCAAAACCTTTAAGGTTCTTTGTCTTAAAATGAGTTAAAAGCTTATCCTTTGCATTTTCCTCTGTAAAAACCCAATCGTCAAGACCAAAAGTTGTATTAAGGTCTCTAAAAGTTTCGAAAAATATTTTTTTCTTCGACTTTTCGTAAATAACCTCCTTTGGCTTAAAGCTCTGAAGAAGTTTCCCGATGTATTCAACATTACCTTCAGTAGTCATAAACTCCCCGGTAGAAATATCCAGAAATGAAATTCCATATACTTGCTTTCCGATATATATACTAGCAAGGAAATTATTCTCCTTTTGCTCAAGAACATTATCGTTAAGTGATATGCCCGGAGTTACTAACTCAGTAATACCACGTTTAACGATTTTCTTCGTCATTTTAGGATCTTCGAGCTGCTCACAAATGGCAACTCTTTGTCCTGCCCGAACTAGCTTAGGCAAATAATTATCTAATGCATGGTGTGGAAATCCTGCAAGGTCAATATAAGAAGCGGCACCATTAGCTCTTTTAGTTAAAGTTATTCCTAAAATAGAACTAGTTTTTACAGCATCTTCCTCGAATGTTTCATAGAAATCACCAACTCTAAACAATAAAATTGCATCAGGATGCTTTGCCTTAATGCTATAGTATTGCTTCATTAGGGGTGTTTCTACTGCCTTGCCTTTCATACCTAAACTCTTTTGAGCTTGTAAAGATACAATAACAAATTACAAAATTCAAATTACAAAACTCAAAATTGACGGGTGACGGGTGACGGGTGACCGGTGACGGGTGACCGGTGACGGGTGACCGGTGACGGGTGAGAATAAATGTATATTAGCAGAAGGCCAGTAGTTATTTATTGTTTAACAAACTTCTGAACAGAATTACCATTTATAGTAAGGAAATAAACTCCTGATTTCAGTTCGCTAATATCAAAGGAGCATGTTGTTTTCTGCGGATTTATCTGCATAACTTGTCTGCCGGATATATCAAATATTGTACATTCTCCAATAATAGAATTTTTAGAACTTATTGTTAAGTTTTCACTTACAGGATTTGGAAAAATGCTAAAATCAAGATTTTCTTCTTCCTTTTCAATCTTTGAATATAAGTAATAATTATTATGTAAGCTCAACCAAGTTACAACCTGATTAAATACAGGTTCCCATTGTTCGCAAGGGAAGTTCTCTTTTTCGAGTTCAATCATATTCATGTCTCCACAAGAATAAAATGCATGAGGTTCATCAGGATATAGATGATACTCATGTTCCCATTCCATTGTTTCAAAATACTCATGCAATTTTTGTGAGCCATACAAGTAGATATTTATATCTGTTCCTTCACCAAAGTTAAACGCCATACCTTCATCATAAGGAACAATATTATCATCATCACCATGAATAAAAAGCATTGGAACTTGTTCACCCTCATCGAACCAATCAAAATTCATAGTTGCCCCCCATAAGCCAACAACTCCGGCTACTCTATTTGTATGATTTGGAAAGAAACTATTAGCATTAAGATCTCCAATATCAGCATTGTTTGCTCCAGATGCAACTTCAAGAGTTTCTTCATAACGCTCATCATCTCCAATAAAAACTGTATTTATTGCAGTTATTGAACCTGCACTATTCCCAAGAAGAAAAATCTGATTCGTATCGATTCTATAGTCAAGATAGTTTTCTTTTAAAAAGTCTAATGCAGAATTACAATCCTGCATAGCTCTCCAGGCAGCACGTTTCATACCATGAGCAGGCCCAAAACCTCCTGCTCCAGATGCTGGATTAAAACCAATTCTGTAATCTATAGCAACAGCAACATATCCAAAATGAGATAAGCTATCGCACCAAGCTAATATATCCGGTCGCATATCTTTACTACCAGCAAGAAATGCACCTCCAAAAAGACATACTACTGTTGGACGAAGATTTTAGCCATCCTCATCAGGCATATATACGTCCAATAGAATATCTTCAGGGTAATAAACACCTGTATATACTGGGTCCCAAGAATCTGCATTGGAATATACAATATCCTTGATTATTACGGTGTCCTCAAAGACTCTGCTCACATAACGTTCTTGAGAAAAAACAAATATAGAAGTGAAAATAAATAGTAAAAATAAAAAAAGAGTTCTCATAACTTATAAAAAAAGGTAATTCGTCAACACTAATAAGCTACAAATATAATTAAATGCATCTAAATATTCAAATTCTTATCCTAGTAATTTATCAATTTATTAACAATTTACATTCAATTAAATTAATAAATGATTTTTAAATTATTTTTGTTCCGTAATAGAAAAAAGATGAAGACTATAAAATTAGTGTTATCGTATATCGGATTATTATTCCTACTTTATAATCCTATTTATTCTCAATATGCCACTTGCACACCAGATCCGACAGTTACTGACCCAGAAGGCGTAGGTGTTAGGTCTCCTATAGACTTACCAGTAGGTTTTATAAATGAATATTACAGTACTGTTCTCACAATTATTGCTCCAGAAAAAGCAACAACCTGGGGTTTTCTGGACTTTACAATAACAAAAATACAGTTAACTGAAATGGTCAATATGCCTAATGGCTTAATTTGGGAAACAAATTCTGAAAATTCTGATGATTATATGTATGCTAGTGAAAAATACTGTATGATTGTAGAAGGCACTCCCAATGATATTCCTGGAATAAGAGAAGTAGATGTTTATGCAAATGCTTGGATAAAAGTAATTATTGAAACGTCTGCACCAGGAAATCCTCAAAATGGAGGAAGTGTTACTTATACACTATGCAACAAAACATCTGTTGATTTAGGTAGTAATAGAACAATGACTACAGATGATGAAATAATCTTATCAGCAGACCAAGGTACGGACTTTCACACATATTTATGGAGTGACAATTCAACACAACCTGAATTAAATATTTGTTGCAACGAACTTGGTGTTGGCGTACATCAGGTTTCAGTAATGGTTTTTGATACTGTTGGAACAACAGGCATTTATTCTGACAGAGAACCTGTTTGCTACAAAGAAGATAATATTCAGATTACAGTAATTGAAGGCAATAGTGTTGAACAAAACATGTTTGATTAATTTAGTATTTTTCCAAATCCGTGCAAGGGAGAATTTTATATTAACTCAAATTCTCCGGTAAACATTGAAATATATGATTTAAATGGCAAAATTGTATTTTCCCAATTCTTTGATGAACCTCAAATAAAGCTGAACCTTACACATTTGGCCAATGGTATATATCTGATAAAGTCAGAATGCAAAGGACAAATTAAAACTGACAAACTAAAGATAGCACACGATTATTTTAAATAAAAACTATTAATAGATAATTAGTTTTTTGTTTATAAATTCGTTTCTAGTCTTAATGCTGATAAAGTAAACACCTTCAGCAATTTCTGTAATCGGAAGGGTTAAGTAATCAGAATTTACATTATTAAACTCTCTCAACACCTGGCCTGTTTGATTAATTATCTGAACTGATTCTATCCCACTAATAGCACTAATATTTAGTACTGAATTCCCTTTAATGGGATTTGGATAAAGAAAAACACTATCTATTGCATTAAAACTTGATATTTTAGTGGAATTATCAACCTGCAACTCTAAATAAGATGCATGGGAAATCTCGTGATACACCTGATTTGTAGCAACGATAGTATCCCCATCAACATACATTTCACCACCATCGTTCATATTATTGTTAAATCTTGGATAATTTGAAGATGTAACATCGACACGAATTCTATGGCCGGTTAAAAATGTATGACAGGTATTTGCAAGCTCAATTTCAATTTCATAAATCACACCTTCATCCATAAAAGCTGTATCGTTAACTGTAAATCCATCTCGGAATCTCATTCGGAAAATATTATCTCGAAGTATCATGCTTCTATCATCAGGATATACATCGCATAATCTGACAGCAAAATCAGTGTCCAAAACATCAGCAGAAACATATAGTTTGATTTTAGGCTTACCACAATGTTTTACAGGTTCAGTAAGAACCTAAGAAGTAAAAATCAGAATATCATCACGAGATTCAACAACAGGAGCCTGATCATAAGGTCCCTGTCCAAGCTCCTCTGTTAAAGTACAACTTCCTACAGTTGGTGAGGGGTCTCGAGGATCATACACAATATTTGAATGACTATCATCTGATGCAGGCATAGTTTCAGACAATCCTTCGGCATCAGTAAAATAAAAAATCTGTGATGTTAATCCATCAACAGGCCAAACTTCAGAACCTTTCCATTCCATATCACCCATTTGGAAATAGGTATATTTTGGGTTATTCCCTAACCAATCAATATCAGCTCCTAAAAGATAATATTGAAAAAACTCATTCGCTTTATCATCACTACAACCGTCAGCTTCCGGAAATTCTAATTCTCCTTGTGTAGAAGTTCCTACCTGAGTTGCTCCAAAACCACCATGCGCCCATGGACCCATTAAAATTCTGTGCTGTTCCGCAATTCCTACTGGTGATTCAGAACAAATTGCATCAAAATATTTTAGCATTTAATCAGTAGCATGGTCATACCAACCTCCTATCATTAAGCAAGGTATCGCAATCTCATCAGGGTAATATGCACCATTCTCAATAAATTGCCAAACTGCGTTATAATGTGGATTGGCCAATAGTGTAGTTGAAAGACCATAACCAAGATTATCAAGTTGCTCAACATATTCGGTTCGATAAACTCCATTAGGAAAATATGATTGATACAAAAATTCAGGACTTGCAACAAGTGGAACTGCACAAATATGATTAGGGTGCTGATGTCTTGCTGTCTGAAACTGAATCTTGCCTAATGCAGAAGGTCCCCAGGTTCCAACCTGTCCATCTGACCAAGCTTGCGAAACAATCCAGTCAATTACATCGTAACCGTCTAAACCTCTATCATACGAAGCTACTGCAGCACCAGCACTTGCATAAAAACCAAGCCAGTCAGCAACTACAAAATTATATGGACTGTTTTCTAAATCTGTCATGATTCCTAAAGGTAGATTATAGCGATACCAAAACTTATTATATGGAGTCTGTATTAAAATTGTAGGTCTTGCATTTTCTGTATCAGGCAAATAAACATCAACAGCCAAATCATTACCGTCTCTCATTTCTACCATATAGGTATCTGGAGTTAATGGCTGTGCAAATAGTGAATATAAACTGCTAAGCAACAATGTAAATATCAAAAACTTTTTCATACCTTTATATTGTAATTTTGGTTTAAATTTAACAAAAATGAACATATAAACATAAATTATTGTTCTAACTTAACATTCACTTAATATTAAATTCTAAAATTTGTTTGGTAGAAAAGACATAATGACAAAGGTATTGATTACGGGTGGAACAGGATTGGTGGGTAGTGCTCTAAGCAGGTTTTTAAAAGACAAAGGTTTTACACCTGTTATTTTAAGTCGAAACCCAAAAGCAAATTCAGAATTCCCAATGTACAAATGGGATGTTAATAAAGGTGAAATTGATAAAGCTGCATTTAATGGTGTAGAGCATATAATTCATCTTGCGGGCGCAAATCTTGGAGAAAAAAGATGGTCAAAAAAACGCAAACAAATTCTTATTGAGAGCAGAGTCAAATCTGCAGAATTTCTTTTTGAGACCATAAAAAATGGTAATTATAAAATAAAAGCATTCATTTCAGCTTCGGCTGTAGGGATATATCCATCGTATACTGATAATGATACGATTTTCGAAGAAGATAGTAAATTAGGAAATAGCTTTGCAGCAGAAATCTGCAAAAGGTGGGAAAGTGCGGCAGACGATTTTAAAACAATTGGCATACGCACTGTCAAAATAAGGACCGGAATAGTACAAGACATAAATGATCCTGCTTTAGAAAAGATCTTACTATCAGCAAAATTTGGAATATTGCCAGCTTTTGGAAAAGGAGAGCATTATTATCCATGGATTCATCTCAAAGATTTATGTCGGATATACCACACTGCTATCATAGATGAAACATTTAATGGTCCTTATAATGCAGTAGCACCGGATACCATAACAAACAAGCAATACACCAAAGCAATTAAAAAACTAAGAAGAAAGGGTTTCATACTGCATATACCAGCATTTTTTATGAAACTTCTTTTTGGAGAAATGTCTCAAATAATCCTTCGAGGTACAAAAGTTCAAAGTAAACTCCACAAAAAAGACAAATTTAAGTTTGAATTTCCAACAATTGAGAGTGCGATGAAAGATTTGCTGAAATAAATTAATGCATTTACTTTTCTCTATTTTCAGTAGTTTCAAACTAATCGTACTTTAAATTTTTCAATTAATCTAAAATTAATTTGCATTTTGTTAATTCGTGTTGTATCTTTGTACTATTCTTATATGACAATATAATATTATAACACGATGATAAGTTTTAAATTAGACACAAAAGCAGGCTCACCTTTTTACCGTCAGATTATCGACCAGATAAAATTTGGTATTGCATCAGGAAGTTTAAAGACCGGTGAACAATTACCAACTGTTCGTGCACTTGCAGTAGAATTAAAAGTTAACCTCAACACAGTGGCTAAAGCGTATAAAGAACTGGAAATTCAGAATATTCTGGAAACTCATCAGGGTACAGGGACATTTATAAGTAGCGAGGAAATTCAAATTTCACCAAAAGAGAAAAACTTAAAATTACAAGAAATATGTAATGAATTTACCACCATAGCCTATAGTTATGGTTTCACAATAGACGATCTTATTGTTCAACTTAAAAAAACCAAATAGCATGAAAACAAAAAAAATTACAAAAGGGGGATTCAATCCCGTATCATTCACAATTCTAGTGATATTATTAGGTATAACAATTGGTTTATACGTTTTAGAGATTGTTAATTTAGGAATAATGATAGGTGGTGTTATTCTATCATTCCTAATAGCCAGCTCAGTAAAAATTGCAGACCAATGGGAAAAAGCAGTAGTTCTAAGAATGGGTAAATACAAAGGCCTTAGAGGGCCTGGTTTATTTGCTATTATCCCAATTCTTGATAAAGTAGATGCGTATATTGATCAAAGAGTAATAGTAACAGATTTTGTTGCAGAACAAACACTTTCAAAAGACACTGTCCCGGTAAATGTTGATGCTGTAGTGTATTGGACTGTTTGGGATGTTGAAAAAGCTGCTCTCGAAGTTCAGGATTATGAAAGAGCTATTGCCTATATTGCTCAGACAGGACTTAGAGATATGATTGGTAAGCATGAGCTTGCAGACTTATTGCAAGAAAGAGATAAAATAGCAGAAGATTTACAGAAGATTCTTGACAGAGATACAAACCCATGGGGAATTACATGTCAAACTGTAGGTATTAAAGATATTGTGATTCCACAAGCCCTTGCTGATGCAATGAGTAAGGAAGCACAAGCAGAACGAGAAAGAAGAGCTCGTGTTATTTTGGGTACTGCAGAAACAGAAATTGCTGAAAAATTTGCTGAGGCCAGCAAACAGTACAATGAAAATCCTGTAGCTCTCCATCTTAGAGGTATGAATATGTTATTCGAAGGCTTAAAAGAGAAAGGATCTATGGTAATTGTTCCTAGCTCAGCTCTTGACACAATGAATCTAGGTGCTATGGGCGGTTTAGTTTCACTTGGGAAAGAAAGTGGTCAAAAAACACAATAACATTTAACCAAAAATCAAATTAACCATTGCAACAGTCATAAAAGGCTGTTGCAATTCCTTAAGTATTGATTAAAACCCACATTACAACAAAACCAAAACCACTAAAATGAAAGAACAAAAACTTGCGTTAATCGGATTCATGATATTGCTAGCAATAAGTCTATTACAGTGTAAATCGAAACCAACAGAGGAGAACGAATTACAAAAACAGTTAGATGATTATTTTAAACAAGAAGTTTTAAGTAATTCAGAAGACACTGAATGTCCGGGACTATCAATAATTATAACAGAAAAAGACTCCATTATTTATATAGGTAATTTTGGATTATCTAATCTGGAGAACAAAACAAAAATCACTGAAAATACAGTTTTTGATATAGCCTCTACAAGTAAACAATTCACCGGAATGGCAATTGCAATTTTAGAAGATCAAGGTAAGATAAATGTAAGTTACAAAATAGTAAAGTACCTTCCTGATTTACCTGAATGTATGCATGAAATAACAATATATCAACTTGTTCACCATACATCTGGCATTAGAGACTGGCCGGCGCTTTTCGGACTGCAAGGATGGCAAGCCGAAGATCAACTTTCGATTGATGACATTTACGAATTATTAAAAAAACAGAAAAGCATAAATTTCAATACCGGAACCGGATTTCTATATAGCAATTCTAACTATAATCTTCTGATAAAAATTATTGAAGAAGCTACTAATATTCCTTTTCAAGTATGGGTTAGTGAAAATATCTTTTCTCCATTAGACATGAATAATACATTTTATGTTGCAAAAGATAATAAAACTAATAGTTCAGTCGCATGTTCATATTTACACAACGGTCAAAATTATTTACCATTTTCAAATCAACTATATGCTCCCGGTTCTAGTTCACTAAAAAGTACGACTAAGGACATTTCTAAATGGTTAATCAACTTCTATAATTTCAACCTAGGTGACAAAAGCATTTTGGAGAGAACGACTCAAAAAGGCAAATTATCAAATGGAGATGAAATAAATTATGGATATGGCTTAAATATTACTAAAGTAAAAAACATGAACGTTTATGCACATGATGGTGCGTGGGGTGGATACAGAACAATAACTGCGTTTTTTCCTGAGCAACAAGTAGGAGTAGTAATATTAAGCAATAATGGAACACTAAATCCACAAGAGTTAATAAACGATATTGTAGATATAATTTTCAAGCTTGAAAAGGAGAAAGAAACAAAAGCATCAGATACTGAGGAGGTGGAAATAAATAATGAGTTTTTCGCATTGTGTGCCGGAAAATATGAGCAAGTTGATGATAAAGGTTGTTACTTGACCTTCTTCAAAGAAGGCAATGAATACTTTGTAAATATCTACGATAATGACTACAAACTTTATGCAAAGTCAGATTCTGTATTTTATGTTAAGGAAGCTGAAGCAGAATTTGTTTTTCATTTAGAAGATGGAAAAGTTAACAGTCATACACTTAATCAGAATGGAAATAGTTATCTGGCAATAAAAGAGTTAGAAGAAAAAAATGAGTGCAAGATTAATTTCAATCATTTAACGGGATCTTACTATTCTAGTGAGCTTGATGTTGAATATGAAATTATTTACGAAGACAAGAACTTGAAAATCAGAACTGATGTTTTCCCAATGGAAATATCACTTGAATATTATAAAGGCATGTCATTTTCTTGCAGTACAGGATTAATTCAATCAATCTCATTTATAGAAAACAACGGAATTATCAATAGCTTATCGATTTCTAATCCTAGGGCAAAAAACATATTGTTTCAAAAGATAAATTAGTGCTAAAACTGTGTAGCATTTGAAGACTCTTCACATTTACTGTTGTTATAAGGTTCTACAAAACATTATACTTTTTTAACCCGCTTTACATTAAGGCTTTATTTACAACAAATGATAATATTAATTTCGTTTTTGTCATGATTTTTATTAAAAAATCCCGCCAAAAACACATTGAGTTAATTGTAAATCAGGTTAATGTTAGTTCTTTACAATTTTAAAAGTTTCAATATTTTTGCCATTGATTACTTCAACTAAAAAAAGTCCTTTTTGCCAGCTATATGTGTATATAATCTCAGAAATATCTTCGAAATATACTAATTGTCCAACAGAATTATAAACCTTAACTTTATACTCATTCGATTTTTTTGAGTCATAATTAATTTTGAAATTATCACAGAATGGATTAGGCCAAATTTCTATCCCTATATCCGTTTCGGTTATCGAATTACTATTGTGCTGGCACTCCTCTTCCATAATTTCTTTTACAGTTAATGATTCTATTCCGTTTTCATTAATAAACTTAAAATAATTAGTAGCTGGAACGGAAAAATCAGCAAAATTATAGACATGACAAACAACTCCCAAAATATTATAATCAGCTGCATCAGCATAGTTTTGCTCTATGTTTAATTCTGTCTCATTAGTTTTATAGAGAAAAGCATGTGTTGTTGTACAGTATAAATTCCCTAGATTCGAGAATGGATCTGCATTAGAATATGCCGAATCTAAAGATTGTCCTCTTGTTTGATATAAAACATTCGTTGGCATCTCATCTGCCAACTCTGTTCCAATTGTTACAATCGGAGAATCTGTTATTATCTGTATTCTATTATAAAGACTATCGCAGTCTCCTTTAAAAAGTAAAGTATCCTTGCCCATTTCATCTATTTCAGCCATACTAAGATTAGAATATCCATACCAAAAATAAGGTGCTTCTGCCCCATGATGATGCATTGCAATTTCATGTCCATCAACTTGCCAAAGTGTAATTCTATTTAATCGATACTGGTAAGGTAAAATACTATCTACCCATGGTGCTGTAAACTCAATCGTAAGACTAATATCATAATAATTAGCTGAGTCAACCATCTTTTCTAACTCTGGAAAATTATAGGCTTCATTTGGGTCACAATGCACCACAAAAAAAGCTTTTTGAGGTTGAGAGAACATATATATGCTAACTATTGAGAATAGAATAAAAATTAAACGCTTCATTTTGAATATCTTTAGAATATAAAGATACATGATTTTTAAGAATCATACAAAACAAGCAAATAGCATTATCAAGTACTACAGCAATAATAAAAATTACTATCCCTATAATTCCTTATAGCCCCTCTTCTTCATATCCTTGATGACACCTGCCAGAGCTTTACCTTTTTGTCTCTTCTCATATTCCGAAGCTGAGTAATGTTGAGCTTCTCTTCTTAGTTTCAAATAACTTTCATACACATCAGCATCTAGCTGTCCATTCTCTACAGCTGCAATTACAGCACAGCCATTTTCATTTACATGCTGACAATCTGCATAACGACATTGACCTTCAAAATCGCTAATATTTAAAACATTGGCAAGAGAATTTGCATCATCATTTGTAACACCAAAGACTTTAATCCCTGGAGTGTCAATTAAAACCCCAGAACCCTCAAGAAGAATCATTTCTCTTCGGGTAGTGGTATGTCTGCCTTTTCCGGTAGAATCGCTTATTTCTGAAGTTTCAAAAACCTGTTCCCCAATTAAAGCGTTAATCAAAGTACTTTTACCAACACCAGAAGATCCTGTAAATACAATAGTCTCACCTTTCGAGATGAATTTTCTAACTTGCTCGATACTTTCGGGAGCATAAACACTAGTGTATAAAACAGGTGTATTCACAGATAGGTGCTTCAAAGCCCTTTCCACCTCATCCTTATCAAAACCTAAGTCTGTTTTTGTCAATAATATTACAGATTCAATATTTTGATCGGCAAGCTGAAGCATAAAACGTTCGATTCTACGAACGTTGAAATTATCATCTAAGCTTTGAACTATAAAAGCTTTATCAATATGCGAAGCAATAGCTTGTTTTTCGGAAACAGTTCCTGTCTTAAGTCTGTATAAAGCTTTTTGTCTTGGTAACATATCCAATATAATACCTTTTTCCTCATCCATTTTCTGAAGAATTACCCAGTCGCCTGTACAAGGATATTCCGAAGGCTCCCTTCCATAAAGCATATTTCCGGTAAGCTCGCAGCTTAGCAAACCATCTTCAGTTATAACATCATAACATGTTTTATGCGTAACTGCAATTCTGCCATGAGGCAATTCTGCAAAATTTGATTTTTGTTTTTGTTGTTGAAGGCTGGAATTCCAGCCGTATTTATTTAATTCTCGCATATCATATACATTATTGTGGCAATGTAGGTATGATTCATGAATCATACCTACATATTGCCTCGTTATTCATTAGTTACAGTTTCTTACCTATATAAAACACATAGCCATAGAAGGCTTTATATCTCCGATATAAACCTTCTTCGTGTCGCTGATTTGCAATAAAATCCTCTGCGGCTTTATTTCCCTTATGCTTTAAAAGGTACTTTTTGTCTGCTTTAACCTGTGGCACATAAAATTCATCTAACCAACAGCTTTCAGGCAAGATAAATGAAGCTACAGGAACATATCCTGCATTTTGCATTTGAGAAAGCTTTTTAGGGATTGTGTCTATCTCGGGATAAGCATCCATCCAAAAATCATAAATCTCCTTTGTTCGCTCATTTGTAAACCATGAAGCCTCACTAACAGCAACAAACCCACCACTTTTAAGGTATTTTCGCCACTCTTTAAGGCCTCGCTCAAAGCCAATATTATAAATTGCTCCTTCCGACCAAATTAAATCAAGCTCTTCATTATTAAAAGGTAAATCATCCATTTAACCAATAATTCCCTGTACTCTGTTTTGTAGATTATGTTTTTCTACATTTTTATTAAACAGGTTTATAAACTTAGGAAATATGTAATAGCCTCTAATGCTACCTGACGTATTTTGTGCTAAAACTATTGTCTGACCTCCAGTTCCGCAACCAAGGTCTACAATCTGTGATTGGCTACTAAGATTATCAATAAAACTCAAAGCTTTCTTAGTTATTTCAGGGCTACCCGGACCTTGTCTTTCAACTAATGAATAATAATCAACGATTAATTCTAAATCGAATTCGTGTATAGATTTTACTTCTTTACTCATTTTATAAATGTATTGTGCATGAATATATCATGCTAAATTTAATAATAAATTTAATTGAAATCTAATCCAACAAGATTTGTTAGATTAATGAAAGGTAAGAATAACACAAAATGTATTATTCTATTTTTAAACCAGCTCTGAATTTATTTTAAACATCAAAAAGTTTTAGTAAGTCCAAAGATATAATTTTTTTTTGAAATCAAATTATTACTTTTGAAATTAAATTTAAGTATATGTTTAAAGATTACAAGAAGACATTCTATATTGGCATAATTGTAATTGCACTAGGAATAACTTTAACAACTACTTTTTCTGAAGAAACAGGTTCATTAGGAATAGTAATGATAGCGATTGGGGGATTACTTTTTATTGCTGCTATGAGCAAGAAAAAGAAACAAAAAGATAAGGAGGATTAATTCTCCCAAACATTGCCTATATGTACTGCATTTTCATAGAAATCCTCTCCGTTTATTATCTGATTACCTGCAATACCTCCAAGATAACCAAGTGTATTACATTCCTCATCAACAACTTCGGATGTTAAATCTGCACCACATTTTATTCCGTGGTCGAATACATAAACAACTTCTCCCTGAAAAGTATATTTCTCTACCTGACCATCTTTGCAGGCGTAATTCTCCTCAAAATCAGAAATCTTATTTATAATACACTCCGGTGTACCTTCGGCAATTTCTTTTTCACAAGAAGTAAAGGTAAAGCCAACAAATGTAATTAAGAGTACTGTAGTAATAGTAATTAGCTTTTTCATAACAAGAAAGTATTGGTTTATTTATAAAACGTAATTCCTGAAGAAAGTTGTGTGTATTTAAGAATTAATTAGAGTTCAAACATTAGATCAAACCTAAAACTCTCATTTTCTCCCATATGAACATATCCAAGTTGATTATTTAATAATTTGGTTTTCCCAATTTCAAAGTCTTCAATCTTTTGGTGATGATGCCCGTAAATCCAGTAATCCGGGCCATCGCTGTGAATTAAATCATATAGTTCAACAGCAAAAGCATCGTTTAAAATATCATTGCGAAAACGTTCAGGATAGTTTAAATAGGTTGGAATATGATGTGTAAGAACAATCGTTTTTTCGTTTTTAAATTCAGCAAGATTTGTTGTAACAAACTAAAGACAGTTTTGATGAACCTCATTAAATATTTTAGCTGTCAACTTCCAACCATTATATTTTATAACACGAAAATCATGCATATTATACTCAATCATACCATGGTTCCTATCACGTATTTTTGACCACAATGTTGACATCAAAATCTTTATTCCCGACTCCTCAACAACAATATTATTACCTAATGTAATATTAGACATTAGGTTTTCCTCAAAGCTACCTGATTTATGAGCTAAATCAGATTGGTAATATTCGTGATTTCCTGGAACCCAATAAACTTGCCTGAAATTATCTGATAAATACTTTAAAAAATCGTAATGTTTGTCCATTTCAGAAAACACAAGAATATCGCCTGCTAACAACAAAACCTCAGCAATAGGTTTTATGGGCCTCTTTTCTAAAAGCTTTTTATTCTCGCGGAATTCTACGTGTAAATCGGAACAATACTGAAATTTCATTTGCAAATAATAAGCAGTAAAAATACTAAAATTTACTTAGCTTTTCTAAAGCCTGTTGAATATCAACTTACTCGAATGCATTTTTTTAAGCCACAGAGTAAGGCAGATTGCACAAATGGTTTTAGATACTTGGCTTATATGCCGCTGATCAAAACAGATTAACAAAATTGGCTAAACCAAGACTGATGACGAGCCTCAGTCTTTATCAGATCCTACACACTTTAATTGGCACTGATTGACGCAAACTACACAGATAATTTCCGGTTGGTTAAAATAATTAAAACTAATCCCACTCAAAAAAATCGCCGAAAGCAGCAAGTCGCTCTCCTGTAATTGCATCAAAAATTTGTAAGTATTAAGCATAAGACTCTATCCCATGCATTAATATTCTGTCTTTATAAGTAAATAAAATAACTTCGTTATAATACTCACTGTGTGATGCATTTACCTGCTTTACATCTGCTGTCCACATTACTTTCTGATTTAAAATATCATAACAAAACAATGAAGAACCTGTGGAGATTGTGTGATAATTTGCAACATATAACAAATTGTTTCTTAAAATAAAACTACATGCCGGATCCGTATATTCTTTAACAATGTTAAATTCTCGACCATCAAGCATTAAAATTTTATATCCCTTTTCATGATGCTCCGCCAAGCCAATAATATTTTTATCTGACTCATCATATATAAGACCGGATAATGAAATATCATAGTCTGTAGTTACAAAATCGGACTTTCTAAAAAGAATTGTTTTATCCTTATCACTAAAAAAACTCCCTGAAGAAAAAACTATATAATCATCAGTTTCACCATAAAAATAAAGATATGGGTGATGATAATCTGTATTTGGTTCTGGGTGAGTTACAAAAGTATGTTCCAATTCAGTTGAGTCTAAAAGAATTCCATCAGAATCATATTTATAAATTTGATAGTGTGTTCCGTAAAAGTCCTTTACAAACAATATGACATTGTTGTTTATGGTTGAAAATAACTGAAAATCATAATCATAAACCTCAGGTAAAGGCCTCTTGAGTGGAATTTCAACCCAAATATGCTCATGATTGTCATCTTTTTTATTCCAGCTAATTTTATATTCTTCCTTATCTTTGTTTTTATAAATTGAACAGGAACACAGAGGATTAAAGGTTTAACTATAATCTCTATTGTCAAATCTATTTCTAAATTTTGAACAAGTTTGGTACACTTCCTCAATATCAATATTATCAGGAACAATTTTCATACTATCCAAATCAATATATTTTCCTTGTAAACCATAATATTTAGTACATTCCTCTTTAGGAAAATTATAAACTCCATTTGTTACATATTGTGCTTGACTTGTTCCAGTCAAAAACAATACTATTAAAATCGCTAGTAGATTCTTCATTTTATTTTTATTTAAATACTATAGAACAGATTCAGCTTCCCAAAATATTCAATAAAGCTAATTATAATTCTTAAAAATAATTTAAAATATTTGCATCAAAATAAATAAAACCTTATCTTTGACCAAACGTTCAGTCATAAAAACTGTTATACTATTAATGGAAAACAAAAGACATCATATAGGGTTAAGAAATGAGGAGGTATTGTCGAGTCGTAACAAACATGGCAACAACTTGTTAACACCTCCTGAGAAAACTCCTATATGGAAGCTATTTTTAGAGAAATTTGACGACCCAATAATAAAAATTCTACTTATTGCAGCTCTACTTTCACTTGGAATAGGATTTATTCATAACGATTTTATTGAAACTATTGGAATATTTGCAGCAATTATTTTAGCTACAGGTGTAGCATTTTGGTTTGAGTATGATGCAGACAAAAAATTTGATATCTTAAATCAGGTTGGAGACGAAGCTGCTGTTAAGGTTATTCGAAACAATCAAATAACAGAAATTCCAAAAAAAGATGTTGTTGTAGGTGATATCGTCATAGTAAACACAGGGGATGAAATTCCTGCAGATGGAATACTATTGGAAGCTATTTCATTAAGTATAGATGAATCCAGTTTAACAGGGGAGCCTTCAATAAAAAAAACTACTCAACCAGAACATTTTAATCACGAGGCAACTTACCCATCAAATCATGTTTTACGCAGCACTAAAGTACTGGAAGGAAATGGAATTCTAAAAGTCACAAATGTTGGTGATAATACAGAATATGGGAAAGTAGCGAAAAGTAGTGGTGAAGAAACTCAGGAAGAAACTCCATTAAATAAACAATTGGATAAACTGGCAAAGTTTATTGGTATTATAGGTTTTATAATTGCCGATTTAACTTTTTTGGGCTTGTTCCTTAAAGACATATTCTTAGGAAACCTTTCATTTACTACCGCTCAATACCTAACTACCATATCTCTTTTAATAAGTGTTTTGATAATGATAGGTAAAGTTTGGATAACTATTATTTATGATGTGTTAAGCGTTATTAAAGAAGATATCAGGCAACCCAAAATCTTAAGCAAATCTTGGTTATTTTGGTTCTTAAGCGGTACATTCGTGATGATAATTCTTTCAGGCATCATTTTTATTGCAGGTTTTAATCCTATTGAGAGTGAATCATGGATTGACATCGACTCTGCCTATCGTATTTTACAATACTTTATGGTAGCAGTTACTCTAATTGTTGTTACTGTCCCTGAAGGACTTCCAATGAGTGTCACATTAAGTCTTGCTCTAAGCATGCGTAGGATGCTAAAGTCTAACAATCTGGTTAGAAAAATGCATGCAACAGAAACAATGGGTGCTACAACAGTTATATGTACCGATAAGACAGGAACTCTTACTCAAAATCAAATGAGTGTTTATGAGACCTCATTTGCAAACATGACCAGTCAAAAAGTTTCGGATAATGAAATTGGACAATTAATCCGAGAAAGTATTGCTGTAAACTCAACAGCTCACCTTGATAAAACTGATTCAAAAAAAATTAAAACAATTGGAAATCCTACAGAATCGGCTTTGCTCTTATGGTTGGAACAACAGAACATTGATTATCTCAAACTACGTGAAGAGAATGATTTAATTGATCAGCTTAGCTTTTCTACGGAAAAGAAGTATATGGCAAGTATCATTTTCAGCGAAAAGTTACAGAAAAAAATACTTTATGTCAAGGGAGCTCCGGAGATAATACTTTAAAACAGTAAGTTCTTTCATGTTGAGTCTGGAACAACTGGAATACACGAACACCTTAGTTCTATTAAAGACAAATTAACATCCTACCAGGAAAAAGCCATGAGAACTTTGGGTTTTGCTTACGAGGTTCTTGAAGATGAAAATGAAAGGTTTGTTGATGGTAAATTAGCAAATCATAATCTTACATATCTGGGAATTGTAGCAATATCAGATCCTGTAAGACCTGATGTCCCTGAGGCTGTTCAGTCTTGTTTAGATGCAGGAATTAATGTGAAAATAGTAACCGGAGACACTCCGGGAACAGCAAAAGAAATTGGTCGTCAAATTGGTATTTTTGATACCAGAATTGAAGACAATGAAATTCTTACAGGTCAAGAGTTTGAAGAGATGTCTGACGAAGTAGTCATTAAAAATCTTAAAAACTTACATATTTTATGCAGAGCAAGACCAACAGACAAACAACGTCTTGTACAACTTCTGCAGCAATCGGGAGAAATTGTTGCTGTCACAGGTGACGGAACTAACGATGCGCCAGCTTTAAATCATGCACATGTTGGTCTTTCGATGGGTTCCGGCACATCAATAGCGAAAGAGGCAAGTGATATTACAATAATTGACGACTCATTTAAAAGCATTACAACAGCAGTTATGTGGGGCAGATCTCTGTACGAGAACATTCAAAAGTTTATAATATTCCAGCTTACAATTAACGTAACAGCAATGATTATTGTGTTGATTGGTTCTCTCTTAGGACACGATCTGCCTCTTACTGTTACACAAATGCTTTGGGTAAACCTAATTATGGACACTTTTGCTGCAGGAGCACTGGCGTCACTACCACCAAATAATAAAGTAATGCAAGAAAAGCAAAGAGATAACAATAGCTTTATCATTTCAAAGAAAATGAGAAACAATATTCTTTTTATGGGTCTAATGTTTACCGGCCTACTATTCTTCATGCTTAACTACCTAAAAGATAGCAGTGGTGATATCTCAGAATATAACTTAACAATATTTTTTACAACTTTTGTAATGCTGCAATTTTGGAATATGTTTAATGTAAAAGCCTTTACATCAGGAGAATCAGCATTTAGAAATATGAAAAACAGCAAAGGTTTTATTTCTGTTTTGTTTATAATACTTATTGGCCAAGTACTAATAGTTCAGTTTGGTGGTGACGTTTTTAGAACTGTCCCATTAAATATTGTTGATTGGTTAATTATTGTTGGCGCCAGTTCCTTTGTTCTATGGCTTGGGGAAATTAAGAGGATTATCTGGAAATAGAACAATTTGAACACCTCACAGTTTATTTAATATATTAAATACTGTCAAGTAAAAGTCGCAAGACTAACTTGATTCAAATTGTTACATCTATGTCAAAAATTACTTATATAATCACTATATTGCTGATAATACCACTATTAAGTTTATCGCAAAGTTGGACTAATTATAATTCCGGCTATAAAAAACATTATTCACTAGCAATGACAGACAGTCTGATTTTTGTTGGTGGAGAGCAAATTATTAACGTTTACAATTATGATGGTACACATAAGCTAACAAAGCTAACAGACGGCTCCAACTACTCTTCATGTATAGATAAAAACTGAGTTATTTCATTCAACAATAAGTATGATATTTTGCAGTTTGATGGTCAACAATGGAAAAAAATTAGACCTAGCATTCCAGATAATTTCGAATGTACCTCAGTTGCATGCGATAATGATAATAATCTGTGGGCAACATTTGCAAATACACAGGAAAACTCAGCGTTTATCTCGAAATTTGATGGATATGAATGGACAAACATAAATAGTTTTGCTGATTCCATATCATTAACATTTGCTAATGAAATAGTTATTGACACCAATAATGTTGTTTATGCAGGTATTACTGTTATTGGGAATGGATGGACTCATGGTGTTGCAAGAATTGATCAAAATGACACCACGATATTTCACAATTGGAACTCAAACTGTTCAATAGGATTCAGAGTATCATCACATCTCGATTGGAGAAATCATGTATGGTTTGGAGGGAATCAAAACGAACTTATTAGATTTGATGGTACAGAATGGCACAATGAAGGTGACGATCCAATTCTTGTCGGCAAATCATTCTCCTCAATCTATTTGGATGAAAACGATGATTTATGGCTAGGGTCATCAAATGCTCTATATGTTCAAAGTGATGGTGTGTGGAGTGTATATACAGAAAATAACAATCTGCTTTTCGATTATATTTGGGATATAAAACCAGACTCTAACAAGAATATTTGGTTAGCAGCTAGCCCAAATCTAAACCATAGTGTAAGTAATCAGAAAAATGGGAATTTAACAAAATTCGACAGTAATAGTTTTTCTCATTATCAGCCTAACACATTAAAAGGAGAATCTCAAAAAGTTATGTTCAAAGATGATGAAGTTTGGGTGCTCGGAAACTATGGTTTTTCGATTTTAAAAGACGGGAATTGGTATATAAATGATATTAATGCATCTATACCATATGAAGAGATAATTGATTTTACGATTGATTATTACGACAATGTCTGGATGATATCCAAAAACGCTTTATATAAGCTAAAAAGCAATAACACTCTAGAACAGTTTACCACAATTCAGGGAATTACATTTCAGGATAATACAAGCATTAGCAGTTATATAGATAACATATGGATTAGCTCAACTCCATATATTTTAAAATATGATGGAGGCTTTTGGTCAACAGCAAATATTGAGGAATCCTTATCTCCTTCTTTAAACACTATAGTCCCAACAAACGATGTTACAATTTACACCGGATCAACTGAAGGGGCTATCAGAATTGGCTGTTGCTCAATAACAATATATACTGAAGAAAATTGTCTTGTGGACAACAATGTTAATGATATTACACTTGAAGGTTATAAAGTTTGGTTTGCAACTGCAGGAGGTTTATCAGAATTTGATGGAACTGATTATATAAATTATGTCCAAGATTCTGCAGATTTCGACAATTACAATAAATATTCTTCGATTCATATTGATAAGAATGAGCATAAATGGGTCGGATCTCTAATGTGCTTATATAAATTTGATAATTATAATTTCCATTTTCTTCAGCCTAACGGAATAGATGAACCAATCAATTATATCACAGAAGACAATGAAAACAACTTATGGGTAGCAGGCAAATATGGTTTATCGAAGTACACTTTTGCACCTACCGACATTCAATTTCCTGAAAATGAGATTAATGAATTCAGCATTTTCCCAAATCCAACTTAAGGACAACTATATATTGCAATTGAAAACCACATGCAGAATGACATTGCAGAAATATACAGTATAGATGGCAAGCTTGTTTATAGTCAAGCAATACAAAATGGTTTAAACAATATTAATACGAATTCTTTTATAAGTGGCATTTACATTTTACGCTTAAAAAATTCAGGAAAATCAAAACAATTTATTGTTGAATAGGATAATCACCTTCCCGCTTCTACGAAACCCGTGCAAATACAATTAAAACAACATTTTCTCGGAATGGTTTGTTTTTTACCCAATTTACAAATTTTGATTTAGGATTTTTGCAAATTTCAGAATAAATTATCGTTGAAGAAACTGCATACTTGTAAGTATATCATTAAATATTCTCTACATTTATTTAGCATGCTTACGCACAATCAAGTAAAAGATATAAAATGTAAGATATTGAAGTTAAGTTTCCACTATAAACCAATAAAATGGTTAATAATTACTATTGCTAACTCTTTAGGCAAAGTGAAAACAAAAGGGTTATTTGGAAGTAAACCCATAATATGTTTTCAATTTCGTATCATTATATCATTGCCTTGTCGATATTTTTAGTACATTTGTTTGTTTTTAGCTAATAAAACGTTTTTTTCTAAACAATATTATCATTTCTCTGTTTTAGTAATAGTTCTCATTTAAGAATCTTTACGAACAATGGATACATTAAAAATAAATATTACGGAAGAAATAAAAAATAAGGGTTTAAAATTAACATCTCAGAGAATAGAAGTTCTCAAGGCTATTTATGATTTAGAAAACCACCCTTCGACCGAGGAGATTATAAAATATGTACAGGAAAACAATCCTGCTATTTCTCAAGGTACGATCTATAAAACTCTTGAGACATTTGTAGAAAATAAAATAATCAGTAAAGTTGAAACTTCAGGTGGTGTTTTCAGATATGATGGAATAACCAAAATGCATCACCATTTACAAGAAGAAGGTTCTCCAAGAATTGACGATTATTATGATGAAGAGCTAAACAATTTGCTTATAGATTATTTCTCAAAAAAGGATATTCCAGGATTTGAAGTACATGATATTAAATTACACATAAAAGGTAAATTCAAAAAATAAAAAATAATATTAACAATTAAAAACTTAATTAAAATGGAAGAAAACAACAATGAAGTAATTGCGATGCCACGCATTAACGAAAGAGCACCAGAATTTAAAGCTGTAACGACACAAGGTGAAATTCATTTCCCAAATGATTATGAGGGAAGCTGGACAATTTTATTTAGTCACCCTGCTGATTTTACACCAGTTTGCACATCTGAATTTATGACTTTTGCAAATCTTGAAGACAAATTTGCTGAAGCAAACTGTAAGCTTGTAGGTTTATAAGTAGATGGTCTTTATAGCCATATTGCATGGTTACGTACAATCAAAGAAAAAATTGAATACAAAGGAATGAAAGATATTGAAGTTAAGTTTCCGCTTATCGAAGATATCACAATGAACGTAGCTAAGAAATATGGAATGATACAACCAGGTGAAAGTGATACAAAAGCTGTAAGAGCCGTATTTTTTGTAGACCCAAAAGGTATGATTCGTGCAATGATATATTACCCACTAAGCCTAGGTAGAAACTTTGACGAACTTTATAGAGCTTTAATTGCTATGCAAACAGCTGATGAATTTGGCATTGCTACTCCTGCTGACTGGGAACCAGGTGATGATGTAATTATTGGCCCTGCAGGATCTTGTGGAACAGCAAAAGAAAGAATGGAAGATTCTGAAATAGATTGTAAAGACTGGTTCTTCTGTACTAAGAAATTAGACAAAGAAAAAGTTCTGAAAGCAGTTCTAAAGAAGTAATAAAGTGAATAAAAACAAAAAGCGCACATTAGAGTGCGCTTTTTTTATTTAATATCATCTAAAAAGTCTTTAAACCCATCATTTATTTTGTACAAAGTATGGTCAATAGATGCATTTACACCAAATAAACATGATTGCACATTATTTGATATTGCATGAACTTTTTTATTATCAAATGTAAAAATAATTTCACATCCCTCGTAACCTTCTAATTCGACATGATAATATCTGTACGTATCTCCTTTCTTCATGGCAACTCCTTCTGCTTGAGCCAAATGTACTGGTTGTCCCATTGACATAACAATTTTAAATTCCAAATCGCCATTTTCTGTTTCTTTAAATATTGCTGTTCCTCCATTAAATCCAAGATCATAGTACAGGTTTTCATTTGTTGCAAAATATGAGTCAACATAATACTGGCCAATCTTATATGTACCTGAAATATCATCAGAGCAATTGAAATTCATATCTTCCAGACTCTGAACTTCAAGTAAGTCAAGCTCACCTGATTTATAATATAAATTAACGTCATAAGCCTCCTTTTCATTCTTCCACCAACCAATAAGACTATCCTCCATAATATCAAGATAAAATGTACCTGTATGATCCTCATTCCAAAACTCTTCTAATACAAGCACCTCATTATTATAGTTTTTTCCTTTTAGATCGATAAAACTCTCCTGGCTTAAATATCTGTATCTACCATAGATGTCGCCTGTATCAAATTTTGTTGAATCAATCCACATGTCAATATAATATCCTCCGACATAACCTGTTAGTCTAAGTTCATCTGAAAAAGAATACAAGCTGCAGACTAATAATATCGAAGTAAATAATATATGTTTAATATTTTTCATCAGTGATTACTCTTGTTCCTCGAGCTCTCCAACCTTCATTAATGAGTGATCCATATATGCCCTGGCACCAAATCCACATTCATAATTTGCACTTGATGAAGCATAAACTTTCTTATTCTCAAACTTAAATGTAATTTCACAATTTTCTTCTGTTTCCCATTCATTAGCAGAATAAATATAAACATCTCCCTGTTTTACTGCAATACCTTCTGCAATTGCAAAGTGATATGTCGGGCCACAGATAAGTTCTATTTCAAATTTAAGACTTCCGTCCTCAAGTTCTTCGAATGTAGCACTTCCACCATTAAAGCCAAGTTCATAAACCGGGTTATCTTCAGTTACGAAATAATCATTAATAAAATAATACTCGGTTCTATATTCTCCAGATATTTTATCAGAACATTCTGCATTATATTCAATAAGACTTTTCACATTTATATAATTAAAGTTCTCATCCTCTGCCCAAAGTTCAACGTCAAATGATTTTGTATTGTCACCATTTACCCAAACTCCTGTTAATGTCTCTGATTGCATTTCCAGATAGAATGTACCTGTAATGTTTTCACCATAATATTCTTCAATATAAATAACATCGTCAAAATTACGACCATCAATCTCCAGATAGTTTTTTTGACTTAAGTATCTATATTTACCCGAAAACTCACCTGTAATATTATCGACAGAATCAATAAACATCTCAATATCATAACCACCGACATTTCCTACTAATTTTAGTCCCTGAGCTAAACTCAAAACACTAACAAACAAACATAATAATGCAATTACTAATAACTTTTTCATATATTTTTGGCTTTTAAAAATTACTCTACTTTTTTCAGTCTGGATTTTGGACCAACTCTGATTGGAACACTTAACATCATATTCATTTTAACTGGATTTCCTTCAGCTAAAGCAGGAATAAACTTCATAGTTTTAAGTACCCTTGTAAATTCCTCATCTACTCCATAACCCAAACCCGAAATTATTGAAATTCCACTAACAGTTGAATCTGGTTCAATATCAAAACTAACCATTATTTCTCCATCCACCAAGGCATCGATTGCTTCCTGAGTGTATTCCATTTGATTCCATAGATCAACAATAAAGTTATTTACACCTCCGGGGTATTCTGCTTCTCTGTTATAATCAACATCCATGTTCTGAGGATCTGAATAATCCTGACTAAAGCTTGCAAAAACAATACTTAACGCAAAAATCAACAGTAAAATCTTTTTCATGATAATTAGTTTTTTTCGTAACAATGTACACTTAAGCAAATATCGTACATTTTTTTGAATAAGACTAAAATAATTTGAAATCAACACATTAAACATTAAAAATTATCTTTGTAGTAAAATTGCTTTTATGCTGTTCAATTCAATTGATTTTGCAATATTCTTACCACTGGTTTTTATTGGCTATTGGTTTGTTTTCAGAAAAAATCTAAAACTGCAAAATTTATTCATTGTTGCTGCAAGTTATTTATTTTACGGTTGGTGGGACTGGAGATTTCTTTCCTTAATAGTGTTTAGTACCTTAGTAGACTTTTTTGTAGGACAGGCCTTACAGAATCAGGAGAATCTTAAGAAACGAAAAACTCTATTACTAGTTAGTGTTTTTGTAAACCTTGGATTTCTTGGGTTCTTTAAGTACTACAACTTCTTTGCAGAAAGCTTTGCAGATGCTTTTATGATTTTTGGAACAAGCATTGAAGTTAGTAGCTTAAAAATCATATTACCGGTAGGAATCAGTTTCTACACATTTCAAACATTAAGTTATTCAATCGACGTTTACAGAAAAAAGCTAGAACCAACAAAAGACATTTTAGCTTTTGCTGCTTTTGTGTCGTTTTTCCCGCAATTGGTTGCCGGCCCAATAGAGAGAGCAACAAATTTATTACCTCAATTTATAAAAAAACGTCAGTTTGATTACACTAAATCAGTTGATGGATTAAAGCAAATACTCTGGGGACTTTTTAAAAAGATGGTAATTGCAGACAATTGCGCACGATACGCAAATTATATTTTCGATAATCACGCAGATCTTAGTGGAGGAACTTTAATTCTGGGTGCTATCTTTTTTGCTTTTCAAATTTACGGCGACTTCTCAGGTTATTCGGATATTGCAATTGGTACAGCTAGACTTTTCGGAATAAATCTTAGACAGAACTTTGCATTTCCATATTTCTCTAGAGATATAGCAGAGTTCTGGAGAAGATGGCATATATCGCTTTCAAGTTGGTTTAGAGATTATGTTTACATTCCTCTAGGAGGAAGTAGAGTAAGTAAGGCTAAAATAATTAGGAACACTTTCATAATTTTTATTGTCAGTGGTTTCTGGCATGGAGCAAACTGGACATTTATCTTTTGGGGAGCTCTTAATGCTGTCTATTTTATTCCATTATTATTAACAAATCGAAATAGAAAAAATATTGAGATTGTCGCAAAAAATAAGATCTTACCATCATTTAAAAACCTGTTTTCAATAGGGTTTACATTTGCAATCACAGTTTTTGCATGGATATTCTTTAGAGCTGAATCAATGAGACATGCATTTAAGTACATTGCAGGAATTTTCAATAAGTCGATTGTCAATTATACATCAATAGATAAAAATGGAAAAGTTTTAACTTGTATTGCATTAGTTATACTTTTTGTAGTTATTGAATGGCTTGGCAGGGATGGTAAATACGCACTTGAAGAATTTGGTAAAGGCAAATACAGAATTCTCAACTGGATGATATATTATATCCTGATCTTGCTAATATTTGTTTTTGGTGGAGCACAACAAGACTTTATATATTTTCAATTTTAATAATGAAGAAGTTTTTAATTAAAATATTATTATTTGTTTTGCCAATCTTATTGATTGCAATACCTCTTGATTTCTTCATTTCTAAAAATCTAAAAAAATCAACAACTCACGCTTATGGAGAATATCTAGTCTGGAATGACATTTACTCAGGTCAAATAGATGCAGACATTGCCATTTATGGTTCTTCAAGGTCGTGGGTGCATATTAGCCCAGAAATATTGGAAGACAGCTTAAATATGTCAGCATACAATTTTGGGATTGATGCTCTTAACTTCAAATTTCAATATTTCAGACACCAACAGCTTCTAAAATACAATAAGAAACCTAAAATGATTATTGTATCCGGTGATATTTTCAGCTTCGAAAAAGAAGAAGAATTTTATAACCATGAGCAAATTCTCCCATATATGTTATGGAATAAAGATTACTATAAAAACAGAAAAATCTTCAATGGATATAATACATTGGATTTTATCATTCCACTTATCAGATATACTGGCAAAACCCAAGAGTTAATACATGCATTTAAACTTTCAGCCAATATTAAAAACCCTCATCCAATGCGTATTAAAGGCTATATGGGAATGCAGAGAACATGGAACTCAGATCTGGAAAAAGCAAAAAAAGAACATGGTAGCCTAAAAATAAAAATTGATCAAGACTTATTAAACCTCTTTGACAAATTTCTAATTGAATGTAAAAATAATGATATAGAAGTTATTTTAGTTTATTCACCGGAGTATATCGAAGGGCAAACCTTTATTGAAAATCGCGATGAGATAATGAATCTCTGGGAAGGTTTCTCAGAAAAACATAATATACTCTACTTGGACTACACACAAGACAGCATGTGTTACAATAGAGACTATTTTTACAATGCAACGCATCTCAATAAGAATGGTTCGGAGATATTTAGTGCAAAACTAGCTGAGGATATAAAGACTTTGAGGGGCAGGTGACGGATGACCGATGACGGGTGACGGGTGACCGATGACCGGTGATGGGTGACCGATGACCGGTGACGGATGACCGAAGACCGAAGTATCTGTAAATCACAATTTAAAAACTCCAAACTTGTCACTTCGAACTCCCTACTCCGAACTTCGAATTCCCAAATCTAGGCACTATTCCCACTTTTTCATATATTTGCACAAAAATAATTTGAAGTGATTTTTCCTCAGAATTTCGAAAATAAAATTGGTTTTGATGTAATTCGTAAAAAAATTAAAGCGAATTGCAAAGTTGATTCTGCACGTACATTAGCAGATGATATTTCTTTTTCTACAGATGCAGACTACATCGACCAAAGGCTTTGCGAGACTGAGGAAATGATATCAATCTATCGACTCAAAGATGACTATCCAGTAAAGGAATATCCTGATATTAACAATTGTACATCAAAGCTTAAGGTAAAGGGCGCCTTTTTACAATTGAATGATTTAATTAACATTCGTATTGTTCTTGAACAGAGCAAATCATTGATTGCCTTCTTCAAAAAAGATGATAAGAATAGTTTCCCTGTTCTTAAAAAGAAAGTTCAGGACCTTATATTTCCAAAATATTTGCACGATATGTTATCTTCGATTTTATCTAAAAATGGAACAATAAAAGATAATGCCTCCCCTAAGCTAAAAGAGATTAGAAAAAATCTCAACGACTCCCAAAACAACCTGACCAAAAGTTTAAACAACATTTTAAGCAAGTTTAGAAATAGTGGATGGGTAAGCCGAGATCTTTCAGCAACAATGGTAAATGGCAGACTAGTTCTACCTATTGAATCGACTTTTAAACGTAAGGTAGATGGTCTAGTGCATGATGAATCTGCAAGTGGTAAGACATCTTATATTGAACAAAGAGAAGTAGTTAATTTAAACAACACAATTCGTGAACTGGAATTAGAAGAGAGTCGCGAGATTCAAAAAATATTAGCTGAAATTACAGAAGAATTTCGGCATTATGAGGAAGAACTTTCAAAAGTATCTTACTTAGTATCTGAATTTGACCTGATACGTGCAAAAGCAGTATTCTCTGCTTCCATAGATGCTATTAAACCCGGAATTGATAAAAACCCAATACTGGAAATTGATCGTGCGAGACATCCACTACTATATCTAAGCTTTAAGAAAGATAAAAAAGAGGTTATACCAATATCATTTAAACTTGATAATGATTACAGAATTCTTCTAATAAGTGGACCAAATGCCGGTGGTAAAAGCGTTAGTTTAAAAACCACAGCATTGATATCTTATATGTTTCAATGTGGATTGCCGGTTCCAGTAGGTGGAACAAGTGTTATGGGTATTTTTGAAAATATCTTTATAGATATTGGCGACCAGCAATCTTTAGAGAATGATTTAAGCACATACAGTTCTCACCTAACAAACATGAAGCATTTTTTAAAGAATGCAAATAATAAAACCCTCATACTAATTGATGAGTTTGGTTCCGGTACAGATCCGGTTATTGGTGGAACAATTGCTGAATCTATCTTAGAAGAATTAAACGATAAAAAAGTATATGGGGTTATCACAACTCACTACTCAAACCTTAAGATTTTGGCTTCAAACACACCGGGAATTCAAAATGCCGCTATGCTTATCGATCAAAACAAGATGGAGCCAACCTTTATTCTGGAAACAGGAATCCCCGGAAGCTCATATGCAATAGAGATTGCCCAACGCACAGGATTACCACAAAGCATAATCGATAAAACAAAAGAAAAAGCAGGGTCTGATCAAACCAATATGGACAAATTTCTGCGGCGAGTTCTGCGGGATAAAAAATATTGGGAACGCAAACTACAACAGATTAGGCAGCAAGAGAAAAAACTTGAAGAAATTATTGACAAAAATGTTGAGGAGCTGGAATCCTTAAAGAAACGTAAAAAACAAATATTAGATTCTGCAAAAAAGGAATCAGAACAACTTCTTGCTGATGTAAATAAAAACATCGAAAACACTATCCGTAAAATTAAAGAAAGCAATGCCGATAAAGAGACTACAAAAAAAGCAAGAAAAGATATTGAAAACTACAAACAAGAATTTAAACAAACTTCATCTGACGAAAACGATGAAATAGCTCGCAAATACGAACATTACAAAAAGAAACAGGAAGAAAAAGCTGCCAAGCGAAAGGAAAGAGAAAAAGAGAATAGCAAAGAACTTGAATTTGTAAAAATTGATGAACAGAAAATTAATATTGGAAGTAAAGTTCGTTTAAAGGGGCAGGAAGTTGTTGGCGAAGTTACCGACATGGGCGAAAAGAATGCTGTTGTAAGTTTTGGAAATATGTACACTAGTGTACCAATGCAGAATCTTGAGAAGGTTAGCGAAACTGATTTTAAGAAACAGACAAAAACAGGCTCAGGACTTCATTTTAACTATAACGAGAAAGTTATAAACTTTAAACCATACATTGATGTTCGCGGTGAACGAGTTGAAGATGCTTTGAAAATGATAACAGATTTAGTTGACGAAGCAATAATGCTAGACTTTAAAGAGTTAAAAGTTCTTCATGGCAAAGGAAATGGAATATTAAGGCGTCACATTAGGGATTATCTTCGCAGCATTCCCCAGATTGACAGATGCTACGATGAAGATATCAGGTTTGGAGGTGGCGGAATTACTATTGTGAAACTAAAATAAAAATTTAAAATTACTATATATAAAAACTGACAAGATATTTACCAAAAATCATGAACCAATCAACCAACCAAAAAGACCTATTTGATTTAGATAAATTGAATCAAATGTTTGATAATGATAATAATCAAATTATAAAGGTAATAAAAATAGCTATTGAAGTAATACCACAGTATAACAGTAATCTAAAAACTGCAATTAATCAACAAAACTATAAAGAGATTAAGTTCCATGCTCATAAAATAAAAGCGATTTTATTAAGCCTAGGTAGTACAAATACTATACAAATAATTAAAAATATTGAAGCACTAACAGAAAAAAACAGCCCTCAATCTGAGTTTCTAGCCTTATACAAAGATTTAGAAGCAAATATCACAAAATTACTGAAAATACTCAATATGTATATCAATAACCAATAATACTCAAGCGTGCAAATATGGAACAATGTCGCATTTTAATACATTTTATTTGAGAAAAAGAAATAAAAAGTCTATTTTTGACCATAAAATACTAATCAACCATCAATGATGACAAAAATAGCAGTAATAGAGGATGACATATATTTTCAAGAAATATTAAAGTATCACATTCTAAAAAACCCAGATAATGAAATTAAGCTCTATACTAAAGGAAATGAATTCATAAAAGACAATTCTTATATTCCTGACATAATCACTTTAGATTACAAGTTGCCAGACAATAATGAACTCGAGTTATATAAAAAATTAAAGAAAGCAAACCCACACACACCAATTATTATCATTTCCGGGCAATCAGATGTTTCTGTTGCTGTAGAATTATTATCTAATGGAGCATATGACTATATAATAAAAAATGAACATCTAGGGAATAGGCTTTGGAATAGCCTGCGTAATGCAACAACAGAAATTCAAAATCTCAAAGAAATAGAAAAACTTAAATCAGAGATAAACAAAAATGCAAAGCTTCATACAACTTTTACAGGTAATAGTCAGCAAATCAAAGAAGTAACACGTTTAATTAGTAAAGCAATAAACACAAATATAACAGTCTCATTATATGGAGAGACAGGAACCGGAAAAGAACTAGCTGCAAAAGCAATACACTACAATTCAATTCGAAAGAATAATCCATTTATTGTTGTTAATTTATCAGCAATACCAAAAGATCTAATTGAAAGCGAATTATTTGGACATGAAAAAGGTGCTTTTACCAGTGCAATTAAATCAAGAATTGGGAAATTTGAAGAAGCAAATACCGGCACACTATTTCTTGATGAGATAGGAGAAATTGATCTAAATATACAGACAAAACTATTAAGAGTTATTCAAGAAAAAGAGTTCTCAAGAATTGGAAGTAATAAAATTATTAAAACAGATATTAGACTTATTACTGCAACAAATAAAAATATGAAAGAAGAGGTAGAAAAAGGGAATTTTAGGGAAGATTTATTTTATCGACTTCAAGGTTTCCCTATAAACATGCCTCCTTTAAGACAGAGAGGTTTAGACACTATTTATCTCGCAAAACATTTTCTTAATGAATTTTGTTCAGAAAACAATCTTTCTAGTTTAAACATCTCAGCAGAAGCAAAAAATAAGCTTTTAAGCTACCATTACCCCGGGAATGTGAGAGAATTGAAGACTATTATCGAATATGCTGCAACAATAACAGATTCGAATACAATTACTGATAAAGAAATAATATTTAGAGATAACAGCAAATCTTGTGATTTATGCTCAAAAGAACTTACACTCGACGAATATAATGCAAAACTCATTGAAAACTATATTAAGAAATACAATAGCATTACTATTGCAGCAAAAAAATTAGATATTGCACGGTCTAAGATTTATCGATATAAAGCAAAATACAAATTTTGATAATTTTATCGTCCCATTTTAATTCATGAGCGTTCCATTTTGAAACACCCAAAATTTATTTAGCAACCCTATCGCCCTGTATTACAACCACTTACTCCATATGGCACTTTTATTGTATTTAGAGGCATTGAGATAGTTCAAAGTACAGAGACAGTACTTATAGAGACAGTACTTATAGAGACAGTACTTATAGAGACAGTACTTATAGAGACAGTACTTATAGAGACAGTACTTATAGAGATAGTACTTATAGAGATAGTACTTATAGAGATAGTAAAGTATAGAGATAGTGCTTTAAGAGTATGAGATAGAGTTTATGTTTTCTTTTAGCAGGATATAATTTGAGAATAATACATCATATGTGTAAAGAGAGATGTTTTTTGATTTTTCCTAAAACCTCTCGTTTTAACAGAAATGCAATTCTTCTGCTAATTTTCCTCATTAATGTAAACATAATTTACAGCTCAACATTATATAAATCAAAAATTTCAGGAATGTGGAGTGTAGACTCTGTTTGGTATAATAATAGCGCTCCTGCTTTAAGTAGTTCAGATATCATTTCCACTTGGCACGAAATAAGTACACTTTCAGATGTTACAATTAAAACCAATGGAACACTTGAAGTAAAATCTGGATCGATCCTCACAGTCTATAATATGGAATTTAGCAATGGCTCCAATATTATTATTGAAGAAAATGGTAAACTCATTGTACTTTGAGATTTAAATAATAAAAATAATTCAATTAATGTTCAGATAGACGGAACGATTGAAGTGGCAGGAGATTTTCAGAATGGCAATGGTGGTATCATTTTCGGTAATGGAGAAATACATGTTGATGGAAATTTTACCGGACCCGGCTCAACTTTTGGTCTACCCAATGAGAGTATCCCTGCTGGTTCAACAATCTCGGAAGGGTCTCTTCCTGTTGAACTGATTTATTTCAAATCGTATTGTGAGAATTCGATAATCACTTTGGAATGGGAAACTGCCTCAGAAACAAACAATGACTATTTTACCATAGAAAAATCATACGATGGCATAAATTATTACATATTAGAGATAATATATGGTGCTGGAAATACATCAGAAAGCTCAAATTACAAGTATAACGATATTGATAATAATAATGGATATATATATTATCGATTAAAGCAGACGGATTTCGACGGTAAAACGGAAATTCTCGGTACAGTAGTAAATAATACGCAAAATAATAATTCTATTTTAGAAGCCCAATATTCCAATCCAATATCTCCTGATGATTTCCAAATAATGATTTATGGAAAAGGAGATATTACAATACAATTATTTAGCACAAATGGGCAAGTGCTTTATAAAAACATAATAACATGCTTAGGTGAAAACTATAGATTACGAATTCCAAACTTAAACATTAAGTCAGGGATTTATTTTATCAGAATTTCAAATGACCTAAATGAAAACTGCACTTATAAGCTTATAATTCAAGCTTAAGTTAATTCATAAAAAAACATATTTAATCTTGTTACGTATAAATCTAAACAAAAAGTATTGTTTTAATACATTATACATTTCTAAATGTCAAAATGGATAGCGTTTATAAAAAATATTTAATTAACTCTTTAACTCCTGAATGCATTTTCTTTGATAATGAATTAAACATATTACATATCAATGGGAATATTGAATATTATTTGAATAGCAAAGCAGAAACCCCTTTAAATTTAGAAAGTATATTTTCCCAACAGATAATAACAATAATTCGTAATTATATTGAATCTCAAAGTAAAAATAGTATTGGAGATTGCAAAACTAAGATTTTCGATTATAATAATTCACTTATTCACCTTTCAAAAACTAACCTTATAGATTTAACAACATTTTTACTTACATTCTATAAATTAGACTTAGGAAACAATACAAACTCTATAAGCCCAAAATACTCATTTGACACGACAGAGCTTTATGAGAAACCGCAAATTTCTACAAATAATAACATTTTTAATCTCATTGAAGACCTTTTGCATCAAAACAAAAATTTTGAAAGCAGAATTACTAATCTAACTGCTCAGCTGAAATCAGCTCAAACATTAAACCAAAATGCAAATTCTATCAATAATGATTTGTATAATTTATTAAATTATACTGAGATTGCAATTATTTTTCTCGATAAAAACTTAAACATTAGGCTATTCTCCGAGTCAATAAAAAAACATTTCCTCATAGATAAAACAGACATTGGAACACCTTTTTTGAAGATTTCTCAAAAATTCCCAAACAGAAGTAAAAAGGACTTTAATAAAATCATTAAAAAAGTGATTTCTTCACACAAACCTATTGAACTCGAAGTTGTCTTTCCGGGAAGAAAAACATATTTAAAAAGGATTATACCCTATTGGACATTTGAAAACACTTTGGATGGAGTAATCATATCATATGTTGATATATCAAAAACAAAAGATTTACAAAACGACTTACAATTAATTTTAGATCATCTTCCTGGGCTTGTGTTTTATAAAGATGGGAAAAACAATTTAATCAAAGTAAATGAGATGCTTGCAAAAGAACATAACACAACAAAAAACAGATTAGAAGGCAAAAGCTGTTTTGATTTATATCCAAAAGAACTAGCACAAGCATATTTGAAGGATGATTTAGAAATTATTAAATCGGGGAAATCAAAACTTAACATTATAGAACCATGGGTAACACCGCAAGGTAGAAAATGGATTAATACAAATAAAATTCTCATTAAAGATAACAATGTTCACAAAATACTTGGAGTCTCAATTGATATCACTGAATTAATTCAAATTGAAGAAGACCTGAGATCAAGTGAGAAAAGACTAATGGACATTGCCAAATCTACCAGTGATTGGTTTTGGGAAGTTGACAAAACAGGTGTATACACTTACTGCAGTAGCGGGGTTAAGAATGTATTGGGCTACTACCCAAATGAAGTTCTGGGAAAATCTCCCTTAGAGTTTATGCCCAAGGATGAAGCGAACAGGATTGGTGAAATTTTTAAAGGTCATCTTTTATCAAAAAAACCTATAAAGAATCTTATCAATTACAATCTGACAAAAGACGGAACTCTAATCTGCCTTCTTACAAACGGAGTCCCAATATTAGACAATAAAAACAACTTAATTGGATTCAGAGGAGCTGATAAAGACATTACATCCCAAATCAACGCTGAAGATGAATTAAAAAAGACTTTAAAACAATTAGAGAGTTCAAATAATTAATTATCACAATTCGCCTATATTGCATCTCATGATTTACAAGAACCAATAAATACAATTATTGGTTTCTTAACATTATTAAATGAAACCAAAATGAACCTTCAATCTAATGAAGCTGATAAGATTATTAAAACTGTAATCGACTCTTCATTTAGAATGAAAGAACTAATCCAAGCAATTCTCAATCATTCTTTACTGGGTGAATCAAATGATTTAGAAAGCTTTTCATTAACAAAACTGTTTTCTAACTTATTTCAAGACATTTCTTCCTTAATTAAACAAAGAAACGCAATAGTTACTTTGAATTCAATACCGGAAAAGATAATTGTGTATAAGGCTAATATTTATTTACTATTTAAGAACCTTATAACAAACGCTATCAAATTTAATAAAAGTTCTACTCCGACAATTAAAATTTCATGCGTTGAAACAGAGGGTTATTATCACTTCCTTGTAAAAGATAATGGAATTGGTATCGACAATAAAAATCAAGACAAAATTTTTAATATTTTTCATCGTCTCCACCCTCGAAAAGAATACGATGGAGTAGGCATTGGACTTGCTAATTGCAGAAAAATTGTTGAAATGCACAATGGAAAAATCTGGGTTGAGTCAAAAGAAGGTTTAGGTAGCAATTTTAATTTTACTATAGAGATTTTATAATTATGGTTAAGAGCATCTTACTAATTGACGACGATTTTGCAACAAATTATCTACATCAGCTTATGCTTGAACAATTAAAAATGGTTAAGAATATTTTTATTGTCGATAATGGAAAACAAGCTCTTGACATCCTTTTTGACAAACAAAACAAACCAAAACTTGTCCCTGATCTGATTTTACTATATTTAAACATGCCTCTGATGGATGGATGGTCATTCATTAATGAGTACAAAAAATATGTTCCAGCAACAAAGAGCAATATTATAATGATTACATCTTCATTAAATCCAAAAGATCAATAAAAATGTCAATCAAACCCCTATATCAAAGAAATAATTGTCAAACCTATTGAAAAAAAGACATTATTAAGATTATTAAACACAGTATAATTAAGCTTTTTTGTTTTTCTTAACAGAGCATTAGTTTTAGTAATCCTTAAATAACTTATTAAATCAAAAGTTTTTAATCTTTGCTTTAGTCTTGTCATTTATCAAATCAATTCATATCTGGGAAAGAAAAATTAGGCCATCGTTCAAATTTTTAATTCCTGATAAAAAATGCACTTAAAATATAATACCTCAATCAATGATGGTGGAGTTACAACTGTTAAGTTGCGTTAGTTCTCAATAATACACTTTAAGATTTATTAGCACAACACCTTGCATACTTATAAATTATTACTATATTTATAGTCAAATTTAAACATTATGAAACATATATTATTACTAGTGGCTATTGCTTTGTTTTTACATGCTTGTAATTCAAGCACTTCAAATAAGACAATTGACGAGGATACAGTTAAGAATGATACAATTGTTGAAGCTATTAAAACCATCCCTGATGACAGTTTATCAAATTACTTCTACAAAATTGATAAGCCTGAAGAAACTATAGATTATAAAGAATATACTTCATTATCAGACTTTCCAAAAGAATGGGTTTGCTTAACAAATACTGCTGCAGGATTAGTTATTTATCATTTTAATGATGAATTAAACAAAGTTTATAAAATTGATGATAAAGAGATGTGTATTAATTTTTTACCGGACACGAAAATAATTGATTTTATTCAAGCAGAAAACGATGTTTACACAATACGCTTGGAAGAAGACCTTGAAAACCAGGTTTGGGGAGAGTTTTCATTTGAGATTGTAGATAAGGACACAATGTACACAATCCTTAGCACAAACTGGTATTCATATTATGATGATGGTAGCAGAAAGAAAATAGGAGTATTACAGGAATTAGTAATTCCATCAGAAAAACAATACCTGTTTAATCATCTTGATTCACCTAATAAAAGCACTGCTGAGGGTGTTAATATGATACCTTTTGATTTTAACAACTAGAATTCTATATCGAATGCTTTTAATTATTGCTCTTTGATTCTCGATCTCCCGCCTTCAATCTTTTTAATTACCTTTGTCAAAATTTTTACATGAATGATAGACATTGACAATAAAATAGTACACCTTGACATTTTTGAAAAGTGCTTTATCTGTGATATAAAAAAATGTAAAGGCATTTGTTGTGTAGAGGGTGATTCCGGAGCACCGCTAGAGGAAAAAGAAGCTAAGATAATTGAAGACATCTTACCAAAAATATATGACAGATTAACTGAAGAAGGCAAATCTGTAATTGATGCAAAAGGTACATCTATGATTGATGTAGAAGGAGATTTAAAAACTACTATTTATGGTAATTCAGGCGCTTGTGTTTTTACTCAATATGATGAAGCAGGCATTGCATATTGTGCTATTGAAAGAGCTTGGGAGGAAGGTTTAGTTGAATTCAGAAAACCTATCTCATGTCATCTTTATACTATAAGAATAACAAAATATAAAGACTTTGATGCTGTGAATTACAATGTCTGGGATATCTGTAAAGATGCTGTTAAACTTGGCAATAAAGAAGGTGTAAAAATTTATCAATTTCTAAAGGAACCTCTTATTCGTAAATATGGAAAAGAGTGGTATGAAGATATATATAATTGTGCAGAGATAATTAAACAAGATAAGAAATAAGGAATAAATGTTCTCAGAAATATATATTCTTCAGATATAAATATCCGTATAAAGACAATATAAACAGAATAATTAATAGCAATCCAGGCTTTCCTATTGGTTCATTTTTTACAATTCTAAATTCAACCAACATTTCTTCTCTGCTAAAATGAAAATATGCAATAACAATTCCTGCAATTATTATCAATTTTTCAACTATCTCAAAAAGATTTATATTATTAAAGTGAAGAAACAGGATAAATATTGACCCGAATATTGATGGAAGCAAAGCGACTTTGGTGTAAAGACGTCTTCGTTGTATGTTAGATCTAATATAGTCAAATCCCGGGGACATTCTTAAAAACTTAATATCATTGCTAAAATTTAACACAATGATTGCCGGAATGGTAATAAGAGACGCCACGATCATAAGCCAGTATGGAAAATACATCCAGTTCAGGGCATGATATATATCCCTGCGAAACGGGATATCCCGTAAAAATATGCCAAAAGACTGGCTAATAGCAAATATATACAACCACGTAAACCAAAGTTTAAAAAAACCTCTTTTTGTTCTAAACCATCTGTATAAAATATATGCAAATACTATAATTACGCAGGCAATAAAAAATCCGGCAATGTAAATACTAATAACACTTGTCTGATTCCAAAAAGATGAGAATTTCCATGTAATACAATCGATCTCAAAGTTATCCATCTGGGTTGAACCATTAAAATAGCGAATAACGAGAAACCTGAAAATTACAATAATAGCTTTTATAAAAATAAATGCAGAGACAAATGCAAAAAACGAATTCAAAAATATCCAATAACTTTTTTTGTTCATTCTATAGCTTCCTTTCTTTCAAAAGAAAATCTTTTCACCCACCAAATCCACATAAAAAATGTAAATATGTAAACTAATACATTAAAAATATAATCGTGATTGAACTGTATGTATTCCGGGTAATAATGCGCTGCATACACAACAGCTATCAACCTAAATACATTAATGACATTTATAAGAATTATACCAATTAGCGAGAACCATAATTTATTATACCATTTTCCGGAGTATGAAACAATTAAAGCAACAAAAAATATCCACAGTTGTATTGCCAAACAATAATTACCAACACAAACAAATGCATAGTCATAAACCCAAAGTCTATATCCGTTTACAATTTCTGAATCTAATCCAACGACATTGAACCAAAGCTGAGTAACACTTAGAATTACAATTCGTATCTTGTCATTCAGACTTTCCCAGCCAGTTGATAACCAAGGCCACATTCTATCCTGAATAGGAGTACTTTCTTCACCCAGTATAAAAGATAAGACTTTCCACGCTAAATAAATTATTAAAACGCGTAAAATGAAATAAATAATTTTCTTATTCTTAGAAAATATAAGTTTCAATTTAGAAATCATCCAACAAAATTAAGTATAAATTTTCTTTTTATGCTTTTCTTTAGATGAGATCCACACTAAATATCTTCTTTCGTATGATTTTTATCTTTGTACTTTTTAATACCATATGCAGCCCCAGCTATGAGCAACACAACAGCCCCACCATCTATAGGAGCTCCAACAGGAGGGTCACCTGCACCTGGGTCTCCACCCGGGTCACCCGGAGGGGCATATAGATTAAATACTCCAAAAACTATCAATGCTGACAATAAACTAATAAACTTTTTCATTTTATATCGGGTTTAGCTTATTTAATAATTAGTTTTTCTACCACTTCATCTCTGTTAGTTTTTACGTTAACCAAATATAAGCCTGGCGACAATAAACCAACATTATGCTCATTTCCATTAAATTCTAAAACCTTTTGACCCTGAATGTTATAAATCACAACAACTGTAATATCATTGATACCTGCACCAAAAACTCTCAAAATATCATTATACATATTAATGTACAAACCTGATACTTCTTCAAGCTCGGATTTTGTCATTTCAATAAAGGTAAATCTATCAGAATCGTCTGATAATGATGCTGTATAAACATATGCCTGATCCGGTTGTATTACTATTTCTTCAAGATTATCATACAGTACCGGAATACTTCCGCTCTGAATACTGTGTGTCCAGCTTAAAACATGTTCTCCTTCAAAAGCATAACTAATATTAAGAGTCTTTCCAACAATATCTGCTACAGAATTTAGACAACTAATAGTCAATTCAGAATCATCATCATTTGTTGTAAATAAACTTGGTGCTTCGGAACTACCTGCAAGTTTTACAGCATCTGTAGCCGGGTCAAAAATATTCAAGGCTCCCGAACGTACTGCTAAGACTGTCTCATCTGACAAACCATTGCCAACAATACTAACCCTAATAATATCTATAGGCTCACTGGTTTCCTTAAGATAATTTACTCCATTATGCAAACGAATTCCATTATTCATTCCTATGCTTGCTCCGCTTGATGTTGCCTGAACAAAAAATCCCTGGGTAGGTGCTATATAACGACTGCCTCCATTGGCAGGAATTCCTCCTACATAGGTAGCATACTGCGTGCCATTCCAAACATATACGGCATCTGCAATATTTGTTTTTGTCCAGCCACTTGCAGCATCCCAGTCTATTGCACTAGGATAGGGATTCCCAATAAGATTCCATCCAGTATTTGGACCTGCAGATCCTGTTAATTGCGCACTTAACGGGCCAATACTACCTTGATTGATTGTCCCGCTAAATGTTCTTGTTTCAGCTGATGGCGCCCATACCGAAAATCCTTGTCCGGTTGGCATTGGGGTTGCATCAGGAACAATATATTCCCCGAATGTATTTGTTGATTCATCATAAGCTCTTAACCATATTCCATGAAATACACCTGCTGTTCCCGCAGTTATCGGAGAACTAACCAAATGCCATTGTGAACCAGTTAAATATCTCTGAACATGATAAGTCCCAGAACCGGATATCGAACCATCAACAAGAAGTGAACCTTCACCGGATTATGATGATACAATTGTAATTGTACCATTGTTGGTAATATCATTAACAGTAAGTCCCATTCCTGCAGCAATGGTAAATTCAGCACCAGAAGCAACATTTAAATTTTCACAAACTGCTGGAGTTCCTAGCGCAAGATTCACTATAGGAGGGTTTGTATAAGTCGAAGGAATAATAGCGTAAGTTGTACCTACTGGCACAGAACATCCAGACCAGTTCCCTGCATCGTCCCAATCTGAATTAACATTTCCTGTCCAGGTATTTGAAAGAGGATTAACACCATCATACTCAAAAGATCCAATATCAGTATTTCCTGTTCTGCTATAACCTCTTTGATCATTAGCGGGTACTGAAATTGTACTATTAGTACCAGTAAGTCCATTGTTGATTGCAATGCTGCCTACTGAGAGAGCTAAAGTTTTCGTTCCATTAAGAGTTGAATTTAAGGCTAAACTAGAAGAAATATTCAATGTCCCAGTTGTAGAGCCACCATCCTGTAATAAAAAAGTGCCATCTGTTGATGAACCATTGTTGGCATCAGTCCAAGTTGTTGTGTTTACAGAAAAGCCACCAGGGTAATAACCTATTCTACCTATGATATTTCCACCATTATTGACAATTTTTGTTGTGGTTTCACGCGATCCTATATCCCCCCCCCAAGTATTTGAGTTACTACAATTATTTGCAATAATACAATTTTTAACATAAACATTAGATGATTCTGAGCTAACTCCTAATCCATGTGTACTTGAGCCCAAAACATTTATACATGAATTATCAATTATGGTACAATTTGTAACTGTTCCTCCACCTCTACGATAAAAAACTCCCGCACCTTCGATATATGCAACTGTTTGTGTAACCTCATTATCTTTAATTGTACAATTTATAACATCAAGCACATCACTGGCAGTAGGAGCACCTCCAGTTCCATTATAATATGATCTATTTAACCCTCCACCCATATAATGAGCAGTATTGTTGTGTATTGTTGAATTTGTAACAGTAGCCTTACCTCTAACTTCAACACCTCCACCAGAACCATTTGTTGTTCTATTATAACTAATATCACAATTCTCAATCGAAATTACTCCGCTTACGTATACCCCTGCTCCATCTGATGAAAAATATCCATAACGAATACATAGGCTTTCTAAACTAACCGTATATCCATTACTAACTGTAAACACTCGTCTATCAGCACTGTAGACTGATGAAGCTGCCTGAATTATAGTACTCTCAGCACCACTACCAACAATGGTAAGATTCTTACTTATTGTATAACCTGAGGTCGATGCATCTCCAATTTCATCTGCATCTGTCCACGTAAAAGTACCTGTTAAATCTAGTGTTCCTCCAGCAGAAACCATTATATACCCCTTATGAAATGTCTTATAAGGATTACATGCACTACCATCTCCTGTAGCATCATTACCTGTTGCGCTATTAACGTAAACTGTTTGTGAGAATACAAATGTTGAGATTAAACATAATAATAGCAAAAAAAATACTTTTGTGAAAATTTTCATATTCTTTGATTTTCTAGTTCATTATACAATATTACAAAAGAAAATAATAATTTTCAATTTTTTCTACTTTCAATCTACATAATTGTTATTTTTAACAACATTCTGTACTATTTATAGCATTTTACATTATAATATACTTATTTGTGTTTTTTATTTCTTATATAATATTCTTATTTATATATACATAGCTTCTTGGTAAAGAAATTACCATATCACAAAATACTACTAAAAAGAGAATTTTTCCTGACAAACTAGTTCAAGATCATTAATCTATTAAAATATTAAATGCACAATAATACTCCTAGTGCAGAACTTCTATTCACTTTCTCCTGTATGTGTTTTATCTCTTAACTTTTTAATACCATATGCTGCTCCGGCAATCAGAAGAACCACTGCTCCTCCGTCAATTGGAGCTCCAACAGGAGGGTCTCCTGCTCCAGGGTCGCCACCCGGATCACCTGGAGGTGCATATAGATTAAAGACTCCAAAAACTATCAAAGCTGACAATAAACAAATTAACTTCTTCATTTTAATAGCAGTTTTGCTTATTTAATAACTAGTTTTTCTACCACTTCCTTGTTATCTGTCGTGATACGTATCAAGTAAACACCTGCAGATAAGAAATCAACATTATACTCAGTTCCAATAAATTCTAAGACTTTTTGTCCCTGTACATTATACACTTGAGCTACTACATCACTGTTAGCGGTCCCAAAAATCCTTAAACAATTATTATAAACATTTGAATAAATGCAGGAAACATCAAACAGTTCAGATTGGGTCATTTCTATAAAGCTAAATCTATCATCTGGGTCAGAAAAAGAAGATAAATATGTATATGGTTGGTCAGGTTGAATTACAGTTTCGACAATATTATCATACAGTACCGGAATACTTCCGCTCTGAATACTATGTGTCCAATTCATAACATGTTCACCTTCAAAAGCATAACTAATATTAAGGTTCTTTCCTACAATATCTGCTACAGAATTTAAACAACTAATAGTTAACTCAGAATCATCATCTTTTGTTGTATATAAACTTGGTGCCTCAGAACTACCTGTAAGTTTTATGGCATCTGTCGTCGGGTCAAAAACATTTAATGCCCCAGAACGTACAGCTAAAACAGTCTCATCAGAAAATCCATTTCCAACAATACTAATCCTAACAATATCCATAGGCTCAGTTGTTTCCTTAAGATAATTTACTCCATTATGCAAACGTATTCCATTATCCATTCCTATGCTTGCTCCGCTTGATGTAGCCTGAACAAAAAATCCCTGCGTAGGTGCTATATAACGACTGCCTCCATTTGCTGGAATACCTCCTACATATGTTGCATACTGAGTTCCATTCCAAACATATACTGCGTCTGAGATATTAGTTCTTGACCATCCACTTGCAGCATCCCAGTCTATTGCACTAGTGTAAGGATTTCCAATAAGGTTCCAACCTGTATTTGGGCCTGCTGCTCCCGTTAGTTGCACACTTACAGGACCGATAGTCCCATGATTTACCGTTCCTGAAAACATCCTTGTTTGTGCACTAGGTGCCCAAACCGAGAATCCTTGTCCAGTAGGCATTGGGGTTGCATCAGAAACAATATATTCTCCAAATGAATTTGTCGATTCGTCATAAGATCTTAACCATATTCCATGAAATACTCCCGCAGTTCCTGCAGTTATTGGAGAACTAACCAAATGCCATTGACTCGCTGTTAAATATCTTTCGACATTGTATGTTCCAGATCCTAATAACGAACCATCTACAATTAATGAGCCTTCACCTGTTGCAGATGACATAAGATTGAATACTACTTCGTTATCTAAATTGCCATATATTGTTAATCCGGAACTTGGTAAAATACTACATTCTGCACCAGCCTCTATTTCTAATGAAGATACTTCATAATAACCAGATATCTCAGGAGGAACAACTGAAGTAGCAGGAATAATAACTGCCTTTAATAAGTCTGGCACCCTACCAGTATTCCAATTTGAATCATTATTCCAGTCACTGTCATCATCTCACTGCCATACAAAATCACAATTATCAGAAATTTCACCTGTAAAACTTAAAAATGGATATCCGGAATTTAAAACTGTGGCCTGTCCCCAATAATCGCTTACTCCATTAATTGTCTCACACTGAAAGTCCCATCCTGCGTCAGTAAATGTAGAAATAAGTATCATTTCTGCAGTTGTTTTTCCTGTTCCTCGTGCAGAGCTCGCTTGTCCAGAAGTTTGAGTATCCCAGAAACAATTTGTCCATGTGGAATTTCCAGCATAACCAACCATTCCTCCTGAAGTTGGGCCACTTACTGACCCAGTACTATAACAGTTACGAACTTTACCTCCACTATAAAAATAGCCAACTAAACCTCCAACCCAATTCGTTGTAACACTAACGCTACCCCTTGCATATGAATTAATAATTTCAGCAGGTGACAAGTTTGTACATGACATTCTTCCAACTATCCCACCACATTCTGTGTTACCACTTATATTCGCTTCAGAGTAACATTCTGCAACTCTTATATAACCTGTTGGATATCCGTCTGGAACAAAAACATTTCCAGTTATTCCTCCAACGCAACGTGCTCCAGATATAGTTCCAGATGTATAACAATAATCTATTGTGTCTCCAATATAAGTTGCACCACAAATCCCAGCAGTCCCTTCACCTCCAGTAATATTTGCATTTATTATATTTACATTGCTAATTCTTGTGTTTCGCGTTGATCCAAATAAACCAATTCCTTTGGTAGTTGGTCGATTAATGAATAAATTAACGATATCAAAGCCTTGCCCGTTATATTTCCCCGTAAAAGGAGAAAGTGGTGGGTAGGCCCAGCTATTCTGCAAATCACCAATCGGCAGCCAACCAGCTCCACTAAACCAAGTAGAAGTTTCTGTTGCATCAATATCTGCAGTCTGTATAAATGATTTATCACAACTTGATGGATTTGAAGCAATCCAATAAAGGTTTTCAAGACTGGCAATTTGATAAGGATTAGAAGCTGAACCATCTCCAGAAGTAGGAGCAATAGCTGTTTGAGCTGTACAAAAAAAGGAAATTAAGTACAAAACTACAAAAACCAGAACGCTTTTTACTTTCATAATTTACAGGTTTTAGTTAACATTTAACATGAATCAAAATTGTTGACCTGCCATATCACAACTAAAACCTACACAAAAGATGACAACAATATTGTATCAATATCAGATACAAATATAAACATTTTTAAATCAGAAAAATCTCCACACATAACAAATATTTCTAAAATACTTTTTGTTATGTCTTAAGCATGGAAGTATTACTCCAAATGCATCCTATACAAAGCCCGCAAGTCACCCGAGTATTTTTCGCGGTATAAAAAGAATAGTTGATTGTTGTGTACTTTCATATTATCAACCCAATGAAATTCAGGAATAGAGAGTTCTTGTCCTGCTGATCCACTATTTATAAAAATTTCTTTAACTGATGTTTTACCATTTCTTAAAAATACTGCATATACCCTACCGGTTGACTCATCAATAATAATTTCATCTTCACAATATTTACTATTCTGAAAATATACAGGAGTACTACCAATCGAATTAAAGCATGTATCGTAAAGTTCTATTTTTGAATCAGTATAATTTATAATTGCTATAGTATCATCTGTTCGCAAGATAGGTGCAAAAACTGGTTCATACATCATCTCTTCGAAGCGTAAATCATGATCATTTGGTGGTGGCCCCATCGAGAAGAACAGCCCTTGAAATGCAAGCATATTTAATTTTACCTCATCAGCGATTGTTCTAAATATTTCAGTTTCGTAAGTTACTGTGTCTGCTAGATAATAAATTAATATTTGATTTCTATCTGAGTATTGAGAAAAGACAATTTGCCCATCTGATTCAAACTTACAATAATCCATAACTGAATGAAACTCATCAATATCTGTTTGATACTCCAGACTAACACTATCTTTATGAAAAACAAGTTGATATGCGTAATCCTCTGTTAAATAATGAACATTCCCAAAACAATCACCAAAGAAAGTGCCCTCTTCACCCACACAATATGTAAATACGGTATCACCCTCTGGTGCAATCATTACTAACCATGGGTTTTGTTTCTTATTATATCTGTAACAAAACCCAGAATACAAAATAGAATCGCCGATAAAATAATAATCGGTTACATCCAGCAACATTCCCTTACTAACATTTTGTACCGGTTTAACTGTTGCTGTAGGTAACATATATTCTAAAGGTTCTAATAAAACATCCGCTTTAAAATCCGAATACTTATAGACTATCTGAACAGTATCATAACGAATATGTGAATAAACTAGGGTATCTCCGACATTATCAAGGTAAATAGAATATTTTCCATTTAAATCAGTTATTGAGCCTTTTTCTTTTCCTTTAATAAATATATGTACTTCACTAACTGGCTCTCCTGTTTCAGAATCAAAAACACTTCCTTTGATCAGAATCTGCTTTTGTGCAAAAATTGAGATAGAATAGAAAACTGACAGTAATATCAAAATTGTTTTATTCATTTACATAAATCTTATAGAGTTCATCAAGTTCAATTTTAGCTTGTACACCATAATAACCATTATCATTTACAATTTCCTGTAGTACTTTCTCAGCAGCAGCATATTGCTTCTCCTCTTTTATAATAAGTCCCTTGTACCAGTTAGATTCTTCATGAAATGTATTAACACGTGAAGCGAGTGTTTTATCAAAAAGATTTAGTGATTTCTCATTATCACCAAGCTTATAATAACAAAGAGCTTTGTAAAACACAGCATTTGCATCGTTTGGATACTGATCAAGTATAATATTAAAATCAGCTAATGCATCATGATAATTACCATTCTTATATTTATCAAGAGCATTTTGTAAAAACCCGACATAAGACATTTCACTTGCCGGAATAAGGTTCGTTCTGTTTGCAGTAAAAACCGTACTATTATCAACTATTTCAAGATTTTCTTTATTAATTCGCTTGTCATATCTATAGTCAACAACTTTAAAGCTTCCAATATAGGAATAAAAATGATTAGATCTATATTTATATGTACTTTCAAGTTGATTATCAGGAATATTATTCTCTACGATAAGTTGTTTATTTACATATAAAGGAGCTATACTTTCAGGAACAATAACTTTTTCGGGCATAATTCTAATCTCAGCAGTATAGGGACGTATATTATTTTCGCTTATAAAAACAGAATCATCATTCTCAATTGTGTCTACAGTTTCGATAATAGGTTTGATCACTATTATATTTTGAGCAGACTTTATTCCTGTATGTCCTATGCCTGGTGACATTATTGAAACAGTATAAAAGGCAATTAGTATTAAAGATGCTGCAACACTAAGACCAATTGTCAAGCGTACAAGCTTTGTTCTTTTTGGTTTAATTACTCTGGATTTTAACTCAAGAGTATCATTTGGACTTGCTCCGGAAATCTGATAACCTTCCAAAGCATCAGCCAAAAACGGGTCGTTTTTTGCCATCTGCAAGAATTCCTCAGCTTCTGCAGCAGCCATTTCACCATTTAGGTAACGACGTATTTTATTATTGATATCCATGGTTTGCATTTTTTTGTTCCTCCATGATTTTTTTGAGTTTTATCCTCCCGTTTTGCAGATAACTCTTAACAGACTTCACTGAAAAACCGGTTACGTCTGCAATTTCATTATATGACATATCATTATAGTAGAACATTGTTACACATTCTTTTTGTTCATATGTCAATAAGCAAAGAGCTTCCTGCACATGTTTATATTCCGGAAGAACTATATGATTATCTTCATCAATATTATCGGATTCAAGATAAAACTCATTTATATGTTTTAATTCGCTTTTCTCCTTACGTAAAATCATAAGGCAGTGATTTTTTGTAACTGAATATAGCCAGGAGCTGAAATTAGTAATATTTTGGTCGGCAACTTTTTTTATCAGCAGTTCAAAAACTTCAACAACTGCATCCATACTCTTTTCTTTATTTCCCAGATACTTCAGACACACACCATAAACTAAACCGGCATAACGATCATAAATTTCTTCAAGAGCTCTATTTCTATCCTCTTTAAAGATATCTAATAATTCTATGTCTGTAAGTTCTTTCATCTATATAATTTTACGCTTTAAAAGTACATTTTGTTTTGCAAAAAACCGCGACAGAACATTAAATTTCTGCCGCAGTGATCGCAGTTGAACTTACCTCCTGCTTTCCGCAGCTTTCCATTAATTAAGTAAGTCAAAATATCCTTTTGTTGTCATCATCACCACTCCACCAGTTACGTCTCCATATTTTGCAGGAATACCACCTGTGTAAATTTCGAGACCACCTATTGCTAGTGAAGGTAATCCTGACATCTCATCTGAAACTTTCATTCCGTCAATGTAAACAGAACTACTACCCGGACGAGATCCTCTTACAACCATTTGATTACCTACAACCTGAACATCACTTTGATAAGATCTTGCTAACATTGCCTGATTCTTTGCTGCTGGGGTTTTAAGAATCATTTCATTATCAATAACCATCTTTTGTGGTTCATCAGGATCTATTAATTTATTTGAATGATACGCTACCACTTCCACGCCATCTAAAAGAACATAATCAGGTTTCATATTTACATCATCAATAAAAGTAATTTTATTATTACTTACCTTTACACCCATTAGTTTGTATGGGTGATATCACATAAATGAAATTTCCAACGTATAAGTTCCTGCATCCAATGGCTTAACCTTAAATATGCCATCAAAATCTGAAGTGGTACAAGATTGAGTTGGGCCATCTAAAATACTAATATTTACAGCATACATTGGATCTCCATTTTCATCATAAATTTTTCCGTGAATTGCTCCGTTTTGTGCAGATATGATAAGTGAGCTTATCATTAAAGCTGCCATTAAAATTGTTGTTTTCATAATCGTAAATTTTAAATTAAATAAGACTGTTTTTCTTCTAGATGCAAGAGCCATTTAAAATTCCACGTGAAAAAGCATTTTTTTTCAAATTATTTTTTGATTTGGGTTAAAAAAGAATTACACATAATAATATTAGCAATAAAAACATTATTAAATAAGTGAAACTTTATGTAAATTTGTAATGATGCAAAAAGCTGTTGTAATATCCATGTTTATTTTAATAAACATCCTTTCTTATGGACAAAAAGACTCTGACTGTATTTTGGACAACACAATAATTTATGAAGAAAATGACAGTACATTTCTTTCAGATGCATACTCGCGATATAGATTCTTCATTATGTGTGAGTATCACTTTCGTGAAGAAAACACAGATTTATTTTTAAAGGTATTTAAAAATCTATACACAAATGCAAATGTCCGTATTGTTTTTATGGAATCTGGATATGCAAATGGGTATCTGGTTAATCATTATCTGCAGACAGGTGATGAAGAATGCCTTTCTTTTATAACAGACTTAAACCAATTTGAAGAGAAAATGTACAAAGAACTTAAAAAGTTCTACGACACTCTTCCCGAAGATGAAAAATTCAAATTTGTCGGAGTTGATGTTGAAATTTACGAAGCTGACTATAAAATGTTTTATACAGTCAGTCAAATGATACAAGACAGCATTATGCCAGAAAAACTTGAAGATATGATATTTGATTTTCAGGAAAAAGCTACTGAAGGTAATACTGACGCTGCACAAGATAAATTTGATGATATCTATTTTGACTGGAAAAACAATAAAGAATCCTACAAAGAATTAATGGGGAACAATTACGATAGTTATGAAACATTGATGAAAAGAATGAAGAAATCTTATCGATTTCAGTTTTATAATTATAACTATGGAAGGGACACATTAAAGCAGACACAAAGAGAAAGATACATTTATAATAATATTTCTTCTGTGGTCAAAGAGAATACTAATTGTAATTTTTTTGCACAATTTGGATTAGCACATATTGGTTTAGAAAGATTTCTGATTGCCGGAGAAAACAATGGTTTTCAATCCTTTTCTGCGAATCTAAATACAAATAAAAAATCTCCATTAAAAGACAGTGTTTGTTCAATCGCCATTCTGTATTTTGATGAAGTTGAAGATTATGGTTCTAAACTTTTTCTTTACTATAGTGATTTTACTTATTTCTTAAGCAGAAAGAAATATTTGCCTAATGAAATATATAAAACTCTTAAAAAGAATACTATCAAAAATAAAACCTATCTGGTAAATGTGTCTAAAAACTGTAACTCATCAATGCAAAAGGCAAACAAAAATTTTCAATATTTGATTTTCACACGATAATTCATGCAAAATATAAAAAATATAATCTTTGATTTAGGCAATGTTCTTCTTGATATCGATACAGACCTTAGCAAAGAGGCATTTCGAAAATACAACCTTAAAGATTTTGACAAATTATATACTCTTGCAGCTCAATCCGAAATTTTTGATCGATTAGAAGTTGGAAGTATAAGCCCTAAAGATTTTTATACAGAATTTCGTGAGTTAACAAATTCTAATTTAAATGATAAAATAATTTGCAATTGCTGGAACGCTCTGATAATAGATTATACTAAAGAAAGGATTGAGCTTCTGCAAAATCTTAGAAAAAAATTTAGAACTTTTATTTTAAGCAATACAAACATCATTCATTACGAATCGTACACAAATTTGCTTAAAAATAAATATAATGTAAACGGTTTGGAATCACTTGTTGAAAAAGCTTATTTCTCACATGAAAAAGGCTTAAAAAAACCCGATGAGAGATTCTATAAGTTAATATTAGAAGAAAACAATCTTAATCCTGAAGAAACTCTGTTTATCGACGACAATAAAACAAATATTGAGGCTGCTAAAAGATTGAATATTATGACGATATATCTTGTTGATAAAAAACTGGAAGATTTATTTACTAATAATAATTTATATTTGGTGTCTTGAGACTCTACTTCCCTGCGATTCTGTTTACTACTTGAATTCCATCAATAGCTGAGCTTACAATACCTCCTGCATATCCGGCACCTTCGCCACAAGGATAAAGCCCTTTTACAGAAACACTTTCGAAAGTCTCTTTGTCTCGAATTATTTGAACAGGGCTACTTGTACGAGATTCAACACCAACTACGAGAGCCTCATTAGTTAAAAACCCTCTCATCTTTTTATCGAAAGCTTTAAAAGCCGGTCTTAGTCTGCTTCCAATATTTTCCGGAAGCCAGAAGTGCATAGGGCTATTAATTAATCCAGTGTAATAAGTAGATTGCGGTAACCCTTTTGAGATTTTTCCTTTGACAAAATCCTCTAATCGCTGAGCGGGAGCACTAAGTACAGATGCACTATTCTGATAAGTCAATCTTTCTAATTGTTGTTGGAATTCTATGCCACCAAATTTAGATGTTTTATTTGCTTCAATATCTTCTGGTCTAATTTCAACAACAATTCCTGAGTTAGCATATTCTCCGTTTAGTTTCGAGTTAGACATACCATTAACAACAATCTCATTCTCACCTGTTGCTGCACATACAATTGTGCCACCCGGACACATACAAAATGAATATACGCCTCTTTCGTTAATTTGTTGTACAAGGCTATAAGTCGCTGCAGGCAGAAACTCTCCTCTGGTTTTTCTTTTATACTGAATACTATAAATTAGTCCTTGCGGATGCTCAACTCTCACTCCCATTGCAAAACCTTTTGCCTGCATCTCAACGCCTGTAGAATCAAGCATAAAATAAATATCCCGGGCTGAATGACCTGTGGCCAAAACCACATTTTTAGCATCAAATTCTTTACTGTCCGAACATTTTACATATTTTACAGATGCTTGAGAAATTACAATACTTTCAACTTTTGTGTTAAAATGAATTTCCCCTCCACACGAAAGTATTTTCTCACGAATATTTTTCATAATATTCGGAAGCTTATCAGTGCCAATATGAGGATGAGCATCTACCAACACACTTCTATCTGCTCCAAATAAATGTAGTAACTGTAATACATCTTTAACACTTCCGCGCTTTTTACTACGTGTATACAATTTTCCATCTGAGTATGTGCCTGCTCCACCTTCACCGAAAGAATAATTTGAATTTGAGTTTAAGATATGTTCACGATTTAATAGCGCAATATCCTTTTTTCTATCTTCAACAGCTTTGCCTCGTTCAATAACAATAGGTTTCAATCCAGATAAAATACATGTTAAAGCAGCAAAATAGCCTGCCGGTCCTGCACCTATTATTAATACTTCTTCAGAATTACCAACTTCCTTAAATTCAAATTTACCAATTTCTTCAGGGAAGACACTATCATCAGTAATTACTTGTAGTCTGACATTATATCTTGCAGTTCTTCGAGCATCAATTGATTTACGAAGCACTTTATAGTCTTTTACATCAGACTCATTAAGTCCAAGTTTTGCTGATACAGCTTTTATTACGTGCTTACGGTTAAATAACTGCTCCGGAAAAAATGTAAAATCGATTTCTTTAATCATGGTTTATTCCCACCATTTAATTTTATCTAATTTCCCTCCTTCAAAGTGGAAAGAAAGAACTATCATATGTGAGTTTAACCTGTCATAGAAAGTACTAAACTCAGAACCATCATAATTAATCATATTAAATACCCCCCATGATGATTTTAGCTCAATACCAAACATAAAGTATTCTAAAAAGAAATCAGCACCAACACCCAATTCATAATAAGCATCATACCTTTTAAGTCTAATCTTGGGCATATCCTCGGGTTTAATCCTTTTTTGCGAAGCTAAATCAATTCGACCATTAACACCTCCAATAAGAAATGGCCTAAAGTTATTTATTCTGTGTGCTCTATATTTTAAGTGGAACGGAAAATCTAAAAAAGTTGATTCTATCATCATTGTATGTCGACGATATTCACCATTTTTAATGTATTTATAGTGCAAATCGCGTTGTCCGAAAGTTAATCCGGGTAAAAATCTCACATCTAAATAGTTTGCTAGACGCAAATTTGAAATCATATTTATGTTAAAACCAACATATCTTCCAACTTCAACTGCATAAATGGAATCAAACTGAGTATAGAACAAATCTGTTGGTCTTACAACAAAATCCATCATATTCAAGCCCAAAGAATAACCAAAGTGTGCCACCTTATTATCAAGCTTTGGCAGATTCATTGGCCTTTCGGTCTGAGCAAATATGCTTAGAGAAAAACTTGCTATAAATAATATTATTATTACCTTTTTCAAATTTCGTAATTTGGTACAAAGATATAACTGAGTTTTGAAAAAATTATTATAAATGCCAGATATTTAAAAAAATAAATATTTTTCTTTTGTAATTAGAAATAAGTTTTCTACATTTGCAGTCCGAAATTTTTTAGAATAAAAGACATATAAATAAACTGTTTAGAGATGTACGCAATAGTAGAAATAGCAGGACAACAATTTAAAGTTGAAAAAGGTAATAAACTTTTTGTACACCGCCTTGAAAACGAAGAAGGCAGTGAAGTAAAATTTGACAAGGTCCTTCTCGTTGACAAAGATGATCAAGTTACAGTTGGAACACCTACAGTAGGCAAAGCTAATGTTTCTGCAAAGGTTTTACAGCATGTTAAAGGTGATAAAGTATTGGTTTTCAAAAAGAAAAGAAGAAAAGGATACCAAACTTTGAACGGACATCGTCAACAATTCACAGAGATTGAAATTCAGGATATCAACGCATAATAAAAGTATTTAAAAATGGCACATAAAAAAGGAGCCGGTAGTTCGCGTAACGGTAGTGAATCCGAAAGTAAAAGACTAGGAGTTAAAATATACGGTGGGCAAAAAGCTATCGCTGGAAACATTATCGTACGTCAGCGTGGAACACAGCATCATCCAGGTGATAATGTTGGAATAGGTAAAGATCATACTCTTTTCGCACTTATTGACGGAACAGTAAAATTCCAAAAGAAAAGAAATAATAGATCTTACGTTTCTGTATTACCAAAAATTGAAGAAGTAATTGAAACTAAAGCTGCTCCTAAAGCTAAAAAAGTAAAAGAAACTCAAAAGGCAGAAGTTGAAGTAGCTGTTGCTGAACCAAAAGCTGAAGAAGATACGGCTAAGAAAGAAGCTCCAAAAGCAGAAAAGAAACCTGCTGCAAAAAAAGCTACTACTGCAAAGAAACCTGCTGCAAAAAAAGAAACAGCTGCTAAGAAACCTGCTGCAAAAAAAGAAACAGCTGCTAAGAAACCTGCTGCTAAGAAGCCTGCAGCAAAGAAAACTACTACAGCTAAAACTGAAAAGAAAGACGATAAAGAATAATATCGTTAATATGATATACAGAAAAGCTCTCGAAATTCGAGAGCTTTTTTTATTTCAAAATTTTTGAATTAAATTTTTCAATTATAAAAGAATTGACCCAGCAAGCATTTCTCATTGCTTTGAAAAGACATTCCTTTATAATAGGAAATGTTAAGTGTTTATTGGAGGTGTTCTTTATAATATTTTAATTCAAGATTTTCTCCATCATAAACAGCAAATGTGAAATTCATCAACCAATCGCCAAGATTTACAAATTCAGTATTTTCTCCGATTTTAGTTTTAAAAGGGATGTGTCTATGACCAAATATAAAATAATCGATATGTTCCTTTTCAAAAACAGTTTTAGCATATTTTACAAGCCATTCATCTTCAAAATTTATTTTTTCCGGATATTTATGCGACTTTCGGCTGGATGCTGACCATGCTAAAGCTATTCTAAAAGATATCTCTGGATGAATCAATTTAAACAAAAACTGAAAAAATTTTGCTGAAAAAATCTTTTTCAAAAAGTTATATTTCTTATCATAAGGCCCTAAGCCATCACCATGACCAATATAGAGTTTCTTTCCATTTGTTTCAACAATCTCTGTATAACGAATAAGCTCTGCACCAATAGCTTTTGGCAGATAATCAAACACCCACATATCGTGATTCCCTGTGTAATATTTAATATGAATGCCACTTTCGCTAAGTTCTTTTAGTTTGCCTAATAATCTAGAAAAGCCTCTTGGCACAACATGTTTATATTCAAACCAAAAATCAAAAATATCTCCCACCAGAGAAATCTCAAGCGCATCCGCTTTTATCTCATCCAGCCATTTAATCATTAATGACTCACGCTGATAAGAGGTATACTTATAATCTACTCCAAGATGTGCGTCTGATATATAATATCTCTTTGTTTTATTCAAAATAATAAGTATGGTTTACTTCTGTAATTCAACAAATTTAATTTGTCCAAAGATAATGTAAATCTTACTTTTTGCAGATAATTATCAGTATAAATATCATTTGATGTTTCCCAAACCTTCGCAGTTCCAGTTATTGGAAAATAAACACAAAGGAAATCTTTTAGTATTTTCAACTTAAGTCCGGTTTCGTAAAAAACTTCCGGGTTATCAATGCTTAATGAAGGGACAAGTCCAAGATTAAAATAAACATCAAGCACTCCTAATGGAGTCCCACTATCGACATTTATTGCAATTAACCAATTATCAGTTTGTCAGTAAGGCGAATACAAAGTAAAACCGCCATCATTTCTAATAAACTGGTGAGCCCATATATTTTGAGGTGAAGTTCTGATATCTTCATTACGACCTAAAAATAAATGATCATAAAAATAATCCTGACTACCAGTATTTCCGTACAATCTAAAGTTATAATTCCCATAATACTCATCCGAACTATACAAGAACTTACCTGCAAAAATCCGAATGCTTAATCCGATACGTTTATTATAACTAATAAATTGCTTGTATTCTGCTGACATTTTCGTAAAACCTATTCCATTTTGAATGTCAAGATCTATTGACCATGGGTTTATCGGATTGTAATCAGCATATCTATATTTTATCTGTTGATAGTTTTTAAGAGTGTCGAAATAATAATCCGAAGCAGAAATGTTCCTTACTAATAATTCAGATTCAAGGTTCTTATGAACATCTGTCTGAAATTTTATTTTAAGCCCTGACGATACTTTATAAAAATAACTTCCAGTTTCATCATCTAATCCAAATTTTCTTCCTGAAACAAAAGGTTCGATTTCTCTTAATGTTTTTCCAGCTGGATGTATGAAAACAGAAAAATTAGCGTAACCGTTTAGCATATTAGTTTTTGTACCCCAAACAGGTAATAACTGAAATTCGAATTTCTTTTTTGGTAATGGACTTGTATAAAACATAATACCCGGACTCCAGCCATCAGTGCTATTATAAGTAACTATTGGAGCAATAGGAATTTGGAAGTACTTCGGATTATCAACAATATTAAACAAGCTGAGTTTAACAGGTCTTCTGCATTTCAGAAATCCTTTTCTAAAATAATTATTTCGTCTGTTTAAATCAAGTGTCCTAAAATCTGGATCTATTGAAAACTCTTTTTCATTATTAATTGCATAGCTCCTACTCCCTTCAAATCCGTCAACAATAACTGAAGAATCTCCAATATTTAAAAACAATGGAGATAAGCTCTCACCCTTATTCTTTACAATCAGGCTATCTTTTTTGATACCACAAATTTTATAATCCGGATAATTGTTTTCTAAAATAAAATCATCGAAAAACCAGCTAATATCTTGCACCCCGTGCAAATTAAAACTTCTTAAATCTTCAGGGTAAATATGTGTATGATGATAAATATTATAAAACGAATTCATGTTTTTTCTGAAAAGCTCTTCTCCCAAGTATTTCTCAAGCGAATATATAGCTACAACAGGCTTGTAGTAGGATAAAATAAAGTAGTTTAACGGACTCATCTCTTCAGAATTTAATCCGGCTGGTTGATCTATGTTTTCAGATATAAAATATGACCAAGCCAATTCTTTTGAAAAGCGTCCGGATATTTCATTTAAACCATGAATGTTTACATCCTTTCCTATCAATTCTGATATCATGCCAAGGTTCGGGTAGTACCTGTCAAAATATTTAGATTCATAGAAAGATGTAAATCCCTCGTCGATCCATGAGTTGTTTCTCTCATTACTGGCAAGCATTCCGTAAAACCAATTATGAATAACCTCATGAGCAATTACTCTTTCAAGAGAGTATTTATCAATTGCTGTAACAACAGTTATTGTTGGATATTCCATCCCGCCACCTGCACCTAAAGGAGCATCCACAGCTGAGCAATTATTATAAGGATATGAGCCAACTTCATAAGACATCATATTAACTGTTTGTCCAATATACTTTGTTGCATCATCCCATAGGTCTGCATTCTCCTTATTATAAAAAGCCCAACATCTTACATATTTATCCTGAGAACTTATAAAAAAAGGCTCCATCTCAACTACAAAGTCAGGCGATGTAAACCAAGCAAAATCATGAACATTTGTACAAACATAATTCACAGTTTTCATTTTTGTAGAATCACCATATGCTCTAATATTCTCCTTATATTTTGATGATTTACAAAGCTCCGCATAATCCTCCAATCTATGCAGCTCTTTCCTACTGGTCAAATCACCAGATGCAGCAACAATATAATTATCAGGTAAGCTAATGCTAACTTCAAAGTCTCCAAATTCAGAATAGAATTCGCCCATATCTAAATATGACATCGGATGCCATCCGTATTGATCATATACAGCAGGTTTAGGATACCATTGTGTTAGACAAAAATCATTATTCCTCCATCCCATCCTGCTTGTCAAAACTGGGATACTTACGGAGAAATCCATAGAGATGATTATTGTATCTCCAGGAAATAAATCTTCAGGAAGAGGTAATAGCTTTATGTCATCAATTCCGGAAAATGCTTCTTTTAATTCTGACTCAACACTATTTACTTGAATATTGACACATTCAATACTCACTTTATACTCACTTTTCGAAAAATAAAAATTAGCATTTTGAAGCAAAATTTGTTGTTTTGCATATGAAGTTTCTGTGTCCTTATAGGCATTAGGCCATAAATGGTAATAAATAAAACTTAATGTGTCGGGAGAATTATTGATATATGTTGTTTTAATTGAGCCTAATAACTTTTTCTGATTTGTGTCCAGCTCAACATTTATTTTATGATTTACTTTTTGCTGAAAAACAGATTGGGCTGAAGCACAAAAACTCAAGCTTATAAATAGCAAACTTAAAAAGTTCAATCTTATCATTCGTTCTAGATTTAATCTTCTATTTTATCTTTTAAAATAAAAACATCATCTGTTAGTAAGTCAATAACAGATTCCTCATTAACCAATACATAGGCCGGGAGACTTCTAACTCCGTAAATCTTCACAACAGAACTTTCCCATGATTTAAAATCACAAATGTTCTGAAATTCTCCAATTTCACTCGATTTAATAGCAGCTTCCCATTTCTCTCTGTTAGTATCAAGAGCTATTGCAATAACATTTATATCTTCCCGAGCTGCTAAGTCCTTAATGTATTTTAAATTATCAACGGAAGTTTTATTCCAGGATGACCAAAATACGATAATCGTTTTAGTTCCAAGATACGCACTTAAACTTACTTTCTTTCCTTCAGTATTCTGAAGACTAAAATCAGGCGCTTCTGCACCAATAGAAACATCCACATAATCGCGATTAAGTTGCTGTTGTCTTAGCTCTTCCTTACTTATAACAGATTCGAGTAGAGCAATGTGTGGAAGTTCAGGATTATTTTCTTTCAGACTGTTTAAAACAAATTTAAAGGTTTCCAGATCATTCTCTATCATTAAAATTGGTGATGTTCCTATATACTGATATAAGGCCATATAAATAACCGGTGATTTAGCATTTTCATTTATAAAATCCTTAAGATATTGTTTGTCTGACTCGTAAAGTTGTCTTGCAATTTCATTAGATGCTTCGTAAAGCGAATCTATATTACAATTTGGATCAGATGATGATTCAATAATCTTGTCTTTCATAATATTTAAATGATCTGAACTTTCTATAAGTCTTAAATTCATCTGCCTTAACAACTCACTATCCTTACTTCCCGAGAGAGTATATGTTTTTACCAGACCCGGATAATTTCCATTTACTGAGATTACATCTCCTTTGCGAGCAAAAATAAAAACTCCATTATTATGGTCGACTTTTAATCTTAGAAAGCCTCCGGGCAAAGAGTCCAGTTCAATTTTAAAATTACCATCAGCATCTGTTTTCACTGTCTTTATAGTGTCAACACGATTGGGCATAAGAGATTCAAGCACAAGTGTCCTTTCCGAACAACCATCTATTTTACCTTCAATTACAAGATTTACATCTGAACTATTATTACACGATTCGGTTAATAACAAGACAATTAAAAGAGGTAATACAAGTAAACTTTTTAAGAGTATGCTGTTTTTAAATTTCATTTTTTAATTTTGCAAAAATTTTTGATTTGAAAATATATACAAATATAAACTAAAATATTCCAAAGAATTGTGTTGCAAGCATTGGTTTTTTTGATGGGGTGCACAAAGGACATAAATACATTTTAGATCAATTACAAGCAAAAGCTCAAGAAAGAGGTGTCGAAGAATTACTTATAAGCCTTTGGCCTCACCCCTCTGTATTATTTAACAGGCCAATACAATTATTATCAACCTATCAAGAAAAAATCGATTTATTTCAAACTCTCGGACTCCAAAACTTAATCTTTCTGGAATTTAATCATGAAACTGCAAACATGAGCAGAAATGAGTTTACACAAAAAATTTTAATTGACAGATTAGGAGTTTCCGAACTCGTAATGGGATATAACAACTCTTTTGGAAATAAAGGTGTTGAACAAAATCAAGAAATTGGAATTCCTGTTAAAAAATTAGATAAAATAACGATTAATAATAAAGATGTAAATTCATCTATACTTAGAAACCTGATTAAGGAAGGTAATGTTTCTGAAGCTGAAAAACTTCTTGGTTATTATTATCAATTAAGAGGAAAAATCGTAAGTGGCTATCAGATAGGACGTAAAATTGGTTTCCCAACTGGTAATATTTCTGAAATTGACAAGATGAAACTCGTCCCATCAAACGGGGTCTACATTTGTGAAGTTGAGCTTGATAGTATTTGGCATCCGGCAATGTTAAATATTGGAACAAGACCAAGTTTTAACGGATCAGAAAGAAGTATTGAATTTCACATTCCTGATTTTGAGGCAGACCTTTATGATAAAGAAATAAAAATACGTTTTAGAAAAAGATTACGTGACGAAAAGAAATTCGATAATATAGATAATCTAATAGCACAATTAAACAAAGACAGAGAGCAAACAATCAAGTTCTTTGAATAATTTTGTCAATTCGCTAAAACTGACTATTTTTGCATGAAATTTAATAACAATTAAATAATATATAAATGGAAGAATTAATTAGCAATTTACCTTATAAAGTAAAAGATATAGATCTTGCAGAATGGGGTCGCAAAGAAATTGAAATTGCAGAAAAAGAAATGCCGGGTTTAATGAGTATTCGTAAAAAATATTCAGCTGAAAAACCACTTAAAGGCGCAAGGATCACAGGTTCATTACATATGACAATTCAAACAGCTGTTCTTATTGAAACACTAGTTGAGCTAGGTGCTGATGTAAGATGGGCAAGTTGTAATATTTATTCTACACAAGATCACGCCGCTGCTGCGATTGCTGCTACAGGAAATCCTGTTTTTGCATGGAAAGGTGAAACTCTTGAAGAATATTGGTGGTGTACATTACAAGCACTTTCTTTCCCTAATGGCGAAGGTCCAAACCTTATTGTTGATGATGGTGGAGATGCTACTCTATTGGTACACAAAGGTTTCGCAGCTGAAGATGACGCAAGTATTCTTAATACTGAACCAACAAGTAATGAGGAAAAAGTTGTAACACAAATTATTAAAGATGTTCTTGGTGTTGACAACCAGAAATGGCACAGAACAATTGCAGAACTTAAAGGTGTTTCTGAAGAAACAACTACTGGTGTTCACAGACTATATCAAATGATGGAAAAAGGTGAATTACTTATTCCTGCAATTAATGTTAACGATTCTGTAACAAAGTCAAAATTTGATAACCTTTATGGATGTAGTGAGTCATTGGCAGATGGTATTAAAAGAGCTACAGATGTAATGATAGCAGGTAAAGTTGTAGTTGTTCTTGGTTATGGTGATGTTGTAAAAGGTTCTGCTAAATCAATGAGAGGTTATGGCGCAAGAATTATCGTTACTGAAATCGATCCGATTTGTGCTCTTCAAGCCTCAATGGAAGGTTTCGAAGTTGCCAGAATAGAAGACACTCTTGACGAAGGAAATATTTTTGTTACAACTACAGGTAATAAAAACGTTATCACTCTAGAGCATATGCGTAAAATGAAAGACCAGGCAATCGTTTGTAATATTGGACACTTTGATAACGAAATCGAAGTTGATGCAATGAACGAAGCAAAAGATATTGAAATGATCAACATCAAACCACAAGTTGATAAATATGTTTTTCCTGATGGAAAAGCTATTTTCTTACTTGCACAAGGTCGATTAGTAAACTTAGGTTGTGCGACAGGCCACCCATCATTTGTAATGAGTAATTCATTCTCAAATCAAACTTTAGCTCAATTAGATTTATGGGCAAACAATTATGATGTTGATGTTTACAGATTACCTAAAAAACTTGACGAAGAAGTTGCTAGATTGCACCTCGAACAAATTGGTGTAAGATTAACAAAACTATCAAAGGAACAAGCAGATTATATCGGCGTTCCGGTTGATGGTCCTTACAAACCTGAACATTACAGATATTAAAAAAAATATCATAATAACAAAAAAACCGCTCAAATTGGGCGGGTTTTTTTATTTTTAGACTTAATTGTAAATAAGCACGGCCGTGCTTATTTACAATTAATAGCTTTACAATCAATTTGCATTATATATATACAATGCACTTCCTTCGAGATATGTCATATACTGTAAAACAGGATATTTTGAGGGGCTGTCCACAATTGAACCGTCATAAATTGAGAACTTAGATCCACAATTTCTACATACTAAAAACAATCCGGTAGAATCGACGTCCAAAACAGCATTTGCCTCGTATGGATCGTTAGGACAATTTCGTTCGTAAGCTTTATATTCGTCAGTAAACTGACAATAAAGCACTATTCCTTGTGCACCACCAGTTAAATATAAATAGTTGCCATGAGTTTTAATAGATTGATATTGAGGCAAATCGGGGTAAACTACAAAATTAACATAAACATAAGGGATACGATTTTCGCGATCACATGAAGGAATTATTGTTAAAATTGTCAAACATATTGATATAATTGCTATCTTTGTAGTATTGTTTAGCATAAAACTGTGTTTTTGTAATTACAAAATTAAAGAAAATCTTTCAAATAATAACAGTTGCCTTACTAATTTTATTGCCGTCCGCATCGTTTTCTCAAGCTAATAGGAGTATCGACAATGAGAAGTATATGAAATCTCAAAGATCCAAACGGATTAAACCAACCCGTGAGGAAAAAGTCGTAGCGAAAATTGAAAAGAAAACGATAAAAGAAGAAAAGAAGAAAAAACGAAAAGATCGAAGATTACATAAAAGGGCGGTGAGGAAGCATAATAAAAAAATCAATGGTGGTGGAAAAGACCTTACAGACGGAAAAAAAACATGGCGTAGAATGAAAAGGTCGAAACGAGAAGCGAAAAAGAACTCACGTTGATTTTTCTGCACTTTCCGACATTTATCTAATTTTAAATAGGTTAGGTATATATTTTAAAAAAAAGTTAATTTTTACAAGTAAATCTTTTTGTCAATAATTAATTAGGTAGTATATTTACAACTTTCTTAATTGGGTTAAGTTATTGTATAAAGTAAAACTCTATTATGTTACGAAAATTACTAATAATCATTATGGCGCTTGCTAGTATAAGCGCAGGGTTGTATGCACAGGGGACATTAAGTGGAACCATTTCGGATGCTGCAACTGGAGAGCCAATCCCGTTTGCTAACGTGTCGATTGAAGAAAATGGAAACATTATTACCGGGGGGATGACTGATTTTGACGGTAAGTATAGTATTAAACCTATACCTGCTGGAAAATACACAGTTTCAGCCTCTTATGTTGGATATGCTACTATGAAGTATACCAATGTTCAAATCCCTGCAGGTAGTATTACTTTCCAGAATTTTGAACTGAATACATCAGCTGAGATACTTGCTGAGGTTGAAATTAAAGAGTACAAAGTGCCTTTGATTGCCAAGGATAAAACTGCATCCGGAGGTACTGTAACATCAGAAGACATTGCGAAAATGCCTGGTCGTTCTGCTGCTGCAGTCGCAACCACTGTTGGTGGTGTGTATTCCGAAGACGGTGAAGTTGGAAGTATCAGGGGTGCGCGTTCTGAAGGTACTGTTTACTATGTGGACGGTGTAAAAGTGCGAGGATCATCATCTGTACCAAAATCTGCAATTGAGCAGGTTCAGGTAATTACAGGTGGTTTGCCTGCACAGTATGGTGACGCAACCGGAGGTATCATCAGTCTTACAACTAAAGGGCCGACTTCTAAATATTTCGGTGGAGCAGAAGTTGTTACTTCTCAATTCCTTGACCCATATGGTTATAATCTTGGTGGTTTAATGCTATCAGGACCAATTTGGTATGTTGAGGAAGACGGCACAAACAGAAAAAGAACTGTTGCAGGTTTCTTACTTTCAGTTGAAGGAAGTTATGTAAAAGACCCAAGTCCTTCAGCAGTTGGTGAATGGAGAGCTAATGATGATGTAACCCAAGCAATCATTGACAATCCATTACAACTTGTACAAACTGATAACGGTGCTATTATTTATCAGAATACTGATTATTTGTTGGATGACTCATTCCAAAACTATACTACCAGAGAGAATGCTGAAAGCAAATCTTTCAATATTGCCGGTAAGATAGATATCTCACCAATCAGAGACCTTAATCTTACTTTTGGTGGTACTATTGATTATAGAGATCAAAGAGCTTACAGTTATGCTAATCAGCTCTTTAATTCAAATAATAACGGTTATATAAATTATAACAACTGGAGAGTATATGGTAGATTAACCCAAAAGTTCAGAGACAATTCTGATGAAGAAAAAGAAGCAATAATTAAAAACCCATATTATACAATCCAGGTTGATTATTCTAAAACTTATCAAAAGTTTTACAATAAAGATTTTGACAACAGTTTTTTCCAATATGGTCATATTGGTGAATTCACAACTACTCCTGAAAAATTCTATGTATATGGTAATGATACTGCTAGTGGTCTTGACGGATGGATTCAGGAAACATGGTTCTATCGTATCGAAGACTTTGAATCAGGAACATTGAACCCTTCATTAGCTAGATATACATAACAATATTTTGAATATTTTGAAGACTACTACTATAAAGATGTTAACTCTGTAGTATTAAACGGTGGTTTACTAAACGGTATGGGAGCACCTAGTGCTTATGGCATTTGGGCTAGCCCGGGTAATCCTTACTCAAATTACACCATGAGTGATGCTACACAGTTTAGAGTTTCTGCTTCAGGTTCTGCAGATATTAAAAATCACGAAATTAGTCTTGGTTTTGAGTTCGAACAAAGAAGCGATTCTTACTTTGCTGTTGGACCATTTGGATTATGGACACTTGCAAGAAGTTTGACAAACTATCATATTCTTGAAAGAGACCTTTCTAACCCAATAATTTACAGAGATTATAATGGAATCTTCCTTGATACAATTGATTATCCAAGAATATATGATGCTACATCACAATCTAGATTTGATATTGAACTTAGAAAATCTCTAGGTTTAGAAGTTGATGGAACAGAATGGATTGATATTGATTCTTATGATCCTGAAACATTTGACTTAAGTTGGTTTAGTCCTGATGAACTATTTAATCAGGGAAGTAGTTATGTGGCTTATTATGGTTATGATTATAAAGGGGATAAATTAAACTATAAACCTACATTTGATGATTTCTTCAACAAAACAAATGACGAAGGATATATTGAAAGACCTATAGCTCCATTTGAGCCTAACTATATTGCTGGATATATTCAAGATAAGTTTGCATTTAAAGATCTTATATTTAATATAGGTGTACGTGTTGACAGATATGATGCAAACCAAATGGTTCTAAAAGATCAATACTCATTACACGAAACATACACTGTTGGCGATAATGATGACAGAGGTCTTATTGCTAATACTGACCATCCATCAAATATTCCGGACAATGCAGTTGTTTATGTAAACGATCTAGACTCACCAACTGCAATCAATGGTTATCGTGTTGGATCTGTATGGTATGATGCTACTGTTACTGAAATTGAAAACCCAAGCTTAATTGCCAGTGCTAATGGTATTGCACCATATTTATTAAATCCGGACGAAGAATTAAATACCAGTGCATTTGAAGATTACAAACCTCAAATTGTTGTTATGCCGCGTATTTCTTTCTCATTCCCAATTTCAGACGAAGCTTTATTCTTTGCGCACTATGATATTCTTTCAAAAAGACCTTCATACGCAGCAAGATTAAACCCATTGGATTATTTATTTATTCGTCAAAACAGTGGTGATTTATTAAACAATCCTAATTTAAAAACTGAAAAAACTATTGACTATGAATTAGGTTTCCAACAAAAACTTGGAAATACTTCAGCTCTTAAATTATCCGCTTTCTATCGTGAAATGCGTGATATGCAGCAAGCAATTGCTGTTAACGGAGCTTATCCTATCGATTACTATACTTACGGGAACATTGACTTTGGAACAGTTAAAGGTTTCGGTGTAACTTATGACCTTAGAAGAACAGGGAATGTTACAATGAGTGCTTCTTATACATTACAATTTGCTAATGGAACAGGTTCAAGTTTTGAATCTGGTGCTGCAATTGTAAAATCTGACAAGCCAAACCTTAGAACAACTATTCCACTAGATTTTGACCAAAGAAACAACTTTGCTATTACTGTTGACTATCGTTATGGTGGAAAAGTATCAGTAACGCCTTATAATGGACCAAAAATCGCTGGTAAGAGCATTTTAGCAAATACCGGTGTTAACTTTGTAATCAACGCAGGTTCAGGTTCTCCTTATACAAAACGTAACAGACCTAGTGCCGGTACAGTTGTTGGATCTTTGAATGGTTCACGTAAACCTTGGAGAACAAGTATCAACATGCGTTTAGACCGCGACATTAAGGTTAAACTTGCTGATAAGAAAGATGATGGTACAAAAGAAAAATACGGATATTTAAATGTATATCTTGAAATTTCTAACCTACTTAATACTAAGAATGTTATCAACGTATACGAATACACAGGTAACCCAGATGATGACGGTTTCTTAAATTTTGCTGATTATCAGTCAACAATTGCAACTCAGAATAATGAGGAAGCATACAGAAATTACTATGCTATGTACATAAACTCACCATATAACTATAGTTTGCCAAGAACTATAAGATTAGGTGTACAGTTTAGTTTTTAATTAAATGTTGTTATTAAAGAATTATAAAAAACGAAATATGAAAAGCCTAAAAAGAATATTATTTATTGCGGTCTTGAGTGTTATTTCGAATTACATGTTCGCTGACAAATGGCAGGGAGCAGTAAGTAAATCGGCCCCAACGCCTACAACTCGTGCAACAGAAAGTTGCGAACCGGGGCAAACTTCAACCGAACTTCATGTTAACAACGTTCGTGCTTTAATTCACACCGGTGGAGATATGTGTTGGGATTGGCAAGATGCATATTATTTTGTTCCTGCTGATGGTAACACAAGTGCACTATTTGCAGGAGCTATTTGGATTGGAGGAAAAGATGCAAACGGACAGTTAAAATTAGCAGCACAAAAATTCCGTCAACGTGGTATTGATTATTGGCCTGGTCCACTAATCACATCAGGTTCTGCTATTGCTACAGTAACTCAGGATATTTGTCGTGAATATGATGAACATTTCTTTATTACTAAAGCTATGGTTAAAGAATTCAGAGAGTTGTATGCTTGTACACAAGATCCTACATGCGTAGTTGATGAACAATTCCCTGCATACACAATTCCTGATATTATAATGAATTGGCCTGCTCACGGTCCTGAAGGTGGTTACGATTATAACCTTGCTCCTTTCTGGGATACTGATGGTGATGGATACTACAATCCTTTAGCAGGTGATTTTCCTTATTATGAATTTGCTGATCAAGGAATTACAGATGACCCTGATTGTTTAAGACCTCGTAACAGAGAACCTAAACTATTTGGTGATGAAACTATTTGGTGGGTTTATAATGATAAAGGTAATATCCACACTGAAACAGGTGGTGCAGCAATCGGAATGGAATTCAGAGCTCAGGCATTCGCGTTTACAACAAACGATGAGCTTAACGATATGACATTCTATAACTATAACATTATTAATAGATCTACATATACACTATTTGATACTTATTTTGGAGTTTTGACAGATGCTGACTTAGGTTATGCAAGAGATGACTATACAGGTTGTGACGTTCAACGTGGACTAGGTTATATGTATAATGGTGATGATAATGATGAAACAGCAGAAGGTACTGAAGGATATGGTGAACAACCACCTGCAATTGGTATTGACTTCTTTGAAGGACCTTATCAAGATCCTGATGGATTGGATAACTCAACAAGTTACGTTGTAGTTGATGGTGTTAAAGAATTATATTGTGATTTAGGTGATATCTTAAATGGTAATATCAATGGTCTTAACTTCGAAGATGGAACAGTAGATAATGAACGTTGGGGTATGAGACGTTTCTTATATTTCAACAATACTGGTGGTGGTGCTAACCCTGCTACTACTGACCCAGAATCTGCTATTGAACACTATAATTATATTACAGGATTTTGGAAAGATAATACTCCATTATGTTATGGTGGAACAGGTCACTATTCAGGTGGTGGTAATACTGATGTTCCTACTGATTTCATGTTCCCTGGAAACCCTACAACAGACCCTTGTGGATGGGGACAAGGAGGTATTCCTCAAGATGCTTGGTCAGAAGAAACTGAAGAAAACCCAGCTGATGATAGACGTTTTGTTCAATCAGCAGGTCCTTTTACTCTTTATCCTGGTGCTGTAAATGATATTACATTAGGTGCAGTATATGCACGTGCCCCATCGGGTGGCCCATGGGCATCTGTTGAATCTGTGAGACGTGCTGATGATAAAGCTCAGATTCTTTTCGAAAACTGTTTCCGTGTACTTAACGGACCGGATGCTCCAGAGCTTAATATTATCGAAATGGATAAAAAACTTATTTTCCATATCTATAATAAATCAGGTAGTAACAACTATCTCGAAGAGTATGTTGAAAAAGATCCTTCAATAGTTTGTACTTCTGATATAGATCCTTGTGATGAATATTACAGATTCCAAGGTTATCAGGTATTCCAATATGAAAGCCCAACTGTAAGTATTTCTGACAGATACAATAATTCACTAGTTCGTGAAGTATTACAATGTGATATCGAAGATGAAATTGATCAAATTGTAAATTACACTTGGTCTGATGAACTTGGGGCTAATGTTCCTGTTGAAGAAGTTAATGGAGCTAATAATGGTATTGTTCATACTTTTATTATTGAAAATTACTTATTTGCTTCAGGAGATTCACGTTTGATTAATAATAGAGAATATTATTATTCTGTATTAGCTTATGGTTATAATCACTCAATGTTATATAACCAATCTATTCAGGAAACATTTAACGGTCAAAAGAAACCTTATCTTGCCGGTCGTAATAATATTAAGAGATATACAGCAACTCCACACATCAACGATCCTGAAAGTGGTGGAACAATTGCTCAATCTGAATATGGTTACGGACCAAAAATAACTAAAATTGAAGGTCATGGTAACGGTAATAATGTTCTTGAGCTTACCGAAGAAACTATAGATGACATTATGTCTGGTTATCCTTGGAAAGCAAGTAATGTAGAATATGATAACGGTTACGGACCTATCAATGTTAAAATTATTGATCCATTAAATGTACCTGAAGATACATATACTCTTAAATTTAAAGAGGCTTCTACAAACTCAACTGCAACAATTGGTACTGTAGCTTCTGAACTTTCAGCTGCTTCATATATTCCATTTGAATATGAAATAACAAATTCAGCAGGTGATGTAGTAACAAGCGAAGTAGCAGTTCAATATGGTGAAACATACGAACAACTATTTATGGATTGGGGTATTTCTATCAGTATTGCTCAACAAAACTTTGCTGGTGCTAAAGAAAGAAATGTTTATCAAAACGGTTTCCTTACAGCTTCAATAAAATTTAAAGATGAAACCAAGCCTTGGTTATATTTCATCCCTGATGGAGATGGACAGGACCCATTTAACTGGATTAGAGTCGGTAATTATGAGAATAAAGAAGGTGAATTAACCAGTTGTGGTGCCGATCCTAGTTATGATGACCTTATTGGTTGTGATGAAAAACAATACTTTGAAAAAATCTTAGGTGGCACATGGGCTCCTTACATATTTACAAACTCTTTACAATATGGTGTTTCACTAACAAGTGCTCGTAACTTCCAGAATATTGCAAGATACGAACCATTATCAAGTGTTGATATTGTAATCACAAGTGATAAGAGTAAATGGACACGTTCATGTGTTGTTGAAATGTGTGAAAATGAATGGGAAGCTGATGAATGTGGATTTATGAATCAAATATCTCCAATTGAAAACTATTTATCAATTGGGAATGCTCATAAATTTGCTCTTCGTCAAAGTCCTTCAGTAGATAAAGATGGTAATGACGATGGTTCAGGAACACATGGTATGAGTTGGTTCCCAGGATATGCAATTGATGTTAGAACCGGTGAAAGATTAAATATAGTATTTGGTGAAGATTCTTGGTTAGCAAGTGAAAACGGACAAGATATGATGTGGAATCCTGGAGAAGGAATTTACGAAACTACAGGTCCTTTATTTGGTGGAAAACACGTAATTTATATTATGGGTAACAATCAAAACTATGCTAACGAAGCTTTTAATGCTCCACGTTATGATTCATGTCAGTTTATTTATGAAAACTTACTTGCTTATGAAGAAACAGGCGTAGCAACAACCAGTTTGAACCGCGCATGGGCTTCTGCAATGTGGTGTGCAATTCCAATGCAAAATCCTAGTTTTGATTTCTTAGCAACTGATGTTACAATCAAACTTAGAGTTGGAACTACATATCATCAAGGTAAAGAAGAATTTGCTTCTTCAAACCCACAAAATGATAATATGCCGATGTATATGTTTAACACTGATGATGTTAAAACAATTACAGAAGATCATGATCAGGCAGTTGATGCACTTGATTTAATCAGAGTTGTTCCTAATCCATATTATGGCAATTCTTATTATGAAAACACTCAGTTGGACAACTATGTAAGAATAACTAACTTACCAGAACAATGTGTTATCTCAATATTTAACGCTAATGGTAGTCTGGTACGTAGATTCAATAAAGATAATGAAAGCACCATTGTAGAATGGGATCTTAAGAACTCATACAATATCAGTATTGCTAGTGGTGTTTACATTGTTCATATTGATGTTCCGGGTGTAGGAGAAAAGGTAGTTAAGTGGTTTGGTGCATTGCGTCCAATTGACTTAAATAATTTCTAAAATTGTTCATAATATAAAATTAAAAATATGAAAAATTTATATTTAATTTCAACAATACTGATAGCAATCACATTGAGTTTGTTAACAACTGAAGCTTTTGCAGGAAACGAGCAGAGAGTTGGTTCCAGCGGTGCATCAGAACTTTTGATAAACCCATGGGCAAGAAGCTCAGGTTGGGGTGATGCAAACGTTGCGTGCGTTGTTGGTTTAGAAGGTATGTACCAAAATATTGCAGGTATGGCCTTTACAAAAAAGACTGAACTCGCTTTTACTAACACTCAATGGCTTGCCGGATCAGGTGTGGTTATAAATAGTGGTGGCTTTGCTACCAAAGTTGGCGAAACAGGTGTTTTAGGTCTTAGTGTAATGAATATGAACTGGGGAAAAATAGATATCACAACTGCAGATCTTCCTGAAGGTGGTATTGGTACATTCAACCCAACTTATAATAACATTACTTTAGGATATGCTAGAGAATTCTCTAATAGTATTTATGGTGGTATCGCTGTAAAAATGGTAAATGAGAATATCTTTAACGTTTCAGCATCAGGTTTTGCTATTGATGCGGGTATCCAATATGTAACAGGTGTTGGTAAAGATAAAGCAGGTAACAGAAACCGTGATAACCTTCATTTCTGTATTACAATGAAAAACGTTGGTACTACAATGAAATTTACAGGTGACGGTATGTCGTTTACAGGTTTTTCAGAAAACGGAACAAGCATGACAATTGAACATAGAAGCCAACAGTTTGAACTTCCTTCACTTATTAAAATTGGTTTCTCTTATCATATCAGACTTGCTCCTAAGGTAGACGAAGTAAACGAAACAGTTAGTTCAGATCATAATCTTATTATTGCAGCTAACTTTACTTCAAACTCATTCACAAAAGACCAATATCATATTGGTATGGAATATGGGTTTAAAAACTACTTTTTCTTAAGAGGTGGTTATATCTATGAAGATGGTATCCTTGAAGTTGACACTCGTTCAACTGCTTTTACAGGACCAACTGCTGGTATGTCACTTCAAGTCCCTGTTAACAAAGAGAACAAATCTGTTCTAGCTATCGATTATTCTTATAGATTTACACAGCCATTTGGTGGTGTTCACACATTTGGTGCAAGAGTAACTCTATAATAAAATATTAAGTTTTAAAAAATCCCGGAATTCCGGGATTTTTTTTGCTCCATACCTAAGTAAATATTGCTTTTTATTATATTATTTAGTAATTTGCAGAATATAAAAGAAGCATTGACATATTCTTACCTCTTTTAAACTTAGTTTTATGAAATTCAAAATATTCTCACTTGTGCTTTCGCTACTTGTAGTGATAAATTCCTATGCTCAGCGTTCTACTGCCGAATGCGAAATAGCACAAACATCTTCAGAACTAAACATAAACAATGTTAGAACAACAATATACTCTATTGGAGACATGTGGTGGGATATACAACAAGGTAAAGCTAAATATGAAGTCACCAAAGGAGGAGGTGTTCATGCTTTATTTGCAGGATCAATCTGGATAGGAGGAAAAGATTCCTACGGACAAGTAAAAGTAGCTACAACAATGTTTCGTCAAAGAGGTGTAGATTTCGCTCCCGGGCCTCTAAATCAAGATGGACAAACAAGTATTGATGTTTGCAGGGAATATGATAAAATGTGGTCAATAACTAAAGAAGAGGTCAAAGAATTTAGAGCATGGTGGCAATGTTATAATGATCCAACATGCAATGATAATGAATTTGATTCATATACTATTCCGGATATTATTTTAAACTGGCCTGCTCATGGTCCTGAGGGTGGATATGATATGTACCTCGCCCCTTTCTGGGATTATAACGAAGATGGTTATTACAATCCTTATGATGGAGATTTCCCCTATTTTGAGTTTCCTGAGGACAGTATCACAGATGATATTGATTGCATAAAATCCCGTAATAAGAGACAAAGCCTCAGAGGTGACCAAGCAATTTGGTTTGTATTTAATGATGCAGGGAAAGAACACTCAAATTCTGATAGTGAGAAAATTGGTTTGGAAATTAGGGCTGTTGCTTATGCCTATTCAACAAATACTCCAATTAACGACCTAACATTTTACAATTACGAAATTATTAACCGTTCAACAGAAACACTTTACGAAACTTATGTAGGTTTTTGGACTGATGCAGATCTTGGATATGCGAAAGATGATTACGTAGGCTGTGATGTTGGCCGTGGGTTAGGTTATATATACAATGGTGATGAAAATGACGAAACAGCTGAAGGAATATCAGGATATGGCGCACAACCACCTGCAGCAGGAATAGATATTTTTGAAGGACTTTTTCAGGATAATGACGGGCAGGATAACGAAACTAGCTATGAAGTAATAAACGGAGTAAGAACTCTAAATTGCGAATTAGGAGATATTATGAATGTAAATATCAATGGCTTAAATTTTGAAGATGGAGTAATTGATAATGAAAGATGGGGTGCAACAAGTTTTATGTATTTTAATTGTGGAGGATGTGGAAACCCATCAACAATAGGCCCTGTTTCTACTCAGGATTATTACAACTATTTAAGAGCATATTGGACTGACAACACTCATATGTTATACGATGGAACTGGTCATTCCTCATATGTTGGCACTTCAACAGTTCCAACAAATTATATGTTTCCGGGAAATCCAACTTCAGATATCTGTGGGTATGGTCAGAATGGTATAATAATGTCTGGTTGGTCTGAAGAAACGGCTTCCAATCCTGCTGGTGATAGAAGGTTTGTAATATCAAACGGACCTATAACTTTAGCTCCGGGAGCCGTAAATAATCTTACAATGGGAGTTGTATATGCAAGAGCAACCAGTGGTGGTGCGTATGCCTCAGTTGAAGCTATGAAAAGAGTTGATGATATTGCTCAAAACCTTTTCGACAATTGTTTTAGAGTACTTGATGGTCCTGATGCGCCAAATTTAACAATAATGTAAGATGATAAGAAACTATTCTTCTTTATTTCAAACAACCCAACATCAAACAATTATCTAGAACAATATACCGAAAGAGATTATAATATTCAATGCGATGAAAGTATTTCTCCCTGTGATTAATATTATAAATTTCAGGGATATCAAATTTTTCAGTTGCAAAACCCTGAAGTTAATATTTTCGAAGACAAACACAATCCTGAACTTGTTCAGCAAATATTCCAATGCGATATTGAGGATAGCGTAAGAATGATAACCAATTTTTATTACAATCCTGATAATGAACAATACACGCCTGTAACAGATGTAATCGGCAATAATGAAGGCATTTCACACTCTTTTGCAATTGAAAAAGACTACTTTACCACAGATAATGACAGCTTAACAAATAAAAAAGACTATTATTACACAGTTCTTGCTTATGGGAATAATAAAACCATGCAATTCAATGCAAATAATATTGATAATTGGTTTGGAAATAAAAATGCATATATAGCCGGAGAAAACAATGTAAAAACTTATACAGCAACTCCACATAATCCTGGACTTGATAACTATGGCACTGTTTACAATACGGAATATGGATTTTGCCCTCAAATCACAATGACAGAAGGCCATGGAAATGCAAATCAAATAATTGAACTTACCGATGAATGTATTAACGAAATAATGTCAGGGTCTCCATGTAGAGTTGAATCAAGAACATATAAAAACGCTAAAGGACCAATAAATGTTAAAATCATTGATCCACTCAATATTCCTGCAGATAATTATACACTTAAATTTATTGATGTAAGCTCGAATTCAACCGGAATTGTTGGCACAGTCTCATCTGAATTGTCAGAATTAGCCTACATTCCTTTTAACTATTGTATCTATAATTCTGCAGGAGATACCGTTTACAGCGATTTTTCTATTTCCTATGATCAGAATTATGAGCAACTATTTCCCGACTGGGGATTCTCAATAGATATTACTCAACAAAACTTTGCAGGAGCTAAAGACAAAAATGAATATCAAAATGGCTTTCTGCAAGCAGAAATGATTTTTGATAATCCTGATAAGCCATGGTTGGATTTTATTAAAGATCAAGAATATTTTGATGAATATAACTGGATTCGTGTTGGAAATTATGAGAACAAAGAAGGTGAACTTACCAGTTGTGGTTCAGACAATAGTTATAACGATTTAATTAGCTGGGATGATAATGAATACTATGAAAACATATTAGAAGGAAGCTGGGCGCCATATAGATTTACAAACTCATTGAAATATGGTGTATCACTAACCGGGGCGCGTAATTTCCAGAATATCGCCAGATATGAACCTCTTTCAAGTGTTGATTTAGTTATTACAAGCGACCAATCAAAGTGGACACGTTGTTGTGTTGTTGAAATGCACGAAAACGAATGGGGAACCGATGAGTGTGGTTTTGAAAATCAATTGTCTCCGATAGAAAACTACCTTTCAATTGGGAATGCTCATAAATTCTCATTGCGCCAAAGTCCGTCAGTTGATAAAGACGGTAATCCCGACGACTCAGGAACACATGGTATGAGTTGGTTTCCGGGTTATGCTATCGACCATCGCACAGGTGAGCGATTGAATATAGTTTTTGGTGAAGACTCCTGGATGGCAAGCGAAAACGGACAGGATATGAAATGGAATACTACATCTTCAATTGAATCAACTCACGAGCCTTTATGGGGTGGTAAACATGTTATTTACATAATGGGAAATAATCAAAACTTTGCAAGTGAAGCATATAACGCACCAAATTATGACGAATGTCAATTCATTTATGAGAATTTACTTGCATACGAAGAAAGTGGAATAGAAACAATGACCTTAAACAGAGCCTGGGCATCAGCAATGTGGTGTGCAATTCCATTACAAAATTCCGAATTTGAATTTATGGCATGTGATGTCACGATTAAGCTACGTGTTGCAACACCCTATCATAAAGGAATGTTTGAATTTGAGGTTGAGAATCCTGAAAATGATAATAATCCTGTATTTAAATTTTCAACCCATGGTTTGCAGGCTCAAACTTCACAATCAGATGTTTTAACGGATGCTTTGGATATAATAAATATCGTTCCAAACACATATTATTGGGGAAATCATTATGGAAATTTTACTTATGATAATTATGTTAGAATAATCAACCTTCCAAAAGTTAGTGAAATATCCATTTACAATAGTTCCGGTTATCTTATTAGGAAAATAACTAAAAATGATACTAATTCATATTACCAGTGGGATCTGACTGATAAAATTGGCAATCAAATCGCTAATGGTATGTATATAATTCATATAGAAGTCCCGGGCGTGGGTGAAAAAGTGTTGAAATGGTTTGGGAGTAATCCGGCTAATCAATAAAACTAAATATGAGAGATGTAAAAAACATATTTTCACTTATACTTGCTGTAATAATATCAACAAATATAATTTCTGCTCCAGACACAACTCTGAATAGAAAAATTCCAAACCAGAGATTACTTGCAGGTTGTGAACCAGGTCAAACATCTACTGAATTAGCAGTAAATAATGTAAGGTTTGTTGTAAATACAGGGGGTGATATTTGGTGGGACCTTACAAATCCTATTTATGAAATACCGGCAGGAAGTGGTATTCATTCATTGTTTGCAGGCTCATTGTGGATCGGTGGCTTTGATAGTTTTGGTCAAATACATATTGCTGCCATGCGATACAGAAATGAGGGTTCAGATTACTACCCCGGCCCACTGATTGCTGAGCCTGATAATGCAGCAAACACTAGTCAGGAAGTTTGCCAGGAATACGATCAGCATTTTTATATCAACAGAGAAATGGTAAGAGAATTTATTTCATACAATCAATGTCTCGAAGATCCGGATTGTGATGTTAATTCAGAATTTCCTGCGTATATAATACCTGATATCATTTTAAACTGGCCTGCTCACGGACCAAGCGGTGGATATTCTCATTATTTAGCTCCTTTTTGGGATATGGATGGAGATGGTTACTATAATCCTTATAATGGAGATTTTCCATTTTACGAATTTGTCGATTTAGGATATACAGATGATCCGGATTGTGTAAGACCTAGAGCAAGAATGTCAAAATTATACGGTGGACACACATTATGGTGGGTGTTTAATGATAATGGAAATACTCATGATGAAACTGGAGCACAATCAATAGTACTTGAAATTCAGGCACAAGCATTTGCTTTCGAGGAAGATGAATCTGATATTAATAACATGAGCTTTTACAACTATCAGATTATTAATCGTTCTATGACAGAATATACTCAGGTTTATTTTGGAGTCTGGACAGATCCGGATCTAGGAAATCCAGAAGATGATTATATTGGATGCGATGTTTCCAGAGGACTCGGTTATGCATATAATGCAGATGAATATGACGAAACAACAATAGAGCATACTGGCTATGGTTCTCAGCCTCCGGCAATAGGAATTGATTTTTTTGAAGGCCCATATAAAGATTCTGATGGTTGGGATAATCACACTAATTGGGATACTATCGGTGGTATACCTGTTCTTGATTGCGAACTGGCAGATGTAATGAACGGAAATATTAACGGTCTGAATTTTCAGGATGGTTACATCGATAATGAACGCCTTGGAATGAGTGTTTTTATGTATTATAATAATATAGGTGACGGTACTATATACACACAAGACCCTTCTGAAGTCTATCAATATTATAACTATCTCAGGGGGTACTGGCGCGACAACTCACCTCTATATTATGGTTGTACAGGACATCAATCCTGCTATACGACAGACACTCTAACGCAAACAAGATTTGCTTTCCCTGGAAGTCCCACAACAGACCCATGTGGGTGGGGCCAAAACGGAATCCCACAGGATGACTGGACTGAAGAGATGCTTGATTTTCCATCTGGAGATAGAAGATTTATTCAATCATCAGGTCCTTTTACATTATCTCCAGGAGCAGTCAATGAAGTTACTGTTGGAGCAGTATGGGCTCGAGCCACAAATGGTGGTTCATGGGCTTCAGTCGAAGCTCTTCAACATTCCGATGATATTGCCCAAAACCTTTTTAATAAATGTTTTAGGGTAGTAAACGGTCCTGATGCGCCAGAATTATCAATCATTGAATCAGAAAACCAGCTAATATTCCATATCTACAATACTAGCAGCTCAAATAACTACCTTGATCAATATACAGAAGAAGACCCAAGTCAAATTATTTCAAATACTTCAAATAATTCTATTTATGGATTCAATCCATATTATAACTTTCAAGGTTATCAGGTTTTTCAGCTGAAAAATGCAGGTGTAAATTTTGAAACCGAAAGATACGACACAAATAAAGTCAAACAGGTTTTTCAATGTGATATTGAAGATGATATAGATAAAATTATTAATTACAAATGGTCTGAGGAACATAATGACTTAATTCCAACTATAGAGGTCGTAGGAAATAATAAAGGAATTACCCACTCCTTTTCTCTCACAAAGGATGCCTTTTCTGAAGATAATTCGGAACTAGTAAATTTCAAAGAGTATTATTTTGTTGCAATAGCTTATGCATACAATGATGAAGATTTATTTAACAGTCAGAACCCTGACTCACATTATTATCAGAAAACCCCATATATCTACAGTCATCACAACATAGAAACACATATAGCAACACCACATAATAATGCTCCCGAAAATGGAGGTACCGCCATTAATACCAGTTTTGGAACTAAAATCCCTGTTGAAATGACAGAAGGACATGGAAATTCCAACTTTATTATTGATCTGGAAGATGAAACAATAGAAGAAATTCTGTCAGGCTGCCCTTGGAAAACTGATAATAGAAAATATAAAGCAGGCTTCTCTCCCATTGAAGTAAAAATAATTGACCCGTTGAATATAAAAAATGAATCATACTCATTACATTATATAGATGTAACAACAAACTCTACAGGAGAATTAGGTACAGATGAATCGTCATTGTCTTCAAGTAACTTTATACCTTTTAGATATCTGATTATTAGTTCCAATGAAGATACTCTTTACAGTGACCTGAATGTACAATATGAGGATATGTCAGAACAATTATTTACTGAATGGGGATTCTCAATAACTTGTGCACAGAATAATTTCACCGGAAATAAGGATAGGAACTTTTATCAGAATGGTTTTCTTGATGCAGAAATTGTTTTTAAAGATCCAGAATGCATCTGGCTGAATTTTGTTAAGGATGATGATTCATTCTCATCATTTAACTGGATACGATCTGGAGTTTATGTACATACTGGTACTGAGTGGGTATGCACAAATACTAATTTCGATGACATAGGTGATTATGATAGAAATGAATATATGGAAAACATCCTAGATGGAACATGGGCTCCATATAAATTAGTTAGCTCATATATTGATGGGCCGGCATTACACAATTCTCGAAATTCACAATTAATTACTAGATATTACCCAGTTTCTAGCGTAAATCTTACAATTACTTCAGATACAACTAAATGGTCCAGATGCTGTGTTGTTGAAACTTGTGACAATAAGTGGAACCAAGATCCTGACTGCACAAATGAACTTTTATTTGAAGAATATCCAATTAATAATTAAAATAGCATTGGCGGAGCACATAAATTTGCTTTACGCCAAAGTTCTTCTGTTGATAAAGACGGAAAACCTGATAGTTCTGGAACACATGGCATGGGTTGGTTTCCCGGTTATGCAATAGATATTAGAACAGGACGAAGACTTAATATAGTTTTTGGAGAAGACTCCTCAAAACCTTAGCAAAATGGAAATGATATGATATGGAATCCTGCATCAGAAGAAGGAAGTGAAGACAATCCTCTATTAGGTGGGAAACACTTTGTTTATATTATGGGAGATAATCAAAACTACTATTATGAAAATCAAAACTCTCCCAATTATGATTCCTGTCAATGGATTTATAACTATCTTATTAAATACGAAAATACAGGCGTTGAAAATTTTTCTCTAAAGATAGCTTGGGAAACTGCTATGTGGTGTGCAATTCCTTTACAAAACCCCGAATTTGATTTTCTCGAATGTGATGTCACAATTAAGCTTCGGGTTGCAACACCATATCAAAAAGGAATGTATGAATTTGAAGTTGAGGAACCAGAAAATGATAATTTACCGGTATTTAAATTCTCCACACAAGGATTGCAGACACAAACCTCACGAACAGATGTTTTAACAGAAGCATTGGATATAATAAATATTGTTCCAAACCCATATTACTGGGGAAATCATTACGGAAATTACACTTATGATAATTATGCTAGAATAATTAATCTTCCAAAAATAAGTGAGATTTCTATTTACAATAGTTCTGGATATCTGGTGAAAAAAATCACTAAAAATGACTCCAATACGTATTACCAATGGGATCTTACCGACAAGAATGGGAATAAAATTCCTAATGGCATGTATATCATTCATATAGAAATCCCCGGAGTGGGTGAAAAAGTGTTGAAATGGTTTGGGAGTACTGACCAGGATTAATCCAAAAATAAACAATTTTCCAATTTTTCAGGAAATTATGTAACTTGCAGGCATAAGATTTATCTGCATGTTTAAGAAGTTAAATAATATCTCAATTTCCTATAAGCTTTCAGGAATTATAACATTACTAATTATAATTTCAATGCTTTTTGTAGGAATATTTACTTACACTACAAATAAGGAAGCTATTATTTCGCGTACATACGAACAGCTAACATCTGTTAGATTTGAAAAAACTCAACGATTAGTAAATTTCTTAAATACAAAAGTTCTCGAGATTGGTCAGTTTGCTAACACATCCGATGCAGTAAGTATTTTCGACTGTGTTATTAATAATGATACCGCTACTCCAAAATCAATTAAGATTGATGAGTTTAATCGATTTATTGGAGATTATCTTCGTATGCAAGGGCAGGTAAACAGATTTTTAATTTATTCTGATTCAGGAATTTATTCAATAAACCCTTCACAAACAACTGATAGTTTCGATGTCTTACAACTACCAGAACTAAAACGATTTATTGATAACAATGCAAATAAAACAGAAACAATTATTTCTGACTTGATGATAAATGATAAAGACGAAATTGTTTTTTTCATTTTTACCGAGCTTAAATGCGAGAAAAATGGTATTTACATTGGTTTTGAAATCCCTTCTCATCAGATAAATAATATAATGCTGGAAGATAATCCATATAATGGACTTGGTGCAAGTGGAGAGGTTTATCTTGTTGGTGATGATCGTTTGATGCGAAGTCAGTCAAGATTTGTAGACAATTCTGCGCTAAAAATTAAAGTCCCAAATCCAATATTCGACAATCCAAATCCTGAAAAATCAGGAACAAATATGGTACTCGATTATCGAGATGTAAAAGTGCTAAGTTCTTATGGTATTATTGATTGGGGTAGTACCCAATGGTTAATATTCGCAGAAATTGATTATAAAGAAGCTCTAATCCCGGTTGATGCTTTTAGAGATAGCATGATATTTTTGGGATTATTAGGAACTCTAATGTTTACGGCTGTTGTAATGATATTAATTTTCACAATTACAAAACCTGTTGCAAAACTTAAAAAAGCTGCAGATGAAATTGCTGAAGGAAATTACAATGTGCAAGTTCATGTGAAAAATAATGACGAAATAGGTCAGCTTTCCCATACTTTTAATCAGATGTCACAAAAGATAGATGAGCAGAAAAAGAAGCTCGATTACGACAGAATGAATCGCGTTCAGGAAATGATTGACTGGCAGGAAAATGAGCGCCAAAGACTATCCCGCGAATTACATGATGGTATAGGACAGTTGTTGCTTAGCGTAAAAATGCGACTTGGCAGAATTAAAGGTAAAACAAATAATGATGATGGAATAATTGAAGATACGCAAAACATTTTGCAGCAAACTGTTAAAGATGTAAGAGATATCTCAAACAATTTGATGCCTTCAGTATTAAAAGAATTTGGACTAATAAAAGGAGTTGAAAACCTTAGTAATGATGTTTCCCTAAATTACAATATAGACATTGAATTTGAAACAAATATTGATAAAATTGATAACCTGAAAGTTTCAACATATTTGTATCGAATAATTCAAGAAGCCCTAACAAATACAATTAAACACGCAAATGCTAACAAGATTGATATTAAACTAATAGAACAGAATGATGTTATTAAGCTCGAAATAAAAGATAACGGAAAAGGCTTTATAACTGAAGCAATGGTAAAATCACATTCTAATGGTTTAAGAAATATTCGTGAACGTTCAAAATTGCTTAATGGTACTTGTAAGATTAGTTCAAATATAGATCAAGGAACAGAAATATTTGTAGAAATCCCTAAACAGTAAAATATGGATAAGATTTGTATAGTTCTCGTAGACGATCATAAAATGTTCCGTGAAGGAATTAAATCTGTACTCTCAGAAGACAAAAACATTAATGTATGTGGAGAAGCAGGGACCTATGATGAAGCAATAAACACAATCTCAAATAAAAATCCTGATATTGTACTTACGGATATTACTTTACCTGGAAAATCAGGAATAGAACTTTGCAAAACCATATCCGAGAAGTTTCCGGATGTAAAAATTCTAATGCTCTCTATGCATCAAAGCGAGGAGTTTGTCATGAACTCAATCAAAAATGGAGCATCAGGATATTTACCAAAAGAAACAGGCCACGAAGAATTACTTTTTGCAATTAAGAAAATTCATCAAGGTGAAATTTATTTCAATCACGATATTTCTCAGACAATAATTAAAGGATATCGTAAAACAGAAAGCGAAGAAGAGCCTGACCCAAGACAAATTTTATCTAAAAGAGAATTAGAAGTTTTAAAACTATATGCCGAGGGTTATACAAATACCGAAATAGCAGAGAGTTTATTTATTTCAGTAAGGACTGTAGAATCTCATAAAACCCATATTTTGCAAAAACTAAATTTAAAATCACAGGTTGATCTTATAAAAACTGCAATTAAACATCAAATTATAAAACTATAACTTTACGTGAAACACGTAAAATAAATCCGAAAATCTCATAATTCAATTCAGAGTATCCCGAATTGACTGACTTTACTTGTATTGCCATATTTGTTATGCAATTTAAAAGTTATTATTATGAAAAAAATCGGATTATTTTACATCACTATTTTGTTTTTAGTGATTGGTTTCAGCGCTAACGTAATGGCTCAAGACGAATCCCCTGTTAGTGCAGGTGTTGACATCTACAGCCGTTATGTTTGGCGTGGAACTGATTTTGGTTCCTCACCAAGCATTCAGCCTTGTTTAGAATTCTCAAAAGGTGGTTTTACAATTGGTACATGGGGTGCTTATACTACTAACATTAATGCGCCTGCACAAGAAGCTGACATTTATTTGGGATACACCTTTATAAATGACATGTTTAGCATTACATTTACTGACTACTTTTTCCCAACAGATGGTGCAGAAAACGATTACTTTGTCTATGATGACAATACTGCTCATTTATTCGAAGGTTCATTATCTTTTAACGGGACAGACGACCTTCCTATTGGATTCTTAGTTGGTACACTAATTTATGGGGCAGATTATGATGTAAATGGCGACAATAGATATTCTACTTATTGTGAGTTATCATACTCACCAGAAATTAAGGGCATGCCTGTTTCTGTATTTATGGGTGTAAACCTCACTCCTGCCTCAGATGATGATTTGAACTTTTTAGTTCCTGTTAATGGATTCTACGGAGATGATTTAGGTGTTTGTAATTTTGGATTTTCTGCTGAGAAAACTCTTAATATAACTGAAACATTTGAAGTCCCTCTTAACGTGAGTTTAATTACAAACCCAATGAAAGGTAACATTTTTCTTGTAGCTGGATTTTCTTTCTAAGCTATAGCAATAAACCAAATATTAATTTTAATACACACTATTATGATTTTTAATGCAATTTTTGATTCCGGAACAACGGCTTTTATGATTTTGTCAACAAGCCTTGTTATGTTAATGACTCCCGGTCTTGCTTTCTTTTATGGTGGTTTAGCCGGTAAAAGAAACATTCTCGGTATTATGATGCAAACTTTTGTATCTCTTGGTATCACAACTATAATGTGGATTACTTTTGGGTATTCTTTATGTTTCAGTGGTGGAGAAGGTGGTATAATTGGTAACTTTGATCTGGCATTTTTAAACAATGTTGGATTTGACCAGGCATTTGATATCGAAGGAGGTAAGAATTATCCTACATTTATTTTTGTAGCATATCAGATGATGTTTGCAATTATTACTCCTGCACTAATTACAGGAGCATTTGTAAATCGTATTACATTTAAATCTTATCTTATTTTCCTAGTTGCATGGCAAGTTTTTGTTTATTATCCATTCGTACATATGATCTGGGGTTGTGGTTTACTTGCTCAATGGGGCGTTCTTGACTTTGCCGGTGGTATTGTTGTACACGCTACCGCTGGGTTTGCTGCTCTTGCATCTGTTATCTATGTTGGTAAGCGTCGTGATACGGCATCTCCACCGAACTCAATTCCATTGGTAGCTATTGGTACCGGTCTTCTTTGGTTTGGTTGGTATGGATTTAACGCAGGATCTGAGTTAGCCGTTGACGAAATTACAACCCTTGCTTTCTTAAATACTGACGTTGCTGCTTCATTTGCAGCTATTACATGGCTAATTGTTGAATGGGTAAGAGAAGGAAAACCAAAATTTGTCGGTTTACTAACAGGTGCTGTTGCAGGTCTTGCAACAATTACTCCTGCTGCCGGCTTTGTTCCATTATGGGCTGCAATGGTAATTGGTATTGCTGCAGGTTTAGTTTGTTATTTAGCTGTACAACTTAAAAACAGACTTGGTTGGGATGATGCTCTTGACGTTTGGGGAGTCCACGGAATGGGTGGAGTTTTAGGAACCATTCTTCTAGGTGTTTTTGCCGTACAAGCAGTTGGTGGTCAAGCAGGTTTAATTGACGGGGATGCTACATTCTTTGGCAAACAAGTTGTCGCCGTAGTAATAGCAGCAATTTATGCTTTTGTCTTTACTTATTTGATGCTATTCGTAATTAACTTTATTACTAAAGTTAAAGTTAGCGAACAAGATGAAGACCTTGGTCTTGACGAATCACTTCATGGCGAAAAAGCCTACGATGATGGTGCACTATAGGCGTTATAGTGTTTGATATTTGTTGAACAGAAAAGCCGCAATTGCGGCTTTTCTTGATTAATATCATACTTTTTAACAAATATTTTATGCCATTTTTACTTTTGTATTAATTTTATTATTAATTTTGTGCTGTAGAAATCTCCGACAAGGAGGTTTCTTTTTATTTATATCAGTTGTAAACTAAACAACAAAGAACTATGTCAGAAATATCATATTTAACTCAAGAGGGTCTTGATAAGTTAAAAGGCGAACTAAATCAATTAGTTAACGTCGAAAGACCTGGAATATCTAAACAAATTGCTGAAGCAAGAGATAAAGGTGACTTATCAGAAAATGCAGAATACGATGCTGCTAAAGAAGCACAAGGTTTATTGGAACTTAGAATAAGTAAATTACAAGATACTATTCGTAATGCCAGAGTTATAGACCCAACACAGATAGATACTGAAACTGTACAAATATTAAATGTTGTAAAACTTAAGAATCTTAAGACAAACAGCGAAATGCAATACACAATTGTTTCAGAATCAGAAGCAAACCTAAAAGAGAAAAAAATCTCTGTTAACACACCTATTGCACAAGGCTTACTCGGGAAAAAAGTTGGTGATGTAGTAGAGATACAAGTTCCCAACGGAATTGTTTCATTTGAAATCGTAGATATTTCTATCTAATGGCTAGTATTTTTACAAAAATAATTAATGGCGAAATCCCTTGCTACAAAATAGCCGAAGACGAAAATTTCATCTCATTTCTGGATATTAGTCCATTAAAAAAAGGGCATGCTTTGGTCGTTCCAAAAGTAGAAATCGACTATATCTTTAATAATAGTGACGAAACCTTATCAAAACTTATGGTTTTTGCAAAAAAAGTCGCTTTAGCGATTGAAAAGGAAGTCGAATGCAAAAGAATAGGATTAGTTGTTGTTGGACTAGAAGTGCCACATACACATATGCACTTGGTTCCAATGGATCAGGAATCTGATCTGTCTTTTAAAAACCCAAGAGTTCAAATGAGCCAGGAGGAATTTTTGGACCTCGCAAATAGGATAAAAAAGAATCTATAAATAAAATTTAAGCCTGATTATTCAGGCTTTTTTATTTCTTCTTTCTTCGACTTGTATTATTATCAAGATTATTCTTTTTGACATAATCACTCCAACTATTTGAGGTTTTACCTTTTGTCGGCAGATCTTTTTGATAATAATGACAAAGTGCGGCTGCAAGACCATCTGTTGCATCAAGTTTCTTTGGCAGTTCTTCCAATTTTAGAATTTTTTGCAGCATTCCAGCAACTTGCTCTTTACTTGCTGCACCACTACCTGTAATCGCTAACTTAATTTTACGTGGAGCATATTCAAAAATAGGAACTGTTCGTGTAAGAGCTGCGGAAATTGCTGCGCCTTGCGCCCTACCCAACTTTAACATTGACTGAACATTTTTACCTTGAAACGGTGCTTCTATAGCCAACTCATCAGGTTTAAATCCATCTATAAGTTGTAAGGTTCTCTCATAAATATGCTTAAGCTTATTAAAATGACCACTCATTTTTTGCATATCTACAATACCGAATCCAACAACCTCAACATTTTTCCCCTTTTCATGAATTACACCATAACCCATGATATTAGTACCGGGATCAATGCCTAAAATTATTCTGTCTTTTTCAGCTTTCATTCCGCACTACCTGTTAAATTACGCAAGTTCTTTCTTGCTTCAACTGTAAATATACTTCCCGGAAAATCTGAAATCAATTTAAAGTATGAATTCTTGGCTTCTTCAAAATTCCCTAGCTTTTCCTGAACTAATGCATATCTAAATAAAGCATTATCAGCAAGAATATCATAATAATACGTGTCAGCAACATGCTTATAATACGATGATGCTTGTTCAAGATTATTAGTGGCTTCATATATCTGTCCTTTTTTATAAAGAACATCATCTATCAATGTATGTGAAGGATACATCTCTACAATTGAATCAAGACTCTGAAAAGCAAGATCATACTGTTTTGAGAAAATGTAGAAATCTGCTCTAGCAAATATTTGCATAGTCGTTTCAGTTGTATCAAGATTGTAATTTTCACTAATAAACATACTTAGTTCCATTGCATCATTTGCAATTAATTTTGAAGTACTAGATTTTAAAACATCTAACTGTGCCTGAGCCCACTTAAACTGACCGGTATAATATGCCAATTTTGCCTTTTTAAACCTCGCCTCGTGACCTATTGGTGATTCAAGAACAGCTTTTTCAACCTGCGCATAAACCAAGACTGCATCCCAAGGATTATTATTAAGAAAATAAATATCTCCTAACATAAGTTTTAAAACCTGTTCCTGATCCGGCTGAAACCTTCTTTGGTCAATACTTAAATTTATTAAATCTATTGCTTCCTGATGTTTTCCTAAATAAAATGCTTTAATATTAGCTAATGCGTATATTATCGAATATGATTCTCTCCTTAAAACAAAGTCGAGTGATTCGGTTAGCATTTTTTCAAGTTCTATCAGCTCATCCATATCAGGATTTAATACCGAAGTTGTTTTTGCGTAAAGTACATTCAAATACTCAATATATGCAGAGTTGTAAAATTGATTCTCCTCTCCTTTTTGCATAATATAATCAAAAGCTTCGAGTGCCATCTCATATTCATTATTCAGTGCCAACACCTTTCCAAACTCAAGTATATCAAACTCCCCTCCTACTTTTGATCTTTTATCATTTGCATAAAGCTGATTTAACGCTACGCGAAACTTCCCTGCCTGAGTATAATACCAGATAAGTAATTTATTGAAAGTCTGGTTTTGAGGACTTTCCTGTATTTTATTGAGGATTGTTGTTTCGATAATCTCATCTACACTGCCATCAATATCATTCGCCAATACGTATTGTAATCTGGCCTGCACAGTATTCATTGCATTATAGTTCTTACCTAAATGCTCGAGATACTTCTGCATCATACGCTCATAATCCCTTTGAATATAGTATAGATTCCCCAACTCCATACTAAAATCTGTTCGCAAATAATCCTCACCTACTTTGTATGCTTTTTCGGCATAAGAATACTGTCTGTAATTTATAAACATGGCAGCAGCACTATATACGTTATTTCGATTAGTTTTAACTCTCTCGATAACCTTCATAAATTGCTCATCAGCTTCCTCAAAGCGATTCGAATTAAAGTAGACCATTACCAAGTCTATAACTAAATAAAAGTCATGCTTTTGCTTTTTTATCTGCTTTTTCAGGAATTTTTCAGCGGTATCATAATCTTTCAAATTAAACAAACAACGCAAATAATAATCCCTGTTTGTTTTATAACCTGTTTCTTCGAAAAGCTCTTTATAAATCTCGGCTGCTTTATCATACTCTTCATTTTTATAATAACGCAAAGCTAATTGAGCATCTCCACCATCCTGTGCAAAAACACTTATCTGAACTGTAAGTACAATCAGAAAAAATAAAAACTTATATGTTTTTTTGAAACTCAAAATATATATTATTAACGGATTTTTTCTCCGTTTAATATTCTATTAGTCAATAATATCAAAACCTGTAAATGGACGTAGTACTTCAGGGACTACAATACCCTTATCTGTTTGATAGTTCTCAAGAATTGCTGCCATTATTCGTGGCAATGCCAAAGCACTACCATTTAAACTATGTGCAAGTCTGGTTTTCTTTTCATTCTCAGGTCTATAACGTAATTTAAGACGGTTAGTCTGAAAGTCTTCAAAATTTGATACAGAGCTTACCTCAAGCCATCTTTCCTGAGCAGCTGAAAAGACTTCGAAATCAAAAGTTAATGCAGATGTAAAACTAATATCTCCACCACAAAGTCTAAGAATACGATATGGAAGTTTTAACTTCACTAATAAGTTCTCGACATGGTTTTTCATTTCCTCTAAAGCTGCATAGGAATCCTCTGGTTTGCGAATTTGTACTATCTCAACCTTATCAAACTTATGCAAACGATTAAGTCCTCTTACATGAGCTCCCCAAGATCCTGCTTCGCGACGAAAACATGCTGAGTATGCCATATTTTTAACTGGAAAATCCTTTTCATTTAAGATTACATCACGATATAAATTTGTTACTGGAACCTCTGCAGTTGGAATCAAATAAAAATTATCAGCAGTAACATGATACATTTGCCCTTCTTTATCAGGAAGCTGACCAGTTCCAAATCCACTATCCTCATTAACAACAAGTGGAGGTAAAACTTCATTATAACCCGCTTTTTCAGCCTCATCCAAGAAGAAATTTATAAGTGCACGTTGCAATTTTGCTCCTTTACCCATATAAACAGGAAATCCTGCGCCTGTAATTTTTGTTCCAAGTTCAAAATCAATAATATTATAATCTTTGATTAGGTCCCAGTGAGGTTTATTATGTGTTAATTCGGGAATTTGTCCACCTTCTTTAACTACTTCATTATCATCCTCTCCTTTTCCCGGCTTAACAGACTCATGTGGAATATTTGGAAGTTGAACTAATAAATCATTAAGTTCTTTCTCGGATTCACTAAAAATAATCTCAAACTCTTTTACCTGCTCTTTTATCTGACCTGTCTTTTGTTTAGCTTGTTCAGCCTCTTCGCGTTTCCCCTGAGCAAATAATTTTCCTATTTCTTTGGAAATATCATTCATTTCTTTTTGCAATCCGTCCTTCTTCACCTGATACTCTCTTCTTTTATCATCAAGTTCAATTATTTGATCAATTAATTCAGACGCATCAAAGTTCTTTATTTTAAGTCTTTCAACTACCTTTTCCTTCTCTTCTCTGATTGTTTTTAATGTCAACATATCCGTATAATTTTATTTGGCGAAGTTATGAAAAATGTACTAGATATAAAATAGGAAAATTCAATCGAATTTCTAATCTACATAATTAAAAAAATCTACATAGAAGTAGATATCAAACACTGAACTTTTTTTCTATCTTTGCATAAATAATCTCTTTATAGATGAGACTTCATACAGAAAAATTAATAAAGAAATACGGCAAAAGAACTGTTGTAAAGGGAGTAAGCGTTGAAGTGAAGCAGGGTGAAATAGTTGGTCTCTTAGGCCCAAACGGTGCAGGTAAAACAACAACGTTTTATATGATTGTAGGACTTATTAAACCTAATGAAGGAAGGATTTTTCTGGATGATGCAGATATTACCAGAGAACCTATTTACAGAAGGGCCAGAAAAGGAATCGGTTATCTTGCGCAAGAAGAGTCTATTTTCCAAAAAATGTCTGTTCAGGATAATATTAAGGCTATTCTGGAAATGACAAAACTTACTCGTAAAGAGCAACTTAGAAAAACGGCCCAATTACTTGAAGAATTTGGTCTTAATCATATTCGTAAAAGTAAAGGGTTTCAATTATCAGGTGGAGAAAGAAGACGAACAGAAATTGCACGTGCCCTGGCTATAGATCAAAGTTTTATATTGTTGGATGAACCTTTCGCAGGTGTCGACCCAATTGCTGTCGAGGATATACAGCAAATTGTTATGCACCTAAAAGAAAGAAATATAGGCGTTCTTATAACTGACCATAATGTTCACGAAACTCTTTCTATTACCGATAGAGCATATCTACTTTTCGAAGGAGATATACTAAAAAGTTGTACAGCTGAAGAACTTAGCGAAGATGAGCAGGTAAGAAAACTATATCTGGGTGAAAATTTTGAATTAAGAAGATAAATCTATGTCATATATGAAATACAGGTGGTATGCAATAATACTTTCAGTTTTAATTCTTTTTACAATCTCTTGTAATTCCGAAAAAAAACTAAATAAGAATAAAAATACAATTACTACTGAAAGATCTGAATACAGAGTAATGTTTTATAATGTTGAGAACCTTTTTGACACAGAAGATGATCCCGAAAAACGTGACGAAGAGTTTCTTCCAGAAGGTGACAGATATTGGTCAAGCTATAGATACAACAACAAATTAAGTAATATTTATAAGGTTATTGTAGGAGTAGGTGAATGGGATTTGCCTCAATTGGTTGGTCTATGCGAGCTTGAAAACCGTGGTGTTTTAGAGGATTTATTAAGCAATACCCCTCTTTATAAAACTGATTATAAAATAGTCCATTTTGAATCGCCTGACCGTAGAGGAATTGATGTTGGCCTTCTTTATCGCAGCGAGTACTTTACTCCTTATCTTGAAAAAGCTATCCCTGTTGAATGGCCTGCTTCTGTAGAAGCCGGACCAACTAGAGACATACTATATGTAGCAGGAGTAACAAACACCGACGATACTCTTAATGTATTTGTAAACCACTGGCCTTCACGATGGGGTGGACAAATGGAAACAGAAGGGAAAAGAATAACTGTTGCTAAACTTGTTAAAAAAGAAACCGATTCAATTTTCAGAACTAATCCTAAAGCAAATATTATTATTATGGGCGACCTTAATGATCACACAACAGATAGAAGCGTACTAGAAATTCTAAAAGCTCAAACTGAGTTTGACAATTTAAAACCCAAGAAATTATACAACATGTCATATTACCTAGAACATGAAAAAAATCTGGGAACACACAAATACAATGGTCAATGGGGTATACTTGATAAAATTATTGTTTCTTATGGTTTGATGGATACTACAAGTTCTGTTTATACAACTCTTGAGGATGCCCATATCTATAATGCTGATTTCCTACTTGAACCTGATGAAAAATATACAGGAAAAAGAGTAAACAGAACCTATATCGGTTTTAAATATCATGGTGGTTTTAGTGACCACTTGCCTACTTATGTTGATTTTAAGTTTAGGAGATGATTGGTGTCGGGTGACCGATGACGGATAACAAGTGATGTAATACGACAAAGTTGGACGAGAAATCTTTTCATTTATTTTGAAAACGATTTATTCCACTCTTTCAAAAGCACCGATATCAGGACCTTCATCTGATAAACGACTGTTTCCATCCTGATCGTTTTGAACTAAAGTACTAATACTCCCTTTAGCAACATCTTTTGCAGGTGATAGTGTATCTAAATGATAATCGTATGGTGAAGCTGTTTCCACAAATTCAGGATTTTCATTCCAAATATTATCAATAAAATAATCAGAACCTGTAATATCTTCGTATTCTTGGGATTTTATTAGGCAATTCTCGAATCGGAAGTTTGCCATAGCATCCTGAGCTAAGTCTAACTCAAACTCCTCTTCGCGTGAACCATAAATAATACAATTACCAAAATATGCATTGGTTAAATCACGATATGACACCTGAGTTCCTGCACCAATATCGTAAGTATAGTAATTATTTAAAATTAACTGTGGCGTCTGTCTATTCCCTACCCAATAATTAGCCATTGTGCAATGAATAAAGGAGTATTCTCCTCCGATAATGCATGCTATATTATATTGCCCACTATTAGCAAAAATACAATTCTCGGCTTCGATATGAGCTCCTAATGCATATAGTCCAATAATTTTTGAATTTTCGATATTTGAATTCTTTAGGATTAATGTTGGTGTTCCCGGAGTTACACACGAGTCTACCTGTAAACCTATTATTGAATTCTTGATTTCAGCATAATTTATTGAATTATATCTCGAACCTGCTAGCATATGTATTCCTCCAAAAATTCCAGTTGTATTACCATTATCATCCTGAAGAAATGCCCCCCACTGACCGGCAGTTTCGCTATAGTAATCCTCCAATCTGTCACTAGTGAAAGTTACCATATTATCTTGAGCTCCATTAACAATAAGGCTTCCTTTAACAAACAAACTGTAACCTCTGTGAAAATAAACCTTTGTACCAGCCTCGACAGTTACTGTTACCAAAGAGTCGATTAAAGCAGAATTATAAATCAATACTGGTTTTATTGCCGTCCATATAGTATCATTGGAGATGTACTGACCATTTATCAAGGTTACATCCTGACCATACGAAATCAATTTAACATTCTGGATATTTCAGTTAGAAACAAAAATCACAGAATCTTCTTCTATCATTTCATCTTGATTAGGATCAATAGTTACTTCGACAAAAATAAAAAGGGAATCACCAGGTGCAAGTTCATAATCTTCTATCGAATTAGTTGATAGTCCGTCAATATTCAGGCGATACTTTGTATTTGATTCTCCAGCAACAAATATTCTGTCAATTTTAATTGATTTTGACTCATTGCTGTTTCTGACAACAAAGTAATTAGTTGCAGAGCCAATAGAAGTAAATATAGTATCAAACTGAACAGTATCTGTAGAGAATTCCAACAAATCGGACGGATCTGTTGTGAAAGTATTTTTATTACACGAACTTAAAACGAGTAGAGTAAAAAATACTACTGCAAGTATAAATATTCCTGTTATCTTTTTTGCCATCAACACTTTTCTTATTTGAGAATTAACGTAAATGTCTTCTCCATATTACATTTTTACAGAAATATTTCACTAAACAATATGTTTTCAAAAGTAAATTACTTGACAAGTGTAACGGTTCCGCTTTCCTCACGAGGTTTTCCATTCAAGTCAGCAAATGAACAATACCAACGATACATTCCATTTGTCATAACAGGATCACCTTTCACTACACTTCCGTTATGAGAACCGTCCCAAGCCATTCTATATGGATTGTCACTATCGAATGTTTCAGTTTCAAAAACCTTTGAGCCGAATCTATCATAAATAACTAAATAGAACTGTGTTGGATCTATTCCATGACCAATTACATAAAAAACATCATTTAGTCCATCACCATTTGGAGTAAATGCATCAGGAGCGTAAAAAGTATACTCATCATGAACATGAATAGATTTATAAGCAGTATCATAACACTCATATTGATTTTTAGCTATCATCATTATTGTAAAATCTCCAAGAGCATTATACATATGCATCTGAGGTTCATTTGTCCAAAGTGTAGTTGCCCCATCACCAAAGTCCCAAAAATATGTAGAACCACCTTCTGTATAATTTATAAATTCAATTAAAGGGTTAAATATTGAAACTACTTCAGGTGTTCCGGAAAATTCTGCACGTGGAACAGGATACATAGTTATTAAGTTCTCAATTTCACGTACTTTTTTACAACCATACTGTGACCAAGCTGTCAAAGAAACATCATAAGTTCCAGTTTCCGTATAAGTATGCTCCGGATTCTTTTGTACGCTATATCCACCATCACCAAAATCCCAAAGGTAAGTTTGACCCTCATCTGGGGTTTCTTCAGTAAAATAAAATACGTCTGGTGGACATGCTGCAGCATGATCTGCATAAAATGCTATTTGTGGCAGTGGGTGTACTTCAACATAAATAGAATCTAAATCTGTTGGTGATCCGCACTCATCACTTACTTCAAATGCATAATAACCTGACTCAGGAGGATAAAAAGTGTAAGGCATATTAACAATCTGATGATCAACAAATGTTATTGTATAAGGACCTCCATTACCCCCTTGATACTCCATTTCCACATCAATAGATTCTCCAATACAAATCTCAGATGGAGTGCTATTTATATTTAAAACATCAATAACAGGATGAACATTAACGGTGACATTTTGTGGTGGTCCGAAACATCCTTCGGAATCTGTTACTACCAATTGGTACATAGATGTCGTTTCAGGTGAAACTGTCAATGTATTTCCATACCAAATAAAATCATTAGGACCTGTCCAAACATAATCATAATCTGCTCCCACATCAAGGTTACCACCTGTTGCACTTACAAATGTTGTAAATGATTCACCTATACAAATTGTGCCACCCCAGGAAGGAGTTACATATATTGCAGGTGGTTGATCAACAAAAGCAGAAGCAACATGTGAACATCCATTTGCATCGGTAACTGTAACAGTATGTATGCCATATCCAATTGCAAGAGAATCTTCCGTGCTAGCATTTTCCCATTGGTAATTATAAAACTCACCAAACTCATTTACAAAAGGAACACCTCCAATAACGTCCACTTCGACATAACCATCATAATATCCGTAACATGTTGCAGGACCTGAATATGTTGTCAAATAAATTGTATCATGTTCAGTTATTTCAAAATCAACATCTCCTACACAATCATACATATCTGTAATTGTAACAGAATAGTCTCCTGCACATAAATCCTGCATATAATCGCTTGTGCTTTCCCAAGAATATATAAAAGGCGGAATACCTCCTGTTATATCAAGAGTTGCTGTACCTGAACAAACTCCATGACAGAGAACGTCATCAATAATAGGATCAATAATTATTGGCTGGCTTACCGTAACAGTTGAACTTTGTTCAGTGTATTCACACATATTTGCATCTGTCACAGTAACAGTATAAGTAAATGTCTCTTCGGGAGAAACTGACACTTGGTCTGTATTAACTCCTACAGCATGATTCCAATCATAAAGATATGGTTCAACACCACCAATTACACTAACCTCAAGAGTAGCTTGCTCTCCACGACAGATTCCCTGATTTGGTGTTATTGAATAATAAAACTGTGGTGGTTCTGCTATAAAGACAGTTTCCGTTCCGGTACAACCATTTGCATCTGTCACTGTTACAGCATAATTTCCGGATAATAAATTATCTATAGTTATTGTTTCCATAAATGTACTCCATTCATATTCATAATCCGGAGTTCCACCAGAAGCAACAACTGTTGCCCATCCATCAACTTTACCAAAACATGTAATATCAGCATAATCTATACTTACATCAACTGATGGCAGCTCGTCAACAGAAAAGCAAAATATATCCTGACAAGCACTGTACAAATCAGTAGCAGTCAAACAATAGTTTCCAGGCTCAGTAATAACTATTCCGGTAGAAATAGCACCCGTAGACCATTCATATTGATAAGGTCCTACCCCTGTTATTATATTGATATTTGCACTTCCTGTCCCACCTTCACAAAATGTTTCAGTATATACGACTTCAAAATAAAAGTCACCACTAACAACTTCGTAACAATCGTTATCATTACAAGTACCATAAGTTGCAGTCACACAATAAATCCCATCTGCTGGAGCTAATATGCTTTGTCCTGTGCTGAGAGCAGGGTCGTCCCATTGAAAAGTCACATCACCGGGGTCTGCACCCATAACCTGTGCAGTTAAATTAACAGGACCCGAACATGGATTTCCTGATGGTGTTACAGAAACAACTAGGCTGCTATTATCAGCAATAGTAAAGTTAATAACAGTATCACCACATGTAGGATCATCATCAGTAACAGTTACTGTATAATCTCCTGCTGCTAAACCTGTTTCTGTATCAGTAGTGTTTGCTGATGAACTCCAAGCAAAAGTTGGGTTTCCTCCACAGGATGAAAATACTGTAATCGATGCCGAGCCTGTTTGTCCACAACCATTATCTGTTGTAGATAAACTAACAGAAAGTTCACCGGTTTCGGGCTCTAGAAATGATGCTGCGATACCAAATGTGCAAAGTGAATTTCCACCTTCGAAGCTATATCCATCCATTGCAAGTACATATAAACCCGGTGCAAGATTTTGAGAGAAACTCACTGTTCCTGTTCCGTTTTCACAATCGTAATATGTTGTATTATTTGGTGGGTCACTGAGAGGACTACCGCCTATACCGGTACAATCTGTACCATTCCAATCATAAATTGCAAATTGTATTTCAGGTTCTGTAGGAAATATTCCGTCAACTTCATTTGCCCAACATTGCCCATATTCAATATTTATTTCTACCGGTTGAGGATCACCTGCAAGAACTTCAAATGAATAGAAAACAACATTATCTGTTGAGGTCCATCCACAATCGTCCGGAGCTTGAATAGTTCCTGCAGGAGCAAGAATATTACAGCAAGAACTTGCTAATTCTGGTGGATTGTCACAACTCGCTTCAGGAAGATCTAATAAAACAGATGCTGCAAAAAACATAGAAGTAGGATCATTATCTTCTTCCCATAGTCTTACATATATAGTTTCTCCAGGAGTCAAATTTAGCACTTCCCAGCGAATCTCCCCATTTTGCATAAAACCATCCGAGTCATTAAAACAATCCAATAATGTTAAAGAACCACAAGATCCGGTATAAACAGCCATACCTGGCCCACAAGCTGGGATTTCATCTAATAGTGGTGGCATTGCAAACATTGGAGTTGGTGCATTAAACGCATGAAAGGCCATTTCTGTTATTCCGGCAGGAACAGTAAATGTGTACCACATATCATTAGTTGTACCACTAAAACTTCCACATGTTGGGGCTGGTGTGTCAGATGATGGAGCTGCTCCATCAAAATCAACATTTGTAAATGCCATTTCGCCACAAGACCCATATCCTTCTATCGGTATATCTACAGCTGTTGAACAATCTGCTTGTGAAAAAGAAATAATTGGGCTTAACAATATCCCAAGAATCAAAATAATGCCGGAAAATAACTTTCTCATATTATATGTGTGTTTTTCTATGCTATTAATTCAGCAAATTTAATAAAATACCTTAATTTTCTTAGTAAAAACGTTAAAAAATCGCAATTATGCTTTGTTTTCAATTCGTTTTTCAAATTAATAGACTTAAAAACGCTGTTTTGGTTGTCTGTTTTAGTGGTGTTTTTCTATTTATGATTGATGTTATATAAATAAAGATAGGTATTGTTCCGATAGTCTACTTTTTATGGAGTTTAAGCATCTTGTTTACCAAAGCATAGTGTATAAGCTATAAAACTGTAAATACGCACGGCCGTGCGTATTTACAGTTAATCATAGCCGTGCACATTTAACAAATATACGATTGTGTAAAATATCAACTTACATCAACTCACTTAATTCTAACCATCGAAGTTCTTTTTCTTCGATCTCCGACAACAACTTTGCTAATTCATCAGATTTTGCAAGTAATTCATCTGTGTTTAGCGTTCCGGAATTTAGTTCGTTTTCTAGTTTTTCTTTTTTATTTTCAAGTAATGGAATTTCTTTTTCTAATTGCTCTAATTCATATTTTTGATTAAAGCTAAGTTTCTTCGTTTTCTCGGTTTTAGGCTTTTGTTTCTTTTCCTTACTTTTGTGTACTTCTGTATTTTCGGACGAATTCTCCAGCATCATTATTTCATCATACAAATCATAGTCTCGATATTGAGTATAATTACCAGGGAAATCTTTAATTCTACCTTTGCCGTCAAAAACAAAAACGTGGTCAACAATCTTATCCATAAAAAACCTATCGTGAGAAACAATAATTACTGTTGCATCCGTTAAAGTAAGATATTCTTCCAAAACTTGCAAGGTCATGATATCCAGATCATTAGTTGGTTCGTCCATAAAAAGGACATTTGGTTGTTGCATTAATACGGTACACAAATACAACCTTCTCTTTTCACCACCACTTAATTTGCGAATATAATTGTGTTGCATATCAGGGTTAAACAAAAAATACTGTAAAAATCCTGATGCACTAAATGACTTCCCGTTTTTTAATTTTACTGTTTCTGCAATTTTTTTAACAACATCTATAGGTTTGGTATCCTCTTCAAAACTAATCCCATCTTGAGTATAATATGCGATTTTCACAGTTGCTCCAATATCCAACCTGCCTCTGTCCGGTCTGATTTTGCCTACAAGAAGGTTTAGAAATGTTGATTTCCCACTTCCGTTTTTACCAACAATTCCAACTTTTTCGCCTCTGGCAAATTTGTACGAAAAATCACGAATTAAGACCTTTTCATCAAAGGCTTTATCAAGATTATAAATGTCAATAACTTTTTTACCTAGCCGATCTGTTGCGACTCCTAATTCAAGTTTTGTATTATCTATTTTACGATTAGCTTTATCCTTTAAATCTTCAAAGCCATCTATTCGAAATTTTGATTTTGAAGTTCTGGCTTTTGGCATTCTACTTATCCATTCCTGTTCGGTTCGCATAAGGTTTTGAGCTCTGGCAATATTCGCCTGAAGGTTTTCAATACGCTCAGCCCTTTTCTCTACAAAATAAGAATAATTGCCATTATAAGTGTAGATTTTACCTTCGTCCAATTCGATAATCAAATTACAAACTCTATCCAATAAATAACGGTCGTGAGTAACCATAAAAAGTGTAATTTCACTTCCCGACAGATATTCCTCAAGCCACTCAATCATATTAAGGTCAAGGTGATTGGTAGGCTCATCCAGAATTAGAAGATCCGGCTTACTTATCAATGTCCCTGCAAGCGCAACTCGTTTCTTTTGGCCACCACTTAGAAATTTGATTTTCTGATCGTATTCATATATTTCAAGCTTACCAAGAATCTGCTTCACTTTTGCATCATAATCCCATGCATTTAGACTATCCATTTTATCCAAGGCAGACTGAATAATATTTGAGTCATCAGACCCTATAGAATCATTATAATTTCTTATCGCCCTAATAATTTCATCATCTTGAAAAAAGACTGCTTCAATAACACTTTTTTCGGGGTCAAGGTTTACTTCCTGTGGTAAATATGAAATTCTCAAATCGCGCTTTGTGCTAATGCTACCTGTATCACCGGTGTCAACACCTGCAATAATATTCATTAATGATGTTTTACCGGTTCCGTTTTTTGCAACAAGAGCAATTTTTTGTGATTCGGAAATATTCACATCTACTCCTTCGAAAAGGAGTTTCTCTCCGTATCGTTTGCTAATATTTTCTGCCTGAAGGTAACTAATCATTATTCTATATCATCTAAAAGATCAGGACGCAATTTTTCTGTTCTATCAATAGATTGTTCCTCTTTCCATTTATTAATATTTGCAGCATGACCGGACAAAAGAATCTCAGGTACTTGCCATCCATTAAAATCAGCAGGACGAGTATAAACCGGAGGTGCCAGAAGTCCATCCTGAAAAGAATCAGAAAGAGCCGACTGTTCATCTCCTATTGCTCCGGGCAAAAGCCGGACAATACTATCGCACATTAAAGCTGCCGGCAATTCTCCCCCTGTAAGAACAAAATCACCTATGCTATATTCTTCATCTATTAGATTTTCTCTAATTCTTTGGTCAATCCCTTTATAGTGACCGCATAGAATAATAATATTATTTAATGTTGAAATACGATTTGCTTTTTTTTGGTCCCATTTTTTCCCATCCGGAGAAGTGTATAAAACAAGGTCATACTCTCTTTCGGACTTTAATGCATTAATAAGATTAAACACCGGTTCAATCATAATTACCATCCCCGCTTCTCCACCATAAGGGTAATCATCAACCTGTTTATGTTTGCCAAGACCATATTCACGAAGATCATGCACCACAATTTCAGCAATTCCTTTGTCAACTGCTTTCTTAACAATTGAATAATTTAATGGCCCTTCAAGAATTTCGGGTAAAACAGTAATTATATCTATCCGCATATTTTGTTTTTAATATAAATGCAAAATTAAAAAAATACTACACTTACTTAGCATCAACTTTTTAAAAGAGCGAATATTCATTAAATTTGTAAAATGAAAATTAAATTCTTGTCCTTTTGGTTAATCCTCTTTTTATATTCTTTTGTATATTCACAAGAAACAGAATTAAATATTTTAACTTGGAATATCCAAATGCTGCCAAATGGGCCTTCAATTTTCTCTAAAGACCTACGGAAGTTGCAGAAAGTACGTTTATCTAAGATTATTGAGCATTGTAATTCAGCTGAATATGACATTATAGTTTTTCAGGAAGTCTTTGATCGTGAGTTGAGAAGAAAACTAGTGCGTAAGCTTCAAAAAGTTTATCCATATCAAATAAAAACAAAAACAAAATTTGGTAGGCTTACTAGCAATGGCGTTTTAATTGTCAGCAAAGTTCCATTAAGGTATTTAGACCATGTGATTTACAAAAAAGGAGTAACTGCTGATGCTATGGCGGCAAAGGGTTGCACTCTTATTGAAGCTGAGAAAAATGGTGTAATATTTCAAATTGCCGGAACACATTTACAAGCAGGAAATTCAGATGAAGCTATTAAACATCGGTACTCTCAATATCAGGAAATCGCTAATTTAATTCATAAATACAAAATTGATACAATTCCAATTTTTGTTATAGGTGATTTAAATACAAAAAAGTCGGACACAAAAGTATATCAAGATATGCTAAAAATAATTGATGTGCAGGATTTCCCTATTAACGATCCTGAGCCATTTACTATTGATGGTAAAAACTCATGGAACAATCACTCTAATGGAATTCAATTAGATTACATTTTACTAAATCCCAGAAAGACTTCAACGCAAATTATTGAGCAGAAAATCCTACGATTAAAATTCAATTACAAAAAAAAAAACATTGATTTATCTGACCATTATGGTGTGAAAAGTAAAATTATTATTAAAAAGTAAATTATTCTCCAAATTACAGCGTGTTGTAAGCTTCAATAACTCAGGAATAGAAAAAACATTAAAAATTTGCGTAGTTTTCCTGAAAAACATACCTTCGTAAGTTTTATAAGAGATATACTTTTAAAGTTATAATACATTTAATATCAATTAGTTAAAATGAGTAGCGAATTGGAAAATAAGCAAGAAGGCTTAGCAAAAGAGGGTAATAATTCCGATGTAGAGGCAAAAATTGTTGAGAATGAAGTTCAAAACAAGGAGACAGATGTGCTTGACTCTAATGAAAAAGAGGTAAAAGAATCTGACATTAACAGCGCTGAAGTTGAGAAAAGTGAAATTGCAAATTCAGATACTGAAAAAGAGAATGAAGAGGATATTTTTACTGATATTACTGATGAAGATTCTAATGAAGATGAAGAGGAGGACTTTTCTGAATTAAGTAAAGAAGAAATTCTTGAAAAACTTCGCCTACTTATTCACGAATCAGAAATTGATAAATCAAGAAAATCAATTGAAACTTTAAAAAGTCAATATTACAAGCTTCAGAAGTCTGAATATGATAAAATCAAAAAAGACTTAAAAGAAAAAGCAGGTGATGACGTGGAATTTAAGATGCCAAAGGATCCTACAGAGGACTACTTAAAGGAACCAATGGTTGACTATAAAAAGAAAAAAGCTGAATTTGCCACCTCTCAGGATAAGAAGAAAGAAGATAATCTTCAAAAAAAGCTTGATATTATTGAAAAAATTAAAGGTTTAGCAAATAGCGAAGAGTCACTAAATAAAACTTTTAATGAGTTTAAAGACTTGCAACAAGAATGGCTTGAGATCGGCAATGTTCCTGCATCAGAAGCAACAAATCTTTGGAAAAATTACCAATTACAAATCGAAAGGTTTTATTATCTTGTTAGAATAAACAAGGAACTTCGTGATCTTGATTTCAAGAAGAACCTTGAGCAAAAACTTGAACTATGCGAAAAAGCTGAAGAGTTATTACTAGAAACTGATGCTGTTGCTTCGTATAAAAACCTTCAAGAGTTGCACAACCTTTGGAAAGAATTAGGTCCTGTCCCTGCTGATAAAAGAGAAGAAATATGGGACAGATTTAGTTTGGCGAGTAAAAAAATCAGACAAGCTTACCAAGAGCATTTCGAGAAACTTAAAGATGAACGCAAAGCTAACTATGAGCAAAAATTAGTCCTTTGCGAAAAAGCTGAAGCAATCGCTAATGCCGAAAGTCCAAATAATGGTAAAGAATGGGGAGAACAAACTGAAAAGGTTCTAGAATTACAAAAAATCTGGAAAACTATTGGTATGGTACCTAAAGAAGTTAATACCGAAGTTTACGAAAGATTTCGTGCTGCTTGTAATAGATTTTTTAACGCTAAAAAAGAATTCTTTGAAACTATAAATGAAGAACTTAACGGTAATTATCAAAGAAAACTTGAACTTTGCGTAAGTGCAGAATCATTACAGGATTCTACAGATTGGAAAAAATCAACTGAAGCATTCTTTGATTTACAAAAAAGATGGAAAGAAATTGGACCGGCACCAAAGAAGCATTCAGATCAGGTTTGGAAAAGATTTCGCGCTGCATGCGATAAATTTTTTAATGCTAAATCAGACTTTTATTCAAATATTGACAAAGAGCATAAAGAAAATCTAATAAAGAAAGAAACTCTAATAAAAGAGATTCAAGAATTCAAACCGGGCAAAGAACAAGCAGAAAATATTAATAGCATAAAAGAGTTTCAAAAACGTTGGACAGAAATCGGCTATGTCGCTAATAAACATAAAGACAGACTTTACACTGAGTATCGTTCTGCAGTAAATTACATATACGAGAAACTCAATTTAAATAAAAATGCACTGGACATCAGCAACTTTAATTCAAAAATTGAAGTCCTTAAAGAAACAGGTGAGGCAAATGGCCTCAAAAAAGAAAGAAGTAGAATATTGAAAAGAATTCAGGATTTAAATCTTGAAATCAATCAATACGAAAATAATATGGGATTTTTCTCATCTGGCTCAGATAGTATTCTGAAAGATTTTGAGAAAAAAATAAATAAAGCAAAAACCGAAATCAAAACCTTAAAAGAGAAAAAGAAATCTATCGATCTCGCAGAGCGGGAACTAAAAAAGAAAGACAGTAATGATGAGCAAAACGATTAAAAGATTACTTCTACTAGGGGCTGCAATTTTAGCTTTTGTGGTTTCTTCTTATTCTCAAACCGGAGCAATTAAAGGTTTTGTCCTTGATAAGGAAAACGGTGAGCCATGTATGTTTGCAAATGTTTCAATAGTTGGAACAAATTATGGTGCAGCAACAGACATGAACGGATATTTTACAATCCCGAAAATGCCCGATGGCGATTACACTGTTAAAATAACTTATGTTAGTTACGACAGTATCGTCGAACCATTTACTATTAGTAATGGGAAAATCTATTCAAAGACTTTTTACATGAATAAGGCTGCATTTGTACTTGACGAAGCAGTTGTTTCAGCAGAACGTCAAGAAATGAGAACTCAAATTCGAATTTCTAAAGTAAAAGTTACACCTCAGCAAATTAAACAACTCCCTTCCATTGGTAGTGAACCTGACATCGCTCAGTATCTTCAGGTAGTACCGGGTGTTACATTTACCGGCGACCAAGGCGGGCAGCTTTATATCAGAGGTGGTTCAAATATTCAAAACCTTGTATTACTTGATGGAATGGTAATTTACAATCCTTTCCACTCAATTGGTCTTTTCTCCGTTTTTGATTCTGATATTATCAGAAATGCCGATATTTATACAGGAGGCTTTAATTCAGAATATGGAGGAAGAATCTCATCTGTAATGGACATATCAATGAGAGATGGTAATCCAAATCGTTTCGGAGGAAAAGTTTCTGCAAGTACATTTGGAACTAAAGTTATGCTTGAGGGTCCGATAGTTAAGTATAAACAAGGAAAATCAAGTTTGTCATATATTTTATCAGGAAAGACTTCTTTCCTTGAGCAGTCTTCAAAACTATTATATCCATACATTAACGATGGTCAAGGTTTACCTTTCAATTACACCGATTTATACGGGAAAGTGTCATTAAATACTCCTGACGGTAGCAGATTAAATATTTTTGGATTTAAATTTAATGATAACGTAAGCTATCAGGGATTAAGTAATCTTGGTTGGGATTCATACGGGTTAGGTGCAAATTTCATTGTCGTACCAAGTGGGTCAACATTTATGCTAAAAGCAAGAATGTCATATTCTGATTATAAAATCAATATGCAATCAATGGATAACTATCCAAGCTACAGTGGAATAAATGGATTTAACTTAGGCCTAGATTTTCTTTATTTCCTAGGCAAAAATCAATTTGTATGGGGAATTGAAGCTCTTGGGTTTAACACTGATTTCGAATACTATAACTCTATTGGGAGATTACTCGAACAAGAAGAAAACACTACTCAGCTTGGCACATACTTCAAATATAAACTAAATCTTGGAGCATTACTTGTTGAACCCGGATTCCGTATGCAGTATTACGCTTCAATGGGTAATGTTTCTTTAGAGCCTCGTTTGGGAATTAAATATAATATTTCTGAATTCTTAAGATTCAAGCTTGCTGCAGGTATTTATTCGCAGGATCTTGTTGCTGCTAACAGTGATAAAGATGTTGTTAACCTATTTTATGGTTTCCTTAGTGGCAACAACTTAAGAGTTCCTGATGAATTTAAAGGTGAAGAGTTAACCCATAAATTACAAAAATCAGAACATTTAATTGCTGGTTTTGAAATTGACCTCACAAAAAAGATTGACTTTAATGTTGAGGGTTATCTTAAGAATTTTAGCCAGTTAACAACTATTAACAGAAATAAACTTTATGATGATGTTTATGTTAATAGCGATAAGCCTGATTACTTGAAAAAAGATTTTTTAATTGAATCAGGATATGCATACGGCGTTGATTTTCTTTTAAAATATGATCAGGAGCAACTTTATGTTTGGCTTGTCTACTCACTTGGATGGGTGAAACGCGATGATGGAGTAACAGTCTATAACACGCATTACGACAGAAGACATAATATAAACCTTGTAACAACATATAAGTTTGGTGAGAAAAAGTCATGGAATGTTAGTGCAAGATGGAATCTTGGTTCAGGATTTCCATTTACTAAAACTGCAGGATTCTACGAAGAAACAGATATGTATAGTAGTTTGAACTACCCATACTGGCAAAGCAATGGTTCATTAGGGATTATTTATAGTGATTTAAATGCAGGCCGTTTGCCTTATTATCATCGTCTTGACCTAACACTAAATAAGACTTTCGAATTCTCTAAATACACAAAATTAGAGGTAAATTTAAGTGTTACAAATGTTTATAATAGACAAAATATTTTCTATTTCGACAGAGTTGATTATAATCGAGTTGATCAGTTACCGATTATGCCAAGTCTGGGATTAAGTTTAACCTTTTAAAGAATTATTGTTTTGGCAACAACCAAGTACATTTTCGTTACCGGAGGAGTTACCTCATCATTAGGAAAAGGAATTATTTCAGCATCTCTTGCTAAACTTTTACAGGCAAGAGGCTACAAAGTTACCATCCAAAAACTTGACCCATATATCAATGTTGATCCGGGGACATTAAACCCTTATGAACATGGGGAGTGTTATGTTACCGAAGATGGTGCTGAAACAGATCTTGATCTGGGACACTATGAGAGGTTCTTAAATGTTTTTACCTCACAATCAAATAATGTAACAACCGGAAGGATTTATCAGGATGTTATAAATAAAGAGCGTCGAGGCGACTTTTTAGGAAAAACTGTTAAGATTATACCTCATATTACTGATGAGATTAAAAGAAGAATCAAACTACTTGGATCAAAGAAGAAATATGATTTTGTAATTACAGAAATAGGCGGAACTGTTGGTGATATTGAATCACTTCCATATATTGAATCAGTCAGACAATTAAGATGGGAACTTAAAAACAGGTGTATGGTAATTCACTTAACATTGGTTCCATATCTGGCTGCTAGTGGTGAATTAAAAACTAAACCAACACAACATTCTGTTAAAACACTTCTCGAAGCCGGTGTTCAACCTGATGTTCTTGTACTTAGAACCGAGCATCGCCTAAATAATGATATCCGAACAAAAGTTGCAAACTTCTGTAACGTACAAAAGGAAGCTGTTGTTGAATCACATGATGTCAGTACCATCTATGAAGTACCTATAGAAATGCAAAAAGAAAAACTTGATGAGTTAGTTATTACTCATTTTAATATGGAATTAAAATCCAGACCGGATTTAAAACCATGGAAGGATTTTCTTAAACAATTACGTCAGCCAAAACATAAGGTTACAATTGGACTTGTTGGAAAATATGTAGAGCTACAAGATGCGTACAAATCTATTAACGAAGCATTTATTCACGCAGGTGCAGCCAACGAAACTAAAGTTGATATTAAATATATCCACTCTGAGAAAGTAGATGAATCCACTTATAAAAATTTACTTGCCGAAGTTGATGGCATTATAGTAACTCCCGGTTTTGGTCACAGAGGTATAGCAGGAAAAATTCTTGCCGTTCAATATGCACGAGAAAACAATGTTCCATTTTTAGGTATTTGCTTAGGTATGCAATGTGCTGTGATTGAGTTTGCAAAAAATGTTCTTAATCTTGAAGATGCAAATTCTCTTGAAATGGACCACAAATGTGCAAACCCTGTAATCAACTTGATGGAAGAACAAAAGATGATTACTGAAAAAGGTGGTACTATGAGACTTGGCTCATATCCATGTAAGATTTTAAAAGATACAAATGCGCATAAAGCATATGGCGCTACTAAAATAAACGAAAGACACAGACATCGTTATGAGTTTAATAATTAGTACCAGGAAATGTATTCAAAAGCCGGTATGATTGCAACAGGGATTAATCCTGAAACAGAATTGGTTGAAATTGTCGAGATCCCAAAACACAAGTGGTTTGTTGGTGTACAGTTCCATCCTGAATATAAAAGTACAGTAATAAATACTCATCCAATCTTTGTGAGTTTTGTAAAAGCCACTATAACTAAATAAATAGAAAGAATATAATTAACTAATATGGATAAGAATAGTATAATAGGTTTAGTCGTTATTGGAGCCCTGTTAGTTGGTTACATGCTAATCACCAAACCCAGCAAGGAGGAATTAGCTGAAACCAAACGAAAACAGGATTCAATAGCACAGGTTGAAAAAGAAAAGGACTCTATTCGTAAAGCTGAAGAGTTAGCTCTCGCACAACAAAAAGATAGTCTCGAGAGTATAGAAAGTGTAAACAGTGACAGTATTATTGCCGAAATACCAGACTCTATTTCTCAGGAAGATAAAGACTCAATTCAAGAATTAGCCTTGGTTTCAGAATATGGTATTTTTAAAGATGCTGCTACAGGTACAGAAGAGTTCTTCACTATTGAAAACGAGAAAATGATAATTACCCTAACTAATAAGGGTGGGAAAATTTACTCTGTTGAATTAAAAGATTATAAAACATATTATGGTGATCCTTTAATTCTGTTTACTCAAGACTCAACTGCAGTATTTGGACTTGAAATGCTTGCTCAGGGAAAAGCCCTAATTACAAACGACATGTATTTTGTGCCAACAAACAACTCAAAAAACATTAAAGTTGGCAGCGAATCTGTTCAGGCAGGAATGCGACTTGAGGTAAATGAAAACAAATACATTGAATTTCTTTATACTGTTAAACCTGACGATTATATGATTGATTTTGATATCAACATTGTTGGTTTACAGGAAGAATTAAGATCAAATCCTTATATTACATTACGCTGGAATCATTTGATCCCAGGGCTTGAAAGAGGACGCGATTGGGAATCTAACAGCACAACTGCAATGATCAGAATGTCTGACGAGGATGTTGAAAAACTTAGCGAACGTAAAGATGAAGACAGCTTCGAAAGCAAAGGTAGTGCTCAATGGGTAGCTTGTAAACAGCAGTTCTTCTCTTCAATTCTTATTGCACAGAATAAGTTAGATAACCCAACAGTTAAAATTGCAAAAATTGAAGATGAGAATAGCAAATATCTTAAATCTTTTGAATCAGAATTTACACTCTCATTAACAAATCAGGAAAAAGAAAATCAGAAATTTAATTTCTATTTTGGCCCCAATAAGTTCTCAACTCTAAAGCAATATGACCTTAAACTCGAGAAGGTTGTTCCATTAGGATGGGGAATATTTGGTTGGGTAAACAGATTTCTCATTATTCCAATTTTCAACTGGTTAGGTGGGTTTATAAATAATTTTGGTTTGATAATTTTATTACTAACATTAATTATCAAAATTGGTCTTTTCCCATTGACATACAAATCATATATGTCATCAGCTAAAATGAGAGTTCTAAAACCTCAGATTGATGAACTTGGTAAGAAGTATGGTAAGGATAAAGCAATGGAAAAACAACAGGCGACAATGGCACTATACAAAAAAGCCGGAGCCAGCCCAATGGGTGGTTGTTTACCTATGTTATTACAGTTCCCTATACTGATTGCAATGTTTAGATTCTTCCCTGCATCTATAGAACTAAGACAACAAAGTTTCCTTTGGGCAAATGACTTATCTTCTTATGATGCTATTGTTGAATGGTCAGGAAACATCCCATTAATTACTAAATTCTACGGAAATCACATTAGTTTATTTACCTTGTTAATGGCTGCATCAATGTTAATTTCAACTCGAATGACAAGTGCAAACCAACAAACAAATAACAATATGCCAGGCATGAAACAAATGATGTATATTATGCCTGTAATGATGATTTTCTGGTTTAATAAATACTCTTCAGGTTTGAGTTACTATTACTTCCTTGCAAACTTAATTACAATACTTCAGACTTTCATCATTCAGAAGTTTATAATTGATGAAAAGAAAGTGTTGGCGCAAATGGAAGCTAATAAGAAAAAACCGCCAAAACCAAAATCAAAATGGCAACAAAGGCTTGAAGAAGCACAAAAAATGCAACAGAAACAAATGCGAAATAAAAGATAAAAGATGAAAGCCTGTTCTCAGGCTTTCTTTTTATTTAACATGACACACAAACCTAAAATAGCAAAGAAAGATACCCCGAAGATGTTCGACGGTATAGCAGGAACTTATGATAAATTAAATCATATTTTATCTTTTGGCATGGACAAGCGATGGCGTAGAGTTTTTGTTAAAAATATAGCTTTCCAAGAATATAGAAACATTGCAGATATCGCCTCAGGAACAGGTGATTTGTTAGTTGAATTACAAAAACTAAGTTCAAAAAAGTATTACGCTGTTGATCCTGCTGCCAAAATGCTAGAAATTGCAAAAAGTAAATTGCCTCATGCAGAATTTATAGTATCAGGTGCTGAAAGTCTTCCTTTGGATGAGAATTCAATTGATTTAATTACCGTTTCTTTTGGAATAAGAAATTTTGCAGATCTGGGACAGTCATTTTCAGAGTTTTATAGAGTTTTAAATACTGGCGGTATTGTTTCTATAATGGAATTTGCAAGACCTAAATTTTTCTTATTTAGATGGGGACATAGGCTTTACTTAAGGTTGTTTTTACCTATTATTGGCCGATTAGTGTCTAGAGACAAAAAAGCATATAAATATCTACAAGCATCTATTTTTGATTTTGCTAAAAATGTTGATGTAATTCAGCTTCTGGAAGCAAAAGGTTTTACAAAAAGAAATGTAAAAAAACTCCTTTTAGGCTCTGTGAATATATATACAGTTGTGAAATAGAAAAATAGAAAATGCAAAACAAGATACTTTTTATAGACACTGAAACAGGAGGCTTAGACCCTCAAAAATACTCATTATTATCAGTATGCTTAGTTGTATGGGAAAATAACCAGATTACAAAAACTAAAGAAATATTAATTAATGACGGTGTCCTTTATGTTACCGATGAAGCTCTGTCAATAAATAACATCAATATTGAAGAACACAAAAAGTTGGCAATTCCCTCAATTGATGCAATATTAGAAATCAAACAATTTGTAAAAGAAACCTTTTTTCATAAAGAAAAAATAACCTTAGCCGGTCATAACGTACAATTTGATCTAAATTTTTTAAAGCAATTGTTTTATAAACATGATGAAAGTTTTCATAGCATCTTTTCCCATAGGATTATTGACACTTCATCTATCCTATATTATTTGTTCTTATCCTGAAAATTAAAAGAAAAAGTCATATCATCTGATGCTGCATTCAATTACTTTAATATAGAAGTTAAAGGGCGCCATACTGCATTAGGAGATGCTCTTGCAACTGCAGAATTATTTACAAAACTGTTAACTATAGGAGAATAGGTTATTAGAAAATAATAGATATTATAATAATAGTCTATAGTTTATTAACATGGGCTATTTTTTTTTGTTGATAATTTATACCACTTTAAGCTGCTCAAAAATGTAATTCAGAAAAATATCAATTACTTTTGAAAATAAATTAATCATAAACAACTATAAAATGGCACAACAATACTTAGACCATGCAAAGAAAATCTTAACATCTAGTCGTTCAAACTTTAAAGGCGGAAGCAAAGGTTCCGGCATTATCTCATTGTTTGGACATCAAAACGAATATGACCTAAGAGAGGGATATCCGCTATTAACGACAAAAAAAATGGCAACAAAATCAATGTTCCATGAAACAATTTGGTTTTTAAGAGGAGACACAAATATTAAATATCTCGAAGACCACAATTGTACCATTTGGAGACCTGATGCTTTTCAGGATAACTTACCTGGAATGATAAAAGAAGGGATATTTCCTGAAGGTTTGGTAAAGTATTCTCCTGATTGGGATAAGGCTATGAAAGATTATGGTCAGCGTATTAAAGAAGATGCCGATTTTGCTCATCGCTGGGGAGATGCCGGACCTATTTATGGTAAACAATGGAGAAAATGGGAATATTATGATCATGACAAAAAAATGTTTGTTGAAATAGACCAACTTAGAAATATGATTGAAGGTTTAAAAAAGAAACCTACTGGAAAAAAACATATTGTTGACTCTTGGAATCCCGGTGATACTCCACGGATGTCATTGCCTCCATGTCACGTTCTTTATCAAGCAACAGCAAACGAAGAGGGCGAATTAGAATTACAACTTTATCAAAGATCTTGTGACCAGTTTTTAGGCGTTCCATTTAATTTAGCAAGTTATGCAGCTCTAACACAAATTATTGCTCAGGAAGCAGGAATGGTTCCAAAAACATTTATTCATACTTTTGGAGATTCTCATTTTTATGCAAGTATTGGAAAGAGAACTCAATGGCATAAAGAAAACTTCAAGGAGCTTCAAAAAAGAGTTAGAGCAGTTTCTCAACGTGAAGAATATTTGGAAGTAGTTGAATGGATTAACAAAAATGCTCCAAATGATGGTAATGAAGAAAAATATGATCACGTTACTGCTGTTCTCGAGCAAATGTCAAGAGAACATAAAAAAATGCCTAGACTTAAAGTTGCTAAAAAACCTTTTGACCAATTAACAATCGATGATTTTGTAGTTGAAAATTATGATCCACACACTGCTATTAGAAGAAGCATGGCAGTTTAACGTAAAATAGATAAATAAAAAAATAGAGGAGACCTGACTATAAAGTTTTCCTCTATTTTTATAAAACCTAAAAATATGAAAGTAGTTGCATTTAATGGAAGTCCTCATAAAAAGGGAAATACTTATCATGCTTTAAAAATTGTTCTTGACGAGCTTGAGAAAGAAGGTATTGAAACCGAAATAGTACAAGTAGGAAACAAAAAAATAAGTGGCTGTCTTGCTTGCAATAAATGCATTAAAGAAAGAAACGAGAAATGTACCATTGACTCGGATAAAGTAAATACTTGGATTCAGAAAATGAAAATGGCTGATGGGATTTTACTGTGAGCACCTGTACATTATGCCGCTGTTCCGGGTAATATAAAATCTTTTCTTGACAGAGCTTTTTATGTAGCAGGAGTTAATAAAAATATGTTCCGACATAAAGTTGGGGCTTCTGTTGTTGCCGTTCGTCGTTCAGGTGGATTACCAACATTTAACGAATTAAACAATTTCCTTAATTACAGCGAAATGTTTATTCCTACTGCAAATTACTGGAATGTTATTCACGGAACTAAGCCCGAAGAAGTTCTACAAGACGAAGAAGGCGTTCAGATAATGCGCGTTTTAGGAAAGAATATGGCATACCTAATGAAACTTATTGAAAGTGGGAAAACTAATGTTGAAGCACCTGAAAAAGAGAAAAAAGCATATATGAATTTTATTAGGTAGTTGAACAGTTAATCAGTTGAACAGTTGAACAGTTAAACAGTTAAACAGTTAACGGTTTGTCGGTTGAAGGGCTTTAATTGTTTGGTAATGTCATTCGTCTTCATCATTGACTCTAAATATTATTCCACCTTCAAAGTTATATGATTCACTTTCATTTTCTATGTCAACATCTATTCCTGTAACATGTTTTGCCCTAACTTCATGCCCTAAGTAATCAAACTCATAAAACTCAACTGTTTTTGATTCATTTTCATAGTTCTCCAGAGTAACTTTTATAGTCTCAACGGCTCCACTATCAAAATACGTAAGGCTGTAATCAACAATTTCAGCGTTAAGATCACATATCCGGTTATATATTTTTACTCCCTCCTGGTTATACGCACATATATGCACTTCATCACTCGTATTTACAATTAAGGCTGATAAATCGCAACTCTCATGATATGCAATAGCAACTGTATCTTGTGAAAAGATAACAAAACAAAACAGAAATCCAAATACGATTGTAACAAATAGCTTTTTCATAAGTATATGATTTAAGATGACAACTATTTTATAACGAAATGGAAGCTGTTTTTATTATTGCGGAAAGAAATCTAAATCTTCCTATTAGAATCTAAATTTATATCACAATTTAAATACAAAGTCAGTATAAGGATTCTTTTCGAACACCTCTTTCTGAATCATATAACCAATATCTAGTTTATTATGCTTATTTATTGAATACTCAAGTCCTCCGACAAATCTTATCTTCTCACATGGCTGATATTCATCTTGCCAAATAGGGTGAAAGGTCTCGAAAAGCAAATATGGTTCAAACTTTTTATAATAATAAGTTACTTTTATTCTTGGTCGAAAAGTATTTGAAGATTATGCATCAAAATCAAGGAAATCAATAGTCCTGTGTTGTGTCTGAAACCTTAAACGCAAGTCTAAACCCAATTCCCAGATTTCTAATCTATGCGAATATTCAAAATAAAATCGATTATATGGGATATACATATTATTTAGTTGTTTCTTAATATTGCTTCTGTAAAATACAGAAACTCGACTATTCTTATTTAATCGATATTTTATTCCGATTTCGTTTATAAAACTGCCTAATTCAGTAATGTTTTCATTGAAACGAGAACTGTGAGAGTATTCAAGAGAAAATGCCTGACTAAAGCGTTTTTCAATTACAATATCTGTCCATAAACCCGCATCATTTACCTGACCAAATGAAACGCTAGTGCAGAAAACAAATAATATGAAAACTAATCTTTTAATCATTATAATATATCTTGACATTTGCACTATCCTTAAGGAAATTTATCCTACCCACAGAAACATCATAAATGTCAAGTCCTGTTCTATCTTTAAGTTCTTCGATTAATTTTTCTTTATTCTCAGGTTTAATCATTTCGGTGTTATCATAATCAATCCTTTTAGTGTTGAATTTTTTGAAAAACAATCTACTATCCAAAATAAATGTCAGTATTAGAATAATCGCATTAATAACAATATTCTCATAGTATTCGAGGTGTATAGCGCTTAATAATCCTAGAGCAATAAAGATGAAAAGATATGTCATATCTTTCATAGAAATTCCGGCTGTACGATATCTTAACATTGAAAAAACTGCAAATAATCCAAATGCCGCTCCCATGCTTATTTTCACCTCATTAAGAATATATGTTAACAAGAAAATTATAACATTAAAAAGCATAAAAGTAAAGATGTACTCTCTACGTCTGTTATTTGGAAAGTATATCAAAAATATTATCAAAATTACCGTAACCAGATATATTCCAAGATTTATAAAAAATGGAAGATTGATATCAACTTGTTCTTTTTTCTTACTTGCCTTTTTTTCTTCTTTAACCTTTTCAACTATTGCATTTTCATTTTTTACAATTTCAACAGGTAAAGTATCATCAACAGAAGCCTCAAACTGTGAAAACTCATCAATAATGGTTGTATCTTTTGCATTAACAGAATTAACCGAAAAAGCCAAAATTGATGCTAAAAACAGAAGTGAAATTATCTTAAACGCTTTCATAACAAACTTTATTTACTAGTCTTATTTTTTCTTTTATATTGTTCTTTTTTACAGGATACAATGATGCAATTCATAGACAGTATTTACTTAATGATTCTTGAAAAATCCTATGTGATAACAAAACCTCACTTGCTTTAGATCTTAAGCTTTTATCCTGTTTTAGCTCAAGAATTACCATATCGCTATAGCTTTTACTATCCATATCATTATCAAAACGCAAATCCAGATCAATTGTTAGTCGTTCAGAAAAGTTTTTACTTACCAGACTTATCCTTTTATAATCTACCCATAAAACTCCTTTAAAAGACACTATTGATTTGCCAATTTTATTTGTAACAAATAGAACATTATCATCAGTCATTTCTAACTTATTGTTCTTATTGGGAATTCTGCTTTTATATGTCTTTTTATGATTATTTTTTACTTTAATTTCAAAAAATGACTTACCTGTTTCGACATATTCTCTGATACGAAATTTATATCTGTTAGCACGTCCAAATTGATGCATATAGTAACATATAAAGTCTTCACTATCGTAATACAGAGTTTTGTATGCAGAAATCTTTTTCTTCTTTATCTCCAATATATAATAATCCTCAGATAAATCTTTTAAAACAGATGACAGTTTTTATCTTGAGAACAAATATTTTGAATCCATCCTGTTCATTAATTTTACAGAATCAATCTGTTTTAGATTAACAGATTCAAATTTCTCGAATATGTTCTCCAATTCAAGCATTTATCTTTCGGTATAGGTATATTCCTTTTCCCATTTAACTTCTCCGTTACCCTTGTATTCGATGGATTTTTGGATTAGCCCATTTTTATCATAACTAAATTCTTTTCTTTCAAGAATATTTCCTCCGGAATCTGTTTGGACCTCTTCAACACAATTCCCGTCAGTATCATACTTATATGTAATTTTTATGGTTCTTCCTGACTTTTTAGAGTATTCCATTTCTTCGGTAAGATTTCCAAAAGAATCATAAACATATGAGTTCTTTTTTCTCATTACTCCTTTACTATCATATTTTATCTTTAAGGTCGTTTTCCCATTCTTATCAAATTCTTCATATGTTTGAACATAAGTAATAAAAACAGTGTCTTTTGCAATTGTCTTTTTCGTTGTTTGAGAATGTATTTTATTCTCTCTAATTGTCTTTTTACTTTGTGTAAATCCAACAAAAGGTATAATTATAAGAAATAATATTAGAAACTTTTTCATAAGGCTTTATTTAAAAATTATTATTTGGGGTACAGTCAGAACCTGATTTGATTCTGTTATCTCAACTTCTTTCAACACTACCGTCTCACCATTAATAGTTGACATTGTTGAATCTTTGGAGTAAACAAATATGGTATATTTTCCGGGACGTAGATAATTAAACCTATAATTACCAAGATAATCTGTTTCTGTTTTATCATCATATCCTACATTATCTCCATACACAATATAAACATCTTCTTCCATTGCAGCATATTCGCCAAGAAGGTCAGTAAAAGTAGAGTTATAGTCCTCTACCCAAACAGAGCCTACAATTGTAGCATTACCACCTTCACCCGGACTCTTTTCACACGCAGAAATGCTTAAAACAACACCTAATACAAATATAAGTTTAACTATTCTTTTCATCTTCCTATTTTATCTTTACAAATTTAGCAGAATATTCTTGCTTATTTCCAATATATCTAATGTAGTATATACCATTTGACAAATTAGAGATATTAAGGTTTAATGATAATGAAAATTTTTCATTATTCTCAATTAATATCTTACTTAAATCATTTATATAATAAATCGTAGACCCCAAATGATTGCATATCCGTATTTCATTTACTTGAAAATCGGAATTTAATTCAAGGTTCACCTCATCGGCACAAGGGTTTGGATAAATATGCAAATCGGCAAGTCCATTTCCAAACAACTTATTTGAAGTTCCGAAAGTAGGATTAAGAATTTGTATTTCTGTAGCACCATCAGGATAATGTCCATATGAGCTCAAAGTATTACATGGGATTATATTCAGACTGTCTATGATGATATTGTTGTAGGATGTCAGTATTAAATAATCTTCCAATTCACTAAAACATGTACTGTCCACAAAATAAAAATCAGTTATAGAAAGTGTCAGATGTCCATATGGAGGTATTTGCGTATCGTCCAAAAGATATAAAGTATTATTATAATACAATTTATAATCAACAATATCTATATCGTTGTCAGAGGGATTATATAGTTCCACCCAATCGAAGCCAATAAAATTAGAGGGGAAATTTTCATCTAAATATTTAATCTCATTTATGAGTACTTCTTGTTTCTTATAACAAACAATATCAAAATAATCACCTGCTGCTTTTTTTGGTAAAAAGGCTCCGGCAGAATCATTTTCTGCCCAGAAATAATATTGAACAATATCACCTTCAGTAAGCAATGACACCGAATAGACATTATCTCCGGAAACTGTATCTGCCCCACTACCATCATCAGTCATTAGCATAGCTTTAAATTGATTTGATTTATAAAACCTGTAATAAAGATATACCTTATCAGCGTTTTCAACCTCAATAAAAAACTCAATTTCATCACCGGGATAAGTGTAATCCCGACTTATTGTCTTATTACCATAATCGGGTTCTCCCGTCATACCAGTATAGGTAAGCAAATAATCTGTTCGTGCTGTCATTATCTCTTCCAAACCGGGATAGAGCTCTGTTGATTCTCCTACCTGAGTATATAAATTATTTTGGAAATCCTCATCAGAATAGAACTTATTTGTATCAGCAATAACATGTGGCTCTATAATTTCGTGTAAATACTCTGCATCCTGCATATAATTTCCACTAAGAATTTCTTCTTCCATAATTGTACGAATGTGAGCAAGATACATCTTTTTATAAGTCGAATTCAAAAACAGGTTTTTCATTAAAGGTCTTGGGGAAATGCTAAACTCAAGATGCTGTAAAGGGTCTATCCCTCCCATCTCATCAATACTTAATCCTGAAAAATTTAAAGATCCATCAGAATGTCTAAAACTCCCAAACTACATATTTAAATCCCAGATTATTGGATTGAAAATATTATTATCATCCATGTATAGATAATAATTCTGTGCATAAGCGATATAACTATCTAAATTCAATAAGGTATAATTAAACGCATGCATCCACAAGGTCTGATTAACATTAATCACTTCTGAAATTGATGCAGTATCGTTATTTAACACATAAATTAAGTTGAGCAATTCTGTCCAACCATAATCAGATTCAAGTTTATAATATGGCATATAATCTGTTGTGTCGCTTCCATGTGAATAAGCAAGGTTTGCATTTTGACCAAAAGGATATGACAAACTTTCAGGATTCCCTTTAAAAAACGGATTATCATTGGAGCCATAATGCTTTTCGACAAAACACTCATCAACAGCTTCAACATTAGAATATAAACCAATCAACTTGTCTTCGATATAAAGATTTGCATAGTTAGCTCCAGATGCGGGGAAATATGATCTTGCGATTTTATATGACAGAGACTCTCTAAGAAAAGATGGATCGTAAATAACATTACTCAACTTTAGTTTCTTATATCCCAGATGGTTTTGATTTTCGTAGCTATAATCCAATTTGATATTAAACGGATTTTTTGTTTCATCAGAATTCCAGGAACTAAATCCCTTGTATCTAACTCCACAACCAGGATAAGTTTCTCCATCAATAATAACATCTGCTTTTATTCTCGAATGATTATCTCCGGAAGAAAATAAAGAATCAAGAATATACTTCCAGTTATCGTCCTCAAAATATATTCTAATTTCACGAACCTGTCCAAATTCATAAAACTCTTGTTGTGCATTTAGCCTGTTCGAAAACGACGAGCTAAGAACAATAAACAAGATATAATAGATATATCTGAGTCCTTTAGACATACATTATTCAATAACAATTTTTGTAGAGTAAAACTTACAATCATTTTCATATGAAAGAACATATACTGATTTAGATAAACTACTAATATCAACAGTTTCTTCATCAGCATAGTCTGAAGACAAAACGACCCTACCATTCAAATCAGTTATTTTATATGAGTATAGACCTTTTATGTTTGAAATTTTAATAAAACCGTTTGCAGGATTTGGATATACATTGGTTTTAGCATTAATATAGTTAATTGAAATCCCTGATTCCACTGATATCATTGAAACTCCGGCGCCGGTAGTTATCCAGATATTTCCTTCATTATCCATGTCCGCTCTTTTAACCATAACATCAACTAAACCATCTGTAGTTGAATATGTTACCCAGCTGGTGCCATCAAAAATTGTTACTCCACCATCAGCTAAATAATCTGCATATTCAAGTACAATCAGATTTCCATTTTGATCAACAACAATATCTTGAACATACTCATTAAAAAGTTCAACGTCTACACCATATGTATTTGTAACATTTAAGCTTGCGTCTAATACTGTCAATCCAGCATAAGAACCTACATAGATATTACCCGAATCATCAACTTCTATTGCAGACACATAATTATCTACTAAGCCCTCTGCCATTCCCACAGTTTCAAATGTAGATCCATCATATATCATTAAGCCAGCATTTAATGTCCCAATATATAAAATATCATTTTCATAGTGTAAATAAGTAATAAGCGTACTCGACAATCCATCTTCTGTTGAATAGTTTGTTATCAGGCCATCATCAATTTTTATTAATCCACTATAAGTTGCTACCCAAGCTATCCCTGCATCCCCAACACAAATATTTATTATACTATTATCAACCAAGCCATCAGTTGTTGTATAATTAATAAAACTTTCACCATCATAAAGGCTCACTCCACTATTTGTACCAACCCAAATCCAGCCATAATCATTATCTGAAGCAATACAAGTGATGTAATTGTCAACTAACCCATCTGAAGTAGTATAAGTTGTCCATATTGTTCCATCAAACTTTGATAAGCCACTTTGTGTGCCAAACCATTTAGTATTTGATTGATCAATACAAACTCCACCAATAACATAATCATCAACAAAACCATCTGCAGATGTATAATTTGTAAAGCTTACCTGTGCGCTTAAATTTACAAAAAGCAATGCCGGTAATATAACAGACATCGCTAAACTAATAGCTCTTTTCATTATCTTCTATTTTAAAATAATTATTTTTTCAGTTTTCACGATATTATTAGATTCTAATAATATAAAATATACCCCTCCTGTCAAGAAAGAAACATCAATAAGCTCATCGTTTTCTCCAGATTTAATCAAACTCCCAGTTGAGGATAATACTTGATATGAGAAATCTGTATTTGAACTTATATAGAAAAAACCATCATTTGGGTTAGGATAAACACTTATTTTATCTTTTACGTTATTAGTTTCAACAGAAACCGGGTCAACAGTAATTGTTATCGAAGCCTCATCGGTACAACCTGACTGATCATTTGTTACTGTAACATAATATGTTGTTGTTACTTCAGGGCTTATATTGGGGTTGGCATCTGCCCCTGAATAACCAGCTGGCAAAGAACTCCACTCATATGAATAAGTTGGGCTACTTTCTGTAATTGCTGTAGCATTTGTATTTAGTGTAACAGATTCTCCATAAGTAATCGTTGTTTCGGAAGCTGATAAACTTGCATCTACACGGCGCACAAAACACTTATCATATTTATGTGCCTGAGGTACTGATCCACTCGCTACTTTAGACCACAAAATACTACCTTCACCATCTACTTCATGAATATATGTTGCGCCAGTACCCACAATACATAACAGCATATTATCATTTGGTAATTGTTCTGAGCTACTTTGTCCCGATGATGTATATTCAGTATTAAAACGATAAGTATAAGTTGACGGTCCATAAGCTTCCCCTAAAGTAATATCATAATTATACCCATTAAGAGGAGGTTCAATAATGTCAACAGCAGCTTTCCCGCCTGAACCTCCTTCGTTATTGATTGCTGCGATACAACCAGGATAATTTGGATCTGTCGCTGGCACCCAATGAGCATCATGAATAACATCAAAGTTAGTCGTTCCGCTAGCTTCATAAGCTTCTGGATTACCCCAACGATATAATATATCTCCTCCCATTCCGGCATTACCTCCTGTATGACCTGCGGCTTCTTCAGTAGTTGTAGAATGGTCAATAATGTAAAACTCATTTAAGTTATGTGCACTAAAAACAATTTGGTCAAGCTCTTCATTATAATCAATACCATTAGTATGCATCCAATCTAAATCCATTCCTGGAGGGCTTGGCATACCACCATCTGTCCCATAATTAATATTTACTAAATGAGGATTCTCAACAATTGAACTAACATAATTATCTTTAGATGAATTATAATCCTGACAAAGATGATCCCAAACATGCCATTCCCAAACAATTTCACCTGTCGTTGCCCCTGTTGGCTTTACCTCTATTATTTTAGTTACGAGAATATCTTCACTATTTGAACAACCAGCCTGAGTCAGTTCGGTTGCGGATTTCTTTTCGTAACATATGCATAATACATTCCCATTTGACATCGGACATATGTCATGATGCATAACATAGTTAGAAGAGGAATGAATAAAGTCCCAAACAACTGTTCCGTCCCAAGCAACTTTCTGTAATCCACCAGAAATACCTCCACCATTTATAGAAGCACCTGTATATTGATAAGAGCGAACTAGTGTATCACCCTCAATAAGATATGCACCATATCCGGTCTTATTATCATTGGAATGTGACCATGTTTTATAGTTTGTGCCCGAATTATCAATGAGGTAAGTAGTTGTACTTCCTGTTTGTGAATATAAGGTATATTCCCCCCATTCTTGTGCTGAAACAGCTAATACAACAAAGATAGCTGTTGATAATAATAATAAATGCTTCATAACAATTGCTTAGTTTTTAAATTTACATAACAAATGTATATTTAACACATCTCCAATGAAAATTTATTAGACAGACCCAAGAATAATCACTATGATTAAGGTTATTTTACCCATGATTAGTAATCAAAAACACAAAAATTGAAGATTAAATGCGATATTTTTAACTAAAACAATTAATAATTGCTGGTTTTTCTATACAATACAAGGAAAAATCATAAAAAAACTTGTTTTTCAACAAGAAAATCAAAATAATTCTAGTGTATATCATATTTAAGTCTATATTTGCAGTATTAATTATTATTTTAAATTACATTATGAACACAGGAAAAGTAAAATTTTTTAATGAAACTAAAGGTTTTGGTTTTATTAAGGACGATGAGTCCGACAATGAGTATTTTGTACACGCAACAGGACTAATTGATCAAATCAAAGAAGACGATGAAGTAACTTTCGAACTTACAGAAGGACGAAAAGGTTTAAATGCAATAAATGTTAAAAAAGCTTAATATATAGTTTGCATACGTCATTAAAGCCTCATCTTTAGATGGGGCTTTTCTATTTTTTATTATCTTTGAAAAAACTAAAACTATATCAACATGAAAAGAAAACTATTATTTCCGGTAATCCTGTTTTTACAAATTGTACTATTTGCAAGTCCTGCAATTAGCAGTCCATTAAATGCAAAACTTACTGATGATACTGATGATGCAATTGAGTATAATGATAAAATGATTGCCATTCAAATTGAGGTTGACAATTGCATTGTTTATCTTCTTGACGCTATAGAAACCGGCAAAAAGTTTATTATCAAAGGTGCAATAAAAGAATGTAACATCTCAATAAAACAAGCAAAAAAAGATATTAAGAAAATGGGGGATTTCCAAGGTGATGATGAGTATCAACTTAAAATGCTTGACCTTATTGCAATGTATGAAGACCTTATAAAAACAGAAATCAGCGATATCATTGATCTGGCCCTGAATGAAGAAGAGCTTTCAGATGAAGATTTTGAATCATACTATAACTTGTATGATAAAGCTTTAGTAAAATATGATGAAGGTTTTGCAGAGTTTTTTGAATTCCAATACAAATTCGCTGATAAATATGGTTTTACAATTGAAGGTGACGAATATTAGACAAATTTATCAACTTATTACAAACTCTATTACCACACAAATCTGCTATAATTACTCTATTTAAAATAATTGGGTTAATTTTGTGACGAATTAAAACAATTTCGTAGTGAATTTTATAGAACTAAGAGTACCAAAACCAATTATAAATGCTTTGGATGATTTGGGTTTTGTTTATCCAACACCAATCCAACAAAAATGCTATCGAAGAATTACATCCGGAGTTGATGTTGTGGGGATTGCACAAACAGGTACAGGTAAAACCTTTGCTTATTTATTACCCATCCTTAGCAATCTGGAATTTTCGAAGCAAAAACACCCACGCATATTAATAATTGTGCCTACTCGCGAGTTAGTAATGCAAGTGCATGAAGAAGCTGAAAAGCTATGCAAATATAAAAATGTACGCATTAAATCTGTTTTCGGAGGGGCCAATATAAATACTCAAAAGCAATACATTTATGATGGTGGTTGTGATATTATTATAGGTACACCGGGAAGACTTTTCGATATTGCTGTTACTGGCGTTTTAAGATTTGCCAATATTAAAAAGATTGTAATTGACGAGGTTGACGAAATGCTAAGTTTAGGGTTCAGACCTCAATTAGAACAAATATTTGAGATGTTGCCTGAAAAACGTCAGCATATGATGTTTTCAGCCACGCTAAGTGAAGATGTGGAAAATTTCATTTCTAGATATTTCTATCAACCCGAACAAATTATTGTCGAGAATAAAAACACACCTGTTGAGAAAATAGAACAAAATGCAGTAAATATTCCAAATTTTCACTCTAAACTAAACTTTCTAAAGTCTATCCTTAATGATGAAGATATTTCAAAGGTGCTTGTTTTTGCAAATAATAAAAAAGATGCTGATTTACTATTTGAAAAACTTTCCGAAAATTATTCAGATCAGTTATCAGTAATTCATTCAAACAAATCACAGAACTTTAGATTTAATTCAATAAAAAACTTTGAAAAAGGTAAATCCAGAATTTTAATTGCTACTGATGTCGTTGCCAGAGGACTTGATTTTACAGATATTTCTCATGTTATAAATATGAGTCCCCCGGAAAACCCTTCGGATTATATTCATAGAATAGGTAGAACAGGACGTGCTGATAAAAATGGGGTTTCAATTTTATTATATTCTCCATTTGAAGAAGATTTGTATTTAAGCGTAAAAGATATTGCTGGTGAAAATCTCATTGAAACTGACCTCCCCGAAGGAGTTGAAACATCTAAACTTCTGACTGAAGATGAAAAACCGGGGTTCAAGCAAAAAAATTACATAAAAGCTCCTGATATTAGTAAATCAGGTGGTGCATTTCACGAAAAAAGTGTAAAAAACAGAAAAGAAAATTCAGGCGGCATGAGGCAGAAAGCGAAAAGGAAACGGAAGAAGTGAGATAAATTGTTCTCTGTTCTCTGTTCTCTGTTTTCAGTTTTTGGTTCTCTGTAATAAATACATCCTAAAATTTTGTCCCTTTATAGTCTGAGCTTTTAATATATTGTATGAATTTTCCTATACGGGCAGCAAGTTTATCACATTTTTCATAAACATCATTAAACTCTAAAGTTACTATATAACCAGAATCGAGAGCCCGATAAAGTTGTGACTTAACCTCATTTAGCGAGCCTTTTGCAATTGATAAAAAATGTTTAAACTCTGTGTTTCCATCTCTCCCATGTCCCTCAGCAATATTATCCATAACAGATCCTGATGATCTTTTAATTTGATCTTTTAGAATAAAATCTCTTGCAAAGTTCTCATGTTTACATAGTTCAAATACGTTCTGACATATTTCCCTTGCTTTTTGCCAGATATGTAAATCTTCAAATCTGTTAATTGTTGCCATAATTTTTTTTTGACGAAACTACAGACAATTATTCTACAAAAAAGAATATAAACATTTAGTATCGTTTATTATTCGTTTGTTGTCGCTTACAATTAAATTATAACAAAGTATTTACTCGGAATTCAATTCTTTAAGTGCGCAAAAAAACCTATCTAACTGTAAACAGAAAACAGAGAACAGAAAACTGATTCCCTACTCAACCAACTCCTCAATAATATCTCTTAAATTTCGAATCTCATGAATCTGTTCAATTGACTTACTGGCAACCCAAAATGTTTTGTAAGTTGCGCTAAAGGCTGCTTTTTCTAAACGAGATTCTCCTTTACGCATAATACGGGCTTTTGCAATATTTTTTAAGAATGTATTTTTCTTTATCAGTAGTTCCAAAAAACTTGACTTAGTACCGACTTTTTTAACATAATCAGTATTTATAACAGTTGAAGGCACTCCCGAAAGCTTTGTGGTCATTACAATATCTTTTTCACCAAACTTAATAAGTGCATTTTTATATTGATCTGACACTTAACACTCTTTTGAGGCAATAAAAACTGTTCCTACCGAAGCTCCTGCAGCTCCAGCATTTAAAACATCCTTTAACTCATCCGAATTAGCTACACCTCCTGCATTTATTACAGGAATATTACACTCTGAAATGATCTTTTTTAACAACTCATCTCTTGGAATAGTTCCTGAATGTCCTCCTGCTTGACTATTTACTGCAATTATTGCATCTGCTCCCAAGTGTTCAACTTTTTGTGCAAACTTCAAATCAGTCACATCACAAAAAACTTTGACTCCTTTATCATGAGCTTGTTTAATAATTTCTCGAGGATTCCCTAAAGATGTTATTATAAATGCCGGGGGGTTCTTTAAAGTAGCTTCAAGCTGCTGTTGAAGTTTAGTGTTTGAGCGATTTGCAATGATATTTATTCCAAATGGGCCAATAGTTTTTTCTTTAAGTCCTGTAATAAAGTCTGTAATATGTTCAGAATTTCGAAAGTTCATTGCCGGGATTGCTGCAGTTATTCCGCTTTTTACAGCTATTTCCACCATCTGCTCATTAGTAACAAGAAACATTGGCGCCAAAATCACAGAGTATTTTATCCCAAGAATTTTATCTAAAGCTTCCATTATTCAGTTGAATTCTCAGGTTTTTGAAATATTTTGTTCTTTGCTAATCCTATCTTATTAAAGAAATATGAAAAAGATGTACCAATAACCCCTAAACCATATTTTACACTCCTTTTAAAATTTATTGATGACGCTTCATCAAAATATTTTGTGGGACATGTTATTTCAGCAATATCGAACTTTGCATAACATATTTGAGCAAGCATCTGATTATCAAAAACAAAGTCATCAGAATTATTATTATAACATATAGATTCCAGAACTGTTTTAGAAAAAGCTCTATATCCGGTATGATACTCAGAAAGTTTCTGCCTCATTAACACATTTTGTGTAAAAGTCAACAATCTGTTAAATACGTATTTGTAAAATGGCATTCCTCCTTTTATAGCACCGCGCCCTAAAATTCTGGAACCTAAAACAACCTGATATACATCATTCGCAATCAAATATGCCATTGATTGTATCAACTTTGGAGTATATTGATAATCGGGATGCAACATAATAACAATATCAGCACCCAAACTCAGTGCATTATTATAGCATGTCTTTTGATTACCGCCATACCCTTTATTAATATCATGAACGAAAATATGTTTAATCCCGATTTGTTTTGCTTTACCAACAGTATCATCAGTACTGTTATCATCAACCAGAATTACGTCGTCAACAATATCAAATGGAATCTCTGAATACGTTTGTTCAAGCGTTTGTTCTGCATTATATGCAGGTAAAACGACAACTATTTTCTTATCTCCTATCATTGTTCTGCTGACTTTTGTTTAAGCTCTTCTGATTTCATTAAATACTCATTTGCTTTCTCCATATCTCCCAGCTGTTGATAAGTAACACCGGCATTAAAATATGTTTGTGGATCATTTGGATCTAGCTCAATAGCCTTTTCAAAAGCGTCAAGTGCTTTATCATAGTAACCTTTCATTCCATATGCAACACCAAGGTCTTTATAAAATCCTGGAGTTTTATTAAAATTCAAATCTTTTGCCTGATCAAAATAGATAAAAGCAGAATCCAAATCGTTTTTATATTTTCCATAAAGTGTTCCTAAAAGATGATAAGCTTCACCAAAATCGGGCTTAACAACAATAAGATCTTTACATGCAGATATCACCTCGTCCGTGCTTGAAGCAGCCTTATTAGTTGAAAGTAAATTAAACGAATTTTGTAAGACAATCCTGGCATTACCGTAAGCAATATTATGATATGGTCTGATTTTTAGAACCTCTGTATAATAATGCAGTGATTGAGCGATATTAAAATTATACTCATAATGTGCATTACCCAATAAATTCAATGCATCAACATATTCGGGATAAATCTCCAGAGCTCTTTCAAGATATCCTATCGCAAGAACACACATTTGGTCATGTACTACAGGATTATTCTTATTTTCCGGCTTTTGTGCTTCTTCGATTATCTTGCCTCCGGCCGAACAATTACTTTTTGCCGACCCAGTACTTGTCTGCACATCAGTAGTAAAAAGCACATAGTCATTCTCCCAGGCCTTATTTCTACTCATAGTTTTTACCGAGTATAATCCCAGAACAAGAATCATGATAAAACTTGATAAGTATCTCAAAGTTGAAGCATCATTAATAAGTTTAGGTAAGTAATTATATATTAACCAAGCTATCATTATACAGAATCCTATTGAACTAATAAAGACAAAACGTTCATTCATAAATGTTCCAACTGGAAAAAAGATATTTGAAACGACTGACAATGGAAGCAAATAAAACCAAATAGAGTATGAAAAAACATCTTTCTTTTTTATCATTCCATATACAGCATATACACCCATCGCCAAATATAAAATTAGTGGTAAAAATGCTCCCAGATTACTCCAGTCTAGCAATTCTATTTGATATGGATAATAATCATAAGTCAATGGATGTGGAAAAAATAATAATTTGACATACATCCATAGAGTGTAAAAAATTGTTGCCATTTTCATCCCAAAACTTATAGGTTCTTTAGTAATTGGGTCTAAAAAAGGATTGTTCATTATTTCGGTTGCAATCTGTTTTTCTTCACCACCGCCAAGTATATTGCCTCTAATAAGTAGAAAAATTCCTGCAACAACGAGTAATGGAACACTCGCCTTTATGTTATCTATAAGTTTGTGATTTGTAAAATAATATACAGTAATTGGAATTACTGCAAGAAAAGTAATTGCATTTTCTTTTGATAATAATCCTAAAAATAATGCAGCTGAGGATAAAATCAGATAATAAAATTTCCGTGTATCGAGATACTTAATAGTAAACCACAGCGCTCCTAGAGATCCGAACAGTGTCATTATTTCATCTCGTCCTTTTATGTTCGCAACAGCCTCTGTATGAATGGGATGAGCTAAAAATAAGATTGCAGCTAAAAATGGAAAAGATAAATACCACTTGGTTTAAGCTTTTGGCGGGAAAAGTTTTAACAAGATGAGATATAAAAGTATAGTCGTCAATAGATATAAAAGAATATTTACAAAATGGCTTACTCCCGGATTACCTTTATATAAAACGTTTCCATTATGATCTGTAACATTTTTACCAAAAAACTCTATCTCAATAGCGAAACTAGCTAAAGAAAGAGGACGATATCTACCACCTGCAACAAGCTTCTTTTCTTCTTGAATCTGCTCAGCAGTTTTACCAGGATAAGAAGTCATCCAAAAACCTGTAAAAGTATCATACTTAAAAATATCAGATATTCCTTCTGTTCCTTTTTGTGTAAACTGATTACTTGTAATTACAATTGCATCGTCAAGGGCGTAATCGTTACTTAAAGTATTTCCATAAAGAACAAAAGCAAAAACAGTTAATACAATAAATGCGAAGTATGTTGACTTAGTAAACAATTTTGGTTTTTCTACAAATATCTTTGTCTGTTGCTGTAAATCAGATTTCTTTGAGTAAGGAGCTGTCTTTTTATGTGGTTTGTGTTTTGACATTACTTCGGATTTTTGTCAAAAATACAAATTTTTCTTGAATGATATATTGTTTATAAATACAATTATCATTGGCCACAAATGCACAAATAATATTTATTAACTATGCATAAAAATCATTAAAATTTTAAGTAGGAGCAATTCATGAATTGCTCCTACATTGTTACATTTTTTTATTATATTTGTAGTCAACCGTGATTTTATCCGGATTTTATGCATTATATAATTTAAACACCAAGAACTATGAACTCAAAATTTAAGTTTCTCAGTATTATTCTGATACTGTTATGCAGTTATTCTGCTTTCTCTCAAAACTGGGATCAAATAATTAAAACTGCTGCATCTGACAGAGATGCAAGTGACTATTACGGCAAGGCTGTAGCCATTGATGGTGATTACGCAATTGTTGGAGCATGGGCAGAAGATGAAGATGCTGCAGGCATAAACACACTTGCAGAAGCCGGTTCTGCATATATTTTACAAAATATAAGTGGAACATGGACAGAGGTGCAAAAAATTGTTGATTTAGATAGAGGTGCAAATGATAACTTTGGATATTCGGTTGATATAAGTGGCAACTACGCTATTGTTGGAGCTTGGAAAGAAGATCATGATGAATTTGGAGGTTCTGCAAAACTTGATGCCGGATCAGCTTACATTTTTTATAATACTGGAGCATCCTGGATACAAGTACAAAAAATTGTAGCTTCGGACAGATTTGATGGTGACTACTTTGGCCATTCTGTAGCAATTGATGGTGACTTTGTTGTAGTTGGTGCATACGAAGAAGACGAAGATGCTGCAGGGCTAAATCCAATGATGAGTGCTGGATCTGCATACGTTTTCTATAATACCGCAGGTACATGGATGGAAACACAAAAACTTGTTGCATCAGATAGAGCAAATGCTGACTTTTTTGGTTTTGATGTTGATATTAGTGGTGCACATATAGCCATTGGCGCCTATGGAGAAGATGAAGATGCAAGTGGTTTCGGAGGAACCATGCCTGAAGCCGGATCTGCATATATATTTGAATTTAGTGGAACATGGACACAAACATATAAACTTGTACCATTCGACAGAATGCCTGGTGATTATTTTGGATATTCAGTTGCAATTCATGCACCTATGGTTATTATTGGTGCGTATGAATCTGATTTAGATGCTCTTGGAGCAAACCCAATACCTGAAGCCGGAGCGGCATATCTTTTTGATGCATTTATAGGTAATCAATTGACAAAATTTGTAGCATCTGACAGAGAAGCTGACGACAGATTTGGTAATAGTGTTGCTATTGATTTTCCAAATATAGTAGTCGGAGCATATTTTGAAGATGAAGATGAACTCAGCGCAAACGAATTATTGCAATCCGGATCAGCTTATATTTTTGATTTCTGTGGTATTCAAACTCAAAAATTTGTCTCTCTTGATAGGGCAGCAGGAGACTATTTTGGGTGTGCTATAGGAATAAGTGGTGATTATATAATCTCAGGAGCACAATACGAAGACGAAGATGCTGACGGATTAAATACTCTTTCTGAAGCAGGAGCGGCATACATTTTTGAAAACTGTAGAGAAATAAACGTATACCAATCTTCTGATATTGCTGATGGCGGAACTTTTGATTTTGGGGATGTTGATTATGGTAGCAGTTCTGCTGAATTAACTTTTACAATCGAAAATACGGGATATGACAATTTAATTCTTGATGGTAGCCCAATAGTAGAAATCTCAGGTGCTGATGCAGCAGATTTTGCAATTAATCAATCTGCCACAACAAGTCCGATTGCTCCTGGAGGATCAACAACATTCACAATAATTTTTACTCCTTCTTCAACGACATTACACACTGCGGAAATAAGTATTTCAAATAATGATACTGATGAAAACCCATATAATTTCACTATTACAGGTACTGGATTAAAACTTCCTCAGACAATTACATTTGGGGCATTACCTACTAAAACTTATGGCGATGCAGACTTTACAGTTTCTGCAACTGCTACTTCTACATTAGATGTAGTTTTTACAAGTTCTGATCCCTTAGTTGCAACTTGCGGTGGAACAAATGGAGAACTAATTACCATTGTCGGTGCAGGTACATGCTCAATTTATGCAAATCAGCCTGGTGATGCTATTTATGAAGCTGCTCCTCAGGTTGCCCAGTCTTTAGTTGTTGATCCAAAACCAATTGAAGTTACTGCTGACATTGGACAAACAAAAGAATACGGAGATACAGACCCTGTTTATTCTTATACAGTAACATCCGGCGGTCTGGAATCTGGAGATTCATTTAGTGGTGCTCTTTCCCGTAATGCCGGTGAAACAATTGGTTTTTATGCTATTACAATCGGAACATTGGATGCGGGTGCAAATTATAGCCTATCATTTGTTTCAAATGATTTTGAAATTACCGAACGAACTATTTATGTAACTGCTGATGCAGGCCAATCAAAAATTTATGGAACTTCCGATCCTGGATTAACATATTCATACACCCCTGCACTAATTGGTGGTGACTCTTTTAGTGGTGGATTGACACGTGTTGCAGGTGAAGATGCAGGATTTTATGAAATTCAGCAAGGAACATTAAGTCTTAATGCGAATTATATTCTTGATTACACAAGTGATGATTTTGAAATTACTGCAAAAGAAATAACAGTAACGCCTACTTCAGGACTTTCAAAAATTTATGGCACATCAGATCCTATTTTAACTTACACATATAGCCCGGCACTTGATGGTGGAGATTCTTTCTCTGGATCTTTAAGTAGAGACACGGGTGAAGATGCCGGTTTTTATACAATTACCGCAGGAACACTAACAGCTGGTAGTAATTATAGTGTAACTATGGATCCAGAAACCATGCAAATTATTGCTAAACAAATAACAGTAGTTGCAAACTCAATGCAAAACAAAGCATATGGCGATGCAGACCCAACATTTACATATTATTTATTAGGCTCATTAGAGTCTGGTGATTCATTTACTGGTGCTTTAGGCAGAGTTGCAGGTGAAGATGTTGGCTTATATGCTTTAACAATCGGAACATTAAGTGCCGGAACAAACTATAATGTAAGCTTTACTTCTGCCGACTTTGAAATTACAATCAAGAGTCTAATGATAATACCTGATGCTGGTCAAACGAAAGAATATGGTGATACAGACCCTGTATTAACATTTACAACAACTTCTCCAATTGCATCATGGGACACATGGTCTGGTGCCTTAGATCGTGACGCAGGCGAAGCTGTCGGCACATATGACATCAATCAGGGAACGCTTGCTTTAAACGCAAACTATAATATATCTTTCTATCCTATGACAGTAGAATTTGAAATTACAAAGAAATCTATTGTTGTTACTGCAGATCCTAATCAAACTAAAGAATATGGAGATGTTAATCCTACATACACATACACGTATACAGGAACACTTGCTGGTGGTGACAGTTTCTCAGGAAATCTTACCAGAGATGCCGGAGAATCTGTTGGAACATACAATATTAATCAAGGTAGCTTATGGATTAGCTCTAACTATTTAATTACTTATAATGGTGATGTTTTTGAAATCACAACCAGAGCTATAACTGTAAATGCAGATGTTGACCAGATAAAAGAATATGGTGATGCATATCCTGCTGTATATACATATAATGTTTCAGGTACTCTTGTAGGTGGCGACAACTTTACAGGAGCCTTGGCAAGAGTTGCAGGCGAAGATGTTGGAAATTACGAAATTCAGCAAGGTTCTCTTGCGCTCAACAGTAATTATACAATTACATACAACACTGCTGATTTTGAAATCACAGCAAAAGATATTACTGTAACTGCAGATGCAGACCAATCAAAAGAATATAATGATCCTGATCCTGCTGAATACACATACAGCGTAACTGCAGGGGCACTAGTCGGAGGTGATAGTTTTACCGGTGCCCTTACACGTGAGGCAGGTGAAAGTATTGGGACTTATGAAATTCAACAAGGGACATTAGATGCAGGTACAAATTATAATCTTACTTATAACAGTGATTATTTTGAAATTACTACAAAAAACATAACAGTAACTGTTGATCCGGATCAATCAAAAACTTATGGAGAAACTGATCCTGCTGAATATACATACACTTATTCTCCAGCACTTTTTACAGGTGATGATTTTGCAGGTGCTCTGACACGTGTAGCAGGTGAAGATGCAGGAGCTTATGAAATTCAGATTTGAACATTACAGTTAAGTTCTTTATACAATATAACATTTGAAAGTGATGACTTTACAATACTACAAAAAGTAATTACTGTAACACCTGATGCAGATCAAACAAAAGTTTACGGTGAAGCTGATCCAGTACTTACCTACACATATACCGGTGACTTAGTTGGAACTGACGATTTTACCGGAGCACTATCGCGTGATGCTGGTGAAGATGCAGGTTTATATACAATCACTGCTGGCGATTTAAGTTTAGGTGCTAACTATATTTTAGGAGTAAATGTTGAAGTCTTTGAGATTTTAAAAGCAGATCCAGTAATTACTTGGGCAAACCCTGCTGATATCTATTACCCTGCAGAGCTTACTTCTACAGAGTTAAATGCTAGTGCAGACGTGCCAGGAACATTTGTATATAATCCAACATTAGGCACAATTCTGGAAATTGGAGAGAATCAGGAATTAATGTGTGAGTTTACTCCTGATGATATGACCAACTACAATATTGTAACGGCATACGCTTATATTAATGTTTTATTAGGTGATAATATTGAAAGTTACACTTCAGATTTAAGTATTTATCAAAATCCAACTAGAGGAAAATTATTTATTGATTTCGGAGAAACAACAAATGCAGATATCAGAGTGGTTGATATTACCGGTAAAGTTGTTGTTGAAAGAACGACTTCAAACTCTGTTGAAACTTTGGATATGAGTGAATTGCCGGCGGGAGTGTATATAATATGTGTCACTCGTTTGGAAACGAGCGATAACATAATTATAAAAAGAGTAGTAGTGCAGTAAAACATGACTTCGACTTCACTCAGTCAGCTTAATGAAACAAAAAGAATTAAAGTAGTGGTGCAGTAAAATACACAACAAAAGATAGATAAAAGTAAGGCTGTGTTTGAAACACAGCCTTACTTTATTCAACTGAATAGTTATACAAAAAGCAAATCAGGAACGTATAACATAAATCAATAAAAAAAGTGAATTTGAAACCAAATCAATGTGATAAAAAAGATCGACGAATATTAAAGTACGAACGAGGTAAGGACGAATTGTCGCAGACTGGGAAACACAACGTGAACAGGCTAACTTCTTTGTATAGGATTTAACCTTAAAAAGCACCAAGAAGTCAATAAGAACGTAAAAAAGTAAAGGATGTACAACCTGTATAGGAAACAGACTTGGTTTAACAGTAAAGTTTTTAAAAGAGCAAGAGTATATTTGAGTTATAACTCAAATATACTTGCTACTGTTTTATGAAAAAAGTCTTTTAAACTAACGATTTACTTCAACTTTAAAACTCACCTTTACTTCTCCTGTACTAATTTGCAAATAGTAAACTCCTTGTGATAAAGAGCTCACATCAATCAAGTGTTTTTCGTAACCTAAATGACTTGAAATGACATTTTTATATGCGATTTCACCAAGACTATTAACCAAAGTAATAGAAATATCTTCTGCATTCGCAGCAATAAATTCACAAATTAAATGATTACTTACAAGATTTGGATAAGTCTTTTCTGTATTAACTTTTTTGTCTTGACACAAAAAAGATTACAAAAAAAGTCAAGACCAAATAACTCCTGCCACCCCACCTCTGCAAAATAAAAGAATTGTATGGTGACCTTGATAAAAGAAAAGTAAAACTATCTACATAAAGAATCTTGTGGATTTAAGATATTTTATAAAAACAAAAATAGAATGACTTTTCTTTTAAACGACATGTCGGCTCACCACAATTCCAATCATTTTGCATTCACCACTGGAGCTGCCGGATATTTGGTCAGGCCTACGCGCGTTGCATTAACGAAAAGAAGGTGCGTTGATTTGATAAATATTACCTATTCACCTCAACCTTAAAACTCACCTTTTCTTCTCCATCTGAAACTTGCAAATAGTAAACTCCTTGAGATAATTCGCTCACATCAATCAAGTGTTTTTTATAACCAAAATGACTTGAAATGACATTTTTGTATGCGATTTCACCAAGGCTATTAACCAAAGTAATAGAAATATCTTCTGCATTCGCAGCAATAAATTCACAAATTAATTGATCACTTACAGGATTAGGATAAGGTTGGAAAACCATTAGGTTTTGAACATTTGTTTTACAGACAGTATTGTTTGTTAAGTCAATATCCGAATAAATACCATAAACCGGATCTACAGCCTCTACACATACAACCTCAGGCAATTCACCATCTGCCAAATAAGCTTTGAAAGTAAATGTGTAATCCATTACCTGTCCCGACTGAAAATCCTCAATTGTTTCGCGATAAATTTGTCCGTTACCTAGATTTAAATCAAGATTTAGTTCTTCGACCGGTAGTGTTCCATTATTAATAATATAGACAGATGTTGTAAGGTAATTATCATTTACTTCTGTGCGTAGAGAATATAAAATTATATCCATAAGAGGCACAACAGACTTGATAGTCATTGTTTCTGTATCATAGCAGCCATAATCATTTATTGACCTTAATTCAACTATATAAGTACCGCTATCCTGGAAAACAAAGTATGGATTCTCCTCCACAGAGTAATTAATTGTGTCAAATTGCCAATAATAAGTTTCTGCTCCTTCAGAAGTATTAGTAAAATCAACCCAGAGAGGTATTGCGCCCCATGTTCTGCTTGCTGAGAATGCTGCCAATGGGTTTTCACGAACATAAATCGTATCCACAACTGTTTCTTCACAAGATACATCACTGCCTACAGTAAGACTGAATGGATATGAACCCATTTGATCAAAAGTCATTTCTGGGTTTGCCAGAACAGATTCATAAATTACAGGATTCCCAATTTGCCAATGATAATCAGAGATACTACCGGATGCAGTACTAACATTTGCTACCGGGCCAAATTCTGTACCCAAACAAGCATCTAAGCCGGAAAGCTCAATCTCAGGTTTATAATAAACATCTACTTGCTGAGTAGATTGCAATTCACATCCATTTGAATATACAATATCCAAAATCGCATCATAAAAACCTGCATTATCATAAATATGTGTGGGACTTGATTCAGAACTAGTTGATGACTCATCACCAAAATCCCATTCCATTGACTGAACAGGAGTAACTGGATTATACTCTGTTTCGTTAATAAAATACACCTCATCACCAATACATGTGTTCTCAGTACTAAAAACAGGTAATTCGGCTGGTTTGACATAAACTTCTAATTCAGCAGAATCAATACAGCCTTGGTCTGTTGTACTACTCAATTGTACAATTTTATAACCATTGTCTACAAATGAGTAATTAATACTAGACCCTGTTTGTTCGACTTCTTCAAAAACCCATTGATTTAGAATTACACTACCTCCATTTACCTCTGAAGAAGAAATAAACTCAACATCTTCAAACTGACATACTAGTTGAGGTGTAAACGAAATACTTGGTAATGGGTACACAGTAATATCTTGTGTTAAGAAGTCGCCACAACCGTCATCTGTTTCGATTACTAATGTAATCTCACAGTTTATCGGTTCATCGATTTGCAGTTCAGGGTTTGTTTCTAACAAACTTGGATTTTGTTCATTTGAAAATGAATCGCCATTTATTAACCATTCCCAGGAATCAATATTCCCTCCGGAGCTAGTACTAAGGTCTGTAAAGTTTATTGGGTTATATGCACATTGTCCTAAACTTTCAAAAGCATGTATCGGGACAACTCCATTTATTGTTACGTTTATTGTATCTATTGCTTCGCAACCACGCCAGTTTGTTGTAGTTACAGAATATTAGCCAGTTGTTGACAGAACAATTTATGAACTTGTTTCTGTAGTACTCAACTGCCAATCTGTTGTTTCATCTGCATTAGACACTAGAAACAAGCGATTACCTGCACATAGAGTTGTATCCTACGGACCAATAGAAGCATTAAGCTCATATTCATCAAATGAAAATGCAATTGTATCTGTTTTATACTGACAGCCAAGTGTATCTGTAAGTATTGCGGCAAACTCTCCTACAGAACCTAGCTCAATTGACTGTGTAGTTTCTCCACTTCCATACCATTCGTAAGTATAATCTCCTGCAAGTTCCAAATCCCAAATTAAGGTTTCGCCTAAGCAAACAAGAGTATCTGTAAATTCATTTACCTCAGGATAAAACACTCTTATATCATCACTGCTTTCAAAACCAAAAATATCAGTAACAGTAACAGTATAAATACCTGGACGATTAACATGAATTACACTATCTGTTTCGCCTGTACTCCACTCATATGATGTAAACCATGGCTTATAGGCTGTTGTAATTGCAGTATCGCAGAAACCGTAGGGAACACGGATGTCGTAGCCGAGGTTGACTGGGGGAGAGTATTTGTTATACAAATAGTTCTCTATCAGAGCTTGCGTTTCCTGTGTTATCAAACTATCCATAAATATAACTTCTGCAATATCTCCATTAAGAAACTGAATATTGTTATAATGACACCCTAAAGTAAGCCAAGTAATAGACATCGTACCAAAGTTTCCTTCTCCAACTAATGCACTATTTTCGTAATATTGAGAACTCTCTCCATTTACTGCAAAGGTATTAAGAGTATAATCAAATACACTGTCTTTATCATAATAGTAATTAACACCTGCAAAAAGTCTAAGATTTCTGCTTGTATAGGAATAGTATAATGTCATTCTCTCATCAGCGGTAATACCATCAAAAATATTTTGACTTTTTCCTACATTGGGTCTCCACAAAATAAATATTGTTTTAGGTTGATCAAAAGACTCTTAGAAATCAACATTAACACAGTCATCTGTTCCATCAAAACGGAGAACAGGGCTATTAAGGGTTGTATCAACTATTACGGGTCGTTTATCAGATTCTGTTTGCAACAAGTCAAATTCATTTGAAGATAAATCATATAACTGCGAAACAGTCCCAAGCGTCAAATTAACACTATCTGCCATATACCATAACATAAGGCTATCCTGAAAAGCAGAAGGATTATATCTTGAAAAATAATAAATATCACTATTATTCTCAAGCATACATGGGTCATAAGTGACTAGCTTCCAGTATACTGTATCTCCCGAACCAGATAAATTCACATTTTCAGAGGTTGAAGCTAAAAATCCTGAATTATAAATTATATCAGTAAAATAATCATCATTAGCAATAACCAATTCATAACCAACCGAATAATCATCTTCATTCCATATAAACAGAACTTCATCATCAGGGACATTTACTCCCATTTGCGGGAATATAATAGAAACCTCTGTAAGCGGAGGATATTCATTAAGAACTTCTACTGTTTCGATATTTGATGATGAACATCCATTATCAAGAAATATTTCTAATTCAACATTATATTAATCTTCTAATGGAAAAGTATAAATTAATATTTCTTCTGTTGAAACAGGTACTCCTTCAATAATCCATTGATATGAATCTAATAATGTTCCATCAGGGATAGCAATATCCGGTATGAATTCGACTGCATACCCTGTACAGATAGGATTATAACTAAAGTCCACAATAGGTCTTTCAAAAATAGTTATTGAAAATGTAGTATCTTTGGAACAGCCGGCATCAGTTTCAACATAAAAATTTATCTGATGATCTCCCGGCTCAACAAACGACCAGTTAAGATCTTGTGAATAAACAGTATCATTGATATCCAAAACCCACATCCATTGATTAATATCTCCCGAAGGTGTAGAAAAATCTGTAAACAATGTAATATCTCCCAAGCAAAAATTATCAACAGTAAAAACAGGTACCGGGGCATCACCAACTATAGTTACATAAATGGAATCTGCTGCCTGACAAAGATTCTCGTTTTCAACCTCAATTTTTTGCCAACCCGAAGTTGTAACTAATTGAGCCGGATCTTTATTCCCACCGGGAGTCCATGAAAAACTTGTGCAAAGATCTTCACCGGAAATAAGGTTTATATAATTACCCGAACAAAGTGATGTATCATTCCCTAATGAGATATTGTCCGGGAAACTATCTACATCAATTGAGAAGAATACGGTATCAAAACAGCCAAAGCTATCTTCAATTCGCAACCAATAATTACCTTCATCATGAAAGTATCTTGTCGATTCAGTATTCGCGTCATCCCATAAATAGTCATAAGAACCTGTTAAACTAGGATCATATAGAACTGAATCCCCGAGACATACAATAGAATTGTAAACATCAGGAACAGGATAGGTAATATTTATAGTATCATAGTGTATTCTCGAAAAAACATCTGTCGCCTCAACAAAATATTCTCCAGGGTTACTGATTATAATTGTATCGTTTGATTCGCCTGTTGACCACAATATATTTGTAAAAGTTGAATCTATTGAGAGCAATGTGTCACAAAATCCATAGTCAATCATAATATCTTCGCCCAGATCCATTGAGGCAGAATACTTATCAATCAGATATGTTTCAACTGCCTGTCTGTCTGTCTCATCCAATTAACTATTATAAAACAGAATCTCAGCTACTGAACCTTGAAGATATTGGCTTACTGAATAATGATTTCCTAATATTAATCCACCAATGCTTCCATTTGCAGAAGATTGATAAACCATACTTTCTCCATTAATAAAAACTTGATTATAAGAATCTGAGCCAACGTAAGACATCTGACTAAAATCTATATCAGAATCACTACTAAAGTTTGATACTGTCCCTCCATTATAAAACCTAAACGAGCTAACTGAAGTCTGGTACCAACAAGTAAACCTATTAGAAGCGTCAAGACCATCGAAAATGTTGTAGTTTTTAACTGCCGTTGAATTAAATACTATGAACAAAGTTAATGGAGATGAATATAACATCCCATAATCAACTGACATTTTATCATTACTCCCATCAAAAACAACAACATTATGCCCATTCAGAGCGCCATAATCAACAATTGGTCTACGATCAACCGTAGCCTGTTCCAAATTATAATTACTTCCACTATAATCAGTCCATACAGAAACTACACCCCCAGATTCTACGACACTATCAGCGATATACCACCCGATTAGATTATCCATCGGCACTTGTGCCAAACAAAATTCTGGCACCAATAATGCAATAAATATGATGATTTTACTTTTCATACACTTCTTAAAGAAAACTTACAAAAAAAATAAATAAGAGCATTCAGTTGCCAACAATAAGTTTTTTTATTATTATAGCAGTAATTATTTTTATTATGAAAAATAACAACACTTACATAATTGGAGAAATTGGTCAAAATCATAATGGATCTGTAGAAGTTGCAAAAGTAATTATAGATCTTATTTCACGAGAAATAAAAGATGATGTTTTCGGCAATATTCTTAAAGGAATGGATGCAGTTAAGCTCACAAAAAGTGATCTAACGTGTGAGTTATCCAACTCACAAATGCAAAGACCATATAATTCTCCACATTCTTTTGGATCTACCTATGGAGAGCATCGGGAGTTTCTGGAACTATCTGATGAGGAGCATTTTGATGTGTATAAATATGCTAAAAGCAAGGGCCTTGACTTTGTAGAAACATTATGTTCTACGAGCACCTTAACTCTATTGAAAAAGTTCACCCCTGACAAGCTAAAAGTAGCAAGCCGAGACCTAACAAATTTACCACTTTTAGAAGCATTATCAGAAACAAAATTACCTATAATTTTATCAACTGGTATGGCTGGCATAAAAGAACTGGAGGATGCTTTAAAGATTATTACGAAAAATCACTCTGATATTTATATTTTACATTGCATTTCTCAGTATCCTACAGAACCACAAAATGTAAATTTAAAAACAATTACCTACTTATTAAAAAACTATGCTCATTATACTATTGGATACTCAGATCACACCATTGGCATTTCAACACCTGTTGCAGCAGTTGCACTCGGAGCAAGAATAATAGAAAAGCATATCACCCTCGATCGCAGAATGAAAGGGACTGATCAAGCTGGTTCTTTAGGGCCTGATGGTGTATACAGAATGGTTAGAGATATTAGAATACTTGATAAATCTCTTGGGCGTGAAGATTTTTTTATATCTGAGGGTAGTGCGTCTTCACAAAAAAAACTAGAGCGATCTATTGCCACAAAAAGGAAAATGAAAAAAGGCGAAATAATAACTATAGAAGACCTTCATTTATTATCACCTGGAGATGGTGTTAAATGGAAAAATATAAATTTATTGATTGGAAAAAGATTATTATTTGATATTGATGAGAATGAAATTATTTATCTAAGCCAAATTGAAAATGATTGAATTATTAAAACAAGAAATAAATAGATTACAAGCATTATCTATATTTAATCCTTCAGTAAACAGTCTCGATAATAACCAATGGTTAAGAATTATTGAAGTCTTTGAAAAAGACTATTCAAGATATTATCATGGAGAATTAATACCCTCAAAGATTAAATATTTTCCAGGTTTACTTGCAACATTCTGCTATCGTATTGCTAGAGAATTATATTTATCTAACAATGAAGAAGAAGCTTTGGAGTTTTCATCTTTAGGATTCTCTTTAACTTCTATTGAGATTTATTACACATCACAAATTGGGAGTTATTTTAAAATAAATCATGGAATCGGGACTGTTATTGGTGCTCACACAAAAATTGGAAACAATGCATTGTTACACCACAGTATTACAATCGGCGAAAAAAATGGAGGAAGAGCTGAAATTGGTAACAAAGTAATCATCTATCCTTGTACAATAATCGTTGGACCAATAAAAATTGGTGATAATTCAATAATTGGAGCAAACCTTTTTATTGATAAATCATATCCCGATAACAGTATCATTAATCAAATATAATTAAAGTGATGAATCCTGCAATAATCATTCAAGCAAGACTAGGTTCTACCATATTACCGAAAAAGGTTTTAATGAAGTTCTATAATGACAATACAATTTTAGATATTATTGTTCAATCAATTAAAAAAGCTACATCTTTACCAATAGTAATTGCTACTTCAGATAATCAACTTGATGACACACTTGAGAAATATTGTCTAGAAAAAAACTATTTATGTTTTCGAGGCAGTGAACATAATGTTCTTAAAAGATTTATTGATACTGCAGAACATTATGGTTTTTCGCACTTATTTAGAATTTGTGCAGACAATCCATTTTTACAACCGGATACTATAAAAGAAATCCTAACAACTTTTAATGCAAATCTAGAATCAGAATATATTTCTTATAATGTTTTTGGCAAACCTTCCATTTTAACACATTATGGTTTCTGGCCTGAATTTGCCAGCATTTATGCTCTGCAAAAAGCTCTGCAAAAAGGTACAATGTTTAACCATGAGCATGTAACAAATTATATATATACACACCCGGAAGAGTTTAAAATAGTTTGGCTAAAAACTCCTGTTTGGTTACATAAAGACAATGATTATAGACTGACAGTTGATGATATTACAGACTTTAAGAATACACAACAGTTATTTGAGTTATGTTTTCCTGATTTATCACCAGCAAATATCTTCCATCATATTGAAAAAGAAGAGGCATTAATTATTAGTATGAAAAACCATATTACCAAAAATTCGAAATAACACTTTACTATCAAATTAAACAGTCTTTAAATTCCTCTAAATTGTTTGGTATTAAAGTTTTATCATCCAAAACAGATAAATATTTTTGTTTTTCTTTTTCGTCTACCCATGAAACAAGATTAATAATACTTATAATTTTTTTATCCCTACATTCTCTCATACCAGTAGATGCTATTCCAATAATCGTATCAACTTCTTCTAATAGGACTTCAACTGGGATTTCCCGATTAACAATATGAAAATACCTAAAGTTTTTGTTCGATAAATCAAAATTCGGATGAGGCTTTACAATAAGCTCATCTTTTGAATATGATTATTTTAAAACTTCTATAATATCGTTAAATGTTTCATATCTTGTATTTCCCTGATCAATAAAAATTGCTTTTGCTAGATTTAATGTATATTTATCAAAAATAAATTTTCTATTATCTCTGTATAGTAATGGCTCTTCATTCTCATCATTTAAAGAATACATTGATTCCAACCTAGACGGGCTTAATCCCCAAAACATTCTGTCAGAGCTAATCTCAAATCTTTCGTAGCATATCCCTGTTGCCAGAAACAGTGCAGTTTTATCTTTTAAATCTTGAAATCTAATCGGTTTATACCACAAAAGTTTTATTTTTTTAAAACTATTATCGAGATTATAAAATGAAATGAAATTTTATTTTGACAATTTTTTTATAAAATAAAGCCCCCAATAATCAAAACCATAAAAGCAAAACAAAAATTCAACATTTCTGTATGTTTTTGCTATTTGTCTAATGTATTTCGCATATGCTTTTAATCCTTTTAATGTTTTATCTCTATTTGTGTTAAGAGCCATATGATGCATCTCCATTCTTTTACAAAACTAAACAATTGCATCGTTAGGAGATAAAATAAAAATATCCTTAAGCGAGTATCTTTTTAATACAAATGTCACTGTTGCCATTGACGGAGCATAAACATATATCATAATAAAATATTTATTTCAATGCTTTATTAACTAATTTTTTACCAATATTAGAAATCGGTAATTCCATTTTATAATAACTTACTAATGAAACTACTATTGTTAGCACAAATGAAAGCATAAGAATATATATTGAATGTGAAAAAACTAATAATAATAATAACAATATTATTGAATGAAATAAATAAATCCCATACGTAGCCATACAAAATGCATCAAATATTTTTCCAATAAAAGTTCTTTTCTGAAATTTAATTTTATAAAATGCAAAAACAATAATATATACAATAAAACAATATAAAAATCTAATATAATTAGTAACTAAAAAAATTCTTGAATTAAAGGGCAAAGCAATTAAAACGCCTACAGCTATAACTAAAATAACTATGGCTATCCACTTTCTAATTTTTATATTATTCAAGTTATAATACATAAAAATCCCAGAAACATATAGAAACATATTATTAAAGGGATTAACATATGTTGACCATTGATCATTTAATGGAAGACTTGAATTAATTTTATAAAATGCAAAGAAAATCCCCAAACCAATTGTAAATAAAAATAATGTATTCCCAATTTTTCTCCACCTATCATATATATAAAGAATTATTGTAGTAAATGCATAATATACCAACTCATTACCTATAGACCAGGCTCCTTTGGCAATATAATTAGATGGGTCAATGAATCCAAATAATCAGGTAAAGTTTATAAAAACCTGATACAAAGAGAGCTCAATGCCATTAATTAGATTATAAGTGATAAAAAGACAACATATTAAAATATGTAGAGGAAATATTCTAAAAATTCTTTTAACGAAAAAACGTGTTGCCGATTTTAAATTGTTAACTTTTTTATGGTAGACTATAGCCATACTCAAACCCGAAAGAACAAAAAACATAGAAACCCCATATAGGCCCAGTTTATTCAACAGATTGGTTGGATCATAACCTCTACCATAATGATAAAACAAAATAGAAAGTGCAGCAATTCCACGTAGATAATCCAATGAGACAATTCTTTCAATTTTTGTACTTCTAGATACCATTTAATTTTTAGTTTTTATTAAATTTATCTTTATAAGAAATATTTTAATCTGCTCCAATGCCACATCCTTGACGTAATAAAATTCCTTACTTTTTACAATAATTGAAAACAATATATATAATCCAACTCCGGCAAATAATTTAACTAACAACATCAAATAATAATTAAACCTTAAGTATTCTCCTCCAAAATACACCAAACCAGCCATCACCACCGACATCAGAAAAGGAATTAGCATCCCTTTTAAATATGTTATAATTTTCACATTTATAAGCCGGCCTGTATAAACAAAATCTAATAGCAATCCAATAAAATTAAAAATTACAAAAGAAATAATAAAAGGGTAAAGTCCCCAAAATATTCCAAAAGGTATTGATAACAGACCTATCAATTTTTTTGTTGTATTAAGTCTTAAATACAACTTGCCATCTCCTTTTGCCATAATTGTCTGAGCAAACAAGGTTCCTAAAAAATATGCTATACTTGCAATTGCAATAACTTGGAAAATTGGAACCGAAGGTAACCATTTGTCTGAGTATAAAACTACAGTAAATGCTTCAGCAATTGCAACAAACCCAAACATTATTGGAAAAAATAAATAGGAACTAAGTTTAAAAAAGTGAATGTGTAACCTTTTCAATTCATTCTCGTCATCATTAACTTTTGATAAAACTGCAAAAGAAGTCTAACTTAAAACACCGGCAAATATCTGTTCTGGTAATTGTTTTGAACTTTTAGCCCTTACATAATATCCCAATTGACCAGCTGAGAATATTTTTCCGATCAAAATATTATCAATATTTTCAACAATTCTTGCAATAATTGTAGTAGCAAGAATTTTTGATCCAAAACTCCATAATCTTAAGAAAGATGTTTTTTTAAATCCACCGGTAGGTCTCCAGTCTGAAGTTACCCAAAACAATACATTTGTAACAATTGCCTGCGAAACTGCCTGCCATGCAATACTGTATACTCCATAGCCCATAAAAGCAAGTATTGCCGAAACTATAACAGATACAGTAAGTCCTGTAAGATTACAAATTGCTTGTTTTTTAAAATTAATAGCTTTAATAAGAATAGCATTTTGTATTAAACCAAATGCATTTATCAAAAACACCAAACTAACTAATCGGGTAAGCAATACAAGCTGTGGTTCATTATAAAAACCTGCAATTATCGGAGCTGTGAAGAACAATAGTAAATAAAAGAATATACTTACGACAATATTAAAATAAAACACGGTGGAATAATCCTCAGGACTTGCATTTTTGTCTCTAATTATTGCAGTTGACAAACACGAATTAATAAATACCTGAGCAATAGCGGTAAAAATAGTAAGCATCCCTATTAGTCCGAATTCCTCAGGTTCCAACAGTCTCGCAAGGATAATTGAAAGAAAGAAACTAATAAAATACCTGCCAATATTTAATATAGCATTCCATTTTGCTCCGGAAATTGCACTATTTTTTAAAGATTCTGCCAATTCAAATTGCTTTAATCAACAAAGGTATTATAAAAAACAAAATTGCCATCCCGATAATTTGAATTTATTTGTAAGCTATTTAAAAGTGTTTTAATAAACAGATAAATAAAAAAGTGCTATTTTTGACAATTATAATAATAAAAGCCCTAGAATTTTGAAAACAAAAATTAATAAAACAGCTCTTATTACAGGAATCACAGGACAGGATGGATCTTATCTTGCAGAATTTCTTTTAAACAAAGGATATAATGTACACGGTATAAAGCGCAGATCCTCATCATTCAATACCGGAAGAGTTGATCATTTGTATGAAGATCCTCATTCTACAAATAAGAATTTCTATCTTCATTACGGAGACATGACAGATTCATCAAATATTATAAGCCTCATACAGGAAATACAACCTGATGAGATATACAATCTAGCTGCACAATCACATGTTCATGTAAGTTTTCAAACCCCTGAATATACAGCAAATGTTGATGCTTTGGGAACACTTAGAATCCTGGAAGCAGTAAGATTGTTGGGAATGATTGAAAAAACCAGAATTTATCAGGCATCAACTTCCGAATTATACGGACTGGTTCAGGAAGTACCACAATCCGAAACAACTCCTTTCTATCCGCGTAGTCCTTATGGAGTTGCAAAGTTATATGGTTACTGGATAACTGTTAACTACCGTGAATCTTACAATATGTTTGCCTGTAATGGCATTTTGTTTAATCACGAATCACCAAACAGAGGTGAAACCTTTGTGTCCAGTAAAATAACACGAGCTGTAGCCGCTATAAAAAAAGGCAAACAGGAAAAACTCTTTTTAGGAAATCTTGATGCTAAACGAGATTGGGGACATGCAAAGGATTATGTTGAAGGAATGTGGTTAATGCTACAACAGGACAAACCCGAAGATTTTGTTCTGGCAACAGGAACTATGCATACAGTACGAGAATGCGCTGAAAAAGCATTTAAATATGTAGGAATAAAACTAAAATGGGAAGGTTCGGGGAAAGATGAAAAAGGTATAGACATTGCTACGGGAAAAACAATTGTCGAAGTTGACCCATATTATTACAGACCTGCTGAAGTAAGTGAATTACTTGGTAATGCTTCAAAAGCAAAAGAAAAACTTGGATGGGTACCAAAATATAATTTTGACCAATTGATCGAAGAGATGGTTGAACATGACCTAAAAACTTTTTAATATGAGCTATCAGAGAATAATAGTTACCGGTGGTGGTGGATTTCTAGGAAAATATGTAGTTGAAGAATTAAAAAACAATTACCCTGATGCAGAAATTAACGTACCACGTTCAGCAATACTTGATTTAAAGGACAGAGCTGCAAGTATTTCTTATTTCAAAAATTTTAACCCCGACCTAGTAATTGCGATTGCTGCCCGTCTTGGTGGAATAGGTGATAATATGAAATATCCTGCAAACTATTTTTATGAGAATATAACAATTGGTGTAAATACTATTGATGCAGCAAGATTATCATGTGCGAAAAAAATAGTGAATATAGGAACAGTATGTTCATATCCGAAAATACTTGATGCGCCGTTCAAGGAAGAAGACCTTTGGAACGGATAGCCCGAACCAACAAACGGACCATACGGGATTGCAAAAAAAGCAGTTGCAGAATATGCTATGGCAGTAAAAAAACAATATGGTATGCATTGCGTAAACCTGCTTATGACAAATCTTTATGGTGCAGGTGATGACTTCAGAGAAGAAACATCTCATGTGATTCCTGCTTTAATAAAAAAGGTTCTATTTGCTAAAGAAAATAAACAAGATAAGATTGTCGCTTGGGGAGATGGTTCTCCAACTAGAGATTTTGTGTATGTAAAAGATGCAGCTATTGCAATTGTAAAATCTATTGATACAGATTATGAAAAACCAATAAATATTGGAAGCGGAAAAGAAATTTCAATCAAAGATCTTTATTTGCAGATATGCGATAAGCTTAAATTCGAAGGTGATGTCGAGTGGGATACCAGTAAACCAAACGGGCAACCGAAAAGACTGCTTGATATTTCAAAAGCACGTGATTATTTTGGATTTGAACCGGAAATTGATTTTAAAACAGGATTAAAACTAACAGTTGACTGGTATCTGAAAAACAGAGCACAAATAGACAACTTACCTCCAAAACACAAGAATGAGTAATAAAACTGACTTTATCACTAGAAAGTTTGCCTACATCTACTTAAAACTCAGTGAGTGTATCGTAGATTTTATTGTTTTCATCTATGCTCTTTTAAACCAAAGAAAAAAAGATGACAACCCGATAAAAAGTATCGGCGCATATTGGTATTACCCCCCTGATCTTACCGGTTCAAATTTACGTCTTGGTGGTTGGAAAGAGTATTTCGAAAAAGACGGCTACTCATACACAAATTTACACATTAACAAATTACAAGAGTTTGTTAATAATGTTGAGAAAGGAAGCTGGACAAAAAAATATTTATTTTTCGCCAAAAATCTTTGGCGAAGACTTCCTCAGATCCTTAGGGCTCATAAATTCGACTCTATTTGGATCGACCGGGCATTAATCCCATATTATCCAAGAAAATCAGCTTTTCTTGAAAAACAAATTAGAAAAGTCGTTAAAAAAATGGTCATCGATGTTACAGATGGTGGAGATTATCAGGACAACACCGGATTATATGAAAAAATATATTCTTATGCTGATGAACTAAGTGTAGGATATAAATTTCTTACAGAATATTTTGGAGACGATTTTAAACTCACTCAGGTTTTCTGGACAATCCCTACTGAAAAATATGTTATTAAAATTGACTATAGTTTTAATGATATCCCGGTAATAGGATGGATGGGCTCACCTGGTAATTTTGAACATGTACGCAATATTATTCCACAACTAAAAGAACTAGCAGAACAGCATGATTTTGTTTTCAGATATATCTGCAGACAAAACTTTGATAATGAATTTGAAGGAATTAAAACAGACCATCATTATTTCGGAGATGACTATTATGATATAATAGGGTCATTTGATATCGGTATTTCGCCATTCCTGACAGAAACCCTGCGCACAAAAGGTAAGATTGCAATGAAACATCAGGAATTTTTATTAATGGGAATTCCACAAATATGTTCGCCAGTAGCAATTTCAGAATTTGTCGAAGATAATTCAGATATTATAATTGCATCAACTGACAATTGGAATGAGTTATTAGAATTACTAATATTAAACCATGACTTAAGAGAAAAACTGGGAACCAAAACAAAATCATTATTTAGTAAATACTATACTTTCCCTTCACAGTATGAAAAATTAAAGAAAGTTCTGGTCTCCATTAAAAATTAAACAATAAATTGAATGAAGCAAATTGCAATATTACTTGACGGAACAATTAAAAATGACTCCAGAGTCATTAAAACTATTAATACAATCAGTAGTGTACATAATGTAGATCTTTATTATCTAAACGGAAATAGAGAAGATAAAGCTCTATTCAATGAAAGGGTAAAACTATTTCCCATAAATTACCAAAAAACCTTACGTACTAAAATTATTAGTCACACTAAATTCTATAATGAATATATGTTTCTGGCCGACAAAGTGTTGGAATCTAAAAACGATTATGATTATGTATGGGCAAACGATCTTACATGCTTAAAACCGGCTTGGAAAGTAAAAAAAACTCTGGATTGTAAACTCGTTTATGATTCACATGAAATATATACCGAAACGATAAATCAGTTTTTTCCACAATACAGTAAAGGAATCAAAAAGATTATTTATTCTTCTATTATCAGTTATATGCGTAAGAAGGGGATACAAACGGAATCAAAAATATTAAAAGATGTAGATTATTTTATAACTGTTGGAGAAGGCCTAAAAAAATATTTCATGGAAAAGTATGCATACGAGGATGAAATATATCTTGTACATAACTTACCGAGAATTGCTAAAAATATTACCCCTGTTAATCTGAAGAAAGTTTTAAATCTCAAAGATGACACAAAACTGTTTATTTATCAGGGAACTTTAAATAGCGGCAGAGGCCAGCTTGAAATGGTTAAAGCCTTTAGTTTGACCGACGAAAACACATGTCTTGTTTTTCTGGGAAAAGGACCATTACGTCCCAATCTGGAGAAACTTGTTGATGAATTAAACATCGCTAAAAAAGTCAAGTTTATTGATGCTGTTGATTCTAAAGACATGTTAAATTATACATCGGGTGCTGACTTTGGCATTAATTTACTGGAAGCATTTAATCTAAGCAAAAAAATGACTGTCCCAAATAAACTATTTGAATACATACAAACCGGACTACCAACAATATCCAGTAATACAAGTGAGTTGCAAAAATTTTATAATAAGTATAAGATTGGTGTATTAATCGAAAACACACCGGATAATATTGCAAAAACTGTCAATTCAATAATACAAGAAGATATAACTGAATACAAAAATTGTTGTAAACAAGCTGCATTAGAATACAATTGGGAAAATCAGGAAAAAACAATAATGGATATTTTCAAAGACTAATTCATTGTTTATTGAAATTATTTGCTTAATAAACTTATAAATAATTATATTAACTTTGTCATTTTAGTTTTCTAATATCCTAATATTATTGATCAATGGAAAAAGTAAAATTTGCACTTGTTGGCTGTGGTAGAATAGCATATAAACACATTGAAGCCATAAGGGATAATAATAATATTGCAGAACTTATTGCTGTTTGTGACATTAACATTGACAAAGCCAGAAATAAATCAGAAGAAAACGGCATCCCATTTTACACAGATTATAACGATATGCTGTCTGCTCATCCTGAGATTGATATTGTAAGCATATTGACTGAAAGTGGAAATCACGCAAAACACTCAATTGATATTGTATCAAAACATAAGAAACATATTTTGGTTGAAAAACCAATGGCTTTAAGATTAAGCGATGCCGATGCAATGATAAAAGCCTGTGATGAAAACGGGGTTAAACTATTTGTCGTTAAGCAAAACAGATTAAATCTTCCTGTAATAGAATTAAAAAAAGCTGTTGACGAAGGTAAATTTGGAAAGCTGGTAATGGGTACTGTCAGAGTTAGATGGTCACGCGATCAGAAATACTATGACAATGACAGTTGGAGAGGAACATGGGCACTTGATGGAGGTGTTTTTACAAATCAGGCAAGTCATCATATCGACCTTCTAGAATGGATGCTAGGTGAACCTATTTCCGTTTTTGCTAAAAGTCGTACAGCTCTTGTAGATATTGAAACTGAAGATACCGGTGTTGCAATTATACAATTTGCTAACGGAGCCATGGGCATTGTCGAAGCAACTACTGCTGTTGGTCCCAAAGATCTGGAAGGTTCTTTGTCCATATTAGGCGAAAAAGGAAGTGTAGAAATAGGGGGGTTTGCAGTAAATGAAATTAAAGTTTGGAATTTCACAAACGACAGCGAAAAAGTAGAAAGTAGTGAGAACCCACCCAATATATACGGGTTTGGACATAAGCGATATATCGAAAACGTCTGTAACAATTTAAAACATAATAAAAAAGCACTTGTTGACGGTCTTGAAGGTCGCAAATCGCTGGAGCTTATAAATGCTATTTATGAATCTATAGAAACAGGAAAAGAAGTCTTTTTAAAGTTTAATACTGTTCATTCGCGTCTTGGAAAATAATTTCACATGAAAACTCTAAACGCACAAATAAGAGATGTAAATTTCGGTAAAAATGTTAAAGTTGTTGAGCCTGTCAATCTCTACAGTTGTACTATTGGCGACAATACGTTTATTGGTCCTTTTGTCGAAATCCAAAGGAATGTTATTATTGGAAATGATTGCAAGATTAAATCCCATTCATTTATATGTGAACTGGTTAGCATAGGTGACAACTGCTTTATCTCACACGGAGCTATGTTTGTTAACGACCTGTTCTCAGACGGAGGTCCTGCAGGCGGAGATACAAGAAAATGGAAATCTACCAAAATCGGTAATCACGTTTCGATTGGAACAAATGCTACAATACTTCCTGTTGAAATATGTGACAATGTGGTTATAGGTGCAGGGAGTGTTGTTACTAAAAACATTAAAGAATCGGGAATTTATGCGGGAAATCCTGAAAAACTAATTAGAAAGCAATTGAATCATGAATAATATACCTTTACTTGATCTTAAAGCACAATATATTTCAATAAAATCAGAAATAGATAAGGCAATTAATGAAGTTATTTCCAATACAGATTTTATAAACGGCAAAGAAGTGAAAAGATTTGAAGAATCTTTTGCATCAATCCACGAGAGTAAATATTGTACTGCCGTAGCAAATGGAACAAACGCACTCCATCTTGCTTATGAGGCCATAGGGATTAAAGCCGGCGACGAAGTAATTGTTCCGTCAATGACTTTTATTGCCAGCAGTGAGCCATTACGTCAGCTTGGTGCTATTCCTGTATTCTGTGACGTTTCAAAAGAGTCATACAATATAGACCCTAAGAAAATTGAAAATCTTATCACAAAAAACACAAAAGCAATTACTGTAGTTCATCTGCATGGTAATCCTGCAGATATGGACGAAATAATGGCAATTTCAAAAAAGTACAATCTAAAAGTTATAGAGGACTGTGCTCAGGCACATCTGGCTGAATATAAAGGCAAGAAGGTTGGTAATTTCGGAGAAATTGCTTGTTTTAGCTTCTATCCGGGTAAAAATCTCGGAGCATTTGGTGATGCCGGTGGAATTACAACTAATAATCCTGAATATTTTCATAAGATAAAAGTTCTTGCCAATCATGGCAGGGCAGAAAAATACACTCATGAAATCGAAGGATATAATTACAGAATGGACACTATTCAGGCTGCCGTTCTTAATGTAAAACTAAAATATCTTGAAAAATGGACCAATCTCAGAATTGAGAAGGCTGCTTTATACAGATCTTTACTTAAAGAAACAGGGATATTATTACCTCAAATGCATGATTATAAAAAACATGTTTTTCATGTGTTTGCAGCGACAACTCCAAAAAGAGATCAGATAATGCAATTATTAAAAGAAAACAGTATCGCCTGTGGAATTCACTATCCTTTACCATTACATAAACAACCTGCATATCAACATTTACATCACACTGATCTGAGTGTATCCGAAATGCTTGCAAAACAGTTTATTTCCTTACCTATTTATCCTGAACTTACAGATGAGGATATAAATAAAATTGCAGAAATATTTAAAAATAGTCTCTCAAAATAGAATTCATGTCAAATCAGAAAATAGTATTAATACTGGCTTATGATTTTCCGCCTTACATTTCAGTTGGAGCTCAGAGACCATATAGTTGGTACAACTATTTAAACGAGCATGGATTTTACCCGATAATAATCACAAGACAATGGGCAAATAATTATGGAAATAATCTTGATTATATTGCACCAGGAGATTCCAAAAAAGCAATAATAAAGAAAACTGATACAGGTAGTATTATACAAAGCCCTTACAAACCAAATCTCTCAAATAGACTATTATTAAAATACGGTAAAAACCGTTTTCGAGTATTAAGAAAACTTATTACTGCATATTTTGAAGTAATGCAATGGTTTTTTATTTGCGGACCTAAAAAAGAAGTTTATAAACATGCAAAGTCATATCTTAAACAAAATAAAGTTTATATTATAATAGCTAGTGGAGAACCTTTTATTCTTTTCAGATATGCATCATTATTGAGTAAAAAGTTTAAAACGAAATGGATTGCGGATTACAGAGACCCTTGGTCACAAAATAAATCCAGAAGTTCAAATTCATTTTTAAAGAAACTTAACCATTATAATGAAAAAAAATATGTTAGCACTTCTTCACACATTACAACTGTAACCGAATTTTTTAGTTATCAGATACAAAACATTATAAAATCTAAAAAGATCTCGATTGTTCCGAATGGATACGATATAAACAGTCTCAAATCTCTTGAATCAGTCAAACAGAAATCGGATAGTCTGAATATCGGATTTGTCGGGACAATTTACCCTTGGAATCCTATTGAAGCATTTCTTAGAGTTATTAGTAAGTTAATTGACAAAGGATTATCAATAAAACTAAATTTATATGGTATAAATAATACTGATGAAGTTAAAGAGATTGCAACATCTAACTTTCCTAAACTCCTTAATCATATATGCTTCTTTGAAAAAATAGAATACAAAATTATTATGGAGAAATTGGCAGAAAATAATGTACTTCTATTATTTAACTATTATTCTTTCATTGGCACAAAAATATATGATTATCTGGCTGCACAAAGGCTTATTCTATTATGCTTTGAAAATGATGCTATTGCCAACAAATTAAAAGCAGACCATTTTATTTTACCTGACCACAATTGGAACAATAAAAATTTACAAGCTAATCTATTAACAGAAACGCAATCAGGGATATTTATCAACGACATTAGTATGCTTGAAACTGTTATAGAAGATCTAAATAACGATTTAAAGCAAAAAGGATATGTCGAATGTATTCCTAAAAATATTGACAAATACTCACGACAAGAACAAACAAAGAAGTTAGTAAATGTAATAAACAATGTAATTGGGTCATAGATATTCAATTGGTTTTACAAATAATTTTATTATTTTTCTATATTTGCAATAAATAGTTTCGAACATGTCTGGTATTAAGCTTTTATCCTTACCAAAAATAGTTGATAAGAGGGGTAATTTATCCTTCATAGAAAATCTTGAGCATATTCCGTTTGAGATTCAAAGAGTTTATTGGATATATGATGTCCCCAGTGGAGAAAAACGAGGTGGACATGCTTTTATTAAACAACAAGAATATATTGTTGCACTATCAGGCAGTTTTGATGTAGTGACAGATGACGGAGAGAATTCAACGACAACAAGTCTAAATAGATCATATAATGGGATATACATCCCAAACGGAATATGGAGAGAGTTAAATAATTTTTCGACTAATAGTGTTGCATTGATTTTAAGTTCAACACAATATAATCTTAATGATTACATCAGAGATTATAATGAATTTTTGATATTTAAATCAGATGTACAGAAATAGTAAAATAGAACAATGTAAAATGGTTGATTTGGGAAAAACACACCAAATCAAAGGCAATATTACTGTTGTAGAGAATTCCATGGATATTCCTTTTGGTGTAAAAAGAATTTATTACCTCTACGATATTCCAGGAGGTGAAAGCAGAGGTGGTCATGCACATAAAGAACTCTATCAATTAATTGTTGCTGCAAGTGGTAGTTTTGATGTTGAGATTTCAGATGGTCAAAACACTAAAAGATATAATCTTAACAGACCAGATAAAGGATTACTAATCGTTCCTGGAATTTGGAGAATCCTTGATAATTTCTCTTCCGGTTCTATTTGTCTTGTGCTGGCATCTGAGAAATATTTTGAATCAGACTATATAAGAAACTATCAAGAATTCAAATCGTTAAAACTAATTAATTAACTAACGACTATGGAAATAACAAATAATTTTATATTAAGGACAATGCTTTTTGCCCCGGCTCATAAAGAAGAGCTTATATATAAAGCTGCAAAGAGTAAAGCAGATGCAATTATATTGGATCTTGAAGATTCTTGTCAACCCGATTCAAATAAAATAATAGGACGAAAAAACATTGTCCAAACATTGAAAAACAATGTTATACAAAATAAAAAAGTCTTCGTTCGTATAAATCCTCGAAAAACCGGATTTATGTTTGATGATATGTTAGCTGTAGCAATCAAAGGACTAGATGCTTTTCTGTATCCTATGGCAAATTCAAAAGATGATATTGTTTTCTTTTGCGATATGCTTACTGAAATTGAAATGTCAAGAAACATACCCGTTGGTAGTATTAAACTAATGCAGGATATTGAATCTGGAGAAGGAATTCTAAATGTCCAGGAAATAGCAAAGGCATCTGAAAGAATTATTGCTATTGGTTTTGGAAGCGAAGATTTTGCGACTGATATTGATTGTATCAGAGATAAGGAAAATGTAAGTATCCAGATTGCTCGTCAAAATATTGTTTTTGCTGCACGCTCAGTTGGTGCAATTCCAATTGACACACCCCATATTAATGTCAATGATCTCGAAAGTCTAGATAGACATGTTAGCCAAGCGAGAATGCTCGGTTTTGGTGGTATGCAGATTCTACATCCCAAAGAAATAGAAACCTGTCACAGGTATTATACGCCTGCTGATAACGAAACAAGAGAAGCTTATGAAATAGTTAGACTGTATGATGAAGCAGGGAATAACAATAATGGTGTAGCAATAATGAATGGCAAATTCATCTCTCCACCAACTTACAAAAGAGCTTTGCAACTAATAAAAAAATACGAAAACATTTATGGCAAATTTAAACAATAAAAAGCTTGTAATAATTGGCGGCGAAGGGAATGGCGGCGTTATCGCTGCATGCATAGAAGATAATCGGAAAAGGTTTAACGATTACGAATGTATGGTATATGGATTTGTCAATGATTTTGAGACTCAAGTTAATGGTTATCCTGTACTAGGAGGTACAGATGACATCCCCAAACTTCTAAAAAATGAAGACTTATATTTCATGTTTGCTATTCATATCATAGGAAGAAATGTGCTCTCAGAACAAGTGTTCAGGAAAGTAAATATTCCAAAAAATAGATATGCCATTGTATTACATAAAACTGCTTTAATCGCAGATAATGCAATTCTAGAACCCGGAGTTTTTGTAATGTCAAATTCATACATTGGTCCAAAAGCTCATATTGGTCAATGTTCTCTAGTTATGGCAAATTCAATAATCGGTCATGATACTAAGTGTGGTCCTGTTTGTCATTTCTCTGCAAGTTCGATTACAAGTTCCTATGTAACTATTGGCCTTTGTTCAGATGTAACTTTAAACGCAAAAGTTCTTGAAAAACGCAATATTGGCAATTTTGCGGTTGCTGGAGCTGCAAGTCTAATTACAAAAGACATCCCTGATTACGAAATACATGTAGGTAGTCCAGCAAAATTTATGAAAAGAGTAAGAGAGGATTAATTATGATAGATTTTTTAAATCTTCAAAAAGTGAATCAGCAGTACAAGGAAGAGTTAATTGAAATTGATGCAACAACAATAAATTCAGGATGGTATCTGAATGGTGAGAATGTAAAAACATTTGAAACAGCCTTAGCTAAATATATTGGCTCCCCATATGTTATTAGCTGTGCTAATGGTTTGGATGCTCTACGCCTCATCTTTAAAGCATATATAGAAGCTGGTGAAATTCATGAAGGTGATGAAGTTCTCGTACCGGCAAATACTTATATTGCGTCTATTCTTGCAATTACCGACAACAGACTAAAACCTGTTTTTGTTGAACCAGATATAGACACATTTAATCTGGATATTAACAAACTTGAAAACGCTATTACCAAAAAAACTAAAGCAATACTCATTGTACATTTATATGGTAGGGCATGCTGGTCGAGAAAACTATCAGATCTTGCAAAAACTAATAACTTAAAAATTATTGAAGATAATGCACAAGCCATTGGTGCAGAAATTAATGGTATAAAAACAGGAAATCTGGGCGATGCCGCAGGATTTAGTTTTTATCCAGGCAAAAACCTAGGAGCTCTTGGCGATTCTGGAGCAGTTTGCACCCAACATAGATATCTTTCTGAAATTATTAGAGCATTAGCAAATTACGGATCTGTAGAAAAATACGTAAATTCCTATAAAGGACTAAATTCCAGGATGGATGAGATACAAGCAGGATTTCTAAAAATTAAACTTAAATATTTGAATACTGAGAACGAAATTAGAAGAAAAATAGCAGACTACTATTGTAATAATATAAAAAACGACAAAATAATTTTACCCAACTTGCCTACTAACAAAATTGAACACGTATGGCATGTTTTTACAATCCTGTGTGAGCATAGGAATAAGCTACAGGACTACTTGGACAATAATGGAATACAGACTCTTATTCATTATCCCATACCACCGCACAAACAAAAAGCATATATAGAATATAATGACTTGTCTCTTCCTATTACTGAACAGATTCATGAAAAGATATTATCTTTACCAATCAGTCCGGTAATTGAAATGAATGAAGTTTACAAAATAACCGAACTACTAAATAAGTTTTAATATGGATAATTCGGGTAATAATAAAATGCTTTCAGTAATACTGATGTCTTACTACAGTAATGAACGTATTTTAAAAGCATACGAACAGCTTGATGCTGTAATGAAAAAAGAAAAAATCCCTTATGAATTTGTAATAATTGATGATGGTTCAAAAGATAATTAGTTTGAAGTTGCTTTAAAACTAGAATCTGAGAAAGAAAATGTTCGCGCTTATCAACTAAGCAGAAACTTTACGACTCATTATGCGAAATTTGCCGGTTTTGAGATGTGCCATGGATCTTGTGCCACGTCAATGCCGGATGATGGACAACAGCCTGTAGAAACCTATGTGCAAATGTATCGTCAATGGGAAAAAGGTAATAAACTGGTGGTTCCATATCGTATGTCAAGAAATGATGGAATAATCAAAGACATGTTTTCAAAAACATATTACAAATTGATGAATGCTTTCTCTGTTGTCAATTATCCACCAGGTGGTTGCGATGTGTTTTTAGCAGATAGAGAACTTATTGACATTCTTGTTGAAAGAATTCACCCTATAAATACATCCTCAACTGTTGAAGTTCTGAGATTAGGTTTCGATCCAGTATTTATACCTTTTCATCGACCAAAAGTTAAAACCAAGTCCCGATGGACTTTTCGTAAAAAACTTAAACAGGCTACAGATTCATTTTTCACATCTTCAAATTTCCCTATTAAGCTTATAAGCTACTTGGGAGGTATTACTTCCTTATTTTCAGGATTACTCATAATCTTAACAATAATATTTAAACTGCTCGAACTGGATTCTTTTGCCGGCATTTCCATACCAGGTTGGACAACAACAGTTATTTTAATCAGTATGTTTAGTGGGTTAATCTTATTATCCCTTGGAATTATAGCCGAATATATCTGGAGAATTTATGAGGAAGTTAAAGACCGTCCGGGCTATATCATTAAAAAGAAGAAATGAATATAGAATTCTTTGTTAAAATAATACCAAAGAAGATCAGAGAGTCTGCATTATTTAAAAGATTCCTGGGATTTTCAACTGTTGGAGTTGTTGTTACATTGTTTTCAATGCTATTGACATTTATCTTTAATGATATTCTAAAAATCAATGTCTTTATTTCCTACATTATGTCTTTTTCAATTTCCATTATATTTTCATATTTCATGAATGCAAAATTTGTATTCAAATCTGAAATGAAGTTAAAGAGTTTTTTACTTTATTACGGCACATATGTTTTAAGCATGTTTTTAGGTCTGGCAATTCTCAAAGTTTATCACTATTTTCTACCAGACTGTAATAAAACAATTATGACTTATATGGTTCTTCCATTTACCATTAGTTTTAATTTTTTAGTTGTATCTAAGATAATGGCAAAGTATAGAATAAAAAATGAAAATCAATGAATTACCTAGCATTAGCTTACATATTGATTTTTACAATATCCTCCTATTTTATAGGTAGTTTTATTACTTCTTTTTTTAATACACATACAGAAAAAGATAATTTTTACCGTAGTTTTGTAAATTTATTATCAGGTCTGTTTTTCTATATTATTGGTTTTGCTATTATTAAAAGCAGTGGTAATACAATAATGTGGGGTATAATAATTATATTAATTCTTTATTACATTTTTAACAGAAGTGTTTTTACAATCAAAAAAGTATCTCTATCAGATAGGTTTAGTTTAAACAAAGAAATGCTAACTCCATTTCTTACTATAATATGTTTGAGTATAGTATTTTTCTTTTTTCATGGTTCATTCTTTTATAACTCTCCGGTAAATTATCTGCCACATGGAGATTATGAGTATTATTCAGGCATTGTTGAATTATTAAATCATAAAGGCATCGAAAGTATTAAAGCTACATCTTTTGCTTTTGAAAATATAACTCCTACACCAAACCCATATCATTATCCGGAACTTTGGCTTTCTGCAATAATTTGTAGTTTCAGTGGTTTCATAACATTGGAATCTATAGTTGTTGTTAGTTTAGCTATTTTAAATGTAATTCTCGCGACAGGTTTTATTTCAATTTGCAGACACTTTTCAAAAAACATTATTGTTCAAATTCTTTCTGTAACTTTTATTTTTCTGGGGGGATTAATTTTTACTCATTCATATCCGATAGCGGAAACATATGTTTTTGCAAATGGGTGGACCCCAAAAGTATCAATGGTCAGTATTATTTTTGTATTTTTCGTTATCTCAACTATAAAAAATCAGTCTTTATCTTTATTCCCATTGTTAATGTTGCCAATTGTTAACATATCACTTGCACCAGCAATATTTACATCAATTGTCTTAACCTGCTTATATTATTATTTCAGAAAAAACAAAAAAACAGCATTTAAATACATTTTTGGAAGCATTATTCTAGCCATTTTTATACTTGTATTTTATTATTTGAATTCAAAGTCCGGAACGGCGGGAAACTTTACTCCTGAAAACATTATTGAAGGCCATAAAACAGATTTAACAAAACCATTAAAAGTAATTGGTGGAAGCATTATAATTCTAAGTATATTATATTTTTTGTATTTTATTCCTCCATCTCTATTCTCATTAAAAAAGGCATACAGATCAGCATTTTTTTCAGAATTGAGAAAGTATAAATCTCTTTTTATTTTCTCACTTTTAATTGTAATTGTCGGATTATTATTCTGGTCAATAACTCATCCAATCTCTGATTCAATGCAGTTCTTTTATATGCCGGGTATATTACTACTTAACATTTTAATCTTTATTATAATTATAATTAGTTTTAAAGAATTTCAAAATAGTGACACTCCTAAAAATAAAGTTCTTTCATTCTTGATAATAATTATTTTTTCGATTACTAATATTATTTCTGTTTATAATTCTCCATTTTACAAAAAACGAGATATTACAAATAGTTACTCTCTTGAATATATTACTTCTATTAATGAAAATATTGAGAAAAGCAATCAGGAAAACTACCTTGTTGCTAGCATATTAGATGCAGAAAAGATAAACGGTTTCTGGTCAGCAATTTCTAAAGGTCAGGGATATTTTCTTAGACTATCCAAAAATAATATAAATTTGATAAGTCTTATTTCCCCTGAAGTAAATCTGAATGAATTTGATATAATAGATAAAAACAGAATATTGCAAAATTACAATAACAACTTATTTTATAAGTTCGCTAAGAATAAAGCTTAAAATAAATCAATTCATGAATTACAATTAGAGTTTATATCTAAATATAATATTAAGAATGTTTTTCTGTCTGATAAAGAATTCCTTTCGGATGAATTAATAAATTTGTAAGACACAATTATAATTGAATCAAAAAGTGGTCAGATTTTTATTAAAATCAAATAATTAAATGCGCGAAAGCTATCTGGACATAAGCGGAATATTACTGATTTTCACATATCTGTTAGTAACTATATTTGTTTTTAATTTATATGCAAACTCCAAATATGGGAAAGAAAAGACCACAAAAAAATATTTTCTTTACTGACTATATTTTAAACTATTTGCTGCACTGTTCTTTGCTTTAATTTATGATCAGTATTACCAAAGAGGTGGAGACACTTTTGCATATTTCTATAATGCATGCCGATTAGGATATGTCTTATTCAAGAACCCAACAGCATATTTTAAAATTTTCTTTGGTTTTATTAATGAAACAAATGTTTATAGTTTGCCCTCAAATCTAGGTTATTTCCCAAGTTTTAGAGACCCATCTGTTTTTGCTGTTCATCGATTTATATCCCCATTTGCAATTCTTGGTTTAAAAAACTATTATTTATCTATAATTGTTTTAAATGTTTTTAACTATTTACTTATTTGGAGAGTATTTTTATTTTTCAAAAAAATATTTATGAATAAAGAAAAAATGTTAGCGCTTGCATTACTCTTTATTCCGTCTGTTGGTTTTTGGGGGTCAGGAATAGTAAAAGACTCTTTTTCATACACATTTGGGTTAGTCTTTTTATCAGCATTTTATCGATTGTTCTTTATGAGAAAAATAGGCATCCTAAATATTTTAAAGCTACTTATAAGCATTTACATTGTGCTTTCTCTTAAGCCATATATCTTATATGGTTTAATAGCAGCAGGTTTTGTCTGGCTTGGGTTTAATTATATTGCTCTGGTAAAAAACAAACTCTTAAGAACTTTTGTCTTCCCAATTATTATGTTTGGAATAGGCTTAGGCGGCATGTACACTTTAACAAATGTCGCAAATATTGCTGGAGGCTCATATCAGGATGTAGACAGTATGCTGAACAAAGCAGTTGTTTCTCAGCAAGACCTTAAAAAAGAATATTACGGAGGAAATTCATTTGACATTGGAGACTATGATGCTACTGTGCAAGGTGCTGCCTCAGTAACTCCGGCAGCAATTATTGCAGGCTTATACAGGCCATTTTTATGGGAAGCTAATTCTGTAGTAATGATTCTTTCAGGTTTGGAAAATACTATTTTATTACTACTTACTTTATTTGTTTTATTTAGAGCAGGGCCAAGATTTTTCTTTAAAAGCTTGAGCAAAGAACCTTTTTTAATTTTTTGTTTTATCTTTTCATTGATAATGGCCATGGGTATAGGTTTATCAACAGCTAACTTTGGAGCTTTAGTAAGATTTAAAATTCCTCTTATTCCTTTCTTTTTAATGGGATGGCTTTTTATTCTTGATGATTATAGAAATTTTAAGAAATCTGTTTAAAAGTACTCCGTTTGCAGTTAATCGGTTCTCGGATTGTCCTTTTATAAATAAGGTTGACACTTTGTTTAGTTTTGTGTTATTATTATTTAAATACACAAACTTTTATTTGTTGTTGCAAGTTTTATTATGGCAAAATTTCTCACAACGCAATTTATAGCAAAAATTTGAAGCGCTAAAAACAGTAAATCACAAAAAGCAAACTATTCTTCAATTTAAATCTGTAAAAAGCTATATTTGCATCTTTAAAATGTGAAGATATGAAAATTGCAGTTGCAGGAACAGGTTATGTAGGATTGTCAATAGCTACATTATTAAGTCAAAATCACGAAGTAGTAGCTTTAGACATTGTTAAAGAAAAAGTTGATTTATTAAATGATAGGATTTCGCCAATAGTTGATGCTGAAATTACAGACTTCTTAATTAATAAAGATCTTAATCTACGCGCTACATTAGATAAAGTTGAAGCTTATATAAATGCCGACTTTGTAGTTATTGCAGCTCCTACCGATTACAATGAGGTGACAAATAATTTTGACACAAGAGCTGTTGAAGCAGTAATTTCTGATGTTTTAGAGGTTAATCCTAACACTACAATGGTTATTAAATCAACTATTCCGGTTTATTATACTCAGTCTGTTAAAGAGAAATTTGGAATAGATAATATATTTTTCTCACCCGAATTTCTAAGAGAAGGTCTTGCACTATATGATAACTTGTACCCTTCCAGAATTGTGGTTGGAGAGAAAAGTAAAAGAGCTGAAACTTTTGCAAACCTATTAGTCGAAGGTGCTATCAAGAAAGATATCGAAGTTCTATACACAGACTCAAACGAAGCCGAAGCTATTAAACTGTTTTCAAATGCATATCTTGGGCTCAGAGTATCTTACTTTAACGAAATTGATACTTATTGTGAAATAAATAATCTTGACACAAAACAGATTATCGAAGGTATGGGCCTTGATCCACGAGTTGGCTCTCATTATAATAATCCTTCGTTTGGTTATGGCGGATATTGCCTACCAAAAGACACAAAGCAGCTACTTGCTAACTACTCAGGTGTCCCGAACAATATTATAAAAGCAATCGTAGATGCTAACGATACTCGTAAAGAGCATATTGCAAATATGATTCTAAAACGTAATCCTAAAACGGTTGGGATTTATCGTTTAACTATGAAAACAGGTAGTGATAATTTTAGAGCTTCTGCTATTCAGGGGGTTATTAAAAGGTTATCTGATAAAGGTGTGAAGATTATTATTAATGAACCTGTTCTTAATGAAACTGATTTTGAAAGTTTTGGTATTGAAAACAATCTTGATGCTTTTATAAACATATGTGATGTAATCGTTGCAAATAGAGTTACCGAAGAACTACAGGATTGTAAGGATAAGATTTATACAAGGGACATTTTTAGTAGAGATTAAAGGGTTTATCGGTTTACGGTTCAAAGTTAAGCAGTTAATCAGTTAAACAGTTAATCAGTTAAACAGTTAAACAGTTAAACAGTTAAACAGTTAAGCAGTTAAGCAGTTAGTAGGTTAAGCGGTTCACAGTTCTAAGTTCTCAGTTGATCTGTCACCCATCATCGATCATCGGTCATCGGTTCTCAGTTGAACAGCTTACCAGTTCTTGGTTCTAAAGTTAGCGCTTATATTGTTCAAATATTATCAGCAATCATCTTTTCTATATAATGATGAATTTTGCTAATTAAATAAAACGGGAGATTTAACAAAATAAATTCTTTATTATTGAGAGTTTTAGTTTTTTCGATACTTAATTTTCCTGAATAAACCCTTACAGCATATATATGAGGTGCAATATCAATATATGCCATGAGTGAACGTAATCGTCCAACTTTACCGGCTTTGACCTCTATTGGAATAAGAAACTCTTTATGCTGTAAAAGATAATCGACTTCTGCATTTGATTGCTTTTTCTCTCTAACCCAGAATATGTTTTTTGAAAGAACATTTTTATTGAGTGCACTTAACTCCTGTCCAACAATATGCTCAGCAATTTTGCCACTATATACATCTTCGATATAATCATTACTTAAAACACTTGCCTGCACTCCGGCAAATTTATTTACTATTCCTGTATCAAGAAACTGTAGTTTAGGTGATTTTCTAAAGTTTTCCGTTGCAGGGATATGAGCAGATGTCGTTGGATAATTTAATGATAGCAAGAATGTCTTTTCAAGAATGCGTAAACCCTCTCCAATTTCTTTAGATCTATAATTAGATTCACCAAAACCTTCAAATTTAATGCGCTCCCCTGCATATTTTATTGAATTTGAAATTAAAAACCGGATAATTATTGCCTGTTTATCATTTTTAGCATATTTTTCTACATCATCAAGATAAGTTGTAATCAAATATTCCTGTATTTTTGATATTCTTACCAAATCCTGATATTTTGAATAACTCTCAACAACCTCCGGCATTCAACCAATAAGACAATACTCATTAAAAAGTTCTATCAGATTATCATGTGCATAGTCCGGGAAAACTTCTTCGTTTATGGCATTCAAAGCATTTGTGTGTTGTATCGCATCTAAATATTCACAAAAACTAAAAGGCTTTAACAAAAGATATTCAACACGTCCAACAGGAAAACTTACTTGCCTATTAATAATTGTTTCAAGTAAGGAACCGGCAGCAATAACGAACAATTCATTTCTTTCTTCATAAAAATACCTTAATAGTTTTATTGCATTTGGAGAATTTTGAATTTCATCAATAAAAATCAAGACCCTCTCTGAGGTACTTTGCGAAATTCCACTGTTATAAAAAAGTATCTGTATAATTTTATCAAGATTATCATTCTTTTCAAAAATGTTTTTATCTGATACTATATCAAGATTAAGATAAATAAAATGGTCAAATTGATTAGCGAAAATCTTCACCAGCGTTGTTTTTCCAACTTGCCTGGCTCCACGCAAAACTAAAGGTTTTCTATCAGGATTATCTTTCCAATCATTTAGATTTTTTAAGGCATCTCTTTTAAACATATCTCAAAGTAAGGGTTAATATTCTACATTCTCAACACAAAGTAAGTCATATTTTATTTAAAAAGCAAATTAAAGTAAGGGATAAGGGTTGGAAATATTCATTCACCGCGGCGAACAATATTCAACAATAAACCTATTTCAGGCATTGACAATCTGTCACCCATAATCGGTCCTCCGTCATCGGTTGCTGAGCTTGTCGAAGCATCCGTCATCGGTCCCCGGTCTTCCCCAAACTTCAAGCATCAAACTTCAAGCAATTTCACTATCTTTGCAGCAAATATTAATACAATGCAAAAGAAAAACTTTTCAGATAAAAATAAAAGAAATTCCGGTTCAGGAAAAAATGAAAGAAAAGAGTCCGGAAGAAAAAAGAATCATTCTGGTGGCAGAACTCACACTACTAAAAAATCCGGGCAAGGAAATTTAAGTAAAGTACATAAACCCAATCCTGTTGGAAATGAAGGTATTCGACTAAACAAATACATCGCAAACTCAGGAATATCCTCAAGAAGAGAGGCTGATACTTATATTGAGTCTGGTCTGGTTACAATTAATAATAAAGTTGTTACTGAACTTGGCACAAAAGTAAAACCGGGAGATGAGGTTAAGTTTAACGGGCAAAGAATAAATACTGAACGTAAAGTTTATATTCTTTTAAATAAGCCTAAAGATTATGTAACAACTTTAGATGATCCGGAAGGGAGAAGAACAGTAATGGACCTAATAAAAGGTGCATGCGAAGAACGTGTTTATCCTGTTGGCAGACTTGATAGAAACACTACATGTTTATTATTACTAACAAATGATGGCGACCTGACAAAAAAACTTACCCATCCATCTCATAACAAAAAGAAAATATACCATGTCAATATTGACAAGGATGTTGAACCAGAACATCTTATGCAAATAAAAGAAGGTATTGAACTTGACGATGGTTTTATTAAAGCTGATAAAATAAATTATGTAAATAATATTCCAGACGAAATAGGAATTGAATTGCATTCTGGTCGAAATAGAATAGTTCGTCGCATAATGGAACACTTTGGATATAATATTAAAAGACTCGACAGAGTATACTTTGCAGGACTAACAAAACTTAACCTTCCACGAGGTAGATGGCGCTTTCTTACCGAAAAGGAAATTATTAGGCTGAAAACTGGAATGTATGAGTAGGGTTGGATGTTTGATGCTAGGAGACGGAGGTAGATCGGTGACCGATGACCGATGACGGATGACCGGTGACGGATGATCTGTGACGGAAGCTCAAAGTCTTCGCTCAGTGCGGGTAGCTAATCGCCAAAAGCTAAAGGCCAACTGTCATCTGCTAACTTTACAATTTGTTAATAATTACTTCGTGTATCTATTTCGAATCTTTTTATCTTTGTAACTTATAATTTTGATAATGAGTACACTAATTGCTTTTTGCTAATTACCAAAAGCCAAAAGCTAACAGCTAACAGCCAAAAGCTAACAGCTAACAGCCAAAAGCTAACAGCTAACAGCTAAAAGCTAAAAGCCAATAGCCCTCATTATTTAATACAAAAACGGAATTATGGAAAAAAATAAAAATACTATAAAGCCTGATTATATCTTTGAGGTAAGCTGGGAGATTTGTAATAAAGTAGGTGGAATACATACGGTACTTTCAACAAAGTCGAAAGTCTTATCAGAAAATTGTAAAGAACTAATCTTAATTGGTCCGGACTTGTGGCGCGATTCAAAAGAACATCCTGAGTTTATTGAAGATACAAACCTGTTTACGGACTGGCATCGTAAAGCTGATTCTGAAGGAATACGAATCAGAACAGGAAGGTGGAATATTCCTAGGCAACCAAAAGTTCTACTTGTTGATTTTTCTGACTATATAAGCGAAAAAGATGCTATTTTATATAAATTCTGGGAAGAATACAAGCTCTATTCACTGGCAGGACAGTGGGACTATATTGAACCAGCACTATTTGGTTATGCTTGTGGGAAAGCAATTGAAAGTTTTGTGAATTTCAATCTTTCTGTGCACGATAGAGTAATTGCTCATTTTCATGAATGGATGACAGGCACGGGAGTATTGTATCTCAAGAAAGAAATGCCTCAAATAGGTACAGCATTTACAACTCATTCAACTGTTGTTGGAAGAAGTATTGCAGGAAACAGACTGCCACTATATAAAAACCTAAGAACATATAATGGAGATTTATTAGCTCGTGATTTAAATATTTCCTCAAAACAAAGTCTCGAAAAAATAAGTGCCCATAATGCCGATGTTTTTACAACAGTTAGTGAAATTACTGCAAAGGAATGTGCTCAGCTTTTACAAAAAGAAGTTGATGTCGTTACACCAAATGGTTTTGAAAATGACTTTGTCCCTTCAAAAGAAGAATATAAGGAGAAAAGAAAAATTGCTAGTGAAAGGTTTATAAAAACAGCCGAAACCTTAACCGAGAACAAATATAAAAAGGAACCTCTAATCATTGCTACTTCAGGTAGATATGAATTTTCAAACAAAGGGTATGATTTATTTATTGATGCTCTGGGAAAACTAAATCAGGATGCAAAGCTAAAAGAAGAAGTGCTAGCATTTATTTTAGTTCCGGGTAACAATTATGGTCCAGTTCGTGCTTTATGTAACAGACTCAATGGGATTGATGATGAACTCCAAATTGAGAATAATATATTAACTAATAATTTGCATGACGCTGATTTTGATCCAATAATTCAGAGAATCAGGGAAAATAATCTTTTAAACCGACCCGAAGATAAGGTTAAAGTAATCTTTTCTCCAACTTATTTAAACGGAGATGATGGTATTTATAATTTAAAATATTATGATTTACTTCCCGGATTAGATCTTACTGCTTTTGTGTCATATTATGAGCCTTGGGGCTATACTCCTCTTGAATCAATTGCTTTTGGAATTCCAACAATAACGACCGATTTAGCAGGTTTTGGTAAATGGATGGAATCTGTCCTTGATAAAAAAGATGGATGTGTAAGAGTAATCGAAAGAAATGAGGATAATTCCAAGCAGGTAACCGAAGAAATTGTAAAATAAATTAAAGAATTTATTAGTTCTACAGAATCTGATAAAGAGAATCTTCATCTTAATGCATCAAAAGCTGCAGAAAAGGCTCTTTGGCTTAATTTGATTGACGAATATCTAAAAGCATATACAGTAGCAATGGCTAAAGTAAGTATGCGTCAGGATAAAATAGTAAGTAAGCCACAGTCTCGTCCAGCAATAGATATACATAGCCAAAAGACAGATAAACCACTCTGGAGAAAGTTTGAAATCCAAACTACCCTACCAGAAAGATTTAGTAAATTAATTGAATTGTCTCTAAATGTTTGGTGGACATGGAATTATTCAGCATCACAAATGTTTAAGTATATCGATCCGGAATTATGGAGAACGAACTCATATAATCCTGTTACATTTCTTGAGGATATTTCATTATCAAGAATGATTGAACTTGAAAAAGATGAAGTATTTATAACAATGTACAATAATGTTTGTGCTGAATTTGATGAGTACTTAAGAATTTCAGAAAATAAAAAATCTCCAAAAATCGCATACTTTAGTATGGAGTACGGGCTCAACGATAATATTAAGATTTTTAGTGGCTGACTTGGTATTCTTGCCGGAGATTATCTTAAGGAAGCCAGCGATACAAATACATATATTGTTGGGATAGGTCTACTTTACCGATATGGTTATTTTAAGCAAAAAATCACAATCCATGGTGAACAACATGCTGAATATATACAACAGGACTTTGATAAGATGCCAATACTTCCTGTTAGAGATGAGTCCGGTGCTCAGACTAAGATTATGGTTCATATGCCAGGGCGAAATGTGTATGCGAAAATCTGGGAAGTTAAAATTGGAAGGATCTCATTATATCTATTAGATACCGATGTTGATGAAAATCAGGAACAGGATAAATTTATTACATCTCAACTTTATGGTGGCGATCTTGAATTCCGATTTAAACAAGAAATGATTCTTGGAATTGGTGGAATCAGAGCATTACATGCAATGAATATTCATCCTGACATATACCATTGTAACGAAGGCCATGCTGCATTTATCGGACTAGAAAGATTAAGAATCCTAAGAACAAAGCGTAACCTTAAGTTTAAAGAAGCTCTTGAGATTATTCGTGCTTCAACACTATTTACAACGCATACACCTGTGCCTGCAGGACATGATAAATTCGAAGAAGATTTAATGCGTATGTATATGGCTCATTATCCCGAAAGATTGAAAATTTCATGGGAAGAAATGATGCAATTAGGTATGCTTAATCCCGGCGAAAAATTCTCAATGAGCTATCTAGCTGCAAATGTATCACAAGAAGTTAATGGTGTTTCAGAACTTCATGGTGATGTAAGTCAGGACATGTTCAAAGATCTCTGGAAAGGATATTTTGCCGAAGAAAATCATGTTGGATTTGTTACTAACGGAGTTCACTATCAAACATGGACAGCTAAAGAGTGGAAACTACTTTATGAAAAGACATTTGGCAAAGAGTTTTTAAACTATTTATCAAATAAAGAACATTGGAAGAAAATCCACGATGTTGACGATAAAGATATCTGGACAATACGTCAAAAACAAAGAGGAAAACTTGTTTCTTATGTAAAAGATAAGGTTCGTCAATCGTGGATTAGAAGATACGAAGATCCTAAGAATATTGTTGATATACTTGAAAATATAGATGAGAATGTTCTTACTATCGGTTTCGCACGTAGATTTGCAACATATAAGCGCGGCGATTTATTATTAAGAAATCTTGACAGACTTTCTAGGATACTGAACAATAAAGAAATGCCTGTTCAGATATTATTTGCAGGTAAAGCACATCCAAACGATAAAGCCGGTCAACAACTTATCCAACGTATTATTGAAATTTCCAAGCGACATGCATTTCTTGGTAAGATTATTTTTATCGAAGATTATGATATCAGATTAGCCAAAAAACTTGTCCAAGGTGTTGACATTTGGTTAAACACTCCAACTCGTCCGCAGGAAGCATCTGGTACTAGCGGAATGAAGGCAGTTATGAATGGAGCCTTGCACTTCTCCGTTCTTGACGGATGGTGGGTTGAAGGATATCGCGAAAATGCTGGCTGGGCATTACCAGCAGAAAAGGTTTATGAAAATCAGGAATTCCAGAACGAGCTTGATACTCAGACAATTTATCATATGCTTGAGAATGAGATTGTTCCATTATTCTACAAACGCGACAAAGATGGCATTCCACACGATTGGATTAGGTTTATTAAAAATTCAATCGGAGATATTGCTCCTGAATTTACAACCAAGCGCATGATTGACGATTATAAAGACAGGTTTTACAACAAGCTTTATGAACGCTCAATGATGATTAAAGAAAATGACTATGCTGCAGCTATAAAAATAGCAGAATGGAAACAAAATATTAGCAAAGTATGGCATAATCTTGAAATCGTAAGTGCTAAATTCCCTGATTACGAGAAAAAGCCAATGAACCTTAAGGAATCCTTTACCGGAGAAATCGAAATTGACCTTAAGCAATTAAATCCGGAGGATGTTGGTGTAGAAGTTGTGATCACAAATGTATCAACAGACGGTTCATCGCATATTTATGAAAAGTATCCTGCTAAAATGCTTAGTGTAGAAAATAAAATTGCAAAATTTGCTATTGAAGGAGCTCCTCAAAAACCAGGATTCTATAATTATGCTATAAGAATATTTGCAAAGAATGACTTGTTGCCTTACAATCACGATTCTGGGTTTGTAATGTGGGCGTAATCTGTATAAAAGTAATCTGTGGTCAGTAGTCTGTAATATACCGACTACTGATTACTGACTACAGAACACATCAAAACATCGGTCACCCGTCATCAGTCACCCGTCATCCTCTTAAATTCCGAAACTACAATAGCCGCAGCAACAGAAATATTCAACGATTCAGCATGATTGTCTCCGTTTGCAAATGATGGGATATGCAATTTTTTATCTACTAGTAATTCAACTTCTTTTGAGATTCCATTTCCTTCGTTACCGAGAATAATTAAGCCTTTTTCAGGAAGTTCACTTTGATAAATATTTTCTCCTTCAAGGAAAGTTCCAAAGCATTGGTTTTTTGTGTTACTTTTATAATCAGAGATAAAATCTAATAAGTCTGTATAATGCACATTTACTCTTAAAAACGCTCCCATACTTGCCTGAATTACCTTGGGGTTATAAAGATCAGCAGAATTATTTGAGCATATAAGATTTTCGATTCCAAACCAATCACATATACGTATAAGTGTTCCAAGGTTCCCCGGATCTTGAATATCATCTGCAACAAGGCAAAGTTTATCTTTTGCTTTATCAACAGTAAATCCAAAATCCTTCTGCTAAACTACAGCAAGTATTGCAGGTGGTGTTTTTAATGCAGATATTTTTTTCATTCCGACATTGTCCGTAATAATCGATTCTGCATTTGCGTCAACATAATCAAAATCCTTATCCTGATTATAAACAAGGTATTTGAGTTTAAAATCAGATTCAGCAATTTCATCAATAATTTTCTGGCCTTCTGCAATAAAGAGATTGTGTTGCTCCCGATACTTTTTTTGAGATAGCGATCGTATCAGACTTATTTTAGATTTTGATAATTCTTGCATTATTCTGTTTTAATATATGGTAGAATTTTATTAAAAGTATCCTCACTTATTACTTTTTGGCTTTTTAATTCATCAACCGAACCAATTGTGCCTTTAAATTCTCGATAATTTACAATTCCTATAGTCGTTTCTTTATCAATATATGGGTGAGAGATAATTTCTTTATACTCGGCTTTATTTATATCAATCTTCTTAATATTTGTTTTGTCAATGATAAATGAGTCTTTTATTGAATTAAATAGCTCATCTGTCATACAATACACTTCCATTAGCTGATTGATGTTGATATAACCTCCCAGCTTTGTACGATAATCAACAATTAGTTTTGAGTATGAAGGTCCAATTCCGTTTAGTTTCTGCAAATCTTCAGCACTCGCAGAGTTTAAATCAATATTAAAATCTGAATTAGAAGATTCATTAATTTCTTTAGTATTTTCCTGATTTTCAATTTGTATCCAGGGTTTGATTTCTGCAATAAAATCATCATCCAAACCATAAATTTTTTCAATATCGTCTGACCTTGAAAAATAACCGCCTTTATCGCGATATTTAATAATATTGTCAGCTTGCCAGGATAAAAAACCAAGTTTTTCCAACTCATCTTTTGTTGCAGTATTTGGATCAAAATAAAACAGCTCATGATTATCTTCATTTGAGCTATTTTCCGGATATTGATATTTATAATCAGATGAGTATGTTTTCTTGGGAATGTTGATATAATCTTTAAGGTATTCGTATTCCTCTTCGGTAATATCTCTTACTCTCATTAAATCTTCAGGCTTATAAAACTTCCAGTCTTTTTCGCGATATTCAAGTATTCCATTTACTGATTTTGGCGATAAACCAAGACTCAGCAGCTCTTCTGAACTTGCGGTATTAGGATCAAATAAGAATCTCTCTTTAGACAAATCTGGTGTTTGATAAGCAATAAATTCATCAATTTCAGCTTCAAACTCTGTAAAATCTACTCTTTTGTTTTTATGAATATTATTAACAACAAAACGTGCTGAAATTAGCAATATCAAAATAATTATTAAAACTAATATTCCATTTCTTTCTCGTTTCGAGAAATTGAAATATTCTTTTATAAATACTCTGAACTTGTTCATACTATTTCTTTACTCTTGACTGAGTTTTCATGTAATCAAAGTACTTGTCTATTTCCTTTTTCATAACCGGTGTCAAAAGAAGTAGAGCAATTAAGTTTGGAATAGTCATAAATGTTATAACCATATCAACAAACTTCCAAACAAGGTCAATACTTCCTATAGCACCCAAAAGTACAAAAGCTCCATAAAAATAGTAATATGGTTTAATGTACTTCTCTCCGAAAAGATATTGAACCGCTCTTGTTCCATAATAAGACCAGCTAATTATTGTTGAAAATGCAAATAACAATAATCCAACTGTGATAATATGCTGGGCCCAATTCCCTATTCCTATAACAGAGAATCCTGCTGTAAAACCTTTAATAGTCATTCCTACACCCTCTATACCTGAAGACCAGGCTCCACTTGAAATAATAACTAATCCTGTTAATGTGCAAATTATTAAAGTATCAACTAGTGGTTCAATAGATGCGACTAATCCTTCTCGTAGAGGGAATTCTGTCTTAGCAGCAGCATGTGCCATTGGTGATGAACCCTGTCCAGCCTCATTGGAGAAAAGTCCCCTTTGAACACCTTTCATTAGAGTAATAATGAATACAGAACCTAAAAAACCTCCTTTTGCTGCAGTTCCGGTAAATGCATCAGTAACAATTAACTTAAATGAAGGTATTATATTCTCCCTAAATACAACTAATACAATAACTGCAGAAACAAAGTAAAATATTGCCATAATCGGTACAAGTCGGGATGTAACATCAGCAATTCTTTTTAGTCCTCCGACAACAATTAGTAGAACCAACAAAGCAAATAAAATAGCTGACCACATGGTAGGGATATCATAAGTTGTCAGTAGTGCATCTGCCATTGAATTTGACTGTGCCATATTTCCTGTTCCTAAAGAACATAGAATTGCTGCAAATGCAAAGATTACAGCCATAATTTTAGCAAATGGTCCTATTTTACTTTTAAGAGACTCAATGTAGTACATAGGTCCTCCCGAAACAGAGCCATCACTATTTATTACCCTATACTTAAAGGCAAGAGTGTTTTCAACAAGTTTAAGCATCATACCAAAAAATGCTGTTACCCACATCCAGAAAAGAGCTCCGGGACCACCATAATAAATAGCTAAAGAAACACCGACAATATTACCAGTACCAACAGTCGCAGACAATGCAGTTGTTAAAGCCTTAAAGTGGTTTACATCTCCTTTGTCTCCTTTTTTATCATATTTCCCTCTGATTACATTAATTGTATGACCAAGTTTTGTAACCTGTAGAAATTTAAACCTTAATGTAAAGAAAATTCCTGTTTGCACTAAAATAGCAACTATAAGATAACCACCTATATAATTATTGTACCAACTAAATACTGAATCTAAAAAGTCTAGCATAATTTTTTATGTTAATCCTTCGATGAAAAAAGTTCCAATTGCAACAGCTCCAATAGCAATCGGAGCAATAAATTTTATAATAAATACTATAATATTAACTAAGGCAGGACTTACTTTTCCTCCTTGTTTTAGCTCGTCCACAAAATTTGATTTCCCGAGTTTCCACCCTGTATAAATTACAATAAATAGCGCTCCAAAAGTAAGGAAGATATTTGCTGATATATAATTCATTAAGTCAAATGTGGTTAATCCAAAGATTTTGAAATCCTTTAAAGGGCCAAATGAAAGTGTACAAATAACACCAATTATTGAAATTGAAATAGCTCCAATTGCAGTTGCCTTTTTTCTGCTAATATTAAATTCTTCTTTCATATAAGCAACAACAACTTCAAGTACTGATATTGTGCTTGTGAGAGCGGCTACAGCAAGTAATATAAAAAATAATATTGCAAATATTTGTCCTCCCGGCATCGATTGGAAAATACCTGGAAGTGTTATAAATACCAAACCAGGACCACCTGCAGGGTCTTGTCCTAATGCCATCAAAGCAGGAAAAATCATAACTCCGCTTAATACTGCAATTAAAGTGTCCGCACCTGCAACCTGAACAGCTGTACCAAGCAATGGTGTATCATTTCTAATGTATGAACCATAAGTAATTAAAGCCCCCATCCCAATACTAAGCTAGAATGCAGCTTGTCCTAATGCCATTAGTACTCCCTGTAATGTAAGTTTCTCAAAATGTGGTTCAAAAAGAAATTTTAATCCCTTTTCTGCACCTGGTAATGTAACACTTCTTATACATACCACAATTATCATGAATAATAAAATCGGCATTAGAATTTTAGTGTATTTTTCAATACCTTTCTGTATTCCAGCTAAAACTACCCAAGCAGTAAGCCCCATAAAAATAAGTTGCCACAAAACAGGCCAGTAACTACCAGACGTAAAATTATTAAAATCCGCTGTAAGTTGAGCTGAATTCTTCCCTTGAAAGCTATTTTGAATAGACTGAGAAATATACTCTAAAGTCCATCCTGCAACGGTGCTATAAAATGACAAAATCACAAATGCTGCAACAATTCCCATAAGGCCAATTAGCCACCAACCACTACCGGGAGATAATTTTTTAAATGAGCCCAATGCATTACTTTGTGAGCGTCTACCAATAACAAATTCGGAAAGCATTACCGGAACTCCAATAACAATAATAAAAAACAAATAGAGCAATAAGAAGGCTCCACCACCATTTTCTCCTGTTATATATGGGAACCTCCAAATATTTCCAAGCCCAACTGCCGACCCAGCAGCAGCAGCTATTACTCCAAATCTTCCACTAAAACCATCACGTTGTTTCAATGCCATATTTATTTAATTTAATAGGTAGTTTCGACTTCGCTCAACCACCTAATTTATATGCTTTATATCCAGTACCTCAGATAAGGCGCTAAAGCTCCCAAAGGTGCTTATCACCTGTCATCATTGCTGTTGCGAGTCATTGACGCGTAACAGCAATTAAAGTCTATCAATACAATTCAAATCCGAAAAAGCAGTTTTAATTCTTTCAATCATAGATTTTTCAGCTTCACGTAGCCAAACTCTAGGATCGTACTTTTTCTTATTTGGTTTATCTTCTCCATCAGGATTACCAATTTGTCCCTGAAGATATGCTTCATTCGCCTGATAGTAATTTCTTATTCCATCCCAAAATGCCCATTGAGTATCTGTATCAACGTTCATTTTAATTACGCCATACCCAATTGCTTCGCGAATTTCTTCAAGACTTGAACCCGAACCACCATGAAAAACAAAGTTTACAGGATTCTTTTCTGTTTTATGTTTCTCTTCAATATATTTTTGTGAATTATCAAGAATCTTAGGTTCTAATTTGACATTTCCAGGTTTGTAAACACCATGAACATTACCAAAAGATGCAGCAATTGTAAACTTATTAGAAACTTTCATTAATTCCTCATACGCGTAAGCCACTTCTTCCTTTTGTGTATATAGGAGAGCATTATCAACATCTGTATTATCAACCCCGTCTTCTTCACCACCGGTAACACCAAGTTCAATTTCAAGTGTCATGTCTATTTTGCTCATTCTTTCAAGATACTTCTTCGAGATTTCTATATTTTCCTCGATTGGCTCTTCTGAAAGATCAAGCATATGAGAACTAAATAATGGTTTACCAAACTCTTCGAAGAAAGTTTCACCAGCATCTAGTAAACCATCAATCCATGGTAATAACTTTTTTGCAGCATGATCGGTATGAAGTATAACCGGAACTCCATACATTTCTGCTAATTGATGAACTTGCTGTGCAGCACAAATTGCACCAGCAATTGAACCTTGCTGCTCATCATTTGCCAATCCTTTTCCTGCATAAAATGCAGCACCTCCGTTTGAAAGCTGAATAATAACCGGATAATTAACTTCTCTTGCAGCTTCCATAACAGCATTTAAAGAGTTTGTACTAACAACATTAATTGCAGGAATAGCATACATATTCTCTTTTGCGTGCTTAAAGATTTTTTGTACATCATCACCGGTAACTACACCCGGTTGAATAAAATCAAATAATTTTTGTGGCATAACAATTACATTTTAATATTATTCAAAAATATAAAAATATCAATATATATGAAAACTCTTGAATGTATAAATGTTTGTAAATGATATTGTAAATCAAATTCATGAATTTGACTTACAATATGTAATCATTTCCAAAATAAAATTGTATTTTTGTTATGCATAACCTTAAAAATTTTACGAAATGAATAACAACGAATTTAAAAAATACGCAACCCAGCATCATGGGATAAATAGTCTGGTATTTGACCAATACACAAGCATTTATAATAATTATATTTCTCCAACAATTATTGAAGAGCGCTCATTGAATATTGCAACAATGGATGTTTTCTCAAGATTAATGATGGATAGAATCATTTTCCTTGGATTGCCAATTGATGATTATGTTGCAAATATTATTCAGGCACAATTGCTTTTCCTTGAAAGTACAGATCATAGTAAAGACATACAGATATATTTTAACACTCCTGGAGGTTCTGTATATGCCGGTTTAGGTATTTATGATACCATGCAATATATCAGTTCGGATGTAGCCACAATTTGTACTGGTATGGCAGCATCTATGGGTGCCGTTTTATTATGCGCAGGAACTAAAGGAAAACGTTCTGCTCTACAGCACTCAATAGTAATGATTCACCAACCGATGGGTGGTGCATCAGGACAAGCTTCTGATATTGAGATTACAACTAAAGAGATTGTAAAACTTCGTAAGGAGTTGTATGAAATTATCGCAAAACATTCCGGTAAAACTTACAAGAAAGTAGAAAAAGACTCAGATCGTGATTACTGGATGACTGCTACTGAAGCTAAAGAATACGGTATGATTGACGAGCTTTTAGTTCGCGATGTAAAATAATTAGAATTCATTTATTATAAAAGAGATTTCAAGAGCGACGGATACTGAGGTACTCGAAGTACCGATCGCGTTTGAAATCTATTTTATTTTTTTTAAGTATTTTAGTTTTGATATACAAATGAAATTATTTTTGGCGTGAGTCTTTGCATTTTTTTTGCAAAGACCATGACAAAAGTTTCATCAAACACTAAGAATATTTAACTTTGCAAAAAAGTAAAATTATGGATAAATGCTCACTTTGTGGTAGACCCGAAAACGAAGTAAATATGCTTTTCACCGGTGTGGAAGGACATATTTGTGATGAATGTATTGAACGTGGTCACCAAATTTTGATGGAAGATAAAAAATCGACAGGTAGCTTTTCTGTTGGTGATATTAAACTTCTTAAACCTAAACAAATTAAGGAGTTTATCGATCAGTATGTAATTGGTCAGGAGCATGCTAAGAAAGTTCTTTCTGTTGCAGTATATAATCACTATAAACGATTATCCCAACCTGTTACCGATGATGATATCGATATTGAAAAGTCAAATATTATAATGGTGGGAGAAACAGGAACAGGAAAAACCCTTCTAGCTCGCACTATTGCAAAAATGTTGCATGTTCCTTTTACGATTGTTGATGCAACTGTCTTAACAGAGGCCGGTTATGTTGGTGAAGATATCGAAAGTCTTTTAACTCGCTTACTACAAGCTGCCGACTATGATGTTGAAGCTGCAGAACGTGGAATTGTTTTTATTGATGAGATTGATAAAATAGCACGTAAAGGAGATAATCCAAGTATTACTCGCGATGTGTCTGGAGAAGGTGTTCAGCAAGGATTGTTAAAGTTGTTGGAAGGCTCTGTTGTTAACGTTCCACCACAAGGAGGAAGAAAACATCCCGAACAAAAAATGATTGCGCTAAATACAAAAAATATTCTTTTTGTATGCGGTGGAGCTTTTGAAGGTATTGACAGAGTTATTGCTAAAAGAATGAATACTCAGGTAGTTGGTTATGGCTATCACAAAATTCAGGAGCAAGTTGATAAAGAAAATATTTTGAAATATATTATTCCGGATGATATTAGAAAATTTGGTTTGATTCCCGAAATTGTAGGACGATTACCTGTACTGACACATTTGGATCCACTTGACAGAGATGCACTTAAAAGAATATTAGTTGAGCCCAAAAACTCTATTATCAGACAATATATCAAACTGTTTGAGATGGATAATATCAAACTTGAATTTGCAGAAGATGCTCTTGAGTTTATTGTCGATCAGGCAGTCTCTTTTAAATTGGGAGCAAGAGGTTTACGCTCAATTTGTGAATCTATTATGCTGGAAGCAATGTTCGATATGCCAACAGGTAAACAAAAAGAATTTAAAGTAAATAGAAAATATGCTGAGTCTAAATTAAATAAAAACGAAGCTGTTAAATATAAGAATGTTGGGTAATTCTGCATGATTTTAACCATGTTCTGAGATTTGCTCAATCATTTTTTTGTTTACAATTTCAATATTCTTACCATTAATTCTAATTAGTCCATCCTTTCTGAACTCGGATAAAATTCGAATTACATTCTCGGTTGTCATATCAATTAGCTGAGCGATTTCTTTTCTTGAAACAGGAAGGTCAAAGCTATCTGATTTATAAATATCGTTAGCAAATAGAAGTAATATATATGCAATCCTACCTCGCAACTGTTTCATATTTAAGCTAAGATTCTGCAAAATAATCTTATCTGCATTTTTGCTCATTTTTTCCATAATACCTAGTCCAAAAGCACCATTAGAAAGTATGAGCTTGCGAACAGTCTCAAGATCAATCATGCAAACGGTAGTATCATCAAGAGCACAAATACTAAATTTATATTGAGTTTCCGAAAAGACACTTAAAAGACTAACAAACTCCATTGGCGTTGCGATATTCAAAATTTGTTCTTTTCCTGATGGACTTTTTCGGTATATCTTTACTAAACCAGATTTCAAGTAGATAAACTCTCTAATCTCAGTACCTTCTTCAATTATTATATCGCCGCGCTTATAAGATTGTTCTTTTTTTACCTCACACACAGAATTAATTTCCGATTCATTTAAGCTATCGAAAACCACCATTCTAAAATGGCATCCCTCGCAATTACATGTTATTCTGTGTTGAGACATATTATGATTGTAAATATAATACTTTTAAAATAATTCACAGTATTTATTATTAAACAAAACAGATATACCAATGTTTTTTGCTAAGCTCAATTATCGTATAAAACATGTGATATATATCATAAACTATTAATTATCATACGATAATTTTTAACAACAGTTACCTTATTGCGTTTATTTGTTAAAGGATTAACAACAAAATGTTTTAAAATGAAAAAAATCGTAATATTAGGTGCAGGTACTGCAGGAACCTTAATGGCAAACAAACTACGTAATGAATTGCCTATTGATGAATGGAAAATTAGCATTGTCGATAAAGAAAAAACGCATTATTATCAACCGGGGTTTTTATTTATTCCTTTTGGTATCTATAAAAGAGATGATGTAATAAAACCGAAATCAGACTTTTTCCCTTTAGGAGTTAATGTAATATACTCTGAAATTGAAAAAATTCTACCAGAAGAGAATAGGGTCCTTCTAAAAGAGGGTTCACAGGTTCTACAATACGATTATCTTATTGTTGCTACCGGAACTAAACTTGCACCGGAAGAAACTCCCGGACTAAAAGAAGATTTGTGGTATAAAGATATTTTTGATTTTTATTCATTGGAAGGATCTGTTGCATTAGCCGAACATTTAAAAACTTGGCAGGGTGGAAAGCTTGTTGTAAACATATCAGAATTACCATACAAATGCCCTGTAGCACCTCTTGAGTTTGTTTTTCTTGCTGATGCATATTTTACTCAAAGAGGTATGAGAGATAAAGTTGATATAACTCTTGCAACTCCTCTACCCGGAGCATTTACAAAACCTGCTGCGACGAAACTATTAAGCAACTTATTACAAGAAAAGAACATTAGTATTATACCTGATTACAATATTGCTGAGGTCGACAACAAAAACAAAAAAATTGTTGACTATGCCGGTAAAGAAATTGAATTCGATCTTTTAGTCTCGATACCTACAAATATGGGTGATGATGCAATTGAAAGAAGTGGTATGGGAGATGATCTTAATTTTATTCCTACTGACAAACACACACTGCAATCACAGGATTATAAAAACATCTTTGTTTTAGGAGATGCGAGCAATATTCCAACCTCTAAGGCAGGCTCCGTTGCTCACTTTGCAGCAGAAATTTTAATGGAAAACCTTATGTGTGCAATCGAAGGCCGTCCATACACAGCAAGTTTTGATGGACATGCTAACTGTTATATAGTTACCGGTAACGGCATGGGCACACTTATTGACTTTAATTATGATACAGAGCCTCTACCTGGAACATTTCCATTACCGGGTGTTGGTCCTTTTGGACTTCTTAAAGTAACCAAGCTAAATCATTATGGTAAGATGATATTCAGATGGATGTACTGTCATGTACTTCTAAAAGGCAAAGAAATGCCAATCTCAACACATATGTCAATGGCTGGTAAGAAACTCACTTATTAAAATTATGTAAGATGAATGAAACAGAAATAAATAACAGATTCGAAGAGATAAATGCAAAACTGGACATGGTATTGCAGTATGTCGAAAATCAAAGTAAAAGATTTAAAGCTGTTGAAGATCTTGTAGATGATACTAAGATTATTGGTTATGACCTTTTTAATACAACAGTTGAGGAATTAGACCATAACAATATAGAAATTGATCCTCTTGAGGTGAAAATGTTATTACTAAGATTAGTTAAAAACCTAGGAAACCTTAACGACATGATGGGTCAGTTTGAAAGTATCAACGACTTATTAAAGGATTTAGGCCCAATTACTCACGATCTTGGACTAAGCACTATTGAAACAATAGCTTTATACGAAGAGAAAGGCTACTTTAAAATATTTGAAAACCTTTCTGGTAATATCGAAAGCATATTAAAAATTGCTGTAAACTTCTCCAACCCAGACTTACTAAACACTCTTGAAGTAGTAAGCAGAAAAATAAGTGAATCAAAGATAGATACTAAGAAATATAACAAAAGTTTGTTCGGATTATATAAGGAACTAAAATCTCCTGAAGTACGACAAACTCTAGCATTTAGTTTAAGAATGATTAAAGAATTAAATATTGAATTAAATAAACAAAACAACAATTAAATTTTTACAGATATGGCACAAAAAGAATTTGCAGGAATCAGCGTTGAAGTCAACGAAGAAGGTTATTTAATCAATCCTGAAGAATGGACAAAAGAAGTAGGTATAGCAATAGCTGCTGAAGAAAATCTAGAACTAACAGATTTACATTTCAAAGTAATTGATTTCATTCGCGAGAAAGTTATGTCAGGAGCAAGTCTGACAATCAGATCAATTAATAAATCAGGGGTTGTTGATACAAAAACTTTCTATCAACTATTTCCGGGAGCACCATTAAAAAAAGCAACAAAAATTGCAGGTGTACCTAAACCAACAAGTTGTATTTAAAAAACTAAAACTATGGACAAAAACGAATCTCCTTTAAAGAAGGTCTGTATAATCTGCGCAAAAGGCACGATTGAAGACGTATACGCTGCTCTTGTTATGACAAATGGAGCAGTAATGGAAGGCATTGAGGCAAAGTTATTTTTCACTTTTTTTGGCCTTGATGCAATTACAAAAAAACAAATGATGAAGCTTAAAACTGCTACTGTTGGCAATCCGGCAATGAGAATGCCGTGCGGTTTGCCATTCCCTACATGGCTTGGTTCCATGCCATTTGTTGAAGCAGGAGTATCATCAATGATGAAGTCTCAAATGGAAAAGCTAGACATCCCTCCTGTTGACGAATTTATGGAAATGATTACAGCAGGTGGTGGTGAAATATATGCTTGCAAGTTAGCAATGGATATGTTTAAACTTTCTAAAGATGACTTAAGTGAACATGTAAGTGATGTGCTTACAATTGGTCAATTTTACGAAATGTCTGGGGGTGAAAACACTCAGATTATTTTTACTTAAGTACATTTCAGAATGTCTGCCTGTCATATAATTCTCCTCTACAACAATGCTTAATGCAGGCAGACATTCTTTCAATTCAAACATTTTACAGAGGATCAACATCAATCTCATATTTTGTTGATGCAAGTTCCTTATTTTCAGCAATCTGTTGAAGATTATCAATTATTAGTTTCTTAATCTTTATAGATGATATCTTTTTCTCAAATCTGATATGGATATTAAGTAAAAAATATCTTTTTACCATATTTACAAGAGGCTCCTCCGGTCCTAAAACTCTTTGATAAAGGTCTTTACGTAAGTTTTCTGCTAAAAGATTTGCCGTTTTATATAACTTTTGTTTATCCTTATTTCTTAATCTTATTATTATGAAATTCCAATATGGTGGATACTTAAATGCTTTTCGTTCAGGTAGTTGGCTACGAAACATCCCATCAAAGTCATTTTCCAAAACTTGCTTTAATATCAAATGATTTGTAGTATATGTTTGAACAATTACCTTTCCTTGTTTTTGTCTTCGTCCTGCACGTCCACTTACCTGAGATAATAACTGAAAAGAACGCTCAAATGCTCTAAAATCAGGAAAATTCAACATATTATCAGCATTTAAAATTCCCACAAGAGTAAGATTTTCAAAATCCAGACCTTTGGTTACCATTTGTGTTCCAACAATAATATCTGTGTTATGATTTTCAAAATCCTTTATTATTTTCTCAAACCTTTTTCGAGAACCTGCAGAATCCTGATCAAGTCGAGTTACTCTTGCAGTAGGAAACAGCTCATATACCTCATCAACAATTTGTTCAGTACCTAGGCCCTTAGTAGTCAAATTTGTACTTCCACAAGACTCGCAACGATAATAAATATGTTTTTTGTCTGTACAATAATGACATACCAGTTGATTTCCATATTTGTGGTAAGTCATACTTACATTACAATTATCACACTGTGGAACCCAACCACAATCTTTACACTCCAAATAGGGAGCATATCCTCGCCTGTTTTGAAATAAAACAACCTGCTCATTATTATTTAAAGCCTCTTCAATAGCCTGATATAATACCGGATGAAAGTGAGACTTCATTATCTTACGACGGTATCCATCTTTAATATCAACAATCTGAATTTTAGGCAGTTCAACTTTACCATATCTTTCACCTAGCTCAACCAAATGATACTTACCGGAATCTGCGTTATAATATGATTCTACTGATGGAGTTGCTGAGCCTAAAATAATCTTGCATTTATGGATAGTGGCTAGCACTATAGCAATATCTCTGGCATTATATCTTGGATCAGGATTTTGCTGTTTATATGAATTCTCATGTTCCTCATCAACAACAATCAACCCCAGATTATCAAAAGGTAAAAATATTGAAGACCTTACTCCCAGAACTACATCCAGCTCATGATTTAAAAGTTGCTGATATACCTCTTAACGATTATTTAGACTATATTTACTATGATAGACACCTATCCTATTTCCGAAGTGTCTTCGCAAACGATAAATCATTTGGGCAGTAAGAGCAATCTCAGGCAACATATATAAAGCCTGTTTCCCCTTTTTAATCACCTCTTCTATCACACGTATGTAAATCTCTGTTTTTCCACTTGATGTAACACCATGCAAAAGGACAGGTTTATTCAAATCAAAACCTACATTTATGGAATTGTAAGCATTATCCTGAGCGATTGAAAGAACAGGACTCTTATTCTCCTCAACATCTTCAAACTCAAATCGAGTAACTTCTTTTTGAAACAGTTCTATAAATACTTTCTTTTCAAGACTTTTTAATGCTGCTAAGGAGGTGTTAAATTTTACAAGTAGTTCTTTTACTTCTATTTCAAGAACACTATTACCGGAAAAGGATTGTTCAGAAATCAGATATTCCAGAACCTCAAACTGCTTTTTGGCTCGTTTTGAAAGGGTTTCAAATTCTTCTTGTTTCGATTCTAATAAGTCCCCTTGGTACCTAAGGAAAGTCTTTAGTGATGGCTTATATTTTTTATCTATTTTCTGATTTATCAGAATGATTCCTTTTTGTTGAAGATGCTGTAATTGTGGGACAGGATTTTTTATCCCAATTGAAGATGCTAAAGAATCAAGGTTTGCAACCTTTGCATTTTGCATAAAGCTTATGATTCTATTTTCGGAGTCTGATAATTTTCCTGAGTAATCTGATTCAATATTATAATAAAACTCTGATTCACTGGAAGGAATTAAATTAGATGGAACTGCGGCTTTTAGAATTTCTCCTTCCGAACAGCAATAATAGTCAGACATCCACTTCCATAAACTAATTTGTTTATCAACTACCAGACTTTTCTCATCTGTTACTTCGAGAATCTCTTTTAGTTCAACATCAGGCTCATCATTATGTATAGAATGAATAATTCCAGTGTAGAGTTTTTGTTTACCAAAATTTATTAATACTCGTTGTCCAACAAAAACTTTGTCAGACATATCTTTTGGAATCAGATAAGTATATTTTCTATCCAGTTTTACCGGTAATATTATATCAGCAAACCTTCCTAGAGACATTTATTAAGAATTGAGGATATCAACAATATTCAACATTTGCTGGTCAAGTTCTTTGTGATGTTTTATAGTTTTATTAAACGGAACATGAACAACTTTTCTATTAATCATACCAACCATTATGCTTCGCTGATCATCTAATAGTGCATCTACAGCGGCAACACCCATTTTACTCGCGATATATCTGTCGTATGCTGAAGGACGTCCACCTCGTTGAATATGTCCAAGAACTGTAACTTTCATATCAAACTCACCACCAAACTTTTTCATTTCTTCCTTAATCTGAAATGCACCTCCTGCATCATCACCTTCTGCTACTAAAATAATTGAAGAAGTTTTCTTTTTAGCCATATAAGAAGTAAGTCTACTATGTAGTTCTTTTATGTCGGTATGCACTTCGGGAACAAGTACTGCTTCTGCTCCACAAGCTATTCCGCTACGCAAAGCTATAAATCCGGCATCACGCCCCATCACCTCAATAAAGAATATTCTTTCATGAGATGCTGCAGTATCACGAATCTTATCAACTGCCTCAATAACAGTATTTAATGCAGTATCAAATCCAATTGTCATATCAGTCCCATAAAGATCGTTATCAATAGTACCAGGTAAACCAACAATTGGAAAATTATGTTCTTCGATAAAGATTCTGGCACCTTTAAATGTTCCGTCTCCACCAATAACTATTAACGCATCACACTTATTTTTAAGTAGATTTTCGTAAGCTGTTTTTCTTCCCTCAACAGTTCTAAACTGTTCACTTCTAGCAGTTTTAAGAATTGTGCCACCACGTTGTATAATATTTCCAACAGTTTTTGAACTCATTGGAATAAATTCATTATTTATCAAACCAGCATATCCTCTCAAAACACCCATCACCTTTATATCAGCGCTAATTGCTTTTCTAACCACTGCTCTGAGTGCTGCATTCATACCCGGAGAGTCTCCACCTGATGTAAGTACAGCTATTTTTTTTATTTGTCCCATATTTCAATTTAATTTATTCTTTTCTAATATAAATATATTTACCCCCTTAAAGGAAATTTGCAATTTAAACTTCTTAGTTTTGCTGAGATTTGAAAAATTCAACTATCTAAAGCAATAGTCTTTTACTGATATTTTCCAAAAAAGTTTTGTTTTGCGAAAATAATATATATTTCTTTTTACAAGAGCATTATTTTCAAATTGTTAATAAGTTTTCTATCTGACTCTTAACATCTTGCATTAACCATAATGGGGTAGATGTGGCTCCACTTATTCCCACAGAAGAGGTATTTTTGAGCCATTCCTTCTTGACCTCATCAGGATGTGTAAGAAAATAACTTTTCGGATTTGTCTCTTCACATACTTTATAAAGCATATTCCCATTACTTGATTTATAATCGCTGACAAAAATTATAATATCATGTTGTTTACAGAAATCTTTAAGCCTAGGAATTCTGTTTTTTACACTTGGACATATTGTTTGATAGACAGTAATATTATCAATATTACAAAGCACCTTCAAAGATTTTTCTTTAAGATAGCTTTCAATTTTACAATATTCCTTATAATTTGATGTAGTTTGCGAAAATAAAAATATTGGTTTAGAAATATCCAAGATATCTGCTTCTTCAATATTACTTATTACAGTTGCATTCCCATCTGTCTGTCCGACTAAGCCATTAACCTCGGCATGTCCTTTCTTTCCAAAAATTACAATTTGACAATCAGGACATTCCGTAAATTTATCTTTAATGCGCTTTTGTAAATTCAGAACTACCGGGCATGTTGCATCAATTATCTCAACATTATTCTTTTTTGCATTAGCATATGTTTGTGGCGGTTCACCATGAGCACGAATAAGCATTTTTTTTTCACCGATTTCAGGAATAACAGAATGGTCAATTGTCGACATTCCTAAGCGTTTTAGGCGATCCTCTTCCTGAGCATTATGAACAATCTGACCAAGACAATAAATTCCGTCATCATCTGCACTAAGATCCTCAGCAGTTTTGATCGCTCTAGTTACACCAAAGCAAAATCCAGCATATTTATCTATTTCAACTTCCATTTATTTTCTTTAATGCAAGTTCAAGTGCTATATTTAACTGTTCTTCCCGGCTAAGATTTGTGTTATCAATTAAAATGGCATCATCTGCCTGTTTTAATGGACTTTCTTTACGCGACTTATCCAGCTTATCTCTCTGAATCAGATTTTTTTTTACCTCATCAAAATTTAAATCAGGGTTCTTTTCTTTCAATTCATCATAACGACGTTGAGTTCGCACATCAACATCAGCAGTTACAAAAAACTTAAGTTCTGCTTCCGGAAAAACAACTGTACCTATATCTCGTCCATCCATAACTACACCGTAATTCTCACTTAACTGCCTTTGAAGCACAACCATTTGTTTTCTTACTTCTGCAATTGCACTAACCTGACTAACAAAAGATGAAACTCTAATCTTTCTAATTGTGCTTTCTACATTTTTGCCATTTAGAAATGTAATTGTGTTTCCTAATCTATCTTTTTCAAAATGAATTTTAATCTTATCTAGATTTTTTATTAATTCATCAATATTGAAGAAATCCTTACCAATAATATTGTTATTTAAAGCATACAAAGTTACTGCACGATACATTGCACCACTATCTATGTAAATGTAGCCTAATTGCTTTGCAAGTTGTTTTGCAAGAGTGCTTTTACCACATGACGAATAACCGTCAACTGCTATTTTGATTTTTTTCTCTGGCATTGATTATAATCGGACTACAAAAATACTAAAACTTAAAGCCTAATCATAATTCTAAATTAAAGTTTTTATAAAAGGCATTAAGATTAATTCCGAGAGTAAAATGATTTGATGCTCCAGCAAGGTGATAAGAGGCTAATCCGTAACTGATATTAAACTTTGACAAGTGTAGCCCAAAACCAATGGACATCCCTACCATTTTTGGCATAGTGGTCATTGCTAGTTCAGTTCTTCTACGATAATTATACCCTAAAGCAACATAAAAATTTGGATGTGGAACTATCTCTACTCCTAAAATAAAGTGCCTGATAAATTCGTCGCCAACTGCTCCCATTTTATTAAAAAAGTTACCTTCTTCTTCGGAATCAAGTTGATATGTATTATCAAAAGCACTGGTATAAGCTAAATTCCAGTTTAATAAGTCCTGAGCAGTAAGTGAAAATCTAAATGGAGCATGCTTTAACTTTTTTGTCATACCAATTTGGATATCAAAAGGCAAAGGTTCGCGATTCCCTTCTGTATATGGTTTTAACTGAATTCCAAGATTCTTTACTACTAAACCTGCAGAAAAGAGGTTGGCGGTATCAACATAAGACAAACCAGCATCCAAAGCTAAGCCTGAGGAAAAATAAGAATAAAATGAAGAATAAATAGTTTTGAGATTAAGCCCATAATGAAACTTCTCATTAATTGGTTTAGCATAACAAATATTAAATGAATATTCTGATGGTACAAAGTCACCTAAAATCTGGCCAGTTTCATCTGCCTGTATAAAAGTTCCGTAATTAATGTACTGCAAACCTGCTACAAAAGTCCCAACATTTTCAATGTCTCTAACATAAGAAACATATCCAAAATTGATATCTGTAAGATAATTAATGTAATTTATTGCAATTTTATTATCCATTTCGCTACGCAACAATCCTGGATTATTAAGAACAAAATTTATATCATTATCATAATGAGAGACATTGTTACCACCTAATGCAGCAATTCTTGAACCATTTGGTAGAGTTAGAAATTCATAAGTATTATCTCCTCCCGTTTGCGCAAAAGCAGCAAAACCAAAAGTCAGTATTATTAGTATGGACGTAAGTCGCTTCATCAATTTTCTTTTTGCAAAAATAAAATAATATTACATAAACGATAAAACAAGTGCAATATTGTTTTTGTTCGGGCAATATAATAATCACAAATTTGTTAGCACCGTATATCACTCTATTCATGGTATAACACATTCGCAACAAGATTCAGTTGCATGGTAGTAGATTGTTAATACTAATAGCTATTCGTATTAACATAAATTACACTTTACATTTAAATAATTCTTTTTCCAAAATCATTTTCTCAATCAATTTTATTAAGTTTGCAAACTGAAATAAAAACATAAGACGAATGTACAGAACACATAATTGCGGTGAATTAAGAAGCAAAAACATAGGAGAAAAAGTTACTCTATGCGGATGGGTACAATTAAAGAGAGATAAAGGTGGTATGATTTGGATCGACCTTCGCGATAGATATGGCATAACACAATTAGCTGCTGAAGAAGTTAATACAGATAAAGATGTTGTAAAAACAATTGATTCTATCGGACGTGAGTTTGTAATTCAGGTTACCGGTGAAGTTATTGAACGTTACAGTAAAAATGATAAAATCCCAACCGGTGATATCGAAATAAAAATTGAAGAACTTAAAATTCTTTCTGAATCTGAAACTCCTCCATTTACAATTATTGAAAATACTGATGGTGGAGATGAACTTAGAATGAAATACAGATATCTGGATATCAGAAGAAATCCAGTAAAAAATGCACTTTTGCTTCGTCATCAAGTTGCTCAAGAAGTTAGAAAATACTTAGATGCTCAAGATTTTATTGAAGTTGAGACTCCATATTTGATAAAATCAACACCAGAGGGTGCACGGGATTTTGTTGTTCCTTCAAGAATGAATCCTGGAGAGTTTTACGCTTTACCTCAATCACCTCAAACATTTAAGCAGTTACTAATGATTGCAGGGATGGATAGATATTTCCAACTTGTAAAATGTTTCCGTGACGAAGATTTAAGAGCTGATAGACAGCCTGAATTTACTCAAATCGACTGTGAAATGTCTTTTGTTGAGCAGGAAGATGTACTAAAAATCTTCGAAGGATTAACAAAATACTTATTTAAAACAGTAAAGAATGTTGAGATAGATTATGAATTTCCAAAAATGCCCTACAAAGAGGCAATGGAAAAATACGGTAATGACAAACCTGATATCCGATTTGGGATGCTAATTAATGATATTACTCAAGATGTTCAGGGTAAGAATTTTGTAGTTTTTGACTCTGTAGAGTATATTGGAGCTATCACGCTTGATAATGGTGCTGAGTATTCAAGAAAACAAATTGATGCTCTTACAGATTTTGTAAAAACTCCTCAAATTGGTGAAAAAGGCTTGGTTTATTGTAAATATAATACTGATGGAAGCTTTAAATCTTCTGTTGATAAATTTTATTCTCAGGACGATTGGAAAGCAATTGCTGATAAAATGGAAGCAAAAGCCTGAGATTTAATTCTTGTTCTAGCAGGAGAAAAGGAAAGAACTTTACATGGTCTTAGCGAACTTCGTCTAAAGCTTGGAAACGAGCTTGGATTACGTCCAAAAGACACATTTGCGCCACTTTGGGTAATAGAATTCCCATTACTTGAGTATGATGAAGAATCGGATAGATATCATGCTAAGCACCATCCGTTTACTTCGCCATTTGATGAAGATATTAAACTATTTGATACAAATCCCGGAGAAATCAGAGCAAAGGCTTATGACCTTGTAATAAACGGTGTTGAGATTGGTGGTGGTTCTATCAGGATATTTGATAGAGAGCTTCAAGCACAAATGTTTAAGAACCTTGGCTTTTCAAAAGAAGAAGCAGAAGCGCAGTTTGGTTTCTTGATGGATGCATTTAAGTATGGCGCTCCACCTCACGGAGGTATTGCTTTTGGGTTTGACAGACTAGTTTCTTTATTTGGTGGTTCAGATTCAATAAGAGATTATATCGCATTCCCTAAAAACAATGCAGGACGCGATGTAATGATAAACAGTCCTTCGGCGATTAGTGCATAACAATTAAATGAACTGGAAATTAAACTAGATCTTAAGGAAAAAGAATAATACAACCTACGTGAACGCGATCATATTCGCGCCCAAGCAGGAAGAATGCTTCAAAAATTACTTTGGAGCATTTTTTATGCTTAATTTTTAATATGAAAGACTTTTCGTATTAACACAATACTAACAAAAAAAGGCCGAAGAAAATTCTCCGACCTTTTAAATATAATAAACTGAATTTTTACAGTATTGAGTATACTCCAGTTAAACCAGCCATAACAATAGAAACCATTGTCATAAGTTTAATAAGAATATTTAGCGATGGTCCAGAAGTATCTTTAAATGGATCACCAACAGTGTCACCTGTTACAGTAGCTTTATGAGTTTCACTTCCTTTACCACCGAAGTTTCCTTCTTCGACAAATTTCTTAGCGTTATCCCAAGCTCCACCTGAGTTAGCCATAAAAATAGCTAAAACAAAACCTGAAGAAAGACCACCAACAAGAAGTCCCATAACACCTGCTACACCAAAAACAATACCTGTTATAATTGGCACTAATACTGCAACAGCAGATGGTAATATCATTTCTCTCTGGGCTCCTTTAGTTGATATTGCAACACATCTTTCGTAATCAGGTTCAGCTTCTCCAGTAAGAATACCTTTGATTTCTTTAAACTGACGACGAACTTCAACAACCATTTTTTCAGCAGCACGACCGACAGCGTTCATTGTTAAACCTGCGAAAACGAAAGTCATTACTGAACCAATAAAGATACCAACAAGAACTTTAGGATTCATTAAGTGAACTTCATAATATGTCATAAAGTCAACTATAGTAGCTTCGGCTGTATTAACAACTGTACCACCAACATCCATTGTAGTTTGGCCTACTCTTAAAAGACCTATCTTAATTTCCTCGATATAAGAAGCTAAAAGAGCTAGTGCAGTAAGAGCAGCAGAACCGATAGCAAAACCTTTACCTGTTGCTGCAGTTGTATTACCTAAAGCATCAAGAGCATCTGTACGCTGACGTACTTCGTCTCCTAACTTAGCCATTTCTGCGTTACCACCAGCATTATCAGCAATTGGTCCATAAGCATCTGTAGCTAGAGTAATACCTAGTGTTGAAAGCATACCTACAGCAGCAATACCTACACCATAAAGACCTGCACTTAAGTTTGCAAAATCAAACTTTGCTGCAAAAAGATAAGATAAAATAATACCCACAACAATAGCTACAACGCTAATAGCTGTAGAAATCATTACTGTACCAACACCAGAAATAATAACAGTTGCCGGACCTGTTTTACCTGATTCAGCAATTTTTTGAGTTGGTTTATAAGCATGTGAAGTATAATACTCTGTCCCTTGTCCAATAACAATACCAACGACAAGACCAATAATTACAGAGAATGAAACATATTGCCAGTTTGGAATATCTAGTACATACATGATTCCAAAAGTACCAATAGCGATTAGGATAGAACTTACATTAACACCAAGCCCTAAAGAACCTAATAACTGTTTCATTGTAGCACCTTCTTTAGTTTTAACAAGATATATACCTATAATAGATAATATAATCCCTAAAGCAGCAATCAACATTGGAGCAAAAACTGCTTTTAGCTGAATATCATCAGACCACTGTGAGCCATAAAATGCAGCAGCACCAAGTGCAGCAGTAGCTAAAATAGATCCAACATATGATTCATAAAGGTCAGCTCCCATACCGGCAACATCACCAACATTATCACAAACGTTATCAGCAATTGTAGCAGGGTTTCGTGGGTCATCCTCAGGAATACCAGCTTCAACTTTACCTACAAGGTCAGCTCCAACATCAGCAGCTTTTGTATAAATACCACCACCTACTCTGGCAAATAGTGCTTGTAAAGAAGCTCCCATACCAAATGTAAGCATTGTAGTAGTAATCATAATCATTTTGTGTTTTGCATCAGCATCTTCAACAAAAGCATCAAGTACTAAGTACCAAATAGAAATGTCAAGAAGTGCAAGACCAACAACAACCAAGCCCATAACAGCCCCAGAGCGGAAAGCTACCTTTAAACCAGCATCTAAAGATTTTCTAGCTGCGTTTGCAGTTCTTGCAGAAGCATAAGTTGCTGTTTTCATTCCTAAGAAGCCTGCTAAACCACTAAAAAAACCTCCTGTAAGGAATGCAAAAGGAACCCATTCGTTCTGTAATCCAAAACCATAAGCAAGTATTGAAAAGAATATTGCCATGATAATAAAGACAATAGTTACAATCTTATACTGTTGTTTCAGATAAGACATTGCTCCTTTACGTACGTGCTCAGCAATTTTTTTCATAGTGTCGGTTCCTTCGTCCAATTTCATCAGCTGCTTGAAAAAAATGAATGCAAAAACTAATGCAATTACAGCTGCAATTGGGATAAACCAAAACATCATGTCTGTGTTCATAATCAATTGTTTAAATAGTTAATATTAATTTATTTCTAATTCTTTAATTCGTTGCCTAAAAAATCGCTGCGAAATTCTATAAAAATTTCCAATAAAAAAAATAATTGAGCATCTTATTCGCATTTTTTTACTTTAATGTGTTAAATCATACCATTTGGTATTAAATTACATAAGCAAAGTGCAACTTTCACACGCAATAAACAGTATCTAAAACAAATATTTGTTAATTTTGTTTATGATACAAAAAAGCATAATGAAAACAATAGGTATATTTACATTTATAATTGTAGCTTTATTCTCTACCATTATTACCAAAGCTCAAATAAAATATTCAGAAGCAACAGATTTTACTTTAGCCTCTACCGAAGGTGTCTAAGTTAACTTATTTGATGCAATGGCAGATGGTAAAACTGTTTTATTAAGCTTTTTTCAAACTGATTGTGGAACATGTATTCTTGAAGCCCCTGTTATAGATTCAATTTATATACAGTTTGGTTCCGGTGAGGAAGAACTACTTGTATGGGGGATTGTAAGTCCTTATGATGGGTTAACAGAAATTGAGGAATTCATAGTTAATACTGAAATTACATATCCTTGCTTTCCAACAGGACATGCCGAGGATGTTTTTGCATATTATGATATTTCTTACACACCTCAAGTATATATCGTTTGTGATTATATGGTTTCGGAATCAATTCCTTTCTTTCAAATAGTAGAAAATCTTGATTATTGCTTCCCGACAGAAATTAAAAATATCGATATTTCACCTGATGTTTATTCAAATTTTGAACAACTTTATATTAATAACCCTTATGGAGAACCTGTTATAGTATCAATTTATGACATTACAGGTCGTCAAATCAATAGAATAAATATTAACCCACAACAAGAACAAATAATTGATAATCTCAAACCAAATAATATTTATATAGTTAACATTTTAAGTGAATCCGGAGTCTTAACAAACAAAAAAGTCCTTATTAAATGAAGCTTTTAAAAATCAGTTTATCTATCTCCATCTTAATAGGTTTAATTTTAACAATCTCATGTGAAACTTTTTACAACTATGATTTAAGTGTAAGAGGGCTTGATTCATTACCCGCAACAAAAGCTTGTGTCGAAAAATATATTCCTCACTCAGTTGATGCAAAACAGGGTTATCAAGAATATGAAATACAACTCATAGTTAATGATTTGGATAATTACTCGGATGAAATAGAGGATTCATTAAGAGCTGATATGGTTTTAGTTGATAGTATTTTTGTTCTACAGTTTACAATCGCAGCTTGGGATCCTTACGATGAAATTACGACTTTCGATTTCGAAAAATACTATTTTCAAGATTAGTTTTTATAACAATCTGCCCGACTTTCAATTATTGCAATAATAAAAAACTTTATGTAAGTTTGTGTACAAATCAGACTTATGCATAAAACTGTTATTATAATAGACGAAGTCCACACAATAATCCCTGATTCACTTACAGAATCAGGATTTTCAATAATTGACGGCACCAAATGGAATAGAACAGAAATTATTGCCAGAGTAAAAAATGCAATTGGACTGGTTATTAGAAGCAGGATTAAAATTGATAAAGAAATTTTGGACTCTGGACCAAATTTAAAGTTTATTGCAAGAGTGGGTGCTGGTATGGAAAGCATTGATACAGATTATTGTAATACAAAAGGGGTAACCTGTCTAAACTCACCTGAAGGAAACAGAGATGCAGTAGGCGAACATGCAATAGGAATGCTACTAAACCTACTAAACAATCTTAATTGTGCTGATAAACAAGTAAAATCAGGAAAGTGGAATAGAGAAAGTAACAGAGGTTTTGAATTATCATATAAAACCATTGGAATAATTGGGTATGGTAATATGGGTAGTAGCTTTGCAAAAAAACTATCAGTTTTTGTGTGCAATGTTATCTCATACGATAAATATAAAACCAATTACTCTGATAATTACACCAAAGAAGTTAGCTTAAAAGAGTTAATGAACCAAGCAGATGTAATCAGCCTTCATGTTCCACTCACTGAAGAGACTAAATTCATGATTAATCAGGATTTTATAAAAAATATGAGTAAGAGTTTCTACTTGATTAATACAGCCAGGGGTCCTGTAGTCAATACTTCTTCATTAGTAAAAGCAATAGAGTCTGGTAAAATACTAGGAGCAGCCCTTGATGTATTGGAATACGAAGAAACATCTTTTGAGGCTACAAAAAACCTACTTGACATCGACGATTTCAAATCCCTGTCAAACTTTGATAATGTTATTTTAAGTCCACATATAGCAGGTTGGACTTATGAATCAAAAATAAAACTTGCAGAAGTTTTGGTTAATAAAATTATAAATCTGAAACTATGATATCACAATTTGAATTTGACAAAGAAACTATACTTGATATTGCAAAAAAAATGGCAATTGCTGCTCGTACTGCTCCAAAAGGCAGGGGACGAGACACTCTAGATATCATGATAGCTACACGTAATGATATTGATAAAATTGCTTCAAGAATGGACAAGATTTTTGAAGAGCAAAATGTTGCATTTTTTCAAAGGGATGCAAACAACCTGAGAAACTGTGAAGCTGTATTGTTTATTGGAACATCTATCGACACTTTAGGTCTGTCATATTGTGGTTTTTGTGGCTTAGAAACCTGCCAAAACAAAAACAATCACCCGGAAGTTCCTTGTACTTTTAACAATATAGACTTAGGCATTGCTATTGGTTCAGCTGTTAGTGTAGCTGCAGATCACAGAATTGACAACAGAGTGCTCTTTTCTGCCGGTAAAGCAATACTAGAATTAAAACTTATGAATGATTCAAACAAAGTCATTTTTGGGATTGGTCTTAGCGTAAGTAGTAAAAACATATTTTTTGACAGAAAATAACGGTAACATTTTTGCATTTATACTGTTAAAATATCCTATATGAAAAGATTTTTACCATTAATAGTTTTATTTATAATCTGCCTAGACGGTATTGCTCAAAAACCTGATCAAATTAAATCTGACAGTAGATATATTTGGGGTGAAGCTACAGCTTTAAGTCTTGACAAAGCAGATAGTTTTGCAATTAAAGATCTCGTAAGTCAAATATCAACTAAAGTAGAAAGTAGCTTTTCTACGACTATGATAGAGAGCGGAGAAAACCTTGAAGAATACACACACTCTGCGATTAGCACTTATTCAAATATTTACCTAAATGATGCCAAAAGAATTGTAGTTCAGAAACGTAAAAAAGTTTATGTACTTCGCTATGTTGAAAGAGATGTAATATCCGGAATTTTTGAAAATAGAAAATAAAAAATAATGGATTACACAAACCTTGCTGTTCTAGCTGAGCAGAACTACAGAATAGCAGATGCATTAAGATATTACTATTGGGCATTGGCATTATTAAATTCCCATCCGCAAAAGTTTTCAATAAAATATAAACTTGATAATGGATATGAAATTAGCCTACTTACTTTTATAAACAATGAAATTGATAAAATCTTTCAATCACTGAATTTTAGTGTCTCTAAAACTGTCTCTAAAACTGAAAAAGATTGTTTTATATTAGAGATATCTTATAAAAACAAGCCCGTTACAAATCTCGATTATGTATTTTGGACAGGAAACACCTGGTCTGGTTTGTACTAAGCTAAAGATGGTATCGGACTTATAGAATTTTTCAATCATCAATCCGATATGTTTAGTCAATTACGTGTAAAAATTGAATACCAATATTTAAACAGAACGAAAATTGACCCGGAAGTTGAGTCTGTAATGGATATGGCATCATTACCAAGATTAAAAAGTGGTGAAATAACCATTCCTCTTGGAGATGAGCAAGCTGTTTTAAATAAAGATATAGAGTCAGAAGTTCAATTAGAGTCTGTTGGATTTTTTCATACTTCAAACATTAAGGATTCCATAGACGACACAAACAAAGCACTTGATGAAAAAATATATCAAAAATCAATTACTCAAATAAATCAGGCAATTATTAGCAATTATCATGACAACATCAATAATCTTTTTACAGAAAATGGCTTAAAATGCTACGATAAGATAATTAAGTATGGTAATGCTGAACTCTTGCCTAAAAGAGACTCATTGAAATATATTTCTATAAATAATCAGACCATGGTTAGGTCATTCCCGATGTCCTTTAAGTTTCCAAATAATAATAGAACTTTTATCGAAGACATTGTTTACGTCTTCTATTCAACAGGAAAAGTTGATAATATTAGTTTTGCATTGTCTGATATCGCTTTAAATGATATTATTAATAAATCTAATCGTTTTGGTACTGAAGAGTAAAAATACTTTCTAATTAATTTTCTTGAAAACTACAAAACTGCATATGCTTTAGAAAATCTTGAGTATATTGAATCCGTATTTGCTGATAATGCTTTAATCATTGTTGGAACAAAACTTATTGATGCTGAGCCAATTGATGGTATGTACAAACAACTTGATAATCAAAATATAATATATACCAGATATTCCAAAGATGAATACCTAACACATCTTGAAAAAGCATTTAACTCAAAAGAATATATCAATATCGCTTTTGAAAACACAGAAATTCGTAAAACAGGAGGTGAAGATAAAATTTATGGAATTCAACTTGCTCAAAACTATTACAGTTCAAATTACTCTGATAAAGGATATTTATTTTTAATGATTGATCTGAATGACACAATAAACCCGAAAATATATGTCAGAACCTGGCAGCCTGAGAAAAACTCTGACGGAAGTACAATTGGTCTTGAAAACTTTACAATAAAATAATATGATATATCAAGGAAATATCGCAAAAATGCGCTCTGAAAAGGATGATCCTATCAAGTATTATCTATCAATTGGTGACAATGAAATTAATGTGAACAATCTAATTGGTAAAAACTTAAAAATTAAATTTGAACACCAAATTAATTGCATTAATTGTTCTGCAAAAACAAATAAAAGCTTTCATCAAGGATATTGCTACTCATGTTTTACAAGCGTTCCACAATGTGATGTTGGAATCTTACACCCGGAGAAAGACATGTCTCATGAAGGTATAAGTCGTGATATGGAGTGGTCTAAGAAAAACTCATTGGTGGATCATTATGTGTACCTTGCTATTACAGGCGGTGTAAAGGTTGGAGTGACACGACATACTCAAATTCCAACACGTTGGATTGATCAGGGAGCAATAAAAGCAATAAGATTAGCTAAAACTCCACACAGAAACCTAGCAGGTCAAATAGAAGTAGATCTTAAACAACATATATCTGACAAAACAAATTGGAGTAAAATGCTGCAAAGCAAAACTACTGATTTAAATCTTATTCAAATTAAAAATGAAATAGCAGAAAAGCTTTCTCCACAATTTCATAAGTTTTTAAGCTTCAATAATTCTATAGAGAAATTCTCATATCCGTTTAATTATAGCATCGATAATTTTAATACAATAAGTTTAGATAAAACGAATGAGATAAATAGCAAACTCATTGGGATTAAAGGTCAATACCTTATATTTGAGAACGGTGATGTGATGAATGTTCGAAAGCATAACGGTTATCTAATATCTTTGGAAATAGAATAATATGTTAACAAAAGAACAATTCGAATCCAGATTACAAAGGGCAAAAAACATCTGCAGTAGGTCAGAGAAATGTTCTTTTGATATAAAACAATACTTAAGCAAATTCGAGATTTCCGAATTAGAAATAGATAAAATAATCAATATTCTAATTAAGGAAAAGTATATCGATGATAGTAGATACACTCAATTCTATGTTAATGATAAATTGAAATTCAATAAATGGGGTAAGATTAAAATCCGCTATTCATTAAATCAAAAAGGCATTAGTACAGCAATTATTAATCAATCATTAAACAAAATCGATGAGCATTTATATTTAGAAACTCTAAAAAATATTATTTTGCATAAAAATAAAGGATTAAATAAGAGAAATAATATTCATGCAAAAGCTGCTCTAGTAAGATTTGCATCAAGCAGGGGGTTTGAATATGATTTAATAATGAAAATAGTAAATGAACTGTATAAATAGTTTTATATTTTTGTAAAAAAAAACAATTATGCTCACAATTGAAAAACTTAAAGAGGCAAAAAAGCGTGTTGAAGCTTTGAGGAGGTATCTTTGACATTGATAAAAAAAGAGAATTTGTAGAAGAAGAAAACCTTAAAACGCAAGAATCTGACTTCTGGAACAATCCTGAGCAAGCTGAAAAGACTCTCAAAAAAATCAGTAAAGTAAAAAAATGGATAACAAATTATGACTCTGTATCAACAAAAATGGAGGATACAGAAGTTTTGTTTGAGTTTTTTAAATCAGGAGATGTAAGTGAAGAAGAAATCGACACCGAATTTAGCAGGACTCTCTCTGCAATCGAAGATCTTGAGTTGAAAAACATGCTTGGCAATGAAGAAGACAGCCTGGACGCTGTAATGACTATCAATGCAGGAGCAGGAGTGACAGAAAGCAATGATTGGGCAGAAATGTTAGAACGTATGTATCAACGCTATGCTGAAGAAAACTCATATAAAACACAAGTTATAGATAGGCAAGAGGGTGATAGTGTAGGAATAAAATCTGTCACTTTGAGTTTTTCGGGTGATTTTGCATATGGTTACTTAAAAGCTGAATCAGGAGTTCATCGATTAGTGCGGCTCTCTCCATTTGATTCCGCTCATAAAAGACATACATCCTTTGCATCTGTATTCGTTTATCCTCTTGTAGATGATGATATTACAATTGAAATAAATCCTTCAGAAATAGAATGGGATACTTATAGAAGTAGTGGAGCAGGAGGCCAAAATGTAAACAAAGTAGAAACGGCAGTTATGTTAAAGCATATCCCCACTGGTATAGTTATTGAAAATAGCGAAACCAGAAGTCAATTAAAGAATAGAGAGAATGCTATTCGCTTGCTTAAATCACAACTTTATGAGTTAGAGTTAAGAAAAAAACAGGAGGAAAAAGATAAACTTGAAGGTCAAAAACGTAAAATTGAGTGGGGCTCACAAATAAGAAATTATGTCCTACACCCGTATAAATTAGTAAAAGATTTAAGAACTGGTCATGAAACTGGTAATACACAATAAGTTTTAGATGGTAATCTTGCAGAGTTTATAAAAGCATTTTTGATGGAATATGGTAATAAGTAATAGTATATACAATTCAGATACTGTACAAAAAAGTGTGTAAAGCTCAAATAAAAATCGATTTTTGTAGTGCAAACAATAAAAATTGAAAAATATGAACTTTACACAAACACAAAT
>PKTB01000015.1 GCA_002869385.1 Marinilabiliales bacterium
CAGAACCTATATCATGATGCATTTCTATTTTACTGCACAATTTTGTGTTTCGTACTTCAAATCCTGGTCGATAAACTGAAAATGAATCATCTCTGTCTGGTGTATAAGTAAACTCAAGTGAAAAATAAAGGTTTCCAGTATAAGATGCTTCAATATCACTCACCATTGTAGCATTTCCATATTCTACTTTTGAAAGATAGATACTTGCGTAATCAGAACTGCCATCATTAGTATAGGTGTATTTTGCCAGATTACCCAGGCTGTCCATTGTGTATTCAAGCTTCCAGGAAAATATTCTGCTTGAATCATCAGGATTAGAGATACGTGCAGAACTTGTCTTTCCGTAAAGACTGATAATATTATCTTTGCTTGTTACTCTCCAATAGACATCGCCTGTAGTATTATTTGTTACTCGTTCTATTTTTGCATTTAATCCTTCGGTTCTTGGCATATACTCCCTGATTGTTGAGCCGCTGTCAATCGTGTCTATAATATCTCCATTTGAATCGCACAAAGGAACTAAATCTTCTGCTCCTGATAATATAAATGTATCGGAATTTTCAAGATCATAATATAATGGAAGCTGCTTGTCTGTTTTTCTGGATATTTCTGGTAAACCAACATTCCAACCAAGACCAAATTCGCTATTACCTGCTCCTGAGCTGTAGGAAAGGGTTAGCAGGGGAGTAAATCCTGAACGACCCGGAGTCAATGGCAGGGGGATGCTTACACTTCCCGAACCTGTTACAGGATTTACCTCAGCTTTCTCGCCTACGCCACGAATTGCTCCACCTCCTTTTGGGAGTTCTATTCCACCGGGGGCTTTTAGGGAGTTTTTTAAGGAAGAAGCATACGAAACCTGATTTTCATTGTTTTCCTTTTTTTGAGAAGATGCAGATAGTGATTTGATATTACCTTCAGCATTCCCATTTTTTATTATGTTGTTTTGATCTTGATCTTTCATATACAATTCAAAAAAAATCTATAAGACAAATAATCCCGTTAAACCCACACAAACCGGAATTACTCCGAATTGGTGTGGAGAAAGGAGTTTTTTATACAAATGAGAATTCAATAACTAAATATACATCATTATTTCCATCAAAATTTGCCGAATTTAAATCAACAGACCATACTCCATCAGATGGTGTTGGGACAGAAATGCCATTATAATAAAATGGTAATGATTCTGTTGTCCAACCCGTTGTCGCACCAACAAATAACTTATTGCTGTAATCAGTATCAGACATCAACTTTATAGAGGAAATTGTTATTGCCTTGCCATATTTACTTGCCCAATTTCTGAAAATATATGGGAAGTGCTTTTCACTGATTTCCAAAGTTCCTTCAGTACTATTTATCAATTCATATATAGCGTCTGCAAACTCTGATTTTAAACTATGTGCAACTAACAATTTCGAATTTGTATCACCAAGGACTTCCATTAACTGATTAAAGTTATCTTCAATGTTTTCTTCAGCAGCTGCCTTCAAAGTACCACCTGCATCTCTAGCCGTATATTTAACATGAAGAATAACATCAGAAATGCTCTCATAATCGAATTTTCGTATTGCATTTGGTAATTCAATGCTCCATTTACCGACTGCACCGGCACCTTCAAATGGCAAGTACCTCTCATCTCTGAAATTAAATTCAAACATTCCTGTATCATTATTACCGGTACTTGTTGCTATTGATTGAATTCCTATGATATTATGAATAAATCTGTTATCATCAATACCTGAATATGCATAACCGTTTTAAACAGATGTTGATTTTCTAAATCTGTTATTTAACAAATTCAGTTTGCATGTTACTCCACTATAAGGACCTGTAACCGCTGGAATACTTATGCTAACTCCCTTTATTCTTCTTAAATAATGCCCTGGATGGTCAATATCATAAAGCATTTCAGGAATATCAAACTCGCAACTTCCTTTTGTTTGCAATTCAACTAAAGCATTCGGAGCCATTAAACTTAACGGAATATCTCTTGATAGTTCAATCTCACGAGTGTTATTTTCAATATATTCCAGCTCTAATTTTCTTAACTCATTAGACAACTTTTCACCTGAAAGTAATCCTTGTTTCAAGCCATCCCAATGTACTGAAGAGATTATACTTGTATAATTATCTTTCTGCCTTTCAAAAATGTATGCTTTTTCAGCTGCCAACGCAAGTTTATGAGCCATTTTATATGCATCCTGGTAAAGCTTAGAAACCTGACCTTTCATCCAGTTATATAATTCCTTGTTTGTGAACTTACCTTTAATGAATTCATATTCTGCAGCTCTATGCTCAATTTGAACCAAATGATTTTCAAGTTCTTTTTCCGCCATGGCAAGACGGACATTAGCCGCATCAATCTGTTTTCCAATTTGATAATATTCTTTATCTGCCTGATCTGCCTGAAAATCCCATTCCTCTTTCCTTTGCTTGTACTGACCCAGTGTGCTCGAAAGATTAGCAGCACTACTTATTCCATATGAAATCTTACTTAAAGCTCCTGAAGCTTTAGATGTTGCTTCTGAAATCTGCTCACCTCCAAATGATGTATACAATGGAAATCCAAATATAAACTGCGGAGTTAATCTAGTAACAGCTGCTCCAGAATTCAAACCAGCACTTATTGCATTTAAAATTAGGCTTACTGAAGACATGGTTATTGAAGCCGTTTCAAAAGCATTAATAAACTTCTTATCATTGTAATATTCATATTTTTTAAGAACATTGTCTCTGCTTTTTGTCAAAGCCCCGATATTTTCTGTTGCTTCTTCAATCGCTTTTTCGCGAATAATTGTCATCGCTTTTAAAAGTAATTGTTCATTAGCTGAACGTAATAATGACATGGCTTCTGCATCTTTCTTTTCGAGAACAGATAGCATTGTATTTCCAAGGGACTTTACATCATTAGTAAACTCTATAGCTTTTTGCAAAATATAATTAAATCTGTATATTGGCAATGGTGCAGAAAGAGTACTCAAAGCTGAACTTAAATCTGCTCCGGAAGCCATTGCAGCAGCAACTGCTCCTGGATCGATTGGAGGTGCGGCCAATGGTAATTCTCTAACAATTCCCTGAATGTTCATACAATGACGTATCTTGAACAATCTGTCTGCTACCGTATCCCAATATTCCTCCATCTTACTATTATTTGGAATACCAAAATATGACACCATATACCCTGCAGCTCCAAATTCTGCAGTTTGTTCTGTTGAAACATTATTGTGATCTGCTGCAACAGTTAGAATTCCATCTATCATAGTATAGACATTTGAAAGATCATCCATTTCATTTTTCATGTCATAATATGACATTGCATCCGATAAAGTACCTTCGAGTTTTTGTGGCTTAACCCCCAAAATTTCGGAAGCAAGAATGTACAATAATGTAGCCTGATTAATATCCTCCATTGTATCTTTTGTAAACAGCATATCTGCCCAGTTAATAAGGTTCTCAACATACTTCATTACTACAGATCTCATATAAGACATTGGTCTTAATGTTGCAACCAAATGTGGGTTAAACGGACTATCTTCCCATGCCGAAATCAATTCATCATATGCATTCTCTGAATTAATCATATTCATAAAATCTGATACATTTTCCGGAGAGCTCATACCACCATCTTCATCGAACAAATCTCTAAAAGGTTTAATTTTCCAGAACTTTTTGGGTGCTCCATCATCATCATTTCCAATTGTAGGATCAAATATCAAATGATACCATTTACGCGCTTCCTCAAATTTCATATTTCTGGATAAATTATCTGCAATAAGCATAGGAATATGAAAAAACATTTCCCAATTATAAATTGCATAAGGATCTTGTATCGCAGGACTATCTTCAATTTCAGAAGGTGTAAAAACAAGTTCCTCGTATTCAGGAGTATATGTAACTCTGGAATCTATAGCTCCAAAATAACTATTAAAGTCCGCATTTGTATCTTCACAATTAACTTTTAAATTATAGAATAATTCTCTCGGTTCCTGATCCTGAAATTCTGATGAAAATAATCCATTCAATCCTAAATTATTTAGTTTCTCACGAATATCATTGACAAATGGATAATATAAATTTACAATTTTATATTTTACATTTGATGCATTTGTATTAGCTATATAATTTGGTGTTGTAAGATATGGGATAGACAAAAAATTCTTGTTGTGTTCAAAATCCTCTAAAACAAAAGGCTTATACCATGCATTCCTATAATCAATTTTAAGCCTCCAATCCCACATATAATAACTAATATTATCATAAATGATATTATACTTCACATCATTTTCCATTCCGCTTCTAATAAACAGATAAAATGGTAGCGGAGTTGTGTCAAATTCGTTATTCTCTCCAACAATATGTGTATATGATATTGCAAAATTGGGCCCTGCAGATCCATCACGTTGTAGAAGCAATTTATTATTCTTTGTTTTCTTTTTTCCCGTTGAATTAAAATAAATCCTATCAAAGCTTCCACAATCATTTCGCTGATAATCAAAACTTATCCTCCTACCATTAAAAACAAAATTACCGCGTGTTGCTGTTCTCCAACATGAATTCTCATCTTGAACATCTTGATCGAAGCTAACTCTAATTTTAATTATATCAGATTGAGGATAAATATTCAATTGATAATTCGTCAGTTTCCCTCTATTTTGAGGTTCTATATAAACATCTTCACTGGTTACAGGCTTTGTCCAGTTTCCATTTTTATATACAGACCATGTTAGTTTTACAGCTGTAAACTTATTTTGATTCTCATTATTAAGTTCATAAGCGCTATAATATTCTTCAAAGCCTTCCTGAGCCTGACTTGTCATGTATAATTCAGGCCAAAACATGTAAAGATCTCCTTTCCAAAATGCAAGTTTTACTGCATCTGCTTTCATTCCATTCTGTATTTCTTCCCATGGTGTCCAATAACTATTATTTACTAGCTTTCTATAAAAATACTTATATGGTATACCATAAGTTCTCCCAATAAAATGTGTTGTTTGAGATTCATTTGCAATATTTCCATCTCTGTATGCGCAAAGAATCTCTAAATTTGAAACCTCATCCAGTTTATCCAAATATTCATAATAAGCATCCAAAACTGTATTCTCATCAACATCATTTTGTAGAAGTCTTTCTTCCACTTCCTTAAAAAATGGACTTTTATTGTGTCTCAATTCTGGGTCCAACCAATTTTCAGGGAAGAATAATATTTTACGGTTTGCTTCCCAAACACTATAGCTTTTTCTCCACTCAAGTTCGGCTTTCTGGTCATCATTAAATGACAAACTGTCTTCTAAGCCCATTAATATTCTCTGTATAAACAGTTGTGCCGATAATGTGGCCTGTACTATTCTACTTGTTTTAGCACATGTTGCCATTTCTGGATCAATCAATAAAATATTGTAAAGATCTTCTGCAGAATCAATGCTTGAATCTTTAAGAACGATGCAATCCCTTAAAGCATTTCTCTGTAACTCTCTTAAAGGATTCCTAATTGCAGATGCCACTGAATACCAATCATCCTCACTGTATTTACTTTTCACTATCTGACGCAAATTTTCACTATGCTCATAAGTTAATGCGCTATCTGTTTTGTTTAAATCAATAATTGTCTGTGCTTTAGTCCCAAGACTTTTCACAACATGAGTACATTCAATTAATGATTCAAACCAATTAATATATAGGTCTTCCGGCAATATTACAGTATTCATTGCTGTAAAATCATCTTCATTACAACCGGTAGCAGCACAAATAAATTCAACACTATCGCTACCCAAAGAACTAAAATCATCATTCTCTATAAAAAAACTAAAGAAATCTGTTTCATCTGCAAAATAGCTATGTGAATAATTTACTGCAGTTAATAAGTTACAATATTTTGTTAACGCATCAGTTGAACTTTCCGGATTAAAAATATTCAACAGGTCATACTTATCAATTTCTTCGTCAAATATTGTATAAATGCTTGACACCATTTCATTTGTTAGTTTCAATCCGTTAATCAGCATTGCTGTTTTATAAAGCCTTCTATATAATCCAATTTGTTCGGAACTGTTTGTATTATCGATTTCACTCAAATCAAGGAAACTGCTTTTAATAAATGAGTTTATTGCAGGATATGTTTCCGTATCAGTGTAAGTAATTTGCTTCAGTAACAGATCGGTAATATATAATTCAGGTATCTCAAACTCTTCAATTAATAGATCTTTAATAATATCAACCCTTTGTTCTTGTTTTAAATAATTTAACACAAGATCAATCCTGTCATAAGGATTTTCTAGATAGTCATTATGTTCGGTATCATAAAGTTGATTTATTGCTTCTATTCTGGGCATAAAACATTCGAAACTTTCCCCGATAAACTCTTCTAAATCACTTCCTGTCAAACCTTCTACATCTTCATTCAATACGATGCTTACACATTTTTCAATAATATCTTCTTCAATATATTTTTCCATCAGAGTACGTATATCATCAATTCGTTCATCAAAAACAGATAACTCAACATCATAAAAATATGTTTTAAATCTTAGAGAAACGTCTTCGATCAATGATGAGTTTGATTCGTATGGATAAAGATAGTTTGGAGAGCTAAAACCAGATGGAAAAGCTTCTGTATTATTTGAAATAAAACTGCCGATGTTAAAGCCTGTATATTCAATTGTTATCAATGTTGGGATAACATTGTACAAATCTAAAGATGTTAAGCTCCCAGAATATTTAAATTTCTGGTTTTTATTAAGTTTTAACTAAACACTTATTTCGTCTTCATAACCTAATATTTGTTTCAAGACAGTCGCTTTGATGTTGATAAATATACTTTTAACATCTTCTTCTTTACTGAAATTTTTCAGATTAGTATCACTTGCCCCGGTTATAATACTCAATCACTGAAGCACTCCTGTAACTTTTGCAGCAATTGCTTCATTTGTTGCGCCAGTATTACTATTTAAAATAGAAGCCACATCAACCGAATTAAAATTAGGGAATAAATCAGGATGTGCAGTAACAAAATTACTTACTGTCGTTGCATCATCCGTTATTTCATAAAAAATGTACCCGATTGCCTGATCGATATAAGTTTTGAATAAATTGTATGCATTCTCCGAAACATATTCCTCATAAAAAGAAATTTCTGTAGGTTTTATTGAATCTCTGATTTCTGTAAGCTTTTCAATAATAAATTCTTCGCTTATAGCAAGGGTATTACCATCAACGTTCTCACTTTCAACAAAATAAGCTAAATCCGGAATACTAAATCCATTTGCTTTAACCTTATTTACAAGATCTGAAAATGTTATAAGCTCAGCCGGAATTTCAACATCAAGGCTGGAAATACCTGTAAGAAAATAATACTCCTCTGTTGAAATATCCAAAGAATCACAGATATATGCAACACGAAGAATCTTAGAAAGGTCTGCCAATGTTGGAGTATTTCCAAGGACTATTGATTCTCAATCTATAATTGACAAGTATTGTTCCTCAGTAATTTTAATCCCTGAAATAAATGGTAAAAATGTTAGAAAATTACTAAATGTAAAGTTTGTGTTCGTTGGAGTTTCTCCATTTATTAATTCCTGAAATGATTCCTTTAAATCATATTCCTCAGTCTTTTTAAGAAATAAATAATCATATAGATTTATATAATCGTTATATGATATTGAAGGAATAAAATCACCAAAAAGCAACAGTGTTTCTTCAAGTTTCAAACCATATTCAGCTTTTAATTTGATAACATCTGATATTTTAATGATATTTGCTGATGTCAGATCAGAAAAGTCCAAATATTGCATAATTAGATCCAGCTCAAAGACTTTTATGTCAAGCTTTTTTCTAAGTCTCTCGAACCTATGCAACCTATCATAGAAACTTTCAGCTGGTGAAGGTTGTGGATTTGTATCTTCTGGTTGGTCATCATTCATAATATATGTTGACTCTAATGTCCCAGGTTGCTCAGTTGTATTAGGGTCATTATCATATCCGGGTATAGTGTATAAATAATATCTGTTATCATTTACATTTACAGGATTTATAAAATATGAATCAAGTAATTCATTCAAGTGTTCGTATGAAATACTTGTCAGATCAATAAATTCCTTAACATTCCCAGTTGGAGTTGTTCCATTATAACGATCAGATATACTTGTGCCTGATTCAGAAGTAGTAATAATACTGACATCACTATTGGTTAATCCCAATGATTCGTAATTATTTTCGTTTGCTAACGGAATATCAGAACCGGTACCATGTGTAAAAAGATTAATAATCCTTTCTCTACTTATCCCTAAATTGGAAAGGTAACTTCTGTATTCTTCAAGCCATAAATTAAATGGTAATGACCATGGAAGCTCACATGTCGTTAAAAACTCATATGCATCTTTTGTGTGTTGCAAATTTTCCGGATAAGCAGCAAGTTCCTCATTTGTCCAGGTGGTTTGCAATAAACTTTCACTTGGAACATCCCCTTCATAAAGATCAATTACCTTTTTTTCGAGTATTTCATTTACGAGATCAATATGAGGTAATACATTTTCTGTATTTGTACAATTTAAAAGAATATATTCAATATCAGGTCTTCGTAAAAATAACTCATTAATATTTGCATCTGCAGAATCAGCAAGAAAATTCAAAAGATCAGCCAAATACGCGGATTGGCTAAATAGGGTTCTGCATTTTGGATATTCGAAATAATCCTGACTTCCAAACATTTCGTTTAAAGTTGGCATTGTGCCATATTCTGCTTCCGAATCAAAACTATATGATGGAGTAACAGGAGTTGGACTCTGGTCTATCCCAATACCTAAATCTAATATTGTCAATAAACTAGCATTCGCTATTTTACTCGCTTTAGCAAAAATTTGGTCAATATCTTCATCAGTAATATCTGTACCAGACCCCAATTCATCAGAAACTGCATTTTTAAAAGCCGTTTTACCTTTTCTACTAATTTTATATGAGTAACATAAATCTAAATCCCATAAAGCTTCCATAACAGTGCTTTTGCTCTTATCAGGAGTTAATTTATATAACTGTTCTGCCTTTTGTAAATCAGTTTGTAACTGTTCCCTCTCTTCAGTTGAAATATCTGTCCAATCTATATTTGGATCTAACAATGTTGCCATTGCATGATTCTCACCAAATTGAAAATCATAATTATTGGTAATAAATTTAGATATTTTTGTGCTTACAAGAAATGTTGTATTACCTGGCTTAACAATTTCATTCTTTAAATAAGGTGATGTGTGTCTTAATTCTAGCTCTTTTTTTATTCCGTCTTTGTATTCTTCTGCTGTTGTATATTCTTCCGGCAGTGAAATAGAATTGCTTGTGATTACTGTAGTTAGATCATCTGCATTTGCAATAATATCATCAATAGATGTCCAGGTTTTATCTGTTAAAACAGCTACTGACAAATCATGGCTACCACCGGAAACCTCTACAATCTTATCAAAAACAACAGCTTTTTCGTATTGTGTTTGATTCATAGAAGTGTTCGCCAATAAATAATCATTTAAAGTTTCATAGTTCTGCTGGTGCTCCAGACTGTTGCGAAAATCTATCTCAGCTTCAACTATAGATGTTTGATCAGCAGTTAATGTAATCCCAATCGAGGTAAATTTATCAGAGACTTCATTTTCTGATAAATATTCGGTAATTAAATTCGCCTTCATTGTTGCAACTTCAGTACTAACTGATGCCCCTTTTCCAACAATATCATCAATAAAATTACTGGCAATTGCATCATTTACCTCACTTTCAAGAACATCACTCGCGGTGAATAAAACGTCTTTATAATCTCTATCAGGGTCTTTTCGTAATATAGCAAAAGCTACAGATTAATTGCAAGTAAACTTAGTACTGAAATACTTCGTATTAATGAGTTTCTTTGCCTCGACATCAGCCATTCTTAAACACTTTGACAAATATTCAACTTTAGTAGTTGCCTCTTCCAATTCAGCAAGAGTTAATGAATCTAGCTCTGCTGTTTTATCATAGATTTCCAGTTTTTTCTCAAGATCCGGTTTTTCCGCAAAATCTTCGTCTCCAACTACAATATCTGCTTCAATTATCTCTCTTGTGTCGTAAAATACTTCTGAATATGTGTAAGGATCCTTTGCATTGTTCGTGTCTTCAACTCTTACTTGAAAATGCAATCCTCCATTGCCAATAAACTCCGGATAGATCTCCGGATCAATTGCAGGGATCATTGCTGTTGTTGGCATATTTGCAAACATAAAATACTCTCCGTCAGAATTGGTTGTTGTACTTGCAGAAGTACTTGGTGTCCCTAACAATTCAATATGGAGTAAAACAACTGGAAAACTTGCACAAATCTCCCCTCTTGTAGTAATAACCTTTCCACTCGCTTCCAGATAAAAATTTAAACTAAAGAAATCAAAACTATAGGGTGGAGTTAGCAATGTTGCCACAGATGTTTGAGTTGTCCGAACACTCATTTCTGCATATTTCACCTCAATAAAATGTTGTACCGAACTATCAAGATCCTTTGTTTCAACTTCAATCTCATATGTAAAGTCTTTATAAACTCTTGTTGAGATTACATTTGCATATTGTTTCAGACCATCAGAGTCATAAAAACATAAATTAACAGATAAATGTTCTGCATAGATCAACCCGCTGGTTGAAAAAGTAATTGTTCCTGTGATTTGTGACATAATTAATTTGTTTTTTATTTATTAAAATTTTATATTTTATACCATTCGTTCATGTAATTGCTGGGATTAATGATTGACAATTGGTCAAATTCCTTCTTTGAAAAATTATTCTTTATTCTATCAAGATAAATATCAAAAGAGTCATTAAAAAACATATCTAAAAAGTAATCTGAACCATATAAAATTTGTCCTCTTACTTTTGAATTCTCTACATATATTCTCTTAACTCTTTTCAATTCAAGATATTTACTCATACATGAAATATCAGTAAACACATTTGGATATTTAGAATTTTTTAGAATTTCTAAAATAGCTTCTTGCCATGATTTACTTCCATTGCCAAAATGAGCAAATGTTAATATCAGATTTGGATGTAATTCTAAAACCTTCTCCCATATTTTTGGGTGATTTAACACTCCTGCCCTCTCTCTAACAAGTTTATCAAATGATTTTCCTATTTTTAATGTCAATCTTTTTGAGAATACATATTCACCATCCCAAACAATAGGTATTCTTTTTCCTTTTGGGATAATCATTCCATTAATGTCAATTTTATTTGCAGGAGTAGCAAATCCACCATATGAACAGTGTGTTACAACAGGAATTTTGTTTAACTCACAATACTCAAAAATCGAGTTATTACCTACAAGTTTTTTATCCATTGGAGAAAATCCATTAGTAGGGTAAACTTTGATCCCAGAAAATGGTTTCCCTTTTCCAACATATTTTTTAACAAGACTTTTTATATCTTTTCTTCTTGGGTCAACTCCTAGAAAAGGAAATACACGCTATTCATATTTATCTTTTGAAATAATATTAATTAGTTCATCAAATTGTATTGTAAATCCATCTTTGTTGCTTTTTGTTTGCTTTTCATTAAGGACATTTCCTGATATTCTATCAAGAAAACTCAATATTATATCTCTATCAGGATGTGAGATCTGCAATAATTTCTCATCAACCCTCAGACCACTAAAGTCAGCCCCTTTTTCTACCTTTTTCCCTTTATAAGTCTTATGCTTTAGTAGTGACTTTAGAAAAGATAAATTTTCATCATCATATGAATTTAGTAGAAAATCTCCATCAAACATTAATGTGAAAAAAGCATATTCTCCATTATAGTGATTATCCAACATCTCTAAAATATTTTCACTATCTGTAGTAAAAATCTTTATTAATTCGGCTAATCTTGAAATTCTCTTATTTAATTTACCTTTCAATCTTTTGGTTTTTAAATCTTCTTGTTTCAGATTATCAAAAAGACTTATCATACCTAATATTCCATGTAACTCTCCCAAGATTGCTTTCCATCCTACGGTAGTAATATTAAAAATATGGCAATGACTATCTATTCTTTGCATAATATTAAATTTTACATTTCTCAACTATTTGATTGTTAGTAATAAAGCCTAAAACAGGTTCAGAACTTTTCCCGTTTTCAGTAATAAATATATCCTGACACTCCGGAATCGCATCCATTAATATTTTTGCTGCTAACATATTTGAACTTAAAGGAATAAAAGCAAAGCTTTTCTCAATTATTTTAGGAATCTTTGATTCTGGAGATTTGTAATTCAATAAATCTGATAAAACTAAATTCTCAGGAGAATTATTAAGACTTTCTGTTAGAAAAAGAGCTAGAGTGCTTTTATGAATAACATACTTTAAAAGTTTTTCATTTGTAATAAAAACTATTCTTTGATAATTAGTAAAATCTCTATCTTGTAAGATATCAATAATTTTATGTTTTAATGTTTCATCAGAAAACTCAATATATTTGATATCCTCGAGTCTAATCATTTCGTCTTCCACTTTTATTCCAGCTATCTTTTGTTCCAATGTCATCGATTTAATTACATCTTGGTATGACTTACTAGCAGCTTCAAAATTTTCTTTGCCAAAATAAAAAGCTAAAACTGTTCCGACCCAAGTACCCCATAGTGGCAATAAACTTTGGCCTATAAACGTCTTTGCTTCACCATCAACAATTAATAGCCATATAGCTAACAATAATGTCCCCACAACTCCTAGAAAAATTGTGGTTACTGCAATAACATTCCTAATATTGGCTTTTTGAAGAATTTTGCTTTTCATAATGATTGTTTAATTTTAATTTGACTTTAAAATGAAATAATTGCTTTCTGTCTTTTCACGTCTATCAAAATCATTTTCGTTTTTACCATCCAATACAGACAAAATATCTTCTCTTGTTAGAGGACTGTATAGATATCTCCAGTGATCTACAATAATATCTTTTATCTTTTCTGTGTCTCTAATTTTAGATGTGTCAACAATAAATGTTTCATTGTTTAGATTTGTCCTGTCCTTTGGACCTCGATGTCCTAAGCGCTTATTGAAGTTCTTTGTCACTCTTGATATCCTCAAAGCATCATCACTATGATGTATATACATATGGGTTCTTTCGCTTAAATATTCAAGATTAGTAAAAGGTTCCCCCGGTTCAAAAACCGTATTTTCAACATCCGAATGCAACAAAAGAACCTCACCAAACAATGGAAACAACTTCTCTTTTGGTAAAGATTCAAGCATCGCTTTAAGAACCTGATTACCCATAGAGTGGGCAGCTAAATGAATCCTGTTTTTGCATCTCTCCTGTTTATGCAATTCAAATAAATCCTTAAAGAATCCGTGCAATTTCATATATAAGCGATTGAGCATCAATCCCGTTTCTCTGGCATCTTCCTGATCATTCCAATAAGTAAATACCTTATGATTACGTGTTGGCCAGCTCAAATACACTAAATGCTTTATTGGAGAATTCTTTCCAACAAAGTGTTTATGTAGCAAATACATGTGTTTTAAATTATCTTCAAATGAATTAGCAAAACCATGAATAAAAAACAGAACATCACTTTTGCTTTTGCTTTTTAGCATCTGACTGTACAAATCATAAAACATATATTCCGTTCCTTTCAATTCTTTGGCTGACACTTCGTCTTTCAAAGCCTTTACAACTCTTTCATAACCTGCAGGAAAAACATCAGGCAACAACTCATATTTCATACTTTCATTAGTATTATCAAGCTTACAACTTGCTATTCTAAATGAAGAACCGGCTGCAGTATCTTTAACATCATTACGGAACTTATTATCGACAACTTCGCGATTAGATATTAAGTAAATACTCATAATATTAGATTTTTAATTAGAATTCTCTCTCAAAGAAATCTCACTTTTATAACGAAACTTCAATCATAAATTTATAGAAATTAACAATGATTTTATGTTTACTCAATTTGAAATATGTTGGGGTATAAAAGTGCAATTAACAGTATATTAGTGAAATAAATATCAAATTGCATTTTGATTCAACTTCACATTTTTTAATATTCTACTACTATTTATAGCGTTGTGCTACGTGTTCACTTTATTTAAACCTATGGCTTTTCTTACTATTGTCTATATTTATACTATATGTTTGCTTATTGGCAATAAGGTACTTATTTAAACTTTTTCTTTAAAACGTCATTTTTCATCTTATTGTGCAATAAAACATAATAAAAACATTTTGAATTTGTTCATCAATAAGTATTTTGTTTAACCAGAATTATTTTATTATTTTCGAAACAGATTTCATATAAAGACTATTAAACAATAATTAATGTAATAATGCAGTTTTGATAAGTACAGTACTATTTTCTTTTTACTTTATACTATGTTTTTAAATACAGATATCAACTCTAAAACAACAAAATCAAAATTCAGAATTGCCATTGCTGATGATCATACGATTTTAGCTCAGAGCTTATCAAGTTTAATAAATTCAGAAACGGATTTAGAAGTTTCAATTATTGCAAATAATGGTAAAGACTTATTAAGTAAAATCTACAATAATTTACCTGATCTTGTTTTGTTAGATATTGAAATGCCAGTAATGAATGGGGAAGAAACTGTTGAAGTGTTAAAAAGGAGCTACCCCAATTTAAAAATAATAGTTTTGAGTATGTACTCAACCAACGCCATAATTCGCAAATTTCTTTCTTGTGGTGTTGATGGTTATCTTTTAAAAAACACAAATGCGATTGAATTATTATCTGCTATTAGAAAAGTCTGTCAAGGAGATAAAATATATTGTCAAGATGCTCTAGCTGTCTATCAAAACATTGTAAGCAAGTATACTCCAGATGTTGCACAAAAAAAAGACTTTACTGAAAGAGAAATCAGCATTATAAAGCTAATTACTGAAGAACTTACAAATAGTGAAATTGCTGACAAACTATGTATTAGTAAGAGTACTGTTGAATTTCATAAGAAATCCATCTATAAAAAAATGAAAGTCAGATCATCTGCCGGTTGTGTAAAATTTGCGCTTAGTAACAAAATAATTTAAATTTTGTCAATTTCAACTTTCAACCTTTCAACTTTCTTCTGTATCCTCTCTGTTAGAACAAATACAAGGTTGAAAGATACTAGCAATTTACAAATCAGCATCTTTCAACCCAAAATAAAAATGATTTGGAATTCTTCTCTGACAAATCATTTATTATTAAATCGATTACCAAGTATATCGAACACCTAAACATGCCCCCCAACCTAATCCAGCATTATCACCAAGAAAGTCCCACATAGGCCTTCCATCCAAACTAAGTAGCAACGGTGCTCCTAATGCATTAAAGTCATATTCGAGACCAATTTGTCCTCCCAATGCAATGTTAATATAACTATCATTTCCATCATAAGTATAAAAACCAACACTAGCTCCTGGCCCAACATACCAGTTTAAACCTCCTGTAATGTTCCAATCCCAATGATATATTCCTGCTAAAAACATTCTACTATGGTTTTTATTAGCCCCAAAACCGAGATCTAATTCTAATCTATTAGCATCTCCAATACCATGATGATAAGAAAATTCTGCACCATTAACGTCACCATCCCCACCAAAACGTAAACCTATTGCATGAGGATTTACTTGTGCTATAGACAAAATGCCTACAGCAATAAATAAAAATAATAAAATACATTTTTTCATAATACATTTTTTTGGTTTCAAGTTAATACTAACCAAAAAAATTGCTCGATGTTTATAAAAATTGATATTTTGATTGAGTCTAAATACTTAATAAACTCGTCCTGAAAAATGGTTGAAAGAAGTTGAAAGATGAATTGAACTCATCTTTCAACCTCCAAATATATGATATGACTTCCTTATATTAAAAAGTTGAAAGGTTGAAACTTACTTTTTATTGTTTTTCAAAACTTTACACATATTATAACCATATTTAGTTGCTCCATCAATCTTTTTTCCTACCCTTTCATAACCAAGAAAACGCATTTCTTTTCCAATCTGTACAGAGCTTACCTTTATAGAAGAATGTTCAGATAAATACTCTATAATATCTGTAGATGACATGAATTCTCCATTATCATCTTCCGGATAACAAAAAAATTTTTGTATAAGATCCCTTTCAGGTGAACTTACCTGATATTTCTTATTGATAAAATCGTTTTCCTTAATCTCTTCAATAGTAAGATCATAATAATATCGAGTGTTTTTCAATAAATGATATGCCTGAGCCCAAACATCATCTATTACTATATCATTTTTATACCCCCAATCAATACTATCAATTTCGAAGCACAACCAACGTACTGATCCATTTTCATCCGTAAGAAATTCCCACCTGTCTGTTGATCCAATAAAATTGTCTCTTCTGGCATGTACAGTTGGCCTTTTATCATAGGTTAATCTGGCTTTTACTTTATCCTTTGAAAACATCGATTTAAAAGCATTAATCTCTGCTTTTTCTGCCTGTGAAAGTTCATCAAGATTTATTAGAAAGTTTTCTGTAATTGCAATGTGACTGTCTTTATCAGTACCAATACTTTCAACAATATAGTTTTCCAGTTCCGGTGGACATAAAAATCTGCAAAAAGTTGATTTTCCGGAATTCTGTTTTGATGAAACTAACACAAAACATTGCTTATTAAAATAGTTTTAATCAATTGAGTTCCTTACTGCTCTAACCAACCATTTTTTGAAATGATGTGACAGTCTTTTTGAGTCCTGAGATTTGAGATAACTTGCTAGTTTACCAATGTAATCTGTTTCTCCATCCCAATTAGGTAGGTTTTCGAAGTAGTCTTTAAAAACATCATATTCTTTTACGAAATCTGACTTTAATAAAGCTATAAGATGGTTTAAACTAATATTGATATTATCCTTCTGTAGCTGAATAAACATATTGTTTTAATTCATCTCTCTAAACTTTCCCTGACCTTTTTCCCGATACTCAAATTTATTGCTTATGACATTGTAACGCACATCATATCTTTGATTAAGATATTCTTCAGTAATTACAAACTTATTACTAGTCGGTTTTTTCTTTTTATCTTCAATATTGCTGGTTGTTAATCTATTTGATCTGATTTTAATTCCTGCCAAACTTGCAAAATGGAATAGCGTTTTAATTGTTATCCCCGAACTATTGTTCTTTACACACTTGTCATATTGAGAATTACATTCCTTAGAATTATAAAACTCACTGTATTTACTGATATCATGATAGTATGACCTTCCGGATTCTCCAAATTCACTCTCTATTGCAAATCCAATTTTTAACCAAGTGTCATAATCATTAGTAATATCTACTCTTCTTTCATCAATTATTGAAATTAACTTTTCTATATCATTTTGTAAGTTCATTGGTAATTTAATCTTAAATGTTTCTGATTCGTTATTTAAATACAAGCTTTCATCAAAAGAGAAAAAGCATAATCTGCTGACATCTTTTCCCGATGGATCAATTTTGACATTCAATAGTTTTTCATAATAATTTTGAATCTTTATAAATACTTCCTTATGTTTTGTCATACTCGAGTCTGTTCTGACAATAATTTTCAAACCATTTCCTCCTGGGCTAATAAAACAACAAAATGTGTATTTACACTTTATTGCCTTTTGCTTGATATCTGATAAATTACTTTCAATTTTATCAATGTCGAGTATTATAAGTTTTGTGTATTCAATTAAATTTTCAGGTTTCCTTCCACCATTATATAATGCTGAAGGTGTGAATGCTAATAGTGACTTTTTCTTTCTTGTGTATTCTTTTTGATTACCGTATGCTAGCACTTTTCTAAGTTCAATAATTTCATTCCTAAACTGACCATTGCGGATTACCTCCGCAATGGTCTCGATATTCTTATTCCCGGCAACAACATTAAAGTTTTTAAATATACTTACTTTAGTCATAATTGTCAGATTTAAAAGTTTCGTAATTTGTTATAATTCTTTTTAAGGAATTTCTCAACATCAGAAGCCTTATAATAAATCTTATGCCCAATCTGAGAATAAGGAATTTTGTTAGTATCTCTATATGATTGTAGGGTTCTTTTGCTAATCTTCAAGAGAAGCAAAACATCTTGATTATCCATCCATTTCTCACTTAATGGTGTAATAGCTTCCATTTTCAGTTCAATAAACTTACTCTCCAAACTCTGTAGTTTATCCATTATTTGCTTAAAAGCATCTGATTCAATTGTTATTACATTCATTTTACTTGATTTAAAAGTTTAACATTGTGGTTTCTCCACATAATTCTGATTTGTTGCAACAAAATCAGTGGCAATGTTACGGATAGTAAAAAGTCTAAAAGGTCTTTTAATGGAAACAAGACCTTTTAAATTATATTTATTTGTATATCAGGCAGAAAACTATTTTTAGAATAAAAAAGTCTTTTTTTCTTAAAAGACCATTTTAATAAGTACACTACTGATTAATAGGAACTTCAAATTATACAAATAAAAATAGTCTTACAAAATAATAAAAGGTCTAGGAATATTTATCTGTGTCTATTCTATCGTTTCCTTTCGATCTTTTATCTGGTCGATAATCTTTTAAGCAGGTTTCAATCGTAGCAATTGAAATAGGGATGCCTTTATCATCAACAAAATACTTATTTAATAAAAGACATATGTCGATATTTTTTACTTCGAGTAAATTTTCTTGTCTTAAATCATAAAACAATGTTGCCAAAACATTCTTTTTCCCTTTCCAAACAAACGTTCCAATTTCGTCATCACTTTCTGGCTTTTTTATAGAATTATAATTTGAAAATGGCTCCATTAGATTGTTGAACTCAATTGAGTTGTATAAATCATGTCTTAACTGACTCTTAGTTTGCTTTTCCTCAATGAAAAAACCACTAAACATATTTTGATAGAACAAAATCAAATGATAAATCAAAACATTAAACACATAAATTCTGAAAAACTTGAAGCTTTCACCATTTACACACACCTCTTTCATTTCATTTCTCGCCTCTAAAAATATTCTTTGTAACAACTGGATGTTTTTTCTTGCATAAAGCTCAATATCCTTACTTGATGCTGTTTCATTTATTACATTTTCAGCTTTAATTTTTAATCTCTCATAAAGATCTCCAATAAAGCTTAAAAACATCCTATCAATTTTCGTAACTGGAATAGGAAACTCTATTTTTTCAGACAGCTCATATATTCTCTTTGGAATAATAAGCATCATTTCACACTGCTTAAAAACATTTTGCACAATAGTAACATTTGCATCTTTTACTGATTTTATTCCAAATTCTGCAAAATTGAGTTGTTTTATCTTTTGTTGTAGTTCATTTTCAAAACCATCTAAACATATTTCAACCTTATTAATTTGCTGAATGAATCCTAAAACCATTTTTTGATTGATTGTTTTTGAATCACAAAAAGCAGTAACTTTTAATATCTCTCTTACAATACTTACATCTGTTCTTTGATAGTGTTTCTTATTCATTTTGCATTTTTTCTATTTAAGTAAAACATTGCTCAAATATAGAATTACAGAGAACTTTTCTAAATGATAGATGTTATTAGAAAATTAAATGATTTTATATTTTCCTGATTATCTTAATGTTAGTTTTTTTCTCTAAATCGTGTTCTACTGAATTTCATTAATTCATGGAATTGTAAATTAAATTTCTTCGAAAAACTTATCAAACTTTCTTAATCTAACAATCAAATTTTCATCATTTATTATATATGCATGTACTAAATACGTTCTCACATTTATTATTATTTGCGAATTTGCTTAACAAAAGCAAAAAAAAGGCATAAGAAAACCTTATGCCTTTAAAATAGAGTATTAAAAATTACCGAATAATCATGAAATTTTGACTCTCGTTAAGTTCAGGGCAAGTAATAATATAATTGCCAGAATCTAGATTACTAATATCAATACTGATAAAACCTAAACTTTGATTAGAGCTAACAGTTTTTATTAGTTCTCCTTTGATACTATAAATACTAAATGTACATGTACCGTTTGGATTGATGAACTCTATTGAAAGGAAATCATCAGCTGGATTAGGATAAATGCTAAATAAAGATTCTAATTCAGGAATAAGATCATCACTGTCATTACTAATAATTGCAGATTTATCTTCCATTATAATTTCAGGATTTGGAAGAAAAACAATTGGGAAGTTATCCCATAAGCCTGCTAACTCTAACATAGCACGTGCGGCACCACCTTCTTTTGTGTTGTAGTCTGATGCTAATTCACGGAGATATTCTTCGTTTTCTACAATGACATTTTGTGTAGCTTCTATTGAATATGTACGATTTATATCAATTTTTATTTCTTTTAGTTTAACATCATTGTAAAGAGCTGTGTTTTCCGAAATTAAAGCAATGTTTTCCAGATCACAAAGTATAGGAAGTGCATTGTCAAACAAGCCTTTGTGTATATACATATCTGCAAGTTTCTTCTTTGCATGTGTGTCGGCTTGTGTTTCCATAAAGCCAAGAACCATTTCGTAAGTGTCTGCAAAATCCGGAGTGGTATCGGATTCAAATGTAGCCATTATTAATTTATCATAATTAACCTGACGTGCTGATTTGAGGCTATTAATACGATTTTGCTTTTGCTCCAAAGGATTTTTACCATTTTGATAATTTAAAATATGAGCTTTATATGCAGGACTTAGATCAGATTCATTTACCGCATCAACAACATTAGTAGGTAATGGAGAATTTGCAAGCATTAATGATGCTCTTGATAATTCACTTACATTTATATTGTTAAAATATGCCAATAATATTTCTGATGTCAAATATGGAGACTCTTCATTTAGAGAATTATAAACTTCTGACGTATTGCTTTCAGTTGCAGTTTGGGCTGATATTTCAAGAGCTATTTCATCATAAGATGTTAATTCTGAAAGTTCATTTTCTAATGCAATTTCTTCATCATTCAATCCTCCAATTGTTTCCATTAAAGGAATAATGATACCCCCACCAGTATATATTGTTTGTGGACAAGTTTCAGCAGACAAATCAAGTGTAGTAAATTCAGTTGTTTGCACACAGTTTGTAGGTATATAATATCCACTTGCTGCAGTTTGATGATATACGTATAGACCTGGCATTGTTGATACACTTGGATCGAAATACAAATAGTGATATTCGTATGGAGTTGAATTGATATTAATAAACTCATTATGAGTAGAAATAAGTGCACCCTGATCATCTGTCCCTTGAATCTTTCTTATATTAGATGATGTAATTGTAGGTGGAACAGGATCTGTTGTTTGAATTGTTCATCCAAGAACAGCCATAGAATAGTCAACATCATTAAAAGTGTTACACCTCATTTGTAATCCTGAAATTTGTGGAAATAACTTACTAGTCAAAGCTCCATTTTCTCCGATTGCAACCAAACCCGTTGCATTACAATTTCCACTAAGATTATAAAATGTATTTTTATAAATCAGGTTTTCATCTATACCAGAGTCATAAACAACCAAACCAAGCACTCCGTCATGAAATTCATTACCTTCAATATGATAACCAGTACTACTTTCAACATACAGGCCATAGCTATCATATAAATATGAGCCTGATAATGTTTCAGAAGATACATCAAAATCACACTCTGTTACTTTTATTGCATCACAATCAATTAGCCATGCTCCTTTTGGACAGTCAATGAAATCCTGTCTGCTCAATGTCATAAAACTACCAGAGCTTGCTTTAATTGCATAATACAAATCCTCAAACTCCCCTCTTGTTGTATATTGATCAGGACATGGGTATCCTAGTTGTACAAATCCTGAACATTTTTCTTTAACAATAATTGAAGAACTTGTTGATAATATTCCTCCTCCTCTTTGTGATACAGCTACCGAAGAAGCATATTCATTTCTAAAAGAGCATCCATAAAACTCTAAGCCGGGAGCTGTCCATATATGAGCATGGTATGATGGAGTGTACCCTTTATTATATAAGTCTGATGTTGTATAAAATTCACATGTGGAAAACAAAGAGATATTATCAACTCCCTGATATGAATATGAAACAAACGATACATCAATTATATTATCTTTAAATGAGCTATTATAAGCTTTGACAATACCCCCATTATTTGCTTCGATTCCTTTTTCGGCAAATTCAATTGTTGAATTTGACATATATGTATATGGTTGAGGTGATGTTGAAGTACTACCTTGCGGCACATAAGACCAATCTCCGGAACAACTAATTCCTCCACACATTATATCCTCATCACACTCATCAAAAACCGTTAATGTTGAATTATTTAAAACAAGTCTTGAGCCAACTCCTCCTGAATTAAAGCTCATATCAAGAGTCTCACTTTCTTTAAAGTGTAATTTCAATCCATCTACTGTAAGTTTAGCTCCGGGATCTATAACCAGGTCTCCTTTTAAATAAATATCTGTAATTGTCTGGCTCCCGGATGTAAAAGGATTGCTGCTTTGGGTCCAGTATACATTTGACCCACTGATCGTAATATTCCCGTTTGCATCAAAAGAAACTCCGGCCATACTTGTTTTAATAAGGCTTTCATACGAAGCCTGACAACAATCAAATTCAGTTCCTGTTGTGTATGCATAGTAATTGGCTTGGTCAACCTGATCGGGTAAAGCAAAAACAAGTGGTGCATTTGCATGAGAACTTTCTATATAGTCGTTGCGAACAGGATTGTGGGTGCCAATTACTTTTACTGTATTATTATTAGCATCATACGGGTCAACAAGGTATAGATTCTGGCCTCCATTTGTAGAGTAAATATTTCCGTCTCTTGCTAATTCCAAATGAGAACTTGAATATAAAGGACTAACAGAAAACTCAAATGGATCAAATGGCCATATAGAAGTTCCAAACACAGGGATCATATACTTTACACCACCATACTTATTAAAGTAAATATATTTATCGTCCGGATTATTCGGGTCCTGGTAAATCTCTACACCAGTAAATTGCTCTGTTTGAGAATTTGGTGTTCCAATATCAGCATTATATACTACAGATGGTAAGAGGTCATCATCAAGTATCCAAATCGTAATATTATAAGGATCAATAGAGTAATTATTATCCTGATCTACATTTAAATGTGCTGCTGCTAAAACTTTGCCATCTTTCGACATTTCCAGCTCACAAAAATCATATCCGTATGTATTAGGTAAAACTGTTTGAACCATTAGCCTCAATTCACCATTAATATATTGAAACTGCCCATGATTTGTTAATATTCCAGAACCAACAGCTTCGAGCCTGTGATAGGTATCACCATTATCTGTAACAAAGTCTGATACGGCAATTGCACCATGACATTCTCCTGACATACTGCATAATACTCCCGAGTCAACAATAGTCGGCCCATGCCAGCAAACCAGGTTATAGCAAACTTTCCATATATGTGAATTATCATCATTATGCTGTTGTATGGTATAAATTACATAATAAAGACAATTATCCTCAGGCTCAGCAGGAATCACAATAATCTCTGATCCCATTTCATCAGCAGTGTTGTCTTCATCTGTATATAAGTCTCCAACTTCTGTCCCATCCGGTGCATATAACTTTGTATCAATGATATGGAATAATAAATCATCATTCTCATCATAATAACCATTAGATGAACCTTTTGCTCCTGTTAAACTTGAGTTCATACTATTTACTTGTATTTGTGATTGAGTAAAATCTATCTCTAATCCATTAAGCGGCCATTTAGGCATCTGGATGTTTTGCGCATTGGTAATTGCCGTATACCCGACAAGTATGCACAGAATTAAAAACCTATTGATTTTTTTCATAATTTTGTAAAGTATTTAATTATACAATGCCGGGTGTGTAATGAATTGTTCAGGTCGTCAAAACTGTTTATTCATTTACTGCCCGGTTTCTTTTCTTTAAATCAGCCTACCTGTTGAATAAAAATTAAAACTGGCAAGATTTTTATTTCACACATTCAACAGGTATGATTTGGTAACTTAAATATCATATTATTTATATCAGTTTTAATGATTAACAACAATCTTTTTATAAATATACTTTCCCGATACTTTTATACTTAAAATATAAATCCCATTCCTAAAATGTGAAATATTTATTCTGTTTTGTTGTTCTGATAATGGCATTTTAAGTACTATCTTTCCGGTAATTGAGTAAAATTCTAATTCACAATTAATAGTTTTGTTTTCCGGGATATTTATTATTATTTCATCGGATGCCGGGTTTGGATATATAGTAAGATCACTAATTTCTTCATTTGCACTTTCATTATATATTATATACTCACTAGAATCCGGGTACGGGAAATCACTTTCATCATAAATCCCATTACCAAGGCTGTCAATTTTCATCAATACTTATGAAAATCCGCTTTTAGATGTATAATCGTGCTGATTATAACCATATGTTACACTATTATCAGGATTGTCAATTACACACAAGGGGCCTGTAAAAATATCTATATCATGACCTCCTATATATTTATACCACAACAATTCTCCCTTGGTTGAATATTTTAAAATCAACAAGTCATTTTTATAATCTGATTCAGAATCTATTTTTAAAATGTCCGTAGCGGCAACAACATGTAATATCGAATCTTTTGTCATTGTTATTCTTTGCTTACTACTACCTCCTCCAATAAACTTATTGTTTTGGTATTTTAAATTAAAGGTAGAATCAAAAATAAATAATGCCTGTTGATCTTCTAAACTCAGGTTTACTAATGATGTATCTGATATCCATCCTGTAACAGCAAAATCATTATCAGATATCATACAAATATCCGTAAAATTTGTCTGAAAATCAGGCAGCCCTATTGATTTGTTATATATGATTTCGCCATCTTCATTAAATTTAACAATCAGTCCCAAATAGCTGTGTTTCCAAAGGCTTCCATTAAACCACTTTGCAACATTTGTTGAACCGACAGCATAAAATGCTCCTTCTGGTGTCCCGATTACAGATACTAAATTAGTACGCAACACAAATCCTTCCTGAAAAACATTATCATCACAATCGTACCACATCCAATCTATTTCTCCATTACTATCAAAACATAGAACTAATGAATTTTCATATGGAGTTTCTTCACAGTAACTTTGACAACCAACTGCAATAACTTTATTATTTTCAGTTGCAACTATTTTGTGAATAGTTTCACTTGTACCTGTGTTATCAGGATTTAGATTATAATTTTTTGTCCAGAGGATATTTCCATCATTGTCAAATTTTGAAAGTAAGGCATCATATTGAGCAAACTCATCGTTAAAAATGACCTGTACACTCCCGGCTATATAATAGTTCCCAAAATTATCTATACATAAAGAAAAACCATTAATATTTAAATATGCTTCATCTTCTATTATTGTCTGCCATTCAACTTCGCCATACTGATCGAGCTTTAGCAGGGATGTTCTCATTGTAAAACCCTGATTCTGGTTAAACACGGCAGCATACCCCCCGTCAGGGGTATGTATTATTTGCTCAAAATAATTACCAACCCATTCCGGATCTAAATTATAATATTTTGTAAATGGTTCTACTTGTGAAAAACTGAAATAGTTTGTAAATAAAATTGAAATCGTAATTAATATTTTAAGTAATGTTTTCATAATAAATAATTCATTTCGATGAATAATATATCTATATTATCTTTATGGGGTTCCAATTAAGTAAAGTATCGTACTTCTGTAAATATATCAAATAATCAACTATAATCATAAAATCTTGTATTCTTTATTACTAATATTTTTGAAAAAACATTCTTCTTTTTTCTTATCATCTCTTTGTGTTTTCTTTCTTTTATTGTTTCTTCAATGTTTGAAAAGAATCGGAGACTTTTTGCCCAACACTCGGTTTTAATCATATTTATAACTCTATTATCAAAAATAAACTTCTAGAGTTCTTTCTGCGAATTGAAATACCCAACAAGTAGAGAAATAAACTCTGTCTCAATACCATAGTCCCAGATTATATCTTCAATAGCTTTTTGTAAATCTCTCCCTTTAATTATATCAATATGCATAATCTCATTTTTTTGACAAAAAGCTACAATTGCATTCTCAACATTTTCGGGTATTTCAGAAAAACCGGTCCTAACCCAATTTATTTTCTTTAACCGATCCATTAAAAAAAAAGTTTAACATTGCTTAAATATCCTCTACTTCAAACTTACAAAAGATATCCTTGATATCATGGAAAAACAACAAAAAATAAATTGTCCAAAATTTAAGCGAAAACATAATATCCTGTCATTTAAGAACTTTCTAAATAACAATGCGTGTAAAATCATGATTATTTGAGTGCATTATCAAATTATTTTGATAAATAATTAATGGATATGCCCCAATATTAAAATAGATTTTAAATATATCTGAAAACAAACTGCGAAATTGAAAGTGTAAAATATAATAAAAATGTCAGATTTTACCATTTTTGATTGTAAACAACAAAAATAGAACTCACATTTTCTTTATTCTTTTCTACTAATTCTTTTTCATTTCTATTGAAATTATTATAATCAATAAATTCTTCCAACATTCGATTATATAACTTCAAAATTTCATCTGTTTTATACGAAAAACAAACAATTTCATAATGTGCATATTCTTGTTGAAAAAAAGTAATAAAGCAATTGTAAATATCAATATTCGTTTTTATCAAACTAAAATTTCGATATGTCTTTGCTCTCGATTTAACCTTATTTAAAATATAAGTGTGGCTCTTCATATATGCTAATATGTAAGAGAAATAACAACTTCCCAACCTATCTGTTTTGATTTTAAATTATATTTGATTTTCTTACAAAAGACCCATTATTTATTCAAACTCAACCAAACCATACCTAACTGCATAAACAGCTATTCCAACAGAGTTTTTAACTCCCATCTTTTGAATTAGTTTTCTTTTATGAACTTCAACCGTGTTTTTAGAAATACCTAAAGATTCAGCTATTTCATTATTTGTTTTCTCATGGCAAATAAGATCAATTATCTTCAGTTCGTGATTAGTATATTTGCTCTTTGTGTCTTTATTATCTTCATCCTCAATATAGATGCTTCTTAAAACCTCTAGCGCTTCCTCATTAAAAGGTAAGCCCCCATCATTTGCTTTAATTATGGCATTAATAAGATCTTCCGGATTAATGTTTTTTGATAAAAAACCACAAACACCACTCAATATCATTTTTGAAATATATGACTTTCCTGAATATCCGCTTAATGCAATTACTTTACAATCTGGATATTTCTCAACTAATATTTTGGTTGTTTTAGGTCCATCCATTACAGGCATTGAGATATCCATTAATATTACATCGGGAAGTTCTACGTCTTCTAATTTATTTAAAAACTCCTGACCATTTTCTGCTGTTAATTTAACTCTTACATCACAATATTGTCTTAGCAATGTAACTAATGATTTCATGAACAACATATGGTCATCAATGATTCCAAGTGTTATAATTTCCATACAAATAAGTAGTTTAACCTCTTTTATTTACTTTCTGTGAAAATACATGAAATTCATACAAAGTGCAAGTTTTTTTATAAGAGCAAAGTGGAGCTCAAACTGTCATGTGTCTGATAATCAGACATGTAAATATATCACCCCCACAATAAATCATTTATTTATCTAAGATTTATCTAAATTTTTTGATAATTGTATAGAAAAATTTGTAGTGTTTTTTGAGGTATATCTTATAAAAATTGTTGTAGTTTAATCTAAAAGGCCATGTGTAAATGCGTAAATAGCAAGTCCAATTGTATTTTTTACTTTCATTTTCGCAAAAATATTCTTTTTATGACTTGAAATTGTAGATTCACTCAAGTAAAGTTTATCCGCAATTTCACTTGTCGAATACTCTTTACAAATAAGATCTATTACCTCCATTTCCCTTTCTGAGAAATCAGATTTTTTTGCCACATTCCCTTCTGTATCCTGATACAAGGTTCTCATAACTTCAATTGCCTCATTGTTAAATGGCAATCCACCGTTTGCAGCTTTCTTAATTGCGTCAATAACTTCATCAATACCGGCACTTTTCAATACGTAACCACTTGCATGTGCTCTAATCATTCTTGCTATATAGTTTCTCTCTTTGTGGCCGGTTAGAGCAATCACTTTTGTATTGGGATATAATTTATTGATTTCCTCACTCGCTTTGAAACCATCCATACCATCCATCTCAAGATCAATCAATGCTACATCAGGAGCTCCTTCAGCTGAACAATAGTTTAATAATTCTAAACCATCATTTGAGGTATGTATGACATACAAGCCTGGAACATCGTTTATAATTCTTTGAAGACTTTCAATAACAACACTATTGTCATCAGTAATTGAAACAGTTATTCTACTCATATATTTAGCTTTGTTCTGATTGCAAAAATAACAATTTTTCAGAAGGTATTGAAACATAAGCTCTTGTTCCACCTTCTTTTATATTTTCTAACAAAAACTGTCCTTCTAGATATTTAACTTGAGTTCTTATATTATCTACTCCCAAGCTTTTTGATTGATTTGCTTTTTCTAAATCTATTCCGATTCCATTATCTATTACTTCAATTACAAATTGTATATCAGAATATTTTATATTCACTTCAATCTTACTAGCCTTTGAATTTTTAAATGAGTTATTAAATAACTCTTGAAAAATTCTATATAATTTCAATTCAATGGTCTTGTTGTCAATCTCTTTTTCTCTTTCTATTTCTAATATAACTGCCACTTTATTCAGTTTATTTACCCTTTCGCATATTTCTCGGGCAGCCTTATAAATACCAAACTTTTGAACAATGGCAGGACTAATGTTTTGAACAATATTACTTATCTCATCCATTGTGTTTCTAAGATTCAACTCTGCATTTTCCGCAATTTCTTTAATTTCCCCATCGCTTTTTAAACGAATATGCCCAATCATATAATTAATTGCAGATAAAGATGAACCAACCTCATCATGTAAATTAGAAGAGATTCTGCTTCTTTCAGCTTCCTGAATAATAGAAATTTTATTGATTAATTCTGCTTGTTGCTTAGTTTTGAGTTGCTCAATCTCTAGTTTGTTTTTAATCCCTCTTTTATGGTATTGGATAACAAAAGTAACAATAGCAAGTGCCAATATTATAATGGCTGCTATCCCTAAAAAAAGTAGTATTAATATATCGCCTTCGGTTTGCATTTATAAAATCCTATGGCAAAGATAACATAACAAATTAAATTAATAATAGAATGTAATAACCAAAGGATTTTTTGAGCATCGATTGATAATGTGAAGAAATAATTAGAAAATATCATTATAAAAATACTGCCTGAAAAATATACCAATATTCCCGTGTTAAACCAAAAGTTTTGATAGGAGAGTAAATTATCTATTTTCTGCTCGCGCATTAGTTTTGAGAAATAGATTACGGATAGCGAAATGAAAATAATTGATATTACAGTGCTACTAAGATTAGTATGTAAATCGTTATTACTAATAAATACACCAAAAATAAAGAATAAGGAAAGAAAACATATTAATGTAACATATGCCCTCTTTTTTTTAAGTTTAAGTATTTCAACAAAAAATAATGACACTAACGTAAACTCAACAATAGTAAAAACATTCGCAACAATTATATTTTGATTCCCTGACATAGCTAAAACAATAGAGAAAAACCATGAAATTAAATCAGCAATAGAATATAACGCAAATACTCTTGAAGTAGAAAAGCTTTTTATATATTTAAAATTTATGAGTATTACAATAATTGGAATTATAACCGCAATACTCATAAATATAATTAAATTAGATAAAACATCTTTCATATATTTGTATTTAATACAAATATAATATCAATATTATAAATCTAAAAACTCAATATATGAACATACTGGAGGGCATGGTACAGCTTTATCTCCAACAACCGGATTTGCTAATGGTGTTCCGCCGGAAGTACAAGCCTGTGTCATAAGTTTTATTTCCTTTTTTAATCCAAAGTCAATCAAACAATAGTCCTGATCCTGATTTTCGAAAATATCAATTAAATTTGACCTAGGGATAATAAACCCTTTTAAGAATAACTCATCACTACTGTTTGCATTCCAATTAGTAATGTATGATTGAGCTTCAGCAATTGTCATTGTGCTTTCCTTATATAAATCATAGATATATCCATCTCTATAGATATTGTCCCATTGTCGATCCATACTTTCAGAATCAAGTTCGTCTAACTTATAGGCTGGCAAAGCAATTGCAACAGTCCCACCTGATGCATTTAATCCAAAATAAATTCTGATATGACATGAATAATCAAGCATCAATTTTTCATAAATTGTCTTTGTCAAAACAATTTCGTTTGTGTTAAAATCATCATAAATGTTGTTAGACTCAGCATTAAAATTTGAAATCCATGTTGTTCTGGTTGCACTTGCAACTTCATTTCTAATTTTTGTCATAATGTTTTGATTTAAATTAATAATTAGTTATCAATCCAAATCTATAATCAAAACTCGCTGCATTGTCGTTATGCCAATATACACAAAATGCTAAACAAGTTGTTGTTATAGCATTTCTATCTATTCATAGAATAATCTAATACAATCTCAAAATGTGCTGTATAAATACAGTAAACAATCAACCTTTTTACTATTAGATTTCACAATTACTGCTAAATAAATTCTATGTTAAACATGTATCAGCATCAAATTTCAATTAAATGCTAGTCAAAATTCGTTCAAACTCATTAGTAATTTATTGTTAAGCTTTAAGACTTTCGTCATTTTTGATTCTGAAGAAAAAAAAACAGAAAAAATAATCTAATATTTGTTTGCTTTGTATTTCCTTGTTTTGTACTTTTGTCAGTGAATAAAAAAAGAATGTTTTTTGACAATTTTGAAAGGTGTCCAAAAGTAGTCCAAGCGATTACAAAATTTCAAACACTTTTAGTATCAGTTTTTTACAACATCAAAAAAATCCCTTGTCGGACAACTTTCTTTTAATACTGACTTGTGGTGTAATAGGCAGCACATAAGGCTCTGAGTCTTAAGATCCTGGTTCGAATCCTTGCAAGTAAACAAAACAAAAAACCCGCTTAATAGCGGGTTTTTTATTATATAGATATTTTGTTCTAATAGAATTTCCTAATTCCTATAATCTCTCGAACTTCTTTTATTGTCTTTACTGCACTCTCTCTGGCTTTCTCAGCTCCAATCTTAGCTGCACGTTTTACATATTCATCATCTGCATCAATCTCTGCAATTTTAGCATTAATAGGTGCAATAAGCTTTACAACATCTTCAGCAAGTTGTTTTTTAAGATCACCATATCTAATTTCACAAGTATTATAAAGATTTTTAAAATGTTCTACAGTATCGGGTGTTGAAACAATATCCATTATTGTAAATAAATTCTGTATTGGCTCGGGGATTGCAGAATTTGGTTCTGTTGGGCCACTATCTGTAACAGCACGCATAATCTTTTTACGAATTACCTTTTCCTCATCAGCTAAATAAATTCCATTACCTTCTGATTTACCCATTTTACCGGTTCCGTCTAAACCAGGAACTTTTACAAGCTCATTGCCAAAATTATACGCTACAGGCTCTTTAAAATATTCAACATTATACATGTTGTTAAAACGACGAGCAAACTTACGGGCCATTTCAAGGTTCTGCTCCTGATCTTTTCCTACGGGCACTTTATCTGCATGATGAATAATGATATCAGCAGCCATAAGCACAGGATAAGTAAGTAATCCGGCATTAACATTATTTGTATTTTTTCTGGCCTTATCTTTAAATGAAGTTGTGCGTTCAAGTTCACCCAAATATGCATTCATATTTAGTAATAAATATAACTCGGCAATCTCCGGCACATCACTTTGAATGTAAAGTGTTGATTTATCCGGATTAAGACCTGCAGCAAGATATTCAACCAGAACCTGCCTTACACTTTTATGAAGGTCGCCTGGAGTAGGATGGGTTGTTAATGAATGGTAATCAGCAATAAAAAAATAGCAATTATTCGTTTCTTGCATCTTAACAAAATTCTTCACTGCACCCAAATAATTTCCTAAATGCAAATTTCCTGTTGATCTTATTCCACTTAATACAATATCACTCATTTCTGTTCTTTTTATTAGTTCTTTGGTTGCAAAATTAAATTATACTCATTCTCATTTTTTAGCAATTCTACTGCCTTAGCAACCTCTGTATCATTTTTAATTCCAAACATTATTGCACCTTTTTCATGATAATACTTAAGAATTATTTCCTGAGCTATTTGCTCTAAAATTTCATCCTTAAATAACCTTAAATCTTTTTCCTTATCGTGTGCAAATTTATCTTTTAATATATTAAGTTCTTCTTCAGCATCTTCAAAATATTTTTCGTCCTTAGAAGCTTCTATAAGTTCATCAAGACTTTGTTCGGTTTTTGTTTTGTAATCAAAATCTTTATCCGAAATAAATGAGATGAAATCTTCAAAATCCTTATCTGTTAATTTAAACTCATCAACATCAGAGATGGTTGGATTGTTAAGTTTAAAGAAGTTGGCATAATCGAAAATAAAATCCTTAATAATCAAACTAGAAGTTATCATGCTTAGTTTTTCTATCTCTATTTTCACGTCCGGACTAACACCTCCTCCATCATATACTTTTCTACCGTTCTTTGTAGTAAATTCAGTTATTAATGAATCCGGAATATGTCCGACACTACCGTCTTCGTTTCTATGAGTATAATCTAAGGCTTGAATACACCTGCCACTCGGAATATAATATTTTGCAGTTGTGACTTTTAGTATCCCATTATAGCTTAACTCTCTGGTTGTCTGAACAAGACCTTTACCAAATGTTCTTTGTCCAAGAACAATTCCTCTGTCTAAATCCTGAATACATCCGGCAACAATCTCTGATGCTGATGCTGATGAGCTGTTAACAATAACAATAATTTTCATCTCAGTATCGACAGGCTCTGTAAATGCAGTATACTCTTTATCCCATTGAGCAACTTTTCCGCGTGTACTTACTATTAATTCTCCTTTATCGACAAACATGTTACAAATTTTTACAGCTTCAATTAATAATCCTCCAGGATTTCCTCTAAGGTCTAATACAACAGACTCAATATTATGATTCTCTTTTAAATCCATTAATGCATCTTTAACCTCGGTTCCGGCAGTATTGGTAAAACTACTTAAAGCAATATATCCTATCTTATCTTCTATCAAACCATAATAGGGAACCGAATTTCTTTTTATCTCCTGTCTTGTAATTTCAACGTCTAATGGTTTTTCTTCTCCAAGCCTTTCAATCTTCAATTCAACTATTGTTTCAGGTTCTCCTCTTAAAAGCTCAGATACTTGTTCCGAAGGCATATCTTTTGTTGATTTTCCATCAATTTCCAAAATAATATCTCCTGCCAGAAGACCTGCTTCAAGAGCCGGAGAGCCTTCATAAGGTTGATAAATAATTGTATAATCACCTTTCCTTCTAATTACAGCACCAATACCTCCATACTGACCTGTTGTCATAAATTTAAGGTCCTCAACCTTTGACTCCGGGATATAAACAGTATAAGGATCCAGACTTATTAACATTGCATCAATTCCGGTTTTAATAATGTCACCTGGGACAATAGGATCAACATAATACAGATTAAGCTCTTTATAAAGTGTATAGAAGATATCTAGGTTCTTAACCGTTTCGAAATTATTGTCTGTTGTTTTACTGTCACGTGTAACAGTAAATGACATTAAAACAAACATTACAATCGCTAAAATAGTAGCAGTTTGTTGAGATGATATTTTAATGATATTCTTAAATCTTTTCATGAATTTGATATTTTAGAAAAAACACTCTGTAAAGATAAGATTATTTTGTTTTCAATTTCTTGATAATCATGAATCTTATCTGATGAATAAACAACTGCTATACGTATGCATAAATTGTTTTGTTTACTGACTTTTTTAAGAAGGGATAGATTTTGACGTAAAGCCTCTTTCATTCTCCTTTTAATTAAGTTTCTATTATGTGCTTTTGGAATCAATCTTTTAGGAACAGAAAAAAACACAAAAACACCACTCTTATCTGATATATCAACAGTCCAAATAGCTTTAAGCATATCCGAATTCAATCGAATACCCTTTTTAAATAGTTCTTCTATTTCGGATTTGTTTTTTAGAATAAATCCCTTGTTCAGCTTATTATTAAACTCGGCTGACATTGAAAAGGTGATTATTTTTGAGCTTTTATATATTGCTCAAGTGCGGCAGTCATAGATGGTGAATTTTGCACCGGAGCTTTAATATCCAGACGCAACCCGTGTGTATCTACTGCTTTTGCTGTAGATGGCCCAAAAGTAGCAATTTTTGTACTGTTCTGATGAAAATCTGGGAAGTTTTGCAATAGAGAAGCAACACCTGCCGGACTAAAAAACACTAAAATATCATAATTTACATCCTTAAGATCTGATAAGTCATAACTTACTGTTCTGTATAGTATTGCTTTTGTAAAATCGATATTTGCCTTAGTAAGCTTGCTTGGAATCTCTTGTTTATGAATATCACTTAAAGGAACAACAAACTTTTCATCTGAGTATTTTTTAATGTTTTCCAAAAGGTCATCAAAAGTGCCATTCCCATAAAAAATCTTTCTTTTACTATAAACAACATACTTTTGTAAGTAAAAAGCTATTGACTCTGAAATGCAAAAATATTTCCAAGTATCCTTAATTGTAATCTTTAGCTCCTCGCAGATTCTAAAAAAATGATCAACAGCCGTACGGCTATTAAAAATAACTGCTGAATGTGCACATATATCAACACGTGACTTTCTAAATTCTTTAACTGATACACCCTCAACCTGAACGAATGGACGGAAATCAATTTTCAGACTATACTTTTTAGCAAGGTCAAAATACGGAGACCTGTCCGTTAAAGGTTTAGGCTGAGAAACAAGAATGCTTTTTATCTTCATTCTTAAATGTTTTTTAATTTACAACTCGTAATTCTATTATCCCCCAAATAACTTCCAAAGTATCAATATGGGTAAAATTTCAAAAGTGCAAAAGTACAAAATAGCATAATGATTAAAAAATTTAATTTTAATTGAATACCTCCAAAAAGTATAATAACTATATAAAAGCTATAGCACAATTAACGATATCACAATGATAGTCAGGGCGTTACGCGCCTCGCTTCCAACAAATGGGAAAAGCAAAAAAAATGGGAAAATAATTATTCCTAATGCTCTGATATTTTGATAAAATAAGCCTAAATACTCTTTTGTATAATCAGAAAACTCAAAAACCCATCCCCAAAAAGAATAAACTATCCATTTTAATATGAAAACAATAGCGACTGATAATAGTATAATTATTGCATTAATATATAGTTCTTCATTTGCAAAATAAGAGGCCATTTCTTCTTGATATGCCAAAATTGAAAAGACAGAACCCGCATAACTTAAAATTGAGGCTATTAATACATATATTCCTGCATTTACAAATGAGGTATTGCTCTCTGCAAATGATGAAGCAGAGTAATCCTGACGGAATAGAACATAAAACAAACGATAATAGTATCCTTTATAAAAAACCTTTACCAATGAATACAATAGAAAAAGCACTAATCCAACAACAGCAATCACCAACATACGATAATCGGGATTACGTACTGATATTGGCATTGCAACTGAATCTAAAAATACTGTGCTAAACATAAAGAGGTTTTACTTTTCAATTGTAAAAAAGCTCTGACCAATTTTCTCGTTATCCATATAAATCTCCACGGTATACTTACCTAATGTAACTGTCTCAGTAACATCATAATATATTACTACAGGTAAGTCCTGATTATTATATATAATATCTCTGTAGGCAGAACAAGCGATTTGCTTTTCGCGATAAGTAAATGTCTGCACTTGGGTCATAGCAAAACCGTCCGGTCTGATTATCCGTAAATAAACTCTTCTCGAGCCACTTTCGGCCAAATCGTTTGCCACAAGATTAAACGAAACTTTAACTTTTACAATTCTGCTTGACTTGTCTGTATCTTTACCTCTTTTATTTAAAAACGAAGTTTGTATATTTGATGTTTTGATAACACTTGCCATCTCTATTGTGGATTCAAGCTCATCGTTCATTTCAACTACCTCATCCATCTCTCCTACTATTCTATCGTGGTCATCTTTAATTTGTATGTTTTCAGCTATAAGGTGTTTATTAAGCTGATCAAGACTATCTATTTGAAAAACATAGTGTCTCATAATATTACGTAGAGATGCTAGTTCCTTCTCATACTTTTGCTGAACACTATAGCTGTAATTTTTCATATTATCCAACTACTCGATGAGAGTTTTTATGTGTTCCTTTTCTCTTTCAATCTCAGCATTAAGACTGTCATTTGAAGTTTCCAGATTGCTATAATCATCATAAAGTGTATTTAATTCTACTTTAAGATTATCCTTTTCAACTGTAATGTCTTGATTTTGAACTACAATCTGATTATTTCTTTTAGATAAATCATGAAGCATATACCCCATAATCCCAATTGCAACAACCATTATTGAAACTAAAGCAATGAGTATTTTAGTTGTTACATCTTTCTTCTTTTGGTTTATTTCATTCAATTCACTCATATACATATAAATTTTGATGCAAAATTACAAAAATTGACGTTACTAAAGATAAAAACTGTATTTTTTATTAAAAATTGTTTGTTGATAAAATGGATATATATTTAATAGAAACACCTGTGTTTAAAATTGATGGTGGTGCTTATTTTGGAGTTGTTCCTAAAACGATATGGTCACAAAAATATCCTGCTGATGAAAACAATATGTGCGCAGCTTCTTGCAGGTCATTGCTAATCAAGAAACCAGGAAAGTTGATTTTAATTGATAATGGCATAGGAGAACAGCAAGATAATGCAAACCATGATAGTTATTATGTCGATTTTTCTGAAAACCTTATTGAAAATATAAATAAGCTTGGTTATACTACTGATGACATTACAGATGTAGTTTTAACCCATTTGCATTTTGACCATTGTGGAGGCACAACCAAAACAGATTCAAAAACAGGTAATCAAATTCCTGTTTTCAACAATGCTAATTACTATATATCTCAACAGCAATGGGATAATGCAATTAATCCTAATTACAGAGAAAAAACATCATATCATTCCGAAAAATTTAAATTTCTAGAAGAAACAAACAAGCTTAGACTAGTTAAGCAAAATCTATTTTTAACATCATGCATTGAGTTAAGACTTTTCCATGGGCATACTCCGGGATTAATGTTACCAATTGTTAAAACATATACAAAAACATTATTTTTCGCAGGAGACCTAATTCCGGCCAAAGCATCTATTCCTCTTGCCTGGGTTTCGGCATACGACCTTTTTCCATTAACAAGTATTAAAGAGAAAGAACAAATTCTAAATGAAGCCGAACAAAAGAATTGGATTCTTGTTTTTCAACACGACTTTTATAATGAATGCTGTGACTTAAAAATGACTACTAGAGGTGTAAGAGGCAATAATACTTACAAATTTGTTGATCTATTTAAGAATGAAGCTTAAATCAATCCTAATAATATTTATCCCTTTAATGATTTTTGTTCTTTCTTGCGGAACAGATTATAATTACACTATTAATAAAAAGCGTTTATTAAAAAACACATGGGAAATAAATACATATGTTGATTACAATCAAAACAGTACAATTGAAATCCGAAAAGCTAAGTATATTTTTGAAGAAAGTGGCACACTTATAAAAATTTATGAAAACAATGATACTGTAAGTTCAAATTGGGTTCTGAGTGGTGATGGTAATTATCTTACATTAGGAGATAACACATTTAAGGTTACAGAGCTTACAAACCGTGTAATGTCACTAAGATATGGGGATGTTGAAATGTTTTTTATCAGCCTATAAACTTAATAATTGATCGATATACTCTCTGGAGTTTGACAATCTAGGTATTTTATGTTGACCACCAAGCTTACCTTTGTTTTTTAACCATTTATAAAACGTCCCGTCTTTCAACTCATGATAAACTGGAAAGCCAAGTGTTATATCTTTATATCTTTTTGCATCATAATCTGAATTTAATTCACGAAGCTTTCGGTCTAAGTGATCCATAAAATGCTTTAAGTCATCTGGTTTTTTTATAAACTCGAACAACCATTCATGTGCTCCCTGCGGTTCTTTTTCAAAGAACACTGGTGCAGCAGTATATTCTCTTATCCTTGCTCCGGTTTGTTCACATGCAAAACTAATTGCTTTTTGAGCATTATCAATTATTACCTCCTCACCAAAAGCATTAATAAAGTGCTTTGTTCTACCTGTAATTTTAAATTTATAAGGATTTCTGGAAGTAAATTTAACAGTATCTCCAATTAAATACCTCCATAACCCCCCGTTTGTCGAAATCAACATTGCATAATTTACCCCAGTTTCAACATCCGACAAAGGGATTGCATTCATTTTTCCTGCTAAATAATCTGACAATTTAATAAACTCATAATAAATCCCATAATCCAGCATCAGAAGAAGATCTTTCTCTCTGTTTTCAAATTTATCCTGAATCCCAAAAAAACCTTCAGATGCATTATAGGTTTCCAGATATGTCATTTTTGGTGATGGAATAAGTTCCTCATACATTTTTTGATAAGGAAGAAAGCTTACAGCTCCATGTACAAATAGCTCTAGGTTTGGCCAAACTTCTAAAATATTTGACTTCCCGGTATAATCTAAAACTTTATTAAGCAAAACCAACAACCATGATGGAACACCAACTAAATTTGTTACATTTTTACTCGTTGTTGTATTTACAATTTTATCAAGCTTTTCGTCCCAATCCTCTATTAAAGATATCTCCTCTTTTGGAGTTCTGTGAAAATATGTCCAAAATGGTAGATTCTTTATTAAAACAGCAGACAAATCTCCATAATAAGAATTTTCGCTATTCAAATTAATATTAGTGCTTCCACCAATCGCCAATGATTTACCATGAAAGACCCCGGTTTCGGGATACTTATCTGCATATATCAAAAAGATATCCTTGCCACTTCTAAAATGACAATCCTCCAACGACTCTCTGCTTATTGGAATATACTTGCTTCGATCAGCAGTTGTCCCGCTTGATTTTGCAAACCATTTTATTTCCGTTGGCCAGATAACATTCTGTTCTCCATTCATAACCCTTTCTATGTAGTACTTAAATGCGGTATAGTCAAATACCGGAACATTCTGAATAAAATCATTATGATCCTTTACATCAGAAAAGCCATATTTTTTGCCAAATGAGGTGTTTTGAGCAATTTCAATCAACTCAGATAAAACCCCTTCTTGAACCTCAACAGGATTCTTCCTGAAAAAGTCAATCTGAGAGAGCCTACTGTAATTTATTAGGCTAACAATTGAATTTATAAGAGACATACAAAAGCAAATTAACAAAAAAAAACTATTTTTAGCAAAAATTTTTATGCATGAATTTCTTTGATATAGTCATAGCAATTATTGTTTGTTATTTTGCTTACAGGGGATACAAAAACGGACTTATTCGTGAACTTGGAAGCTTGGTTGCTCTAATTGCAGGTATATTTCTAGCAATAAGATTTTCTGATTTAGTTTTCTCTATAATTGAAAAAAACATTAATGTTGATGCTGAGTTTATTCCTGTAATATCATTTGCTGTTATTTTTATTGCTGTTGTTGTCTTGGTTTTACTCTTTTCAAAAGTTCTGGACAAATTTGTTAAAGTAATCAAATTAGATTGGATAAATAAATTTGCTGGAATTGTTTTCGGAGTCTTAAAGACAATTCTCATCCTTGGTGGTTTGTTTTTTCTAATCGTTCAAACAACTAATAAACTAGGGATTATTGAAGACAGTTTCTTTAACAAATCTCTTCTTTTTAGAACTTTCAAAGAGATTTTCGAATTTAGCTTCCCTTATCTAGACCATATTACTATTTAGTTTATAGTAATACAAACCGATACATAAAGACAAATAATTTACAATTTGTTTGCAATTTCAATAATCTTTTGTATTTTTGCGGTGCTTTTTGGGTGTTAAGATGCCGGGGGACCAACAAAAGTCCCCTGTTTTATTAAATATATATGATGAAAAGTGAAAAAATATCAGAATTATGTGAAACCTCTTTAACGGATACACAGTTTGTTGTTGACATTAAAATCAACAACTCTAATGATATTTATATATATATTGATGATTTTAACGGTCTGACAATTGAAGAATGCAAAAGAATTAGCCGTTTTATTGAGTCTCAACTTGATCGTGACAGTGAAGATTTTTCTCTTGAAGTTGGTTCTCCTGGATTGTCTAAACCATTCAAAGTTGATCAGCAGTACAAGAAAGCTATAAATACAATCGTTGAAGTCATGATGAATGATGGAGAAAAAATTACCGGGACTTTATCAGAATTTAACAACGGCGCAATTACTGTCACGGAAACAAAAAAAGTAAAAATAAAAAATAAAAAACAAGAAGTACAGGAAAATCATATAATTGAAAGAAACAACATAAAATCAATTAAGAGTGTAATATCATTTAGTAAAAAAAATTAATGGAATAATTATGGAGCTGCATAATAATCTTATAGACACCTTTGCGGAATTTAAAGAACTTAAAAGTATCGACCGTCCAACAATGATTGGAGTTCTTAAAGATGTATTTACTTCTACTCTTACAAAATTGTTTGGTGAAGACAGTAAGTTTGATGTAATTATAAACGACGCAAAGGGAGACTTAGAAATATGGCGCTATCGGATGGTGGTTGAGGATAACGACTTTACCGATGAATATACTCAAATACCTCTAACAGAAGCTCGTAAATTTGACGAAGATTTTGAACCAGGTGAAGAGTACTCTGACGAAATTAAACTTGAAGACTTCTGTCGCAGGGCAATTTTAGCTCTTAAACAAAATCTGCAAGCAAAAATCCTCGAAAGAGAAAAAGACAATATTTACTTAAAATATAAAGATAGAGTTGGTGAAATTATTATTGGTGAAATCTATCAGGTTTGGAAAAGAGAAATCCTTGTCCTCGATGACGAAGGAACCGAACTTATCCTTCCTAAAGCTGAACAAATCTCAAGCGATAGATACAGAAAAGGCGACACATTAAGAGCTGTTGTTTTAAGTGTAGAACTCCGTAATGGCACACCACTAATTAAACTTTCAAGAACTTCTCCATTGTTCCTTGAAAGATTATTCGAACTTGAAATTCCTGAAATTCTTGACGGATTAATAACTATTAAGAAAATTGTGAGAATGCCGGGCGAGAGAGCGAAAGTAGCTGTTGAGTCTTATGACGAAAGAGTTGACCCGGTTGGTGCATGTGTAGGTATGAAAGGTAGCCGTATTCACGGCATTGTTCGTGAACTACATAACGAAAACATCGACATTATAAATTATACAACAAATACTCAATTATACATTCAAAGAGCATTGTCTCCGGCTAAAATATCATCCATAAGACTTAATTTGGAAGATAAAAAAGCTGATGTATATCTTGATCCGGATAAAGTATCTCTTGCAATTGGTAAAGGAGGACTTAATATTAAGTTAGCAAGCCAGTTAGTTGGATTTACAATTGATGTTTATCGCGAAATGGAAGAAGACGAGGACGATGTGGATCTCGATGAATTTACAGATGAAATCGAAGGATGGATTATTGACGCTCTTAAAGCAATTGGTTGTGATACTGCAAGAGCAGTACTTAATCTTAGTGTTGAAGAGCTTGAAAAACGTACAGACCTTGAAATTTAAACAATCGAAGATATTGTTAAAGTATTAAGATCTGAATTTGAATAGAATTTTTAAAGAAAAACAATAGTATATGGCTTCAGAAGGTAAACAAAAAAGACTTAGCATTGTAGCAAGGGATTTGAATGTTGGAACAAGCACCATCGTACAATTCCTCGAAGACAAAGGCTATGAAATTGGGAATAATCCCAATGTTAAAATACCTCTAGAGTGTCTTGAGCTGCTTGACGAAGAGTTTAAAGATTCAAAATCTTTGAAAGAGAAGGCTATTATTAATTCTGAAAAAGCTAAAGAAACCAAAGAGACGAATCTTTCCGAAGAAAAAGCTCAGGTTGAAGAAAAGGGAATTCAGGACAAAGTAGAAAAAGCCCAAGAAGAACAAGAATTGGAAAAAACAGAGACGAAAGATTCTGTTGAAGAAGTTAAAGAACTGGTTAAAGAAGAAAAAACCGAAGATTCTGACATAAAGAAAAGTGAAGAAGATAAAAAAGAGGCTTCTAAAGAAAACGATAAAGATGGTCCTAAAGTATTAGGAACAATTAATCTTTCAGAGATTAATCAAAAAACTCGTCCTAAAAGAAAGTCCAAAGAAGAAAAAGAAGCTGAAAAACTTCAAAAAGCTGAAGAGGCTAAAGCAGAAGCTAAAGAACCTCAGGAAAAGAAAGAAGAAAAGAAAGAAGAAGCTAAACCTTCCGAAACTAAAGTTGAAAAAACAATAGCCAAAGAAGAAAAGCCAAAAGAAGAAGTTGTTTCTGAAGAAAACACTGAAGAAAAAGAAGCTATAGAGTTTATTGAAACTAAAGTTGAAAAACTTTCAGGACCAAACGTAGTTGGTAAAATAGACATTGACACTTACTTGAAGAAACAGGAAGAAACCGAGAAGAAAAAGAAAAAAGAAAAAGAAGAACGTCAGAAACAAAGAGAAAAGGAAAAAGAAGAACGCAAATCAAAGAGAAAACGCATCAAGAAAGTTAAAGTTAACATTAACGATGCTAATAATAAAGAATTTGACAATAAGCGCAAGAGACCAAGTAAAAAGCCAAAGGTAAAAAAAGTTGAAGTTGACGAGGAAGATGTACAAAGACAAATTAAGGAAACTCTTGCTAGATTAACATCTCCAAAACAAAAATCTAAAACTTCTAAGCACCGTCGTGAAAAACGTGATCTTGTTTCTCAGAAAAAACAAGAAGCGGCAGAAAAGATGGAAGCAGAAAAGAACATTTTGAAAGTAACAGAATTTGTTTCTGTTAGTGAGCTTTCAACAATGATGAATGTACCTGCTACAAACCTTATTGCTACTTGTATGAGCCTTGGTTTGTTTGTATCTATCAACCAAAGACTAGATGCTGAAACAATGGCGCTTGTTGCTGATGAGTATGGATATAAAGTTGAATTTGTAAGCGCTGAAGTTCTTAGCGAAATTGAAGAAGTTGAGGATGCTCCTGAAACACTTCAAACTCGTCCGCCAATAGTAACAGTTATGGGTCACGTCGACCACGGTAAAACAAAACTACTTGATCAAATCAGAAAAACTAACGTTGTTGCCGGTGAAGCAGGTGGTATTACCCAGCATATAGGTGCTTACAGCGTTAATCTTGATGATGGAAGAGTTATTACTTTCCTAGATACTCCTGGTCACGAAGCATTTACTGCTATGCGTGCTCGTGGTGCACAAATTACAGACGTTGCAATTATCGTTATCGCCGCTGATGATAGCATAATGCCTCAAACTATTGAAGCGATAAACCACGCATCAGCTGCTGGTGTACCAATCGTTTTTGCAATAAATAAAATAGATAAACCTGCAGCAAATCCTGATAAAATCAGAGAGGAGCTTTCTAATATGAATTATCTTGTTGAAGAATGGGGTGGAAAATATCAATCCCAGGAAATATCAGCAAAACAAGGCATTAATATTGAAGATCTACTTGAAAAAGTACTTCTTGAATCAGAAATGCTTGATCTCAAAGCTAATCCTGATAAGAATGCTGTCGGTGCCGTAATTGAATCTTCACTTGATAAAGGTCGTGGATATGTTTCTACTCTATTAGTTCAATCAGGAACATTAAAAATTGGTGATATTTTATTAGCCGGATGCCAAACTGGTAGAGTAAAAGCAATGTACAACGAAAGAGGTCAAAAAATTTACATAGCTGGTCCATCCACTCCGGTACTGGTACTTGGTTTAAATGGTGCACCACAAGCAGGTGATAAATTTAATGTCCTTGATACAGATCACGAAGCTAGAAATCTTGCAAATAAGAGATTACAATTACAACGTGAGCAAGGATTAAGAACTCAAAAACATATCACACTTGATGAAATCGGTCGCCGTTTAGCTCTAGGTGATTTCAACGAAATTAATATCATCGTTAAAGGTGATGTTGATGGATCTGTTGAAGCTCTAGCTGATTCATTAATCAAACTTTCTAAAGATAACTTTGCTGTTAATATCATACATAAAGCTGTAGGTCAAATTTCAGAATCTGATGTAATGTTGGCTACGGCCTCTAATGCAATTATCGTTGGTTTCCAAGTACGTCCTTCAAGCCACGCTCGTAAAGTTGCTGAGAAAGAAGAGATAGAAATCAGACTATACTCAATCATCTATGATGCAATTAACGAAATCAAAGATGCTATGGAAGGTATGTTGTCTCCTACTCTTAAAGAAAGTATTACCGGTTCTGCATAAATCCGAGAAACTTTCAAAATTACTAAAGTTGGAACAATCGCTGGATGTATGGTTACTGATGGTAAAATCTTCAAGAAATCTAAAGTCAGACTTATTCGTGACGGTATCGTTATCTACTCAGGCGAGCTTGGTAGCTTAAAGAGATTTAAAGATGATGTTAAAGAAGTAAGTTCTGGTTACGAATGTGGTCTTAATATTGATAAATTTAACGATATCAAAGTTGGTGATATTGTTGAAGCTTACGAAGAGGTTGAAGTGAAACAAACACTTTAATCTGACACAATTCTATGTTAAAAATAGGTAATACAGAGTTTGGCGACAAACCCGTATTTCTTGCGCCAATGGAGGATGTAACAGATCCATCCTTTAGATATATGTGTAAAAAATTCGGAGCCGATTTAATGTTCACCGAATTTATCTCATCCGACGGACTAATCAGAGATGGACGTAAGAGCCTCAAGAAACTTGATTTGTACGATTACGAAAGACCTATTGGAATACAAATATATGGACATATTCCGGAAGCAATGGAAAAAGCTGCGGAGATGATAAACGATGTAAACCAGGAAATTTTAGACATAAACTATGGTTGTCCTGTTAGAAAAATCGCTACAAGAGGTGCCGGAAGTGGAATGATGCGCAATCTTCCACTAATGAAAGAAATAACAGATAGGGTAATCAATGTTTCCAGACACCCTGTTACTGCAAAAACAAGGCTTGGCTGGGATTCAGAATCTAAAAATGTAATGGATGTTGCCTTATTGCTTCAGGATTGTGGTGTACATGCTTTAACTATTCATGGTAGAACCCGTGCCCAAATGTATAAAGGCGAAGCAGACTGGACTCTTATTGGAGAAGTTAAGCAAAATCCGGCAATAAAAATCCCAATAATAGGAAACGGAGATATCACAAGTGGTAAAATAGCAAAAGAAAATTTCGACAAATATGGCGTTGATGCAATAATGATAGGAAGAGCAGCTATTGGTAAACCATGGATCTTTAAAGAAGTTAAACACTATCTCGAAACCGGCGAAGAACTACCTCCTCCGGGAGTAATTGAAAGAGTTGAGTATGCACGAGAACATCTCGAAAAATCTATAGAATTTAAAGAAGATAAACGTGGCGTTTATGAAATGAGAAGACACTTTGCTTTATATTTTAAATCTATTCCAAACTTTAAAGAAACCAGATTAAAATTACTAACCGCAATGGAAATAGATGAAATAAAGAAAATACTTGATTTTATCGAATCCGAATTTGGTGGAGTAGATTTAGTTCCTCAGAATTAAGCACTATCTAACAAGTAACTCTACAAACAAGTAGTAGATATAATATTTATTTCTTTAAAACTCTACGTGTAAAAGTTCCATCATCTGTTTTCAATCTAATAAAATACATTCCATTAGCTTGATTTGAAATATCCAGTCTTTCTTCAGAGCTTTCCATTACTTTTTTCCCAGCAACATTCCAAACTTCAACATTGATAAGCCCTTCAGCATTTACTTCAATAATCCCTGTTGTAGGATTTGGCAATACAGTAATCTTACTTAAAGTTTCTTCATTAATTGCGTTATCACTTGGAGCCCAAGAAAAAACTATATCAGAAAAACTTGGAACATCAGATGGTGTCTGACTATCATCTGCATCTGCTTTTGTAAAAGTAAAATATGAGTAATTCCCAGTAGCATTTTTATCAGTTAACTCCATACACAATCTGTATGTACCATCTGCAACATCATTCCCTTGATAATTAGTTCCATCCCACGAACAGGTTCTTGTACCATGAGTGTTTACTGTTGACCCGGTAATTGCATCTGTTGTATTATATGCTACGCCTGCTGCACTGGTTGAATTTTTCCAATTTGTAAGATATATACGATACATTTGAGCATAAGAAAGTAAGGTTTTTACAAAATTCCCTTCAGAATCTTCAACCCATATAACAACACAATTCCTTGGTGAGTATTGCCCTCCTGCCTCACTTGTTGAAACACTAACATCAAGTTCTCCTCCAGTTTGAGCAAAACCAATTACTGAAAATAACGCACCTGCAATTAATAGTAAAATTCTCTTCATCAAATTTAATTTTAATAGTTTCTACCTGCTTATTTTAACAGTAAACAATTTTTGATAAAATTATGTTTACTATTTTTTTAATAAAATAGATATCAATATTAACTAAAATATATCAATTGAATTAAAGTTTCAAGATGTAATTTTTAAATAATAGGTTGCAAAGTAACATCAAAGTACTTAAATCGGGTATATCAGTATACTTTTATATAATTTACTAATGATTTCTATAAAATTAGAATTGATATAAATTACTAATTATATTTTATGTAACTTAGTTTCAAATAATTAATAGCTATGAGACGTCTTATTTTTTTCTCAGTATTTACAATTTTAATCTTACCAAATCTGTTTTCACATGTACACACTACATATCTATGGCATTTACAACAACCTATTTATTGGCCGGCACAGAGTGTCTGGGATGCAAACAGATATCAATCGGTTTGGGAATCGCATTGGAGAAAGTTTAATGCTGGTGAGGAACATCCACAAAACGATCTTCAGGATATATTTGGAAAAGCTGACCGAGTTGCCGTTTATCAGTACAGATGTAAAGATGCTGTACAAACTTTAACCGGATACAGTGAAGCAGGCGCCCAAGTAAATTACAGCGGCTGTCTTATTGAAAATATAAACTCCTTAGCTAACGCTGGAGAGTGGGGATATTATTCAGGTTGGGAAAATAGTTTTGTCGAAGCTCGTGAATGGACTACCAGTGGCGGAAAACCACGTATGGATATTGTTGGATTTACTTATCATCATGCATTAACACCATTAATAAGTGATTATGTATTAGCAAAAGAAATAGAAGCTCACAAAGAAATTTATGCAAATACTTTTGGCACATCTCCGGAATACTCTAAAGGATATTGGCCTGCTGAGTGTTCTTTTAGTGAAAGAAGTATAAAAGTTCTGGTTGAACAAGGATTTGAATGGTCAGTTATTGCGAACTCTCACCTTGCAAGAACTTTAAATGATTACCCTTTAACTTATGGAACAAACGGATGCAATATTGATCCTCCAAACAGGGCTGATGTTGTAAGCACAACTGGAAATAACTGGTGGAGCGGTCAGATTGACGGACGAGGAGGCACTTTTGCAGCACCTTATTGTTATCAGGCTCATAAAGCACAATATGTTGACCCCGAAACAGGAACCGAATATAAAATAACTGTTGTACCAATGGCAGATGTTTTAAGCTATCAAAATGGATACGGAACAATGGGAACCGGAGATATTGATGCAAATATTGCACCTTATAATGATGGCTCTCAACCATGTATAATTCTTATGGCTCACGATGGAGATAATGCCTGGGGTGGTGGTTACGATTATTATCTAAATTCTGTTCCCGGTTTTGCAGGCTCTGCTGCCGGACAAGGATATGTGCCAACAACTATTCAGCAATTTTTAACAGACCATCCTGTACCCGAAAGCGACATTGTTCATGTGGAAGATGGCTCATGGGTAAATGCAGCTAACGATTGGGGACATCCGCAATTTATAAATTGGTTTTGGCCAATGTATGATACCAATTATGATTTCGATCCTAATGGTTGGACAGAAGATGCAAGAAACTGGGCAGTGCTCACAGCTGCAGAAAATCACGTTGTGATGGCTGAACAACTTACAGGAAGTGTAGATATAAATGACATTGTATATCCTACATCCGGATCGAGTAATGCCGAAAAGGCATGGCACCACTTACTACCGGGTTATACAAGCGGTTATATGTATTACGGAACTTCTCTGGATATGGAGGTAAAGCAAACTGTTGCTGCTAACCTTGCTGTGAGTTATGCAAATATAGTAATTGATGCAAATCCCGGTGTTGATAACACCGAACCATCTGTTATGATTCCTCAAAGATATCCTTATAACCCGGGAGGCATTGGTTTTGGCCCTAATTATGGATATTCACAGCATGAAAACTCAAGTGATTTCTTTGTCTGGACGTTCGCTTATGATGTTTCCGGAATTCAATCTGCTGAATTAAAATACCGTGTCGATTATGATGGAATAAACTCACTCGATGATAACGAAAACGATACTTATTCTGGTGGTAGTGGTGTAAGTAGTTGGTATTCTATAAGTATGTCTGAACGAACATTCCCAACCGATAATATTACAGGAAATCCTGAAATTGATTTCTTTGTTTTACCTGACTATATTGCTAATGAGTTTTATGCTGAAATAACTGAATTAAGTGATACTTTAGTTGATTATTATGTAGAAATTACGGATAATTACGGCAATGTTAACAAAACACCCATTCAGCATGTATGGATAGGATCTTATTCAGGTGGAAGCTCGCAGGATGGTGTTTACTGGACTCCGGAAAATCCCGATCTAAATGATGTTATTACTGTTCATGTCAATAATGTTACTCAAGGTGGCAAAATGCACTGGGGTGTTAACAATGAAGGCTCGAATTGGAACACTCCTGACGAAGCATACTGGCCATCAGGCTCTTATCTTTTTGGTGGGACAGGTCCTGCAATAGAGTCTGCATTTGACGGTCCAACAGATAATGAACTAACACTTGAGATTGGACCTTTTAACGATCCCGCACAAGTAGTTGAAACTATTGCATTTGTTGTTCATTATAATGATGATTCTTGGGATAATAATAATGGTTCTGATTATCACATTACAATAGACAACAATCAATCGGATAATATAAATCAAAGTCTTACTCAAGAAAAGCAAATTGTTGTTTATCCAAATCCAACAGATGGTGAAATAATGATTAAAGCAAGTGTAAACAGAAATGGAAACTGCAATTTTACCGGACATATTATTACAATTAATGGGGAAACAGTGAAACCGCTTAGCTTCTCTGGCAACTCTATACATACTGATGTTTCAGATTTAAAGAACGGAATGTATTTCGTAAGGATTTTCGATCATAATACCAGAAAATATCTTTACGAAAAGTTTATTGTAAATAAATAAAACTAATACTTTTACAAAAAATCGTCATTATGAAACACATTTTTATTTCCTGTTTATTCTTCTTTATAATCCTAACATCTTTTTCTCAGACCAAAGAAGACAGTTTATTTGTAAAACAAGTATTTACAGAAGCTCTTGGGGATTACGAAGCATACGAAAATCTCAGGTATTTATGTAAAAACACAGCAGGAAGAATCTGTGGAACACCAGAAGCTGCTGCTGCAGTTGAGTTTACTTATCAAACTATGCGAAATATGGATTTTGACACAGTATATCTTCAAGAAACTATGGTTGCTTCATGGAAAAGAGGAGAAGTCGAAACAGGTAAAATCATCAGTTCGTATGGCAATTTTGATGTCAATGTGTGTGCCTTAGGCGGTAGTCCCGGTACAGGAAAGGGAGGAATTTTGCAAGAAGTAATTGAAGTAAAAGATATTGAAGAGCTTGAGGGCTTGTCAAAATCTGAAATAAAAGATAAGATTATATTTTTCAACAATCCATTTACCAATGAGCATTTTTATACTTTTAAATCGTATAGTGAAGTTGCCAAAAATCGTTATTATGGCCCATCAGTTGCTGCTGAATTAGGAGCAGCAGGAGTACTTGTTAGGTCAATGACACATTTAACAGACAAGAGCACACATACCGGTATTACTAAGTATATTGATGTGCAAAATCCAGTTCCATCATTTGCAATTAGCACTTATGACGCAAACATACTTTCCGACTTACTTCTAAAAGACCAAAATGTTAAAGTTTTCCTTGAATCTCATTGTGAATTGCATGATGATGTTCTTTCCTACAATGTTATTGGAGAAAAGAAAGGAAAGAAAAATCCAGATAGAATAATAACTGTCGGTGGGCATATCGATGCATGGTACAATGGTGAAGGTGCTCATGATGATGGTGTTGGTTGCATCCAATCAATTGAAGTAGCAAGGCTACTATTTGAACTTGACATTGAGCTAAATAATACGCTACGCATTGTCATGTTTATTGATGAAGAAATGAATCAGCGTGGTGCTAAAACTTATGCAAGTGAAACAATATTTGAAGGCGAAGAACACTATTTTGCTTTCGAAAGCGATCGAGGTGGGTTTTCTCCATTGGGCTTTTCTGTTGATGCAGATAGTGGGTTTATTCAAAACATGAATGTCTGGTTTGGATTACTATACGATTACGGTGTTTATCGTATTGAAGAAGGCTATAGTGGAGTTGATATTTCTCCATTAAAAGAACACGAGATTCCACTTGCTTCGCTAATCACAGATTCTCAAAGATATTTTGACTATCAACATGCCGAAACAGATGTTTTTGAGAATGTAAACAGAAGACAATTGCAATTAGGTAGTGCAGCTATGACAAGCTTTGTTTATTTTATTGATAAGTATGGGTATTAAAAATAAGCTAGCCACTACTATAATCCTCCACTCTTGTTTCAAGTCGTATTACCAATCTAAAATCTTTGGTTCTAGTATCAAAAAACCTAAACAACTGTCCTCGGTCTAATGTCATAAATCATTAAACAATTATTAAAATAATTTGTAGTTTCTATAATTCTATTTTTATAACTTTACAACAAATAATAAATTAATAAAATTATGAACACAAAGCTAGTTTCAACATTAACCCTTTTAAGTTTTATAATCATGTTTAGTTCATGTAATCAACCCGCAGAAAATAAAGACGATTTAGCAAATAATCCATTATTACAAGAGTGGGAGACTCCATTTGGTGTGCCTCCATTTGATAAAATCAAGGATGAGCATTATGAACCGGCTTTTGAATTTGCAATGAGCGAACAAAAAGAGAATATTCAAAAAATTATTGATAATTCAGATGCTCCTACTTTTGAAAACACAATTGTTGCCCTTGAATTTAGTGGACAAACCCTTGCAAAAGTAAGCAGTGTGTTTTATAATATGCTATCCTCAAACACATCTGACAGCTTGCAGGCAATTGCTCAACGCATTGCACCAAAAATGTCTAAGCATGGTGACGAAATATCAATGAATGCAGATCTTTTCAATAAAATTGAAGCCGTTTACTTACAAAAAGATGATTTGAATTTAAACTCAGAGCAAATGATGATTCTCGAAGAAACTTACAAAGGTTTCGTTAATGGTGGGGCAACATTAAACGATGAAGACAAAAAAAGAATGATGGAAATTAACGAAAAGCTATCATTATTATCTCTACAGTTTGGCGACAATTTACTTGCCGAAACAAACAGTTACAAGCTAGTTATAGATAATGAAGCTGATCTAAGTGGTTTACCTCAGTCACAAATTGATGCTGCTGCTATAACAGCAAAGGAAAACGGAATGGATGGGAAATGGGTATTTACATTACAAAACTCAAGCGTGTTGCCATTCCTACAGTATGCTGATAATCGCGAATTACGTAAAGAGATTCAAACAGCTTATGTTAATCGTTGTAATAATTACAATGAATATGACAACAAAGATATCCTACTAGAAATTGCAACATTAAGAATTGAGAAAGCACAACTTTTGGGATATAATACACATGCTGAAAGAATTCTTGAAGATAATATGGCCAAAGACCCGGAGAGTGTTTATAATCTATTAAATCAGCTTTGGGGCCCGGCATTGAAAAAAGCAAATGAAGAAGCTGCTATGTATCGAGCAATGATGAAAAAAGAAGGTATAAATGATGAACTTCAGGCATACGACTGGAGATATTATACAGAAAAAGTTCGTAAAGAAAAATATGATCTTGACGAAGAAATGTTAAAGCCATATTTTAAGCTTGAAAATGTAAGAAACGGAGTTTTTGATGTTGCAGGAAAGCTTTTCGGATTACAATTTGTTAAAAATGATGATATTACGGTTTATCATAAAGATGTAGAAGCATACGAAGTTCAGGATTTAGATGGAAATCATGTTGCTGTTCTTTATATGGATTATTTCCCAAGAGAAAGTAAGCGTGGCGGTGCATGGATGAGCGACTTCCGTGGACAATATGTTTATAATGGTGAAAAAGTAAGCCCGATTATTACAATCAATTGTAACTTTACAAAACCAACAGAAACTCAACCATCATTGCTAACATTTGATGAAGCATCTACTCTATTTCATGAGTTTGGACATGGCTTACACGGTATGTTATCAGATTGTTTGTATCCTTCAACCAGCGGAACAAATGTTCCAAGAGATTTTGTTGAGTTACCGTCTCAATTAATGGAAAACTGGGCAGCAGAACACGATGTGTTAAAAATGTACGCTATACATTACGAAACAGGAGAACCAATTCCTGACGAATTACTTGACAAAATGAAAGCTGCTGGGACATTTAATCAAGGATTTGCTACAACAGAATACTTAGCTGCTTCTTTTCTTGACTTATACTGGCACAATATGAGCGAAATGAATGAAACAGATGTTCTTGTTGCTTAAAAAACATATTTGGAAAAACTAGGCTTAATTCCTGAAATTGTCTCCAGATATCGCAGTACTTATTTTGCTCACATATTCTCAGGTGGATATTAAAGCGGATATTACTCTTATATTTGGAGCGAAGTTCTGGATTCCGATGTGTTTGGTGCTTTTAAAGAAAATGGACTTTTCGATGAAGAAACAGCTGCTTCTCTTAAAGAAAATATCTACTCAAACGGACATAAAGATGATCCAATGACAATGTTTGTTAATTTCAGAGGTCGTGAACCTAAGATTGACGCATTGCTCGAAAAGAGAGGATTGAATTAAAAAAACAGAAGACAGGGAACAGAAATCAGATGTCAGAGGAAAGAAATTATAATCTGACTTCTGTCCTCTGACTTCTGACTTCAGACCTTTTCCTTCGGTCTTCTATTCTAATTCAATATTTATTGGTAATATAAATGTAACGGGGACAGCCTTACCCTCTTGTTTTCCGGGAATCCAATTTGGCATAGATCGTACAACCCTTAAGGCTTCTTGGTCTAAGTATGGGTCTATACCTCTTGCAATTTTTACATTACTTACTTTGCCTGTTGATTCAATAATTAACTGTACGAAAATTTTCCCTCCAATTTGACTCTCTTGAGCTTCAGGCAATCTGTAATTTTGAGAAATATAATTATACATTGCGGTATCACCACCCGGATATTGTGGTTTTTCTTCAACTAATGCAAATGCTAAAGGTTCATTAGTTAAACCTTCGTCTTCTTCAACAAATGCTAAATCTATCATAACTTCTTCTTCAACTGCGTCAAAAGCTTCAATATCATTTTCAACAATTGTCAACTCATAAGCAACAGTAACTGGAACTGCTTCTGAAGTACCCGGATCATTATCATTAGAGGCGTCAACTGTGCTTGTAGTAACACTTCGATCTGCGTTTGATGGCATATCCGGCTTTTCATTTAATTTCATTGCTACAGCAGATTCTTTTTTACTTTCACGACGGTTAAATTTCCAAAACCTATCTTTTGATTCACTAGTTGTATAAACTCTTGAAATAGTTTCTTCTTTTTGGTCTCCGGTTGCAATAATCCCACCTGTTGCGTTTTGTTTTGTATAAGTGTCATCTCCTGCTCCAAATACGGTTCCGTCAGCAACTGTAGTATTTTCAGTAGCTGAAACAGAATTATTTGAAACAAAGTTTTCCATTCTATCAGCATCCTCAGATTCTTCTACTTCAAAATATTTATCTGCTTCAGCATCAAGCATCTAACTTTCATCAATATCAAAAAATACCTGTTGATTTTCCTGAGCAGTTTCAGTTTCTAACTCAAGTCTTTCATGACTTAATTTAAAAGTATCTGAAGAATTTGTTTCTCCTTTCTTATTTACATCAGCAATCATTGGTTCACTTTCTTTAGGAGACAATGTTACATCCTCTTCATTCTCAATAATAACTCTTTGTTCCGAAGTTTCATCTATTTGGCTAATTTCTCCAACTGATTGTATTTTATTATTTTGTATGATATTATCTAAAATAACGTATGCACCACTAATAGCAACTAAAATAAAAATAGCTGCAACTGCTCTAATAGCAGTAGGATTCATTACTAAAATTCTTTTTTTTGATTTGGTTTTGGAATCAATTATTTTGTTTATGTCTTGAGATATTGCGAATATTTCCTCCGGATCTTCCATCATCAATAATCCGTCCAGCTGATCTGAGCAAACATTACATTCTCGGAGGTGAACTTCAAGAATCTCATTTTCCTCATCTGACAATTTGTTGTTGAGATATTTCAACAAATGCTCCTCAGAGTATGATTCCGAACATTTTGATATGTTATGTTTTTCACTCATCATCTTTGCTCATAAGTATTTTCAAATTACGCTTTCCGTTTTGCAAGAATGATTTTACTTCTTTCATAGAGTATCCTGTTATTTCAGCTACTTCTACATATGATTTATTTTGCAAATAAAAAAGCACTATGCAATTCTTCTGTTCATCTTTAAGTTGATTAATACATAATTCTAATTCCTTATAATTTTCTTCTTTGGTTACATAATCAGGATACAAAACTTTATCCTGTTCCATAAAATCGTTTTGATATTTTTTATAATTATCAATAAACTGCTCTTCATGCTTCTTGGATCTAAAGCTTAAAAGGCAGTGGTTTCGGGCAACTGTGTGTAACCAGGATTTGAAATTTTTTATATCATGCTGAAGTAATTTATCAATTAATTCTTCAAAAATTTCGAGCGCTGCCTCTCTTGCTTTATCAGAATTTTTATGATATTTAAGGCATATCGCATATGTAAAACCTGTATATCTTTTATAAAGCTCCCCAACGCATTCCTTATCCTGATGCAGTTTATAATGAGCTATCAACTCATCATCAGTCATTTTAGGAAAGCTTTTACGTTTTAGAAACATCTAACAGATTTTGTATTAATCAACTGTCAAAAGTAAATAAAATTGTATTAACTAAGGTGATATACTGTCTTAAAAAACAAGGATTTGATACTAGTTTTTATCGGGAATAGATTACTTGTGATAAAAATATGCTTAATTTAAGCCAAATAATAAATCATAAACACAGTTTTTTATTTATACATAATAAAATAAAAGGTTTAACACATCTATGTCAATCATGCCAATCTGTGGCTAAAGAATAAAGTCTCAGATTACACAGATAAGATGTTGCATTCGAACCATTAAACTGTATAAAACATCTGTGTTAATCATTTTAATCTGTTGCAATAATAACTAGCCACTGATTTTCTCTGATTACGCAGATAGGATGTTACACTTGAACCATTTTTTTGTATAAAACATCTGAGCTAATCATGTTAATGTGTTAAAAAAACAAAAACTGCGCTACCATAATGGCAACGCAGTTTAATACTCTCCTTTTCGTGGTTGATTAGACTCGACTTGCTAGTTTTAACTCGAGCTAATTTTTATTGGTGCGATAAATTAGAAGGTGCACACCATGTATCTCCTAAGCGTGGATCATTAAACTTAACCAAGTATTTGTGACTTGCATATTTAATAATCTTTCCTTTTTTATCTCCTTGTGTTGTTTTTACGATTACTTTATCTCCAACTTTAAAAGTTTCAGAACTACTTGAAGAGGAGGAGGATGATGAATTGTTTTCATCTGAATTGTTGCTAGAACTGCTACTCTCTCCAATGTTTTTACCAACATGCCCTGGTTTTATGTTCACTTCATCAACCCAATATTTCTTACCAGGCTTATCATTAACCAACATAATTTGATACCTATTTCGAGATGGATCTGCCATATCAACAGTTCCATTATATTCTCCATTTGAGAATACTCCAGTAACTTTATCGCCAGCTTTATATACATTTCGTTCACGATAAGTAAGGTCTGGTTCTCCTTGACAATTTGCATCATTATCTCTTAGCCCTGCATATTCATCCTCACGAGGTGCAGCAAATTCAATTTCAGTTAATTTCCATCCATCTTCTTGCTTTTCACCATACATAGTTAACATTCTACTGTTTTTGCGATCATAGAACCTAATCTTATGATCTTTTTCTTCGGCAATCGAAGGGTATTGGCAATGCGCAATTCTGTATCCTTCAATATTGTCAAGAATTTTATTTACCCATTCTTTAGCATCTTTTGTCATTAGAGAGCTACTACACTTTACAAAGCATTTTTCAGGATCTGCTACTGCATAGAAGTATGCTAGGATTTCATTATTATCTTTGGTCATAATAATATCATGAGTATAGTAAAAAAGTTGCTTTCCTGATTGAAATGTAGGTACTTCTATTTTAGGTAGTGATGCCAAAATATTAGCTGCTTTATTTTCCTCGTCAATTTCCCAAAGAGTTTTCATTGCTTCAATTTCTTCGCTCGTATATTCTTTAATTTCAAAAGAGTTCTTGTCTACTTTATCTTTTAGATATGAGCTGTTAAAGCTTTTCCATGGCTCTTTATATCCATCAGAATATAATCTCACTCTATAATATCTCTCGCCAGTAGCTAACTCTGTGTAGCCCTGTTTTTCTGAGTAGGTTACTTTAGTATTGAACGACACAGAGTTTAGTTTATGCCAAACAAAATCAGGATCATCGGTAAGCTCAATATCTGAAAGTTCGCCCACGATATCTACATAATGATTATTCTTAACATATCCCTCAATATCCGTATTAAGTAATGCAACTACTTCATCCCAATCCGGATCAGGAACACCCTCATAATAACTATCACCTATAAGATATTGATCAAACTGATTGTTTTCATACCTAATTACTCCACTATAAACATAAGTAATTCCTGGATAATCGGTGTTTGACTTAGATTTGTAGCTTTGATAAAAATAATTGTGCCATGCTCCATCATCATATTCCTTTCTTATTTCTCCATTTCCAATAAATTCTACACTTGTAATTGAACTGTCATCTCCTTTAATTTTTGCAGTCATTGTACCTTGAGAAGGTTGTGCAAATGTTAAAATGCTAACTGCAATTGCTGTTGTTAATAATAATAACTTTTTCATAGCTTTTAATTTTATATTAGTTTTTAAGTTTTTCAGTATTGTATATTACAAATATCAGACACTTGTGCCAAAAAAACAATAGGCTGTTGACTAAATTCAGCAAAAGACATGTATAAATTCATTTTAAAGCCATATGTAGCAAGGCGTGTATCAAAAACACAAAAGTATTTTTTTGCGTTTTTGCAATAAATAATCTATACTTTACATGTCATTATTTGATAAAAAATAGGATATCTCTTTTCTTATAACATTGTTTAAAGAGCAAATAGCTCTACATTTTAGATTTAAAGAATAGCTTGCTTCTCGGTTTGTAATGTGAAAAATAGCCTGTTGGAATTTAAACAAAAGCAATAAAACAAATTATTATACTCATTTGTTAGTATTAATAATTATGAGCACAAATAAAGGAGAAAAAATATTGCAATTAGAAAATACTTATGCGAAATTACCCGCAGTTTTTTATAGTCTTCAAAAACCCGTGCCTGTTTCAAAGCCGAACTTGGTTCTTTTCAATAAAAGTTTAGCAAAAGATTTGGGTCTTGAGTTTTTAAATCAGCAAAGAGATTTAATTAGTAATTATCTTTCCGGGAATGAAATCCCAGATGGATCTAAACCATTAGCTCAGGCATATGCGGGACATCAATTTGGTCATTTTACTATGCTAGGTGATGGAAGAGCCATATTATTGGGAGAACAAATTGACCCAAATGGTAAAAGATTTGATATTAAGTTAAAGGGATCGGGTCAAACACCTTACTCACGACGAGGAGATGGAAGGGCAAGTCTTTACTCCATGCTAAGAGAGTATCTTATAAGTGAATCTATGCATCATTTAGGAATACCCACCACCAGAAGTCTGGCAGTAGTTTCAACGGGCGAAAAAGTTTTTCGTGAGCAAGTACACAATGGGGCAATACTTACTCGTATAGCAGCAAGTCATATAAGAGTTGGAACTTTTGAATATGTTAGTAATTTTTGCACAAAAGAAGATTTGCAGATTCTAACTAAGTATACTATCAAAAGGCATTATCCTGAATTATCAGATAAAGAAAATCCTGCTCTTGAACTACTTAAAGTGGTAATGCAAAAGCAAATTGACTTAATAGTAAACTGGATGCGTGTTGTGTTTATCCATGGAGTTATGAATACTGACAATATGAGCATTGCTAGCGAAACAATAGACTATGGTCCTTGTGCTTTAATGAATTCTTATAATCTCAATACTGTTTTTAGTTCAATTGACACATACGGCAGGTATGCTTATGGAAACCAACCAAATATTGCTCAATGGAATTTAACAGCATTTGCCAATTCTCTTTTGCCAATAATAGCAGAAAACCAGAATGAAGCTATAGAGCTAGCCAAAGACGTTTTAAAAGATTTTCAGCATATATTTAAAGAAAAATGGTATAAAATGATGTTTGACAAGCTTGGTATTTTTCGTCCAACAGAAAAAGATGAAGACCTAGTTAATGATTTACTATCCTTAATGAAAACCAACAAAAGTGATTATACTCAAGTTTTCCTTGCGTTGCAACATAATAAGAAGCTAGATAACCCATTGTTTAATAAACAGGAATTCAATCATTGGATACAAAAGTGGAATAGTCCTCACCATGCTCCGGACTTTGAACTAATGAAAAGGTCAAACCCAAAAATAATTCCTCGCAACCATTGGGTAGAAGATGCCTTAGAAGCGGCAGTTGAAGGAAATATGATTCCATTTAATCAATTATTTTCCAAACTCTCCGAGCCTTATGGTAATCATCCGGATGAGTTTGTTTTTGAGGAAATACCTAAAGAATTCGATGTAAATTATCAAACTTTTTGTGGGACATAGAAAATCTTATAAAAACTACACCTTACCTGAATTATTTCTGAAAAATGAAGGTGTTACACCAGTAATTTTTTTAAATGCTGAGTTAAAAGTTGCTTTTGAGTGAAACCCAACGGTTTCTCCAATACCTTCTATAGTATAATTCGTATATTCATCTGTTAATAAAAGTTTACGAGCCTCTTTAACTCTATATTCGTTTATAAAATTATTAAAGTTTGTATTGAAATAATCATTTATCAGTTGTGACAAATAGTTTCGATTTGTTTTTAATTCTATAGCAATATCATTAATCGTTAGTTGTTTTTTCATAAAGAACTTGTCCTTATTCATTAGGTCCATTAGCATCTCAAGAAACTCTTTTTTCTGTTTGTCAGACAATATTGTGTTATGCGAATCTGTAACAGAATTTGTTATAATTCCTTGCTTTTCATTTTCAATATCAGACTTTGCAATTAAAACATTTTGTTTTACAAGCTTTAAGTATGTTCTATGTTTTTGAACGTAAAGCACAACCAAGACAATAATAAAAACAACACTAAGAATCAGAGTGATTGAAGTATTGCGGATTCGTTTTTCTTTGTGCTCAATTTCTAAAGCTTGAACTTTGTTCTTTTGCTCATATATCACTATCTGAGCTTGGGCTTTTTCGTATTCGTATTTAGACTGAAGTTCTGCAAGTTTGTTATTAACTTCAATATTGAATATTGAGTCCTGAAGCTTAAAGTATTTACGATAATAAATATTTGCATCTTTAAAATTACCAAGACCGGAGTAAGAATTAGCTAAGATTATATACCCATCAGCAAGATATTTTACAGGCTGATCTATATTATCAATTGAAAAAGCTTCTTGAATTAAACTGACAGCTTCTGCATATTGCCCCTTGTCTGAATAAATCTTACTTAGATTTAGCTTACATACAAAAATGCCTCTAAAATAATGTTCTGATTCAAAAATATTAAGTGCCTCCCTATATAAAACTTCAGAAGTGTCAGAAGAAAATCTCTCGTCCAGTAATATGGCTTTATTCAAGATGCTTGTCCCTATTCCAATTTTATCTTCTATTTTATAATTAATTTTTAGAGCCTTATCGTAATATGCTAAAGCTATTTCGATACTGTCAAGCTTATTGTAAACTAGGCCAATATTGTTATAAACATACGCAATTCCAGCTTGGTCATTCGATGATTCATAGATATCTAAAGCTTTCTCAAAATATTCCAAAGCCTTAAATTGATTATTATGCTCCCAGTATATTGTGCCAATATTTAGACTAACATTAGCAACACCTTCTTTGTTATTATTCAATTCATGCAGTTGCAATACTAACTGAAATTCTTCAACAGCATCGATATACTTGCCCTGCGACTTATAAATCAAAGCCAGATTATTATATACTTTGGATAATAAATCGGTTCTATCAGAATTTTTTAAACACTCCGAAGCTTTTTTGTATGTCTCGATAGCATCAGAGTAATGACCGTAAAAATATTGTGTTGCTCCTATGTTAATATAACATCTGGCTGCAGTAATCGAGTCTTTAACTTTAAGGTAATAAGGTGCAGCTTTTGCGTAAAACACAGCAGATGAATCATAAAGCTGATATGTATCTAAAACTTGAGCTTTAGAGAAATAAACTTCTGCAAGAATTTCTGAATTATTTTGTTCAACTGCAATGTGTTCAGCTTTTGATAGGTTGTCAATAGCACTATCAAAGCTAATTTCTTTTAATTCCATTGCTTTGGTAATATAAGTCTGGGCTTTCTCAATATCGGCGGTTTGAGTTTGTCCAAAAACAGTTACAGCTGAAAATATAAGTAGTAGTAAAGCAAATTCTTTTGACATCTCACGACAAATTTAACAGTAAAAATATGACATTTTTTTTATTGAATAGAACAATCCAATAATAAATAAATATATATATCAATTTTTTCCTTATTTTTATTGCCTAAACTATTTACTATGAGATACTTTTACCTCCTTTCATTTCTACTGATTGCTTATTCTACCTGTATATTTGCTCAAGCACCACAAATAGTCCCTGCAGAACATCCAGGAATTGCGGGTTTATGGGAATTTGAAAATAGTTTAAACCTGCTTGAAGCGAGCTATGGAAATGACTTGAGTCTGACTGGGACACAATCACAGATTACTGGACCAACAGCCGAGGATGATGCAATAAGAATAGATGTTGGTAGCTATCTAACATGTAATCATGGCATAAATGCAAATGGTGGAGGTAGCGATGTTAATGAATATTGTCTTGTTTTCGACTTTAAAATATCTAACAACTCTGAATGGCATTGCTTTTATCAGGCAAACTCATCTAATAGTAACGATGGTGAGCTGTTTATTAATACATCAGGAAATATTGGACGTTCAACTCTTGGACCAGGGTATTATTCTTACCAAGTCAATCAAAACGAATGGTATAGAATGGTAGTAGCTGTAGATTTAGATAATTATTATCGAGTATACTTAGATGGTGCTCTTATTCTTGATGGAGGAGCTTTGTCAATTGACGGAGATTATGGCATTTATGCTGCAACAGAAGAAAATCTAGTACATTTCTTTGCTGATAATGATGGAGAAGACAATGAAATTGATATAGCTTTAGCCGCAATATTCGACCACCCACTAAACCAAACTGAAGTAAACTCGCTTGGTGGGTATGGACATGAGATAACTCCTATTCTGACAGGAATACTCCCTTATTTACAAACGCCAACACCTAGCTCCGTTTATGTTTCGTGGCACTCAAACAATACCGGTTCAACAACTGTAGAATATGGTGAAACAGATGCTCTAGGAAGCACAACAAATGGTAGCGTAGAAGACATCAGTGGTAAAAAGTGGCACACTGTACAGCTTACCGGACTTAGCCCAAATACAGAATATTTTTACAAATGTATTAGCGAATCAGAAGAGTCTGAAGTGTATACATTCAAAACACCTCCATCAGAAACTGAAAATGCAGAATTTTTAAGGTTTATTATTGTTGGAGACAGCAGAACTGATGCTGCAAAAACAACAGAGATTGCCAACACGGTGAAACAACAAGCAATAGATCTCTACGGAGAAGACATTCATAATCAAATTAATATGGTAATAAACGTTGGAGACATTGTTACTTCGGGTTCTGTAATTAGTCAATACGAAAATGAATATTTCAAGCCATATGCCTGCCTGTCAGCAAACATACCATTTATGGTAATAATTGGAAATCATGAGGCAGAATCTCAGAACTTTTATGATTATATGAAATATGAAGATCATAGTGACTTTGGTTTTCCTTTGGAAGAAAGATTTTATGACTTCTACTATCTAGATAATCATTTCGTTTTCATTAATGGAAATACATCTCTACAGTCAGGTATACAAACTAGCTGGTTGGAAAGTGTCCTAGAAGAGTCTAACAATATAGATGAAGTCGAAATGGTTTGGTGTTTTACTCACCAACCTGGACATAGTGAATTGTGGCCTGATGGAAATACAGAATACATTCAGAATGATGTAATTCCTGTATTAAGACAATACGATAAAGTTCAACTTTTTGCATACGGACACTCACACAATTATGAAAGAGGAACTGTTGAATCATTAGCGAGCAATTCGATTGGAGACTTTTACATAATGTTGACAGGTGGGGCCGGTTCTCCTCTGGACAGATGGGGGATGTATCCAAATCAAACAGATTATGAAGAGATAATGATATCTCTAGATCACTATATATACAATATTGTTGAAATTGATTTGGCTAACAGCACAATGGAAGTTATGACTTATAGTCTTGGAAACAGCGATAAACCCCTCGATAATGTTTTAATAGATCATTATTACAGAAAGCTAAATCAGGAAAAGCCTGAAACCCCTGTCACACTATCTCCGGTTGATGAAACAGGTTCTCAACCTCTTTTTGTAGGCTCAATATATGCAGGTGCTGATAGTCTAATGAGCAGTTTATTCCAGATTACAAATATTCCTGGCGATTATAGCAGCCCAATTGTTCAAAAGAGACAAGATTGGACAAATGTTTATGGCGATACTGGAGCTCCCGACTATGAACCAATAGATCTAAATGAGGGAATTGATTTACGCAGACTACAAGTTGAAGAGACCATAGGAGATGGTACATACTATTGGCGAGTACGGTATAGAGATCATAACCAAAAATGGAGTGAGTGGTCTGATGAACAAGAATTTACCGTTAATTCATCAGCTTCAAATTACACAGACTTTAGTGCCAATATTACCACAGGAGAAGCTCCATTAACAATAAACTTTACAGACTTATCTTATCCTGCTGCATCTAGTTGGTCATGGGACTTTGAGAATGACAGTGATGTTGACAGCGATGTTCAAGATCCGGTATTTACTTACAACTTCCCAGGCTTTTATTCCGTAGTGCTTACAACTGAAAATGGCATAGAAACCAAAGATTTGTATATTAATGTCGAAGACAATACTGTTGAGATTGTTGAAAACAAAGGAAATGACATTTTAAGAGTTAATCCAAACCCATGTATTGATAAAACCAATATTGAGTTTTATATTAAAGAAAAATCACATGTAAAAATCACAGTCCTAGATAACACCGGAAAAACTATTAAAATATTAGAAAACTCTGAACTAGGAGGAGGTAAACACAATATCACATGGAATCTAACAACAGATTCAGGCAATACTGTTTCTTCCGGAAGGTACTTTATAAAAATGAAGTACAATAGTAATTAAGAAGTAAAAAAGCTTATAGTACAAAAAAAGTAGTATTATGAAAATATTCCTAAGCATATTGATTTTAATTTTCTTTAGCGTTCAACTTATATCATCAGAAGTTGTAAAAGATAGCTCCAGAACTGAAATAGTTATTTATAAGGATAATGGTCAGGTAAAATCTATAATAAATTATAAAAACAATGACTTATTTGGCAAATTCACTTCTTATTATAAGTCGGGGCAGATTAGAGAGAAAGGAAAATATATGAACAATGAAATACAAGGAAAGTGGGTCAAATATTACGAAAATGGAAACTTAAAATCTGTATCCAAATATAAAGATGGACAACTTAACGGAAAGTATATTTTCTACTATGAGAATGGAATAAAACAGTTTGTTGAAGAATATGAACACGGTAAAAGAACAGGAGAGTGGAAGTACTGGTACGAAAATGGAGCTTTAAAAGAAATACAGTATTACGAAAATCAGAAAAAGACAGGAACCTGGATTACTTACTTTGAAGATGGAACAAAACAAGGGGAATGGAAATATGTTAAATCGAAAAAAGAAGGTGTTTGGAAAGAGTGGTATCCCAATGGGAATATTAAACAGGAAACATGTTACAGTCATAGCAAACAAAACGGAGTTACCAAAAAATATAACGAGGATGGTACTTTAAAGCTAGAGGAATATTATATTGATAACCTCAAAAATGGAGAATGGAAATCTTATCATGACAACGGGAATATCAGCATAAAAGGTTACTACAAAAATGGTAATATAAAAACATGTACATGGGAGTATTTCAAACCTGATGGAACTCTCTATCATACAGAAAATTATTAATTCTTTTAATTTCTCACGCAACCTTTACAAAAAAGTTTGTTATCTTGTTAGAGTATGACAAATGACGGGAAAATAATAACCGGATGCAAGAAAGGTAAACATCGTCATCAAATGGCTTTGTTTGACAAGTATGCTCCAATGCTAAGAGGGGTTTGTCTTCGTTATGTAAACAATAATGCTGATGCCGACGATTTATTACAGGAAGGCTTCATTAAAATACTCGACAATATAAAAAACTATGCAGAACAAGGTTCGTTTATTGCCTGGATGAAAAGAATAATGATAAATAACGCATTAAATTACTGTCGAAAGAATTCGAAAATACATTTTACCGAATTAGAAGATGGTTTTATTGATTATACTGAACATGATGAATCTTCAGACAAATTAAACAATAAGGTTCTGGATGCTGACTTAAGCGCTGATAACATCATTGAGATTTTTAATAAACTACCTGAAGGTTATAAAATGGTTCTAAACTTATATGTTCTTGATGGATATTCACATGCTGAAATTGCAGAAAAATTAGGTATTAGTGTTAACACATCTAAATCTCAGCTTTCAAGAGCAAGAAAAGCTCTGATAAAAAAGACCGAAGAAATTTTAAATAAAACTAACAGTAAAGAACAAATTACTGTAAACATTTAGATTATGGGAAATAAAAACAATATAGACGATTTGCTAAACAAAAGCTTTGAGAATTTCGAAGCTCCAGTTTCGCAAAATCTTCGTATGCAAATGTCAAAAAAGGTTACCAAATTTAATTTCTTTAAATTTAATCCGGGAACTTTCAATGTTTTTTATTTGGCACCTGTTATTATCGGTGCAAGTATAATGCTTGTAGTAGGAATAAATTCTCTTAATGATAATACTAATGAAAATATTACATCAGACATTAACAATGCAAAAATTCAAAATGACAATAAAACTATCTCTAATCAGGAAATCGAAAATGAAATAAAATTATAGGAAGAAAACTTAAATACTCAAAATGAATATACTGAAACCACAGAAAGCACACTAAAAAAAGAAACTATTTTCGATCAATCATCTCAAGAAAACACTACTATTTACAATTTAGAGTTGCCAGATACAAATATAGAGGAAGAGATTATTGAAGAAAATATTACAGAAAAGACTATCGAAGACACTGATTCAAATACTGATAAGGGTGTAGATCAAACAGAACCATTCATAACTAAATCAGAAACAGACATTGAGATTGTTTATGATACTATCGTGTCAAATCAAACTATAACAGTAAAAGATACTGTAAGAACAGTTGTTAATGAAACTGTCAAAATAAAAAAACCACGAAAAAGAAATAAAAAATAATGCAACCTTAAATTATTCTTGTGTTAATAAAATAGAAACAAGAATAATAACTTAAAAACTATAATCATGAAAACAATTATCTCACTTTCAATTGCACTTTTAAGCTTTATGGGATTAAGCGCACAGTGTGTAACAGGATTTAATCAAACATTTGTTGAGACAACAGGTGTTTTCGAAGCGTATTTTATTAATGGTCAGGACACTCTTTTTACAGATGATGGAGTAGACTTTATTTGGACAGTAAACGAGGCAACTTTAACAGGCGATGTTATTACAGTTGAATTCCTTGAGGATGTTTATTATACTATTTGCCTTACAGGATCAGGTTTAGGGTGTACGTCTACGTATTGCGACTCAGTTTATTTTTCTTCAGATCCAATTACTGACTCATGCAATCTATTCTTATCTTATGATATTACACATGCAAGTTCAGTAAACATTAATGATGGAGCAATTGATATTACCGTACAAGGTGGAACTGCTCCTTTCGCTTATGATTGGAGTAATGGTGAATATACAGAAGATATTTCAGGTTTATATCATGGTGATTACACAGTAATTGTTACTGACAATATTGGTTGTAGTATGGCCTATAGCTTCTATGTAGCATCTCTTGATAGTACTTATAGTGATTCGACTGTTGTTGATTATTTCTACTCAAACATATCTTATTACTTTGAAACTGAAGATGATTGTACAGCAAGTTTAACGGCTGAAGCTTTTGGTGGTACACCACCTTATGCATATGAATGGATGAATGCATCACCAAGCCAGACAAACCTACAAACAATTACAGGAGCTTGTGGTGGAGATGTATATTGTGTAGTTGTAACAGATTCCGAAGGTCTTGTTTCAGAATCATGTATAACCGTCGATTATTATTACCAAGACTCATCCTGGGTGGTGAACGACACATTAGAAACTATTATTGATACTTGTTTAGATGTTGTGTATGGAGAAATTGTAGAGTATGTAATTGATGGAGACCTAATAATTGTTACTTGGGTATTTGTTGATAACGAAGATGAAACCACTTATATTACAATCACTTATCCGGCTGAAGACAGTATTGCAGAAGGTGTATATGAACTTACATTATATGTAAATTGTGATGACTTTAAATCAATTACTGCATACAGCGACTGGATTCAGGTAAGTGAAGACGACCTCACAGAAATCGAACAAATTATCCAGCAGACAGACTTTGATGTCTATCCAAATCCACTTGAAAGCACATTATACTTAGATATTTATACAGAAAACCCAGAACACGCGGTTATTCAAATATTCAATAGTGCCGGTCAGATTATTCAATCAATAGACAAGTCATTATATTATGGGCAAAATAACTTTAGCTTTAATGTTGGTGAACTACCTCAAGGGATATATTTTGTAAGAATTCTAGGAGAAAATTCATATAAAACAAAAAGAATAATAAAGTAGTTTCTCATACATATTTCACCTAATACAATTTACAGAAGGCTGTTTTTACTACAGTCTTCTGTTTTATTTATTTTGTTTGAGAACCATACAAAGCCCTGTAGGCGATGCGGTGAGCCTGTCGAATTGGGCTTAATATTTGTAAGCTTGGACTGTGTCCGGGGATACAAATATATAAAAACTGATTTTTGGCGTATATCTTTGCTATAACTGTTCCGAAAGCTTTCGGAATTAAATTTGCAAAGATTACGATGTGCTGAGCATTTTGTCGAAGTATGACAAAATTATTGCTTATAAATGTTATTAAATTAGTAACTTTGATTATTGTATTTAATTAAAAAGCGGAATGTCTACAAAACAAGTAATATTTAAACTAATATTTATTCATGTATTCGTTCTATCGATATTAAACACATTCTCTCAAAACACAGATACAATAAAAGTTAATATTACAAATCAAGTCTATGACACAATAAGAATCTATGACACCGTAGTGCAATATGATACAGTTTGGCTTGAACCCAAACTAAAAGAAATTAATTTGTCTCCTAGTGGAGGTGTTTTTTTAACAAACTGGTCCAAGCTTGATAATGAAAATGTTTCGATTATTTCAAGTAAAAATTATAGCTTTGGATTAAATACCGACTTTTCTTTTGATCAGTTTAATATAAGTACAGGGATTTGGATTACCCAATTTAATGAAGAGCGTCAACTAAAATATTCCTTTACAAATATTGACTCAACATTCCAAACAGATATTATACCCACAACAATAATGGAATATGATACAACAGGAGTTGGCTGGCAAGTCGAAGTTTATGACTCAACATATTTTGATACTGTATTAAATCAAAATGTTACTGTTATTATTACTGATACTCTTATTATTTATATGGTTGACTCTACAAGCATCGACACATACGATACAGTAACAAACATTGTGTACGATACAATTACAAACGACACTCTTGGACTTAGAAGTTTTAACTATAAGTATCTTGAAATACCTATAATCTTTAATTACAAAATTTGGGATAAAAACAAGCTTAGTTTTTATGCAGGAATTGGAGTAATCGCGGGTCTTTTAATAAAATATGATTCATATTATTTAAATGATGATATGAACTCAATTATTCTTCAGCCACCTGAAGAAAACTATAAACTTCTACCTTCAATATGGCTTTCTTTGGAAGCCAAATATAAGTTCAATGACAGGCTCTCTTTGAGTTTACGGCCATATTACACTTATGGATTGCGATCTGTTTCAAAAACTGGAATCGGTGTTTATGGAATTCCACAAAGATATGGCCTTAATTTTAGTGTTAATTTTTCTTTCTAAAAAAATAAAAACCGGTAAAAACACCTAGATGCTTTTACAGGTAAAACCAAAAACCACTAAACTTTACATCTTTTTAAGTAAAGGACTTTGTAAAGCATCTTCAAGATTTTTTTCAACCTTTTCCCAATCTAATACATTCCAAAACGCAGATAGGTAATCAGGTCTTTTATTTTGATATTTTAAATAATAAGCATGTTCCCATACATCTATTCCTAATATTGGAATTCCTCGTGTATCAACTACATCCATTAATGGATTATCCTGATTTGGTGTTGATGTAACAGCAAGTTTGCCTTCAGGAGTTACAATTAACCATGCCCAACCAGAACCAAAACGTGTTGCTCCGGCTTTTTCAAGCTCCGCTTTTAAATTGTCTAAACTTCCAAATTGTTTATCTATCATTTCAAGAAGTTTGCCCTCAGGTTTTGCTTTAGCTTTAGGTGACAAAATATTCCAAAACAGAGTATGATTATAATGGCCTCCACCATTATTCCTAACAGCGGTGCTATAATTGCTTACATTTAATAGTAAATCTTCTAAATTTTGTGTAGCAGCATCAGTCCCTTCAATTGCCGCATTTAACTTATTTACATATCCTTGATGATGCTTTGTGTAATGAATTTCCATTGTCATTGCATCAATATGTGGTTCCATATCTGCATAATTATAATTCAACTTTGGCAACTCATGTACTTGAGCACTCAATCCTCCTGGCACAGCAAATAGAATAATTAATGTCTTATTTAATATTTTGTTTTTCATATCATTTAAATTTTTATGTTTCACTTAATTAACAAGCTTATTTAGAATTTGTTTAAATAGTGACATGCTTTTTCCTTTGCCAATTTAAACCTTCCACAAATTCTTACAAGTCTTAAAAAATTTGCTCTTACAGTAACTACATTTTTTTTAACTTTGTGAACTAAAACATTTTGCATGGATAATTACATTCGTCCCGATTCTGAAGAGTTGAGCAATGCCGAAAAAGAATTTGAGAAGGCTTTGCGTCCTTTAGAATTTGCTGATTTCAGCGGGCAGGAAAATATTGTCGAGAATCTACAGGTGTTTGTTACTGCTGCAAATATGCGTGACGAAGCTTTAGACCATGTATTATTGCATGGCCCTCCAGGTCTTGGAAAAACAACTCTTGCAAACATTATTGCTAATGAGCTAGATGTTGGATTTAAAGTGTCCTCTGGTCCTGTTTTAGATAAACCTGGAGATCTTGCAGGTTTGCTGACCAGCCTTGAGGAAAACGATGTTTTATTCATTGACGAAATACACAGATTAAACCCTATTGTTGAGGAGTATTTATATTCTGCGATGGAGGATTACAGAATAGATATCATGATAGATAAAGGCCCTGCTGCCCGTTCTGTACAAATTCCTCTTGAGCCTTTTACTCTTATTGGTGCAACAACTCGTTCGGGACTTCTAACAAGCCCGTTAAGAGCTCGCTTTGGGATCAATTGTCATTTAAATTATTATAATTCTGATATTCTAAAGAAAATTATAAAACGCTCTGCCGGCATTCTTGAAGTTCCAATTATTGATGATGCTGCGGCCGAAATCTCTAGACGTAGTCGAGGTACTCCTCGAATAGCAAATGCCTTATTAAGACGAGTTAGAGACTTTGCTCAAGTGAAGGGTTCTGGAACAATAGATTTAAAAATTGCCAAACATTCTCTAGAAGCATTGAGTATAGACAAATACGGTCTTGATGAGATGGACAATAAGGTTCTATTGACAATAGTAGATAAATTCTCCGGTGGTCCGGTTGGATTAAAAACTATTGCAACTGCTGTTGGTGAAGACGAAGGAACAATCGAAGAGGTTTACGAACCATTCCTAATAATGGAAGGGTTTATAAAACGGACTCCACGAGGAAGAGAGGCAACAGAAAAAGCTTATCAACATTTAAATAAAATTAATCCAGGATCACAACAAAGACTCTTTTAGTATGAAAACTATTACTATTTTAATTCTAACTCTCTTAAGCATTTCAATTTTTGCTCAAAAATAACATAGTGATGATTATGATGTAAAGGAATACAACATTAATTTAGACATCACTGACATTGACGGAGAATATATTGAGGGTCACACTTCAATAAGACTAAAACCAGTTGAAGATAATACTGATATTTTCGAATTTGATCTTCTTGAACTTGAGATTGATTCGATTTTATGTAATGAATCAGAAGTTGATGGGTTTACCTATAACGACACTTTGATTGTTGTTGATCTTGCAGATTCTTTTAACTCAGATGAAGAATTAACCATAGATGTATACTATCATGGTAATCCTGTAATGGATCCATCAGGTTGGGGAGGTTTTTATTTTATGAGTGGATATGCATTTAATCTTGGTGTTGGGTTTGAGGATGTCCCCCACTGTTATGGCAGAGTGTGGTTTCCATGTAATGATGATTTTGTATATAAAGCTGTTTATTTATTTAAAATTACAACTCAAATTGAACATAAGGCTGTTTGTGGAGGAGAGTTAATTAACACCTTAATAAATTACACAGAAGAAACAATTACCTATACTTGGGTTATTAATCATGAAATCCCAACATATTTAGCATCTATTGCTGTTGGCTCTTACGAATTACAATCTCATATATACGAAGGTATTGAAGAAGACATTCCTGTTGAGTTTTACATTTATCCCGGAGATAGTGCAAGAACGGCAGAGTCATTTATTAATATTGACAGTGTGCTTAGTATTTACGAACACAAGTTTGGACCATACGCCTGGAACAGAGTTGTATATGTTGAAGTCCCATTCAGTAGTGGAGCAATGGAACACGTAACAAATATTGCAATGGGAAGAGCTTTTATAGATGGCACATTAGATTACGAAGACCTATTCTATCACGAACTTGCTCATATGTGGTTTGGAGATCAAATTACGTGTTCTTCTGCTGAAGATATGTGGATAAATGAAGGTTGGGCAACATTTTGCGAAACAGTATACATACAGTATTTATACGGTGATCAAGAAGCGAAAGCATACCGAAGAGCATCTCATGAACCTGTTATAAGATATTATCCAATTCAAGATGGTGGTTTCCATGCATTATATCCAATGGATCAAAGCCTAACCTATTCAAGAACTGTTTACGAAAAAGGAGCAAGTGTTGCTCATGCATTAAGAGGTTATCTGGGCGATGATTTATTTTTCACGGCAATTACCCAATTTCTACAGGACAAATCATATACCTCAATTTCATCATACGACATGAGAGACTATCTGTAAACATATACAAGTATCGATATGACAGACTTTTTTGATGCCTGGGTATTTGAACCGGGATTTGTGCATTTTTCTATTGATTCAACTACAATTGTTGATAATGGCGGTTCATATGATGTAACAGTTTATATGCAACAGAAATTACGCAGAAGAGACACTTATGCAAATTCAAATCGGGTTGAAGTTACTTTTATGAAAAGCGACTATACGACACAGACAGAATTAATGGAATTTGATGGGCAATTCGGAGAGCAAACATTTACAATTCCATTTGAACCTGTATTAACAATGTGTGATTACAACGAGGTACTCTCAGACGCAACGATAGATCAAGCTCGTTTTATTAAAAGCACAGGTCTCAATTACTATAGTTACACTTATTTTGCTGCGGATATTCAATCAGTAAACGAGGATGATAGTACTTTTCTTCGTGTAACACACAATTGGGTTGCTCCTGATACTTTTAAAACTGAAATACCGGGACTAATAATAGCTGATCACAGATATTGGACTGTTGAAGGATTATTCGAAGGTGACTTTAAAACAAAAGGTCGTTTTACATATAATACAAATACCGGAAGTGGAGGACATGTTGATGTAGACTTCGTAACTAACAGTAAAGATTCTCTTGTTCTTTTATACAGACCTAATAAAGCCGTAGAGTGGCAAATAGAAGATGCTAGCAACTCAACATTAGTAAAACGATTTACAGTTGATTCACTAAAAACTGGAGAATATTCTTTAGCAATATGGGATTGGGATAGATATATGGATATTAATAACGAAAAAGTCATTAATTCTTTAGCAGAGGTTTATCCAAATCCGAATAATGGTGATTTTAATATAAAACTAAACGAACAGTTTAACGGAACAATTCAAGTTGTAAATTCTTCCGGCACAACATTATTTGAAAAAGAAATACATAAAGCATCTGAAGAATTTGTTTCTTTAGGTAATCTACCTGATGGATTATATTTCATCAGATTTATAGAGAGTAAGAATAGAAAATCAATTATTAAAAAGTTTATTATTCAAAAATAAGTCGAAAATGAGTTTTGTAAAAGAGTTGGAATGGAGAGGCATGATACATGATATGATGCCTGGTACAGAAGAATTGTTGAATAAAGAATTTGTTACTGCATATGTTGGTATTGATCCAACTGCAGACTCCTTACATATTGGGCATTTGGTAAGTATAATGATGCTTAAACATCTCCAATTATCAGGACATAGACCTGTTGTTGTTCTCGGAGGTGCTACAGGTATGATTGGTGATCCAAGTGGGAAGTCACAAGAACGAAATCTTCTTGATGAAGAAACACTTAGACATAATCAAGAGGCTATTAAAAATCAAATTTCTAAATTTCTTGATTTTGAAACTTCGGAAAAGAACAAAGCTGAACTAGTTAATAATTACGACTGGATGAGCAAGTTCTCATTTTTAGATTTTATCCGTGACGTAGGAAAGCACTTAACTGTTAACTATATGATGGCAAAAGATTCTGTCAAAAAAAGAATAAGCGGAGAAGAAAAAAGCGGAATGTCATTTACAGAGTTTACATATCAATTAGTTCAAGGTTATGACTTCTACCATTTATACAAAAACTATAATTGTAAGTTGCAGATGGGCGGAAGTGATCAATGGGGTAATATTACTACAGGAACAGAGCTAATTCGTCGTAAAGATTCAGGAGAAGCTTTTGCTCTAACTTGCCCACTTATCACCAAAGCTGATGGAGGTAAATTTGGAAAAACTGAATCCGGAAATGTCTGGCTTGATTCTGAAAGAACAAGTCCTTATTCATTTTACCAATTCTGGCTAAATGTTTCTGACGAAGACGCAGTTAAATATATTAAGATATTTACAATATTAGATCAAAACACGGTAGATGATTTAGTAAAAGAGCACAACAAAGCTCCACACATAAGATTGCTTCAGAAAAGACTTGCAGAAGAAATTACAACAATGGTTCACTCCAAAGAAGATCTTGAAACAGCTATTGAAGCATCAAACATATTATTCGGAAAATCAACAAGTGAAAGTCTTAAAAAGATTGATGAAAAAACATTTTTAAGCGTTTTTGAAGGTGTTACAATGTTTGAAGTAAAAAAATCTGATATTGTCTCCGGGATAGGAATATTTGATATTTTAACAGAAAAAACAAACATTTTTCCATCAAAAGGAGAGCTCAGAAGAACAATCCAAGGTAACGGTTTAAGTATAAATAAAGAAAAATTTGCAGACCTTGAAGGAACTGTAGGTTCAACACATTTAATCAACGACAAATACATATTGGTACAAAAAGGAAAGAAGAATTATTATTTAATTTTAGCAAAATAGTACGCTTTTTGTAATTATATGTCAAGTCGCCAAAATATGAAATTATGATAAATAAACATCTATCAATCAGCCTGATTCTATTTCTTTTTAGTTTCAGTTTATTTGCTCAGGAAGACTCCGTAAGTATATGCAAATATCAGGAGTTTGCACTTTTTGTCACAGGACAGGAATTTCCGGCATCAAACACTGACACTACTATTGATCGTGCATTTTGGGAGGAATATCAATCAAAAATAAATGAAGATTGGCCAACAATGGATAGTTCGAGACTTACTCCAATGTGGAAATGGAGCGAGGAAGTTATCAGACCTGAAATAAATGACAGTTTGATGTTATTTTACCCTTTCTCAGGACCTGACTTTTTACATGCATATACACTATTTCCAAATGCATCAGGATATCTGTTTTTAGCTCAGGAACAATTGGGAGAAATTCCCGATTTAACTAATGCAAGTCAAAGAGACCTATCTGATTATTTAGATAAATTCTATTATTCTATTCGTGATATTTACAAAAGAAGTTATTTTATTACTGGACGAATGAATACAGATTTACATAATGCAAGAGTTAAGGGTGTATTGCCAGTTATAATTTTCTTTATGGCTCAAACCGGACATGAAATTCATGATGTAACTTATGAAACATTTTATACTGATGGGAGTTTTAAAGAAATCACAAGTGTAAGTGGAAGGTTTGCAAATACTGAGTGTGTAAACATTCAATTTAGTAAGAATGGCTCAGACACTGTTAAAAACCTTCGTTATTTCAGATGCGACATTTCAGATAGTGGATTTAACAATACTCCAATTTTTAAATCATTTTTAGATGATCTTGACAATGTAAATACTTATGTAAAATCTGCTTCCTATTTACTTCATTATGGAACATTCAACACTATTAGAAATATTATTTTAGATAATTCGAATTCTGTTCTACAGGACGACACAGGTATCCCATATAAATATTTCAAAGAAGAAACATGGACAACAAAACTATTTGGTGTTTATGTTAAACCTATTTCTGATTTTACAAGCCCTTATTTAATGCAAAACGATCTAAAAGCTGTTTATGATAAAGGAGAAAACATAGATTCCCTTCCATTTTCTCTTGGATACCATTGGAGAACCGGTGAACAAAACCAAATGTTTTTTATTAGAAAATCTGTGGCCCCAAACTTAAATAACGAAGAAGAAATATCTGAATAATGGCAAAAAGATCTCTAAAAAAGGGTACCATGATTTATCCGTTACCTGCAGTAATGGTAAGTTGTGGCTCTACACCGGATGAATATAATATAATTACAGTAGCCTGGACCGGAACTGTTTGCTCAGAACCACCAATGTGTTATATTTCAGTTAGGAAAAACAGACACTAATACGACATAATTAAAAGGAATATGGAGTTTATTATCAATCTGACTAACAGCAAATTAGCATATGCTACAGATTGGTGTGGAGTAAGATCAGGAAAACAATATGACAAGTTTAAAGAAATGAAACTTACTCCTGCAGAAGCACAACTTGTTTCTTGCCCGATAATTGAGGAGTCGCCATTAAGTATTGAATGTAAAGTGACTCAAATAGTTGAACTAGGTTCTCACGACATGTTTATTGCAGAAGTTGTTGCCGTTAATGCTGACGAATCACATTTTGATAAGAATACAGACGAATTTCAACTCGCGAATGCTGAAATGATGTGTTATTTACATGGTAAATACTATAATGTGGGTAAGAAAATTGGTAAATTTGGATACGCTGTTCAAGGTACTGGCAAAAAGAAAAAGTAAGCCCTAATGACAATACTGACTGCATAGTCCAGATAGATGAACATTTTAAAGGATTATGTGTTATAAAAACAAAATTTAACAAACTATGGATACAGTAAATGTAAAATGGAACGAGAAAATGTCTTTCACAAATGAGGTTGACGGACATAAATTTGTAATTGACGCAAAAGAAGATGTTGGCGGTGAAAATAAAGGCCCAAAACCAAAACCTCTAATGCTATCAGCATTGGCAGGCTGTACGGCAATGGATGTCATTTCAATTCTTCGCAAAATGAGAATGGAACCTGATTATTTTAATGTTAAAGTAGAAGGAGAATTGACAGAAGAACACCCAAAGCATTATTATAAAATGAAGATTATATATGAACTAAAAGGAGATAATCTTAAAGTCGAAAATGTTAAAAAAGCCGTTTCATTATCCGAAGACAGATATTGTTGTGTAAGTCATGTGTACAAGCAAGTGATGGAAGTTACAGCAGAAATCTGGATTAATGGTGAGTTAGCCTAAAATTTATCTCTCGATATAAAAAAAGTAAAGCCGACTTTGAAAGTCGGCTTTACTTATTATATACGTTGACTTGTCTACTGCTTAACAAACTTTCTTACTACAGACTGATCTTCAAAATCCAATCTGATAAAATATGTTCCAACAGCAAAACTGCTTACATCAATTCTGATTTTATTTGTTTGTGGATTTACCCGATAAACCACATCTCCTAAAATATTTATAATTGTAAGATTATCAATATTTGCATCATCTAAAACAACATTTAGCTGACCATCTGTAGGATTAGGGTAAATACTCAATTCATTTGAGATTTCTTTAATATAATTTACCCAATTGACAATAATCGTTTCACTATCAGAACACCCATTATCTTCTGTAACAGTTAAATAGTATGTTCCAGGTAACAAGCCTGTAAGTTCAAGCGATGTTTCCATAGCATCATGGTCCCAAACAACAACATATGGTTCTGCGCCACCACTAACTGAAGCACTAATTCCTCCATCAGCAACAAGTTCTCCGCTAGCAGGAGTAACTGTATAGTCAATAGTTGGTGTTTCTCCAACAATAATATAATCTGTCATTGCTATATCATCGCTACCAGTTGCATTTGTTGCTTCTAAGGTAACTGTATAAACACCCGGCGATGTATATTCATGTACAGGATCTTGGTCGCTGCTTGTTGGCGACCCATCACCAAAGTTCCATAACCAACTTGTTTGATCATTAGCACTATTATCATAGAAAGAAACTGTTAAGTTATCACAACCCTCGGTAACATCTGCATCAATAGCTGCTACCGGAGCTGCGCCATCTGTGTTTACGGTAACGCAATCGTAAACCTCACACGCATTATCATCAATTACAGTTACACAGTAGGTTCCACCAGATAAACCAGGGAAAACTTGTGTTGTTGTACTCGTTGTTTGAGAGAGCAAAGATGCAAAATCATAGAAAAAGTCTGGAGTTCCACCAACAAATTCAATTGTCACAGAACCATCATTTGCGCCAGGTCCTGTTTCATTTGTTTAACTCATTGTCACAGACAATTCTGGATGTATCGTAACACTTGCACTGCCTTCATCTCCCCAACAACCTTCTGCGGATTGTGACCTAAAGTAATAATCTCCACTTGTAGCAATTTCTTCACTAGAACTTGGGTTGGCTGTACTTGTTCCACCACTTGATGTTCCCTTGAAGTAAATAGTTCCACCATCACCACCATTAGCAGTTAGAATCATTGTACCTCCACATTGCCAACCACCACCAGTAACTGTTACAGGGTCAGGAATTTCATTTATAATAACTATTGCAGAACCTTCATCACCCCAACAACCTTCTGCGGATTGGGATCTAAAGTAGTAAGTACCGCTTGATGAAACAACCTGAAGTGTAGAAGGTGTTCCTGTGTCTTCACCTCCACTTGTTGTTCCTTGCCAATAAACGGTTCCGCCTGCGCCACCTGCAGCTGTAAGCTCCATTGTTCCACCACATTGGGTTCCACCGCCACTAACCGTAACAGCATCTGGGATGTCATTTATTGTAACCGTTGCAGAACCTTCATCACCCCAGCAACATTCTGCTGATTGAGCTCTGAAATAATATGTACCACTGGTTGATATTACTTCTGAAGTACTTGCTGTTGCAGTACTTGTACCACCACTTGTAATATCCTGGAAGTATATTGTACCTCCTGTTCCACCACTAGCTGTTATCGTCATTGTACCTCCACACTGAGTTCCTCCACCACTAATTGTAACGGCACTAGGAACATCATTGATTGTTACAGTTGCAGAACCTTCGTCACTACAGCATCCTAATGGAGTAACTGAACGAAAATAATATGTGCCACTTGAAGACACCTCTTCAGATGAACTTGCAGTTGTCATACTTGTCCCGCCACTGTTAGTCCCTTGCCAATACATTGTGCCACCAGAACCTCCACTTGCAGTTAATGTCATTGTGCCACCACATTGAGTTCCTCCGCCACTAACCGTAACAGGTAAAGGACTTGCTCCAATAGTAATATAATCAATCATCTCCATATCGTCACTTCCCTGTGGATTTGTTACTGTTAATGTAACTGTGTATGTACCAGGTGTGTCATAATAATGCTCAGGACTTTGTTCTGTTGATGTGTCTCCATCACAGAAGTCCCAATCCCAAGAATCTGTATTAGCTGAAGATTGGTCTGTAAACTGAACTGTAAGATCATCACATCCCTCAGTTACATCTGAAATAAAATCAGCAGTTGGAGGAGATGGACAAATATAAGGATAGATAAAGAATGATGTATTAAAACCACCAAATGCATCGTCAACACTACTCCATGAACCAGAATATTTTACATATGCTGTTGGGTCAGGTGGTGCAGAAGCTCTCTCTTCTGCCTGATACACATTAAATGTATCCTGTGGTGTTGTATAATAAATCTGATATCCGATAAAAAACTCCTGAGGCACATAAGTAGGACTAGCAAATGTTAGTTCATTATAAGCGCTAGGTGTAAAATCAGCCAGATCAAAATCCTCAGTATATAATTCGGTATCCTGCAATCCACCATTTTCATCCCAGATTTTTACTGTAATATAACCTGTTCCTGTAAGGTCGTCAGCATCTTTAACTCCCATTTTAACCCCTGTGACAAGGTTGTTTATATGCGAGTCATAATATTCTGCAAATTCTGTAAATGTATAATCATTAGGACCTGATAAATATCAGTTACCTGCTGTGTAGTAAACAACATTATCTGTTGCGTCATCAACATTTTGATGATACTCACAAGTTGTTGGTGCACTTGTAACAGTTATATAATCGTATTTTGTAATTTCATCGTTTCCTTTAGCATTACTAACATAAAGTGTAACATCATATGTACCCGGAGCAGACCATGAAACTGTAGGATTTAGAGATGTGGAAGATGCAGGTGTTCCACCTTCAAATGTCCATACCCAATTATCAGGAATGCCACTCGAAGCATCTGTAAAATAAACAGTTTGATCAACAGTTACAACCGTTGCATCTGCACTAAAGTCAGCAACAGGAGGAGCAGAAGCAACATCTACAGCATAAGCTTTAATGCATAAATCATAATCACTACCGGTAGTTCCACCAATTTCTGTCCATGAGGAGCCATTACTACTAACCCAACAATTTCCTGTTTCCATCACCATTCCCATTGAATAATCCGCATATGCATACTCAGCAGGTACCGGAAAATTCTCTCCTGAATTATATCTTGCACGTACATAAAAATCGTCCGAAGAGCTAATGTTTATTGGAGTAGCAAGTTCATAAGTGTAATAACCTGGATATGTGCATGTCTGTACACCTGTTGTTCCTAACAATCCAGAAAGAACGCCTCCTGAAAAATTATCATAAACTTCAATTGTTAAACTTGTTCCGGCATCATTAATATAAGACCCTAACATAGTAATTTGCTGATTATCTGAAGCAACATATTTTACTAAACCATAATCATCACCATCGCTATAACCAATAGCTGTTACTGCTCCTAGCTCATCATAATGATAAACTTCACTTGAACTATTATAGTCAATATGAGATGGGAAATATGCTACTGAGCTTAATGCTTCTGTGTCTTCATAAGAAATATAAAAGAATCCTGATTCTCCCCAAGATGGTCCCCAGGAGTTTTTAATTATCCATGCACCTGTTGAAGATGGAGTTGAAATTCCACCAGTGACAACTTTATTGTCATCCCATCCTACTATTGCTACACCATGATTAGTTCCATCAGACCCATCATAATAGTATGTTTCATCAGAATAATTCATGTAATCACTATCAAAATACATGTTACAATAAATTACTCCATAATCCATTACAGCTTGTTTAACAATGTCTGCATTATATCCAACATCATCAATTCCAGGTAAAAATCTGGCCTCAGCAACATATGCAACAGGAGTATATCCACTTGTACAAGTCGAATTTGCAGGTAAAGTATATGGATCATCTGCTTCACTTATCGGACCAGATCTTCTGGATAAATATGCTGTTGACAAATCATAGTTCCCACCGTCTGCAGGAGCCCAATCAAAACCATGACAAGTTGCCAAGTTTTGTTATGACAAATCAAATGTTGCTAAACCTTGCTTCTTCCAATAGGACTCAATTGCTGCATAAGTCGCAAATGCCCAACAAGCTCCCTCTAGACCCTGATCTTTAACAGGAGTAAGATAAGCCCCTCCATCAACGACTCTAAGGTCATAAGCAATAGGAATCCCTTTGGGAGAAGCAACTTGTAAATTGTTATAATTCTTTTTTAAAGGTGATGGAATTTCACCAAGATGATAACCATCCGCAGTTACATTTTGAATCTCACCATTACTTTTTTTGTTCATGTATTCAACATACTCATTATTCAATGCTTGCATTTGCAAGGACTCCTGAGCAATTAAAAACACTGATGAACATAATAAGACAACTTATAGTAGTACTTTTCTCATGATATTTTGTGTTAGTTATTATTCTTTCTCAAACAAGAATAAGACGCATACATCTTAAAATGGTTGACCAAATATACGAATTAAAATAAAACCCTATTTTACTATTTGGTTATTTATATCTATTCCAAAAAAAGCGCCCCAAAAGGACGCTCATTTGTATGTGTTTTGGTTTTTTCTGTTTAATACATATCATAGAATAATGAACTAGAAGTAGACCAACTGATTTCAATATTTGGAAATTTCTCATTCCATTTATCAGTAGTTGCAGTAACTTTGTCACTATCTGCCCAATCAGCACCTTCTTCTCTCCACTTAATATTATTCAATACAGGATACTCATTAAATACTTCTGGTAAACCAGACAAACCAGAATAATAAATTGCTAATCTTTCTAATTTTGGGAGATTAACCATTTTTTCAAATAACATATCGTAATCATAACGATAATCTTCATTTGAAGTAATTTTTAAAGAGTAAAGATTTGGTAATGAGAAAAACTCTTCAGGAAATACACTAATCTGATTATTACTAATATCCAGCACTCTGAGTTTTTCCATATTTCCGATTTCTGTAGGAAGTTCAGATTCCACTTCAGAAAAAGTAATCTGAACATTCTCAAGATTCTCACATTGACTTAAAATTTTAAACGCTGCATTTAAATCAAGAGTATTAGCTGCTGTAATAGCAAAAGTTTTAAGATTCTTAAGTTCAGGTAAGAAGGCTGGTAATTCAGTCATTTTAGTTCCTCCTGAAATGTAAAGAACTTGTAGGTTTGGAAGATTTTTTAATTCTTCTGGCAATGTTGTTCCATAATAGTTGTTAAGCTCAATCGTTTGCAAATTTTTAGCTTCTAAAACTTCCATTGGAAATTCATTTAAACTATAAGAAGATGAGAAACGATAAACTTCATCTTTATTTTCAGCCTCCGCAATCTCATTTTCGTCCATTTTATCAATGTCTCTTAACTCTTCTGCGGACTTTGGTGGATCTGCCTGTACTACTTCCTCTTCGGTAGTATTTTTACCCTTTTCTGTTGATTCACTTGTTGTTTCTGCACCTCCACAAGAAAACAGGAAGAATGCAAAAACACTCATAATAAAAAATACGTTTGTTTTTTTCATGATTGAAATATTAGTTTGGTTAATTATTTATTATTTGAAATGTCTTTTTGATTTACCCACATCCATCACAACTACATCCACAGCTGTCAATACTACAAGATCCAGACACAGCTTTTGCCATTTTACCTTTAATAATTGGTAACCCTTTAGCTTTCCAAGCATACAGACCGCCATCCATATTAGCTACATTTATAAAACCTTGACGATTTAAAACATTTACTACCTTGGTACTTCTTGAACCTTCATCACATACTACAATAATGGGTACCTCTTTTGGAATAAATTGAATACTGTCCATTATTTTAGACATAGGGAAAAAGAAAACATTTTGAAATTCAAAATACTCTATTTCATGCTCATCTTCTTCTCGTACATCAAGGAAAAAAACTTCATCTTTAATAATAAGCTCGTAAGCTTCTAATACTGTAATGTGCTTAACCCCATCCAATTGGAAATCTTGCACTCTAGGTTTGTCATATAAATTCATTTTGGCTTCTTTTGTTTTTTTGTTTTGTTATTAACAGTAATCTACTTAATAAGTTTATGTGCTTAAACTTTTTTTAAAACTAAAATATCCTGAAAATCAAAGGCTTTTTCACTTATTCCCGTTTTCCACCAACCTTGTTTTTCTTCGACAATCTCTAATCCATTAGTTTTCAATATTTGTAATAATTGATTTCTTATTAACGCAACATTCGCATTCTTTATTTTTGAATTATGCAAACAATATTTATCATAAATAAATGGAAACAATTCATATGTTTTATCAGCTTCAGCAAGAAACCAACTTGTGTAACATGTTCCTTGTGGTTTTAATACTTTGGCAATCTCTTTTAGATAATTTTCAATAGCACAAAATTGCATATGAGTAAATACAGATATCACAATCACAACATCAAAAGACTCTTCTTTAAAAGGAAATTCAAATTCCTCAGGCGAAATGTTTGCATTTGGTAAATAAAGGTCATTTTTTATTGGATAATGATTGAAAACGAAGTTTTTGCATTGACTATACTTTTTAGCACACCACTCAATATCACTTTTAATAATGTCAAATCCTAGATAATTGCCATCTTTGTTTAAAAACTTTGTAAAAGGTCGTGCTATTCTTCCGATTCCGGATCCAACATCGAGAATTTTAGCTTCCGGTGTAAGCTTACATGTATCAACAATATCATTAAAAAACTTATCACCAATTTTTTTGAAATCTCCTCTACCTACATTTGTTTTTCCTTTAGAAGGAATTAGCTTATCTCTGTTTTTATCAAACAAACTAATAAAATCAGCAGGCAAATAATAAACTCGCCTGATAAATCTTCTACCATTGGGAGATAAGCTATAATATAGTTTCCTAAACATAAGTGCAAAAAGAGGAGACAAACTTACATAAAGTTTTTAAGTATGACAAAAGCAAAAACTAACCAAAGTTGATATAAAACATTAAACTTTGATTAATCAAAAAATAACAATAACTAACTGATTAACATTAATTTGAGTTTTTATAAGAAAAAACATGACCTTTATCAGCTATTCATATTTTTTATATTTAGAGCAATTCTAAACTATATAAATGCTGTTTTATAACACATGTTTAGAGGTTTTAGAATAAAAAAAATATCTCTATTATTGTAGTGCGTTAAAAAAATTTAAAACTTAATATTAATTAAAATCTAAGTACGATGAGTGCAAAAGTTGAACAATTTATGGCAAAAGTAGTTGCCAAAAATCCAAGTGAAAAAGAATTTCACCAAGCAGTACAAGAAGTAGTTGAATCATTACTTCCTTTCGTAGAAGAAAATCCAAGATACAATGGTATTTTAGAGAGAATCGTTGAGCCGGAAAGAGTTCTTATGTTTAGAGTTCCTTGGTTAGATGATAAAGGAAATCAGCAAATAAACAGAGGTTTCAGAATTGAGATGAACTCTGCTATTGGACCATACAAAGGTGGTTTAAGATTTCACACAACTGTGAACCTTGGTATTTTGAAATTCTTAGCTTTTGAGCAAGTATTCAAAAACTCATTGACTACACTTCCTATGGGTGGTGGTAAAGGTGGATCTGATTTCGATCCTAAAGGAAAGTCTGACAACGAAGTAATGAAATTCTGTCAAAGCTTTATGCTAGAACTTTCTCGTCACATTGGTCCTGATACTGACGTGCCTGCTGGTGACATCGGTGTTTGTGGACGTGAAATTGGTTTCATGTTTGGACAATACAAAAGAATCCGTAATGAGTTTACTGGTGTATTAACTGGTAAAGGATTACAATGGGGTGGTAGTTTAATTCGTCCTGAAGCTACAGGTTACGGTGCTACTTACTTTGCAGAGGAAATGTTAAAAACTCGCGGAGATTCATTCCAAGGCAAAACTGTTGTTATCTATGGTTCAGGAAACGTTTCTCAGTATGCAACTGAAAAAGTTACTCAATTAGGTGGTAAAGTTGTTACTTTATCTGACTCATCAGGTTTCATTTATGATCCAGCTGGTATTGATGCAGAAAAACTTGCTTATGTAATGGAACTTAAAAACGTAAAACGTTGACGTATCAAATAATATGCTGAAAAATACGGATGCGAATATTACGAAGGTCAAAAGCCTTGGGGTATTAAGTGTGATGTTGCTCTTCCATGTGCAACTCAAAACGAAGTTAACTTAGAGGAAGCTAAAACTCTATTAGCTAACGGTTGTTACTGTATTTCAGAAGGTGCTAACATGCCATGTGTACAAGAAGCTGTTGAATTATTTGTTGAGCACAAGATTCTTTACGGTCCTGGTAAAGCAGCTAATGCTGGTGGTGTTGCAACTTCAGGTCTTGAGATGTCACAGAACTCATTACGTATGAGCTGGACAAGAGAAGAAGTTGACTCAAAACTTCACGGTATTATGGTAGCAGTACACGAACAATGTGTTAAGTATGGTAAAAAAGGTGATTTTGTTAACTACGTAGATGGTGCTAACATCGGTGGTTTTGTAAAAGTTGCTGAAGCAATGCTTGCACAAGGTCTAGTATAAACCATTAATATAAAGGTTGTAATAATTGTTCTGGTAATCTACTTTGAACAATTATACAACATTTATTTTTTCATTTCTTCTGAATCTTCATTATTCATAAGAACAAGCTTGTAAATTTAATCACAAATTAATATTTTCGGGAAATGCGAATACAAAGAATCTTGCAAGAAAAGGAACAAATTGAGCAAAATAGTATCGATTTGTCAGAATTAAAGAAATATATTGAAAAATACAGAGGTAAACAAGGGAATGTGATTCCACTTTTGCAGGCTGCAATGGCTTTATACGGATATCTTCCTGAGCTAGTATTTACAACTTTAGAGGAAGAATTAGGAATTAGTAAAAGCCAGATGTATGGTGTTGCTACTTTTTATTCCCAATTCCGTCTTGCTCCGGTTGGAAAACATATTGTGAAGGTTTGTCATGGTACTGCATGTCACGTACAAAATGCTACTGCCTTAACAGAAGCTTTAGAAGAAGCTCTTGAAATCGCTGATGGAGAAACAACAAAAGATGGCATGTTCACAATTGAATCTGTAGCATGTCTAGGATGTTGCTCTCTAGCTCCGGTTATTATGATCGGTGATGAAGTTTTTGGTAAACTTGACGGCAATGCAACTGTGAAAATTATTAATGAAATTAAACTTAAAGAAAAGGAATAACATATGAGCAGAACTCAGGTTATAGTCGGTCTAGGTAGTTGTGGAATTGCCGCCGGTGCATCGAAAGTTTATGACAAGTTGCAGGCTATTAAAGAAGCTGAAAACTTGGATTTTGAACTCAAAAAAACCAGCTGTGTTGGTATGTGTTACAAAGAACCTCTGGTTGAAGTAGTTGATGAAAATGGAACTTTCCTTTATGGAGACATTAACGAGAATCTTGCAGTGGATTTGGTTCACGAACATGTGATTAATCAAAACCCAATGAAAGATTATGTAGTTAAATCAGAACTATTTGAAACAGGTGAAGAAGAGTTCTTTGACTCACAAGTTAAAATAGCTCTTCGTCATTGTGGACATATCGAACCCGAAGATATTAATGAATACATAAAAAATGAAGGCTATGCTGCACTTAAAAAGATAGCCAACGAAGGAATTGACAGAGAAAGCGTTATTCAAATCGTTAAAGATTCCGGACTTAGAGGCCGAGGTGGTGGAGGTTTTAGTACCGGTATGAAATGGCGTTTTGCTTTCAATTACGAATCTGATGATAAATATATTATCTGTAATGCTGATGAGGGGGACCCTGGAGCATTTATGGATAGATCACTACTAGAAGGTGATCCACATGCGGTAATCGAAGGTATGATTATCGGAGCATACGCAATTGGTGCTAACCATGGAGTTATCTATTGTCGTGCTGAATACCCACTAGCAATAAAACGTTTAAATATTGCATTGGAACAAGCTCGTAAAAAAGGTTTTCTTGGTAAAGACGTTTGCGGAATTAAAGGATTTAATGTCGATATTTATGTTAAAGAAGGTGCCGGAGCTTTTGTTTGTGGTGAAGAAACAGCTCTAATGGCTTCAATCGAAGGACATAGAGGCATGCCTCGTAAACGTCCTCCATTTCCTGCTGAATCAGGACTATGGCGTAAACCTTCTAACGTAAACAATGTCGAAACTTTTGCAAATATTCCATGGATATTATTCCACGGAGCAGAAGAATACTCAAAATACGGAACAAAAAATTCCAGCGGAACTAAAGTTTTTGCACTTACAGGTAAAATCAACCGTGGTGGACTAGTAGAAGTACCTCTGGGAATCACAATAAATGATATTATTTTCAAACTCGGCGGCGGAATACCGGGAGGCAAAAAATTCAAAGCTGTTCAGCTTGGTGGTCCTTCTGGTGGTTGTGTCCCAGCATATCTTGGTGATACAATAATAGATTATGATTCAGTAAAAAGTACCGGTGCAATTATGGGTTCCGGAGGTATGGTTGTAATGGATGAAACAACATGTATGGTTGACATGGCCAAATTCTTCCTCGACTTTACCAAAAAAGAATCTTGTGGAAAATGTACTTTCTGCAGAATTGGAACACAAAGAATGCTAGAAATCTTAACCAGAATTTGTGATGGTGAAGGTGCTGAAGGTGATATTGAAAAGCTTGAAGAATTATCACATAAAATTATTGAAAATTCATTATGCGGTCTCGGACAAACTGCTCCAAACCCTGTTCTTACTACTATTAAGTACTTTAGTGATGAGTACGAGGCTCATATCAGAGATAAAAAATGTCCTGCTAAAAAATGTAAGCCACTACTTACTTACGAAATCATCGAAGAGAATTGTACAGGCTGTACTGTTTGTGCTAAAAAATGTCCTACAGATGCTATTTCAGGTGAAAGAAAAATGGCTCACTTTATCGACCAGGATAAATGTATTAAATGTGGTGTTTGTTACTCAAAATGTAAGTTTGAGGCAATTAGTCTAACTTAAAAACTTTTCGGATAATGGATAAAATTAATATAATTATAAACGGAAAACCTGTAAAGGGTTATTCTAACGAATATATAGTTGATGTCGCAAAAAGAGAAGGAATTATTATCCCAACTCTTTGCAACGACGATAGATTAGAGCCTTATTCTTCATGTTTTGTTTGTGTGGTTGAAATCGAAGGTAATCCTAAACCACAACCAGCTTGCTCAACACGTATAACTGAAGGAATGGTTATTAATACTGAAAGTCAAAAGGTTGTTGAATCAAGACAAACAGCTCTTAACCTACTATTAAGTAATCACTATGCTGATTGTGTTGCTCCTTGTAAGGAAACCTGCCCTGCAGGAGTTGATGTTAAAGGATATATTTCTCTAATTGAAAAAGGTCTTTACAGCGAAGCTGTTGCTTTAATCAAAAAAGTAAACCCATTGCCTGCAATCTGCGGTCGTGTTTGTGTTCGCCCTTGTGAAGCAGCATGTCGTCGTAACCTTCTTGATGAAGGTACTGGTGTTGGAATTGACTATATGAAGAGATTTGCTGCTGATTATGACTTAGAATCTGTCAATAAATATATACCTGAAAAAGAAGATTCAACAGGTAAAAAAGTTGCTATTATTGGCGCAGGCCCTGGTGGATTGTCTGCAGCATATTACCTGCAACTAAAAGGTCACCAGTGTGATATTTTTGAAATGCAAGACAGCCCAGGTGGTTGGCTAAGGTATGGTATTCCTGAGTATAGACTACCAAACGAAATTATCGATAAAGAAGTAAAAAACATAACTGATTTAGGTGTAAATATCTTTTACAAAAAGAAATTAGGTGACAATATAAAATATGCTGAACTTCAAGATAAGTATGATGCTACAATTCTAACTATCGGGTCACAAAGAGGTACTCTTTTACGTGCTCCGGGAGAAGACTGTGATGGTGTATTCTCTGGTATCGACTACTTACGTAACATGGAATTAACAGGACAACGTTATGACTTTAAAGGTAAAACTGTTGTAGTTGTTGGTTGTGGTAATACCGCGATGGACTGCTGTCGTTCTGCAATGAGATGCGGAAGTACTGATGTTAAAATTGTATATCGTCGTACCGAAAAAGAAATGCCTGCTAACCCTATTGAGATACACGAATCTAAATTAGAAGGTGTAGAATATATGGTATTGCATAATCCTACAAAAGTTAATTCAGATGCTAATGGAAAACTAGAATCTGTAACTTTAATAAAAATGGAACTAGGCGAACCTGATTCATCTGGACGTAGACGTCCTGTACCTGTTGAAGGATCTGAATTTGATATTAAATGTGACTACATTCTAGCTGCTATTGGGCAAAAAACAGATATTAATTTCCTTGACGATGTTAATAGTGTTGCAACCAACGGACAATTAGCAGCAAATAAATGGGGAGATATTGATGCAGACCCTAAAACTTTACAAACAGGTATACCAAATATGTTTGCTGCAGGTGATGGTGTTACTGGTCCTGCTACTTTGATCGAAGCTATTTCACAGGCAAATATTGCATGGTTAAGTTGTCATCAATACCTAACAGGTCAGGAAATGAAGCCTGAACCAAAACCATTTATAAGTAAACGTGATAATTTTAAAAATCAAGACCCTAACGACTATCTTGGAAGATATCAAAAACAAATGCGTCAGGAAATGCCAGTACTAGAGGCAGGCGACAGACGCAACTATAAAGAAGTTGAACTTGGATATGCTGATGAGAATGTTGCCAAAACAGAAGCAAACAGATGTTTTGAGTGTGGTTGTTCAGAGTTCTTCGATTGTAAACTACAGCAATACGCTACAAAATACAATGTTGATCAAGAATATTATGCCGGAGAATTCAAGCAATATAATGTAGACTTCTCACATCCACTAATTGAAATTGACAACAATAAATGTATTTTGTGTTCTAAATGTATCAGAGTTTGTGACGAAGTTGTAGGAGCCAAAGCATTAGGTTTAGTTCAAAGAGGCTTTGACACATTTGTCGCACCAAGTTTAAACAAAAAACTTACTGATACAGATTGTGAAAATTGTGGTATGTGTGTTTCTATCTGTCCTACAGGTGCAATTACAGAAAATGTTCCATTTAAAGTAATGCCGGTCGAATCAGATAAAATAGAAACTATAGATTGCTTTACCTCAGAAGGTGCATCTATTGAACTTCTTCACAAATCAAACTTCTATTTCAGGGCCGAAGGTACTCCTGGGCTTGTAAATAAAAAAGGAAGTATTGGTAAGCATGCAAAATTCGGTTACAGGATTTTCAATGATCTTGAAAGAATCAAGAAGCCAATGTTAAAAGAGAACGGAAGTTGGAAAGAAATAGAATTTGAACAAGCATTTGATATCATTAAGCAAAAACTTTCTGGAAATGAAAAAGACACTATGGTTTTTGCTGGTGGCAGATTAAGCAATGAGGAATTATATTTAACTCAGAAATTTACAAGAGCGGCTCTTAAGACAAATAATATTGCGAGCTTAAATTATGTAGGTAGAGGAACAGGTTATACTTATAACACATTCAAGAATGTTCCTATGGATCAATTTAAAGATGCCGGTAAAATTTATATTATAGGTTCTGATTTGAATTATAGCAATCAATTAATAAATCACATGATTTTCAACGCTGCTGCTGTTAACGGAGTAGAAATCACATTGGTTACAGAAAAAGAAAATGCAAAACTTGCATACAAATGTGATAAAATTGTAAAAACAGGATCATATCATGCATTTGCTAAAGCTGTAAATAAAATAATGCTTGAGAATAACTGGCAAAATAAGTTCTTTATTGATGGAAATGTAAATGGATTTGACAAGTATGCTGAAGAACTCTCAGCTGAGAATCTGGATGCTCTTTGTGCAAAAGCAGAGGTTTCAAGAGAAGAACTGGAGAAGTTTACAAATGCTTATAACCTCGAACAAAATGCTATTGTAGTATTTTGCGAAAACGAAATTTCTGCTGATGCCGCAACTGAAATCGTTAACATGGTCATGATTACAGGTAAACTTGGGAAAACAGCTAGCGGACTATTTGCTGTTAAAGAAAAAAATAATTCTCAAGGACTAATTGATATGGGTATTAGACCTATCTTAGGTGTTGGTGGTGTAGAATTTAATGAAGAATACATGAAATTCGCTTCTAAATACTACAACAATCAAGGCCCTGATTCAATCGCTGAGTGCCAGTGCGACAGAATTAGTGGTGGAGACTTTAAAAACTTTATGATTTTTGGAGAAGATCCAATTGGAACAGCAAAAGATGTTAATACTGTAAAATCATGGTTTAAAAACGCTCAGTTTATTGCAGTTCAAGACTACTTTATGACAGATACAGCAAAAGAAGCTGATTTAGTTTTACCAGCTAGTTTCCACTTTGAAACAGGTGGTAGCTTTACTAATACTCAGAAGTTTATTCAAACTTTTGAAAAAGATGCAAAACCTTTATGTGGTCTTGATAACCTTGAACAACTATCTGGTTTATTTAATAAATTTGGAATTGAACAATCTGCAGACAAAAATGTTATTTTTGGTGAAATAACAGAGCTTTTATCAAATATTGGAGAGTTCAAACCTGAGTTTGTAAATACAACTGAAGATAATAATATTGTCTACTTCAATCACTCTTGTGATATAATGCTTAAAAAAGTTTCAGAAATTGTTGATTTTTAATTAAAAACCGGAAAACTATGAGAGAATTTGAAAACATAAATGACATCCTTGACTTTGCTATTGCAAGAGAACAAGGAGCAGTTGACTTTTATACTCGTTTAGCTGAAGACGTTAGCAACACAGAAATGCGTGATACTTTCCTTCAGTATGCAAAAGAAGAAATGGGACACAAAGCCTTTTTGATGAAAATCAAAAAAGAAGGAACATTTGAAATGGCTCCTGCAGAAATTACAAATATAAAAGTCTCTGACTATCTTATTCCGGAAGAAAAAGATACAGACAAATTAACTTATCCTGAAGCTTTGGTTCTTGCCGCAAGAAGAGAAAAAGCTGCATATGAGTTGTATTTGAAATTAAGTGAAACTACTTCTGATGCAAACTTTAAGCAATTGTTTAATAAACTTGCTCAAGAAGAATTAAAGCATAAAAACCGTTTTGAAACGGAATACGACGATTATCTAAGTAGAGAGAATTAGATAAAAATCCAGTTTGCTAAAAGCCCGGTAAAATAGTTTATCGGGCTTTTTGTTAAATAATTTTCTTATTTTTGAATAAATCAAAAATATTATCGCATGAAAAAAATTGCTTATATAATTGGCATAATATTATTTATCCTATTATTAACTTTTACCGGATGTAAAAAAGATCGTTTTTTGAAAGATGTTGAAGGCACTCATCATGTTACCTATGTTATGGGAACAGCAAGTTATAATTGTGATATGATTGTAACATATCAGGAATCTGATGATTTATTTATTATTACACTAACTAGTGGTGAAGATTTTATTGGCCAGGATGTTGTTCTCAAAGGCATCAGAAATGACGATACCATTTAGATTCAATTTGAAGAAGATGGATATCAGGGCAATTGCAATGTATATAGTGGTACTCTGCAACTTGTAAGTAAAAAAATCGAACTGGAATTTGAGGCTTGCGGATTGCATTTTTCTGCTTACGAGAATTAAACAAAAAAAGCACCCAAATCTGGATGCTTTTTCTTGTGTAGCAGAGACACCCGCCGCGGCTGGGAACCTGCTACTACATACTATTCAAATAATTATTCAATATTTTCTGCTTCTTTTCTCGTCCAACACCGGTCTTAAAATATTTTTCTCTTTTCATAGCTTCTGACTTAGATGAATAATCCTCATGGTAGATCAACTTCCATGGACGATATTTCTTAGTCCATCCACTTTCAGAAAGCTCATTGTGCCACTTCAGCCTCAATACAATATCTGTACTATATCCAACATAGGTTTTATTGAACTTCGCAGAATATAAAATATATACACTAAACATATACTAAGCTAAATTAATTAAAAAAAGCATCTAAAAAAGATGCTTTCTGTAGTAGCGGAGACACCCGCCGCGGCGGGGAACCTGCGACTACATACTATTCTTGTTTTCCGCTATGCAACACCCTAAAAATTTTCCTTGATTATTTTGCATAGTTCAGTTTGCTGTTCATCCATGTTCAGCACTATCGATTTGGTGTGTTTAGATTCAGGAAGCGTATATGTTATCTGGTATATGTTATGAGTTAGCTCAGCAGCTGTCCTGAGCGAGAGTTTCGATTTTGCTTGATACAGTACCCTCTCTAATTCCTTGTAGATGCAATATGCAGTAAATGATATGCAAATATGAGCTTCTATACGACTTCGCAATCTGTGGTATATTGGACGTATTCGTAAATCTGTTTTTAGACATTCTAAATGCTTTTTCAATATGCCATAGGTTTTTATAGTTATCCAGAACTTGTTGGTTATTAAGCTTTGTATTGGTAATATATCCTTTTAATCCATCCCATGCATCATCATTGTTGAACTTCTGATAATCAATCTCAATGGCAACCTCACCTGTTAATTTTAGATATTTATTGTATCCTCTATTGTTGATGGATGATTTGCTAAGTTTCCCTGATTTAATCATCTTTTCTAGCCGTTTTAAGCCCCGTTGACGATTATAAGCATCTTTGCTTGCTCTACTATTTGAATAATGCACTATCAGTCTTGTGTCTGCTTGTTTACTATAGCTTTTGATTGTCCCATCAACAAACTTCCCTGTGAGAATTTGTTATTTTATTTTTTTCGATTCATTTTTTATTCTACCTCCAAGAATGTATTCATATCCATTATCTTCCAAGGCTTTTATATTGTCTTTTGATAACAAGCCTGCATCGGCTACGACAATAGGCATATTCAAATTGAATTTTTTTCTTATTTGTTCAATGAAAGGAATTAGTGTATGGCCTTCATATATGTTGCCTTCAAAAATATCATAGCCAATAGCGTAACCACCCATTCCAACTAATAGCCCAATAAATATTTGAGGTTTGTGGTGTTTCCCATCTTTGCTAAAGCCAGTTTTACGCAAATCATCTTCATCACTTGCATCAAAATACAAAGTTGTCATATCATAGAACACAACACTGATGTTGTTTTCTAAAATCTTTAAAGTGTGTGCAAAAGCTATTTGTTCTACTTGCGACTTTAATGTGTCGTTTAGTTTGTCTAAGAATCGGTAAACAGAATCTATGCTGATATGTATTCCCTGATATCGATATAAGTATTCGCAGGTTTTGAGTTTACTTGACGGAAAGGCAAGTCGAGAAATAACCAGGTGGCGGAAAAGCTCTTCTTGAACTTGGCTAAATCCTATGCTATCATAGATTCTTCCGAACACCAACTCTGGACCAACTGTTCTAATGCTTGAATTATTCAGTTTGTCAAACGCTTGGATGATAGCTTCATCCTTGTCTGATGTGAAAAGAGATGCTTGAGATTCAATCTTTTCTTTCTCTTGTCTGGCTAACATCTTAAGACGCTCAATATTCTGCTGCGTTGTGGCAGATCCAAAAGATTTTACTACTTTGTACTTGCCGTTATGCTTGCTAATCAATTGAATGCTAATGCTTCCAGACCTGTTTTTCAGTTCTCGTATATACATCTTGAAAGTTTTGCAACACCCAAAAATAATAAATTATGTCTGATTATCAGTATGTTAAGCGGGTGTTGCAAAAAAGTGCGGAAAACAGGTGCGACTACATACTATTCAAATAATTATTCAATATTTTCTGCTTCTTTTCTCGTCCAACACCGGTCTTAAAATATTTTTCTCTTTTCATTGCTTCTGACTTAGATGAATAATCCTCACGATAGATCAACTTCCATGGACGATATTTCTTAGTCCATCCACTTTCAGAAAGCTCATTGTGCCACTTCAGCCTCAATACAATATCTGTACTATATCCAACANGAACTTCGCAGAATATAAAATATATACACTAAACATATACTAAGCTAAATTAATTAAAAAAAGCATCTAAAAAAGATGCTTTCTGTAGTAGCGGAGACAGGACTCGAACCTGCGACCTCCGGGTTATGAGCCCGACGAGCTACCAACTGCTCTACCCCGCAATGTGAGTGCAAAGATAAGTAATTAATTTTAAACACACAAATCTTTAATCTTTTACATTATCATAAAAATCAGCTGAACACATATAATAACCAAAACCATTGCAATAGGATAGATTGTTGCATAGGCAATGCCGGGAGCATTCGTTTTGGTCATTGAGCTTGCTGCAGCAAGTCCGGGAGTACTTGTCATACCACCGGTAATTCCACCTAAAAGCTGTAAAACATCCATTTTTAATAAATATTTCGCTACCAGCACACCAATTATCATTGGTATCATAGTTATTGCCATTCCGGAAAATAGCATATTTAAACCATCAACTTTTAGTGTTGAAACTATATTTGATCCTGCTTCTGTACCAACAGAAGTAAGGAATAGTATCAATCCAATTTGCCGCAATATTTTATTTGCCGAGGTCGTAAGAGAAAAAACCAATGGCCCAACTTTTCTAACTCTACTTAGTACTATTGCCATTGCCATAACACCACCTGTCAAGCCTAATGACAGATCAAATCCACCAATATTTACACTGAGCTTACCTAATAATACCCCTAAGACTATACCCAATGCTACTGGTAAATAATTTGATTCGTGTAATTTGCTAATATCATCTCCTAAAACTTCTGTAACTTTTTTAATATCTTCTTTTGTTCCGGCAACTTTAATTTTATCCCCAAACTGTAACTTAATGTTAGATGTAGCACTAAAATCTACTCCACTTCTTCTAATTCTTGTAACTATAATATTATACCTACTCTGCAAATGCAGTTCATTTACTGTTTTATTTAATACTTTATTATTTGTCACAATAATAAACCTGACATCATAGTTCTGATTTAAGGCAATACCATATTCTGTTGGTTTACCTATCAGCTCCTGGACTTTTCTCAAAGAGTCTTCTGTCCCAACCGCTTTTATTACACTTCCGCTATGTAAAACCGTATCAGAACTTGGTGTAAATGCCGAGCCATTTTGTAAAATTCTGGAAATATTTGACCCCGTTACTTGTCTAAAAGAAATTTCAGATATTGTCTTTCCAATTATCAAAGGATTTTCAACAATATAATTTCTGTTTACTACCTTAGGGAACTTTTCATTTAGTTCGTCATTAAAATACTGTTCAGATTTTTTTACATTAAACCCAAACAATCGAGGAAAAATTTTAGCAAAAAGAACAACTCCAATAACTCCAAAAGGATATGCAATACCATATCCAATGACAGCGTCTTCAACCTCAGATAGTTCTGATAATGCTGCCAAACCTGGAGTGCTTGTAATTGCACCTGTAAACAACCCTCCGGCAAGGTCTTTTCCAAACCCAAACAACTTTGCACATAGCACAGACATTATTGCACCGGATAAAACTATAATGCCCGTTAAAATTACAAGCTTCTTTCCATCTTTCTTAAAAGTTTCAAAAAATGAAGGCCCAGCAGTGAAACCAATAGTAAATATGAACAGAACAAGGCCTATATATTTAAACTCCGTAGGCATCTCCAAACCATAATACCCAAATACCATTGCCACAAATAGCACTGCAGAGATATCTAAACCAATACCCTTAATCTTTATTCCGCCAAATAAAAACCCAAGGATAATAATTAAGAATAGAGCAAAATATGGTGTTAATATTATGTCCACATTTAGTTGTTTTTACAAAACACTAAGTTAAGCTCAAACAAAGCTCAAGAAAATGTTTTAAAAAACATTTAAACATGTTAAAGAATATGCTTTTATAAGTTTTCCTTTTATGATTTTTATTACACAACAACTCAAAAAGTCGATAAATGAACAAAGGTCTAGTTTTTCTGTTTAGGTTTCATAACTTTTGTATCCCATGATAATATTAACACACAAGATATGTCTCAAGTCGTTGTTTTAGGTGCAGGAATTTCAGGTCACACTGCTGCTGCACATTTAAAAAGAATGCTTGGCAAAAAACACAATGTTGTTGTAATTAGCCCAAGCGAATACTATCAATGGATTCCTAGTAACATTTGGGTAGGCATTGGTAAGATGAAAGAAGATCAGGTTCGATTTAAATTACGTAAAGTCTATAAACGCTGGGGTATTGAATATCATCAAGCTAAAGCTGTGAGTATCCATCCTGATGGGTCGATGGAAAATGAAAAGCCATTCGTAAAATCAGTTTATACCGAACCTGAAAAAAGAGGAGAAGAAATTACAATTGAATATGACTATTTAGTTAATGCAACAGGTCCAAAACTAAACTTTAATGGAACTGAAGGCTTAACTCAGGGACGAAACACTCAATCTGTTTGTACCACTTCTCATGCTGTTGAAGCTTGGGAAAACCTTCAAAAAATCTTTGAGAAAGCTAAAAATTGTGAGAAACAACAAATTCTCATAGGAACCGGGCATTCAACTGCAACTTGCCAAGGTGCAGCATTTGAATATGCTCTAAATGTTGCATTCGAAGCAAGAGAGAGAAAAATAGAAGACAAAATAGAAATCACTTGGATTACAAATGAATACGAGCTTGGCGATTTCGGAATGAATGGTGCTTTTGTAAAAAGAAACGGTTATGTAATTCCTATTAAGGAGTTTGCAGAATCGGTTCTTGTTGAATATGGTATAGGTTGGATAAAGCGTGCTGGTGTTTACAAAGTTGAACCTGGAAAAGTTTATTATGAACAACTTAATGGTAGCAAACACGTGAAAGAGTTCGATTTTGCCATGCTAATCCCTTCTTTTACAGGTGCCGGTATTAGAGCAATCGGTAAAAATGGAGAAGACATTCAGGACAAATTATTCCTACCTAATGGTTTTATGCGGGTTGACGCGGACTATTCGCCTAAGGAATTTGAAGAATATTAAGTTAAAGATTGGCCTGAAACATATCAAAATCCTAATTACGAAAATATTTTTGCTCCTGGAATTGCATTTGCACCACCTCATCCAATATCAAAACCAATGATAAGTCCAAATGGAACCGCAATATTCCCATCTCCGCCAAGAACTGGTATGCCAAGTGGTGTAACAGGAAAGGTAACAGCGCAAAATATTGCTCGAATTATAAAAAAAGGCGATAAAACACTTAAACACCGTGCATCAATGGGTAAAATGGGAGCAGCTTGTATTGTTTCTGCAGGATACGGCCTGTTTAAAGGAAGTGCAGCATCCATGACAGTAAATCCAATTGTTCCGGATTGGGACAAATAGCCAAACTATGGTAGAAATATACGTTACACTATTGGTGAAATGGGACTTGCCGGACATTGGGTAAAACTAACCCTACACTATATGTTCTTGCACAAAGCAAAAGGATATCCTTTCTGGTGGTTATTGCCTGAATAAAAATAAAAATAAAACTGTACAATGAAAAAAGAAACAAATGTTAAACTAAACTCCGAGGAATTTTATGCTTCACGACCTCTTAAAATTGTTAAATTTATGAGAAGATGCATTCCCTATCAATTATGGAAATTCTTAATAATAAACTTAAAAGTTATGAGAATTGTGGCTTATGGTCATTCATAGGAAGAGACCAAAGTCCGAAGTTGAAGAAAATGCCACGTATACACTAATAACATTTATCCGTGCATCCGTGGCTATTATAATTAAACATTTAGTAAGAAAGTAAAATCTTCGTTTGATGGAATTTCTTTTGGCTCCTCGCCATATTTAAATAAACGTAGGTTTCGTTTACCAATCATACTCATTTTATCACCTTCTACCAAAAACATCGTTCCTTCTCTTAAACCAGCAACATACATATCCTGATTAAGAACCATAAATTCGTTAATTCGATCTTCTCTTGTTTCACCGCCATGTCCATCGGGATTCTTATCAAGATAGTGAGGATTGATTTGAAATGGAATTAAATTTAACGCTTCAAATCCCATTGGGTCGATAATTGGCATATCGTTGGTTGTCTTTATTGTAGGGCAAGCAAGATTTGATCCGGCACTCCATCCGATATATGGTGTTCCTGATTTTACCTTTTTTACTATTGCCTCAGTGAGATTATTCTTATGAATCTGATATGTAAGGTTCCAGGTACTTCCACCACCAACAACGATAGCATCAGCCTCTTCAACAGCCTTAATTGGGTCGTCAAACTTATGAATTGAATAAATATCATGGCCAACTTCGTTAAATCTGGATTTTACTTTTGCCTCATAGTCATCCCACGAAACAGTAACTCCTGCATAAGGAATAAATAAAAATTTAACTGATTCTTTACCAAGAAAGTCACGAATATTAAACTTTGGATAATCTAAATAAGCCTCTCCGGCATTTGTTGAATTGCTAATAAGTAGTAATCTAATAATATTGTTATTTTTAATTTCAGGATAAAGATAAAGAAAATATTTTCATTCATGAAAGATTCAGTTATCCACCTATTTTATTTTTCGCCTTTCAGTTTTCCGTTTTTTTTTGTTCTTTTGAATGTTGTAATTTCTATTTAATGAAAAAGGTTCTAATAATATCATATTACTGGCCTCCTTCTGGTGGCATCGGAGTTCACAGGTGTCTAAAGTTTACCAAATATCTTCGCGAATATGACTGGGAACCTATTGTTTATGCTCCGTTAAATGCACAATACCCATATTTTGACGAGACTAATTTCGAACATATCCCACAAGATATGACAGTTTTAAGACGAAAGATTTTTGAACCCTTTAATCTTTTCAAAAAAGTCTCCGGCAGAAAAAAAACAGACTCAGCAAATCCAGTTTATGTGCGTGACAGAAAGTTAAGTAAGATTGACAAACTTGCTATCTGGATTAGAGGAAATCTATTTATTCCGGATGCAAGATGCTTTTGGATTAAACCATCTGTACGTTATTTGAAGAAATATCTTAGAGATAATCCGGTTGATGCTATTTTTACAGATGGGCCACCTCACACTAATACAGAAATTGGCCGAAGATTATCTCAAGCAACAGGAATCCCATTGTTAATGGACTTTCAAGATCCTTGGACCCAAGTCGATTATTACGATATGCTTAAAATTGGGAAACGTGCAGATAAAAAACATCACAAACTGGAACAATTAGCATTTAAAACAGCAAAGAAAACAACAATTGTAAGTCCAACATGGAAAAAAGACCTTGAATCGATTGGGGCAAAAAACGTTGATGTTATTGTTTGGGGTTACGATGAAGATGATTTTAAAGCAAATTCCCCAGAACTTGATTCAGACTTTAGTATTATTCATGCAGGACAATTAGGTTACGACCGACGCCCGGACACTCTTATAAAGCTTTTAGGAGATATCAAAAAGGAAAATCCGGAATTTGGCAAAAGCCTAAAACTAAAATTTGCCGGAACTGTCGACTATGCAATTGTTGAAATGATAAAGAATGCCGGACTTGCGGATAACTATATGCCTTTAGGCAATATCTCCAGACCAAAAGCAATTGAACTTACTCGCAAGGCACAAATGCTTCTTCTTCCATTAAATATTGCAGATAATGCAAAAGGAAGAATCCCGGGAAAACTTTTTGAAAACCTCAGAGCAGAACGACCAATCTTATGCCTTGGCCCAACTGATAGCGACGTTTCAACTATAATTGCTAAAACCAATACTGGTAGAAGCTTCGAATATGATGATTATGATAATCTTAAATCATATATTCTTGAAATTTTTGAAAAATACCAAAAAGGACAAAACACAATAAATGCTAAAGATTTAGAACAATACACTAATAAAAATCTTACAGGAACTTTAGCGGTGTATTTAAATGAGATAAAAGAAGACAGAAGATCCTGATAAAACAAAATTGCAAAGCAATTTCTTGTTTTAACGAGGATTTCCTTAGACCCTCGTACACGGGGCTCGAGAAAATAATAAAATCAAGATTTTATATTTCTCTGAACCGAGATCAAAGCCTAATTCAAAAAAACAAGAACATAAGCTTTTGATGCACCTTCTTTTTCCTATATTTGCATATATAAAACTAATTACCTTATGGCAAAGATACTTATCATTGATGACGAACGTAGTATTCGCAACAGTCTCAAAGACATATTAACATTCGAAAACCATGCTGTAGACTTAGCTGCAGATGGTAAAGAGGGAATAATGCAAACCAAGGAAAACACTTATGACATAATATTTTGTGATATTAAAATGCCACAAATGGATGGTCTCGAAGTTTTAGACTATTTGCAAGGGAGTATTCCTGAAACTCCAATTGTAATGATCTCTGGACATGGAACCATTGATACTGCAGTTGAAGCTATAAAAAAAGGCGCTTTTGATTTTATACAAAAACCTATGGATTTGAATCGAATAATGGTAACAGTTCGCAATGCCTTGGATAAAACTAACCTTATTCAGGAAACAAAAACTCTTAAGAAAAAGGTTAACATGAAATACCAAATGATTGGTGAGTCAGAGGCTATTCTTAAGGTTAAAGATATGATTGAAAAAGTTGCTCCAACAGACGCAAGAGTCCTTATTACAGGAGAAAATGGAACAGGTAAAGAAGTTGTTGCACGTTGGCTACATGAGCAAAGCAATCGTAGTTCTCAACCATTTATCGAAGTAAACTGCGCTGCTATTCCTTCAGAACTTATCGAATCAGAGCTTTTTGGCCACGAGAAAGGAGCATTTACTTCAGCGATTAAACAACGTAAAGGCAAGTTCGAACAAGCTGATGGTGGAACAATCTTTTTGGATGAAATTGGTGACATGAGCTTATCTGCACAAGCAAAAGTACTTAGAGCATTACAAGAAAATAAAATAAATCGTGTTGGTAGTGATAAAGATATAAATGTAAACGTTCGTGTACTTGCTGCAACAAATAAAAGCATTAGTGAAGAAATTGAAAAAAATAATTTCCGCGAAGATCTTTATCATCGTTTAAGTGTAATTTTAATTCATGTTCCACCATTAAATGACAGAATTGAAGATATTCCATTACTTGCTGATCATTTTGTTGCACTTGCATGTGAAGAACAAGGTGTCCCTCTAAAACAAATTGACAACAAAGCAATAAAAGCTCTCCAGAGTATCAAATTGACAGGTAATATTCGTGAATTCAGAAATGTAATCGAAAGACTTGTAATTCTTGGTGGACCGACAATTATGGAAGATGATGTAAAATCATTTGCGAGACCATTGTAAAAATTTATGAGAAAAGAAAAAGACAGCTTAGGGATAGTTGAAATCCCAAAAGAAGCTTTGTATGGGATAAATGCATACAGAGCGAAACAAAATTTCAGCAACCATTCAGACTTTTTTAATGAGTGGTATAAAGCTGTTGGATTGGTAAAATATGCCTGTTATCTTACTTATGAAAAGTTTCGTGACACAGCACTAAAGAATTTTGACAAGAAAAGTATAAAAATTGAATTCTTCTCTGATGATATAATCAACGCATTAAAAGCTTCTGCATTAGAAGTCTCTGAGTGAAAGCACTTCGATCAATTTATTGTGCCGGCAATTCAAGGAGGAGCAGGTACAAGTATCAATATGAATATCAATGAGATTATTGCTAATCTAAGCTTATTAAAGTTAGGAAAAGCCCCAGGTACTTATAAATTTATTTATCCTTTTGTGCATGCAAATATTTACCAATCAACAAATGATGTTATCCCAACTTCATTAAGATTGGCCGCGATGAAGCTACTTAATGAGCTGGAGCTAAAAATTAATGATACAAGATCATCAGTAGAAGCACTTGAAGGTAAATATCGAGATGTATTAAGAACCGGATATACCCAAATGCAGGCAGCGGTTCCTTCTAGTTACGGAAAGCTTTTCAGCGCTTATAGCAATGCTCTTTCACGCGATTGGTGGAGAGTGTCAAAGTGTTTCGAAAGAATAAAAACAGTAAATCTTGGTTGTGGTGCAACTGGGTCTGGGATGGCAATACCACGTTACTTCATTATGGAAGCTGCCAAAAACTTACAACAAATCACAGGTTTGCCGCTTACCCGAAGTGAAAACATGAGCGATACTACATCAAATTTGGATAGTATCGTTGAGGCTCATGCTATACTAAAATCACATGCAGTAAATCTCGAAAAAATGGCTGGCGACCTCAGGCTATTATCTGCTGACATCAGTAATGAAAGTCTTAAAATAAAAGCCAGACAAGCAGGTAGTTCAATAATGCCGGGTAAAGTAAATCCTGTTATATCAGAATTTGTAATTAGCTCATCGCAAAGAGTATATGCTAATGACGCAATAATTACAAACTTATCTGCACAATCCTGCCTTGAGTTAAATGCATATCTTCCAATAATTGGCAATGCATTACTCGACAGCTTAAAAATGCTAATTTCAGTAAACGAAAGCATTAAAACATATTTGCTTGAAGGAATAGAAATTTCCAAAGAAACTTCCTATCAATCAGTAATTCACAATCCCACTTTATCAACCGCTTTAATCCCATATGTTGGCTATAAAAAAGCTTCAGAAATTGCAAGTTTAATGAAAGAGAAAAACATTGATGTTTTTGAAGCAAATAAACTTCTGAAAATTATTGAAAATCAAAAGATCCATGAAATATTAAAGCCAGAGAATCTTTTACGCTTAGGGTTTTCATTAAATGATTAATCTTTTAGTAAATAATTCTTATTTTTGCGACTTAAATAAATGTGTGTAAAATTCGTGAAAAACGCCAAAAAGAAAAATATTTTACTACTTTCCAAATTAACTGGTCTTTTTGTAGTGCTTTTCATTCTTGTAAAAGTTTATCTAGCATTTATTGATAAATCTAAAGTTCTGATAGAATGTGACTTTGATGATTTTAAAAAATCTGAAACAAATTTAGTTTTTAGCACAAGCAATATTTTGCACAAAATCAAACTAAATAATGGCTTTTTAGGTGAAATCTCATTTTCTGGTAAAAACAGTTTAAAAGTAAATGGCCATGAATTTGTAAATTTAATAGAACTGCACAATATTGGTCCTGATGAAGTTTACAAAATTACTATCTTACGTAACACTGGTTCAGCAGGAGTAGTAATTCAGGAAGTAACTCCGGACAAACCATCTGTATACAGATTTCAAACATTTATTTGTGACACTTTACAGGACGGATGGGGTAAACTTGAAGCCCAAATTCGAACTCCTCCTGATTATTCCGGAAATAACCTTAAAATTTATATCTGGAACCCTAAAAAAGAACTATCATATTTTGATGATTTAAAAATCGAACAGCTGGAATACATGACATATCCTGAATTCGATGAACAAAATGCAATATGTTTTTATATTGAAGATCTTGAATTTGAAAAGTTAAAAAAAATACGAGAACGTGCATTTGATAAAGGTATATTGATAACAGAAGATGATAGTTATGTAAAATCAATAATGGCTTTCGATGACAAGCTTTTTGAAACAGAAGTTCGTTTTAAAGGAGACTGGCTCGATCATCTTGAAGGAGATAAATGGTCCTTCATAGTAAAACTATCTGATGGATCATGGAAAAATCTTTGTACTTTCTCTTTACATACGCCTTTTAGTCGTTCATTTATTAATGAGTGGCTTATACATAAAATATTTCAAGATAATGATATTTTAGCAACACGTTATGATTTTGTACCTGTAAAACTAAATAATAGATCATTAGGAATATATGCCTATGAAGAACATTTTGTCAAACAAGTTTTAGAGGGCCAATTACGACGAGAGGCACCAATAATATCATTTAGTGAAGATGATCTTTGGAATAGAAGAAGTATTGACTTAAAATCCAAAGAGTCTTTTATTTTCAGATCTTCTGTTATTAAGCCTTTCCAACAAAATAAAATAATAAAAAACGATGCATTATATCATAAATTCATAATTGCTCAAAATCTTTTAGACTCATTTCGAGAAGGAGAATTATCAGCATCAGAGGTCTTTGACGTTAAACAACTTGCTAAATTCTTTGCTCTTCAAACAGTTTTTGGAGCTTATCATGGAGCTGTATGGCATAATTTGAGATTTTATTACAATCCTGTTACATGTAAACTAGAACCTATTGCATATGATTGTTATGCTAATTATGGTATTTTTACTTGGGGGTTCACAAATATTATAGGAAATTTTTCAATTAATAAAAGTTCAACGCATCCGGTTCATGCTTCATTTTACATGAATTTATTAAATGATACTTGTTTTACCAATGAATATATAGGCTTTCTTAAAAATTATGTCGAGGTAGATATAACTCAAAAATATCTTGATAAATACGGTAATGAAATTCGTGAGAGAGAATCTCTATTAAAACATGAGTTCTTAAATTATAAATTCGATGATTCTGAACTTATCAATCATTTGCAACTTATTAGTCAGGAGCTAGATACTTTCTCAAATAATCTGTCAATATCTACATACAGAGATAGTTTGTATGAAAAAACAAAGTTTATTAGAACTCAAACAAACTACGATGACAACAAACAATATTTCAATGATTATGTAAAATTTTATAAAAACAAGCCGGAACAAATATCTGTGTCCATTGCGCATAAAGACAACATAACTATTATTGGTTTTGGGAATGAAAAAGAGATAAAAGTATCTTCGAATATTGAAGTTCAAAACACCAATAATCAAAACACATTTAAAACAAACCTTTCAATAAGCTCAGAACAATTAAAACAAGATTATATCTATTATAGAAATCCTATTCACGACACAATATATAAATCCAAAGTCATACAATGGCCAGCACCAACAACTTACAATCCTCGTAATGATATTGCTAACAACGCAACTGATATCTCAAGTTTTATCAATCATGAAAAACGCGAGGTTCGTTTTAATGGAAATATAAGCTTTAATAACCATGTTTATACTCCGATTGGATATACTGTTATTATTGAGGCTGGAACAAATATTGACATAACAAACAATTCTGCTTTTATTATAAACTCTAATATAATTGCAAAAGGAACTTTAAATAATCCTATTAAGATATACTCTTCTGATAAAACAGCAAACGGTTTTACAATTTTACAGGCAGAAAAGAAATCAATATTAGAATACACATACTTTGACAATCTAAATACGCTTGATTATAATTATTGGACTCTAACAGGTGCTGTTACGTTTTACGAAGCAGATGTTGAATTTTACAACTGTCAATTTACAAACAATCACTGCGAGGATATGCTCAATACAATCAGGTGTGATTTCTATCTGGAAAACTGCCTCATTGAAAACACTTATGGTGATTCTCATGACTCTGATTTCTGTACAGGAACATTAAAAAAATGCACATTTAAAAATAATGGTAATGATGCTATTGACTTTTCTACAAGTATCGCAACTATGGAAGGTTGTAATATTATTGGCGCAGAAGATAAGGGTATTAGTGTTGGAGAAAACACTCAGGCTACCATTAAAGATGTAAATATAAGTGCTGTAAATATCGGAATTGCATCAAAAGACTTATCGCACGCCGATGTTGTCAATTGTGATATAAATGAAGCTAAATACGGATTTTTATTATTACAGAAAAAACCGGAGTTTGGTCCTGCTACAATAACTGCAGAAGATTGTACTCTTACTAACGTCTGGACAGAGTCATTAATTGAAAGATATTCAACCTTAATTTTAAACGGAAAAACATATAAAGGGAAGAAAGAAAAATTAAAAGCATTGTTTTATGAGTAAATGTCAGATGTCCGGTGACGGGTGTCCGGTGAATAAAATTATGTAGAATTAATAAAATATTATAAATTGCAACTTTAAATTTTTAAAAAGATGAATAATTACGAAAAGATTTTACAGTACTTTAATTTCGAACCACAGGAAATCGATATTAATTTGTTCTTATTAAACGCGGCAATGACGATTGTCTTATCAATTATTTTAGAACTAACTTATCGTAGATGTGCAAACACACTTTCTAACAAAAGTCAGTTTGCGTATAACTTTGTAATGCTATCATTAATTACAATGTTAATTATTACCTTAGTTGGTAGCTCTGTTGCATTATCATTAGGTTTAGTTGGTGCGTTGTCAATTGTCAGATATCGTGCTGCCATAAAAGAACCAGAAGAATTAACCTATTTATTCTTAGCAATTGGTATAGGACTAGGTATGGGGGCAAACCAACCTGTTGTTACAATTATTTCGTTTTTAATTTTAATTGCTGTTGTATGGATAAGGTACTTTATTAAGCCAGCAAACAAACTAAATGCCTATAATCTTGTAATTAGCATGAAAAGGCCAAATGAAGGTGATATGGAAAAGATTGTTGGTATTGTAAACTTAAAGTTCAATAGAGCTGTTTTAAGAAGGTTTGATGAAAACAAAGACAATCTTGATCTTGCATTTATAGTAAAAGTTAAAAACCTGGATGTACTTACAGATTGTAAAAACGAAATTCTAAAAATTGAAAACACAAGTGTTTCATTTGTTGACATTAAGTAATGGAAAAACCTGAAGTTATAGAATATACCAAACTAGATAATTTCCGTTACGAACGTAAATTCAGACCGGAGTCTTTAAATGCTCACCATATTGAAAACATTGTTCTTAGTTCGAGCGCTTTTTTTCGTCGGATATACCACCCTCGTTTTGTTAACAATATTTATCTTGACACTCCTGAATTGGATTCGTTTTATGATAATTTAATGGGAAAATCTGACAGAAAAAAATACAGACTTAGATGGTATGGTGATGTACTAGGTAAGATTTCAGGGGCAATTTTTGAAATAAAAATAAAAAACGCATATCGAGGAACTAAACTTTCATTTTTTCTGCCTGATTTCGAAATGAATGAAAGCTTCACTAATTCAAAGTGTTTTAACATTTTAAAAAGTGCTGATATCCCATTGCATATTCTGGATGAGATATCAGGAATGGAAATGAAGTTACTCAATTCATACAAAAGAACCTACTTTAGGGATGTTTCAGGAAACTATCGTTTGACTATAGACAATGAAATAACTTATTTTAACATAAATGATAATTTTAACAGGTTTAATGAAACCGTTAAAGATAAAAACACTGTTGTTGAAGTTAAGTATTACGAAGAATTTAATGAATACGCCCCACATGTAATAAATACTTTGCCATTTGTACTAACTCGAAATTCAAAGTATATCGAAGGAATTAGTAACTATTATGAGGTTTCATTATAATTTGCCGACTATTAAATGAGTGTTAATAAGCATAGAAGGGAAGTATATATTATTCTTATATTGCTGGTTGTATTAGCCGGTCTATTTTTTACGTATCATTTCTATTCTAAAGAGAATCTTGAAATCCAAGAGTTTTCTATCTTTTGTGATTTTGAAAATCAAAATGACAGCACGGAATTTTTAACTAATAATGAAGACTATATTTTAGGTAAAGGGAGTTTCTCTGAAAAAATATTTTACGAAGGTGAAAAATCCCTTTATATTCCTAAATGTAAAGTATATCAGAATCTACTTGTACTTGATAATCTAAAACCCAATAGTATTGTTACAATAAGCTTCAAGAGATTCCACACGTCTGATGCATCTATTGTTGCTCAAGGTATAGACCCTGCAAGTTTTTATTTCATTAATGGTGAAGAAACACAAACATATGAAAATGGATGGGAAGATGTTTACCTTAAATTCACCTGTGGACAAAATTTTAAAGACACATTAAAAATCTATATTTTTAATTCTGGTAAACAAGACACATATATAGATAATTTATCTATCAGTGTATCAGGACAAACTTTTTATCCAAATTACGAAAATGAAGAACCTATCCTAATTTATATTGAGGATAAAGAATTTAGGAAAATCCAAGAAAAAAGAGACGAGGCTCTTGACAAAGGGGTATTAATTACGGAAGATGATTCATGGGTTAATGCAATAATCTATGGATACGAAAAAATGATGCATGCTCAAATAAGATTGAAAGGAGACTGGCTTGATCATTTAAGAGGTGAAAAATGGTCTTTTCGAATAAAGCTTAAAGATGACTCCTGGAGAGGCATGAGAGTATTCTCGATACAAAATCCGTCTGTTCGAGGATTCCTAAATGAATGGCTAATTCATAAAACATGTAAAGATATTGACATCCTTACAACAAGATATGGTTTCGTTCCTGTCTATTTAAACGGAAAACCAATAGGTATGTACTCATATGAAGAACATTTCCAAAAAGAACTAGTAGAATCTTCGAAGAGAAGAGAAGGACCTATAATTAAGTACTCAGAAGAAGATTTCTGGGACTTTATGTTAAGTAAAACCCCAAATGGTTTTACCTATGTAACTAGTGTTATTGAACCTTTTGGCTCAGGAAGTATTCTAAAAGACAGCGTAAAGTATCAACAGTTTATAATTGCCCAAAATCTTTTATAATCATATCGATTAATGCAAGCAGATGCTTCTGATATATTTGATGTTAAAAAAATGGCAAAGTTTATAGCTTTTGTTAATTCCAGAAATGCATTTCACTCCTTACAATGGCACAATGTTAGATATTATTATAATCCTGTACTATGCAGGTTAGAACCTATTGCTTTTGATATGTTTGCCGGAAACAATGAGTTTTCTTTTGAAAATCCTATTTCCCCAATGTTATTGGCAGAATCTTATTTTAAACCTACATATTGTTTGTCTCATCTAATGACAGATTCTATTTTCGAAAAAGAATATTTTAAATACCTAGACCTTTTTACAAATGATTTAGATTACGAATCTTTTAGAAGTAAATATAATGAAGAATATCAATATTGGGACTCATTAAATAAACTTGAGTTTATCCCATACTATTTTGATACAATACAATTTCAAGAAGTGTTAGATAAAATAGATACTTATTTACCAATATTTAAAGACTCGCTTGAAAAGCATGAATATAGACAAAGATATCATGAGCTAAAAAATAAACCTTTCTTTGTCGCTGGAATGCAAAAACCTCTTGAGTTCGCAAATAAATATCTTAAAGTATATAAACAATCTGAAAATAAGTTATTATTTAAGTGTTTCCTTCAATACGACATAGATTTAATTGGACTGGGAGATGAAGATGAAATAATTTCTGAGATATCAGAAACAATTAATAATAAGAACTCCGGTATTGTAAAAATTATTGAATTTAACTTTACTGAAAACATGAGTGATTATTAACATGTGTATTTCAAAGTACGTGAGAAGGATAGCATTTTTACAACAAAAATTGTACAATGGCCTGCTCCAACAAATTATAATCCAAGAAATGATATTGCTGCAAATTCTACCGATATAAGCGAATATACAAACGAGAAAAATAAACAAATCACGTTTAAAGGCAATCTCAAATTTAATAATCACATCTATATACCTGCAGGCTATGTGGTAAGCTTCGAGCCGGGAACAAAAATGGATATTACAAATGGTGCTGCTTTTATTTCTAGCTCTACAATAAAAATCAATGGCACACAAAATAATCCTGTTAAAATATTTTCATCAGATATGTCTGCAAATGGTTTCACTATTTTACAGGCTGATGGCTTATCTACTTGCAAGTATGCTATTTTTGATAACTTTAACACTCTGGATTATAACGGATGGACAATTACCGGTGCTGTAACATTTTATGAATCGGATGTAGAGTTTTATAATTGTACATTCAACAACAACCATTGTGAAGATATGTTAAACACTGTTAGGTGTAACTTCCTACTTAAAGATTGTTCTCTTAATAATACATATGGAGATTCTCATGACTCAGATTTTTGTACTGGAACATTAGACAATTGTTTATTTACTAACAATGGGAATGATGCGATTGACTTTTCAACTAGCGAGGTTACGATAAAAAACTGTACGATAAATGGTGCTAAAGATAAAGGTATTAGTGTTGGTGAAAACACAAAGGCAAAGATCTATAATGTTGTTATTACTGATGTAAACATTGGGATTGCTTCAAAAGATTTATCCCATGCAGAAGTTGAGGGATGTAAAATAAGTAAGGCTACTTACGGTTTCTTATTATTACAGAAAAAACCTGAATTTGGTCCAGCTACAATCACCGCAAACAACTGCACCTTAGATGATGTTTGGACAGAGTCTCTAATCGAAAAAAACTCCACTTTAACTCTAAACGGAAAAACAATTAAAGGAAAAAAACATAAGCTAAAAGCTTTGTTTTATGAATAAATTCTAGTTTTGATTAAATCTTAATTATCTTTCGATTTATTGTTTGATTTTCAGTAATCAATCTAACAAAATATACCCCTAAAGATAGTCCAGAAACATCTAATTCAACATTCGTTTGATTCTCAATTGTTTTATCTATTATCAACTCTCCGGTATTTGAATATACATTAACTCTATATGTCAGGTCTGTATCACTTTCAAAATACAATTTATCATATACCGGATTTGGGTAAACAGAAATATTACCATCAGCATTAGATGTGTTATTAGTGGATATTATATAATCTGTAAATTCTCCAAAACAATACAATTCTTCATTATTTAGACAAATTAATTCATAATCGATATTTTTGTCTTCGTCAACATTGACAACAACAAAATTATCGGTTTCTCCTTTACCCATACCTGTTGCTAACAAAGTAATATTATCATATTGATCAAACATAAAAGGTGAAGCATAAGATGCCGCTCCAACATCTCCTGCACACATAATTACATTATTTTCAAGGTTATTAAATAATGGCTCTATTACTGGCCAGAAGTTAATTTCCTCATCACGATAGTCCATTGGATACTGTGGGTTTAATACGATATCAGAATATATGTTATCAGGTTCCCACCATATCAATTCGTGCAGCATTACAAATATGTTATCACATTCATCTGCATTTTCAGAAATAGTATTTTGTAAGAAAACAAGTTTGTCTCCTGAAATATTCCAACTATCAATATTTGGATCCAAAACTATAAATAAATCATTTTTGACAATAAAACTATAATATGTAATATCTCCATATCTTTCAAAGTATATTTCACCATTAATCATATCATGATTTCCTACAACTTTATAAACAGGTATTCCCAGTTCTTCAATGTCAGCATCTATATTGTCCCACTTTGCATTAGAACCCCAAATTACCATATCCCCTAAAAAAACACCAAATTCAATTTCTTCTCGTCCCTGTATATATTCATATTTTGCTTTAAAAGGAGGGTGTACGCCCTCATTTTCTACTCCTGGCTCACCATAAACGTGACCTGCAAGAAAAAATGAATATGCTTCGTTCTGACAATATCCGACATGAGGTATTATCAAAAGAATTAGGAAAAATATTTTATTCAGATTTTTCATTCACCAAAGTTAATTAAAAATACAAATAATCTCAATTCAATAGATGAATTACTTGATCTGTATTTAGATTTATTAATTCGATATATACGTTTTTATCATTATCAACTTTAATAATAACAAAATTATCACCTTCTCCCTCTCCCATTCCTGTAGCAACCAATGTTATATTATCATACTTATCAAACATAAAATCAGATGCCTTTGTATTTGCTCCTAGATCTCCAGCACAAAATACAACATTATTATCTAATGTATGAAAAATCGGCTCTACCTCATCCCAAAAGTTCAAGTTTTCATCTTTTCCTTCTAGTGAATTTAACTTTATATCAGGATATCTATCTTTATCCCACCAAATCAATTGATGTGTCATAACAAAAATATTATCAACTCTTTTACTTTTCTTTTTTATTACCTTTTTAAGAAAACTTAATTGCTCTACTGATATATTCCAATTATCAATATTAGGATCGAGAACAATGAAAAGGTCTTTATTCTTAATAAAATAAAAATAGGTAGGTCCATATCTTTCAACAAACAAAGCAGAATCTTTCATTTCATGATTACCACAAGCAATATATACCGGTAATCCTAAATCTTCAATATCCTTGTCTATTTCATCCCAGTCTTTTTCAGATGGTATCCAAACAATATCTCCAAGTAAAAATCCGAACTCTAAATCAGCACTATCTTGTACTGACAAAAATTTTTGTTTAAATGGTGGATGAAACCCTTCATTATCAACAAATGGTTTACCATAGGAGTGACCAGCTATAAAGAAAGAATACTCTGTTTGTTCATTCACTTTACAAGAAGTCTGAATAATACACACAATTATTAAACTTAAAAATAGATAATATTTTTCTTTACCCATGCTACAAATTTAGCAAATCTTTTTTCTAATCACTTCTTAAATGCAAATTGCTAAACCGCAAAAGAATATAACTTTTACACTCTATTTTTCCTGACAAATTGTCATATTTTTCAGCTAATTTTATTAAATTTGCATTCTGATTTACTAAGGCGCAGAAAAATGGAATTACAAAGCATAAAACAAAGATTTGGGATAATAGGAAATTCGACGGGATTAAATCGTGCTTTGGATATCGCTATGCAGGTTGCCCCAACGGATTTGTCGGTGTTAATTACTGGTGAAAGTGGTGTGGGTAAAGAAAGAATCCCACAAATTATTCATTCAACAAGTTTACGTAAACATAACAATTATATCGCTGTAAACTGTGGTGCTATTCCTGAAGGAACAATAGATTCTGAGCTTTTTGGACACGTAAAGGGCTCATTTACCAGTGCCCATAGTGATAGAAAAGGATATTTCGAAGAAGCAAATGAAGGAACAATTTTTTTGGATGAAGTAGCTGAACTTCCTCTATCAACACAAGTACGCCTTCTAAGAGTTTTAGAAACCGGAGAGTTTATCAAAGTCGGTTCATCAAAGTCAGAAAAAACCAATGTGAGACTTGTTGCTGCAACCAATGTTGATTTGGCTAATCGAGTAAGCGAAGGAAAATTCCGCGAAGATTTATATTATAGACTAAATACTGTTCCGATATTTATGCCTCCTCTTCGTAACAGGCAAGGAGATATTTATTTATTATTCAGAAAATTTGCTTCGGATTTTGCAGAAAAATACCGTATGCCAACTATTAAACTTACAGAAGATGCGATTGGTGTTCTTAACTCGTATAGATGGCCGGGTAATATTAGACAGCTAAAAAATATCACCGAACAAATTTCAATAATTGAAGAACAACGGTTGATTACAGGCGATGTACTTAAAACATATCTGCAAGGTGCAAATTCGTCAAACCTTCCCGCTTTGGTAAAAAACAACAAAAGTTCATTCGAAGATTTTTCTAATGAAAGAGAAATTTTATATCAAGTTCTTTTCGATATGAAAAAAGACATGAATTAACTTAAATTACTTGTCAATGATATTATTCGTCAAAATCCTGATGTTAAAGTTACAGACTATGACACAAAAATTATGAAAACATTTGACAATGATATTAAAGACCTTAATATAAAACCTGTATATCAAGAAGAACACCAAACACATGAGCAAAAGTTTGAAGAACATGGTGAAGTTGTTGAGGAGGTTTTATCTTTATCCGAACAGGAAAAAGAACTAATTATAAAAGCCTTAGAAAAGAATAATAATAAAAGAAAACTTGCTGCCGAAGAATTGGGAATATCAGAGCGAACTCTTTACAGGAAAATTAAAGAATACAATATAAGTAAGTAAAAACTGTTTTAAATTAGCATGAAATTATGAAAATCAGAATAACCGCAATATTATTAGTTTTCTCCTGTCTACTTACACTGGGTTCATGTACAGGCGGATACTCATTTACTGGTGCTGAAATCAATGCTAATATAAAAACAATTACTATTGAGTTTTTCCCTAACAGAGCCAGTCTTGTTAAACCAAATTTAAGTAATGTCTTTACCGAAACACTAAAAGATAAATTTGTGTCTCAAACTAATCTTGAGCTTGTTAATTATGGAGGAGACCTTAAACTCGAAGGAGAGATTACAAACTATAAAGTAACGGCTCAGGCATATCAGGGAAATGAAACTGCAGCTCTAAACCGATTGACAATTACTGTAAAAGTAAAATATACCAATTTAATTGAGCCAGAAAAAGATTTTGAATCTAACTTTTCAAGATATGCAGACTTTGAGAGTACACAAAGCTTAAGCTCTGTTGAAACTGAATTAATTGAAGAAATCAGTGAAGAACTGGCAATAGATATTTTTAATAAAGCACTGGCAAACTGGTAAAATGAACAAAGAACAATTCTTAAAATATGTCAATGATTTTTCGTGTCTTTCGACAGACAGTCTGGAAGAAATAAAACTATTGATAGATGAGTTTCCTCATTTTCAAACAGCTTGGGTTTTATATGCTAAAAATCTTCATAAAATTCAGGATGTTAGGTTCGAAAGTAAATTAAAAATCGCTGCAACACATATTGGTGATAGAAAAGTACTTAAAGCCATAATTGACGAAACTAATAAGCCTCTTCAAAAATCAAATAAAACAGAAACTGCTATTATCTCTCCGGTATTAGAACAAGAGAAACCTGAAGAAACAAAACTTGAAATACAAGAGCTTATTGCTGAAGAAAACCCGAATACTAATATAGATAAGGAAACAATACCGGAAACTTTAGACGACACACCCGAATACAAAAAGATTGAAGATGATTTTGATGAAGAAGAACAAAATTCAGATCAAAACGAGATTAAAGAAGAAGAAACTAGTGTTGCTGATTTAATTCTGAAAAACATTTCAGATATTAATAAATCTAAAAGTGAGAAAGACGAAATTATTGTTCAGGAAACAATTGATTCAAAGAATTTCGAGCAAGCAAGTGAACAAAAAGAAACTCTAGAACTGGATCTTGAAGATAAGATTGAAAGTCATAAAGAATCAGAAGATGTAAATATTATTCCAGAACAGTTAATTAGTTCAAATTCTATTGAACCCGAAGGCTTTGACCAAAAAGAAGAAGTACTTGAGGATAAGGTAGAAGACACATCTCAAGATATTTTCACAAAAGAAGAAGCAACAAATATCACCCCCATTGTATCTGAAGATGTTACCTCACAAGATGAAATGTCTAGTGATACAGAACTAATTGATGATAAACCAATTAATGAAGCTAAAGCTATTTCTAAACCAGGGTCTTCTGCTGCTGATAGAATTCTTCAAAATATTGATGATATTAAATCTGGTTCTGTCTCTGAAAGACAAACTTAACAAGATTTTTCGAATAAGTCTGATTTAGAACAAATCATTGCTCAAAGATTAAAGGAGCTAGGTATTCAACAAGAAGAAAAATCGAAATCACCCAATCAGGAAGTTAAAGAAACAATTATAGAATCCGAAAAAGATGTTATTTCTGAGGAAATTAATCCAAATAATGACCTTTTGGAAGAAAAAATTAAATCAGACAATACGGAAAACGACTTAGATATTTTAGATATCAATCAGTTTACTTCATCAAAGAAAGAAGAAAAATCTGAAAAAAATTACACTAAACCTGACTTAAAATCAGACGATTATCTCAATTTTGAGTTTGAAAATGAGCTGGAAAGCGAAAAATCTGAAAAAAAAATAATTTTAAATTCGGATAAAAAAATTGCCCTGATTGATAAGTTTTTATCCTCAGATCCAAGAATTGTTCCTCAAAAAGATTATACCTCTAACGGTTCATTTGCAACAGATTCAGTGCTGTCTGAAGATGAAGAGTTGTTTAGTGAAACCCTTGCAAAAATATATATCAAACAGGAGCATTATGATAAGGCTATTTTAACTTATGAAAAATTATGTTTGAAATATCCAGAAAAAAATATTTACTTTGTGAGCCAAATTGAAAAAATTAAGGAATTAATAAAAAATAAATAGAATTAGTTATGTATACCTTTTTCTCAATAATGATTATCATATGTGCGGTCTTATTAATTTTAATCGTACTAGTACAAAATAGTAAAGGTGGTGGTTTATCTTCAAGTTTTGGTCAAGGGAATCAAGTTATGGGTGTTAAAAAGACCGCAGATTTTCTTGAAAAAGCAACATGGACATTAGCAATTGGTTTAGTTGTATTTTGTTTATTAGCAAGTTTTTCTATTCCTAATCGCAAGGTTGAAGAACCAACTCAAACAGAACAACCTACGCCAAATACTCCTACTACACCTGCAGCTCCTGCAGAATAATAGACATATTAAATACTAAATAAAATAGAGCATCAGATATCTGATGCTCTATTTGTTTTCCAATCTAACACAAAAGCCTCAACTACCTAATAATAAATTTCTTTGTTTCTAGTTTTCCGTTAACAAAAAACCTCGCGATATACATACCCGAATTATACCCATCTAAATTAACCGTATTTGTACCTGGATTTGTCTTTTTATTAAGTACTTGTTTTCCGTTTAAATCATAAACTTGTAAAACCCCACTTTGCTCAACATTTTCAACAAATAACTTATTTGTCATATATGCAATTCTGATATAATTAGAGTCATCAGTAAAAGATTCAATACCAGTACTACCTACTATTAATGGGTCTACATTAGTAATTTCATAAATTTTCCCAGAAGCATACCCGGGAGTATAAAGTCTGACAACATTATCATTTCTTCCGGTTCCAACATCAATTATTGCAGTTGCACCGGTTGCAGCATCAATATTAGTATAGTCATAACTCATCGTTCCGGAGTTATATGAATACTCTCTAAAAACATCTCCGCAAAAAGTATTATAAATATAGTATTTACCATCTGCTTTGGTTTTTGCTGCAAAAAGAAACGATCTACCTGCACGTGCACTAACGTTTACTTCATCCCAGCTGCTTCCATTCCATGTATATTCATATGTACCGTTATAATCCTGAGTCATTACACGATTTACACCGTCATTTCTGGTATCTTGAACAACTACTGTCTCAGGCCATCCATCTGCACCTGAAATACTTGCAGTTTCGTCATATGAAGAACCATTCCATGAGAATTCTCTAATGCGATTACCAGGAGTATAATATCTAATAACACCATCGTTTTTTGCTTCGCCAATTAAAGCCGGTCCTTCTGTTCCATAAGTTGAATTTATATCAACAATGCTCCAATCTGTACCGGTCCATGTATATTCGCGATGAATAATATAACCCGATGCATATAACCTTTGTACTTCGTCTCCTCTTGCATCACCAACAATCATAGAAATAACTCCTTGTCCGGGACTTTCAACTAAAGCTTCATCCCATCCAGTTCCATTCCAAGTATATTCAAAAACTCTGCTCCCGGCTCCGCCCCATTCTCCAGCATATAGCTTATTTACTCCCAATCCTTTTACATCTCCGGCAGTTAATGAAACCAGATTTTCTAATCCTGTTGCCACAGTAGAAGTTAACTCCCAACTAGAACCATTATATGTCCACTCATAAATCGCTCCGTCACTGGGTTCACCTCTAGTGCTAACATAAAGACGTTGTACTTCATCTCCGTGAACATCTGCTAATACTATCCCATATGTTTTATCCATAGGGCATGTTCCTACCTCTTCTACTGTCCACTCCTGTGAAAAACCAGCAATTGACATCAACAAAACAATAATTGTTGTAAATTTAGTTTTCATAATCCTGCATTTTAGTACCTATTTAGTAAACGTTGTATATTTTCCATGGTTGTCTTTAGTTGATCTATAATTTTTTTTTACCTTGCAACACAAAATTTTAAGTGCTGTGAAAGCTGTATATTTTATATTAACCATTTTAACAGGTGTTTGTTTTCTATTTTCATGTGAGACAGAATATATTCGATTTGATGACGAGGGTACTTATATAATTGATACCACTAGTCCTATAGATACCGTACATTTTCAGAATGAAATCATTCCGATTTTAACCAATAATTGTGCATCATGTAATTTTTCGGGGACTAACTTTGATATGGAGTCCGAAGGTGTTTATGATGTTCTAATTAACGGTAATTGGTTGAATTTTGCTGACCCTGATAACAGTCCGTTTTTTCAGGAACCGGATCCCGGACATGCTGACGATTATTTGACAATTGAAGAACATACACTAATTGTAAAATGGATTGAACAAGGAGCACTAAACAACTAAATCATGAAAGCGCTGAAATCAATAATCACAATATTTTTATTAGTACTCTTTGCCCATTTTTCAATGGCTCAGGAACAAGATACAACAAGTCCTAAAAAGCCAAAACACAAACCGGTAATCAATCCATGGTTTTCATCATCACTTATTGATGCTCAAACAAGTTTTACACCTAAAAAAGGTGATTTGGAATTTGTTATTCACCATAGGTTTACTTCAGTTGAAAACGGAATATCTGATCTTTTTGGTTTTTATGGAGCATCAAATATAAGGTTAGGACTTAACTATGGCATCACAGACAAATTAATGATTGGCTTTGGAACTGAGAGAGATAAAAAAATGCAGGAATTTCTTGTAAAATATCAAATACTACAGCAATCCCGTGATAAAATAATCCCTATTTCTTTAACATTTTATGGAAATACTTGTATAAATGCCCGCGAAACAGATTATTGGGGTAATGATTATACATTTACAAACAGATTATCATATTTTTCACAAATCATTGTAAGCAGAAAATGGAATTCCAAGTTCTCAACATTATTGGGTTTTGGTTATGCTCATATTAACAAAGTTGATAGTTACAGAATTGTTACAGAAGATTAAATTTCAGAAACAATTAGCTATTATCCAAAATATTATAATGATGCAATTGGCTTAAGTATTGGTGGTAGATTTAAAATAAACAGCACTTTTAGTCTAATTGCACAATTTGAACAGCCTTTTGCATTAGGTCATTCTGGTCATGGGCCACACAATCACGGAGTTGTTCCTGAGAAGGTAGAGGCAAAACCTAATGTAGCACTAGGGTTTGATATTACTACAGTAACGCATTCATTCCAATTATTCGCATCTTCATACCGAGCAATTATACCACAAAATAATTTAATTATGAATAATTTTGACTTCACTGACAAAAATGGCATAATGCTTGGATTCAATATTATCGTAAAATTTTAAACAAACAGATATGAAATCAAAAAATGTTATCTTCTTATTAGCTGTTTCAGCTATTTTTATTTTAGGATTAAGCGCATATAAATTAGCAAAAGACCCTTGGAAAGTTCCAGATACTTATAAAAACAAAACTAATCCTGTAAAATCAAGTTCAGAAAGTCTTGAGTATGGTCAAGAGCTTTATGATATGTCGTGTGCTAGCTGTCATGGTGCTAGTGGAAAAGGTGACGGCGTAAAAGGTAAAAAAATGGGAATAGAAATGTACGATTTTACTGATGCTAATTTCCACTCAAAATTTACAGATGGTGAAATATATTACCAATCTTTTATTGGAAGATATCGCTGGCATGATTTTAGATCAGTTATTCAGGACGAAGAAGACAGATGGAATGTTGTAAACTATGTCAGGTCAATGAAAAAATAAACTAAGGTTCAAGTGTTGTTCAAACACTTCTCTTAGTATCAACATATATTCAAAGCCGGTAGAAAAATCTATCGGCTTTTTAATTTTTATGTAAACCAATAAAACATTAACTTGTTAGTCTTTATGATTTAAAACTTTATGAATACAAAATTCATTAAGGACATACAGTATTATAAATTTAGTCTTTATGGTTTTTTCAAAAATCTGAAGTTTTTTGAACCGTTTTTTATTCTATTTCTAATAGAAAAAGGACTGTTATACTGGCAAATAGGTGTTTTGTATTCTATTCGTTAAATAATAAAAAACATATTAGAAATTCCCAGTGGAATCATTGCTGATGCATTAGGTAGGCGTAAAACCTTGATTGTTTCCTTCATGTTTTATATCCTTTCGTTTTTAATATTTTATTTTTCTGACTCTTATGTTGTTTTAATTCTAGCAATCTCTTTTTTCGCTATTGGAGATGCTTTTAGAACAGGGACAAACAAAGCTATGATTTACGATTATTTAGATCAAAATGGATGGAGCAAGCAAAAAATAAATTATTATGGGAACACAAGGTCCTGGTCTCAAATGGGTTCGGCTTTAAGTTCTTTGATAGAAGCATCTATTGTAATAGCATTTCAGGATTATACAATAATATTTTTAGCCTCAATTGTTCCTTATCTCATTAACAGTTTAATTATACTTTCTTATCCAAAGTCTTTGGAAGGTGAAATACATGATTTGAACTCAGGTAAAATCTTAGACGCATTTAAAACTACATTTAAAAACCTTTGGATTACTTTTAAAAATACTGAATACTGGAAAATAATAAACCTACATGCAGCACATTCAGGTTTTCATAAAGCCATTAAAGAGTATATTCAGCCTGTAATAGTACTTGCTGTTGTCGGATTAAGTGTTTTTAATTCGTGGTCAAACGAAAGACGAGAAGCTTTGTTTATAGGTCTAATATACTTTGTAATTTATTTGCTATCATCTTTTACTTCAAAACGTTCAGGCAAATTTGTAATCAGGTTTATTTCAAACGAAAAGGCTCTTTTATACACATTATTAATTGGTTTAAGCTTAGGTGTTATGGTTGGCTTAAGTCTCTATTTTAAACTAGAATGGCTAGCTATAGGCTTTTTTGTATTAATTTATATGAATGAAAACCTGCGTAAACCAATCGGAGTTTCGGCTGTTGCAGAAAAATCTGATCAAAAAGTTATGGCCTCAGCACTTTCAATAAACTCTCAGGCAGAATCTTTTTATGCAGCTATTATTGCTCCCATATTAGGACTAGTAATTGATAAAATTAATATTGGGACTGGTATATTCATTGTTTCAATTATGCTAATTATTATTACAATAACTTTAAACATCTTAAAAAATGAATAACTTCGTAAAATATAACTAAATTATAAAATACTAAACTTATTAAATATGAAAAACTCTGTTATAATAATTCTTTTATCAATCTTTAGCATTTCATGCTCAGCACAAAAATCAATCGATAAACTTGACAATTTTGAGAAAATTAGTTGGCAAGAGCTTAATGACAATGTAATAAGAATGATTGGTAAAGACTGGATGCTAGTTGCAGCCGGCACAGAAGACGATTACAATATGATGACAGCGAGTTGGGGAACACTTGGGTGGTTATGGGAAAGGCCTGTATCAACAATTTATGTACGCCCGCAACGTCATACTCATAATTATACAGAACGGGAAGAATATTACACTCTTACATTTTACGACGATCCTGATAAAGAAGCTCTTCGACTTATGGGAACAGTCTCCGGTAAAGATTTTGACAAAATGAATTATGAAGGGCTAACACCGGTTGTGACTCCAAATGGTTCAATAGCATTTGAAGAAGCTTATCTAATTATTGAATGCAAAAAACTGTACTCTACAGTACTGTAAGAATCTGAGTTCAACGATACAACTCCAATGGAAGAAATGTATCCCGAAAGAGATTTCCATACTGTATATATTGGAGAAATTACAGGTGTTTGGAGACGGAAATAGAGTCTGGCAATACCTTTTTATCTATCTCTAACTACAAATTCTTGTTCGCCTAGCTCTTTTACACCGTCTCCGGTATTGATTGCAATGCTTACAACAACTTTATCATAATCACCGTTAACAATCACTTTGAATTTACCAAATTCAGCAGGAGATATAGAACCATGATCAATACTAACGTTTATCATCTCTAAAGGATAACCGCTAACTGAAACATTAATTAGATTTTCCTCACCTCTATAAATAACATAAGCATCAGGACCGGTAACATTAAAACCCGTTGATCCGACAATATAATGTGATTCGAATGGCAGCCAAATATCTCCGCTTTCCAATTCATAATGAATTAAGCCACCATAGTTAAAATCTCCATGAGACAAACATGCAGTCTTATAAATTCCTTTTCCATCTTTGTCAACAGGAACCTCCTCATAATCACCATTTTTTAATAAACGATATTTCGTCTCACCATCTTCTTCGTATTCCTCATAAAACGGACTTTGATAAGTTAAATAAATTGTAGGATCGACAGATGTTTTTTTAACACCTACAAGTATTTCTGCTGAATACATGTCATCTTTAATAATAAATTCTCTGGGGGCAACTACAACAGCTCCAATCTCATCGATAGGCAGATCTGGATTAGACTGCTCTTTATTCTTGTTGCTTGCACAACCACTTATAATTTGGCTAAGCAACACAATTGAAATCAATAAAACACTTGATAATAAAATTGTCTTCTTTTTCATAATTCTTTTTTTTATTTATTCGGCTGATTTATATTCATAATATGAAATTTTAAACTCTCCGTCATTTTCCAAAAGTTCAAACTCCTCATGAGTCTTACCATTTTCGTTTTCTACATCGTACCTTAAAACAACTTTTGTTTGACCATTATTTGTTTTTATTTCGGTAAATGTCTTTTTGCGGTCTTTTAAATCTCCCCAAAATTCATTTCTTTCTTTCATGGTTGAGATTATTACTTCCTCTGAATACATCTCTATGGTTTCTTCATCTAAGAATTCAACAAGTCCGTCATAATCATTTTCCTCAAGACAAGAATAGAACTTATCAACGACATCTTCTGCATCAGAAGTTTTCTGACATCCTTGAATAGCAAATACGCTAACAATAATAAATACAAATGGAATAATTTTTTTCATAATACTAAGATTTGGGTTAAAACAATAATTTAACTAAAAATACATATTTTTTGACCTAACACAAAATTATTGAGACTCAATTTTTGCTTTGAGATTAATTCATAGAACAAACATTTTTCCGATATGAGATAATTGTGCAGAGTAGACTTTGGGTATCTAAGCGGAGTTGACGCTAGCCCATATTTCCCAACATTCTCAATGTTTCAAAATTAAGTATGTCGATTGACTTATTATTTATAGCGATAATATTGTCTTTTTTTAGTTCGGAAAGAATCCTCACAAGATTTTCTGTTGCAAGACCTGATAGTTCAGCAATATCTTTTCTTGTAATTGTAGTCTCTATTGTAGAGGAGTTAAAAACTTTTTCTGATAAATATAATAAAGTGTCGCAAACTTTTCCTAAAGCCTGCTTATTTGCAATACTACCAAGTTTATCATAAACATTCTGCAGTGAATTTGAATACATTTTCATTATTTCAATTGAAAATGCCGGATTATTCTTTACAATTTCATCAAAAGTCGTTCTATCAACTAAACACACTTTACTAGGTAGTAATGCTCTACAACTAAAGTGGTAATAATTATCTCCATATAAGCTTGACAAACCAATAATATTATATGGTTTTGTAATTTTAAAAATATGGCTTTTATAATGAGACGTTTCAATAACAGCTTTTAGTAAACCTTCTTTTAATATCATTATAAATGATGCAAAAGAGCCTTGCTTGCAAACAGTTTCACCCTTTTTAAAATCAATTTGAACCTTTGTTATTTTTGATATTTCAGATTCTGTGAGATGCAACTCCTTTAAATATGAAATAAAATTTTCCTCATTATTACTCCTTTTCTTTTTCTTCTCAACACTTTCGGAGTATATTTTTTTTAATTTCCTAAATGATAAATATTGATTTATTTTTTCTACAATTGTTTGAAAAAGCCTGTTTTCCTCTGTTAGAAAAATACCTTTTTCAGCTCTAACAGGCTTTATATAACAAAGTATAATCTCTCCAACCTGCTTATCATCAACATATAGCTGTGATGATTGCTTTAATTCGGTACGTTTAAAACCGTCACTTGCAATCTCAAGATCATTTACGATAATTTTAACTTTACAGATATCGTCATATCTCCATCCTGCAGGAATTACGGATACAAGGTTTGTTAAAACATCTTCGATCGAAGTGTCAAAATCCTTAAGTATTTCATCTACATTATAAATACAATTCAGCTCCTTTTTTCTCTCATTCAAGCTGTCCTGTATGCTTTCAATATCGTTTTTACCTGCTGCCATTTCTTCTATTCAAACTGATGCAAAATTAGTAAATTTAGATTTGACGACAAATATCATTGATAAATATCAATCATTAATGCCAAATCTTAGATATTACATTTTTAATTTTGTATTTCTTAAAGCAATAATTTTGACTTGTGAATTAAAACTAAAAAATACCCGCAAGGCGGATAAATTAATAATTAAAATTTAAAGAGATGAACGTAGAAAAAATCATGAACGACCTGGAAAAAAAACATCCGGGTGAAGTTGAGTACCTTCAGGCTGTAAGAGAAGTTCTAGAAACTATAGAAGACGTTTACAATGAGAACCCTCAATTTGAGGCTGCTAATATTATTGGCCGTATCATTGAGCCGGACAGAGTATTAACTTTTAAAGTACCTTGGGCTGATGACGAAGGTAACGTTCATGTTAATCTTGGTTACAGTGTTCAATTTAACAATGCTATTGGACCATACAAAGGTGGTTTAAGATTTCACCCAAGCGTAAACCTTTCAATTCTTAAATTCTTAGGTTTTGAGCAAATCTTTAAAAACTCACTTACTACACTTCCTATGGGTGGTGGTAAAGGTGGTTCTGATTTCGATCCTAAAGGAAAATCAGACAGAGAAATTATGCGTTTCTGCCAGTCTTTCATGATGGAATTATGGAAGCTAATTGGTCCTGAAACTGACGTGCCTGCCGGCGATATTGGTGTTGGTGGAAAAGAAATAGGTTATATGTATGGTATGTACAAAAAACTTGCAAGAGAACATACTGGTGTTTTGACAGGTAAAGGTAGAGCTTGGGGTGGTTCACTAATCCGTCCTGAAGCTACAGGTTTTGGTAATGTTTACTTTGCAAAAGAAATGCTAGCAACTAAAGGTGAAACTTTCGAAGGTAAAACCGTTGTAATCTCAGGTTTTGGTAATGTTGCTTGGGGTGCTGCAACAAAAGTAACAGAACTAGGTGGTAAAGTTGTTGCAATCTCTGGTCCTGATGGATACGTTTATGATAAAGACGGTATCTCAGGTGAGAAAATCGACTATATGCTTGAGCTAAGAGCTACTAACGAGGATATCGTTAAGCCTTATTCTTATGAGTTTGGTGCTGAGTTCCATCAAGGTAAAAGACCTTGGGAAGTTAAATGTGATGTTGCTCTTCCATGCGCTACACAAAACTAACTTGGTAAAGAAGACGCTCTTAAATTAGTAGAAAACGGATGTATTTGTGTAAGCGAAGGTGCTAATATGCCTTGTACTCCTGAAGCTGTTGAGATTTTCTTAGAAAATAAAGTACTATTCGGTCCTGGTAAAGCTGCTAATGCTGGTGGTGTTGCTACTTCAGGTCTTGAAATGTCACAAAACTCTATGAAACTTTCTTGGACTCGCGAAGAAGTTGACGAGAAACTACATAGAATAATGTGTGATATCCACGATGCATGTGTTAAGCACGGAAAAGACGATGCAGGATTTGTAAACTATGTAAAAGGTGCAAATATTGCTGGTTTCCTTAAAGTTGCTGATGCAATGATTGAACAAGGAGTTATTTAAACTAAAATATAGTTCAACTTACTAATCAAATTTTTTAACGCCGAAAAACCCTCCAATGGAGGGTTTTTTTATTGTGTGTTATTAAAAAGTGTGATATTATTTATACTTTTTCTTACTTGCCTTCTTCAAAATTACAATATAATTTCAATGTTTTTTAATTAATGTGGTTTTTGTCTTCAAATTAAAGGCTTTTGTATTATTTTACAAGCCATTTTTGGCTGATAAAAAAAACATACTATAATACATGTGTAAATTTAATTTAAACAATATGCTAGAATTTGAAGTAATCAAAAAAGAAAACGAATTTAAAAAAACAAGTAGAGAAGGATGTATTGATTTTTTACACACTAATCTAGATCAGTTTGGAGACAGTAAAGAAGATATTGGAAAATGTTTTGACTATGCTCTTGAAAAAAACAATGGTAAAGGTGGATATATTCTAAATGCATATAATGAAAACAAACTTGCAGGAGTTTTAGTAATGAATAAAACAGGAATGTCAGGTTTTATTCCTGAAAACATATTAGTATATATTGCTGTTGATTCAAAACATAGAGGCAAAGGATTCGGAAGACAAATAATTGAAAAAGCATTTTCAATTACAGAAGGAAACATTAAACTTCATGTAGAATATGACAATCCTGCAAAACGTCTTTATGAGCGAGTTGGTTTTAAATCAAAATATGCAGAAATGAGATATAACAATAATAAATAGATACGACCATTATGGCCAAATTACAAATAGATACAGAAGCAGTTATTTATAATATTAAAGAAATAAGTGCTTTTCTAAAAAAACACGATAAAACTTGGAGTTTAATTACTAAAGTTTTCTCTGGAGATATTAACTTATTAAAAAAGATATTAAAACCAGATGTAATAAAAGATATCCATTCTGTTGGAGACTCAAGGTTAAGCAGTTTGAAGAACTTAAAGACTGTTAATCCTGACTTAATAACTATTTACATTAAGCCTCCTGCCTTACTTTATGTTGACGATGTTGTGAGATATGCAGATATATCTCTTAACACATCGTATAAAACGATAATGGCACTCAATGAGTCAGCAAAAAAACAAAAAAAGATTAATAAGGTTATAATTATGATTGAACTTGGAGAGCTGAGAGAAGGAATAAAAAGAGACGAACTACTTGATTTTTATAAGAAAGTTTTTCAACTTGAAAACATTGAGGTTATAGGCTTAGGATCAAATTTAGGTTGTATGTACGGTGTTGAACCAACATACGATAAATTACTACAACTTTGTTTGTATCAGGAAATTATTCAAGCAAAATTTAATAAAGAACTCCCTTTAATTTCAGGAGGAAGCTCAATTACTCTTCCATTAGTTGAGAAAAATGCAGTCCCAACAGATATGAACCACTTTAGAATTGGTGAAGCTGCTTTTTTTGGAACAAGTCCATTGGATAATGAGGTGTTTAATAATCTAAAAGCAGAAGCCTTTACTTTTAAAGCTAATATCATAGAATTAGACGAAAAAGAAGTTGTGCCGGATGGAGTAATCAATGAAGCTAATGTTGGACATACAGCTGATTATAACGAAGAAGATTTTAATGAAACAACAACAAAGGCAATTCTTGATTTTGGGCTATTGGATGTTGATAAATCAGAAATTGAACCGAAAGACAAATCTGTTAGTTTTGTTGGGATAACTTCAGATATGATGGTTGTCGACCTTGGTGATAATCGCAAAAAAGATGGTAAAAAGAAATACTCCGTAGGAAGCCAGCTATGCTTTATCCCTTCATATATGGGAGTTGCCAGATTGCTAAATTCTAAATTTACTGAAATAGATTATATCTAAAATCTATCGAATAATAGTGACGGTCCCCACTCGTGGGTCTTCATCAATATTTAAAATAATATTATATAAATATGCTCCGTTTGGAACAGGGTTCCCATTATATGTTCCGTCCCAGAATCCATTTGAGCCTAAATCTTCATATAATAGTTGTCACCATCTGTTATAAATTTGAATTACAGCGCGAGGATATAAATGTATATTTTCAATATAAAAATCATCATTATGTCCATCTCCATTCTGACTAAAGGCTGCAGGAATATGCAAGCAATCCTCATCGGTATCATAAACAGAAACTGGACCCATTGTAAACTCACAATCATTTGAATCGCGAACAGTTATATAATAATCACCTCTATAAAGTGAATCAATAATATATGAATTCCACATAATATCCATCAAGTAATATGAATATGGTTCGGTACCTCCAGCTGCTGCAATGGCAATATATCCATCATAATTACCAATACAGGATGTGTTTCCAACTTCAACAGTAGCAGTAAGAGAGTTCACCTGATAAATCTCCACTAAAGTATCAGCTGAGCATCCGTTATTATCGTCAACAACCAATAAATAGCTGCCTGTACCTAAATTCCTAATTGTTGCATCATTTATTTCTTCGCCATTTATAAACCATGTATACCAATAAGGAGGAGAACCACCACTTGCAAATGCATTTATAGCACCATCATCTGCACCATAACAAGTTACTTGTTTAACATTAAGGCTTATTTCAATTCCTGTTTCAGGCTCTGAGATAACTGTGTAATCACTTACTGAACAATTATTGTCATCTGTAACTGTTACCCAAATCTCACCAGGGCCTAGGCCAGTAGTATAGAATAGTGTGTCACTATTTGACCAAAGTGCATGGTATGCCTGTGTCCCTCCCTGTATTGAAACACTAGCCTGACCAGTAAGCTCCCCCTTACAGCGAATGTCTTGTGATATAAGTTCAATTAATAATTCTTCTGGCTCAGTAACGGTAATAGAATCTACTCCACTACATCCCCAACTATCATAAACTGTTACAGAATAATCCCCAGCAGCTAACTCCGGATTTACAGAATCTACAACAAAATTCGACCAACTATATGTATACTCAGGTGCTCCATCACTCGAATATGCTATTAGTTCTGCTATTTTATCTCCATAACACTGATTAAACATTGTCTGAGTAATTTCAGCAGTTAAATTTCCTTCTGCAGGTACTTCAACTGATGTTTCAAATATACAACCGTTATTGTCCTCTATCGTGACATAATAAGTAGTTGCAATTAGATTAAATAAGACAGGAATAGTGTCACCAGTGTTCCATTCGTAACTATATGGAGATGTTCCACCATCTGTAATAATTGCTAAGGAACCGGTTTGTTGTGTACATAAAACCGGATTTACTGTTGTCTCCACCCAAATAGAATCCGGTTGTGTAATTTCAACACTATCAGTGATTGCACAATCGTTACTATCTGTTAATGTAACAGTATAATAACCGGCAGATACACCTGTTAAAATTGTGTCGTTAGTTTCTGGTAAATCATTCCAAACTGCATCGTATGGTGCTGTTCCTCCACTCGGACTTATGGTTACTCCACCATCACTATATAGGTAACAACTAACATTTTGGATGTCATAAAATGTTAATGCTAATGTGTCTGGCTCAGCAATTACAACCGTATCAGTAGCCTGGCACAGGTTATCGTCAGTAACTGTAACAAAATAAGTGCCTACGGGAATATTCTCAATAACAGTTGTATCTGTTACTAAATCACTCCACAGGTAGGAGTAATCCGGTGTTCCTCCACTAGCAACTGCTATAGCCCAACCATCTTCATACCCATAACAATTGACATCTGAATAACTTGTAATATCAACTATTAATTCCGGTGGCTCATCCACATAAACACTATCAACTGTCACACAGTCCAAACTATCAGTAACAGCAAGAGCATGCCAACCAGATGAAACACTAGTAATATCAGCTGTAACTGTGCTACCTGAATCATTCCATAAATAATAAAATGGTCCTATTGCATTAGTAACTTCTGTTGTAATAGACCCATTAGAATCTCCAAAACATAAAGGTTGAGTCACTGTAAAGTCAATATCAGCATAATCAATTACGCTTGTATTAAAATACGTAGTGTCAGAACACCCATATACATCAGTAAAATTATACATTAATTCAAAATCACCAGATCCTGCACTTGGAGGAATAAACAGATTATTATATGTACCTGGTCCAACCAACGTCCCTCCTAAAGGTAAAACAACAGGATAAACTGTGTCATCATATACACAATAATGCTCTTCCATTGCGGAAATACTCGCTACTGGCATAGCATGCACCTCAAGATCATAATATGCTGTATATGAACATCCATTTATATCAGTATATGAATAAATAATTTGATGTTCTCCAACTCCAGCAACTTCTGGGTCAAACAAAGTTCCGGCAATAGAACCTCCATTTAACACGCCTCCTCCGGGAGAAACAGAAACATTAACGGCATCATCATCAAAACAATAGTGTGGATTTAATCCAGATATTGTTACAACAGGAATATCATGAACTGTTAATGTATCAAAATCAATTGATGAACAACCATTAACTGTAATTTCATAAACAACCAAAAATCCACCGACTCCAGAGACTGCAGGATCGTATGTTCCAGCAACAACATCTGTAATTCCGGCACCTGACCATATTCCACCGGGATCTCCCGATGTATAGTTAAATGGAGGATCACTTAAACAAACATCGCTAGGTCCAGTTATTGTTGCATCAGGATTTGCATTTACACTAATCGACTGAGTATCATCATCATAACATGCCCCATTTGTAATTTCATATGTTATCATATGATTACCAACTGTTGCTGCAGCAGGTGAAAATAAACCATCCAGAGTAACACCAGGTCCAGACCAAACACCTGCTGGATTCAATGATTCAAGATAAAAAGGTGTATCATTATAACAATACTGACCTGTCGATATAATATCTGCATCAATAAACTCGTCGACTGTTATATTAACCTGATCCGTAACAACGCATGATCCTGATGTTAAAGTATAAGTTATTACCTGAGTACCTATGCTAGCAGACCCAGGGTTGAAATTTCCATTAATATCAATGCCATTACCAGACCATTCACCACCAGCTATATTTGCTGAAAATACCTGTATTCCTTCATTTTCACAAAATGGACCGGTAGTTAAAATGCTTACATCAGGAGCGTCTTCAACAACAATATCTGTATCATCAGTATCACTACATGCTCCATTTTCAACATAGTAAGTTATTGTATGTGTCCCTGGTGTTGTAACTGCAGGATTAAACAGGCCTGTAACCTGATTAACAATTCCTGTTCCTGACCATGTTCCTCCTGGACTAACTGCTGATAGTGTAATTGAGGCATCAGTCTCACAAAATGGACAAACATCTGTAATTGTAGCATCAACAGCCTCATCAACAGAAATATCTGTTGACCCAAAAGAAGTACATGCTCCGTTTATGACAGTATAAGTTATAGTATGTGTTCCATCCTCAGCAAAACTTGGATCAAAAATACCCGTAGTAATATTGGTAATCCCTGTACCAGACCAAGTTCCTCCCAAAGATGGCTCCGTAAGTTCTATTGCTGCATCAGTTTCACAATATGGGCCTACGGGTGTAAGTGTTGTATTTGGATTTGCATCAACATGTATTGTCTCCGTATCTGTGTCTGTACACTCTCCATTTATTATTTCATAAGTAATAATATGATCTCCTGCAGTGGCAATTGAAGTGTTAAATTCCCCGGCACTAGGATTTGTTATTCCATCACCTGACCACGTTCCTCCTGTTTCTGCAGCACTTAAATATAATGCTGTTTCATTATCACAATATGGTCCCGCAGGAGTAATAGTTGCATCAGGTTGGTTGTCAACATGAACAGTTTCAGTATCTGATGCATAACATGCTCCATTGGCAATTTCGTATGTAACAACATGATCTCCTTCCTGAGCAATTGCCGGATCAAATGTTCCATTTGCAGTAACAATAATCCCTGTACCACTCCAAACTCCTCCAGGGTTTGCAGCAACAAGGTTAAATGCAGGTTCTGTTTCACAATAATCATCCGGATTAGTAATTGTTGCATCAAAATATTCATCGACATGTATAGTAATATCATCAGAACCTGTACACAGACCACTAACAATTTCATAATGAATTATGAAATCGCCAGGACCAGATGCTCCAGGATGAAATGTCCCATTTACTGCATCAGTAATTCCTGTGCCACTCCAAACTCCTCCAGGATTTGCAGCAACTAAATTCACTGCTGCATCAATATTACAAAATGGTCCTGCAGGAGTAATTGTTGCATCATAGTATTGATCAACTTCTATTGTTGTATTACTTGAACTATAGCATGCTCCATTAGTAATTTCATATCCTATGGTATGACTCCCACTACCTGCAGTAAGTGGGTCAAACGTACCTAAAATAATATCAGTTATACCATTTCCTGACCATAACCCTCCTGGATCAACAGCAGTTAAATTCACAGCGGGGTCGCTCTCACAGAAAGGTCATGCTGCAGAAATAGAAGTGTCTGGTAAAGTATCGATATGTATGGTCTCAGTATCTGAATCAGAGCAAGTTCCATTTGTTATTGAATATCCAATTAAATGGTCTCCACCTCCGGCAACACCTGGGTGAAATAAGCCAGTACTGGTATTTACTACACCCGTACCAGACCAAGTACCTCCATTATGAGCAGCAATAAGTGTTGTTATAGGATCATTTTCACAGTAAGGTCCTGCAGGCGTTATAGTAGCATCTACTACAGAATCTACCTGCATTTCAAAAGTATCAATATTTGTACAAGCACCTTGAGTAATAGTATAAGTTATTGTATGTAATCCATCTTGCGCAACTACTGGATTAAATGTACCCAAAGCAGTATTTGTTATTCCTGTCCCACTCCATAAACCTCCTGGGTTTGCTGCTATAAAATCAAAAGCCGATGAATTTTCACATACAGTAGCAACAGAATTAATTATTGCACTTAAGCTATCATCAACTTGGATTGTTTGAGAGTCTGTATCGAAACATGCAGGATTACCAACATCATATGTAATTATATGGCTACCTACTCCTGCAACAGATAAATCAAAAATACCATTAACCGGATCAATAATTCCAGTACCTGACCAAGTTCCTCCTGAGCTCACTGCACTTAAAGTTACCTGCCCATCACTAATACAATAAGGCCCAACAGTAGTTATAGTAGCATCAACTGCTGCATCATAAACAAAAATTGTTATATTGCCAACACTTGTACATGATGCATTACTAACTGTATAAGAAACACTATTGGCACCATCTAAAGCTACAGAAGGATCAAATGTTCCATTAAGTGCATCTGTAATACCATCACCTGACCAAAAACCTCCAGGTGTAGCTGCCGTAAGATTAACTGCAGGATCATCGCTACAAAATTCTCCCGGATCTATAATTGTTGCATCCGGAGCAACTAACACATCTACATCAAGGTTGTCGGTATCTGAACAAAGTCCATTGACAATGTCATATGTTATCGTAACTGTACACAAGCCTGCAATACTAGGATTAAATGTTCCTGCAATAGCATCTACTATTCCAGGTCCTGACCATGTGCCACCTGAGGTTGCAGCAGACAAATTTGTTGCAGGATCAAACTGACAGAATGGCCCTGCAGGAGTAATTGTAGCATCGACTGACGCATCAACGTGAATTGTTATTGAAGATGAGTTGGTACAAGCACCAACGGTAAGCGTATATGTTATTAGGTGGTCTCCTCCTCCAGCAGAGCCAGGATCAAATACTCCATTAACTGCATCTGTAATTCCTGTACCCGACCAAACTCCTCCGGCAGTAACAGAAGTTAAATTAACAGATGCATCATCTTGACAAAATGGTCCGGCTGCAAAAATAGTGGAATTTGGATCTGCTCCAACATCAATATTTTCAGTATCAGAATCTGAACAAGTTCCATTCGTTATTGAATAAGTAATAGTATGTAATCCTGGACCGGCAATAGTTGGGTCAAAAGTTCCATTTATTGCATCTGTAATTCCGGTTCCTGACCATGTGCCTCCATTATCAGCAGCTGTTAAGTTAAATGCTGGATCATACTCACACAAAGGAGCAACAGGAGTGATTGTTGCATCAACTTCGTCATCAACATGAATCGTTGTATTACTCTGAGACACACAAGCACCATTGATTAATTCATATGTTATTGTAAAATCACCTCCGCCAGCAACAGTTGGATCAAACTCTCCTGTACCTGTATCTGTAATTCCTGTTCCCGACCAAGTTCCTCCAGGATTAACAGGTGACAGCAAAACAGCTACATCTGATTCACAAAATGGTCCCGCAGGATTGATTGTTGAATTAGGTAATATGTCTACCTGAATATTTGTTGTTGCAGTATCTTCGCATGCACCTTGAGCAACACCATACGTTATTACATGTAATCCCGGACCGGCAATTGCTGGGTTAAATGCTCCCGTTGATGCATTAGTAATACCTGTACCTGACCATGTGCCTCCAGTATCTACAGCTGTTAATATCTGTTCTGAATCATTTTCACAGAAAGGACCAACAGGTGTAATTGTAGCATCAACCAATGGATCAACATCAAAACGTCTGATCATTACCGAAGTACAGTTTGCGTCAGAAAGAGTATATGTTATCATGTGTGAACCAGGTCCAGCAACAGATGGGTCAAAAACTCCAACAATTGGATCTGTAATCCCATTACCTGAAAATAGTCCACCAGGAGTGACTGGATTTAAATTAAATGCTGGATCTGTTTCACAAATATCTATCACTTCAGGAAAATCAGCATCTGGACTTGCATAGACAACTACCATTGCGGTATCACTATCGCTACAATTAGCATTACTGATTTCATATACAATTTCATGAACACCTGGTCCTGATATTGTAGGGCTAAAAACTCCCAAAGTAGGATTTGTAATTCCAGGACCTGACCATGTGCCTCCAGCTTCTGCTGCAGAAAAAACAGCAATATTTTCATTATCACAAAACGGTCCTATAGGTAAAGTAATAGTAGCATCTACATCATTATAGACTGTTACAGGTTTTATTGTTGTTGACACGCATGTCCCATTAGTTAAGGTATAAGTGATATCATGAATCCCGACACCTGCAACAGTTGGATCAAATGTGCCGTTTATTGGATCTGTAATTCCTGTTCCTGAAAAAACACCTCCTGAAGTAACAGGTATAATGTCTTCAGCAGCATCCCCTTCACAATACGGACCAATATCAAACCAGTCAGAATCAGGGAAAAGATAAACTGTTATTGATTCTGTATATATATCAGAACATGCTCCATTTGTAACCGAATAAGTTATTGTATGAATACCTGGATTGGCTACCACAGGGTCAAATGTGCCATTTACGGGATCTGTAATTCCTGTTCCTGACCAGGATCCTCCGGGATCTGCAGCGCTTAAATTTGATGATGCATCTGTTTCACAAAATGGTCCGGCTGGGCTTATAGTTGCATCCACGGCAGCATCTACTTGAATATCAACATTATCAGTATTTACACATGCTCCATTTGTCAATGTATATCCAATTGTATGTGTTCCTGCTCCAGCAACAGATGGGTCAAATGTACCATTTATAGGGTCTGTTATTCCTAAGCCTGACCATGTGCCGCCAGGATTAGCTGCTGATAGATTAAATGGTGTTCCACTTTCACATTGTAAGCCAACAGGAGTAATAATAGCACTTAGACTATCATCCACATGAATTGTTTCAGTATCAGAATCAGAACACATACCATTTACAATATCATATTGAATTATAAAATCACCCGGACCTGCAACTGAAGGATCAAATGTGCCATTTATAGGATCCGTAATGCCTGTTCCTGACCATGTGCCACCAGTATCTCCGGCACTTAAATTTACAGGAATATCTGTAAAACAAAATGGTCCTGCTGGAGTTATTGTTGCGTCAACAACAGCATCCACTTGTATGTCAATATTACCAATATTAACACATGCACCATTTGTTATTGTATATGATATAGTATGTGTACCAGCTCCAGCAACTGATGGGTCAAACGTTCCATTAACTGGGTCTGTAATACCGGTTCCTGACCATGTGCCTCCAGGATTGGCTGCTACCAGATTAAATGCTGGATCACTTTCGCACTGTGGTCCAACAGGTGTTATTATTGCACTAATAGAATCATCAACCTGTATTGTTTGATCATCAGTATCCGAACATGCTGGATTACCAACTTGATAACTAATTAAATGGGCACCAACTCCAGCAACAGTGACATCAAAGATTCCATTTGCAGAGTCAATTATTCCTGTGCCTGACCATGTTCCGCCGGAACTAACCGCTGTCATTGTAATCTGTCCTGCGTCAATACAAAATGGGCCTGTTGTTGTTATTGTTGCATCTACAGCACCATCATAAACAAATATCGTAATACTTCCTACCGATGTGCAATCTGCATTACTAACGGTATAGGTTATATTGTTTGCTCCAATATTTGCTGAAGTCGGGTCGAATGTTCCATTTACAGGGTCTGTAATGCCCGTTCCTGCCCAAACACCCCCAGGTGTTGCAGCAGATAAATTAACAGAAGCGTCATCACTACAAAAATCACCCGGATTATTTATTGTGGCATCCGGAGCTACAAGAACATTAATATTTGCATTATCAGTATCCTCACAAGCCCCTGATTCAATATCATAGGTTACAGTATGAATACCTGGACCAGCAACAGCAGGATCAAATATACCATTAACAGTATCTGTAATTCCAGTTCCTGACCAAATCCCTCCATCATGAAAAGCATCTAATGTTATTGATGCATCATTCTCACACAAGGGGCCTGCAGGGGTTATTGTTGCTATTACTAAAGTATCAACATTTATTCGTCTAATAACAACTGAAGTACAATTCGCATTAGAAAGAGTATAGCTAATCATAAAAGAACCCGGACCGGAAACCGAAGGATCAAATGTTCCGTTTATAAGATCAATAATTCCAACTCCAGACCATGTACCCCCAGAGTTATTCGGAATAATATCAAACGGAGGGTCTGTTTCACAAACATCATCCAAAGGAGGAAAATCTGCATCCGGACTCAAATATACTGTAATTGTTTCTGTGTCAGAATCTGTACAGCCTCCATTACTAACATCATAAGTAATTGTATGACTTCCCGCTGTAGCAACAGAAGGGTCAAAAGCTCCTGTTGAAGTATTAACAATCCCTGTACCGGACCATGTACCTCCAGGAGTAGCTGCACTCATATATGCAATATTATCATTATCACAATATGGACCAGCAGGTGTTATTGAGGCATCAACTAAACTATATACTTCTACATCGTAAGAGGTGTTGGAAGTACATGCACCGTTTATTATTGAATAAGTGACGCTATGTGTCCCTGCTCCGGCTACAGAGGGATCAAATGTGCCTAAAATACCATCTGTGATACCCGTGCCAAAAAAACTTCCCCCCGCTGTTATCGGAGTAATATTTATCGCTGCATCAGTTATGCAAAAAGGACCGATTAACGTCCAATCAGAATCTGGGTTTGAATCAACGTCAATATCTTCTGTATCAGCATCTGAACAAGCTCCATTTGAAATATTGTATGTAATTGTATATGTTCCTGGTCCCACAAAAGATGGTGCAAATGTTCCATTATTTGAATCGGTAATTCCTGTTCCAGACCATGTGCCTCCTGGATCTGCAGCACTTAAATTTAATGGGGGGTTCGTTTCACAGAAAGGGCCTGCAGGAGTAATTGTAGCATCAACACTTGCGTCTACATGAATTGTTATCGTTTCGCTAACTCCGGTGGTATAGGTTATTATATGATCTCCGGGGCCTGCAACAGTAGGGTCAAATGTGCCATTATTAACATCTGTAATCCCAGTCCCTGACCACACACCACCAACAGGAGTCCCAACTAAGTTTACCGCAGGATCTGTTTCACAAAAAGGACCTGCAGGATCTATTGCTTTAATACGTCCACTCTCTTCAACTACAATATAATTCTCTTCAAAGTCTATTTCGTCTGAACAGAAAGATAGTTGACCAAAAGCACTTGACGACAACAATAATATTAAGACCCAAAATATTGATTTAACCCTCATATTTGAGATTTTATTTATCAAAATTCTAGCTATTTCGTATATTAGACGATAAATATACTTAAAAGTTGGTTATTAACCAGCTTTTTATACAAGATTCCACCCAAATACGATTTTATTCCACAAGTTTACTGAAGTTTGGCACTTTTGACACAATATATATTGAGAATTTATCAATATCGCCATCAAGATCCCCATACCTTTGTCCACCACATTTGTAAAGCGTTCCATTTATAATTGATTCATCTTTAATATAAATGCTTAAACTTTTAGATGTTCCTCCTGTACAGTCATCTTCTTTATTAACTCTGGTTTTATTGGAAAGATTACATTCTATTGCATAATCCAATATATCGTTATATTGATCTTTACTTATTGAAATAGTTGTATCAGCCAGTATATCTCCATAACTATCTACCACAACATTCATTGAATTTTCGTTAATGCTTATGGTATAACTCCTATGATATTTTGGTGGAACAGATGAGTCTTCAAAATGATACACAACTTCTGTAGCATTTTTAATCGTTTGCTTTTTCATAAAACATGATGTAAAAATCGACAATAGTGCAATGAGCATTAAATAGTGCAGAGACTTGGTTTTCATAATAAATATTTTGAATTGGGATTATTCGTTTTCTTGGACTTCAACAACATCAAGTTGTTCCTCATGATTTTCTTTATTCTTAATATAATAGACGTCAACTGCGACAATTATAGCAGCAAATCCCCAAAATGGAACAGCAGCTTTATCCATATCAAGAAAATTATTTAAAAAACCATGCAATAAATATGTGGTTAAACAACATATCGTTGAGGCAGTAAGAATTTTCATACTATATGTTGTCACTCTTCTATAGTTTCGTATTCCAGTCACAAAAATAAATACTACCACTAAGATAAAGCTAATCATCCCTGGCAGGCCCGATTCAGATAAGGAGCCTAGATATTCACTATGAGCATTTCCCATATCTCCTGCATTTGTTGAGATAATTGTTTTTTCATAGGAAAATTGAAATGGGGCATATTTAAACTGATATGTGCCGGGGCCCCAACCAAAAATAGGTTTCTCTTTATACATCCTAACAGCACAATTCCATCGATTTATTCTTTCTAAGTTAGATGCGTCAGTTGCAACATTACTAATAGATCTAACGTGTTCTTTAAAATATGTTGATGAATCTTGTTTGTTTCTTTCTAAAGCAAAGAATATCTTATCCTGAAAACCAAAAAACAAACCAATAATAACTCCAACTGTAATCAATACTACCTTGTAGTTAATTTTAAATTTCAACACAAAGAAAACTCCAAGAGCACCTAATAAACTTACCCATGCGGCTCTAGTATAAGACAATACTATAGCTAATAAAAAATATGATAATACAAATCCTGCTATAATTCGCAAACTTTTTTTCAGTTCTTTATTTACAATAAATCCAACAATCACAGGAATAAACATAGCCAACATTGCACCGTAGGATGTGTGGTCATTATAAAAAGGAGACATTACATAATTAGCAGATTGTTGGCTAAAACCACGCGCTGCGTGCATAATCATCGTGTATGTGATTACAATAATAAAAGGAATTATATATAACCAAAAAAATCGATTAAAATTTACTTTCTTTCTAAAAACCTGTGTCATTAAAAAGTAAAATGGAACGATAAACCACAATGAAGCAACCCAATACTTTATTGATACTAATGGAATTGTACTTGTAAATACGGTTACCAATCGCCATGCAAGATATATATATACCGTTATAGAAACCGGATGTAATAATATTTTTCTGTCAAAATCCCTATCGTGCAGTTGTTTTAATAAAAATACAATTAAGATACTAACAAAGATTGGTTCAGTAGGTAAGTCAACATTAAAGACAAGATCTGGCATAAAATCTTCAAGCGGTACAGATAAAGGCACTAAAAAAACTGCCATCATCAACGCTTTATCAAGTGCAAAAAAGATTGTAAGAAGAACAATTATAAATACGGGAACAGCATTAAACAAAAATGTTTCCTTCATAAATATCACTAAAGAATTAGTGACAATAAACAAAGTAGCAAGAACATAAAATGCAATTATTTTTTGTTTTTGTGTCAACTTGTTTCAGATTACTTTTTATTTCCTTCAATAAGAGATAAAATAATTACCCCAGTTAAGAATGCACCAATAATAGAGAAAAGGACAATAACCCAACGTACTGGATAAGACTTCTTGTCAGCAGGAAAAGGTTTAGAAATAACATGAGCATAAGTTTGAACTTTCTCTGCATCTCTAACAGCGCTTTCATAAATATACTTAGCCTCATACATGTCTGAAATCGCATAGTAATACATGGAATCTGTTTTTTGGTATTCTGCCCCATATTCTTTCCAGTTTCCAAGTACTGTTCTTGCTTCATCAAGACTTTTTCCCATATATATAGCTTCTGTATATTTCTCAACTTGAGCACTCAAATCTAAAAGTCCATATTCGGTACGATATGTTTTTAACAGACTTGCTAAGCTATCTATTTCTATTTGTTTTTTCTCATATTCTCTTCTATAAATATTTACAATTTCCTCAGATTTCTCTTGATTAAGGGCAAGTACCATTTCATTGTAATACACTATTATTGAATCTGCAATATCGGATGCTTTTTGTGGGTCTACATCTATCACAGAAATTACAATTGCCTCATTCGGGGTTTTCTGAAAATTGATATTTCCTTCGTAGTATTTTAATATTTTATCCTGGTGGTTTGGTGCATCTTTACTAATTCCGTAGTGTTCATAAAGATCAAATGCATCAATAATTTTAAATGTAATATCAGTAGATTGTATAAGCTCTAACATCTGTTCTGCCTCAGATTCTTCAGAAACAGTCACAATGTTTGCAGGATATAACGTTGCAGTTGATTTATATTTAGGCTTTATAAATAAACTTGACGAAAACAAGACTGCTAATGCTCCGGCAACAACAACAAAAACTAAAAGGTGCCATTTCCATTTTGATATAACCTTAAATATGCTTTTTGTTTTATAATAACTTTCCATAGTTTCGTAATTAGGCCATTTTACATTCCATTTAGGGAGTTCAATCTTTTCAAATACTATTTTTTTTTTACCTGCTCTAGCAATAAAAGTACTATCAATGAAAACAAAAATGTTGATAGAACACTTACAGAAACAATTAGCCATCTAATAGGATATGATTTTCTTTCTGCTTTTTCTGCTGAATCTACAACATATTTATTTGGCAATGTTTGCTCAAGGTCAATTTTTGCCTCCCTATATTTTGCTTCAATAGTTGCTAACTTCTTGACTTCTTCATACATCTGTTCTTTCAAAATTGTATGAATGCTCCCATATTCAGCTAAAACTTCAAGTTTCTTTTCCAATTCCTCTACAGCTCTGTAATTACCTTGTGCAATAGCAATTGCGTATTGCTCACTATACATTTCTGTTTGTGATTTTACTTCAATTACTCCCATTTTACTTAGTGAGAACAAGGAATCTTCAATTTGCTTTATTTTTGCTGTTTGAGTTTCAAACTCTACAAGCACAATATCATATGCTTTTTGTGCCCTTTCTTTTTGAATTTTTGCATAAGTACTATCTACTAAATCAGCAATATCATTTGCAATTAATGCTGCTATTTCAGGATCTTCATCATAAACATCAATACGTATTGACATATACTCTGTCCTGGAAATTTTAACATTACTATCAAACTTCTTATATAAAGATGAATATGGGTACTTAGAATTAATGTCAATGTTATAATGATTAAATAAATCATATTTCTCAACAATTCTATTACGAATTTCTGTTGATTGCAGCATCTGCATCAACTGCTCCACTTCTTCCTCTTCTCCAAACTTCAAAATGTCTTTCTTTTGCTGACTTTCAGTAATCAAAGATTGAGATATTGAGCTTGATGATGCTGGAAATAATATTACCGTTGACTTGTATTTTGCAGGGATCATCAAACTAACGATAGATGATATTATCAAAGCAAGCACACATACGATAATCAAAGGCCACTTCTTATTATAAACAAAAACAAGTAAGTTAGAAGAGTTAAAAGTATTATCTGTTTTATTTTTTGTCATTTAAACAATTGCAATTTTCAATGCACAAAAATAAAAAAATATTAACATTAATTTGTTTTTTAATCAATTTTTACAAAAAAAACATATTAATACCTACCATTGCTAAGCATTACTAAAACACAATCATTTAAAACCTCAACACCTTTTTGCATTAATGTTTTTTGAAATTCTGCATTATGAGTTCCAGGATTAAAAACAACTCTTCTGGGTAGGTTTTGCAAAATCAAATCTTCATATTTTGCTTGATTATCCTCTGATAGATACATTGCTATTGTGTCAATTTCTATCATTAGCGGAAATTCTTTAACAATTTTCTCTCCATTAATATCCCCTGATCTAATTCCAACTGGTAGCACACGATATCCATTTTTAGACAATGCTTCTGTTGCTCTATAAGAGTATCTTCTTTCATTAGTACTTGCACCTAAAACTACATGAATCATACTATTTTACCTTTTTTACAATAATAATGTTTTTTCGCAAAATCCTAAATTGATTTTAACATTTTTTAAAGCGTAAATTCAACAAGCAAATGCGACAGATTTGTAAAAAACATCTTTAGGTGTCTTAAATCCTAAGTTCTTCCTTGGTCTTCTGTTAATTTTATATTGTACTTGTTTAATAAATTCATCATCAAAAATATTAAAATTTGTTTTTTTAGGTATGTATTGTCTGATTAATTTGTTAGAATATTCACTTAAACCTCTTTCCCAAGAAGAATATGGATGAGCAAAAAAGAATTTAGCTTCTAGTTTACTTGCAATTTTCTCGTGTCTGGCAAACTCGCTTCCGTTATCACTGGTTATATATTTTACAATATTTTTATATGGTAACAACATTTCTATTACAGTATCAGCAAGGCAATCAGCATTTTTACCATTATTGAGTTTTTGAATCATAATCATAGCAGTTGTTCTTTCAACCATAGTTACTATTGCCCCTTTATTATTTTTCCCTACAATAAGGTCTATTTCCCAATCTCCAAAACGTTCTTTATTGTTTATCACATCTGGGCGCTTATCTATAGATATCTTGTTCTTAATTACTTCATATTTACCAGAAATATGGCGCTTTCTGTGTTTTAATTTATGTCTAAGATGCTTGTATTTTTCTCCACCAGCAGCCTTGTCCGCTCTAATATATTGATAGATTCTTTCGTGTGAGACCATCTCAATATCATTTTTATCACAGTAACCTTTAATTTGTTCTGTGGACCATTGCTCTTGTATAATCCAATAGTCAATAAGTTTTTGTTTGGGTGCATCAAACTTACGGTGTTTGCAAAATCGCTCTTTTCTTTCTTCTGCCAACTCATTAGCAAAATCAGGATTGTATGTGCCACGTTTCCGACTGTTGCGTTTGATCTCTCGATATACTGTGCTTCTATCAACACTTAATAGATTTGCTGCTTCACTTTTAGTCATTCCGCATTCCAAATATGCTTTTAATGCGTACCTTTGTTGTAATGTTAAATGCTTCATCTCGTTTTTTTCGACGAAAACAAAGGTCGAACATTTAATTTAAGAGAGAAAATGCTTTCGGGCTTTTCTCTCTTTCCTTCATTTCGCTACGCTCCATTTCAGAAAGAGAGAAAAATCAAAAATTGTTGCATTTACTAATTGAATTTATC
>PKTB01000004.1:0-325758 GCA_002869385.1 Marinilabiliales bacterium
AACTACTGTTAGTGTTGCATCTGAAGCGTCAAAACATGATACTTGTAAGTCTGCACTTGCACTTGCCTCTAGTAAATCAGGATTTGCAATCATTACTTCATTTGTAAGAACTGAACATCCCATCTCATCTATAACTTCTACTGTGTAATTCCCAGCACTTAAGTTTTCAAATACATTTGATAATTGTGGGGTGCCACCATTTAAGATATAAGTATAAGCGCCTGTTCCACCAGTTGCAACTATTGTTAGTGTTGCATCTGAAGCGTCATAACATGATACTTGTAAGTCTGCACTTGCACTTGCCTCTAGTAAATCAGGATTTGCAATCATTACTTCATTTGTAAGAACTGAACATCCCATTTCATCAACAACTTCTACTGTGTAATTACCAGAACTTAAGTTTTCAAATACATTTGATAATTGTGGTGTGCCACCATTTAAAATATAAGTATAAGCACCTGTTCCGCCAGTTGCAACTACTGTTAATGTTGCATCTGAAGCGTCAAAACATGATACTTGTAAGTCTGCACTTGCACTTGCTGTTAAATCAGAACCAACTACAACTGTAACTTCAACACATTCAGAAATTCCACAATCATTTTGAAAAGCAGCATAATATGTAGTTGTAACATTTGGGGCATCAATTGAAATACTATTTCCAACACCAATTACATTTCCACCACACACATCATCAAACCAAACCAAACTCTCAACAGATTTCATTTCTAATTTTGTTTCAAGTTTCTTATTTGATTCTATATCAAATTTTTGTGATTTTGAGCTAATTAAACTTAGAACAACTTGTCCAGTATATTCTGCACAAACCTCGTTAGGTGTCGCTATCACTCCAACAGGTATTGTTGGCTCAGGATTTACAGTAACCATTGTATTTGATGAAGACGGACAAGTATTTGTAACAAAATCATATGTCACTGTATATGTCCCCGGATTACTATTTGTTAAATCAATTTGACCACTTATTGGATCTATAACTAATCCAGCAGGAGAAGAAGAAAATGAACCACCTTGGACACCTGAAAGAGTAACTTCGGCAATACCACTATTACACAAGAAATCAGGATAATCAATACTTGCTGTTCCCAAATTTAGAGAAACTTGAATCGGTTCAACAAAATCTCCCAATGAAGCAGTTTCAGATGTTGAAGCTTTTGTTTTAACTAACAATGTACTAACATTTATTCCTAAACATGGATCAACTGCACCAAAAAAGTCTGAAATGTTAATTGCTGCTTCAACAAACTGATAAGGAATATATGAGTTACTTCCAAATGCTCCAAATGGTGTATTTACACTTATTTAATTCGTAAATGCAAGAGCAGCACCAGCTGGTATTACCTGTTCAACATATTTGTAATCTGTTCCAACTTGAGACCATAAATAAAACATTATAGTTGGAGCTGAACCTCCATTATCATACTGTACCGATACGATAAGGTCATTTAACGTTCTCCCACCATGCGGTCCATCTGAAACGAAACCACTAACTGGGTCCCTTACTACAGCATTTTGCAAAAACTCAAAATCAATATAACTGGTTCCATTTGTAGTCATTCTATCACTACCTAAAAACAACCACATATCATTTGAAGCATCACTTGCCATATGGAACATGACATTATTAATGTCACTTTTTCCAGAAGCTTTTCCACTTGTCCATGACCATGAGTTTGGATCTTCATTAAACTTACTAGCTTGGAAAATTAAATCTGTATTAGAGTCATAAGGGTCTACATAAATATGACTCATTAACGGATCTATAGGAGTTCCATCATTATTAAAAATAAAATCTCCTGTTCCAGGAAGCCCCTCAAACCAGTCACCAGCTCCATCAGTTGGATTATTTGATTCAAGATCTCCATCTATTTCTACACCGCCGTCAGGTATAATAACAGGTACAACTTGAGACATTACAGAAAGGTTGACAAATAATAATAAGGTAACAAGTAAACCTATGCTTAAACCGTTTCTGATTATTCTTTTCTTTTTCAGTGGGTATAATGTTTTCATAACTTTTTGTATTTAGACTAATTCTAATTTATTAAAAAGGGTAAAAAAATTTACAAATACTTATTTCTATGTGTTGATTTTTGTGTTTCCATTGCCCTATTTTTTATATCAAAAGTTAAAACAGCAATATTGTTCAATTGTTTAGTCTAATTATAATTAATTTTCTACAATTTAAAAACATTTTAGCTATATTGTTGATTTATTGAGCTTTATGATTCTATATTTTTAGAAACTATGCTGCACAACACATTGCAATTCTAAATAAAAAAGGGCGAGAAAATTTCTCACCCTTTACAAATATATTATATGTGTATTTATTCTATTACTTCAATATCTACTGTAACGGTCTGATAGATTCCTGCACAAATCGCTCCTGCAGAAGATGCTTCCTGAGCAGCTGTTTCATGTCTTTTCCTTAAATAAACGGTATTAGTACCTACTGTTAGGTTATCAGTCTGAGTAGCTGGAATAACTATAGACGTTGCTCCTGTTGTATTTTGGTAAACACTAATACCATCACCTTCACCTGTACCATTAATATAAGCATAAACTCCCTCTCCACTAACTAAAGCATCTCCGGTAAAAAACAACTCATAAGAACTTCCTTTTGTAATAGTATCTAAAGTTTCGGGCAAACCAATTTCTGAAATTGTTGCAGTATTTGTAAATGAATTATCATCAAGGTCTGTAAAAATAAATTCTCCGGTTTCAACAAGACCAGTGTATTGCTTTTCATAATATGCAAGCGCATCTTTAAAACCTAAAGGATCGCCATTAAATGTAACCTGACTAGGATCTGCCAGTTCTAATTTTGTACCAGTTATACTTCCAAAAAAGAAGGAAGCCCTAGCGTAGGTGATATCCGTTGTTTCGTGATATACAATTTCGTAACTCACGTAAATTCTATCCTGAGTAACATCAGCACTACTTTCTCTTTCACAACCACTTAATAAATATACCAAAGCTGCTGTTACTAAACTAATAATTATTGCCTTTTTCATAATTAATTATTTTTTGGTTCAAGCAAATATACGAATTTTATCTTTTGCATTTTATAAAACGAAGTTTTTTGTTAAGGTCTTTAATAACAACATTGTTCTCAAATCCATTTTTTGAGCATAGTTTTAACATTTGATCAGAAAAATTCTCATTTATCTCAAACCATAATTGTCCACCTTTTTTTAATGAGTATTTTGCTTTTTCTATTATATATCTATAAAACAATAATGGGTCATCATCAGAGACAAATAATGCAAGATTGGGTTCATAATCTAATACATTTTTATGCATTTGTATTTTCTCAGATTCGGTTACATACGGGGGATTACTAATAATTATGTCAAACCTATCATCTAAAGGCAGGTTCTTTGCTGACAGTACGTAGTATTGCTCAAAACACACATCAACTTTATGGATATTTGCATTTTTTATTGCAACTCTTAGCGCATCTTTTGAAATATCAACAGCAAAAACACTAGCATCAAGAACATTACATTTAACAGATATTGTGATACACCCGGAACCTGTTCCAATATCAAGAATCTTAGGGTTTTTGATATTTGAAGCTTCTTCAATTATATAATTTACAAGAATCTCTGTTTCCTGTCTGGGAATTAGAACACTCTTATCGACATAAAACTCAAGATCGAAAAACCAAGCTTTGTTTAGAATATATTTGACAGGCTCTCCTTCTAATAATCTTTCCTTTTTCTCTTCCAATAAATGTAGACTTGTTTTCCCAATTGAATCATCTTTTTCAATTAAATATTTAGTTCTTGAAATATTAAGAATCTCTAAAACAAAAAGCTCTGAAATTGAGCTTGCTTCATGTTCATTATAAAGGCCTTGAAGTTCACCTTTTAACTGCTTTATATAAGAGTTTAATGTTATCACAAGATTTTTGGCACTGTATTTGATTTTGACTAAACGGTAACTTTTTGAAAATGTCTGAATTTTTCTCCGGTAATCACTCCCAACTGATTGCCGGAGTTTTCTTTATGCTTATCTTATAACATCTATTTTCCCAGATTTATGAACTTTAATAATATCAGAGCTTTTAGCCGGACTAAACTCATTAAGTTTATATGGAACAATATAATCAACAGCCATTTTTATCTCATTAGAAACATCAAAAAATCCCAGAGGACTTTTTTGTCCGGCAATATTTGCTGATGTTGACACAATTGGTTTGCCATGAGCAGTAACCAAGGCTTGACACAAATCACATTGCGCAATTCGAATGCCAATTGATCCATCTGGTGCAATAAGGTTTGATGCAAGGTTTTTTGCTTTCGGATAAATAATAGTTAAGGGTCTGCTTGCTGCTTCAATTAATTGATAAGCGACATCCGGAATATACTCAACATAATCCTCAAGCATTTCTACACTATTCACCAATACCAACATACTTTTAGTTTCCGACCTTTGTTTAATGCCATAAATTGTAGATATTGCCATTTCATCCTGAGGATCACATCCTAATCCCCAGATAGTATCTGTCGGATATAATATTACACCCGATTTGCTTAAGACCTTAATTGTTTCATTAATTATCTCCTTCATAAGCTCTTATATACTTGCATCATATTTTTAGTAACAATTTCTTTATTAAAAAGTTCTGCTCTTTTATATCCGGATTTAATCAGCGATTTTGCTAAATCATTGCTTTCCAAAACAGATTTCAAAGCAATTCCAATACTCTTCGAGTTCAATGCTTCAACCAGAATTGCGGCATCTCCTGCAATCTCAGAAGGACTTCCCTGATCAGAAGTAATTACAGGAGTCCCTGAGTTAAACGCTTCAATAATTGGAATTCCAAACCCCTCATATAATGAAGGGTAAATAAACGCACTACTTTTTTGATATATAGCAGGCAATTCTTCGTTGCTAACTTTTGGTAAAAATATTACCTTATTACCTAGATTATGAGAATCAATATAGTCTTTCACCTCATTATAATAAGGTGTCTTACGTCCTACAACAACCAAAGTAGTATCCAAATTAAAATAATAAATAGCCTTTACAATATTTAGAAGATTCTTCCTATTTTCAATTGTTCCTACATTTAAAATGTATTGTTCAGGTAGTTTATATTTCTTAACAATCTGTGCTAGGTTTTCTTTAGAAGCTTTTTTCTTAAAAATATCATTACAAGATTGATAAACTACTTCTATTTTATTCTCTTTTACCTTAAAATGTTTTATTATATCCTTTTTTGTATGCTCACTTGTAGCAATTATTTTATCTGCAGACCCACATGCATTCGAAAACTTTTTTAAATAAATTTTACGATCAATAAAAGGATATAATGATGGTATTTCTAGAAAAATCAAATCATGTATTGTTACTACTTTTTTTACATTTGATTTATTGATGCTAAATGGAAGTTCATTGCTCAAACCATGGTAAATGTCCAATTTAGCACTAATAATATCTTTCGTAATTGAAAACGAGCGCCAATAAGATTTACCGGCTTTTGAAGATGATGATGAACATATTAAATTCTTAGTATAGTTATCTTCCAGCAAGTCTGTTTCGCCTACCGTAGTAAATAAAACATAGTCATTTTCAGGAAATTGTTGATGCAAACCACGAATCAGATCCCGGCTATAATTTCCTAGTCCGCTTTTGTTTTTAAAAGCCCTTTTTGCATCAAATCCAATTCTCATAATTATACACTTACCTCATTATCTCTTAATGCATCATTAAGAGATGTTTTTTTATCTGTTGATTCTTTTCTTTTACCAATTATTAACGCACAAGGAACATTATATTCTCCTGCTGGAAAGGTCTTTGGAATAGTTCCTGGAATAACTACAGATCTTTCAGGGACATATCCTTTATATTCAATAACTTCATTTCCAGAGACATCAAATATTTTTGTTGATCCGGTAATAACAACATTAGCTCCGAGTACAGCTTCTTTTCCAATATGCACACCTTCTACGATTATGCATCTTGAACCAATAAAACAATTATCTTCAATTATTACAGGTGCAGCCTGAACTGGTTCCAATACTCCACAAATGCCCACTCCGCCCGAAAGGTGTACGTGCTCACCAATCTGTGCACAAGAACCCACTGTTGCCCAGGTATCAACCATGGTTCCTGATCCGACATGTGCACCAATATTTACATAAGAAGGCATCATTATAACACCAGGAGATAAATACGCCCCATATCTAGCAACAGCATGAGGAACAACTCTAACACCTAATTTATCATAATTAGATTTTAATGGAATTTTATCATGATATTCAAACATACCGACTTCAAGCTTTTCCATCTTTTGAATAGGAAAATAAAGAATTACTGCTTTTTTTACCCAGTCATTAACCTTCCATTTATCACCAACAGGTTCCGCAACACGCACTTCTCCTTTATCAAGCAAATCAATTACTTTACGAATAGTATCGACAGTATTTCCTTCCTTTAATAGCTCTCTGTTTTCCCAGTCATTTTCAATAATCTTCTTGTAAGCTTCAATCATAACATAATGTTTTAACCTTCAAAATTAGCAAATAGATTTTACCTGAAAGAATATTATACCTGAAATATGCAATAGAAAATTCATTCAACTTAAAAATCACAATTATTTACTATATTCGCATATCTAAAACTATTATTATGAGCAATTTTGAGATTGGAAGATATTTCGAAGATTTTAAAGAAGGTGAAGTAATTGAACACGCTACTTCAAAAACAATTTTTGAAAGTGATAATAATTTGTTTTCATTACTGACAATGAACCACCATCCTGTGCATACCAATATTGATTATGCAGCAAAACAACAACATGGTAAGATTTTGGTCGTTGGTCCATTAGTTTTTAGTGTTGCTGTTGGGATAACCGTCCCAGACATTAGCGGTAAGGCAATTGCAAATTTAATGTATGAAAACATTGATCATGTTGCACCTGTATTTATCAATGATACAATCTATGTAAAAACAAAAGTTCTTGAATGCAGAGAGTCTAAATCAAAAAATAATAGGGGGATTGTTTACGTTGAATCAATTGCTCTAAACCAACACAAAGAAGTTATTATTAAGTTCAGACGTAAAGTTCTGATAAAAAAACGAAATGCATAAATAAAGTATCGAAAATGGAAAAACTAATGAGAAGCCTGATGTTTGTTCCGGCACATAACGAGAAACTGATGAATTCTGCCTCACGTTTTGACGCTGATGTTCTTCTATTAGATATCGAAGATTCTGTCCAGCCTGTTGAAAACAAACAAACTGCAAGGGATAATATTATCAAATATGTCAGTTCAGGAAAATTCAAAGATTATTTGGTTTATCCAAGAATAAATGACAGAGAAAGCGGGCAATTACTCAAAGATGTATACCAATTAAGCATTCCTGGAATTGCCGGGTTTATGTATCCAAAAGCAAAAAATGGAGATGATATTTATTTCATTGATAAGCTTTTGGAAACAATTGAATATGAGAAAAATATTGAAAAAGGAACTTTTAAAATAATTCCCCTAATTGAAACCACAGCTGCAGTTTTAAATGCACAGGATATTTGCAAGGCATCTGATAGAGTTGTTGCTATTGCTTTTGGTTGTGAAGACTTCGTTACAGACCTTCAAGGAATTCATGACGATGAACACATAAGCATATTCTCTCCACGTGCTCTAATAGCGATGGCGGCAAGAGCAACTGGTGTAATTCCAATAGACACTGTTCACATTAAAGTTCATGATCTTGAAGACCTAGAAATAAACCTTAAACTTGCTAAAAAACTTGGTTTTGAAGGAATGATGGTACTTAATCCAAAAGAATTAAACCTTGTACATCAATATTTCTCTCCTACAGAACAAGAAGTTCAAGATGCTCAAGAAATGCTTGAAATGTATGAAGAATCACAAGCCGAAGGAAAAGGTGTTGCTGTTAAAAACGGGAAATTTATCGGCCCTCCAATGGTAAGACTGGCAAAAGATGTTCTTCGAAAACATAATATGATAGAGAGAAAGTCTACGAGTGATTAATTTCTCACCTTTTCTCACCTGCTACGCAACTTAAAGTTTAACAGTAAGTTCTAGCAACGCATAGCGAACTTTTTTTACTAAACTCTTCTGAGGCGCCGCTTAACTAGTCCATGAAATAAAAATCATTTCGAACTATTGTTAGATATTGAGAAAAGGTTTCTCACCCTTTGTAGCACAGGTGGGTGTGAGTATGAAATAAACACAACTAAAGGATGTGGAGTTAAATTACTCATATTATGCGAACTCAGTTTTTTAAGTGCAGATACTAAACTCTCTGCTAAATCGTATTTTGCAGCAAAATTATCTGCCTGAAACTCGGCTTTACGACTAAAAATTGATGATATTACTCCAAGTGCAGAGGACAAAGTGCTGTATATAATTCCAAAAGCAATCAATGCAATATGAAAACTGGCTGACTCAACACCTAAAGCTTGTGATAAAGGATCACTACAGGCAAATAATCCAAAAATAAATAATGTTACTCCTGTTTCGATGATGGAAGCAAAAAGATTTTTATAAATATGTTTATGCTTATAATGCCCTATCTCATGTGCTAAAACTGCAACAATTTCATCTGTTGTCATTTCATTAATTAATGTATCATAAAGTACAATTCTCTTTTTAGGACCTAAACCACTAAAGTATGCATTTGCTTTTGTAGACCTTTTTGAGCCATCAATTACAAATATTTTATCAATATTAAACCCCGCCTTTTTTCCAAATTCCAATATAGATGTTCGCAACTCACCATCTTCAAGAGGTGTTTGTTTATTAAACAATGGGACAATAAGAACGGAATAAAACATATTCATAAAAACAGAAAAACCAACAACTAATATCCAAGCATATAACCAAAAATAATCCGGATTTAATTCATAAAACCAAATTATCAAAGATAAAATACCACCACCTATTATTCCCATTAAAAGCCATGATTTAATTTTATCTAAAACATAGGTTTTTGGGGTTGTTTTATTAAATCCATATTTGTTTTCAATAACAAATGTATCATATATCGCAAAAGGCATTGATAAAACATCCATTGCGAGAAAAATAATAGCAAAAAATAACAATGTCTTTAAAATATAATGTCCTGAAATCCTTCCGGCTAGCTGGTCAACAATTGCAAATCCGTCAAACAATAGCATTAATACAATAAGCAAAAAACTAAAAATTGATGTTAAAATACCAAATCTGTAGTTTTCAGTTTTATACTCCTGTTGTTTTTTGTATTTATCAAAATCATATACATCCTTTAACTCTTCCGGAATTGGTTTATTAAACCACGATGCATTAAGAAAACTCAATATTTGATCCGAGAAAAATCCAAATACTGTTATCGAAAAGATTACTATAAAAATTATTTCTGAACTCATAGCAACAAAAGTACAAATAATGAACTTCATATTTACAATAATTTACATGTAAATTAGTTTGATAAAATGTATTGCTTTTTTTATTAGTTTTGCAAAATGAATATCAGAACAAACATTATCATATTACTATCATTGATGATTTCAACAGCTAGTCTGGCGCAAATAAAAGACAGCACCATTAATATATGGCAATGTGAAATAAACTATTCATATCAGTTCCCAGGTGGAGATATGGCTCAAAGGTTTGGAAATAATTCAACAATAGGTTTAGGTCTCAACTACAAATTTAAATCAAACTGGACATTGGGTTTTGAAGTTAATTATCTTTTTGGTGGAAATATAAAAGACAGTAGTAATATTTTATCAAATCTTATGACTGAAACAGGTCAGATAATAAATGAATATGGAGAATATGGAACAATTCTTTTAACTGAGCGTGGCTTCTATGCAGGAGGTAAGGCAGGAAGAGTTTTTCCAGTTTTTGGACCTAACTCTAATTCAGGTATAGTCTTTAATGTTGGTGCTGGTTTATTGCAACATCACATTCATATTGAGAATAAGGATAACAATACTCCGCCGGTTCTTGATGACTATAAAAAAGGATATGATCGTTTAACTAACGGATTATCTCTCAGAGAATTTGTCGGGTACCAATATCTTGACAATAAAAACATTCTCAATTTCTATATTGGCGTAGAATTTTATCAGGCCTGGACAATGTGTCGAAGAGACTTCAACTTTGACACAATGGAATATGACGATACTGAAAGACATGACTATCTTTTTTGAATCAGAGCCGGTTGGATTCTTCCATTGTATAGAAAAAGTCCTAACGAATATTATTACTATTAATAAAATAGCATGTTGCTAATTTATACCATAGCTACAAGATTATACTTTTTTGCTATTCGTTTAGCATCTATATTCAATGTTAAGGCTTCTCAAATAATCAAAGGCCAAAAGAACTGGAGGCAAGAACTCAGTTCAAAAATAAAACCTGACTCAAAATATATCTGGATTCATTGTGCATCTTTAGGAGAGTTTGAACAAGGACGTCCTTTGATTGAAAAACTAAAAAAAGATCCACTAACAAAAGATTTTAAAATAGTTCTAAGTTTTTTTAGCCCTAGTGGTTATGAAATTAGAAAAAACTATTCATTTGCAGATGTTGTTTGCTATCTGCCATTTGACAAATCAAAAAACGCAAAAGATTTTTTAAACATTATAAATCCTGAATTTGCAGTCTTTGTGAAATATGAATTTTGGTATTTCTACCTTCAGGAGTTTAAAAAGCAAAATATTCCAGCATATAGTATTTCTGCAATTTTCCGAGAAACCCAGATTTTCTTCAAGCCATACGGAAAATTTTATTTAAGTGCTCTCAAATCCTTTAAACACATATTTGTCCAGGATGAAAACTCAGGCAAAATATTGTTAAAAAAGAATATCACCAATTTTGACATTTGTGGAGATACAAGAACCGACAGAGTAATACAAATTGCAAAAGAAAATTATCAAAACAATATATTTGATGAATTCTCAAAGGGAAAAAACACATTAGTTTGTGGCAGTACTTGGCCCGAAGATGAAGCTATCATTGCAGAACTTATTAATAAATCAAATGATGATTACAGGTTTATTATCGCCCCACACGAGTTAGACGAAAAACATCTTGAAAATATCGAAAAAGCAATAAGTTGTGGCATTATAAGATATTCAAAAATCAAGGAAGTTCTCCCTAAAGATGTTAAAGTAATTATCATTGACTCAATAGGTTTGCTATCTAAACTCTATCGATATGGTAAGTTTTCATATGTTGGTGGTGGATTTGGGACGGGGATTCATAATATTCTTGAAGCTGTAGTATATAAAATTCCCGTTGTTTTTGGCCCGAATTACAAAAAATTCAAGGAAGCTTGCGATCTTGTCAATTTAGGTGTTGCTTTTAGTATAAATTCGCAGTTTGAATTGGAAAATATAATATTTAATACACTTTGTGACCCAAAAAAAGCTGTTGAAATTGATAATTTGGCAAAAGCTTATATTTCGCAATCTTCTGGCTCTACGCAATTAATATTTGATAAATTGCATTATATCGGTCAATTTTAGCAATTTCAACATTGACTAAATATTAAATAATTGTTAATTACTTTTAATTAAGCCCACTTCAACTAAAGAGACACATCTCACTGTATATCAGCCACATGCCGTCACCAAACAGCTCTTTTTGAATAATTGAACAACATATTGTTAAAAAAATCACTTGCATTATCCGAAATGCTTAAAATATCAATGTCTTCAGCGGTTAATATTTTTTTTCCTAAAAACACTTGCATTTGTTTAAGTACCTGATTTTGGGCTTATTACAAAATTTATCATTTTATGCTCTCTAGAGTGTTAATAACCTCTTCTTTTTTTTTGCTCAAAATGATATAATTTTATGATGCGAAATTTGTTCTAATATAGAGAATATATTTTTGCCGCGGGGAAAGACATATTAGAATTAAGAAAAAAATATTTAACAGACATACAAACAAAGTACAACTATGTATTTTAATGAAAATATGAAGGAACAAGAAATTAAAACAGACGTTAAGAAAAAGACTTTTACCGACACAGAAGCAATGCGTGCGAGTGAGGAGTATTTTAAGGGAGATAAGCTAGCTGCAAGAGTTTGGATTAACAAATATGCATTAAAAGATTCAGACGGGAATCTTTATGAACTTACTCCTGACGATATGCATAAACGCTTGACAAGAGAAATTCACAGAATTGAGAACAAATATGAAAATCCAATGTCTGAGGAGCTGATATATAGCTTACTTAAAGATTTTAAATATATTGTTCCTCAAGGAGGCCCAATGTCTGGGATTGGTAATGATATGCAAATTGTTTCACTTTCAAATTGTTTTGTAATTGGTCACACTAATACTACTACAGACTCCTATGGTGGTATTTTAAAAATTGACCAAGAACAAGTACAATTAATGAAACGTCGTGGTGGTGTTGGTCACGATCTTTCACACCTTCGTCCTAAAGGATCTCCGGTTAAAAATTCAGCTCTTACGTCTACCGGGATTGTTCCTTTTATGGAGAGATACTCAAACACTACTCGTGAAGTTGCTCAAGATGGTCGTAGAGGTGCTCTAATGTTAAGTGTGTCCATTAAACATCCTGATAGCGAAGAATTTATTGACGCTAAACTAACCCAAGGTAAGGTTACAGGAGCAAATGTTTCTGTTAAAATTACTGATGACTTTATGAATTCTTTGGTAAATGATGAAAAGTTCGTTCAACAATATCCTATTGATGAGAGATCTCCAAAATTTATCAGAGAAACAGACCCTAAAAAGATTTGGAAAAAGATTATCCATAATGCATGGAAATCTGCAGAACCGGGAATTCTTTTCTGGGATACAATTATTAATGAATCTGTTGCAGACTGCTATGATGATTTAGGTTATAAAACTGTTTCTACTAATCCATGTGGTGAGATTCCACTGTGTCCTTATGATTCTTGTCGTCTATTGGCAATCAATTTATATTCATATGTAGAAAGTCCATTTACAAAAGATGCTAAATTCAACTTTGATAAATTCAAAGAACATGTTGGGTACGCTCAAAAAATAATGGATGATATTATTGATCTGGAATTGGAAAAAATTGATGGCATATTAGCAAAAATCAATTCCGATCCTGAAGATATTGAAATAAAGAGAGTTGAAAGAAAACTTTGGGAAAACATTAAGAAAAAAGCTCAGGAAGGAAGAAGAACCGGTGTTGGTATTACTGCTGAAGGTGATATGCTTGCAGCACTTGGTCTTACTTACGGCTCTGAAGATGCTATTGATTTTGCAACTGAAGTGCATAAAACTATTGCAATTGAAGCATATCGTTCATCAGTAAATATGGCAAAAGAACGTGGTTTCTTCTCAATCTATGATGCACAAAGAGAAAGAAACAATCCGTTTATCAATAGAATCAAAGCTTCAGATCCTGAATTAGTAGAAGATATGGAAAAATGGGGAAGAAGAAACATTTCTCTTCTTACTATTGCTCCAACAGGAACAACAAGCTTAATGACTCAAACGACTTCCGGTATCGAGCCAGTTTTCCGTCCGTTTTATACACGTAGAAGAAAAGTTAATCCTAACGATCCTGAATCAAGAGTTGACTTTACTGACGAACAAGGCGATAATTGGGAAGAATACAAAGTATTCCATCACAATTTTATGACTTGGCTTAATGTTAACAAATATGATGTTGAGGAAGTTAAAAACATGTCAGATGAAGATTTAAATAAAATAGTTGAAAAATCTCCTTATCACAAAGCAACAGCTGCTGACATTGATTATATTTCCAAAGTCAAAATGCAAGGCTCAATTCAGAAATGGGTTGACCATAGCATTAGTGTTACTATAAACATGCCTGAAAACGTTTCAGAAGAAACTGTTGGCGATTGCTATCTTGAAGCTTGTAGATCAGGATGTAAAGGTATTACAGTATATCGTGAAGGATCTCGTGATGGTGTTCTTGTTTCTAATGATAAGAAAGATAAAAAACAAAGCAGAGAATTTGAAATAAAACGTCCTAAAGTTCTTTAAGCTGATATCGTAAGATTTCAGAATAATAAAGAAAAATGGATTGCATTTATCGGTTTGATGGATGGTTCTCCTTATGAAATCTTTACTGGTAGAGTTGAAGAAGATGTTCTTAATGTGCCTACTGCTATCAGTCATGGTCAGATTATAAAAATGCGTTTCGAAGACGGAACCTCAAGATATGATTTCCAATACCAGAACAAATATGGTTATATGACAACATTTGAAGGTTTGTCGCACATATTTGATAAAACATATTGGAATTATGCAAAACTAATCTCCGGAGTGCTTAGACACGGCATGTCAATTGAAAAAGCTGTTGATTTGGTTTCTTCACTTGAACTTGACAGTGACAGCATCAACACATGGAAAAATGGTGTTGAAAGAGCACTCAGAAGATATATCCCTAATGGAACAAAAGCATCTAAAAAAGGTGATAAATGCCCGAGCTGTGGTATGGATGACACCCTTGTGTATCAGGATGGTTGCGTAATTTGTTCTGACTGCGTATATTCAAAATGTGGCTAAAAAGTAAATGAGCTGTCCCCCAGCTCACTTTTCTACATCCCTTATATGTCTTAGTAAGCAAAAAAAGACTGTTCCACAAACAGTCTTTTTTCTTTTATGCAAACCATCCATTCGAAAAAATCGAATGGATGGTTTGCATTTAATATTGAAATTTGTTTATATGTGCATTATGTAGGTAGGATTCATGGTTCCTGAGGCTCTCGAAGGATGAATCCTACCTACATATTTAAGCACATCAAAATTTCAATAATTTATAACATCTCTTTGTTTTAAGGTAAGTGCGGATAATCTGACGCACATCCTTATTCTCCGGGAAAGGAGAAATTGCATCAAGCATGTCATCATAATTCAGATCAGTAATCTCATCAACACTACCATAACCATAATATTTACTGTCTTTAATAGCTACAAGCCATTGCTTATCATCATCACTATCCTGGGGCAAGATAAAGACATTAGTAAGATTAAGGGATATCTCGGAAATAAATTCTTTTGCCCTTTTATTATATGATTCAGCAGACTCAACACTTATACAAGCGCCATGGCACTCTCCTAAACCATAATAAAAACAGGCTCCTGCACTTTGATATAAACCACAGAGCTTCTGACACAATTCATATTTCTCGCAATATGATGCCAAAGTCTCAGTTGCTGCTGACTTAGATGAATATACACTTAAGCACTTATCTTCACATTTGTCAATATGCTCTATATGAAAACAAATATATCCATTACTATCCTCGTAAGAGTATATACCCCAATTATTGATTGTTCGTCGTTGTGCTTTATTAAATACAGGTTTATGCTGCTTTATCTCATGAGATTCTTTTAATAAAGCAATTAATTCACTACCAGTAAGTTCAAAATCAACATCAGCAATTGCCGATCTCATATTTATTGCTTTGGTTGTCTTTTCATTACGAAGGTGAGTTAAAACTCTTGAGTGTATATTTTTACTTTTACCAATATATATTAGTTCTTTTTCAGAATTATAAAAATAATAGACCCCACATTGTTCGGGTAAGTTCTTAACTTTGGCTATATTAAGATCGGAATTAAGCCCGTTTATAGAAAACCCGTTAATATTCACTCCTTTGTTCTCTTCAATATCTTTTTTGTAAATCATATTGAAGATTTCTGCTGTTGCCCTCGCATCAGCGTATGCCCTGTGGGCATTTTCAAGACTCACGTTCAGGCTTTTGCATAAATTCCCAAGACTATATGATTTAAATCCCGGGAAAATCTTCCGGCTCAATTTTAATGTGCACAGAGTATTAAGCCTGAATTTATACACAAGGTTAGCAAATTCTTGCTTAACAAAACTATAATCAAAATTTACATTATGAGCTACGAAAATTGTATCTTTAGTAATTTCAACGATTTTTGCTGCTACCTCATAAAATTTAGGTGCATCTTCAAGCATTTCGTTGGTTATTCCTGTCAAACCGGTAATAAATGGAGTAACGCGCTTTTCAGGATTAATTAGTGTGTCAAAACTATCTACAATTCTTTCTCCATCAGTAAGATAGATGGCTATTTCGGTAATTTTCTCCTTCTTGGCATACCCACCTGTAGTTTCAATATCTATTACCGAAAAAAGTTGTTTCATACCTAATTGCGACGCTTCTTTCTACTGGGTTTAACCAATTCAACTTTCATAAATGGGGGTTTTCGCATATAAACTGCAATAATAGCTCCTGCTAATCCTCCTGCGAACCCACCTGTAATTCCAGGCCATCCCATAGTTTGCAATATGTAGTTTATTATAATAAGTACAACAAAAATCCCAGCAGTAAGCAAACTAATCTTTCCCCAATTATAGCTTACCTTAACCTCCGAATTACAATAAACACAATATCTATTGGGCAAACCTTTACGTTTAGAAAAGATTCTTTTTAAGGCATTACCTTCTTTATTACAGTTTGGACATTTCATGATGCAAAAATAAGCAATTGATTAAATATTGACAAATTGCAAATGTCATAGAACACAAAGCATGTGGCATGGAGGCACAAGACATAGAATGCATTTGCTTTCTAATTATGGAACTTTGGCATTTTTAAAAGAAATTTGAGTATAAAAAGTAAAATTTCAGGATATTTTATAAATTTGTATTCTTGATTAGATATTAACGTAAATTTAAATTTTATGTCAGGACATAGTAAATGGTCAACGATAAAAAGAAAAAAGGGTGCTGCAGATGCAAAACGCTCTAAGATTTTTTCAAAACTTTCAAAAGAAATTACGATAGCTGTTAAAGAAGGTGGTGGAACAGATCCTGATTACAATGCAAAATTAAGAATAGCTGTTCAGAATGCTAAGGGAGTTAATATGCCTAAAGATAATATCGAAAGAGCTATTAAAAAAGGTGATCAGGATGGTGCAAGTTTTATGGAACTCACCTTCGAAGGATACGGTGCTCACGGCATAGCAGTATTTGTTGAATGTCTATCAGACAATAATAACAGAACAGTTTCTGCAGTCAGAGCTGCGTTTAATAAATATAATGGTTCGCTTGGAACAAATGGTTCGTTAAGCTTTTTATTTGACAGAAAAGGCGTATTTGAAATTCCTCAATCAGATGAACTTGATCTTGAAGAATTAGAACTAGAAATTATTGATGCAGGGGCAGAAGATATTGAATCAGATGAAGAAACAATAACAATTACATGTGCTCTTGAAGATTTTGGAAATCTCAATAAAAAGCTTGAGGAGTTAAAAATAGAAGCATCGAGTGCTGAATTACAAAGAATTCCTAACGACACTAAGGAACTTCCTTTAGATCAGGCAAAATCTGTAATGAAACTTATTGATGCTCTTGAAGACGATGATGATGTTCAAAATGTTTTTCATAATTTAGAAATGACAGATGAATTAGCTGCCGATATGGAATAAATTAGATAAAAATCCTAAAAAAGTGAGCGTTTTTTAATATTCGCTCATTTTTTTGCAAAATCAGAAAAAAATATTTGGAAGAATAAAAATTATTTCATTTATTTGCAGTCCCAAAATACGGGAAACCTAAACGGTCCGTTCGTCTAGGGGTTAGGACGCCAGGTTTTCATCCTGGTAACAGGGGTTCGATTCCCCTACGGACTGCAAAGCTCGACAAATTCTGTCGGGCTTTTTTTATAAATTTCTAATATTTCCCTATCTTTACATTAAATCAAAACCATTAACCATGAAAACTACTTGTCTAACTCTATTAGTCCTTTTTCCTATATGTCTTTTTTGTCAAAACCAAAAATTTGAACTTGCTGATATTCAATTTCTGGAAGAGTTCATATCCCCAAGTCCTGTTGATGAAGGCAGGTTTGGAAGTCCTGAAATTGAGGGTAATGTTGTGATGGTTGGTGAAATCCAATGTAATGATTATACTGGAGCTGTGCATGTTTACAATATCAATCCTGAAACTGACGAACTTACATATATTCAAACTCTCACAGCTGCTGATGCTGACACTTATAAATCTTTTGGCTCTGATATCAGTGTTTATGATACCATTGCTTTAATTGGTGCATTTCAATGGGAGCCAAATGGTGAATCTGATGATATGAATTGTGGTGCTGTATATGTTTTTGCCTTTAATCAGGAAACCGAATTATGGTATCAATATAGTGAGACATTAACAGCAAGCCCGCCTATTGCTGGAGATATGTTTGGTGTTGGTGTAGAAGTCATCGAAAACACGTTCTATATTGGAAGTATGGGTAATGATGATATGGCAAATAATGCAGGCTGTTTCCAAATATACACCTATGCTGACAACAACCTTAGTCTTGAGGAAACCATATATGCTCCTGAAGAATTTAGAGATACCTGGGATATGTTTGGTTGTGATTTTGGTATTGAAGACAACATTCTGATTACAGGTGCATGGCAAGATAATGAAATTGGAGAAAATGCTGACAACTCTGCAGGAGCAGCTTATATCTATCAATTAATTGGAGAAAACTGGGAATTTCAAGAACGACTTGCAGCATATGACCCAAAATCAAATTCTTGTTTTGGAGAATCTGTTACACTTGAGAATGGTGTTGCTTATATCGGAGCACATTGGGATAGTGTTGGCAATAACCCCAATCAGGGCTCTGTTTATGTTTTTGAAAATGATGGTTCATGGACTTCAAAAGGCAAGTTTACAGGAAACAATAGTGGTCCTTGGGACAATTTTGGTGTAAGAATGGCTGCTAATAATAATTACCTAATTATAGGTGCATGGACAACAGATGTAGGCTATTACAATAATGTATCCTGCTATCTTTACAAATTGAATTTTTCTACTGACGATTTTCTATATTCTACACCAACAGGCAAATTGACAGCTTTTCCTAATCCGGCAAAAGATATAATCAATATTGCAAATGCAGAGTCCATTGATAGGATAGAAATATTTGATTCTGATTGGAAAACTGTACTAAAAACAAATCAAGTCAATCAAATTGATATCTCTTCATTAAAAGCAGGTTTATATTTAATGAAGACAATTAGTGAAAATGAAATAATAATTACAAAGATTATTGTAGAATAAATAGTTTTTGTCTAATTTACTATTTGATTATTAGCTTTTCTGTGTAAATTATATTCCCTATTTCTTACTTTATATTTAAAACATAAGTTCCGGATTTTAAACCTAAATTAAGTTTTAGCTTATTTAAACCACTTGTTAGATTACAATTTGACGAATAAACCATTTTACCTTGTGAATCAGAAATCATTAAATCAAGTGCCTTATAATCATCATTGGATACAATAAAAACATCTCCTCCAGTAGTTGGATTTGGAAAAATCTGAAATTTCTTATAATTGCAATCTACAGAAACAATTTTTGACTCTTCTCTTGTCCCATCAAGGTCGACCTGTACAATTTTGTAATATTGTTTATTGTTACTGAAGTTCTCAATAAGATAGGTATATTCTTTTGTTCGTAAAGTATTCCCGACACCTTCTATTTTACCTACAGTTTCAAAATTTACAGCATCATAAGATCTTTGAATAAGATACTCATCATTGTTCATTTCTGAAGCTGTTGACCAATATACAAAATGAGAATCGCCTTCACATATAACCTTAAATTCCAACCATGTGACAGGCAAGCTGGACTCAAACTCATCAGCGCCAATATCCGGATTTCTTAAATCTCCCTCTATATCGTCAGTTATACCTGTAATTGCCACTGCATTATCTATGCAGGGAGAAGATTCTGTGATATGGACATCAAATGGATATGTATCAGATTCAAACAAAGGGTCATCAGATATCGAGTTTGCATCATCTGAATTTAAAGCTTGGAGAGAGGTTAGGCTTGTTGCATTGGAACCATCCCAATGAACAATAGTCGCATTATTTACAGAGTAGTAATTATTATTATCACACTTAATAATCCCGCCAACACTATTGTACAATGGTATTCCATAATCAGCCATTACAATATTATTCTGAAAATTGAAGTTTGCATTATTTTCTGGATCAACACTGTATTGACCATTAACATAAACTGCTTTTGCTGTAGTGGCATTTTCGCCAGTAGTTAAAATAGTGTTGTAATAAAAGTTCTTATTTTTACTCCCATTAGTGTATATTCCATTTGAAGTTCCGCTTGAAGTTCCGCCTACAACAATCATATTGTTTTATATTTCTCCCGGATCGTTTGGCCCACTGTATTCTGTAACACAAGACATCATATGAATACCATAATTACTTGTTGCTTCGGTTTTAATAATCAGGTTTTTGCGTATAAACAAAATTTCATCAACACCAAATAAGCCAATTCCTCTGGTTTCGGGGCCGTTAAAGCTTGAAGAATTTACAATTGTATTATTATCAATATTTGCATTTAGGATATATTGAAGAAATATACCGTATCGATAGTTTTCCAGATAATTATTTTCAATGACAATATTTTCCTTATCATCCAAAGACTGCCCTTCGATATAAATCCCGTAATAACCGTTGATTATATCATTATCTGAAATTGTAATATTGCTTTCTCCGGCTGTAGCATCTCCACTATATATTGCTGCTTGGCTTGTTCCAGTCCCTCCTGCTCTGCCTGTAATAATATTTCCACTTAAGGTAACATATTCAGAATCTCCTGTAATATCAATAACAATAGCATAATTCGAAGTTCCAGTTCTTTCAATACTTAAATCCTGTATTGTTACATAATTTGCTCCATTAATTTGAAAAGTATAGTTGTCTGCAACTCCTGTACTACTAGGATGAGATATCGTAACATCTGTGTTAGTTCCACTCGCAGAAGTAAAAGTTATAGTATTTGATGAATTATTTCCTAAAATCGTTTGTATGCTAATTTGCTCGTTATATGTTCCTGTTTGTATTTCGAATGTAACAGCTCCGGCAACACCGTATGTTTGCATAGAACTAACTGCATCACCAATACTTGTATAATCCTGAGCAGTTCCAACTGAATAGGTTCCAACCAACGCCGGCATTAAATTATCTATAGATGAAGTATCATTGGCGTTATTACCATCTGTATTACTATTTGGGCTATCCGTATTGACAATTATTTCATAAACTACACCTGAACTAAAATTATATGCCCCAATATTAACAGATTCCGTTGCATTATTTGCAAGATTTCCTGTCCAGTTATAGGTAGTTTGTGCGACACTATTTACTTCCCACTCTATGCTAACCGATGTTAATGGGTCCGAACCATAATTCTTTAATGTAATATAAATATCATGAGACCCAGAAGAAAAAGGAATCACTGGTGAATCAACAGATACTATTCCGGAATCATCTGTAAGCCCGCTTGCAAGTTCATGAGCTCCAATACTTGTTGGGTCAACGCGTGTTTTTCCGTCAATATCCTGTGAAACTTCAGTTAAATACTCTCCTGCATCTTGTAGCCCACTTGCAGTAGCTTTCCACCCTACGTCTGACACAAAACTCATTTCAGGATCAATATTTAATGATGAGGTTTCTCCTGTAGCAGTATTAAAATTAGAATAGTTATCGTATGGAGAGCTCATTCCGGTAAAACGTCCAAAAAAAGAGGTTCCACTATTGGTTGCATAATAACAGTTATTATCTATTTCGGCCATTACACCGGAATTTGGTGCATATATCGTATAAGGACTAGAACCACTGGCATCATTTATTAATACATTATTTTTAAATTTTATGTTTGCAGATGAAGCCAGACAATAATAAACATATGAACTTGCTACTGTCCCTCCGTAAACATAAAATGTATTATTATAAATATCCCAATAATTACATCCACTAGCATGATTTACACAATAGACTGAAGAAGCACCATTATAAACCTGTATAGAATTATTATAAAACTTGGCTGGAGCAACTGAAGTTCCACCACTGGAAGAAGATATTTTTATCCCATAATATATCTGACCCGAACCAGTTGTGTAAATATAATTGTTAGTAATTTCAGATTGCCCTGAACAATAAGAAATTTCAATCCCGTATGAGCTATAAGTACTACTTGTTTTAATTATATTTTCTTTTATAACAATATCTGTAAAATGATCCAGGTCAATCCCTTTTGCATAAAAGTCTTCTAGAATACAATTTTGAATTATAGGTCCGGTAAGGTCATTTGCCATATAAAAATAAACCGAATTAGATCCTCCGATTAAATATGAGTTTTCAACTATTAAATCTGAACAATCTAAAGACGACTCATATCCATAAATTAAAGCTCCTGAATTACTTGTTGATGCATATGAACTTTGTAAAACACAATTGCTTATGGTGATATGAGAAGCACCATCACGAATTTCTAAACAGCTATATGCTGATGTTTTTAAATAAGAGATTGTTACATACTGAAAACTTATATATGAAACTGCATTTAAATCAATAACATCATCAAATGCATCTAATTCAATTATAACTGTAGTAGAGTCTTCGCTTTCAGATTTAAAAACAACAGGATTTGAGGCTGTTCCTCCAGCTGTAATTTCAACACCACCGGTATATGTTCCATCTCTAAAGACAAAAGTTACTCCGCCACTACCTACTCCATTTGTATTTAAATCTGTAACGGCAGCGGCAAAAGTAGCATAATCGGGTGATGTTCCTCCAATAGTAAGAGTTCCTGTCAATTGAGAAAAAGCTAAAGTTGGCAAAAACAAAAATACAATATACAGAAGCTGATGATTTAATAATTCCCTAAGTGTATGCACAAAGAAAACTAAGAATCTTTTTTGTATTTGATTCTCTTTATTCATTTATATATTGAGGCAATTGTTCTTCTCTTTCTCAAAATAATGCATCTGCATTATTATCTTTCTACAAATATACGAAAAACTTGTTAATCAAGTTTTAAAAGCATCTCCACTTCAATGCGGAGATGCTTAAATCGTTTGATAATTTAACTATTTCGTTGAATTCTGGTATTTTGTCGCATCATATTTACTTGCGTCTTTACCTTTAAGTTCAACTGTAGTTTGTTTGCCTTTCATCAGCTCATTTCTGATTTCAGCTTTTTTAGCTTCATCAACTTCGAGTTGCGCTTTTAACTGAGCATCAACGACAGGCTCTGAATTTTTAATATCAACTTTTTTATGCGCAACAACTATCCAATTAAAATCAAATTCATTTTCATTTTCAACAGCAAGAACAAATCCGTTTTCATTTTGTGACTTTATGTAATAATCTTTTACAGGGCTAAGTGGTGTAATTGCAACAACAGGTTGAGTTCCTTCAAAGTTCTTATTATAAGGGACATATATCTCATTTCCAATAAGCTTTGATGTTCCAAAATCATGAATTTCTGTTATTTGTTCTTCTATTTCTTCAATACTTCGTCTGTTTTCCTGAACTCCTGCAATACTCAAACTTGCAAGACTGTATAAATCAATTCCTGAAAAAGCATTATCCTGAATATAATCTGGAGTTTCGTCTAAAATAAATCCTAAGTGCATATTATATCTGGTTCGCTGCTCTTTCCCTTCTATTCTTGTGTCATTTTCTTCATTGTATTTATAAAATGCAGGTTTAAGTTCCATAATGTCATCCATAACATAATTTGCAAGGTCCTCATTAAAGTATGTAATATCACGCTTTAGTTCTCTACGTGAAACTTGCAAAACATTACTTGAATATATACCCCACCATTCTAGTCCTGGTCCTCCTAAATAGCACCATGATCCAGCGTCTGGTCCCATAGTTGCTTCACCTGATGCATTATTAAACATTATGTTATTTCCTGTTGCACCACCGGTAAAGCCACAATTTATTTGCACAGCCCCAACTTCGAGAAGACCCCAGTTTAATGGGTTTTGTCCACCTGATGCAACTTGAAGAGCAACACCTGTAACGTCTCCAGTTTCAATAAAACCACCTGGCCAATTAGCTCCATAAAAGTAACCTCCAAAAGTTTTATTTGATCCTTTACCGTACACACCATAACTAGAACCTGCAGCATTATTACTTGAAGCTTCGCCCCAGACACCAACTCCAATTCCAGTTCCATCATGATATCCTGAAACTCCTTTAGCTAAATCAGAACCTGTTAATGTAGTATATGTTATGCCTTGAATACCACTATAAAGATTTGTAGTTTCTGATATCTCAGCATATATTCCTGCTCCATGCATAGTGTTTACTGCTGTAATAGCAGCTGTAGGTGCGGGAGTACTTCCTTTATCTGATTGAACATACAGGCCCTCATCATTTGTCCCTGTCAAAGGTAAATTAATCATTACTGGATTTGCATCTGCTACAATTAAAGCTCCTGCTCCTGCTCCGCCACAATCATAAGCCTCATCTAGAGTATGACATGATGAACCTCCACCTGCTCCAACCATTACCCATTCTGTTCCATCCCAATAATAAAAACCTGAGGCAAGAGCTCCTGTTTCATTAAAAACAAGCAGACCTGTAGCTGGCCCATTTACCGGGTTTACACCATCATTAACAGCAATAAGTTCCACACGAGGGATTAGTAACCCCTTATCACTTGCAGTCATATCAAGTAAAGCTGAACTATGTGGTGTTGTTGTTCCAAAACCTACATTGTCCTGTGAAAACAAAGAACCAAAAGCAAAAAACATTGCTATTACGGTAATAAAAATTCTTCTATTCATAACTATTATTAATTTAACTAATTATTTTACTAACATTACAACACCTACAAACTCTTCGGCAATTTCATCAATTTGAACTATATAAATATATCCTCCTGTGGGTACAATCTTACCATTCCAAGAACCATCCCATGGATCTGAACCTGGAACTCCTGTATAGATTTCCTGACCCCATCTGTTAAATACTTGTATAAAGTAGTTATCATATGAATCAAGATTTGATATTATCCATTGATCGTTAACCCCGTCACCATTTGGAGTAAATGCATTTGGAATAAACACACAGTCTTCGTCACCTTCCTCTAAAATTATTCCATCAACATCCATTGAGCAACCATTACTATCTGTAATAGTTACGGTGTATATTCCCCCTGTTAAACCAGAAATAATATTTGTTTCTGAATATCCATCAATGCCCCAGGAATAAGAATAAGGATGTGTTCCTCCACTTACAGTAAATTCAATATAACCGTCTAATCCTCCTTGACATAATGGGTTATGTACAGTATAATTCGCCTGAACAATTCCCGGAACAACAACTATCTCAGTTGTACCAGTTGCACCACAATTTCCAGAAAACTGATAGGTAATCTCATGTAAACCTACTCCAGCTGCAACAACATTAAAAATGCCATCAGAATCAACTCCTGGTCCAGACCATACTCCACCTTCTGTCTCTGCTGATAGCTGAACAAAATTAGCTTCAAAACAAAATGGTCCAACAGGATCAATTGAAACATCAGGACTAGAGTAAACATTTATTGTTATCTGATCATTTCCAGTACATCCATCTTGTGTAACTTAATAAGTAATATCAAAATCTCCTTCACCTGCTGTTGTTGGGTCAAAAGTCCCCAAATTTGGATCTATGATTCCTGTTCCAGACCATATCCCACCAGCTGGCAAACCTGTTAAATTAACAGATGGGTCTGAATAACAAAAACTACCTGGATCAGTAATAATAACATTTGGTGCTTCATTAACTATAATATCTATTTGATCGGAATCTGCACATAAGCCAGTGCCAACATTATAAGTAATAGTGTGCGTTCCTGACCCTGCAACTGATGGGTCAAAAATCCCATTTTCTGAATCAGTAATTCCTGTACCGCTCCAGGTTCCACCTGAAGATACAGAACTTAAATTTACCGCCTCATCTGAAGAACAGAGATCTCCAGGATAAGTAATTGTTGCATCAGGTGTTTCAAACACACTAATCATAATATTATCTGAAGATGTACAGCCATTTGAGCTTACCTCATATGTTATTGTATTTGCTCCAATATCTGCAACTGCCGGGTCAAATGTACCATTGACTGCATCTATAATACCGGTCCCTGTCCATGTGCCACCTGTAGTCGCAGCGGTAAGGTTTATTGATATATCAGAATTGCAAAAATCACCTGGGTTGGTAATACTTGCATCTGGTGTTAAATTGACAATCAAATCAATTTGGTCTGTGGCAGCACATGAACCGGTTCCGACATTGTATGTTATTGTATGTGTTCCTTCGCCAGCAATTACAGGATCAAATGTGCCATTTGTGGCATCTGTTATTCCGGTTCCACTCCAGGTTCCTCCCGCTGAAGCAGCAGTTAAATCTATTGCAATATCTGTGGTACAGAAAGCTCCCGGATCTGTAATTGTTGCATCGGGTGCATCATAAACATCAATTGTAATATTATCAGAAGATGAACATCCTAATACTGTAATATCATAACTGATAGTATTTGTTCCTACACTAGCAACTGAAGGGTCAAAAGTTCCGTTAACAGCATCTGTAATGCCATCTCCGGACCAAGTTCCACCAGCTGTCGCTGCAGTTAAATTTATTGTTGCATCTGTATTACAAAAATCACCAGGATCAGTAATTGTTGCATCTGGTGTTGCATTAACTGTAATATCTATTTGGTCAGAATCTGTACATGAGCCTGTTCCTACATCATATGTTACTGTATGTAAACCTGCTCCGGCTGTTGATGTATCAAATGTGCCGTTTAAGGCATCTGTTATTCCAGTTCCACTCCAGGTTCCACCTGTTGATACAGCAGATAAATCGAAAGGCATATCGTTTGAACAGAAAGCCCCTGGGTCAGTGATTGTGGCATCTGGCGTGTCATAAACAGTAATAACAATATTATCTGTACCGATACAACCACTAACAGTTACATCGTATGAGATACTATTTGCTCCTATATTTGCCGATGTAGGATCAAACTCACCTGTTGTCGCATTAATAATACCGGTTCCGGTCCATGTGCCACCCATAGTCGCTGATAAGAGAGTAGTTGAAACGTCTGTGTTGCAAAAATCACCAGGATTAGTGATTGACGCATCTGGTGTAAGGTTTACAGTCAGATCTATCTGATCTGAAGCGGCACACGAACCGATTCCGACATTATACGTTATTGTGTGTACACCTGATCCTGCTGAAGCAGGGTCAAATGTTCCGTTTGAGGCATCTATTATTCCTGTTCCACTCCAGGTTCCGCCACCTGTTGCTGCTGTTAAATCCATGGAAGCATCTGAAGTGCAGAAGGTTCCCGGATCAGCAATTGTTGCATCAGGGGTATCATAAACATCTATAGAAATAATACCAGACGATGTACATCCGGCAACAGTTATATCATAAGTAATAGAATTAGGACCTACACTCGCAACTGATGGGTCAAATGTTCCGTTTAGAGCATCTGTAATTCCTGTTCCGCTCCAGGTTCCACCACCTGTTGCTGCTGTCAGATTTAATGAAGCATCAGTATTACAAAAATCACCTGGGTCGGTAATTGTCGCATCCGGAGTTGCATTTACTGTAATATCAATTTGATCTGTATCTGTACATGAGCCTGTTACAACATCATAAGTGATTGTATGTAATCCGGCTCCAGCTGTTGATGGGTCAAATGTGCCGTTTAAGGCATCTGTTATTCCTGTACCCGACAAAGTACCTCCGGCAGTTGCTGCAGTCAGGTTGACACTTGCATCATTATCACAAAATGCTCCGGGTGCTGTTATTGTTGCGTCAGGTGTGGTAAAAACATCAATACTTATCATATCTGATTATGTACAACCTGCAAGTGTCAAATCGTATGTAATGGAATTTGAACCAATATTTGCAACAGACGTGTCAAATGTTCCGTTTAGAGCATCTGTAATTCCTGTTCCGCTCCAGGTTCCACCACCAGTTGCAGCTGTTAAATTCAATGGAGAATCTGTATTACAAAAATCACCGGGATCAGTTATTGTTGCATCAGGTGTTGCATTTACAGTGATATCTATTTGATCTGTATTGACACATGTTCCACTTCCTACTTCATAGGTTATTGCATGCAATCCCGGCCCTGCTGTTGCAGGGTCAAATGTTCCATTTACTGCATCGGTAATTCCTGTTCCTGTCCACGTTCCACCAGGATCTGCTGCAACAAGATTTTGAGATAGATCATATTCACAAAATGCTCCCGGGTTTGTAATTGTTGGATCCGGCAGATAACGATATAATATATATGGGATTTCAACAAAATCATTCCAGGAAGCAACAAGTGCTTCATTAAACGGAGCCCCCGGTGTTATAACTGTTGTCATTATTCTTTCCCAAAGATCTGGAGATGTCGTCCATTTTGCCAGACCGTCCCATTCGCCATCTTCGGTTTCATTATAAAAAACATACAAATCTACAGAAGCTGTTCCTACAGTTTGATTTATCTGATGATAAAACTCTGGATTAACCTCACATATTTTTGGTGGTAAAGCATTAACATCGTAGCCTTCTGTTGTAGCAAGAACATTTGCCATTCGAACAGTATAAGTATTTGCAGATGCATCAGATGGGGTTAACTCAACAGGTCTGTATCTAGTAACGCCAACACTTGAACCTACCGGATATAAATACATAGATACAGAATTTGTTTGTCGGGATAAGAAACCACCATCAAGTGCCGAAACAAAACCTGTTGTTCTTATTATAGCACCAACATCTGTGTTTGTTACATAAAACCCAAAAACTTCATTTTGTAATTCAAGATGTTTTAAATCTAAAATTCATGTACAATATTGATCGATTGTTTGTGTTTTTAAGCCTGAACCATCAAGTGTCAAGTTGTTAAAATATGTAGAAACTGATCCATCGAGTAATTGATTTGCACCTTCAAGAAATACAGTTCCTGTGCCTGCATTAAATACACTATTATTTATCCAATTACCCAGAACACGATAATATCCATTTCCGCCGGCTGTTGCATTATTAAGTAAATCCTGCTGAATAATCAACTGAGCATTATTACCGACATTCTCCTCTACCTCAATTAACCCCGCTTCATTTTGAACAGTACCGTCTACAAAAAAAATAGCACCCTCTTTTGCATAAATATCAAGTCCGTTATTATAAACAACCTGAGAAAGCAATTGAAAAGAAAATGCAGTAAGAAAAACTACTATCCCGCAGACTCTAAAACAACTTCTGAACTTTGTCATAACTCCTCTATAAAATATTTTAAGCCACTATGGGCGTGTAACTATCAATTTATCTCTCATTAATAACTCCCCATTTTCACTGTTTACAGAAATAAAATATGTTCCTTGAAACAAAAAGCTACTAAGGTTAATTCTGTTTTGCCCAACAGACAAATCACATTTATTTGCAAACACCTTTTTACCTAGCACATCAATTATTATAATTTCAATATTCTTATACTCAAGTGGTGAATTAACAAACACTCTCTTTCCATCATTTGGATTTGGGAATACCTCAAGTTTTGGCATATCACACTTTGCTAATATTACATCCGAGAAACTATATTTACCATCAAAATCGACTTGTTTGATTCGATAATAAAATTCTTCTATTTCTTGCTCTGTTTCAATGTTATAAGAGTTTTTTAAATTACTTGTTCCGGAACCTTCAATTTTAGCTATATCATGAAAACTTACAGCATCTTTCGACCGTTGAATAATAAAATAATCATTATTTAACTCTGATGCTGTCTCACAAAATAAATTAACTTTATTATCTATACAAAGAGATGTGAAATCAATTAATGATACAGGTGTTACCACTTCTTCCTCAGATAAGGATGAGTACATACTTAATTTTGCATAACAAGCATCGGTAGGGGAAGCATCTGTCCCATAATCTGAATCATATGGTATACACATTACACGGTAGCTTGTACCTCCGGCACTACCAAAGTTTATTGTTGCTGTTTGAGTTCCTTGTCCACTTACAATTGCTGGGTTAGCTCCAGCTGTAGTACCATAATAAATATCTGCACTTGTTAAATCTCTTACAATCCATTTATAATATGTTGCATAGGTTGTTGCTCCAATAGTAAACGTGTATTCTGTGTCCGGAACATACTCCGATAAACCAGGATCTGATGTACATGAAATAGTCCCTCCTACCTCATCATTAATATCACAATCTTTACAAGAAATTTTAATGTCATAAAAATAATCAAAGCCAGTACTATTTGCTGCAAAAGCAACAATTAAATTCTCTGCTTTAGGCAAATCGGTTGTTGCATACCACCAATTACCATCTGCAAAATAATAATTTACATTAGCCTGTGTCCATGAATACCCTGTGGATGAACCATCATATGTTTGATGATAATAGATTTCAGGACAATATATAGTATAGTCCTCATCAAATGTATACCCACCAGAATATGAATATTTATATGCAAAACGTAATGTAGCAGATGAACCGGAACAATTGTATGTATTAAACTCCCGAGTAATAATGCTTGGAATATTATTAGGTGTAGGATCATTACAATCAGCTGTCTCTTTGTAAATATAAGAACATCCTCCACTTACACTACTTACATTAACCTGACCGCCGTTTCCTCCACTTGAACTAATATATGAATATGCTCCTGTTGAGTTATTACAACCATATCTCGAATGATAAGAAAACTTATTTGATGTTGCTGACGGATCAAATTGATCAAAACTCACAGGACCATAAAAATCCGTAGAAGAGTCAAAATCATATGTTAATGGAGAACTGCTTATATCTGGTACAGATGCCTTTGCTGCTCCATCAGTAATTTCAATATTATCAATTGTAATATAAGAACCACTTGCTTCAAAACAAATACTAATATCCTGCCCACCACAAATATCTCCAGGAACAGATAAAGTAAAATTTGAACAACTTGTACTATATGTCAAGGATGAAGTATTCAATTTCATCCAACCACTACGATATTCTGTCGAATAATTAAATGAACTATATCCTCCAATACGCGCATAAACTGCAAGAGAACTGGTCCCACTTGATCTCTTCATATCAAAATTAATATTGATTCCCTGACCTCGTGGCACATGAAAAGTGCTAGTTGCAAAATAATTTGAACTTCCTGAACTGTAATATGCATAATCTCCACCTGTACAAGCATAGGTAGTGCCACTATTTCTGAACCAACCACTACTTGATGCAACATCTGGTGAGCTTAGTAAAAAGTCTTCTTCATAAAGAATGTTACCGCCACCACCACCTGAGGTGCAATTTTCAACCTGAATATTATCAAGAATGAACGTTCCTGAAGAGTTATATGTATAGAATTGAATATTAACAGATTGTCCTGCATAAGCTGAAAGATCGATAGACTCCGTATAACAACTAGAGTTGTAACTTAATGTAAGTAAACTGGTATATGAACCATAACAACCTCCTGTAGAAATACTCACTACAGGATATGATGAAAACTGATTGAATTTATAGTCAAAATAAAGTGTAGTTGTACCTGTAGCAGGAATGTTTATCGAATTAGTTTTAACATAATCTGCACTTCCGTATGCATACCATGAGTATCCATCACATGCCGATGAAGAGCTATTACTATATGATGAAGCACTACACCAATTGGTGTAAAGATAGGTACTGCTGTAAGTACTTCCAAAATCTTCAGTAAAAACGTCACTACAAGTTGTTCCACCACCTCCACTTACATTCTCTACCTGAACATTGTCAATAATAAAAGTACCTGATGAATTATATGTATAAAACTGAATATTAACCGACTGACCAGCATATGAGGAAAGATCAATCGATTCATTATAACATGTAGATTTGTAACTTAAAGTTAATACACTTGTATAAGTGCCGTAACATCCTACGGTTGAAATACTAACAACAGGATATGATGAAAACTGATTAAATTTATAATCAAATGTTAAAGTGGTCGTTCCCGTTGCCTGAATACTAATAGAATTTGTTTTTATATAATCTGCACTACCATAAGCATACCAGGAATACCCATCACAAGCAGAAGAAGAGCTATTACTATATGACGACGCACTACACCAATTTGTCAATAAGTAAGTACTACTATATGTAGTTCCAAAATCCTCACTAAACAACACTGTCTGAGCCTTACCGACAAAAGAAAGAAGTATCAGAATCAATAATATGTTTAGTTTAATGTTCATTATTTTAAATGCTTAATATAATTTCAACCTTTTATAGAATTGGAAAATCAAACCACACAATCTTGGAAATGAAAAATTACAAGATGGCATTTTGATAAAATGCCTTAAATTAATCCTTAAAAGGATTACCGTTTAAGTAAACTTCAATACTCTCATTAGTTAATTTGCCAATTCCTCTAACACAAATATACGGAAAAGAATAATACAAAATAATTAATGCAATAGACAAACATAGGACATTAATTATTTTTTATTTCAATTAGATTATGTACACAGCTCACCTATTTATACTTATTAAACAGGTGATTAGGATGCTCTATTTAAATCTTTGATTCAAATATATTTATCCAAATTAGCTTGGGACATTGCTAAATTTTATCCAAATATTCGGCAATATTTGAATGAACAGGAAGGTTCATCTTCTTTCTAATTCGATAAAGGCGTTTATTTATTCCGGCTAAAGAGATATTCATCATATGTGCAATTTCTTTTGAAGAAAGTTTGATTTTTATATATGCACAAACCTTTAAATCACCTTGAGATAATTCCGGATATAGTTGCTGAAGCTTTTCAAAAAATCCTGTATTTACTTTTTCAAAATGTATCTTTAATTGATCCCAGTCAGAATCAAGATTTATATTATCAGATATCATTTTTTGAAGTTCTTTATATTACTTCCTCTCTTCTGGTGTGTGAGGATCAAGTTCACTAAGATATTCCTTTATCTCATTAAGAGTCTTATTCTTATTAAGAACCTGCATTGTGGTGGTCACTAACTCCCTCTTACTATGGTCTAGTTCTGCTTAAAACCTCTTTTTTTGTAACTCATTTATCTGCTGTTGAGTTTTAACTTCTTGTTCTAGAAGTTCTCTTTCTGTTTCTTGCTTTTCAAGTTCAAGCTTATTAACCGTCTCCTGTTGTTCAAAATACTTTCTTTGACTGCTCAGCAATCTGGTTTTAATTCTAAAAAAATAGAATAGCAATACTGAAATTATGGCTAAGGATACAGACAAAAAAATCAAGGTTCTGTTATGAGTTCTTTTTATCTCTGCCTCATTACGTAAAATTGTAATTTCTTTATCCTTTTTTTCTGTTTCATATTTAATATTCAGCTCTGAAATCATTGTTTTGGTACTACTATCAAAAACTGAATCTCTTAACAAAATGTACTCTTTATAATATTTTAATGAATTATAGTAATCTCCACTCGCATAATAATAATCAGACAATTGACTTAATGTAATAGATTCTGCATTTAAGTTTCCAACCTCTTGTCGTATTTCCAGACTTTTTAGCAGTACATCTATTGCTCCCTTATAATCTTTATTTAAAAACATTACTTTTGCCTGCTGATTATATACATTGGCAATACCATGAATATTATTTGTCTTATTATATTTAACTAGTGCTGAATCTAAACATAATGATGCAGAATCGTCTTGTTCCATCATATTATAAAATGTCGATGCGTTCAGATAGGCTGTAGCTGCTTCTGTATTCCTGTTTTTACTTTCAAGAATAACAATTGCATTATTAATATAAATTATTGCAGTATCAAATTGACTTCGGTTTGCATAATGCGTTGCCAGATTATTGTAAACATTTGCTTGCCCTTCAATAAAGTTAGCGTTCTCAAATTGCACTAATGACTTACGATAATTTGCAATTGCTTCATCAACCTGACCCATTGCATCATTGATAACACCAATATTATTATAAATCTCCGCTATTCCTTTTAAATGTTGTGTTTCTTCATAAATATTTAATGCTTTATAATAATATTCTGCAGCTTTACTAAAATCACTCTTCGATTCGTAAATTAGCCCTAACCTATTTAATGAGGCAGCAATTTCATTAGTATTTCTGGTTCTTAATATGGTGTGGTATGATCTTTCAAAGTAAAACAATGCTGAATCAAGTTTTCCTTTAAAGAAATAAGAGTTAGCATAATTAACATATGAGTCAGAAATTATCTTAAAATCGAATATTTTCTCGCCAATCAATTTTGCACTATCTGCATATTTTCTTGACAAATCTGCATCTACATCTAGAAATAAATCTGCAAGAAGATTATAATTACGAGCAATTTCTGAATCATCTTTCGAGGTTCTGATAAGATTTTTTAAACTATCAACCTGTGAAAAAGACAATGCTGGAGTGAGAATTAGTAGTAAGACTGTTAAAAAACGTCTTACATTAAAGTAAATTTCTGTCAAAGGCTTACTGTAAATTGTTTTACTCATAGAAAAAATAGCTTATTGCAAAGATATTAAATCCTGATTTATAGCCTAAATTGTAATCACAAATGTTAAGTATCGATTTTTTCACTTTAGAAATAATTTCAATATTCCTCACAATAATCATCAAACAATTCGCGAGCATCTTCATTGCCATTCTCTAATGCCTTTTTAAATGACTCGCAAGCATCTTCTATTTGATCCAATTCAATGTAAATTAAGCCTAAATTATAATAAGACTCACCAATATCATAACAGTAGATAATTGATTTTTGATAATCTATTATTGCTTCTTCTAGCATATTTAGACAATCATATGCGTATGCTCTGCTAAAATAAACATATTGACAATCGGTATTTATTTCTAAGGCTTTGTTTAAATCATCAACAGCATCTTCGTAATCTTTTAAATCAATCTTATAAAAACATCGAAAATAATAAGCATCGTAATCTTGTGGATTATGTTTTATAAACACATTAAAGTCTTCAACAGCTTTTTTTAATTTTCCTATATCTCCATAAGCATTACCTCTGTTAAAATATGCATCCCAATCAATTGGATCTATCTTAATAGCCATTGAATAGTCCTTTATCGATGATTTGTAATCTTCTAGATAATCATTGCAAATTGCTCTCATAAAATAAGCATCTGCCATATTAGAATTTAACTCCAACACTCTATCAAAATCTAATATTGATTTATTATAATCTTCTAACTCGCTATAACAATATGCTCGTTCATAAAAATAGTCTTCATTGGTATTATCAATTTCAATTGCAGCATTAAAATCTTCAATTGCTCCCTCCCAGTCCTCTAGATAGGATTTAGTCAAGCCCCTTCCATATAGAGCTTTATCGTTTTTTGGTTCTTTCACAATTACAATACTAAAATCAGCAAGTGCATCTTCATAATTTGTCAAAAAGAATTTTGCCATACCCAATTCGTAGTATGCTTCGATAAAGCTTGTATCTAACCATAGAACCTCATTTAATACTTCTTTTGCATCATCATACTGTGCATTTCTATTATAGCATTGTCCCACTTTGAACAAAGCAATAAGGTTGTCTGTTTCCAGCATAAAAACATCTGTAAAATCACTTATTGCTTTTTCATAATCCTCTAGACGCTCATATGCAATACCTCTATTATAATATGCTGAGGCAAAATTCGGGTTAAGTTCAATAGCTTTGGTATAATCCTCAACTGCTTTTTTATGCTCTCCATGATCGTTTAATAAATGAGCTCGGTTATAATAATTTGCATAATCATTTGGATCAATTTCAATCGCTAAAGAATAGTCCTCTATAGCACCTTTAATATCATTTAGATTGGTTTTTGCATATGCTCTTGCAAATAATATATCATCTCTTTCTGAATTAAGTTTAAAAGCTCTATTAAAGTCTTTTATTGCAGCTTTGTTATCTCCATTATCAATCTTATCTAGACCGCCTTGATAATATTCTTCAGCTGTTTGACTAAATAAAAGTATGCTTACACTAACAAAAACTAAAATAGATAATAATCGTTTCATAGCTAATTGGTTTTGGATTTATCATATATAGTAATAATTCTGAAAAATCAGATCTTGATAAAATTGCTATAGGTTACTCTGTAGAATAGTCAATACTATTTGACTCATTAAACATTTCATTTAGCTTATCATGATATTTAGAATCACAAAGAAATAGAAAATCAGCAGCAAAATTATTTAAATGTGATTCATACGAGTCGGGGCATTCATGCTCTAAGCTTATAAATACATCCTCAAATGCTTCTACTAGACCAGTTAGAGTACCTAGACGTTCGATGTTTTCCTGGTCGTTTACATCAATTACACTAACTATCTCAAGGTATCTATGTCCGAAATGTACTATAACTTCAGATAAGAAAATACAATCTTCAAAATCCCAAGTCTTTGTATCCTCTATGTCTGCGAACATTAAATCTATCATATTTCGAACCTCATCTGGATTATAATCATCCTCTAACTCTATTGTATCTGTTTTAACATTTACTGTAGTATCAACAACCACTTCCTTCTTTTCTTGGATAGAATTAGAATTACTACAAGAAATATTTAATCCCACTACAAGTGATATGAATAAAAAATAATAAAGCTTTTTCATAATAAATGATTTTCGTTTATATAAAATTCTATTTGCAATACTCATCAAGTAATTCTTGGGAATTTGGGTCGTTTAATGACACTGCTATTCTCAAAAACTCGCAAGCTTTTTTAGTTTTACCCATCTCTATCATATTCACTCCAATAGAATAATATGCATATCCATTATCACTATCTAACTCAATAGCTTTTCTACAATCTTTGTTTGATTTCCTTAATCTCCCATCATAGTAATAATACTCTGCTCTATTTAAGTACAACTGAGAATCTGTTGGGTCTAATTCAATCATTGTCTTACAGTCTTTTCTTGCCCCACGATAATCAGAATTATTATACTTTAAGATAGCTCTCAAATAATAATAATCAGGGTATCCAGAATCTAAGAAAATTGCTCTCTCAATATCTTTCATTGCCCTTTTCTCGAGATCAAGTTCTAGATAGGTATATGCTCTAAAACCATATAACTGACTACTATCTGGTTCTATATTAATTAATTTTGAGTAATCTGCTGCAGCGACGTCATATGCTTCGAATATAGATCTAAAATAAGCTCGAAAGAATAGGCCTTCATAAAAACTGGAATTGATTTCTAAAGCTAAATTTACATCATCATAAGCTTTTTGGGCATCTCCTATCTCGACATAACATATAGCTCTATTATAAATTGAATTATAATCTTCTTCATTTTGCTCAATAATTTTATTTAAACTGTCAATCTGAAACAAGTACTCTTCTATACCTTGCTCATATTGACTAATTTCAGGTGAAGTTTCATATAACATTAAAGACTCTTTTGTCCTATTGTTGAATCCTTCGAGAAACTCCAAATATTCATCGTATTTCTTTTCACAATCACTTATCTGCTCCAAAACCTTAACAGTGTCTGGTTCTAACTCTAGAATATACTGATAATCTTCTAATGCTCCTTTAAAATCAAGGACATCTTCTCTATTAGAAGCTCTCATTCTTCTATAAAAAACATCATCAGGGTATGCTTCTACTAGGTAATTATAATCTAACAATGCCAAATCAGGATCTTCTAAATAAAATTGTGCGTAATCTGCCCTTATATACTCACTTATTAAGCCAGACTCAAGCATTTGAGTATATACATCATAAGCTTTATAATATTCCTGAATCTCTATTAAACTATCAGCTTTTGTCATATATTCATCATATGACTGAGAATATATAGCATAAGAAAAACTAGCACAGACTAAAATAATAAAACATTTCCTTAACATAAATTGATTTTTACTTTTTTTCAAAGTTGATACTCAAAAATAATAAAAATAAATGATAATACGATTGTTCCTGTTAAAACATCCCCATCTGGCTTTACAAATAATACAAAAAAAGGCTGTTCTCAAATTATTGTAACAGCCTTTCAAATTAACTGAATTACTATTTTATTCCTCTACAGGTAATAGCTTAACTCTTACATAGTTCTCTTGATTAAAATACTTTTGAGCAGCAGATTTCATACTGTCAATTGTAATTGCATCAACGCGAGAAACAAAGTTGTTATAATCTTCAACGGTTTTTGTTCCTTGCTCAATTTCCATTAAAAGATGTTTCCAGTATGAGTTTTCTTTTACATTTGTTTCAAACTCGCGCTTTTCTTTTTCAATAACAACATTTACATCTTCCTGGTCAATACCTTCGGCTTTAATATCGTCAACAATTGCAAATATTTTACCTACAAGTTCTTCTTCTCTGCCCGGATCACAGCTGAAGAAAATAGAAACAGTGTAGTTTTCATAAGGAACATTCTCACTTGAAGGATATGCTCCGATTGAATAAACACCACTTTCTTCTTCACGGATTTCTTCGAGAAGTCTGGTTGATAATATCTTACAGATAGCATCTAACTCAAGTCTGTTTTGAGGAGTATATTCCATTTCACCATGATAAGCAATAATTTCAACACATTTTGGATCTTTACCACGATTAACAGTCTTTTCAACTACTCCTTGTGGTGCTCTGATGCCAAGATCTTCGAAATTCTCCGGTCTGTTTACCTTAGGAAGTGCTCCTAAATACTGACTGATAAGCTTTTTAGCAACTTTCTTATCTACATTTCCAACAAAATAGAATGTAAAATCGGATGGATTTCCAAATCTTTGTTTATAGATATACTTAACTCTTTTATAATCAATATTCTCAAGCATCTCAGGTGTTACAGGCTCTCTGCGAGGATCACATGAAGACATTGTCCATCTTAATGTATCCTGCCATGCAGATTGTGGATCAAGCATTGAATTTTCAAGCATTCCTTTTTCTTTGTTGATAAATGAATTCATTGCAGACTCCGTTACCTTAGGATTTGTAAATGTTATATAAATCATTTGAAGTAATGTTTAAAAATCTTCAACAGAACTACTACCAGTAATACCTTCGCTTGTTTCTCTAATATAAGTGTTTAAACGAACATTTTTACCTGACATATATTTTTGCAATTCCATTTTATCGAAATTACCTAAACCACTTTCCTGAGCAATACTTGCAGCATAGCGACCATTAATATTATCTTCTAAATCATAAAGAGAATGGCCACCTTTACTTCTTGCTTCAAAAATAATTTCATCATCTTTAAAGTCTGTTGTTTTAAGAACTACTTTAACACCATTATCAAGAATCCAGGTCTCATAACCAAGGTCTTTATTTTTGATTTTCTTATCAATTTTACCTTTTTCAGGCATCTCACTTATTAGTGGCTCATCAGAAACTTTGTCAACATAAGCATCAACGGTTTGTGCATTTGCTTCGTTAAAAATTTCTAAAACTTCTTCTTCAGAAGGAATATCAACACCATCTTTTTCCGGAGCCATTACAACTACAACAGTGTTCTTATCAATAATCATTTGCTTTCCAAATGCATTAACTTCTTCTAAAGTAATCGTTGGAACATACTTTTTGAATAATTCATATTCATATTCTATACAAGGAAATGCAGAATGAGGAGGTAAGAAATTAGCTTTATATTCCTCAACATAATTTGCAGACTCTTGCTTATCTCTTTCATTATACATCTTTTCGATGTTCTTTAAAAGATTTGCTTTCTCTCTATCAAGTTCAGTTTGAGTAAAACCATGTTGTTTCATTCTTTGATTTTCTGCAACTAGTGCTTCAATTGTTGTTTCAATATCATCATTCTGAACAACACCAATACTTAAATACATTGATTTAGGACCTAAAAACTCTGTATGAGCAGCAAAACCCTGTGCAAATGGAGGATTCTCAAGTAATGTTAATTCAGCAAGACGATTTGATATCATTTAACTCATCAACATTGAAATAATATCTTCACGATAATCTGCTACAGTTTCAGTAGCTTTCAAAGGGTGTTTATAGAAAATCTCAACCATGCTAATTGGTGACTCAGGGTCTGTTGTTACACAAACCAAAGTTTCGTCATGATCATGGATGTCAGCAAAAAATCTTTCTCTTGGATTCTCACGTTTTGGAATCTGTGAAAATTGATTGATAATTTTTTGTTCCATCTCTGCAGCATCAAAATCACCAACAACAACTACAGCCATTAAATCGGGTCTGTACCAATCGCGATAAAAACGTCTTAGTGCTTCAGGATCACAATTATCTACAACTTCCATAGTACCTATAGGTAGCCTTTTTGCATACTGTGAGTTATGAAATAAAACCTCAAGGAACTCACGTTGCATTCTGTCCATCGCACCTTGTCCCATTCTCCACTCTTCGTGAATAATACCACGTTCAGCATCAATTTCTTCTGTTTCAAGTGTAACCTGTGAAGCCCAGTCATAAAGAACTAAAAGACCTTTGTCAACATATTCTTCATTGTCGGTTGGAACTTTAATACCATATACAGTCTCATCAAAGCTGGTATACGCATTTACTTCCGGTCCGAATTTCATACCTAAAGATTCTAGATACTCAATTAACTCATGTTTTGGAAAGTTTTTAGTTACATTAAATGCCATATGCTCATTAAAGTGAGCTAACCCTTGCTGATCTTCGTCCTCAAGAACAGAACCTGCATGAACTACAAGTGTAAACTCAGCTCTTTTTTCGGGAGTTGCATTTTCTCTAATGTAATACTTCATACCATTATCCAAGGTTCCAACAATTACGTTTGGATCTTGTGGCAATTTGTCGGTAAGCTCTAAACTCTGAGCCATAACCGCAGTCATACTGATTAAAGTTGTCAGTAGTAAAAGTCCTAGTTTTCTCATCATTAATTATTTAATTAAAGTTTATTTTACTTTTCTTAGTCTTAGTAAGAGAGAACAAAATTAAAAATATAATTATATCTCCGAGAAATTAAGATGTATTAATGCTTAAAATTTTGTTAAGAGGGTGTGATGGATGACCGGTGACAGATGACGGGTGACGATTGTGCCATAATTTACCGTTTTTAATTTATATTTGTATTAAAAAAACGGTCAACCTATTTCAGGCATTGACAATTGTGAAAGGTTATGAGATTTCTAGCCAATAATCTTTTCTCCGCATTTTTTACAGTAGTTTGATTCTTTCTCGTTTTCTGTTCTACAACGAGGGCAGGCTATATTTCCTTTGTTTTGATTTAATGCTTCGGCTGTAATAATGCCGGTAGGAACAGCAATAATGGCATAACAAAGCATCATTGTAATACTGGCGATTATTTGTCCCATAGGTGTTACGGGAGAAATATCACCATAGCCAACTGTAGTGATTGTTACAATTGTCCAATAAATTGATATCGGAATATTACTAAAACCATTTTCTGCTCCTTCGATTAAATACATTAGAGTTCCAAGAACAGTAATCACAGCTATAACAGAAAGTAAAAAAACTGATATTTTTGACCAACTACTTAGTAAAGACCTTATAAGAATATTCCCCTGACGAGTATAATTATTCATCTGAAAGATTGAGAAAATCCTTAATAATCGTAAAGTTATGATAACAACAAGTAAGTGAGTACCGGCAATAAACAAACCAATAAAAGATGGCAATATTGCAAGTAAGTAGACAATACCATAAAAGCTAAAGATATACTTTGCTTTTCGGTTTAGAACCCAAATTCTAAAAAAATACTCAATTATAAAAAGACCTGTAATAACCCACTCAACAATTCTTAATACAGTACCGTAGTAATCGTGGTAATACTCAACACTATCAAACATTACAGCAAGCAGATTAACCAAAATCACCAATAATAAAGCAACATCAAACAACTTCCCTTTTCGGGTATTTGATTTAAAAATTATTACATAAATCCTATTTTTTATCCGCTTTATTGACTCTTTGCTCACTTTGATTGAATTTTTACAAAGATAAAAAGAAATGTTCCTAAATTATTAAGTTTAGAATTAATTCCTATCTTGCATTTATAATCTATGCTTAAAAAGACTTATTCCTTTCGCAAAAAGGTCATTTTTTAATGAAATTATGACGAAAATAAGAAAAATACACAAGTTTATTTAGATTCATTCAAACTAAATTGTTAGTTTTTGTACTAATAAACAGGCATTACCACTAGTATTTATTACTGTTTACACTAGTAGATTTAGTAGTTGTCCACAGTATATTTACCAAATTTTAATGATTTTCACAAAGACATAACTTGTTAACTGTCTGATATACAGACATTATCATTAAACAGCTTCGATTTAATAAAATTTTATTTGTCTAAATTTCTTTTTTATTCTTTTTGTTAAGCTTACGTTTATAATAGAAAATTCTGTAATTAAAACAGCATATTTTTAATTAAGTATTCAGTGAGTACTATATACAATTGGTGTTTTAACTTAGATTATCGTTTATAAATAATCCGTACCTTTGTATAGAACACTAAATTTTGATAAAATGAAAAAAGCAATAACAGGAATAACTTTAATTTTCACTATCATTCTTTGCTATGCTCAACAAGACACCCAATGGATAATATCGTTTTATTTTGAAACCGCTGACGGACAAAAAGATACGGTTTATATCGGCTACGACCCTGAGGCTCACGAATCTCCTGATTATATTGATGAACAATTTTAATTAATAGAGCAGTTTATAGCCCCAAATTTAGATATATTTAACGCTTATGTAGAAGGATCATTAGGATATGGAGAGGGCTATTATGATATTAGGAAAGGAACCGTAAAAAATAACTTATTAGAATACACACATATAAATTTTATAGGAACAGGTACATACCCTATAAAAATGAAGTGGGATTATTTTAAATTATACAGTAAAAACTTACCGGACACATATCCTATCATACCAGACAGGCCAAGAGCAAGGATTGACCTATACCCTGGAATACAATATTGCGACAACATGTGTGTTGACGACTGTTATTATATATGTACAGATTCTTTATATCCTGAATTGAACGACTATTTGACATGGGATTGCCAAGGCATATTTGATGACAGTGTCGTTTTTGAAAACTGGATACCTTTGAATGTACAAGAAGGACAGGGAATGATGATTAGAATCCGGAGCTATGATACAATTGCCCATTGGTGGCCGGATGCTAATGTAATACAGTCTGTATTGCCGAACATAAATGTCTATCCTAATCCTGCTGATAGCTACTTTAAAATAGATAACTTAGAAAATGAAGAACTTAAAATAGAGATATTGGATTTTACTGGCAGACCGGTAAAGTCGTTAAACTCATATTCCCGGACAAAAATGGAGATCTACATCAACGATCTGAAAAAAGGAATGTATCTGTTAAAGATCAGCAATTTACATAACAAGATCATTTTTACTAAAAAAATTCAAAAGTTAAACTAAAACACTTTTCTATGAAACTAATATTTTATTTGTCGCTATTATTCCTGTTCGCTTTAAATACAAGTGCACAGATCAATTCAGTTAACGGGTTCCAGCTTCCACCTTATGATACAATAAGAGTTTTTCTGGTTTTTGCCGAAAGGACCAATACTGCAGATTATTCCGATTATAAAGCCGGGTGGTTACCCGGGCAGATGCCGGATCGTGCAGACGAATTCTTTGACCCTGTTTTTACAAATTACTCAAATCTGGAAGGATATTTTACAAAATATTTTTATCAAATGTCATTCGGAGATTTTATAATGATAGGAGACTATTACCCCAGCCTTGTACAGATAGATGAGTCACTGGGCTTCCAAAATTCTACAGTAATTTCTTATCTGAATTCTTTACCGGGTACAGATATTACAACTGCAAACGGGTATAGTATTAATTCAGATAGTTTTGATTATTGGACATCTACAAGCTCCGGTTATCCAAAAACATCAGCTGCTGACAATAAAATTGACATGGTAATAATATGTTGGAGAAACGCTTGGGGCGACGGGAATGGATCGGTTTCAATATCGAATAGCAGTTTTACTTTAAAAAGTAAATCAGGATCAAATGCAATAGGAAAATTTGGATGCTATTCATGAAAGCCTGAAAAAACAATTATAAGGCATGAAATGATGCATCCTTATTTAGGAGGGAATCGTTATCATACCGGAGGGTCAGGTCATGTAGATACATATAGAAAATTTTTACAAGATGTTAGTGGATATAGTCTGCTGGCAAGTTGGAATAAAACTTTGAACTCGTGTAATGCATGGGACAGAAAACGTTTTGACTGGAAATATCCGGGAAGCAGCTATAGTATTAAGGCACTTAGTGCTTACAATAATTCAGAAGTTGAAACAGATTTTGAGTATGCTGACGCATTTCCTTATGGGAATAATGAATTTATTCTCAGAGATTTTGTGACGACCGGCGATGCCCTCAGGATAAAATTACCTTATGTTGATGATGATGGTATCGTTTATCCGCAATGGATATGGATAGAAAATCACCAGGGGGCAGGCGATAATTATGATTTGACCGATAATGCAACTCCCGGGATATATGCATATATCCAAAATGCCAAAGAAGACATGACAACCGTTACTGAAACAGGAACAAATTATACACATTCTCTTACTGCCATCGGTAATTATGATTTTGAATATACAGGAACGAAATCACCTCCTGTAGAAGATTCAATAATTGAATATTTTGGCGCTGATTTTCCTACAAACATATACAGATCATCAGTAACAGCATCTGCAGATGATGAAAATCCATTTACTGGTCAGCATGTTTTAATGTGGCATGCGGGAGACCTCGATGATGATGGTATTATTAGAGGAAATGAATTAATTTGTCTTGACGAGACAACAATTGACGGACATACATTTACCCCGGCAGAATGTGTTTATTGGGCATGGACTATTATGGGTACCAGTTATTGTGCTTTTAAAGAAGGAGACAAAATTGGAATTGGGACAAATCCACCATCCACACCTTTATATACTTATCGCTCATCAGATATTTCTTCAACTTCTTATTATACCAATCCTACAAATACAGACAACAGGAAAATACATTTAAATGGGTTATCAATTGAAGTAATTGACGAAATGGTAAACGGAGACATTAAAGTACGTATCCGTTGGGATAATTATGATGTTGACGAAGATGCAAGATGGTGTGGTGATATTGTTCTTAGAGAAGAAGTTAACTTAACAAGTTGGAATGTTATTCATATTGACTAGGGTTTTAGTCCAACAAAGCCCAATTACCCACAAACAATCAATGGGGAAAATGTCTTTGCAGATCCCACCGTATTCTCTTGTGAATCGGGATCTTTGTTTACTTTACAGCCAAATTCCGCTGTTATTGTTGATAATGGAAGCGAATTTGTATTAAAAAACGGGAGTGAACTAAACTTAACCGATGCAACAATGATTGTGCGGAATAATTCAAGTTTGGTTCTAGAATCTGGCAGCACATTGGATTTGAATGGGGCAAGCAATATTATTATCGAAGATGGTAGCTCCTTTATTTACAATGGTGGCATCATTAATATCGATAGTGATAATTCGTACATAAACTTTATTGGAAATTTGACTATAGCTAATAACACATGCTTCACATTCAACGGAACTGGTTATGTAAAATTCAGCAATCCCGCAAATGATGCTACTTATAATGTTTTTTGTGGCACAGGTTCCTCAATGTCTTTTAATGGTTCAGGCATGAATGATAGAGTCATCGTAGTAGATCAGGCAACATTACGTCTCCCGAATATGAGTTCTATAAGCTTTAGTAATTGTAAGATTGAAATGGCTTCAGGTTCTCCAGGCAGGAGAATTCTTGCAGAAGGAACAACAGATTTTAGTTTTAACAATGTAAAACTAACATCCACAAATGGTGTTTATAACGGACACAGAGGCTTATATCTATATAATCAAAATATTACAATAACAAACTCTCAGTTCGAAAATGGACTTACCGGAATAAGAGCATATACTACAAATGCATTAAGTATAAGTGGAACCAATTTTGTAGATAATAGCAAAGGTATTTATATGCAAAACTCAGGGATTAATTTAGATGGATGTTCATTTGTAGATAATACAGATTTCGGTCTGTACTGTTCTAATATGAGTTTACCATCATCCATAGATAACTGTATGTTTGTCACTAATGAAAACGGGATGTACTATCACGGTAGCACAAGTGCTAATATAGATATTGATGATACATATTTCAATGAAAGTGAAAATGACGGAATACATACTTCCGGAGGGTTTAACTGTAATTTAGAATGCTGTTATGTTACAGACAATACCAGATATGGTGTTTACGCAATAAATGGGACAAAAATAAATCCATACAAATGTGATATGTCAGGGAATTATCACACTATTGAACTTGATTATGGATCAGTAAACTTAATTGGAAAATACAACCAACTACAAGCACTGAACGATGGTTTTACAATTTATGGATACAGCCCTGCAAGATGTATTTGTGGCACAATAGTAACACAAGATTGCGATTATAATAGGTGGGCATCTTCTATGTCGACTCATCCAACTTGGAATGTAAACTACAAGCTTTTCGTTTTAGGTTGTGAAAACCCGATTACAAACCTTTTCTTATCAGATCCATACATAGCATATCAGACATGTGGAAGTAAATCAACTAGTTTAGACCCTGATTATAATATTATAACAACTGATAAAACATTAAGCTCAGAAATAGAATCTGTTAATCCAGAAACCAAATCAGGAGAATTAAGCTCTTCCACTAATTATGAGCATCAATTATTAAATCAAATGAATCAATATCAAAACTTATTTCACTCAAACAACACAATATCATATAACACATACGCCTCAGTCTATAATAGAATTCAAGAAATTATTGCAGAATATTATATGAGTATAAATCTTGATTCCGAAGATTTTGAGTTTAATGATGCTGCAGATTTAGTTATTGACTTTAATACTGCACTTACAGTATCAGATGAAAACATAAGTGAATTAGATAACTATTGGTATAAGCTTGATATTGCATTATTAAACCGGATGCGTAAAAATTACACAATTGCTATTGAGCAACTTGAAGATTTAATTTCATTTTACGCAACAAGTGAAATATTAAGTACGTCAGATATTAAATTTGCTGAAAATTGGTTATGTGTAATAAATGCTGAGAAATTGTTTTCTGAAGGCTTGCTTAGTGACGATGAGTTTATTACCAGTTTGGAAAACTGTCAAATATGCGCAGAAACTCGTAGCTCAGAAACTAATGACTTTGGAGGAAGTGAAGAAAGATCAACACTTCTTTCAATTGATTCAGATATTAATTTAAGCATTAGTCCTAATCCAAATTCCGGTAACTTTATGTTAACAATTCACAACATTGAATCAGATTATGAAATTAAAATATTTAATTATTTAGGGCAACAGGTTCGTAATTATCAAAAAAATATAGAAACCAAAACAATTAGTGTTGAAGGTTTAAGTCAGGGACATTATTCGGTTGTTATTCTTGTAAATGGAGAAGTTTGTAAAACAGAAAAAATCATAGTAGAATAGCAAATTGAATTTATTTAACTTTGGTCACAGGTCAAATATTTGGCCTGTGATTTTTTGTTTTTTAGATCTTTTACTTAGAATATTTTTCTTATCAAATTAAAATATAAATAGAATAAAATGTATTTTTGAAAAAAAAACGAAATGGATATAAAAAATCATTTCATCGAAGCACAAAAGGTTCTTTATGAATTTATTAAAAATGATGAGAACTTTGCTAAAATTGAAGAGGCCGGAAAGCTGATTGTCAATTCTATAAAAAATGGTGGTAAGGTGATAAGCTGTGGCAATGGAGGTTCTATGAGCGATGCAATGCACTTTGCAGAAGAGCTAACAGGTAGCTTTCGTGAAAAACGCAAGGCTATTCCTGCAATTGCTATTAGCGATCCTTCTCATATCACATGTACAGCAAATGATTTTGGCTTTAAATTCATCTTCTCAAGATATGTTGATGCATTATGAAATAATGGCGATGTTCTTTTTGCAATAAGTACCAGCGGTAATTCAGAAAATATTATAGAAGCAATACTTGCTGCAAAAGAAAAAGGTATGAAAGTAGTTGCTCTGACAGGAAAAACCGGTGGTAAGATTAAAGACCTTGCTGACATTGAGATAAGAGCTCCACATAATGGATATTCGGATAGAATTCAGGAGATACATATTAAAGTAATTCATAGTTTAATTGATTATATAGAATGTAAAGTAAGTGACTAAAGTTCGGAGTTTGGAGTGAGCTAAAATTATGCATTACTCCTACGTACTTAACTCGAAACTTTAGGCACTTTAGACACTTTAGGCACTCGAAATGAAAATACACTTCATAGCAATAGGCGGAGCGGCAATGCATAATTTAGCAATTGCTTTGCATAAAAAAGGATATCAGGTTACCGGTTCTGATGATGAAATATTTAATCCTTCAAAATCAAGACTTGAAAAATATGGTTTACTCCCTACTGAATTTGGTTGGTTCCCTGCAAAAATAAACAAGGAAATTGATATTATCATTCTTGGAATGCATGCCAGAAAAGATAATCCCGAACTAATTGAAGCTAAAAACAAAGGACTCAAAATCTATTCGTATCCTGAGTTTCTTTACAATCAAACAAAAGACAAAAAGCGCATTGTAATTGGTGGAAGTAATGGAAAAACGACAATTACATCAATGATAATGCACGTACTTAAAACCCTAAATGTGAACTTTGACTATATGGTCTGAGCAAATATTAAAGGTTTTGAGACAATGGTTGAACTAAACGAAAATAATAAGATTGCCATTATCGAAGGTGATGAATATCTTTCTTCACCTATTGACTTAACACCAAAATTCCATTTGTACCGTCCACATGTTGCAATTCTAACTGGAATCGCCTGGGATCACATTAATGTATTTCCAACATTTGACAACTATGTCGACCAATTCAAAATATTTGTTGAAAGTATTCAGGAAAATGGTAAGCTTTTTTGGTTCGAAGAAGATGTAAATCTACAGAAAATATCAAATTCAAATTCTGCAATTACTTCAACACCATACAACAAAGTCGATTATTTTACCGGTGATGACTCAAAAACATATGTAAAGTCAGGAGATGAAACATACAAAATGAGTGTTTTTGGTGATCATAATATGAAAAACATAAATGCTGCAAGAATGGCATGTCTCGAAGCAGGTGTTGCTGAAGCGGATTTCTGGAAAGCCATTGTAAGTTTCGAAGGTGCAGCAAAAAGGTTACAGCTTGTAAAAGAAAACTCTGAGTCGTCATTTTATATTGATTTTGCACATGCACCTTCAAAATTAAAGGCAACTGTTAATGCACTGAAGCAGAAATACCCTGAAAGAGAATTAATAGCATGCATTGAACTACACACATTTAGTAGTTTGCAAAAGAACTTTATTCCACAATATAAAGATTCTATGCAAAATGCTGATACTTCAATTGTGTACTTTAATCACGAGGTTTTAAAGCATAAGAAATTACCTGCACTTGAAGAGTCTTATGTTCAAGAGTGTTTTGGTGGAAAAACAATTGTTATGACAGACACTCTTAAACTTCAGGAGTATCTCCTTAAACAAAACATGAATAACAAAAATATACTTATGATTAGTAGTGGCAATTTTAACGGTATAGATTTTGTTAGTTTTGCAGAAGAAATAATTACAGATTAAATTAAGTTTAAAAGTTACGAATGAAAAAAGCACTTATAATATCCTTATTTACTTTACTGGTAATGATTCTCGGATCGTGTTCGGTGAATATGCCTATAATTGGAGCTCCAACAGGAGTTGAGGCAGAGGAGTTAAGCATGAAAGCGGTTAAACTTAAGATTTTTGTACCTATAGAAAACCCAAATCGCTTTTCATTTAAAATAAAAAAGGTGGATCTTGATCTTTTTGTAAATGGTAAAAATGTAGGTAAAGTAAAAAAAATAGATAAGGTTAAAATTGCTGCCAATTCAGACGAGACGTATCCGGTATCATTCGAAATAACTCCGTCTGAAGCTATTGCAAATGTACTTTACCTAATCGGGGAGCTTCAAAGCAGAAGTCCTCAACTAGAAGTAAAAGGAAGTATAACGGTGTCAAAGTTTGGAATACCGAAAAAAATAAAAGTTGAACATAAACAAAATCTTGACAAATTTTAAATTATTTGTATTTTTACAAAAATTTTGAACCATGAAATATTTATTTACAATAGTATCTCTTTTTATAATAAGTGTTTGTTATTCCCAAAACATTGAACCTATTGACATTGATTACTTTAACCCTGTAACTTATAATGGGAAAGTAAAAGTCAGTCAGGATTCACAACTTGAAAATTTTATGGAAACCCATGTTGGTCTAAATAAAAAAAGACGTGGATTTTATGGTTACAGAGTTAAAATTTATGCTCAAAACCACCAAAATGCAAGATCTCAGGCAAATGCAATAAGATTAAGATTCGAATATAGCAGACACAAAGCTTATGTTACATACACCGAGCCAAATTTTGAAGTTGTTGTTGGTGATTTTACCAACAGGTTCGAAGCTGTGGCTCTTTTAGAAGACCTTATAAAAGATTATCCCGAAGCATATATTGTTAAAACAATTATCTCTTACCCAAATCATAATGAGTAAATGACTCAAGATGAATTAGACAATTTAGAGCAGATTGCAAGAAAAATTCGTAAAGATGTTTTAATTTCAATTAATAAAGCCGGCTCCGGACATACTGGTGGAAGTCTTGGATTAGCAGATATTATAACGTATTTATATTTTCGGTTTTTAAATCACAATCCTAAAAATCCGGAAATGCCCGATAGAGATAAGCTTGTACTTTCTGCCGGACATCTTGCTCCTGTTTTATACGCAGGTCTTGCGCATTCTGGCTATTTCCCAATTGAAAAATTGTACTCTCTTCGAAAATTTGAATCTCCACTTCAGGGGCATCCATCATATTTATCTAAACTCCCGGGACTGTAAACCGCATCAGGTTCACTAGGACAAGGATTAAGCATCGCAGTAGGAATGGCTATAGCAGATAAAATTGATAATATAAGCAGAAAAATTGTATGTATTTGTGGAGATGGAGAATTACAGGAAGGACAAATTTGGGAAGCAGCAATGAGCGCATCTCATCACAATTTGAATTCAATAATCTGTATTATTGATCGAAACAATGTTCAGATTGACGGACATACAAAAGATGTGATGGATATAAATCCATTAGATAAAAAGTGGGAGTCATTTGGATGGAATATTAACATCTGCAATGGTAACGACTTTGAATCTCTGCATGGTTGTTTCATCAATCTGGAATATGACAAACCAAATGTTATACTTGCCAATACAAAAATGGGCAAAGGTGTTCCTGAAATCGAAAACGATTATAACTGGCATGGTAAAGCACCGAATGATGTTGAATTAGATAGATTTTTACAATCACTTTATTAATCTGATTCCAACATTGCTTTTTCTTCATCAATAAGCTTCTTCAGATAACCTTCAGATAATTTCTGTAATAATCTATCATTATCAAGGGCATCATAAAACTCAGATGAGACATTCTCTTCAAACTGCTTCTTCCAAAATTTTACTGATTCAAAATTCTGGTTATAATTAATATCAATATCATGATTAAATTGATAAAATATTGAATATGCACTTAAAGGATTTTGTGATTTTGACTGGTGTTCCTCATCAAAATGAGAAGACAACGCCTCATGATAGTCACCATTTTGATACTTAAGAGGAATATCTTCTATTTCATAAATAACAGGAACATAAGGATGAATACATGGATTTAAAGGTGCCCACCAAACACAATAATCAGTTTCAAACTCTTCATTATTAAAAAATTCTGTTACAAGACTAAACTTTGTACCATGATTACATATTCTATGGACTATATTTTCGTAAGGTGAATTATGCAAATCTAAATTAGTTTCAAAATCTGTATCTTCATAATGTGACGAAAGAACTGTCATAATATCATGTTTGGAAATCTTTCTGCCAGGGTTAAAAGAAAATGGAAAGTTCTCACCATAACTGTATATTTTATCATCAAGTTGGTTTAAACCGGACCAATGCCTTGCAATATTCCCCATTGAATAGTTTGTGCCAAGGTCTCCGTAAATATTTCTAAAGTTAAATTCCTCTCCTGTACTTTGATCGTACCAGCCTCTTAAAACAGCATATGAAATAATATCCTTACTTGCTAAAAAGTTTGCAGTATCTGTTAAGTCCACTTCCTGAATTGTATAGTAATTTGGTATTATTGCTACTTCATGATCCGGGACTCGTTGAGCAATCCAACGCTTACCCTGAACAACAGACATTAACCATGCCTCATTTTTATCAGCAATTATATAAGTTCTGCCTGATGATTCATATCCGTACTCTTCAATAAGATTTCCAGCAATTAACACTCCCTGACGTGCACAATCTGCTCTTTCTACAATCAAACGTCGCAAATAAAAACCAATAAACCCACTTGCAGTATCCTCTTTTGACATGCATGCATCCGAACAAACACTTACACCATGTTCGTTTACTAAATAATCCCCAAATTTCTCAGTAGGAGTTTGCCACCATAAATATCCATAAGTATAATCCACTTGGGGAATAAGCTCTCCACAGATTAACTTAATCATTTCCCCATCTTTGTGATTCCTTGGTTCTACTTTATAAATATTTATAATCATATCACCCCAATCATCTTCATTATGTCCAATAATCACAGAACCTGTTTCGGCAACATCTTTACCTACAGCAATCGTATAACAATTATAATCTTGTATTTCTTCTTTTTGTGCAACAAGTATCTGAACAAAAAAAAGGAAAACGAATACCAGAATATTTGTTTTCATAAAAATATATTTAACACCCATTAACTAAATGTTCGATTAAGGTTTTTACTCCAATTGCAATAAGAAACAACCCACCTATTATTTCAACTGGAAATCTTCGTATTTTCTTTCTTATTACATTACCACTAACTAATCCAAAATAAGAAAAAGCCATAGTGACGATAAAAATAATAGCTGCAGATATCCAAATATTTAATCCAACAAAAGACAAACTAACCCCTACTGCTGCTGCATCAATACTTGTAGCGATTCCAAGACCTGTTACTACAAAAAAGCTATTCATATTTATTTCAGGCTTTTCTTCATGTTCTTTATGTACTATCCCTTCATAAAGCATTTTCCCACCAATAATCAATAATAAACCAAATGCTATCCAATGGTCAAATTCCGCCAGATATTTTCCAAGTTCTGTACCTGCAGCCCATCCGGCAATTGCAAATCCTGCCTGTATAAAACCTAAAGTAAAAGCAAACCTAATAAATACAAAGAGATTCTTCCTCTTGCATGTAGATGCTGCAGCTAAAGACACTGTTAAGCTATCCATTGATAGACCTATTGCAATCAATAATATCTCCAAGAATTCTTTCATACAGTGTAAAAATACAAAACAGTTTGTGATTCACCATAAGTAATTGAATTTTAATCAATGTCTTGAGCAAAATAAATAAGATGTATGTTTTTTTCTAAAAACTGCTTGAAATAAAAAAAAAAGGCTTATTTTTGCTTATGTAAAAAGAGAACGAGGAAGATAGCATTGAATGTATGAGACAAAGTGAGATAGATTATAAATAGTCTTCTTCAATTATTAGGCATTTTTAGGAAAAGAGAATCTTAAGAAATAAATTATATTTTTATGAAAACATTAAAATTTGTATTATCATGTTTGGTATTCTTATTAATCCAGACAACGCTTAGTGCACAATTGCTCTATAACAATGGTGTAAGTATTACCGTCAATGGTGGTGCTTTACTTTTTGTAGACGGAGCGGTGCAAAATGAAAGTGGGCAGATTGATGTTGATGACACCTCTGTTATCAGTGAAATGATTATTCAGGGGAATTTTACCAACAATGCTACTGCCGGTGGAGACGGTTACTACAGAGTTACTGGTGACTGGATCAACAACAACACATTTAATGCCGGAACTGGTACTGTGTTTCTCGAAGGAGTTACGCAATTACTTGATGGATCTGTTTCTACTTATTTTTATAATCTTGATTTAAGTGTAACAGGCGCCAAAACCCAAACAATAGATCAATATTGTACAGGAGTTTTAAGCCTTAATGACATTGAGTTAAAGACTGAAACCTTTGGGTTTTATGTTCAAAACACTAGTACTAGTGCAATTACGCTTACAACTGGTTTTGTGTCTAGTTTAAATGGAGGATTCCTATCAAGAAGAACAAATGTTTCTGACGTTTACTTATTCCCTGTTGGCTCTAGTGTTGGAACAACTAGGTATCGTCCTGTTGAGCTTACACCTAATGCTGTAACTGCAAATACTTATACCGTAAGGCTAGGTAATGTAGATGCAACAACAGAAGGATATGACAGAAGTTTAATGGCTTCCGGTTTATGTGAAATCAATCCTTTATTTTATCATCAAATAAATAGAACAAACGGTACAGCTGCAGTAGATTTAGATATTTATTATGACAATGTAGCAGACGGAGATTGGGAAGGCATTTCCAATTGGACTACCGGTCCCGATTTATGGGATATAATTTCAGGTAGTTCTACCACAGTTGGCGTACCTCTGTCTGTTGCCAGTGCTAATGCATGGAATGATTTTTCTGAAATTCCTTATGCACTTTATTCACCAATACCGGTTGCAGAGATAAGTACAAACTCCCCGGTTTGTGAAGGTGGCGATGTTATTCTACAAGAAATTGGCGGAGATGCTGTAAGCTGGAGTTGGTCAGGACCTAATGGTTTTACTTCAACCGACCAAAATCCAACAATTAGCTCAGTAGATCCTGCAGCAAACGGAACATATACTGTAACGGTTACAAATGCTTATGGTTGTACCGCATCAGACTCGAAAAATGTTAAAATCGATGCAGCTGTTGATGCAACAATTACTCCTGACGGACCATTTTGTGTGACAGATGCTGCTGTAACACTAGTAGCAGCTTCAACAGGAGGAACCTGGTCTGGCACCGGAGTTTCCGGAAACACTTTTGACCCTGCTGTCGCCGGACCCGGTGATCATACAATTCAGTATGATGTTTCAAATGGTTCATGTTCAGATATGGATACAGAAATTTTCCATGTTGATGATGACGTAGATGCAACAATAACACCTGTTGCTGACCTTTGTGAAACTGAAAGTACCATTACACTTACTGCTGTAGATGGTGGTGGAACATGGTCAGGTACCGGAGTATCTGGAAACACATTTGACCCAACTACTGCAGGGCCTGGTGACCATATTGTTCAATACGATATTATTAATGGTGCTTGTTCTGACACAGATACAGAGACCATTCATGTTGATAGTGATGTTGATGCAACAATTGACCCAATTGCAGATCTTTGTATTTCTGAAAGTGCAATTACATTAACTGCTGCAGATTTAGGTGGAACTTGGTCTGGCACTGGAGTTTCAGGTGACACTTTTGACCCTTCAGTCGCGGGAGCAGGAGATTTTGTTATTCAATACGATATTATAAATGGTGCTTGTTCAGATTCTGATACCGAAACTGTACATGTTGACACAGACGTTGACGCTACAATTACACCTATTGGTCCATTTTGTGATAGCGAAGCTGCTGTTGTTTTAACTGCTGTAGATGGTGGTGGAACATGGTCAGGTGATGGTGTTGTAGGAAACAACTTCGATCCTGGATCAGCTATTATTGGCTCTAACAATGTTCAATATGATATTACTAGTGGAGCTTGTTCTGATTCAGACAATATTACTGTTACGGTAAATGCTGCTCCGATTACTCCTGTTACTAGTATCGACTGTACAGGTGGTGTGGATGCAGGTACTATTACAATAACATCACCGGTTGGCGCTGATTATGAATACTCAATTGGTGGTCCATATCAGGCAAGTCCTGTTTTTGGCCCATTAACAAACGGTTCTTATACAGTTACTGTCCAGAACACAACATCTAGTTGTACAACTGCAGGCACTCCAATAAATCTTGATTGCGGTTGTTCAAATCCAACATCATTAACATTATCTGCAACAACAGGAAGCACTTGTGGATTAGCTGCTTCTGAAGTAACTGCCAATACTTTTGGTGGAAGTGCAACTGAAGTTACTCTCGGACATAATGGAAATGGAACTCTTAATCAAACACTTATAACTACAAGTCCTTTCGACTTTACATATACTCCTGATGCTGCTGACATTGGAAATACTGTAACAATTACAGTTACAACTGACAATCCTGAAGGTTTACCATGTAGCGCATCTGTACAAACATATGTACTAACTGTACACGACCTACCAACTGCTACTGCCGGAAATTCAACTCCGATTTGTGATGGTGGAGACCTCACTTTAACTGAAACAGGAGGTGATGCAATTTCATGGTCTTGGGATGGACCAAATGCATTCTCTTCAAGTGATCACAATCCTGTATTAAATAGTATCTCAAGTACAGAAGACGGAACTTATAATGTTACAGTTCAAGACATTAATGGTTGTACAGCAACTGACAATGTTTTAATAACAGTTAATCCTATTCCTGCAATTACACTTGGAAGTAACACACCAATTTGTGAAGGTTCAGACCTTAATCTTACAGAAACAGGTGGAGATGCAACAATATGGGCATGGACAGGACCAAACTCATTTGCTTCTGGAGACAACAATCCAACAATTGTTGCTGCAACCCCGGCTGCATCAGGAACCTATACTTTGGTTGTAACAGATGCTAACGGATGTACGGCAACTGATAATACTTTAGTTCAGGTAGACACTGACGTTGACGCTACAATTACAACTGCAGGTCCGTTCTGTATTTCTGAAACCAGTATTACTCTTGTAGCAAATAGTACTGGCGGAACTTGGTCGGGAACTGGTGTAACTGGCGACATTTTTGACCCTTCAGCTGCTGGTGCAGGAGATCATATTATACAATATGATGTCACAAACGGTGCTTGCTCGGATTCTGATACCGAGACACTACATGTTGATACAGATGTAGATGCAACGATAACTCCTGTTGGCCCATTCTGCGAATCTGAAACTGCAATTACTTTAACAGCTGTAGATGGAGGTGGAACATGGACAGGAGACGGTGTAACAGGTAACCAATTTGATCCTGCTGCTGCTGGAGATGGTACGCATAATATTCAATATAATATTACAAATTGTGCTTGCTCCGATTCTGACAATATCGATATTACAGTTAATGCAAATCCAGCAGTACCAACAACCAGTATTGACTGTACCGGTGGTGAAGATGCTGGTATTATTACTGTTACTGCTCCATTAGGTGTAAATTATGAATATAATATTGGTTCCGGTTATCAGGCTTCTGTTGACTTTGGGCCTTTAACCAACGGAACTTACACTATAACTGTTCAGGATATAAATACAAGTTGTACTACAGAAGGTACTCTTATAAACTTAGATTGTGGTTGTGCTAACCCTCCAAGTTTAACGCTGGCTGCAAATTCAGGTAGTACATGTGGTACAGAGATAGTAACTCTTAATGGTAGTACATTCGGAGGCAGTGCAACTCAGGTTGACCTTATCCACAATGGAGCGGGAACTTTAGTTGCTGACCAATTTACAATTTCTCCATTTAGTTTCACATATATTCCTGATGCTGCGGATGCTGGATCAGATGTAACAATTACTATTACAACTAATAATCCAGATGGCTTACCTTGTGTTGCTGCTCTTGACTCATATGTTATTACTGTTAATACTATTCCGGATGTTGTCTTAGGAAGTAACTCACCAATATGTGAAGGTGGAGATATTACTCTTTCTGAAACAGGTGGTGATGCTATCTCATGGGATTGGACAGGTCCGGATTCATTTACATCCGGTGATCAAAACCCTTCAATTCTCGGAGCGACTACTGATGCTTCTGGCACATATACTGTCGTAATTGAAGATGCTAACACATGTACAAATACTGCTGATATTGAAGTAACGGTAAATGCAAATCCAACAATACCAACAGCATCTGTAGACTGTTCTGGAGGAACAGATAATGGAATTATTACTGTAACTACTCCATTAGGTGCAGAATACGAATATTCTATTGGTGGTCCATTCCAATCTGAAGTGACATTTGGATCCCTATCTAATGGAAACTACACATTAACAGTTACAGATATAAATACAAGCTGTACTTCAGTTAGTGATGTAATTAATGTAGATTGCGGATGTATTGATCCTCCTACATTAACTTTAGATGCTAATACTGCTTCTGCTTGTAGTACAGACGATGTTACTGTCTCCGGAAGTGAATTTGGTGGTAGTGCAACAGAAGTAACACTTGCACATAATGGAAATGGGACACTTGACCAAACAACAATATCATCAAGTCCATTTAGCTTTACATACACACCAGATGCAAGTGATATTGGAACCGATGTTACAGTTACAATTACAACTGACAATCATAATGGCTCTCCATGCAGTGTCGCTGTTGAAACTGTTGTAATAACAATTTACGACGCTCCAACAGTTAATACAGGAAGCAATTCTCCAGTTTGTGAAGGCGATGATGTTACACTAAATGAAACGGGTGGTGATGCAATCGATTGGTCATGGGAAGGTCCAAATAGTTTTGCATCAACAGATCAAAATCCTACAATAACAGCTGCTACTACTTCAGCTATTGGATCTTATACTGTTACAATTACAGATGCAAATGGTTGTTCAGCATCAGATAATGTAAGTGTTCTTGTTGTGGTTTCTTCTGATGCTACTATTACAGAACCTGGTAATATTTGTTCGGGAACTATTCCATTTGACCTCAATGCTGCAACAGCAGGTGGTACCTGGAGTGGAGACGGAGTTGACCCTGCAACTGGTGAATTTGATCCTGAAACTGCAGGTGTTGGCACACATGAAATTATCTATACAATTAGCGGTTCATGTGGAGATGCAGACACAATATATCTAAGTATTATTCAACAAGCTGATGCGTCAATAACTATTACAAGCGATTTGGATACCTTGTTTATATCCGACCCTGCTGTAATTTTAACATCAAGCGACTTTGGCGGAACTTGGACAGGTGATGGCACAGATCCAATAACAGGAGAGTTTACCCCATCAATTGCTGATTTAGGTTCACATAATATTTATTATGAAATAGATGGTCCATGTGGAGATATTGATAGCATTTTAATTGTAATTATTCCAGACCCTATTCCTGATCTTGTTATTCCTGACGTATTAACTCCAAATAATGATGGATATAATGATACATGGAGAATTCAGGGAATCAGAGCATTTGAAAATGTAAACATTGTAATATTTAACCGTTGGGGAGACGAAGTCTTTGAGTTTACAGGAACAGGTGATGCTTATTTTGAATTGCAAAATCAATTCGATGGAATCAGAAACGGTAAAGAATTAACATTCGGCACATATGTATATCTGCTCGAGCTGGATAATGAAGAAGTTTATAAAGGAACCCTAACAATCATTCGTTAAAATATACAGATATGAAAAAAATATTAATATTATTAATCGCATTAGTTTGCTTGTCTGCAACAGGCTTTTCACAGCAATTACCATTGTACAGTCAGTACATGTTCAACAGGCTGTTATTAAACCCTGGTGTTACAGGCAGCACAAATGCAATAGAAATTAGACTTACTGCTCGACAGCAATGGGTTGGAATTGACAGAGCCCCAAGCACTCAAATAATTAGTGGCCATTTAAAATTAAAAAATGAAACAATGGGTGTAGGTGGAGTAATCTTTGCTGACAGATTTGGACCTGAGTCCAGAATAGGCTTCCAGGGGAATTACGCATATATTTTACCTGTGTTTAACGAGGATGCCCGATTAGCTTTTGGTTTATCATTTCAAGTATTTCAATATCAAATGGACTACTCAAACTTCACATCTCTTGATGCTGATGATCCGGTGTTGATGTATAATGTTGAAAATGCATGGTTACCAGAAAGTGATTTTGGTCTATATTTATATAGTGAAAAGTATTTTGCAGGTATTTCAGCTAATCAGATGATAGAACTACCAGTAAAAATAGGTGGAGAATCAATTGAAATGAATTCACTCATAAGACATTATCACCTTATCGGAGGATATAAATTTAACCTTAGTTGAGATTTTGAACTCGAACCATCTACATTATTAAAAGGAACTTTCGTTACTCCTTTCCAAGCTGACATTAATCTTAAAGGTATTTATAGAAAAGATTATTGGCTTGCACTTTCTTACAGAACATCAGGTGATATCATCACTATGGTTGGTTTAACATACAAAGATTTTGTTTTCGGTTTTGCTTATGATGTTGTGACATCTAAGTTGTCAAATTATCAAAGTGGAACTTTTGAACTTATGTTAGGATATGACATTACGTTTGGTGACGATTCCGGAAGAAGTAGATTTTAATAATAAACAGTAATTAGAAATAAAATAAAACCTTATAATTATGAGAAACAAATTAAATAATTCAGGATTTCCATTTGAAAAGCTTTCCAAAGGAATGCACAATATCATATGGATTTTTAGCCTAGTGACTTTAGTCGTATTTTCTAATATGACACAGGCTCAAAATGTTGGTGTAAACACTACTACTCCTGATGCATCTGCAATGTTAGATGTAGTATCAACAACATCGGGTATGTTGGTTCCAAGAATGACAATGGCACAAAGAGATGCTATTACATTACCAGCAACCAGTTTATTAATTTATCAATCAGACAACACTCCTGGCTTTTACTATAACTCAGGAACCCCAGCGGCTCCTGTATGGGTAATGATTGGTGGTGGAGCTGCAGGTGAATGGACTGATGAAGGTGATTATTTACATCCTAATGAAAATACTGCTGCTCAAGTCTGGGAAGATAATGATATTTATGGATTTTATTATTCAGGCTTGGCTGACAATGCAGGATATTTTGAAAGCACAGAAACCTCCGTTGACAATACTGGTGTTTTTGGGGCTTGTGACAATACTGACTATTTCGGTTTTGGTGGTGTATTTTCAGGTGGATATACCGGAGCTCAAGGGATTGTTATTCCTACAGGTGCTAATGAATACATTGGCGTTTCTGCTTATGTTGATGGTGGTACGGGAACAAATTATGGTGTTTACTCTCAAGCCTTTAACGGTGGCTCAAACTTTGGTGTTGTTGGTGAAGTAGACGATGCTGCAGGTAATGGGATGTATGCAATAAATATTAATGCTACAGGAACAGGATTGTTAGCTAGAGGTAATAATGCCACAGGTAGTTATTTAACTGGCGGTAGTGGTGTTGCAGGAAGCGGGACAAATGTTGGTGTATATGGTTATGGAGATGCAACAGCCCTTTCTTACGGTGTATACGGAACATCCGACGCTACAGACGGTGTTGGTCTTGCTGGTTTAGTAGACAATACTGATGGTTTTGGTGTTGATGGAAGAAATGTAAATGAAACAGGTACCGGAGTAATTGGTGTTGGAAATAACAGTACTCCAAACTTCCTTACAAGTGGCTCAGGTGGTGCCTTTAGTGGTGCAGACGGTATTCTTGGTGCTGCAACGAATGCAACAGGAACCGGTGTTATCGGTATTGGAAACAACCTTGGTTCAATCTCAACTCTTACTAACGGATCTGGTATAGCTGGTAATAGTAGCGCAGTAGGTGTTTACTGATGGGGTGATGCAACAGCTTCATCTTATGGCGTATATGGTACATCTGATGCTACTGATGGTATAGGAACCCTGGGTGTTGTTGCTAGTGTAGATGCAAGTGCCGTAGGTGTTTATGGCGAATGCGGTGGTCCAGGTTGGGGCGGTATTTTCTTTGATGATCTTGGTGCAAATGGGGATATCTATGGTTCTACAAAGAACTTCCTTATTGATAACCCTGAAAACCCTGAGAATGAAATGCTAAGACACACTTGTATAGAGTCTGACGAAGCAATGGTTATTTACAGAGGTAAAGTCAAACTAAACGAAAATGGTGAAGCTATTGTTGAAATGCCTTCATATTTTAAATCATTAACCAAAGAAGATAAAGCTACTGTTCAAATAACTTGTGTAGGTCGCCCATTTGGAATTGGTTATGAATGGAATTCAGATTATAACTCTTTTGTAGTTTATGGTGATGCTCAACGTGAAATATCATGGATGGTAATGGCAGATAGAGATGATCCATATATGCAAAATAACAGAACTCCTGTAGTAATCAAAAAAGATGGTTCGTTTAAAGGCATTAAAGCTGGTTATTACCTTGATCCTGAATCTTACGGTCAACCTAAAGAAAAAGGTTATAAATATCTTATAACATCAGGGAAACTTGAAACAGAAACTCAAGAGTTAGGTAAAGTTGATAATGCAAAAAGTAATGCAAAAGAACAAAGCACTGTTAAAGAGCTTAAAAAACCTAAAAACATTAAATAATTTATTTGTGGGGAGCTTTTGCTCCCCTTTTTTTGAACTTTCGTCTAAAAAGATTGTTTTACAATTAAATAAATATCTATTTTTGCAATATGCAATTATTAAAACACATATTCGTTGTGTTTACCTCATTATTAACTTTAATGGGTACAAATGGTTTTATTCTTGAAAAATACTTCTGTACAGGATGTCATCAAGAAAGACAAGAGGTGCAGTTTTTTGAGTTTGGAGAGATAAATCATAATCATGAGCATTGTGAAGACTGTCACGATTCTCACCATACTTGTAATTGCCATATAGATGACCACTTAAATAATTCTGAAATATCATATATCTCATTTGATGTTTTATTTAGTAATAGCGAGAAACCTGAAGTAAATAATACTACACAATTCACGCAGTTAAACAAGTTGTTTAAAAATATTATCCTAAATGTTGATATTGATTTCAATGAATTTGTAAAAAATAAATACTTAATAAAAATCCCCCCTATATTATTTCAAAATATTTCAAGTACAAACTTTTGTGCTACAATATCCTATTTCCGTTTATGATAAATTATGTTACAATAATTTATTAATTCATTAAATTTTATAAAAATGAAAACAGTAATTAGCATTATTGTTTTTATGCTTGTTGTTATAAATATTTCATTTGCTCAAGTAAAAGGTACTGTATATGAACAGTCAGGTGATATGAAAAAATCACCACTATTCGGAGTAAATATTTATTGGGAAGGTACAAACCTTGGAACAACAAGTGATAAAAACGGAAATTTTAAAATAAATTCAAGTAATAGTACAAATTATCTGATATTTAGCTTTGTTGGTTATCGTACTTACACTATACATGTTGAAGATATTTCAAAGCCTATAGAGATTGTCTTAAAAGATAGTAAAATGCTAGATGAAGTTACAATTGGAGAACGTAGTCCTGGTACTCATTACAACAGAATGGAAGTAGGAAGTGTCCAAAATATTACCGGAGAAGAGTTATGTAAGGCTGCATGCTGTAATTTATCGGAAAGCTTTGAAACAAATGCATCTGTAGATGCATCATATAGCGATGCAACAACAGGGGCAAAACAAATCAAGCTTTTAGGATTAGCTGGTAAATACGTCCAAATGATGACTGAAAACATTCCTAATCTTTATGGAGTATCGCAACCATATGCATTAGGGTACATTCCCGGTCCATGGATGGAGTCTATACAAGTTTCAAAAGGTACATCAGAAGTTATAAATGGATACGATGCTGTAACAGGACAAATAAATGTTGAATATAAGAAACCTAAGAAGTCGGACATTCTGTTTTTTAACCAATTAGTAAGTTCTGCCGGAAAAGTTGAGACAAATTTAGATGCGTCAGTAATTGTATCACCAAAGCTTAGCACAAGTATATTTGCTCACACCCAGTTTGATGTCTTAAGCATAGATGAAAACAATGATGGTTTCTCTGATATGCCATTAATAAATCAATATAATTTCTTTAACAGATGGGATTATTTTGGTAAAGATTTGACAATTAGATTTGGGGTTAAATATATAGATGAAACAAGAACAAGTGGACAACTTTCAGTGATAAACAGCGAATCACTTATTAATCCATATAAAATTAATATCGGGACAAAACGTTTTGAAGCATTTTATAAAATGGGCTATGTCTTCCCTGAAAGAAAATATCAAAGTGTTGCTATGATTGCAAATTATGTAAATCATGAACAAAATTCATTCTATGGATTAAATGTTTTTGATGCAAATCAGCAATCTTTATATTATAATTTAATTTGGCAATCTGCTTTCAAAGGAAATCATAATCATAAATATAATGCCGGATTTAGTGTAAAGCATGAGGATCTTGATCAAACTTTAAATGATAGTTTAATTTCAGATTTAGAATTTGTCCCCGGTGCATTTTTTCAGTATACTGGCAAACCAACTGAGAAGCTTAATATTATTCTGGGTTTAAGAGCAGACCATCATAATTCCTTTGGAATGCTTTACACTCCTAGAATAAATGTTAAATATAATTTATCAGGTAATATTATTTTAAGAGCCAGTGCCGGCAAGGGGTATAGAAAAGCAAATGTATTAGCAGAAAACAGTTTCCTTTTGGCTTCTTCAAGATTATTCATAATTAATTATGATTTAAAATTGGAAGAAGCCTGGAATTACGGATCGAATATTACATTTTATATTCCTATAAAAAATCGAGATATCACTCTTAATGCTGAATTTTACAGAACTTATTTTGTAAATCAGATTATCGCAGATTTTGAAGATGTAAATAAAGTTCATTTTTACAATTTGGACGGAAAATCATATTCTAATACATATCAACTCGAAGCAAGCTATGAAATTATAAAAGGCCTTGATGCCACTCTTGCTTTTCGATATAATGATGTGAAACAAACAATAGGCGGAAGTTTATTAGAAGCCCCTTTAACAAACAGATATAAGGGTCTGGCAACTTTCTCTTATAAAACTCCTTTAGAAAAATGGCAATTTGATTTTACATCACAATTTAATGGTGGTGGGCGAATCCCATCTACTAATGAAAATCCAGTAGAATATAGATTAGATGAAGAATTTCAGGCATATACTGTATTAAATGCACAAATAACAAAATTCTTTAAACATTGGGAAATATATGCTGGTGTTGAGAATCTTTTAAACTTTACTCAGCAAAACCCTATTATAGCTGCAGAAAATCCTTATGGCGAATATTTTGATTCCTCATTAATTTGGGGGCCTATTCATGGACGAAAGTACTTTTTAGGGATAAGGTTTGCAATTGAACGAGAAGAATAATTAAGTAATAACTATTTAAACTAAAAATTATGAAAAAATCAATTTTAATTTTAACAATTTTAATTCTTGCAGGCGTATCAAGTGTGTTTGCACAGCAAGAAACGAGTGAGAAACAAGTGAAAAAAGACAGTAAATTTACAGAAGTACAATTTAGCTGTAAAATGGATTGCGACAATTGTGCAAACAAAGTAAAAAAACAACTGGCATTTACAAGAGGTGTAAAATATGTAGAAACAGATTACGAAAAAGATGTGGTTACTGTAAAATACAGTACTGGTAAAACAGATAATGACAAAATAATCAAATCTCTGGATGAAATTGGCTATAAAGCAAGTGTTGTAAAACCTTGTTCAAGCAATAAAACCGGATGTGGTCAAAAAACTTCCGGATGTGGTGGATGCAGTCACAATCACTAGAATTATTCATTCTAAATATAAAAGCTGGGCAATTTGTTCAGCTTTTTTTATTCATTTTTGTAATAAACTTAATATAGTCTGATGGGGTTATCCCTGTTTCAGACCTAAATACCCTAAAGAAAGTACTATATGAACTAAATCCTGCATTTGTTGCAATATTCTCCAAATCAAAATCAATATTATTTGCCACATTTTCGTCAATTGACTTTTTGGCATCTTCTGTTCTATAATGATTTATCAGACCTCTAAAGTTTGTGCTGAAATTAAGCCTTATTGCATCCGAAAGATAAGTTCTGTTTGTATGAAAATGATAACACATATCAAAAACAGATATATTTTGATTTTGATATGCTTTTGTTCGCAAAAGGTAATCCTCAATTTCAGCCTTACTAATTTTAGCCTCAGCCTTAAATTCATCAGATTGAGCAACTTCAGAAACATTATATACCTCTTTTTGTCTAAAGCCATTTAACCCTAAATACCAAAAAAACAATCCAAAAGTTAAATATGACATACCTATTAATCCATTATGTGCCTCAACCTGATTATTCTCTAAAATATGAATAACAACAAAGAAAATTATCATTGCTGCGAAAATGTATCCCAAACCCCTTATCCAACGTAGCTCTTTTATTTCATTCTCCGAAAAAAGCTCTTTTACTTTAATATAGTGTTTTCGCATCTTTATTATTGTTGCACCAACATATACTAAGGCACTTACAACCATAATAGGCTTGCCAATTGAATATATCGTTTTTCCTAAAATGAAGTGATCTCCAATGATAACTTCTTTATCTAATAAATACTTAACAAAATCAACTTCTACATCACCTTCAATGACAAACTTCTGTAATATAGAAAATCCTATAAACATTACTATACCAGGAATAAAATGAAGGAAAGATTCTAATTTATGTATAGGTTTTTCAGATGTAAGAGACTTAACATATAAAAACAACAGTGGAAACAAAATAAAAACAACTCCTGTTTGTATTGGAAACAATATAGCATATGTCTCCAAGAAATTCTCAAACTTAAAAAAAGTCATCATATAAGTAAACGAAGCACTTAACATCAAAATAAATAAATACTTCTTTGAGCGCTCCTTAGATATCCCCTCAATAAGAAATGTCACTCCCCAAACAAATGGAAAAATGAACGCAATTATCAGAGATACCGTTTTAAATTCATGAATCATAATTCCCAAATTTACAATTATTTTTTCTAATTATCACAATTTGTTTTTTTATGTCATTGACTTTCAGACACTTGTCATATTTTGTAAAAATGCAAATAAGTTTTTTCTCATCATATCACTATATAAAGTAATTTTGATTAGTGATTGATTGAGGAGTTAATCATTTAGGCTTAATGCTTCAATCATGGAAGAGAAAATCCCTATAATTTCTGCCCCCCTGTCAGAAATTATTTCTAGCAATCGAATAAAAAGTTGCTTTTCCCAAAAGCAACTTTTTTTAATTAATGTGCTTCAAGCCAATTTTCGCCAACACCACTTTCAACTTCTAATGGTACTTTAAGCTTAATAACACTAGTCATTTCCTCACTAACAATGCTTTTTATTTGCTCAAGCTCATATTGACACACATCGAAGTTCAATTCATCATGAACCTGTAATATCATCTTGGATTTAATTCCTTCTGCAACAAAACGACGATAAACATTTACCATCGCTAGCTTAATAATATCAGCCGCAGATCCCTGTATATGAGCATTTATGGCATTTCTTTCTGCAAAGCCTCTCACTACAGCATTTCTGCTATTAATATCCGGCAAATACCTTCTACGTCCAAACAGTGTTTCTACATATTCTTTTTCACGGGCAATCTCAATACACTTATCCATAAAGCTTTTTACTCCCGGGAAAGTTTCAAAATAACTATCAATAAGCTCTTTTGCTTCTTTTCTACTAATATTTAAGCGCTGACTTAATCCAAAAGCTGAAATTACATAAATAATTCCAAAATTTGCTGTTTTAGCTTTAGACCTCATCTCTCTGGTTACCTCATCCTCTGAAACTTTAAATATTTTTGCAGCCGTAGCAGTATGAATATCCATACTAAACTTATTAAAAGCCTCAAGCATGCTTTTATCTTCACTTAAATGCGCCATCAAACGCAATTCAATCTGTGAATAGTCTGCAGATAAAAACACATTATCTCCACTGGCAATAAAAGACTGTCGTATTTTTCTTCCTCTTTCTTCGCGTATCGGTATATTTTGCAAGTTAGGATTATTGGAACTTAATCGCCCGGTAGAAGTAATAGTTTGATTAAAACTGGTATGTATTCTTCCTGTATTTTCATTTACCAATCCAGGTAAAACATCAACATAAGTATTAATAAGCTTATTTACAGACCTGAATTCAAGAATTTCTTTAATAATCGGATGTTTATCAACCAATTTAACCAATTCTTCTTCACCCGTACTATATTGTTTTGTTTTTGTCCGTTTTGGATTTGATATTACCTTTAATTTTTCAAATAAAATGACACCCAACTGTTTTGGTGAAGCTATATTGAAATGTTCTCCTGCGTGCTCATATATTCTATTTTCAATCTCTTTTAATTCAATTTTTAATTCCTTTGAATAATTAGTTATTGATTCAGAGTCAATCACAACGCCGTTTCTTTCCATAGAAACCAAGACATTCACTAGCGGCATTTCTATTTCATAAAACAGATTCTCAAGATTTTTTTCTTTTAGGCCTTGTGCAAAAATACTTTTTAATCTAAATGTAATGTCAGCATCTTCACAGGCATAATCAGATACAATATTAACATCAATATCCTTCATGTTTTTTTGATTCTTTCCTTTCGCTCCGATTAGCTCTTCGATAGAAATCATTTTATATGATAAATATTTTGACGCCAAGAAATCAAGATTGTGCTTTTGTTACGGTTCAATAAGGTAATGAGCAATCATTGTATCAAATAATTTGCTATTTATTGAAATCCCATAATTAAGCAGAATAGAAATATCATATTTTAAATTTTGGCCAATTATAAGCTTGTTTTCATCATCAAAAATCTTTGAAAAGTTTTTCAATACACTTATTGTCGACTCTCTATCATCAGGCAAAACAAGATAAAAAGCTTCTTTCTCCTTTACTGAAAATGAAATTCCAAGCAGTTCCGATTCCATTGTGTTCAAACCTGTAGTTTCAGTATCAAAACATATTTCGTCATGTTTTTCAAGAACTGACAACAAATTCTCAATTTCATAAGGAGTTTCAATCATTTTATATTCAAGATTTTCAGAGTTTTTCTTAAAACTACCTCTTGAATCCTCAGGAACATTTGCTCCACCACCTCCAAAAAGATCAAATTGCAATTGAGGTTGACTCTCTGATGATTTTTTCTCCGCAGTTTCAACATTATCATTTTGATGACTTACATTTCCACCAATTATTCTAGCCTTTAATGTATTAAATTCAAGCTCATCAAATATTTCATTCAACTTTTCATAATCGGGTTGTTCGCGAACAAGATCTTCAAGTTTTATTTCAACAGGAACGTCTGTTTTAATTGTAACCAGAGTTCTCGACAGGTATAATTGCTCTTTATTGTTTTCGACGTTTTCTTTTTGTTTTCCAACCAGCTTATTAATATTTTCGTAAATATTATCAATTGTTCCAAACTTTGATATCAGCTTTGCTGCCGTTTTTTCCCCTACTCCTGGGACACCCGGCACATTATCCGAAGCATCGCCCCATAATGCAATAATGTCTATTACTTTTAACGGACTATCTATACGGAATTTCTCGTTTACTTCTTTAATCCCCAGTATCTCAGCAGAATTACCTGAACGAGCAGGCTTATACATAAAAATGTTTTCATCTACCAGCTGTGCATAATCCTTATCCGGAGTCATCATAAAAACTTCAGACGATTCGTTACCAAACATCTTTGCAAGAGTCCCGATAACATCATCAGCTTCATAACCCATTACTTCGATAACCGGAATATTGTAAGCATCTAATATTTGTTTAATATATGGTACTGCAAGTTTTATATCCTCAGGAGTTGCATCACGATTTGCTTTATATTCTTTATACATTTCGTGCCTGAAATTTGGTCCGGGAGGATCAAATGCAACGCCAATATGTGTAGGAAGCTCTTTTTTAAGTATTTCTTCGAGTGTGTTTACAAATCCAAATATTGCAGATGTATTTAATCCTTTTGAGTTCACTCTGGGGTTTTTAATAAAAGCATAATATGCCCTGAAAATCAGAGCATAAGCATCTAGAAAGAATATTTTGTTTTTCATCAAACTAAGTTTTGCTCAAAGTTAAGAATTATTTCATCATTTAAAAACCTCTTAATTTATGTCAGAAGTTCTTTCAATCATCAGATTATTTCGCTAATTTTCCACTGTAAATGATATCGACAATGAAAACTATTGAAGCAGCAGCAAATTTGATAAAAACCTCTAAAAACTTAAGCTCTTTTACAGGCGCTGGCATTTCTGTCGAAAGCGGAATTCCAGTTTTTAGAGGAAAAGAAGGTGTTTACTCAAAATACGAACATAAAATACTTGAAATAAATTACTATAAAAACAACACCGAAGAATCATGGTGTGCAATTCTGGATATTTTTTATGATAAATTTACCTCAGCTAAACCAAATACAGCACATAAAATTTTAGCTCAATGGGAAAAATTGGGAATCCTAAAATATATCATTACACAAAACATTGATAACCTTCATCGTGAATCTGGAAGTAAAAACATTGTAGAATATCATGGCAATAAAGAGTTTTTTATCTGTTTTGAATGCAAGTCCAAATTTTCACATGCAGATATTAAACTAAGCAAAGACCCTCCAAAATGTCCAAAATGTGGGGGATTATTAAAACCTGATTTCGTGTTTTTTGGTGAACCTATTCCGTCTGATGCAGCTTGTTTATATCATGATATTGCGAAAACAACAGATGTCCATCTAATAATTGGGACAACAGGAGAAGTACAACCAGCTTCATATATTCCTGTTTATGCAAAAAAAACAGGAGCTAAAATTATTGAGATTAATACAAAACCATCAAAATTCACTGATAAAATAACAGACGTTTTCATCGAAATGAAAGCATCGGAAGCATTGACCGGAATTAACGAATTAATCAATTAAAATATGAAAATAATATTCGCAGAACCTCTTGGTGTAGCACCAACAGAACTTGAAAAGATTAAAACATATTTTGAAAACAAAGGGCATTCTTTTGTTTATTACTCAGACAGAAAAGAAGGTTCTGAAGAAATCATAAAAAGAGCAAGTGAGGCAGATATTTTAACAATCAGCAATATTCCATTAGGTAAAGATATAATCTCAAAATGCCAAAATCTCAAATTAATTAATGTTGCTTTTACCAGATATGATCATATAGACATTGAGTATTGCAAAAATCAAGGCATATCTGTATGTAATGCTGCAGGATATTCAACTCCTGCAGTTGCAGAACTTAGTTTATCCTTGGCTATAAATCTTTATCGAAAGATATTAGACATGGATAAAAACACAAGAATTCCAACAGACAGAAAAGGATTGCTTGGTCAGGAATTATTTGGCAAAACAGTTGGTATAATTGGGGCTGGGGTAATTGGTCTTGCAACTGCTAAATTATTCCACACATTTGGTTGTAAAATTATAGCCTATAGCCGTACTTTAAAAAAAATAGACTGGATCGATTTTGTAAATATTGATAAATTATTACAACAATCAGATATTGTTAGCTTGCACATTACATCAAATGCAGAAACCTCAAATTTTATTGATAAGGAAAAGCTGCATGCGATGAAAAAATCTGCAATTTTAATTAATACAGCTAGAGGAGCAATTATTGATAGTTTAGCTCTCTAAAATGCACTGAAAAATAATGAAATTGCCGGTGCAGCTATTGATGTTTATGAAAAAGAGCCTCCATTACCAATAGATCATCATCTGCTTGATGCTCCAAACACAATTCTATTACCACATATAGCATATGCAACAAAAGAATCTATGCTTCGCAGATTAGAAATTGTTAAATCAAATATAGATAGTTTCTTATCAAACAATCTCAATAATAAAGTAGTTTAACCAATACACTCGATTTATTTGCACAATAAGGGCTGTAGTACTACAATAGCACTTATACTCCTGAATATCTGACTTTTATGATTTTATGTGTATATCAATTTAATGCTAAAGCTTGATAGTTTTATCACATTTGTATATCTAATGAAAGTCTAAAAATTATCCTATAAACAATTCATGGCTTAGATTTGTGTCAAAATCTAAAAATTTAAAAAATGAAAATTATTATTGTATTTGAACTGTTTGTTTTACTCTGTTTCAGTGCCTTTTCTCAAAGCATAGTTGAGTTACCTTATGAAACAAGTTTTGAGTCAGAAACAAATTTTGAAAATGAATGGGTAATAGAAAACATAAACTCAGAAGGAGATTCTCCTTCATACGGTTTTTGGATTTACTCCCCTGATTATTTTGGAATTGATGAAAGCGGAAGTGTTGTTTTTATCTCAAGTAGTACTAATCCTGCAGATGACTGGCTAATCTCTCCTGGGTTTAATTTAGAGCCTGGTATAGAATACTCCCTTAACTTCGCTTATGCTTCTCTGTTTTCAGGATACCCGGCATCATTAGAGGTGTATTTAGGAAATTCAAACTCTTATGAAAGTATGAACGTACTGGTAAATGATTTTGGAGCATATGATAACACAGATTTTTCTATTTACTCTACAAGTATCACCGTTGAAACTAGTGGAACATATTATATTGGGTTCCATGATTATAGTCCAATAGGAGGTTATGGAGGGGAAACTATTGATGATTTTTCTTTTATTCAAACCCCTATGGGTATTAATGATATTTCAGTAGCCAATTCTATTGAAATATATCCAAATCCCACCACTAATTTTGTCTATGTAAATCAAGAATACTTAAGTTATAAAATTTACAGCATTGATGGTAAATTAATACAAACCGGAAATTATGAACAAAAAATCTCTCTAGATAATTTTAATGATGGAGTTTTCTTCCTAATACTTGAGTGTGATAACCAAACATTCTCCTCTTATAGACTTTTCGTAAATAAATGATCTGATTTCTCGTAGCACTCCATCAAAAGGTTGTAGATAACTCCCATTTTCTACAACCTTTTTCTATTCTATTTCTAAAACTAAAGGACAATGGTCTGACATATAAATGTGGTCCTTAATCTCAACCGCTTTCAAGCGACTTCTCATTGGTTCAGAAGCCATATGATAATCTATTCTCCAGCCAAGATTCTTAGCTCTTGCTCCAGCTCTGTAAGACCACCAGGTATATTTATCGCCGGATTGATCAAAAACTCTGAAAGTATCTATAAAACCACTTTCTAAGAATTGAGTTACCCACTCTCTTTCTTCAGGAAGAAAACCAGATACTCCTTTTTTCTTCTCTGGTTTGCTAATATCTATAGGCTTGTGACAAATATTGTAATCCCCTGATAAAATAATATTAGGCCTCTCCTTTTTTAATTCATCAACAAATTTCTGCACCTCTGCAAGATAATCCATTTTTACTTCTTGTCTAATATCGCCTGTAGTTCCTGAGGGGAAATATGAATTCAATATCGTTAAATCACCAAAATATGCTCGTAACATTCTACCCTCCGAGTCAAACTTCCTGATACCAATACCCGGTTTTACAAAATCCGGTTCAAGTTTTGAAAAGATTGCAACACCACTATAACCCTTTTTCTCGGCAGAATGTATGTATGAAAAATATCCCAACTCTTTAAATCTCAATGTGTCAATCTGATCGGGCTGTGCTTTGGTTTCCTGAACACATAAAATATCAGGAGACTCTTTCTCCAACCACTCAAAAAAACCTTTACTTATTACCGATCTTATACCGTTCAAATTGAAAGTAATTATTTTCATATTATCTCATTTTAATTTAAAACTTAAAAATACTAATTTTGTTTGTGATATTAAAATCAAATGCCAGGCTTATATTTTCATATCCCCTTTTGTAAAACGAAATGCAGTTATTGTGATTTCTATTCCATAGCGCGTAAAAATATTATTCCTGAATTTATTAAATCGCTAGTAATTGAAATTGAAAAAAAATCACACATTTTTAAAAACAAATTAGTTAACACCATATATTTTGGTGGCGGAACTCCTTCGTTTCTGGAAATTTATCAAATTGAACAAATTTTAAAACATATTCAATCTCACTTTAGGCTTTCAGAGAACCTGGAATTTACCTTTGAAGCAAACCCTGAAGATTTAAACAATGCGTATCTGAGAAACCTACGGGATTTGGGAATAAACAGGTTAAGTATCGGTGTTCAAAGTTTAGATGACAATATTTTAAAATTTCTAAGACGAAGACATACTGTTAATCAAACAGTTTCCTGCATTGAAAATGCATATAAATTAGGGTTCTCAAACATTAGTGCAGATTTAATCTATGGAATCCCAAATATGAGTATGGATTTATGGAAAAAATCTTTGAATGTGTGTTTAGATTTACCTATTTCTCACTTATCAGCTTATCATCTGACAATTGAAGAAAAGACACTCCTTCATAAACAGTATAAAAATAGAGAATTTAACCTGCCGGAAGATAAAAACAGCCTAAATCAATTTAAAAAATTAGTTAAAATTTCAGAAAGTAGAGATTTCTATCTATACGAAATATCAAATTTAGCAAAACTTGGAATGGAATCACAGCATAATTCAGCATATTGGAAACATTTTGAGTATCTTGGCTTTGGTCCCTCTGCTCATTCGTTTTATGAAAATAAAAGATCATATAATATTAGTGATATTAAACTCTATGTCAATTCATTAAATACAAGTGAACCTTTTTACGAAGAAGAACTATTAACAACAAAAGAATTGTTAAACGAAAGCATAATGCTTGCTCTAAGAACCGTTAAAGGCCTGGATTTAGAAAAATTCCGAGAAAAGTTTGGTCAAACTGAATTAGATGAGTTTTTAAGCAGATTGAAACATGTTAGAAAGGAACACTACCAAATACATAATCAATATCTTTCCTTAAACTTGGATGGACTTTTTGTGTCAGATGACATTATAAGTACTCTATTCAAATAAAAATGGCTGTCCATAAAAATGAACAGCCATCAGAAAATAAGTAAAGTGAGTTTATTCATTAGCTTCTTCAGCTACTTCTTCATTTGTTTCTTCCGAATTCCTTACATAAAGCATCCAGTTTTGATTTCCACTACGCCAGTGATAGCCTAATGAAAAATCTAATGGTTTTACATCTTCAGATTCATATGCTTCGTTCAAATCTTTTTGTAATAAATATGTTGATTTAAAATCAGCAATCGGTTTTTCGTAAACACCATACAAGTAATGATCAAATTCATCAAGGAAATATCTATATGGAATACCTGTATCGTCTTCTAAGACAGCATCTGCTTTATCTAGAACAGTATTTCTAATACCGCTGAAGGTCTCGTAATGGCTTAAATATGATGCTGATTTTATAAATGTATTATTTGTTCTGAGGTTCTGTAAGTACTGATAAAAAACAGGATTTGCCTCAAAGCCCTCGTCTGAGATATTTGCATAAAAATAAGTTACGTCTTTCAACTTATTATCACCGGGCTTAAGAACTTTAAACTTAATACATTCTGTAACGTCTGTTTAATTTGAAGGCTCGTCAATTTCTGTAAAACTCACACCATCATTTTCCAACCTGTAATACCCAAAATCGTAAATCTCATGGCCTGTTCTATGAAGAAAAACATATAAAATCGGAAGAACTCCATCAACTTTATGTTTACGAAGATCCTGATCCATATTTCCAGTAATAAAATAACTACGTTTGTAAATATCTCTTAAAGCAAAATTTACAGCATCTAAGTATCCTTTAAGATCTTCCTCTTCCAGATTATAAAGATCCGGAATTGTTCCAAGTTTCTCCATTGCAATTAAAATATATTCATTTGCATTAGGGAATAAATGAAATGCATTTAAAAAATCCGTTCCTGAAAAAGGATAAAACAACAATAATGTATCATTTATTTTCGGACTTAATTCATCTACTGACCAAGTATCCATTCTTGCAAGACGCTCATTTGTAATTCTTGTCCATGGAGTGTCAATTGACGTTTTATAATCATTCCAAAAAGTCATTTCATCTGTAAAAATATCCTTAAATGCATCTGCCTGATATCCACCTAAAAGTGCAGCTATCTGGTCTAATGTAGTGTCTTTCGGGTAATTAATTTTGTTTTCGTTTTCGACAGAGTCTTTACCATCAGTTTTGCCGTTTCCATTACCTCCTGAATTGCAGGAAATTAAAACTGCAAAAATCGAAAATAAGAATACTGAAATTAAAATTGCTTGCTTTTTCATCTCCAATTTTTTTTAAATTTTTCGTAAAAATACATTTATTTGATTAATCAGACAACCATATAAGGATGTTTTCGTCATTATTTTGGTTTAATTTTAAAAAATATTGTATATTTACAATTCTTATTGGGCTATTTTAAAGGAGGAAAATAATGAAATACTTAATTTCTTTAACTTTTGTGCTTATATCCTTACTAGGATTTGGGCAATTAGAGGTTAACTCATCCGGATTAAATTCAAATTATTCGGATGGAACACCAGTGTTAATCCCTGGTACAAATATAATGATGACTCCACCGGAGCATTTCTTAGTTTCTGAATCAATCCCCGGACTTATTCATCCTGGTTATTCGACAACTGTACAAGTGCAGGAAGTTGTAGGTACTTCATATGTAATGATTAAACAAGCTATGACTCCTGAGCATTTTGAAAGTCAAAATGTTACACTCATTTCTGAAGAAGATATTAAAATGAGTAACGGAATGGGAGGAGTCCTTTATTTAGTTGAATTCACAGTTAAAGGATATCAATACGAAAGATTAATGCTTTTTGCAGGTGATTATAATAACACTATTTGGATAAATGCAAATTATCCAAAATCTACAAAAGCCTTATTATATGATTTATTAGTTGAAAGTTTATTAACCGCACATTACATCAAATAAAATGATAAAAAAGTTACTTATATTAATTACATTTCTTGCAGTTTTGGGGATACCGGGAATATTCTCTCAAAACATTTTAGTGCATGAAATACCGTATAGCACACATGATCAGGACATGTGGGGTCCGGGGAGTGCTTTTAGTCTTGATTTCGATTACGACTTATTTAATGTTCAAATTGACGAAAGTTTCTCTGAAGGTTGGATCGAAGAAATTTTAGGAACACAGTGGGGTGTTGGAGTAGAAATGGGAATGTGGATGTTCCTTCGTTCTACTTTTAGCATGCACGGATTTACACTTGGTTCCGTTGATGTTGACTATCCTGTCGAAATAACCCTGGATTTTCCCGATGATTACACTTTCGACCATGGTGAAACAGTTCCAATTCATTCTTCATACGAAGTCCTTGACGGATGGGCTCTTGAAACTCATTTCCCAACTGCCGGTATTATTGCCCTTGACTTAGAATATGGATTCGGACTCAACTTTGATATTATTGTCTGTATGATGGATTGTGAAACAATTCCAATCATCCCAACAATCTCTATACCTGTTGACCCATATTCAACAGATCCTTTACCTCACGATTCAATCGCTATTTTTTACCTAAATGGTATTACAGGTGACTGTGTATATCCATGTCTTGACCCTGTAACAGGTTTACCTTCAATATGTGAAGATGACTTACTCCCTATTGTAATTCCTGACTGGTTCGGAATTGGCTTAACAGGTGAAATTGATATCCCTTATGTAGAAACAGATGATTGGTTAGACCCTGATACCCAATGCTTACATGCATATGGTCAAGATGAGTGGTTATGGTTTAACCTAAATATTATGGACTTCCTAGGATTTATAGCAGGATTTATTCCCCCACCGGAAGGGCCGGCAATTCAGGAAGCAATCGATTTCCTTGAAGGAGGCACAATTGAATATGAGTTATTTGCTGGTGTAAATGCCGTAATTGAATACTTTATTTTACATATGGACTTGCACATGTCGAGCCATATGACGCAAGAATTCGCGTTCTGTCCTACAATATTAGCAACACTTGCTTTTGAAACAGAACTACCTTATACAGAAACTGATCCAGCAAATGGAGATGCCCTTATTGCCGAAGGTTTCTCTGACACAATAACATTTGCAATAAACAATGACTTAAATATCACCTATCCGTGTTATGAATGGGATTCTATGGAAGTTTATGATGTAACTTACAACATTACTTCAGGTTTCTCAAATCATACATGGGACTCCATTGCATTTGATTTTATTATTGAAGCAATATTCTTTTCAGTATCAATTCCGATTGATGACATACTTCCTGTTACAACAATGCCGGAATTTTGTCTCCCTGAAATTAATGTTGACAATGCTGATTTAGGTATATCTCAGACAATAAATGCATGTTCACCAGCAATCCCCGCTCCTCCGATAAATCTGGAAGAGTACATGCCCGAAGGATATGAAGAAACTACAGCCAAAGGAGGTGGTGAAGCTCAATCAAAAGACATTGAGTTCTGCTTCCCAACAGATTGTGAACCTCTGTTATCAGAAACATTCCCATTAGGATATATTCCATTAACATGGTGCGATATTGAATGGGATATAGAAGGCTTTGTTCAGGACACAGTTTTCCCGGGGACATGGTTGTATCCTTTACCTGAACTTGATATCGAAATCACAGGTCAGGATGTTTTATGTTTTGGTGATACAAGTGGTATAATTTCAGTAACTGCAATTAATAGCTCACCAGACTTTACTTGGGAATATTCATGGGGTACAATAAATACTCATGCAGGCCCAACAGATGAAATTACGGTACCATCAGGCTACTATTTCGTTACTCTTACAGACACATATGGATGTGAAGTGTTTGGCGAAATGAACATTGCTGATGAAAACCCACCAATTTTATCTAATCTATATGCTGACGATGTATTATGTGCCGGAGAACCTACAGGAAACTTATACTCTCATGTGTCAGGAGGAGTTCCTCCATACACATATGATTGGCAACCAAGTGGTAGCACTGATGCTAACCCAATAGGCGTATACGCTGGCATGCATTATTTAACAATTACTGATGCTGTTGGTTGTCCACACGAAGATTCTGTATTTGTTGATGAACCAGATGCTCCACTTTCAATGCCATTTAACGATATTGGCCATGTTTCATGCTATGGCCTTAGCGATGGATATATCGATATAGAAATAGCTGGTGGGACACCTCCTTATTACTATATCTGGTCTAACGGACAGTTGACACAAGATCTGCTAAATATTCCTGCAGGAACTTATTCAGGAACTGTAATTGACTCACATGAATGCGTGTTCGAATATGAATTTGAAATTACTCAACCTGATCCTTTAGAATTAACAACTTATACAGAAGATGTACTATGTTATGGTGATAACACAGGTTCAATTGACTTAGTTGTCGAAGGTGGAACTCCACCATATCAATATGATTGGAGTAATAATTCTAATTCACAAGACCAATTCGACATATTTGCAGGGATTTATGTTGTTACAGTGACAGATGCAAATGGCTGTGTTAATTATACTATGGTTCAAATAGAACAACCGGATCTGCCTCTGCATGGAGATATTACTCCAACGCACGTTAGATGTTTTGGTGAAGGTAATGGTATTGCCGACCTCAATGTATTTGGTGGAACACCTCCATATTACTTCTCTTGGAGTAATGGTGAAATATCTGAAGACATTTATGACTTAATTCCAGGCATATACAGTGTTACAATAAATGATGAACATGGTTGTTTAGCAGGAGATACTGTTCAAATATTCCAGGCTGATGCCCCAATGGCAGGATCTATAACCGGTAATGATGTAACCTGTAATGGTGGTGATGATGGTAATATTTACATTGAAGTCACCGGAGGTATACCTCCTTATCATTATGAATGGAATAATGGAAGTTGGAAAGAAGATCAGATAGGTATTGAAGCTGGAACATATACTGTTACAGTGACAGATGCTAACTATTGCCATTACACAATGACTTTTGATGTTAACGAACCTGAGCCATTCTACATTCAGCCAATGGATGACCAAACAATTTGCTATGGACAAAATGCTGAAATTGGAATTGGAATTATTGAAGGTAGTGTTGAGCCATACACCATAGTTTGGAGTAATGGTGATAACGGAATGACAACTATTGTTGATCCACTTGAAACAACTTCATACTCTGCACATATAATTGATGGTGCAAATTGTGTTAGTGAAGATATAGAAATTACAGTAAATGTATTAGATTCATTGACTATGGAAGTTTTTGCTTCTACAGATACAATTTGTCCTGGTGACACTGTCGAGTTTGAAGTTATTATTGCTGGTGGTGGAACACCGACAAATCAGGTTTTCGTAAACGATTCATTATTTACAACTCCTGTAATTGTAAGTGCAGTAAATGATACTGTTTTTGAATTCCTGATATATGATGCCTGTGACTTTGATAGTGTTAAAATTCAGTATCCTATTTACACATATCCTCTACCAGAAATTAACATAACTGCGGATCCAACAAATGGATGTACTCCACTAACTGTTGAGTTCCACGAAACAAGTGAGCATATCGGTCAAAGATATATATGGAATTTTGATGACGGAGATTTTGAAAACCTTTCATTTGATAAAGATCCTGTTAATACATTCTATAATGCAAGAACATACCATGTTGGTTTAGAAGTAATTTCAGGTGTTGGGTGTAAAATTGATTCTACTATTGCAATTACGGTATTCCCAATACCACAAGCAGAGTTTAGAGCAAATACAACAAATGTAACAATGGCAACACCTATAGTATACTTTACTAACTATACTGAAGGAGGTTTCTTCTATGACTGGGATTTCGATGATGGAACGGCCAGTCAAGCAGCAAACCCAAGCCATACATTCTCTCTACCTGGAAATTACCATGTAACTATGCATACAACTTCACTTTATGGTTGTACAGATTCAACCGGTGTTGATATATATGTTTCAAATGAACTGGCTGTTTATGCACCAACTGCATTTACTCCAAATAACGATGAATTAAATGAAACCTTCAAAGTCATTGTTGATGGAGTTGATTCTGAATCGTACACATTAGTTGTTTATAACAGTTGGGGAGAAACTGTCTTCTTTACAGATGATTACGACATCGAGTGGGACGGTAGATATGAAGATGAAGACGAATGCCCTGAAGGTATATATGTATGGGTTTTAACTTTTATTGACCTATATGGTAATGAACACACACAAACTGGAAATGTTACTCTAATAAGATAGCCCCTTTGAGTAAACAAACAAAAACACCATAATAATGTTATTTAACTAATTATGGTGTTTTTTTATTAATTTTGATTAAAAATTATTTTATGAATGACAAATTACCTTTAATTCAAGATGCTGATCTTAACGGAAAAGTAGTTCTGGTCAGAGTAGACCATAATGTAGTTAAGTCAGGCTTGATACACGACCACTACAGAATAGATGCAACAATCGGTACATTATTTCATATACTTGCAAAAGGTGGTAAAATTATCCTTATGACTCATGTTGGGCGTCCTAGAGATAAAAAAACTGGCGAAATTACTATTGATGATAAAACATCTGTAATGCCAATTGTTAAATATCTAAGTAATAAACTGCATATAAACATTGAAGTCCCCGAGTTTTATTCGCATGAAAATAAAGGATACCTAAGTATTGAAACAAACATTAACCACTCAATTAAAAAGCTAAAAAACAGTGAAATCGACGCTATTTACTTACCAAATACTAGATGGTTTAAAGGGGAAGAAGCTGAAGCTATAGAAATGGACAGATTTGCTAATCAGCTTGCCGGATTAGCTGACATCTACATTAATGATGCTTTTGGAAGTTGTCAGCCTCATGCTTCAACAATAGGAATAAACAAATATCTCCCTTCGTATGCCGGATTTCTAATGCAAAAAGAAATTAAAAACATAGAAAGACTATATAATGCTGATAAACCGTTTCTAGCGGTTGTTGCTGGAAGCAAATTTGACACAAAGATTGAACCTCTATATGCATTACTAAAAAAAGCAGATAATCTTGTATTGGGTGGAGTAATGTATAATGCATATTTATGTGCAAAATATGGAATCTCTATAAAAGGAGTAGGTGAAAAAGATATTAAACTTGCTGGCGAATTCGTTGAATTTGCAAAAAACTATCATAATAAGATAGTAGAACTGCCATTTATTGTAGAATCTGATATTTTAGGACCAAAAGAGACCGGAAAATATAGAGTTCATGATATCAGAAAATTAAAATCGGGAGATTCTTTAAATTATGTTCTCGATGTATCTCCTGAGTCTTTTGAAGATGGTTATGTAAAAGAGGTGTTTCATAATGCTAAAACAGTATTTGTTAATGCAGTAATGGGATTCACTCCGCATTTTAATGATGGAACAATAGCTTTAGATACATTAATAGATGAGAATCCTGAAGCTGTAAAATTATACGGTGGAGGTGACACTATGCAGGAACTAAAACGTCTTTTACCTGGATTATATATCATGGCTCTGGATAGCCCTAAATACTATATTTTCACGGGTGGTGGAGCTGTACTAAAAGCAATAGAACAAAATACGCATCTAGGAATTGAACCGATTGCAGAGCTAATAAAAAGAAAAGGAGACTAAAAGCCTCCTTTTTCCCATATTCTTTCAACTTTCGCTATTTTATAGTAATACTCTTTGTAAGTTCACCATCAATGGTTTCAATCTTAACAAAATAATTTGCTTTACCGAGTTTACTAATATCTATTACTTCTTTAGAACTATTTGCTTCTTTAGAGTAAACTACTTTACCTAACATATCAACAATAGAAACTGATTCTAGTCCTTCAGCCTCAACAGTAATTTGATGCGAAGCAGGATTAGGATACAATTTCACTTTTTGGTACATTGACTCATTTATCCCTGTACCATTGTCAATAGTAATGTAATCTGTAATTGTTAATTCATCTGAACCACCATCATTTGAAACAACTAGTGTTACATCATATGAACCTTCTGCTGCATAAGTAACTGTAGGGTCTTGCACATCACTTGTTGGAGGTGTTCCACCTTCAAACACCCATGACCAAGCTGTTGGTTAATTAGAACTTTCGTCATAAAACATAACTTCTGTTCCTGTTGTTGTTGTTGTAACATTTGCAGAAAAATCAGCTCCCGGAGCTGCTGGTAATACAATTACCATCAATGATGTATCATCAGTTTGAGCAGGCAATGCTATCTCTGTACCAAAAAAATCATAATAAGGAGTAATTGTTAATGTTAACTGATACTCTCCAACTGTAGTTGGTGTTCCTTTTAACTGTGCGCAATAACGTGTATAAGGGTCAGTAACTGTAAAAAACTCCTCGCTTTTACACCAGTCTATTCCTTCAGGTAAACCTTCAACATTATCAAGGCTTATCTTCGCAATGTCATAATCTGTACCACCAATATAAAATGTTGCAGGAGGAATTACTGTTACAGTCTCATCATAATATTCACACACATGGGCAACAGGTAAAACCTCAGGACAAATCTGCCCAGGGTTTTCAATCTCCTCACATGACACATCAGGTGTACAAGGTGGATCACAAATTTGAGCATTCAATTGCATAGCAAATAAGAATGCTGTACTAACAAAAATTAATGTAATTTTTTTCATATTGATTAAAATTTGGTTAAACAAATTAGAATTGTGCACTAAATACTACTTCAAATCTTCTTGGAGCATACATGTCTCCTGGCCGTCCAACATATTCAGCATTAAATACATTTTTAACTATAAAAGATGCTCTCAATGACTCACTGAATTTAAATCCAAACCTTGCATCAAAATTAAAATAATTTCTGGATGCATTTTCAATCCTGTAATCCCAATATCCAGGTAAAATGTTAGCACTAAAAAAATGATAATTTTGATAAAGCATAGGATCTACTGTTGCAGGATCTCTTTCGTCGCAAAACAGCCTGTCAACGTTCTACATAGCACTACGCCAAATAAAATTAACTCCAAAGGTAATTCTTTTTGTTTCAAAATTAACATCTGCTTTTACAGTATGTTTTGTACGATACTTAAGCGTAGGAGATAAGCTGGATGCTGTAGTATCTACCCCATTCTTTAGATATGGATTGTTAAAAGTATAACCTATCATCGAAGTAACGAGAATATTTCGCACCTTTCCTCCTAAACTTGCAGATAAATCAATACCTTGAATTCTAACATCTCCAACATTTTGAGATTGGAAACCAATAACAGGAGCAACAGTATCTGTATCTACATAATGCATATATGTTACAGGATTAAACACGCCGAATGTAAATTCCATCATATTATTAATATCCTTATTATAAATTGCCAAATCAGCAAACCCACGCCACTTTCCAATCTTATAAGCTTGTTTCACACCAACCTCTGCACTCCAACCACTTTCTGGGTTTAGCCTAGGATTTGGTAATATATTAACCATACCTAAAGAAGTAGCAGTATATTTCTCTGCAATAGATGGAAAACGATATCCCTGTCCAAAACTTGCGCGAATAAATGTGCGTTCTGTAGCTTCATAATTAACACCAACACTAGCAACAGGTCTAATTGGAATTTCAATATAATCATCACCAAAGCTAATGTCAAATGCCGATTCTGTTTGTGTTGAGTCTAATAAAAAGTATTCACCTCTAATACCAACATTTGCTTTAAGTCGTCCGAACCTAACATCTAACTGTGCATAGCCAGCTAAGTTTGTACTATAATGATCTCCAAATAGATTTGATTGTACTGTACTAGGTGCATAAACTGCCCCGGCAGTAAAATTCCATTTCTCTGCAAAAATAGTCTGATACTGATATTCTAAATAATAGCTATGCGCCTTACTATTCTTCATTGTATCTGTAGGCATAACATTCTCAGTACCAAAGTATCTTGTACGCAAACTATATTTTGACCCGTTTGGTTTATAATAATATATAAATGGATCAATATTCATCCTATATCCCTGCGTAGGAATTACTGCTCCTAATGTAGGATTTGATAAATATGGTGTAGTATCAGAATCCCACATAAAGAAATCACTCATATCTATAGCCATGAAATTTGAATTTAATCCAACAGCTAACACATTTATCTTTTTACTTCTATATCTAATATTTGCATTAAATCGACTACGTCTTTCATATTCGTCTTGTCTAAATCCCTCATCTATAAAGTGATTTCCTCCCATAGATAGATCAATGTTGTCGAACTTTTGTGAATGCGAAAAGCTTAAACCTCCGTACATCGGAGAACGAACAAAATAAAACACATCCTCACGTAAAGGCACTTTAAACTTACTATTTGCCCCACTAAAAAACTCTTGTGCCCACCACTTAAATCGATCGTCTTTAGGCGCTCCGTAGACACCGTTAAAATATGACACTTTTGTTTTAGGCTTATCGGTTGTGTATGCAGAACGAACATTTATAACACCACCTATTGCTGATGATCCAAAAAGAGCAGAACTTGCACCTTTAACAACCTCCACCTGAGAAATATTTTCTACAGGAATATAATTCCATTTAACATCACCCGCATCAGCAGACATTATTGGTAAATCATCCATTAAAATAACAACACGACTCCCTGCACCATAACTCCAACCAGTACTCGAACGAATACTAGGCTGCTTATCTTGTATGTCAACACCAGGAACCTGATTAATTGCATCGGCCATATTGAATGAGTTATTGTTCTCAATGGTTGATGGTTTAATTACCTCCATTGACACCGTAACTTCAGATAACTTCTGCTCATACTTCCCGGCACTAACAACTACTTCATCAATAATTTCAGCTTTCTGACCAATCTCAACATCCAGTGTAACCGGATTGCCTACTGTTAATGTAACTGTTTCTGTTATTTCTTCATATCCGATATAAACAAACTTGACATTATATTCTCCAGGATACAAAGCAATCTTATAATTACCATCAAAATCAGTTGTTGTTCCTAACTGAGTTTTTTCGGCTACTAATTCATTTGCATTATCAATAATGATATTTACTCCATATAGTTCTTCTTTATTTGCCTTATCCACAACTTTCCCATTTAAAAGAACAGTTTGTGAAAATAAAGAAATATGGGTAAGCAAGGCGACAATTATTAATAGAAAACACTTCCGCATATTACTAAAATAATGATTAATGTCAGCAAATGTAGAAAATATTGTTAATTATAGTTTAAATTTATTGTCTAAATAAGTAGGTTTTTTTGTGAGATACGTATAAATAGGTATTAATACGTATGCTTACCTTTTTTTATGAATAATCAGCGTTTTATATAATAAAACAAATTATATTCTTGTTCGAATAGCTCTTAAACTAGGAAGCTCTTTCCCTTCAATATACTCTAACAAAGCCCCACCGGCAGTTGACACATAAGAGATTTTATGAGCCATACCATATTTATTTAGAGCTGCAATACTATCACCACCACCAACTAAAGAAAAAGCACCAAAATCTGTTGATCTTGAGACTGCTAAAGCAATTTTAATTGTACCATTACAAAAATGGTCCATTTCAAACACTCCCATTGGGCCATTCCAAAGTAATGTATTTGACTTTTCAATTACTTTTGTAAAAGTCTCAGCAGTTTTAATACCAATATCTAGCCCCATCCAACCATTAGGAATCTCATTTATCTTGCAATGCTTGATTTTTGCATTATTGTCAAACTTATTAGCTATAACACAATCAATTGGCAAATAGAGCTTAACATCGGTTTTCATTGCTTGTTCAAGAATGTCTTTTGCAACAGGTATATAATCTTCTTCAACTAATGAATCACCAATTCTACCTCCCATTGCTTTAATAAAAGTAAATGCAATACCTCCACCAATAATCAAATTATCTACTTTTTCCATTAAAGCTCTAATAATATCAATTTTGGTTGAAACCTTAGATCCTCCGACAATTGCAGTAAATGGTTTTTCTCCTTTATAAAGCACTCTGTCAATATTATTAATTTCACTTTCAACCAAATAACCAAGCATTTTATCATCAGGAAAAAACTTAGCAATCATATATGTGGATGCATGGGCTCTATGTGCAGTACCAAATGCATTCATAATATAAACATCTCCAAGTTTGGCTAGTTGAGAAGCAAATTCTTCGTTATTATCTGTTTCATCATTGGTAAATCTCAAATTTTCTAATATCATTACCTCTCTTGGTTGTAAAGATTTTGACATTTCAATCGTTTCCTCCCCAATACATTTAGAGGCAAATCTGACATCCGTTTCTAGCAATTTAGAAAGGTATGGTACTATATGTTTAACAGAATATTTCTCAACATATTTTCCTTTTGGGCGACCAAGGTGTGTCATCAATATTACTGATCCACCATCAGCAAGTATTTTTCTAATTGTTGGAATAGCATTTACGATTCTGGTATTATCAACTATTTCGAATTTATCGTTAAGCGGGACATTAAAGTCAACCCTCATCAAAACTCTTTTCCCAAAAAAGTTGTAATCATCAATACTAAATGATTCAATAATTGCTTTAATAGACGGTAGATTCTTTTTTTCAAAATACTCGAGTAAAGCTCAACCTGCTGAACTTATATAAGAAATTTTATGTGAAACACTATACTTATTTAATGCTGCAATAGTATCTCCACCACCTACAACAGAATACAAACCTTTATCGGTTGCACGTGCAACTGTTAATGCCAACTTTAACGTTCCATACGAGAAGTGTGTCATTTCATAAACTCCTAAAGGCCCATCCCAAAGTAGTGTTTTTGAACCTTCTATTATTTCAGCAAAAAGATCAACTGTTTTAATCCCGATATCGAGAGCTGTCCAATCATCAGGAATCTCAGAGAACTCACAATGTTCAATATTTGCATCATTCCCATTCTTATCAGCAATAATACAATCAACAGGTAATTGAATATTAACATCAAACTTTTCTGCGGTTTCAAGAATTCGCTTGGCAACATTTATATATTCTTCTTCAACCAGAGATTTACCAACATTATAACCCTTTGCTTTAGCAAATGTATAAGCAATCCCTCCACCTATTAAAAGATTATCAATCTTAGGTAATAATGCTTCAACAATACCAATTTTAGTTGTTACTTTATCTCCACCAATTAGTAAAGTAAAAGGTGACTCTGAACTCTTTGTAAGTTTGTCAAGCTTTTTAATTTCCGATTCAAAAACGTACCCGAACATTTTATCATAAGGGAAAAACTTTGCAATCGTAGCTGTAGAAGCATGGTTTCTATGAGCAGTCCCAAATGAGTTGTTAACATAACAATCTCCAAGTTTGGCAAGCTTCTCAGCAAATTTTTCATCTCCTTCAAATTCTTCCTTATAAAACCTAAGATTTTCAAGTAATACAATTTGTCCGGGTTTAAGGCTTTGTACAAGTTTAAACGTTTCGTCCGACAATGGGTCCTCACAAAAAGTAACTGTACGACCGATCAGCTTTTCGATTAACGGAAGCAAGTTTTTTAAAGACCGACTTTCTGAATGTTTACCCTTTGGGCGTCCCCAATGAGTCATCAAAATTATTGACCCATTTTCCGAAAGAATTTTTTGGATTGTAGGTAATGAAAGTCTAATTCTTGTATCATCAACCGAATCGCTTTCATCACTTATAATAGGAATATTAAAATCAACTCTTAATAGTACTTTTTTGTTTTCAAAGCTGTAGGTGTCTAAACTATTCATAATCAGAGGTTAAAGCAATTTTAATAAAATCAGTATTTTCAACAACAAACATAGTATGTTTAAATAAATTTTACACAATATTTTCAAAGTTTTTATAGACTTAATTTTAACAATAATTTATTTCCAAAAGATTATGATAACTTAATTAAGCTCAAACAGATAAAAAATAAGATGATATCTTAGAGACTTTTACTATTTTTGCATAATAATCTGTATTATGAAATTTGAGCAGGTAATAGGACAAAGTGAAGTAAAAGAGAAGCTTATCAGGGCTTATCACGACAATCGTGTTAGTCACTCTTATCTTTTTTATGGAAACCCTGGTGTTGGAAAACTAGCCTTAGCAATTGCATTTGCTCAATATGTTTCTTGCGAAAACAAGACAGAATCTGACAGCTGTGGTGTTTGTCCTAGTTGCAGAAAATACGAGAAACTAATTCATACAGACTTACACTTTGTTTTTCCTGTTGTTTCACAAAAAGACAAAAAACCCATCAGTGATGCATTTATTGAGCAATGGCGTGTAAGAGTTTTGGATGACCCATATTTTTCATATCATGATTGGCTATTTTCTCTGGAAAGTGAAAACAAACAAGGTAGCATATACAAAGATGAATCTTCTGAAATTCTACGTAAACTCAACCTAAAAACGTACGAATCGGATTATAAATTTATGATAATATGGTTGCCAGAAAGGATGAATAGTACCAGTGCAAACAAATTGTTAAAAATTCTTGAAGAACCTCCTGCTAAAACAGTTTTTATTTTAGTTAGTGACAATCGGGAAGATGTCTTACCTACTATTACATCAAGAACTCAGCCTGTTAAAATTCTAGGAATTGATGATGATAATTTACGTCGAATTATTATTGAACAATATCAACTCGATGATCATGTTGCCGAAGACATAGTCAACATTAGCAACGGAAGTTTGATTGAAGCAAGAAAACAAATTCTTTCAAACGAAGAAACTGAATATAATTTTGGTAAATTTACAGAATTAATGAGAGTCTGTTACTCTCGAAAAGTTAGAGATGCCATAAATTTGACAGATGAATTAGCAAAAATATCACGCGAAAAACAAAAGGGATTTCTATATTATTGTTTGGTCCTTATTCGTGAAAATTTTATATATAATACACAACAAAACAATGTGCTTTATATGACAAGAAAAGAGTTAGAGTTCTCAAAAAACTTTGCCCGATTTGTTAATAAGGCAAATATCGAGGATTTAAAAATATCTTTTGAACAAGCACATTATCACATTGAGAGAAATGTAAATGCAAGAATTGTTTTTCTAGATCTTGCATTTGAAATTATGAAAAGTATCAGGAAAATTTAAAATTATGACAGACCGAGAATACGAAAGAGGGTGTGCCACATCCAGTGTAGATGAAAACGGTTGCAATATAAATAGCGTTGATTGTTGCAATAAACTAAATGTTTACGACTGGACAGAAAAAATAAATGACCCATTAGCACAAGAAAGATTTGTTGAAGTCCGGTTTAAAAATACCAGAAAAGGAATTTATGAAAACTCATCAAAACTCAACCTTAAACCTGGCGATATTGTAGCTGTAGAATCATCACCTGGTCACGATATAGGTATTGTTTCTGCTACAGGGCATATTGCAAGCTTACAAATGCAAAAACAAAAACCTTCTAAGGATAATACTTATAAAAAAATATATCGTAAAGCCAGAACCTCTGACATTCAAAAATGGCAGGATGCGATTAGCAGAGAAATCCCAACAATGCTTAGAACTCGTGAGTTGGCTGACATGTTAAATTTATCGATGAAAATTGGCGATGTTGAGTTTCAAGGAGATAAAACTAAAGCGATATTTTACTACATCGCTGAAGAACGTGTAGATTTTCGTGAGCTAATTAAAAAAATGGCCGAGGAGTTCAGAATAAGAATTGAAATGAAACAAATCGGTGCCAGACAAGAAGCTGGAAGAATTGGTGGAATTGGACCATGTGGTAGAGAATTATGTTGTACAACCTGGATGTCGGACTTCGTCTCTGTATCAACAAACTCAGCCAGAATTCAGGAACTTTCATTAAACCCACAAAAATTAGCCGGGCAATGTAGTAAATTGAAATGCTGCTTAAATTATGAATTGCCACTATATCTTGATGCAAGAAGAATGTTTCCGGCCAAAATTGTTCCTTTAAAAACCAAATTAGGAACAGCATATCATATTAAAAATGACATCTTCAAACAACTGATGTATTATGAAATCAAATTAAATGAAGTTCCTGTAATAAGAGCTCTAAATGTATCTCGTGTTAAAGAAATCATGGAACTAAACAATAAAGGTATAGTCCCAGAAGATGTATTTGAAATTGAAAAACCCGGAGGAAGGAGCACAAACTTTACTGATGAATTAAACTCTGAAAGTCTCACAAGATTTGACAATAACGACAAACAGAAAAAAAGAAATAAAAAGAAACGTCGCAAATTCAATAAACCAAAAAAAAATGAAAAATAAAATTGGCATCATTACTCTGATTTTCACATCAATACTTCTGTTTTCTTGCGATAGAAACAAAGTATACGAAGAATATATTACGATTGAAGACAATATGTGGAAAAGTGATAACATCGTTAAATTTGAATTTGAAATAGAAGATACCAGCTCACTTCACAACGTTTATATCAATATTCGCCACGCAAGCTTATATCAGTTTAATAATCTTTGGATGTTTGTTACATCTTCCGCTCCAAATGGCACAAAAAACATTGATACTGTAGAATGCGTTCTAGTAGATAATGAAAATCGTTGGATTGGAGATGGTCTTGGAGATATCTGTGATGTACAAATACCATGGAAAACAAATGTTCGATTTAATCATCAAGGTATTTATAGAGTCCAATTTGAACAAGCTATGAGAATTGAAGAACTTCCCGGTATTATGGACCTTGGATTAAGAGTAGAAAAAGCCTCTTCAAAATAGCATAATATGTCAGCAAAGAATAAACTTCAGAAATTTGCCGAAAACAAAGAGTTTCCTCACTTTTTCGAACCAAAACTGCACTACTCAATGCAAGAAGACTTTATAATGAAGTCAAAATGGAATGAAAATTTCTTTAAAAATGATAATCCTATAATTGTAGAGCTTGGATGTGGTAAAGGAGAATACTCTGTTGAACTGGCAAAACTAAAAAATAAGACAAACCATATAGGAATCGATATTAAAGGTGCAAGAATGTGGAAAGGAGCTAAAGATTCTTATAAATTGGGTTTAAAAAACATCGCATTTGTAAGAACAAGAGTTGAATTTACACCTTTGTGTTTCTCAAAAGGTGAAGTTGATGAACTATGGATTACTTTTCCAGATCCTCAATTAGGCCCTAAAAAAAGAATAAAGAAAAGACTTACTTCCTCAAGGTTCTTAAGCTATTATCAAAGTTTTCTTAAAAATAACGCTATAATTAACCTTAAAACAGATGATGATACACTTTACCTTTATACTAAAAGTGTTATCGAATTCAACAATCTGGAGGTTATCACAGACACTAATAACCTATATGAGTCTGAACATTATAAAGGAATTTTACAAGTTAAAACTCATTACGAAAAACTCTGGAATAAAGAAAATAAAACAATCAAATACCTAAGATTTATATTACCTGACAATCTTGAAATTATTGAACCTCCATTAGAAGATGATGAAGACTGATGAGAATTTCTTTAACAAGGTATATGAGGTAGTTCGACAAATACCTAAAGGCAGAGTTACGACTTATGGTGCAATAGCTAAATCTATAGGTTCTCCTCAAGCTTCGAGAATGGTTGGTTGGGCTATGAACAATTCCCATAGTGTAAAACCATGGGTTCCTGCTCACAGAGTAGTAAACCGAAATGGCATTTTAACTGGCAAACACCATTTTGGTGGATCAACAATTATGCAAAATTTACTTGAATCTGAAGGCATTAAAGTAGAAAATGACAAAATTCTTGATTTCAAGGAAATCTTTTGGAACCCCAAAGTAGACTTATAGTAATCTAAAAAGATTTTGAAAAGCTCTTAACAGCCTTATCTTTTGCAACTTACAATTGTTTTTATTATATTTGGAAGAAACCAAAACGAATAAACTATGGGAAAACATGCTGTGAAAATTTAGAATTTGGACACAAACAAATTAATCCAAATGCTAAATGAAGCTCTTGCTGAAGAATGGTTGGCATACTATCAATATTGGATTGGAGCCAGAGTTATGGAAGGGCCGATGAGAAGTGAAGTCGAACCAGAATTATTATTACACGCTGATCAAGAGTTAAATCATGCTGTATTAGTTGTTGAAAGAATACTTCAACTGGGGGGGACACCACTATTAAATCCAAATCAATGGCCAACTTTCTCAAAATGTGCATACGAAGAGCCTACAGATCCTTATGTAGAAGAAATCATGAAACAAAATCTTACAGGTGAAAGATGTGCTATTCAAAGATATCAGGATATCGCAGAGTTTACTAATGGAAAAGATCACGCTACATATCAAATGGCAATAACAATTCTAAATGAAGAACTTGAGCACGAAGAAGATATAGAAGCTTGGTTAAACGATCTTGAACGAATGAAAGAAGATTTTAAAAAACTAAGGCTGTAACTTCCGAAAGTCCAAAAAGCCCTTATACAGTTATTGGGCTTTTTTATTTTGAAACTATTGCGCTCAAACTACGTAAAAGCCTAAGTACTAAGCTCCAATCAATACAATGCTTGATAGAAACCTTAAAATCCTTACGGATTTTGCAAAGACAATAATGGAAAAAACAATCGTTGTTAACAACAACGACCTTATTGTGTTTGCCAATCATTGTTTTCTTGAAAGTATAAACCTAAAGTTTGAGGATGTTTTTAATAAAAACTATAAAGCAATTTTATCATATGACATCGCACTAAACAAACACTACATATTTACTGGAGAAAAAAAGCTTTATTCCCAGAAAATAAATTTATTAGATAAAGAATCTAATTACGAAATATTAATCTTTAAAGATAAGTGCGGCAGTCTGGATGATGGTAGTTTAGTTGATAGTTCCATAATTTTTGATTCAATTCCCGACATTTTATCTGTTAATGACATTGACGACACTGTGCTTTATTATAATAAAGCAGGGTATGATTTTCTTGAACTAACAGAAGATGAAACTATCGGTAAAAAATGTTATAATCTAATTGGAAAGAAAATCAAATGCTCAGAGTGTCCAGCTTCTGAAAGCATAAAAACCGGTAATTTGACTCAAAAAATCAGATTTTTTCCTGAATTTGAAAAATGGATTGATATCAGGGCATATCCAATTAAAAATAAAAGTGGTGAAGTAATTCAGGTTATTGAACACCTTAGAGACATTACAGAGCAAAAACTCATTGAACAAAAATATAAAGATACAGAAGTTCAGCTTGGGCTTTTAATGTAAAATATCCCTGGTATTGTGTATCGTTGTAAAAATGATTTAAACTGGACTATGCTTTTTATGTCAAAAGAAACTAAAAAGCTTACAGGATACGAACCAGAAGAGTTTATAAATAATAGATCAATCACTTATGAAAATATTATACACCCTGATGATAAACAAAAAGTTAGGAAAACAGTATTTTCTAGTATTAAAAACAAGAAAAACTTTATTGTCTAATATCGAATCACCTCAAAAAAAGGTGTAATAAAGCATGTTTGGGAGAAAGGCAAGGTATATACTGATTAATATAATAATGAGTTTATTGATGGGGTTATTCTTGACATAACAGCAAGAAAACGATTTGAAACAGATTTAAAAATCAATGAGGAAAAATATAGATTATTAATAGAAAATCAAAATGAACTAATAATCAAACTTGACAAATACGGTAGATTTAAATATGTAAATGATAGGTTTTGTAAATATTTTGGCAAAAACGTAAATTAATTATTAAATAAGAACTTTATGCCTGTTGTTCATGAAGAAGACAAGCATGAGACTGGAGTAAAGTTTGCCAGACTTAAACAATATCCTCATACTAGCTATGTAGAACACAGAGCAATGACAATTAATGGATGGAGATGGTTAGCCTGGAGTAATAAAGCTATTGTAAATAAATATGATGAAATAGTCGAGATTATTTCGGTCGGTCGTGATATTACAGATAAAAAAATAATAGAATACGAGCTTGTAAAAGCAAAAGAAAAAGCAGAAAAGAGTGATCAAATTAAAACAACTTTCCTCTATAATGTAAGTGAGAAAATAAATAAACCATTAAATGAGCTAGCTCAAACAATTAGAAACAACAATTATTTATGTGTAGATACAGACTTAAATAATATAATTCAAAGCACTATAAATGAATTACACGATTTCATCGGGAAATTAGATGAGATTTCTAAAATTGAAACAGGGCAAATAAGCGTAAAAAGCGAAAACTTTGATCTAAACTTACTCATTGAAGATGTTATTTCAAAGATAAAAAACACATATTCACATAAGAACATAGACTTAACTTTAAAAAAAGAAATTCAAGAATCTTTTATTATTTTTAACGACAAATTGAAAATTAAACAAATTTTTATACATTTGTTATCTAATGCTTTCAAGTTTACTGAAAGTGGGAGTGTAGAATTTGGGTATAAAATTGTTGACAATAATGTAAATTTCTATATCAATGATACTGGTGTAGGAATTGATGAAGAGTCCATTAAGCTACTTTTTGTATTGTCTGACAATACTAGAAACAAAGGTTTCGGTATACCAATTGTAAAAGCATATGTTGATATTTTAGGTGGAACAATGAATATTGAATCGAAACTTGGACAAGGAACTAATGTAGACATTTGTCTACCGGTTGAAAGCAGGGCTTATAATAAAAAGGAAAGTTCAATCAAAAATCAGGAAATCCTGGATTTGAATTCTTCAGTAATATTGGTTGCTGAAGACGAAAGAATTAATTTTAAACTTCTAAAGACGATACTTACAAAAGCCGGAGCAACTATACTAAGAGCTAAAACAGGAACAGAGGCTATTAATATTGTAAGAGAAAGAAAAGACTTAACGCTTGTTCTAATGGATATTAAAATGCCTGGTATTAGTGGAGCTGAAGCCTTGATAGAAATTAGGAAAATTAATCCAGATTTAAAAGTTATTGCATGTACCGCATACACTCAATCTGATGATTCGGATAGTTTCTCAAAAAATGAATTCGATGGTTTCTTACCAAAACCTATTAAAAGAAAAGAATTATTTAAAACGATAAAAGAAATACTATAAAAAAAGCCTGTAAACAGGCTTTTTCTTTTATATAAGTTATTATCCTTTCAGAGCATTTGCGCCACTGGTAATTTCCAATATTTCATTTGTTATAGCTGCTTGTCGAGCTTTATTATACATCAATGTAAGATGTTTAATAAGCTCTGTCGCATTATCTGTTGCTTGATGCATTGCAGTCATTCTGGCACCATGCTCAGCTGCGTTACTATCTAATATAACCTTAAAAAACTGTACTCTTAAAGACTTTGGAACCATTTCTTCAATAATTAATTCCATGTCCGGTTCAAAAATGTATTCAGATGGATGGTCTCTATCCTCAACCTTAATCTCCATAGGTAAAAATGGCTCAACAATTTGATAATGAACAGCTGCATTTTTAAAACTATTATAAATTAATTCAACCTTATCGAAAGTTTCATTTTTAAATTCATCCATAATGAACTTTGATAACACCACAGAGTTTTCAAATGTAAGATCATCAAAAATCTCATTACCTGATTTTATTATCTCGAAACCCTGCTTTTTGATAAAATCGTTAGCTTTTTTCCCGATGCATAAGAATTTTATAGACTCTTTTGGAAGATCAGAATATTTTTCTTCGACGTGGTGAATAGCTTTTTTACAAATATTTGCATTAAATGCTCCACAAAGTCCACGATTTGATGTAAGAAGGACTAGTAAAACACTTTCTACTGGTCTTTCTACATTATAAACACCCTTATGGTCTTTATCCAAGCCTGAACTAACCTCAGCTAAAACCTCAGTTAACTTGTTTGCATAAGGACGTATCTGAATTACCCTGTCCTGTGCCTTTTTCAATTTAGCAGCAGAAACCATCTTCATTGCAGATGTAATCTGTCTGGTCGATTTAACAGAGGCGATTCGATTTCTTATATCTTTAAGTCCTGCCATAGCAATCATTAATTTTTATACTTTTCTGACATTTGTACAGCAACCTCAGTAAGTAAGTTAGTAATCTCATCTGAAAACTCACCTGTTGAAAGTCTTCCCATAATATCTTTATGGTTGATATTTAGAAAATCAACATATTCTTTTTCGAAATCTCTGACTTTTTCTATTGGAATATCTTTTAAAAGTCCTTTTGTACCACAATAAATTATTGCTGCCTGATTCTCAACAAGAACAGGGCTATGCTCACCTTGTTTAAGTATCTCTACATTCTTTCTACCTTTATCAATAACAGAAAGTGTTACAGCATCAAGATCAGATCCAAATTTCGCAAAAGCTTCTAATTCTCTAAATTGCGCCTGATCAATTTTTAATGTGCCGGCAATTTTCTTCATACATTTTATCTGAGCATTACCACCCACTCTGGATACAGAAACCCCAACATTAATAGCAGGACGAACACCAGAGTTAAACAATCCTGACTCAAGAAAGATCTGTCCATCAGTAATTGAAATCACATTAGTAGGAATATATGCAGAAATATCTCCCGCTTTAGTTTCAATAATATGTAAAGCAGTTAGAGAACCTCCTCCTTTAACTTTAGATTTAAGACAATCTGGCAAATCATTCATCTTAGATGCAATCTCATCAGATTTAATAATCTTTGCAGCTCTTTCCAATAATCTTGAGTGAAGATAAAATACATCACCAGGATATGCTTCACGTCCCGTAGGTCTTCTTAACAATAAAGACACCTCACGATATGAAACAGCCTGTTTTGACAAATCATCATATATAATAAGAGCAGGCCTTCCTGTATCTCTAAAATATTCACCAATAGCACATCCGGCAAACGGAGCATAGAACTGCATAGCGGCAGGATCTGATGCAGAAGCTGTAACAATAACGGTATAGTCTAGAGCTCCGTAATCAGCCAAAGTTTTAGCAATATTAGCAACTGTTGAACCTTTCTGACCGATTGCAACATAAATACAATATACAGGTTCTCCTTTTTCATAAAAATGCTTTTGATTAATTATTGTATCGATGGCAATAGCAGTCTTACCAGTCTGCCTGTCTCCAATAATCAACTCACGCTGACCTCTTCCAATCGGAATCATAGAGTCAATTGCCTTAATACCTGTCTGTAATGGCTCATTTACAGGCTGACGATAAATTACGCCTGGAGCAATTCTCTCGAGTGGCATTTCGAAAAGCTCACCTCCTATTGGACCTTTACCATCAAGAGGCTCACCAATTGTGTTTACAACACGTCCCAGCATTTCTTCACCTACCATTATAGAAGCAATCCTTTGTAAACGTCTTACAACATCTCCTTCTTTTATTTCTTCACCAGGTCCTAGTAAAACTGCTCCAACATTATCTTCTTCTAAGTTAAGAACAATCCCTTTAATCCCGTTTTCAAATTCAATCAATTCATTTGCCTGAACATTATCAAGACCATGAATTCTGGCAATTCCGTCTCCAACCTGAAGAACACTACAAACCTCTTCTAAATTTGTTTTACCCGATAATCCTTCTAATTCCTGTTTTAGGATTTCTGATACTTCCGATGGTTTAATATCTGCCATAATGTACTGTTATTATTATATTTGTTTTTGATATGATTTCTTCTGTAAATTCTTCTTTATCTCGTTTAGCTGTGTTTTAACGCTAAGATCTAGTTGCTGATTATCTACACGAATAATAATACCACCTATCATTTCATCATCTGTCATATTTTTAACTTCAACTTTTGAATTATATGTTTTAGCAATTATTCCTGAAACTGTTTCAGAAACTTTATTACTAATTGATTGATGTGTAGTAACTATTACCTGCTTAATGTTATTCTCTTTTCTATATAGCACTTCGAAATTTCGTGCAATATCCAATAAATAGATTTCTCTATTTTTTTCAATAACCAAATCTAAAAACTTACTGGTAATATCATGGATAATTTTTCCATAAACATTTGTAAGTACCCTTAACTTATCTTTCGGTGAAATAACAGGGCTACAGATCACTTCCTTAAATTCAGGAGTACTACTGATTGTTTCCCTCAATAGAACAAAATCAGCATAAACATGATCTAACACATTTTTCTCTTTCGCAAGTAAAAAAACAGCCTTAGCGTACCTAACCGATATCTTGCTTATATTCATAACTTAGTTAAGTTTAACGTCTTTTAAAAGATCATCAACAAATTTTTCATGCTCATTTGTTGATTTCAGTTCTTTACGAATAACTTTCTCTGCAACTAAAACCGATAAATCTAAAACCTGATTACGAATTTCCTCCATTGCTGCAGCTTTCTGAGCTTCGATTTCAGCAGTAGCAGCTTTCTTAACCTTTTCTACCTCTTTCTGAGCTTCTCCTTTTGCTTCACCAATAATCTGATTTTTCATCTCCTTTGCATCCTGCAGCATTTTATCTCTTTCAAGACGAGCTTCTGATAATATTCTCTCATTATCAGCTTTTAACTGCTTCATTTCTTCTCGAGCAAGATCAGCTTGTTTAAGTGCATCCTCAATACTTTGATTTCTATTTGTAATCATTTTATTGATTGGCTTCCAAGCGAACTTTGTAAGAACAAAGAGAAGAATTGCAAAAATAATTCCGGTCCAAAATACCAACCCTATTCCGGGGGTTACAAGATCCATATCTTTATTTTTTAATTGTTAATTAAAACATTTCCCGGAGCCAATCGCTCATCGGGAAATGTAAGTTTTTTAGCCTAATGCCTGCATTAAGGCAACAACAACACCAAAAAGAGCAACCCCCTCAATAAGAGCAGCAACGATAATCATTGCAGGTTGAATACTTTTTGCTGCTTCTGGTTGTCTTGCAATTGCATCCATTGCGGCAGCTCCAATTTTTCCGATACCATAAGCGGCACCAATTACTGCTAATGCAGCACAAATAGCTGGAATTCCTGTCATAATAAATATATATTAAAGTTAAACATAAAACTCTAGTTTAATGATGTTCTTCAACTGCAGCACCAATAAATAGTGCTGATAAAGCTGTGAAAATATATGCTTGTAAGAATGCCACTAATAATTCTAGGCAATTCATAAACAATACAAAAATTATAGATCCCGGTGATACTGCAGCTGATTCAAAAATAAAGATTAAAGAAACAAGACTCAAAATGATGATATGTCCTGCAGTTATATTCGCAAACAAACGAACAGTAAGTGCAAATGGCTTAACAATAAGCCCCAATAGTTCGACAATTGCTAATATTGGTTTAACAAAAACCGGAACACCCGGCATCCATAAAGTATGTTTCCAATAATGTTTATTTCCATTTAGATTTATTGCAAAAAATGTAAATAATGCAAGTGTCATTGTAACTGCAATATTACCGGTAACATTTGCCCCACCAGGGAAAATAGGGATAATCCCCATTAAGTTATTAAACAGAATGAAAAAGAAAATTGTAAATAAAAACGGTAAAAACTTTTCGGTTTTCTTGCCTAGGTTAGGCTCCACAATCTCATCTTTAACAAATAAAATTAAAGGTTCCATAAATGCTTGCAACCCTTTTGGCCTGCCTGGTCGTTTTTTATACGATTTTGCAACACTAATAAAAACAAGCAAAATGATTATTGAAACAATTATCATCGAAAGCACATTTTTTGTAATAGAAAAATCCCATGGGGTTTCATTTTCAATTACGTGCTTTACGTCTTCTTCAGACATTGTTATTCCACCATTCTCATCGGCAAGGTAAATCTTATTATGATAAAGTATGTATGTGTTTGAACCTTTTGTCACAGTTTTATGTCCATGCTCAAACTCACTTGACATAAAAACGTCCAACTGCCCATCATGAAAAAGAATAATTGGTAGAGGCACAGTAACCACAACCTCCTCGCCACTATCATTAGTATAATCCAAAATATGCCAATCATGTGCATCCTTAATGTGATGCATAATTAATTCGCTTACATTAAATCCTTCATCTTCTTCTGTCTTTTCGTGTCCATCTTCTGATGCAAAAGCAACATTAACAGATGCGAAAAGCAATGAAAACAATACCAACCTTAGAAAATGATTCATAATTTATTATTGAATTAAATTGTGCCAGTACAAATTTACATTTTCAAATTCAATTTCCAACAAAAAAAGACCCTTTTTTTTATTATTTTTCACTCTTAAAATCACGTATTAAATAATAGACTTCAACTACGAGATAAATAAAATAAATTATAAAAAATTGTAAGACATATTCCTTTTTAAACATGCCTTCCCCTCGTAGTACAGGAAAAAGGAATCCAATTGATAAAAACATCTTTACCAGACTGCCTGCCATATATACATATCCAAACAAGCTTTGTTTACTTTTTTTGAAGATAATCTTAACTGAAATAGCAGAAATCACAGTAATTGAAAGCATAAAAGGATGTAATAAAAACAAATACGGTGCATAAAGTTGTCTGGGAAATAAAATGTACAACAAATAATGCAGCGCAAAAATTATAATTCCTGCAAAACCAATTTTAAGTATAAGAACTAGGTCTTTACGACTTATTAACATTATTAACCTGTTTTATGACTAGATAAAGTGAGGCAAAAATCGAAAATAAAGATAAAACTATTGTCAGGATTGGTTTCTCAAACTTAAAATAATCATCTAGCCACGACCCACCAAAAGTACCCGCAGCAATAATTATTCCCATCTCAAATGCAATTGTGGAAAATCTAATAAAGTTATTTACACCGTCTTTAGTCTCCTTGAGATCTTTCTTATTTTTTTGGTTCATTTTCAGGTTTTACAACTTCTGGTTCCTGAGCTTTAATATTACCGCCCATACTACAAGTTCCTGTAAATACTGCACCAGGCTCAATTGATAACTTTGAGCTTATAATATCCCCGTAAATTTTTGCAGACGACTTTAACACCAATAATTCTTCAACTGTAATCTTACCTTCTATCTGACCTGATATTTCGGCATTCTTACAGAAGATCTCCCCAACAAGTTTCCCTGTAGCTACAAGAACAAGTTTTGATTTAGAGTTTAGATTTCCCTGTAGCTTACCATCAATTCTAATATCCCCGTTAGAGTTGACATCTCCGGTAACAGATGTCCCGTTACCAATAATATTCAAATTATTCATTTCTTCTTCATAACTCCTTGCCATAAGAACGATTTTTTTGTTTCGATTACAAATTTACATAAAGTTTTTGATTAAAGCAATACATAAATTAATTTATAATCTGCTTCAAACTCTTGCTGATTCAGTAAACCAAAAAATCGTTCTTACTTATATATTACTCTTTATAACAAACTGATTTGAAAATATTTGTATTTTTTTTCATTTATTCGCAAACAATATATATTTTTGCACTGTTATTAAGTGGATAAATTTGGATGCTTGCAACCACGGTTAAAAAAAATGCTAAAACTCGTCTAGCCTACATCCTTCAAATCCAAAGTTTATTATTTAATTAAAATATTTTATAATGAGTTATTATTTTACATCAGAATCAGTATCTGAATGACATCCAGACAAAGTTTCAGATCAAATATCAGATGCTATTCTTGACGAATTTATGGCCTTTGACTCCAAGTCAAAAGTTGCTTGTGAAACACTTGTCACTACAGGTTTAGTAGTAGTTGCAGGCGAAGTAAAATCTACATCATATGTCGACGTGCAGGAAGTAGCGCGTAAGGTTGTTAATGAGATTGGATACACTAAAGGTGAATATCGTTTCGATGGAAACTCATGCGGTGTATTATCTGCTATTCACGAACAATCACCTGACATTAATCAGGGTGTTGTTGAAGGAGAAGGTTTACATAAAGAGCAAGGTGCAGGTGACCAAGTAATGATGTTTGGTTATGCATGTAAGGATACAGATGATTATATGCCTTTACCTTTAGACCTATCACACAGAATTCTTCAGGTACTAGCAGAAATTCGCAGAGAAGGGAAAGAAATGACATACCTTCGTCCTGATTCAAAATCTCAGGTTACTATCGAATATGATGATGACAATACTCCTGTTAGAATCGACACTATCGTTGTTTCCACACAACATGATGATTTTAATGAGGATGAAAACGCCATGTTGGCAAAAATCAAAGAAGACGTACAAAACATCCTTATTACTAGAGTAAAAGCTGATTTACCAGAAAGAATCCAGATTCTATTCAAAGGAGATTACACATTACACGTTAATCCAACAGGAAAATTTGTTATTGGTGGTCCTCATGGTGACACTGGTCTTACTGGTCGTAAAATTATTGTCGACACATACGGTGGAAAAGGTGCTCATGGTGGTGGTGCATTTAGTGGTAAAGACCCTTCTAAAGTTGACATATCTGCAGCATATGCATCTCGTCACATAGCAAAAAACCTTGTTGCTGCAGGTGTTGCTGATGAAATTCTTATTCAGCTTGCTTATGCAATTGGTGTAGCAGAACCTGTTGGTGTTTATGCTAACACATACGGAACAGCAAATGTCGATATAAATGACTCTCAGATTGCTGAGAAAATCAAAAAAATATTCGATCTTAAACCTGCAGGTATTGAAAGCAGACTTAAACTTCGTAATCCAATTTACAAAGAAACTGCTTCTTACTGACACTTTGGTCGTACACCAAGAACTGTTTCTAAACATTTTGACTCTCCTTATCAAGGATCAAAAAACATTGAAGTTGAGTTGTTCACTTGGGAAAAATTAGACTATGTTGATATAGTAAAAAAAGAGTTTGGATTGTAACTTAACACTATAAAATTATTAACCTCCTGTTTATTAATACCATTTAAATAGGAGGTTTTTTTATTTTTACTTATTTTCGTAAAAATTTCTCATAATGGAAAAATACAGAAAATACATAGTCGGATTTGTTGGTTTAACATTACTGGTGTTATTTGTAGTTTATTTTACAAATATAATCGGTTGGATTTTAATCGCTGCTTTTGTTGCTGCACTAGGAAACCCTCTAATTGAATTAATCCGTAAAATACGAATTAAAAAAGTAGTTACCCCTAAATGGCTTGCAGCTTTACTAACAATTATTACTATGTGGTTTCTCGTAGTTATGGCTTTTAGATTACTCGTTCCATTGGTAATTGATCAGGTTAGTGATTTTCAAGCAATTGATATAGAAACCGTTTCTGAAGGGTTAGAAAAACCTATAAATGATGTTGACCAGTTTATTCAAAAGACACCCGTTTTAAATCAACCAGAGTTTTCAACTGAAGATTTTGTTATTGAAAAAATAACTTCAATAGTAAATTTTGGTTCTGTTGGAACATTCGTAAATGACTTAGGCGGTACTGCTGCAAACTTATTTCTTTCACTTTTCTCTATAACATTTATAAGTTTCTTTTTCCTTAAAGACAAACACCTTTTTGATAAAGGAGTACTTATGATTGTCCCAAATAAATATGAAGAAAAAACAAAAAAAGTACTAAAATCTGTTAGAAACCTCATTGCAAGATATTTATTAGGTGTGATTCTAGAAACATTATTTATGATGACCCTATTTACGATAGGCTTATATTTAATTGGCGTTGACTTTCACCTTGCTTTGCTTGTAGGTATGATTGGTGGGGTCTTAAATATTATTCCATACATTGGTCCATGGATTGGAGCTGCAATAGGGATAATTCTAATAACAACCGCAAACATAAGTCTTGATTTTAATACAGAAATAATTCCTCTTATTTTAAAAATAATTGGTGTTGTAATTGTGGCTCAGTTAACTGATAACATATTATTTCAACCGCTTATATACTCAAAGAGCGTAAAAGCTCATCCGCTTGAGATTTTTATTGTGATAATAATTGCTGGAAGTCTTTACGGTGTTTTAGGCATGATGCTAGCTATTCCGGGTTATACCGTCTTAAGAGTTATCGCTCGTGAATTCTTTGATGAATATAAGTTTGTACACTACTTAACACACAATATGGATACTGTTGATAAACCAAGAATTCACTTGAAACATAATAAAAAGAATGCTCACGCAGAGGAGAAAGAAGAGCATATTAAAACTGACAAAAACAAGGAAAATGAAGATATATAAATTCGGTGGGGCTTCAATAAAAACTCCTGAAGCTCTAAAAAATATCTTAAATATTGTTTCAAATGAGACGAGTCTGGTTATTGTAGTATCAGCTATTGACAAAACCACAAACCACCTTGAAGCTCTTGTTAATTCTTGTATTGCTTGTGATGAAAATACAGAAAATACTCTACAAAAAATTAAAGATTTTCATCTTCACTTTGCTAAAGATGCCCTTCAAAATAATTTCCATTTAATTGAAGAATCATTTAACGCAATTTTTAACAGTTTAAAGAACTTAATTAACAAAACCAGAAAATCATCATATGACATCTTGTATGATAAGGTTGTATCTCATGGTGAGCTTTTAAGCTCTTTAATTCTATCTGCATATTTGTATGCAAATAATGTCAACAACAACTTAATTGATATTAGAGATGTTATTGTTACTGACTCAAATTATCGTGATGCCAAAATACTTTGGAAAGAGTCTTCACAACCAGTAAAAGAGGTTTTCAATGGTAATAGTATTTTTGTTACACAAGGTTTTATCGGAAGAAATAAAAAGGGTTTAAACACAACTCTTGGCAGAGAAGGTTCAGACTATACTGCTTCTGCTCTCGCATTTTTATTGGATGCAAAAGATGTAACAATTTGGAAAGATGTACCGGGAATAATGAATGCAGATCCTAATTGGTGTTCATTTGCTGAGAAAATAGAATATTTATCATTTAGAGAAGCAATAGAGCTTGCGTTTTATGGTGCTAAAATAATACACCCCAAGACAATTAAACCAATCGAAAATAAAAACATCCCACTTTATGTAAAACCTTTTAACGCACCAAAAGAAAAAGGCACCACAATTACTAAGCTTGATTATTCCTTAGATTTAATGCCGGTATATATACTTAAGGAAAACCAAACCTTACTTTCTGTTTCCCCAAAGGATTTTTCTTTTTTTGTAGAAGAAAACATAAGCAAACTTTTTGCTCTGTTTACAAAATATAGAATTAAAGTAAACATTACACAGAACTCTGCTATCAGTTTCTCTGCATCAATTGACGGAAACAACAGAAATTTCGGAGATTTAGTTAAAGATTTAAAAAAGGAGTATATTGTTAGATACAATACAGGTCTTGATTTTGTAACAATTCGTTACTATAATAATGATTCGATTAAAAAGATGACAGAAGATAGAAAAATTCTACTTGAGCAAAGAAGTAGAAAAACAGCCAGATTTGTATTATCCTAATTATCTGATTTTCTTCCGTAAGCTAGGTCTCCTGCATCGCCCAAACCCGGAACAATATATGATTTTACTGTAAGTTCATCATCAATTGCACCAGCCCAAACACTAATATCACTTTCAGGCAATACTCGTTCGATATAATCCAAGCCTTCTTTACTAGCTATTACAGTTGCGATATGTACATGTTTTTGCTTACCATAATTTAGTAGTGCTTTATAGGCCATCTCGATACTCCCTCCACTTGCTAGCATTGGATCGTTAATTATAACTATTCTATCCTCAACCGGAGGTGAACTTATATAATCTATCTTTATTTCAAAATCTCCACTTTTATCGTACTTTCTGTATCCTGCAATAAAGGCACTTTCTGCATGATCAAAGAAATTTATAAATCCCTGATGAAAAGGTAAACCTGCTCTTAAAACAGTAGCAATTACCGGCTGTTCTTGTAATGTGGGGACATTGGCAATACCTAGTGGTGTTGTAATATCCTCATCAGTAAAAGGAAACATTTTGCTCATTTCATAAGCAATAATCTCGCCAGTTCTCGCAAGATTATTTCTAAACCTCGCTCTGTCTAGTTGAATTTCATGATCACGAATTTCTGAGAGAAATTGGTCAAGTAGTGTCCCTTTACCTCCTAAATTATAGATTTTCATCTTACAATTTTTAAATGCTTTTGCTAAAAATTTAAACAAACAGCGATTACTAATTATATCGAAAACTTATCAAACCCACACATTCTGTACAAAACGTAATATTAACAATTTTTATTCAGAATAACGAAATTTAAGCGTTTTTTTTAGATTGTATTATAAGGATATCTTTCAAAGTGAATATTGCGTGTCATATTAAAGAGGGTTTCTCTAAATTCATCAACATTCTCTTTGTTTTTAGCAGAAATAAAAACACTATGAAAAGTTTTTTTTGCAAAATAAGCTTGCTTTAGATCTTCCAGCGAATAGTTTTCTCTTGTTTTAGGCGTCAGATCGTCCTCATCTTTAGGAACAAAGCTAAATTGATCAATCTTATTAAAAACAACCAATACTGGTTTATCGGCAACATTTAGTTCCTTTAGAGTCTCGTTTACTACTTCCATATGCTCATCAAACGAGGGATGTGACACATCTACAACATGAACGATTAAATCAGATTCTCGGGTTTCGTCGAGAGTAGACTTAAAACTTTCTATTAATTTATGAGGTAATTTACGAATAAAACCTACTGTGTAACTCATTAAAAATGGCAAATTATTAATTACAACTTTTCTAACAGTGGTGTCTAGTGTGGCAAATAGCTTATCTTCGGCAAGAACCTCCGATTTGCTTAACATATTCATTATGGTTGATTTACCTACATTTGTGTATCCAACAAGTGCTACTCGAACCATTGCTCCACGATTTTTACGTTGCTGGTACATTTGCTTGTCTATCTTTACAAGCTCTTTTTTTAGTTTTGAAATTTTATCCAGTATTATTCTACGGTATGTTTCAATCTGAGCCTCCCCGGGACCACGCATACCAATACCACCTCTTTGTCGCTCAAGGTGAGTCCACATTCTGGTTAGTCGAGGTAATATATACTGATACTGTGCTAATTCAACCTGAGTTTTAGCATGAGCTGTTCTCGCTCGTTGAGCAAAAATATCTAGAATAAGATTCGTGCGATCAAGAACCTTAACTTTTAAAAAATTCTCTATATTTCTCAATTGAGTAGGTGAAAGCTCATCATCAAAAATTACTAATCCAATTTCATTCTCAATTATATAATTGTTTACTTCATCCAGTTTTCCTCTTCCAACATATGATCGAGGATTTGGATTAGTAACACTCTGTGTGAACCTTTTCTGTGGATTTACTCCAGCCGTTTTAGCTAAAAAGTCAAGTTCGTCCAGATACTCGTTAACTTGTTCCTTGGTTTGATCCTGATTAACTACTCCGACAAGAACTGCTTTTTCAATATCTATTTTTTTCTCACTTCCCATTTTTACTATAAAAAAGACCCTGCCCAAAAAGGCAGGGTCTGATATTTTTAACTATCTATCTTTTAGTATAATTTAAAATTGATAGGTACAACAAATGTAACAGGAACAGCTTTCCCTCTTTGTTTTCCAGGAGACCAGTTTGGAAGCATTGCTACAACTCTTTTTGCTTCAGCATCAAGATATGGGTCAACACCTTTAGCAACAGATACTCTTGTTACACGACCGGTTTTGTCAATTACAAACTGAATAAATACTCTACCTTGAATACCATTTTCCTTAGCTATCTCAGGGTATTTTGTATTATCAGCAATAAATTTCATTAAAGCTGCATCACCACCAGGAAATACTGGTTTATCCTCAACAACAGCAAATGCAATTGGTTCAACCTCTTCTTCTACTTCAACAAAATCTGTTGTAATAATGTTTGTGTTTGTACTTGTGTTTTCATCAGCCTCTGAGTCAATATCAATATCATCAACCTCAACATCATCTTCCACAACAACAAGTTCTTCAATTACTTGCTCAGGTTCTTCCTCTATAATTTCTTCTTCTGGTGGTGGTTCTTCCTCAAAAGTGTTTTCAATTTCCTCTTCAAATACCTCTTCCATATCAAGGTCTCCAAGATTATTTTGATTAACTTCTTCGGTTGTCCATTCAAATGCAACCAGACATATTGCAAGAGCAACAACCAAACCTATTTCAAGAAAAATCATCTTTTTCTTTTCAAGATCTGCCTTTGGTGATTTCTTAATTTGCATCTTTTTAAAATTTTAAAGTTCGTAAAACTAATAATTTTCTAAATCCTAGCCAAAATTTAGCAAAGAATTTTCGTGTATTTGATACAAACACATACAGTATTCCATAAAAAATACAAAGTTTTTTTGTTTTTTTTATAACGTTGATTAAAAATAAAAATTGTTTAGTCAACTATTATGTGCATTTTTTAAGTTAAATCAATGCTAAAACAAAGCTTTTCGTATGAAATTTAAACTTTCCTCACTTCTTTATTGTCCATTCTACTATTTTTGCTTTTGTAAAATATAAAAATGGGAAATTACACAGGTGAAATATTTGCTGTTGCAACCTCTTTTATGTGGACAGTTAGTGCAATGGCATTTGAGTCAGGAGGTAAAAAGATAGGTTCTTTACCCCTAAATTTTATTCGCTTAATTTTTGCCCTAATATTTATTACGATATATTCATATTTTACCAGAGGTTTGGCATTTGCCAGTGATGCAGATTTAAACACCTGGCTATGGCTTATTCTATCGGGTATTGTTGGCTTAGTAATAGGAGATTTAATGCTTTTTAGGGCTTATGTGCTTGTTGGTGCACGAGTATCTATGCTAATAATGTCGCTGGTGCCTCCTATTACTGCATTTTTAGGTTGGCTAATTTTAGGTGAAACTTTAAAATTTATTCAGCTTATTGCGATGCTAATCACAATGATCGGTATTGCCATCGTTTTACTTACTAAAAAGTCGACAGAGAATAAAGATCAGATTAAAACTTCCAGAAAAAAGCTTTCTACATCTGTTGTTGGTCTTTTGTTAGCAATTGGTGGTGCATTTGGCCAGGCTGGAGGCTTGGTTTTAAGTAAAAAGGGAATGGGGAATTACGATGCTTTTGCTTCAACACAAATTAGAATAATTGCGGCAATGTTTGTATTTGCTATTATTCTCACATTCGCAAAACTTTGGAAGAAAACCTTTAATGGTGCAAAAAATGTCCCAGCCATGAAGAGAGTTGCTTTAGGTTCTATTGCCGGTCCTTTTTTAGGGGTATCTTTCAGCTTATTAGCTGTACAATATATTGAAACAGGTATCGCAGCAACTTTATCTTCTCTGGCACCTGTAGTTATTATTTTGCCTTCAATGTTAATATTCAAAGAAAAAATTAAAATTCAAGAAGTTATCGGGGCGTTTATATCTGTAATTGGTGTTGCTCTCTTCTTCCTTTATTAATTTTCACCCGTTGTGCGTTTAGGACTAATAAATGTTTTTGTCATGATTTTTAGCTTCGAGAGCCTCTGCTAACTATAAATTACGCCAAAAACTAATTATTTTATTTTTATAAAAAAAGCCGACATACGCCGGCTTATAAGTTTATTTCAAAACAAAATTTATTGGTAATATAAAAATTACAGGTACAGGTTTATCTCTTTGCATACCCGGTGACCAGTCAGGAATAAGAGAAACAACTCTTAATGCTTCTGCATCAAGATATGGGTCAACACCTTTAATAATTGAAGGATTTGTAACTTTTCCCTTTTCATCGATAATAAACTGAACGTAAACCTTTCCATCTATATTTGCCTCTTTAGGAATCTCCGGATACTTTGTATTATCAACAACAAATCTTAATAATGCTGCATCTCCACCCGGAAATTGAGGTTTTGTTTTAACATCTACCCAATTTACAGGCTCTGTTTTCTCATCAGGAACATCAGGACCATCACTAATAATAATTATTGGAGGATTACGATCTTTTAATTCACTATTCCAGTCAATCTTTTTTACATCCTTTTTGTTATCCACGACCTTAAGTTCTAAAACAACAGGCTCCGGTTCTTTGATCTCCGGTTTTGGTGGAGGAGGCGGTGTTTCTCTGGTAATAATCATTTCCTCAACTATCTCTTCACTATTGGTTAGATTACCAAGAGTTTGAGTTTCCACTTCTCTGCTTGGCCATTCAAATGCTGCCAAACAAATCCCCAGAGCCAGTATTAGCCCGATTTCAAGAAATAAGCCCCTTTTCTTTTCAAGGTCTGCTTTTGGTGTTTTCTTTGCTTTCATGTCATTAATTTTTAAGTAAATAAATTACCGGCATGTCCGGTTTTGAAGTGTAATTGTCTATTCATATTATTTAGATTAAATCTCTATGCTAATTCCATAAAAAGATTCTTTGTTTTTTCAAAAAAGTAAAATACAAGGTGTGTAGAACATAAGCCCTACACACCTTTTCACTTATATGTCTATTCAAGCGTAAATTTTATAGGAAGAATTATAGTAACCGGAACCGGCGAACCACCAAGTTTACCGGGTTGCCATCTTGGAAATGAATTTATAATTCGTAGAGCTTCTGCATCAAGGTATTTATCTACACCTCTTAAGACACTAGCGTTTTTTACTTGCCCATACCTGTCAATAACAAACTGTACATATACGGTTCCGTCAATATCGTTTGTTTTTGAAATTTCAGGATATACACATGCTTTATTAATAAACTTAAGCATTTCAACTTCACCACCGGGAAAAAGAGGTTTATCTTTAATATTACATATTGGAATTGGTTCTGTTATTTCAACAGGAATATCAATTTCATCCTCTTCTACTTTAATTGTAGGGTCAACCCAATCGTCTTCGCTGTTTCTATAATCAACATCATCAGTTTCAGTTTCATTATCAACAGGTTTAAGATATATTGGCATTTCATCCTTTATCACCTCTGGTGGGGGCGGAGGTGGTGGAATTGGATTGATAATTAACAATTCAATTTCAGGTGCAATTGATGGTCTTCCAAGGTCTCTATGAACATATTCTTCGCTTGGCCATTCAAAGGCAACTAGGCAAATACCTAAGGCCAGTATAAAACCAATTTCAAGGAATAATCCTCTTTTGCGTTCTAGGTCTGCTTTTGGTGATTTTTTTGTTTTCATGTCATTAATTTTTAAAGTGAATAAACTTTCCTTACTATAAATCTATTAGGTAAATGTCTATTCAAATGCTTTAAAAAATTAATGAAACGTACAAAATGCTTTAATATTAATAACGCAATTGCTGCATCAATTTATTATGCAAAACTCAGATTTTATTTGAAAATATGAAACTTTACTTTTCCAGAAGCAGTTCCCAATACTCCATTGCTCGTCGTGTATGATGTATGACAATTGTACCTCCAACAACATTTGCAACACCAAAAACATCCATCATTTCATCAGTTGTAACTCCCAATTCAAAACATTTTTCCAGATGATATTTAATACAATCATCACATCTCAAAACCATAGAAGAAACCAATCCGAGCATTTCCTTTGTCTTTTTGTCTAAGGCAGAATCCTGATATGTTAAAGTATCCAGACTGTATAAGCGTTTAATTACTTTGTTGTCTTTGCTTAAAATCTTATCATTCATCTTTGAACGATAATCGCGAAATTCGTCTATTTTATTCATGGTTTAACAATTTTACCTTTTAGTGTTGCAGAACTCACCTCTGTTATTTCAACAAAAACTATATCTCCTCTTGACAGTCCTTCTGCTGTAAACACAACAACTTTATTCTGCTGAGTTCTACCAAATAATTGTTCTTTTGATCTTTTTGAAAAGCCCTCAATTAAAACCTCAAATGTTTTACCAATATCATTTTTATTGCTTTTCAAGGATGTTTCATTTTGAAGGGCAATCATTCTGTTTAACCTTTCAACTTTTACCTCTTCCGGCACATCATCTTCCAATTTCTTTGCCGCTGCAGTACCGGGACGTACAGAATATTTAAACATAAATGCAGAATCATATTCTACTTCTTGCATCAAACTAAGTGTTTCCTGAAATTCTTCTTCTCCTTCACCAGAAAAGCCACAAAAAATATCAGACGACAATCCACAATTCGGTATTGTTTCTTTAATCTTGTTAATCCTATCAAGATACCACTCTCTTGTGTATTTTCGATTCATCAACTTAAGCACCTTATTACTTCCCGATTGTACAGGTAAGTGAATATGATTACAGATGTTTTTATACTTTGCAATCGTATCAATCAGATCATCTGAAATATCTTTAGGATGAGAAGTTGTAAATCGTATTCTCATATTAGGAACTGCATCAGCAACCATCTGAATTAAAGTAGGAAAATCAACTTTTCTATACTCATCCTCATAAAAATATGAATTCACATTTTGTCCTAACAGAGTAACTTCTTTGTATCCTTTTTCTTCAAGATCTTTTACCTCATGAATTATATCTGTATATGAGCTGCTTCTTTCTCTACCGCGAGTGTAAGGAACAATACAATATGAACAAAAATTATTACACCCTCTGGTTATTGGAATAAAACCTGATATTTCTTTATCGCTTTGTTTATATTGAACAATCCCCGAATAAGTTTCTTCGATATCAAATTCGGTATTATGTGTTTTGAGCTCAATATCAGTTTCATTTATCAAATCAGGCAAACTCCTGTATGCATCCGGGCCAGCAACAAAATCAACGGCAATGTGTTCCAATAGTTTATCTGCAGTTCTTTGAGCCATACAGCCAATTATCCCAACTTTAAGATTCTTTTTACGTCGTTTTAAGCCCTTTAAAAAGTCCAGACGATTCCAGATTTTTTGTTCGGCATTATCTCTAACTGAACAAGTATTAAGAATTACAACATCAGCATTGTCGATTGTTACAACCGGCTCAAATTCTTTCGTCTTCAATATTGACAACACAGTTTCTGAGTCTGCCACATTCATCTGGCAACCATATGTCTCTATATATACTTTTTTATCCATAAATAAACTTAATGGTGCAAAGATAATTAAAAGACTGAAGACCGGAGACTGAAGACCGAAGTATTAGCACAAAAGTCTACAACAGCAACTTCGGTCTTCGGTCCTCGGTCTTCTCCAAACTTCCTGCTTCAGACTTCCGTCTTTTTATTTATCTTTGCAAAAAAATACAATTGAAGACTCTACGAGACATAGAACATTTTCCTGAGTACGACAATCTCGAGCTTATTGCTAAACAAGTTGTCGAAGGATTTATTACCGGCTTACATAAAAGTCCGTTTCATGGTTTTTCCGTAGAGTTTGCAGAACATCGTTTATACAATAAAGGTGAAAGTACAAAACATATAGATTGGAAATTATATGCCAGAACCGAAAAACTTTTTGTAAAACGTTACGAAGAAGAAACAAACCTCAGAGGTCAGGTAATTATAGATGTTTCCTCTTCAATGCTCTTCCCATACGAAAACAAAACCATAAATAAATTAAGCTTTTCTGTTTATTGCGCAGCATCTTTGATCTATCTTTTAAGAAGACAACGGGACGCTGTAGGTTTGAGCTCATTTGACAATGAAATAAAATTTCATGTAGGAGCAAAATCGTCACAAGTTCATTTACAATTATTATATAATGAACTAAGAAAATATCTGGACACGAAAAGTATTGGTTTACAGAAAAAGACAAACACAGCAGACTTGCTTCATAACTTATCTGAAATAATACATAAAAGATCATTGGTAATCATCTTTAGCGATATGTTTTTAGGTAAAGAAAATGATACTGAAAAATTATTTTCTGCACTCCAACATCTAAAATATAATAAGCATGAAGTCGTTATTTTTCATGTGACTGACAAGAAATTTGAACAAGAATTTGAGTTTGCAAATCGCCCATATAAATTTATTGATTTAGAAACAGGAAATGTCATTAAACTAAATCCAAACGAAGTTCGTGAAACTTACATCGAAAGAACAAAATCTCTGGTAGATGAATTAACTTTAAAATGCGGACAGTTTGGGATTGACTTAATTGAAGCAGATATCAATAAAGGTTTTAACGAGGTTTTAAAACCATACTTAATCAAAAGAGCAAAATACTATTAATTAATAGATATAATCATGCAAAATAAAAGACAATTACAAGTTTCAGGAGTTATTCATAAAGAACTGGCCAGCTTGTTTACACATAAATTTAGCGGTCTTGTCCCTGGAAGATTACTAACAATTACAGATGTAAATATAAGTCCTGACTTAGGTATTGCAAAAGTATATATCAGCATCTTTCCTTCAACTGATGGACAAAAAATTATTAAAGAGATAAACAATAATGTGTCAAAAATAAGATATGAATTAGGTAAGATTATTAAAAATGACCTAAAAAGAATTCCGGAACTAAGTTTCTATTTAGACGATTCTCTTGACAGAATTGATAGAATTGATAATGCACTAAAGAATTCGTAAATTTAATTTTTCATTTTACATAGCAAAGAGATATTTAATCTCAAAAAAATCAAGAAATGCGATAAATATTATCTCATTTATTTCTGTAATGGGAGTAGCTACAGGCACAGCAGCCCTAATAATTATTTTATCAGTATTTAACGGATTTGATGACCTGTTAAAAAAGCTTTACAATTCATTTGATCCTGATATTAAAATTGTGGCTACAGAAGGAAAAACTTTCACGCCAGATGAGAAAACAATAAATGTAATTGAAACTGCTGATTTTATTAAGGTCTACTCACTATGCCTTGAAGAAAATGCAATGCTGGAATATGGTGAAAAGCAAAAGATTGCAACAATAAAAGGTGTCGATGAAAAATACAAATTAGTAACAGGTCTTGACACAATGTTAGTTGATGGTATTTACCGGCTATACGAAAGGGATGTGCCATTAGGTATTGCCGGACAAGGAATAGCATATGATTTAGGACTGGACACGGATTTGGTTGAACCGTTAAACATATATATACCAAGTCGGTCTGCTAAATTTAAAGGTAATTTTCAAGATGCTTCAGAAAATATAAATAAAGCTTGGGTTTATAATGTAGGAGTCTTTACAATTCAGCAAGAATATGACACAAAATACTTTGTTCTACCAATAGATGTTGCTCGCGAACTGCTTGAGTATGATGATGAAGTTAGCTCAATCGAAATAAAACTAAATAAAGATGTGAAATATGATGATGCCGTTGAGTTTCTTGAGGAAAAGTTAGGATCTAAGTTCGAAATTCAGGATAGAAACAAACAACATGAATATGCTTACAAAATCATGCAGTCAGAAAAATGGGCAATTTTTATGATATTGGTTTTTATTCTGCTTATTGCCTCATTTAATGTTATCGGTTCTCTCACAATGCTTATCATTGATAAAAAACATGATATTCAGATTTTAAAAAGTCTTGGAGCAAACAATAAAACCATTCGAAGCATCTTTTTTATGGAAGGCTTGTTTATTAGTTTTCTCGGAGCAATCGCCGGACTAATAATAGGTGGGCTTATTTGTTGGTTACAAATAAGTTTTGGTTTGGTAAAACTAGGTAACGGTGGTTCTTTTATTATCGAAAACTACCCGGTTTTAATGAAAACCAAAGATTTCTTTTATGTACTGATCACAGAACTTATCATCTGTACTTTTGCCGCCTGGTATCCGGTAAGATATATTACAAAAAAATTTACTGGATTGGAATATTGACCGGTGACGGATGTTTGGTGACCGGTGATCGATGAGGGACGTTTTAGCCTAAATTCTTCTTTGAATTTTGTATAAAGATGACGTTTTTATGTAAATCCCCGGTGGTTGTTTAGAACCAATCAAATTAAATTGTTATTTATTCCACTAAAAAACAGGCATAACCACTAGTATTTATTACTGATTATACTAATAGATTTAGTAATTTTCCATAGTATATTTGCCATTTTTTAATGATTTTTCAATCTCTCCCAGCAGTTAAACTGCTGAATATCTGACAGTTTTGCAAAGATAATTTAACCCATTACAGTTTTATATATCTAAATTTTATTTTAACTCTTTGTATTTTGCTTACATTTATAACAGAAAACTTTGTAATTAAAATAACATGTTTTTAATTAAGCATACAGTGAGTACTATATACAATTGGTGTATAAACAATGGTAAGTGTTAATAAATAATCCGTATCTTTGTATAGAACACTAAAAATTGATGAAAATGAAAAAAATTGCATTATTATTATTCTTAATTTTATTTGCTTATTTTGGTTTCTAACAGGTTGTGCAATCTTCGTGTGAAGCACCCTACGAAATTACAGAGAATTATAAAATAGACGCAGGGGTTTTAACATTACGTAAATTCTACGATAACGATATGAATTATATGGATAGTATTGAAATCCCAACTTTACACGTTGATACATTTTTGAATGCTTTGTTAGCAGTATGGAATGCAAGTGAACTGCCAGCAAGAGACTCTGTTGTTGATATGTTAGAAATCTATGCAGCATTTAATTATGATGTTCGTGGTTTTAGTTTTAAATGTGATAAGTCATTGGAGTGGGCAAATAATATTATTGAAGGAATGGATATTTCTGGAAATGAAGAGGTTGATAGTTTAATGGAATTATATCAACTAGAGTATTATTATCATCTTAACTCTATCGACCATTATTATATTTATTTAATTTCACATGTCAATTACAATATGCCACAATTATCCAAGGAATTTGAACAGATACCAGATATAATTAGTGTTTTTGCAACAGAAGGACAATATGCAAATCAGATGGATAGAAATATTACAGCTGAAATACATCAAGAGTATATTGATTTGGAATACTCATATGGGTGGGGGGATTGCATGAGCGGATGTTTAAATTGGCGTTTCTGGAATTTTAGGACATATTATGATTGTTCGGTAGAGTATATAGGTAGTCATGGAAATTTACTTCCCAGTGCGGGAGTTAATTATAACGAAAGTTTATCTGCTATAAATGTTTACCCAAATCCGTTTTACGATAAAATTTATATATCAGGACTAAAGGGGATTGTTGAATTTTCATTATATAATACTAATGGAGATATTTTACAAAAAGGGATGGTAGAAAATAACATTATTAATCCCAAAAACTCATTAATTCCGGGAATTTACTTTTTAGAACTTATAAATAACCACACTGCGGTTACAAAAAGAATATTCAAATTACATTAATTAATACTTAAACTAATATGAAAAAAATATTTTTTATAGTACTTATTGTTTTACCTATTATCACTATTCGATTACAGGCGCAAACTAATTATTATTGGAGTAATGGAGAAAAGCAAGGTTTAAATATTATCAATACTAAGAAATTTGTATTGGTTGACAGTACAATAACTGATTCATCTTCATTAGTTACAGCACTAAACGATACATCTTTAACAGTTAATGATTTTACAACATTTTTTCTACCATCACACTTTCCTTTGGATAGTGTTGATGTTTACAAAACCTGTGCAATAATTGAGAGTAATGATAGCATTTGTGTTGATTCATTATTGGCAAATACACATATCAAATATGTTTCAGGTTATTATAGTGTAAATGATGCTGAAGTTGGCACATCACATTTGTTTTATGTTAAATTAACTCACACACAAGACACAACCCTACTAGATAGTCTGTCAAACATTCAGAAGACCAAAGTGTTAGGGACTTTTGACAGTGAGAACAAATGGTTTATCGTAGAGTGTACAAATGATTCAAATAGTGATGCTTTAACTATGTCTAATACATTTTATGAAACTGGTATTTTTGAATACTCACATCCTAGCTTCATTGGAAATTTTAAACCTGATGCAATAGAAAGTAGAAGCGTTTCTTGTGCAAATGATGAGCTTTTTCATGAACAATGGGGATTAAATAATGTGACAGATAATACAAACATTGATGTAAGTGCATGTGAGGCTTGGAGGTGTACAAAAGGAGATACAAATATTATTATTGCAATTCTTGATTCAGGGGTAAAACTGGACCATCCAGATTTATCAACAATAGACCCATATATAAGTTACGATATTATGAGTGGTTCAACACCAAGCCAATTATATCAAAATCTATCTCCAAAGTTATACAGTCATGGCACTAATGCTGCTGGAATTATTGGGGCACAGCATAATAGTATTGGTGTCGCTGGAATTGCCCCCGATTGTGCAATTATGTCATTAAGTTTAGACTGGGATATTCCACATGAGTTTGGAGATCCAATAGCTCCAATAGATATTTGTTTATACGATGGGATTTCTTATGCATGGCAAAATGGCGCAGATATTATAAGTAATTCATGGTCTGGAGCAACTAACGAAGATATAATATTAGATGCTATAAATCAAGCTACCACCTATGGCAGAAATGAATATGGATGTATTATAGTCAACTCAACAGGAAATGGAGATTTAAATGAGGTCTTATTTCCATCAAATCTATCAAACGTTATTGGTGTTGGAGCAATTGATTCATGTGGAATTCGTGGAATTAGACCATCAATCCCGGGAGATGAAGATAATTTGACTTGTGGTAGTCATTGGCCTTTTGGAGGTAGTAATTACGGTTTTGGGTTAAGTGTTGTTGCTCCTGGTTCAGATGTTACTACTACAACGATTGTTAATGATCAAGGGATTTCTACAGAATACAAATCTGGTTTTAATGGGACTTCTGCTGCTGCTCCATATATTTCTGGTGTTGCAGCATTGATATTAAGCATAAATCCTGACTTGACATATGAAGAAGTAAAAGACATTATCGAACAATCCGCACAAAAAATAAGAGAAGATTTTTATTCTTATAATGTTAATAATCCAAATGGAACTTGGAATTATAAACTTGGTTATGGCATGGTAAACGCTTACGATGCCCTGCAACTTGTTTGTGCAGATATGTGTAATGTTACTACCTATGTTTCATCTTTACAAAACGTAACCTGGTAAGATGAAAAAAATGTTTGCTCAAACGTAATTGTTGACGGGACATTGACTATTGATAATAAAACAAACTTTTTATTTGAAAACCCACAAATCACAGTTAACAATGGAGGACACTTAATTATTGAAGACGATGCAGAATTATACACATGGTTTGATATACCTTTTGATGGCAATATTGTGGTTAACTATGGAGGTACAATAGAAATAAAATCTGGTGCTACACTAAGTTTAAGCGATGATGGTAACATTAGTATCATGGCAAATTCAAGTCCTGTCGGGGAAATGATCTTTAACCAGGGGGCTGCTATAGAATTACTTGATGAAAACACTGTCTTAAACATTGCGGGAGATCTAACAATCGCAAACAACGCCACTTTCACTTTCACAGGTGACGGTTACGTAAAATTCAGCAGCCCGGGAGATGATGCGACTTATAATATTTTCTGTGGCACTGGTTCATCGATGTCTTTTAGCGGTTCCGTAATAAATGATAAAGTTCTAGAAGTATATCAAGCTACATTACGTCTCCCGAATATGAGTTCTATAAGCTTTAGTAATTGTAAGATTGAAATGGCCTCAGGTTCTCCCGGAAGGAGAATTCTTGCAGAGGGAACAACAGATTTTAGTTTTAATAATGTAAAAGTAACTTCTGACAATGGGGTTTATAACGGACACAGAGGTTTATATTTTTACAATCAGACTATTTCTATCACAAACTCACAATTCGAAGACGGTTTAACCGGAATTCGAGCATATACAACAAATCCATTAAGTATAAGCGGAACGAGTTTTGTTGATAACAGCAAAGGTATTTATATGCTAAATTCAGGTATTGATTTGGATGGATGTTCATTTGTAGATAATACAGACTTTGGCCTGTACTGTACAAATATGAGTTTACCATCATCCATAGATAACTGTATGTTTGTCACTAATGAAAATGGGATGTATTATCATGGTAGCACTAGTGCTAATATTGATATAGATGATACATACTTCAATGAAAATGAAAATGATGGTATACAAACTTCCGGTGGATTTAACTGCAATCTGGAGTGTTGTTATGTTACAGATAATACTCAATATGGTGTTTACGCAACAAATGGTACAAAAATCAATCCGTATAAATGTGATATGTCAGGAAATTATCATACTATTGAACTTGATTACGGTTCTGTAGACTTAAATGGAAAATACAATCAACTTCAAGCACTTAATGATGGTTATACAGTTTATGGGGACAGTCCGGCAAGATGTGTTTGCGGCACACCAGTTACACAGAATTGCCACTATAACAGATGGGCATCTTCTTTGTCAACAGGACCTATTTGGAATGTAAATTACAAACTATACGTTTCAAACTGTAGTTTTCCTCCTACGTATTTATACTTATCCGACCCATACAAAGCGTATCAAACTTGCTGAAGTAAATCAACTAGTTTAGACCCTGTTGATGATATTGTAACAACTGATAAAACATTAAGTCTTTTATTAGATTCTGAAAATAACGAAATGAAATCGGGAGAAATAAATTCATCAACTGATTATGAAAATCAACTTTTAAATCAAATGAATCAATATCAAAACTTATTTCACTCAGACAACTAAATATCATATAACACATACGCATCAGTCTATAATAGAATTCAGGAAATTATTGCAGAATACTTTATGAGTATAGATCTTGATTCCGAAGACTTTGAGTTTAATAATGCAGCAGATTTAGTGATTGATTTTAACAACTCTCTTACAATATCAGATGAAAACATAAGTGAATTTGATTACTATTGGTATAAGCTTGATGTAGCATTAATAAATCGTATGCGTAAAAATTATAATCTTGCGGCAGAAGAAATAGAATAATTACTTTCATACTATTCAACAAGTGAAATAATAGATCAATCTGATATTGAATTTGCAGAAAATTGGTTATGTGTTATAAATGCCGAAAAATTATTTTCTGAAGGCTTGCTTAGTGACGATGAATTTATAAACGCTATGGAAAACTGCCAAATATGTGAAGAAACACGCAGTTTACAAGATGATAAATATGGAGCAGGTGAAGAAAAGTCAAGTCTTATTTCAAATGACTCTGATATTCAATTAAACATCAGTCCTAATCCAAATTCAGGGAATTTCATACTAACCATCCATAACATTGAATCAGACTATGAAATTAAAATAATTAATTATTTGGGGCAACAGGTTCGTAATTATCAAAAAAACAAAGAAACACAAACAATTAGTGTTGAAGGTTTAAATCAGGGGCATTATTCTGTTGTTATTTTTGTAAATGGAGAAGTTTGTAAAACAGAAAAAATCATAGTAGAATAGCAAATTGAATTTATTTAACTTTAGTCACAGGTCAAATATTTGGCCTGTGATTTTTTTACTTCTTCAACTCTATTGCATTTACCTTATCAATCCAGTAGCGTTTTTCCTCATGGAAACGAGGTAAATTAATTGAATCAACAGGATCTGCTGGAGGCGGTTCAAATGCAAGAGGGTCAATTTTTTGTCCGTTCTCATGTACTTCATAGTGTAAGTGTGGACCTGTTGACCAGCCTGTAGAACCAACATAACCAATTATATCTCCCTGATTAACTCTGTCTCCGACATTGTATTGTCCAAAACGAGAGAAGTGCATATAAACTGTTGTATAAACACTGTTATGCCTAATTGCAACATAGTATCCTGCACCTTCGCCATAAGTTCTTGTTACAATTGTTCCGTCAGATGCAGCATAAACCGGTGTTACCATTGGAGCTGAAAAATCAACAGCCAGGTGTTCGGTAACTTTATGGAAAATCGGATGCATACGAGCATGTGAATATCTTGAACTGATATTTGTGTATTCAAGTGGTGCCAATAAGAAAGTTTTACGCATACTATTACCAACAGTATCGAAGAAACTTTGAACAGAATCTTCAGTAAATGGTACTGCCCACAGCTCCTTACCTCCTTGATAAAATACACCTGCCTGAATATCGCCAATCCCAATTCGCTTATCTTCAACATATAATTCAGTGTACATAACCTTAAACCAGTCTCCCGGCTGTAATGCATAAAAATCCACTGTCCAAGCGAAGGTTTGAGACATTGCTAATGCTAACTCCCAACTATAGTCATTATCAAGCATAGTCTGCAACAAAGAAAACTCAATTACCCCCGCTGCTTCAAGTTCCACTGTATCAATTTGCTTTTCCAGTTTTTCAATTAAAATAGTATCCGGATTGGTAAAATCATACTTCGTGTATCTGACACTTGAGTTTTCGTAAACAAAAATCTTTGCCTGTGGAATCGAATCAATTATAGTATCAGAAAATACTGTAAATGGACGTCCGAGATTAATTAAAGTTACATTAAATGTGTCTGATGACATTTTTGATATTTGGTCAACTTGCTGAGCTGTAATGCCATATCTGTTCATTATTGTTCCAAGAAAATCTCCTTTTCTAACTGTATCTGTGTAAATTGTCCAGCCTTCCAAAGGAATATTATATTTCATAGGAATCTCTTCTACTACTTCAACTACTTTCTCTTTTACTACCGGCTCTTTTTTATTAATAACTACTATTAAAACAAGTGCAATAACAGCTATTACAACAATTGCTATTATATAAATAAATTTCTTTTTCATTTTAGATTTTCAATATGTTTAAGCCCGGAAATCTTAAAAAAATCAGGCTAAATAATGCTGACGAAGGTACGTAATTTTTAATAAATCTAATTTAGAAAAATGTAAATTTTATATTTATCCGTATTTTAAGAGGTTGAAATTAACAGTAACAACAAGCTTTTCGCCTCCTTTTGGTCACAAGATAATTGCAAATGGACTAATGTTTTTATCAAAACGCCCCAAAAATGTTGAAAATTTGGAAAGTATGCTCTATACATATATATTTGCACGTTATTTTAAATTTTAATATAAAATGAGTCAGAAGTTTCCTGAATACAAGCAGTTAGATCTTGCTGCAATCAACAAAGAGGTGGAAAAATGGTGGAAAGAAGAAAACACTTTTGAAAAGAGTATAGAAATTCGTAAAGACAATAAGCCTTTTGTCTTTTTTGAGGGACCTCCATCTGCTAACGGAACTCCGGGCATTCATCATGTAATGGCAAGATCCATAAAAGATGTTGTATGTCGCTATAAAACACTTACCGGTCATAAGGTTGATAGAAAAGCCGGTTGGGATACACACGGTTTACCTGTTGAGCTAAGTGTCGAGAAAACTTTAGGAATTACAAAAGAAGATATAGGTAAAAAAATTACTGTTAAAGAATATAATAATACCTGCCGCAAGGAAGTAATGAAATATACTGACTTATGGGAAAACCTAACTCAACAAATGGGTTATTGGGTTGATATGGACAATCCATACATTACTTATGACAACAGATATATTGAAACAGTTTGGCATTTATTGAAAAAAATGTTCGACAAAGGTTTGTTGTACAAAGGATATACTATCCAGCCTTATTCACCTGCTGCGGGGACAGGACTAAGCACACACGAACTTAACCAACCCTGATGTTATAAGGATGTAAAAGACACAACCATTGTATCTCTATTTAAAGTAATTAAAAACGATTCATCAGCAAAGATTTATAAAGGAACAAATACAAGCTTATATTTCATGGCATGGACAACCACACCATGGACACTACCATCAAATACTGCTTTAGCTGTAGGACCATCAATAAAATATGTAAAAGTTGAAACTTTCAATCCTTATTCAGGAAATAAAATAAACGTAATCCTATGTAAAGACAGAGTTCCTGCTTATTTTAAAGCAGGAAATGATGAATTAAACTTTGATGAATATAAACCGGGTGATAAAAACATTCCATTCCGTATAGTTGAGGAATATTCAGGAAAGGAGCTTGCGGGTGCTGAATACGAACAACTAATCAATTGGGTGAATACAAAAACCCCTGCATTCAAGGTTATTCCCGGAGATTATGTAACTACTGAGGATGGTACTGGTATTGTTCATATTGCACCAACATTTGGTGCAGATGATGCTAGAGTAGCAAAAGCTGCCGGTATTCCTGCAATGATACTTTACGATAAAGATGGAAACCTTGTTCCTATGGTTGATAAACAAGGTAGATTTTTTAGAATAGAAGACTTACATCCTGATTTTGTAAAGAATTACGTAAATATCGAAACTTATAGTGAATATGCAGGCAAGTTTGTGAAAAGCGAATACGATCCTGAAGCTGACAAAAAAGAAACTACTACAGACATTGATATTGCCGTAATGTTAAAGCTTCAGGACAAAGCCTTTAAAATTGAAAAACATGTTCACAATTATCCTCATTGCTGGAGAACAGACAAACCGGTTCTTTACTATCCACTTGACTCATGGTTTATTAAAACAACAGCTGTAAAAGACAGGCTAATTGAGTTAAATAAAACTATTAACTGGAAGCCACAAAGCACGGGTGAAGGACGTTTTGGTAAATGGTTAGAAAACCTTGTCGACTGGAATCTAAGTCGCTCACGTTATTGGGGAACCCCTTTGCCAATCTGGAGTAAAGAAGATGGTAGCGAAATAAAATGTATAGGTTCTGTTGAAGAATTAATGCAGGAAATTGGAAAGGCTGTTGAAAAAGGATATATGTCAGCGGATTTCTGGAAAGGATTTAAACCGGGTGATTTCTCTAAAGAGAATTATGAAAAAGTTGACCTACACCGTCCTGATGTTGATGAAATTATTCTTGTTGCACAAGATGGCAGTAAAATGTTCCGCGAGCCTGACCTTATTGATGTTTGGTTTGATTCTGGAGCTATGCCTTATGCACAATGGCACTGGCCTTTTGAAAACGCCGATAAATTTAACGAACTATACCCTGCCGACTTTATTGCTGAAGGAGTAGATCAAACCAGAGGGTGGTTCTTTACTTTGCACGCAATCAGCACAATGATATCAGATTCAGTTTCTTATAAAAATATTATTTCAAACGGTCTGGTTCTCGATAAAGATGGAAATAAAATGTCAAAGCGTTTAGGTAATGCTGTAGACCCATTCTCTACAATGGATGAGTATGGAGCTGATGCTCTACGTTGGTACATGATTACAAATGCACAAGCATGGGATAACTTAAAGTTTGATATCTCTGGTGTTGATGAAGTAAAACGTAAATTCTTCGGAACACTTTACAACACATACAACTTCTTTGCACTTTATGCTAATATTGATAGTTTTATCAATCAGGAAAAACAGGTAGTTTTCGACAAACGCCCCTAACTTGACAGATGGATATTAAGTTTACTTAACTCATTAGTAAAAGAAGTTGGTACTGCATACGAGAACTATGAAAATACAAAAGCAGGTAGATTAATCCAAGTTTTTGTAATTGACCATCTTAGCAACTGGTATGTTCGTTTAGGGAGAAAACGTTATTGGGGTGGAGAATATGATGAAGAAAAAATATCTGCATACCAAACTCTATATACCTGTTTAAATACCATTGCAAAACTAGCATCTCCAATTGCTCCATTCTTTATGGACAAATTATACAGAGACCTTAACACTACAACACAAACAGAAAATTTTGAATCTGTACACCTAGCTAATTTTCCAGAAGTTCAGGAAAATGTAATTGACAAGTTACTGGAAGAAAGAATGCAAATGGCTCAGACAATATCCTCTATGATATTAAGCTTAAGAAGAAAAGTTAGCATCAAAGTTCGTCAGCCACTTCAGAAAATCATGATTACGGTTATTAGTAATGAATTTGTAGAACAAATAAAAAAAGTTCAACAAATTATCATGACAGAAACTAATATTAAGGAAATTGAATTCATTTCTGACAGTTCTGACATACTTGTTAAAAAGATAAAAGCAAACTTCAAAGCCTTAGGTCCAAAATATGGCAAAATGATGAAACAGGTAGCTGCTGCCATCATGACGATGAGTCAAAAGGATATTGTTAAACTTGAGCAAGAAGGGGACTTCCCGCTTCAACTAGAAAACGAAACTATAAACATTGGAGTTGAAGATGTTGAGATAATTTCTGAGGACATTCCTGGTTGGTTAGTTACAAACGAAGGTAAAATAACTGTTGCTCTTGATATAAACATCACTCCAGTACTAGTAGAAGAAGGAATTGCAAGAGAATTTATAAATAGAATTCAAAATATCAGAAAGGATTCTGGATTTGATGTAACTGATAAAATAAATATTATAATACAGTCTAACAGCTAGTTAGATTCTGCAATAAATAACTTTAGTGACTATATATGTTCACAAACATTAGGTAATTCGATAAAAATAGTTGAAAAAATGGAACAAAATAATTCGATTACCGTAGAAGTTAATAATTTAGAAACTGTGCTATATATAGAGAAGTGTAATAATTAAAACAAAGACTATGAGCGTAGAAGAAAAAACAAGATATAGCTTAGAGGAACTTAATGAGTTCAAAGAGATCATCATTAAGAAGCTCGAAAAGGCTCAAAAAGATTATGAGCTTTACAAAAGTCTGTTAAGTCACGAAGACACAAACGATATTATGGATACCTCACCAACTTTTAAAGTTTTAGAAGAAGGTGCAAGTGTTTTATCAAAAGAAGAAATTGGGAAAATTGCCCAACGCCAGCTGAAGTTCATAAAACATCTTCAGGCAGCCTTGGTTCGTATTGAAACTGGAACTTATGGTGTTTGTCGAGAAACCGGTAAGTTAATTTCAAAAGAAAGACTTAGAGCTGTCCCTCATGCTACACTAAGCATGGATGCAAAATTGAACAGGAAGTAAGAGAGAAACTTGAAGATAAAAGTAGGCTTGCAATTACTTTGCAAGCCTACTTTTTATTTTTAAAATTCTGGTTAAACAAACTATTATAATCTATGTAATACATTAGTTTAACCGATAGATTATTTGCCTGTGGTTCAAGCCAAATTTGTTTAAAGCTATCGCCATAAGTTGGCATTTGCATTGATTCAGGGACATCTCCGTTTGAGAATATCTGATTTTTCCACATTACTGACAGATAACTTCCGGGCAAGAAGTTCCAACTTAAAAGCAAATCAATATTAAATAGATTAAAATTATAATTTGATGTTCCGTTATAATCATTATTCAGATTCAATTTTCCATCCTCTTGCAGATTATAAAAACTAAAATATTCAACACTTGAAACATAATGTCTTGCTGATAATGATAAAGACAATTTATTAGTAAATACAATAGATGAACTAAAAGAATTTGTAAAGGTAATAACATCTCTGCTTCCAAATATGATATCATCATTTGTATTAGATACCCAACCTGCGGCACCCAAGTCGTAATCTGCGCTAAACTGGTATCTTAAACTTACGCGTTTCCCAAATCTAGTTAGTGGACTTATGCTTCCACAATATCCATGTCGTTCTATTCCATCAAAATAAACTCCGCCCCTAAAATCGAAAGCAAGCCTTTTTCTATAATCTGTTGAGATAAAGAAATTCTCATTTATCAATGACGGTCGAAGATAAAACTTGCCCTCTGTTCGTGGCTCATAATAGTCATACTCATCACTCAATGGAATTGTTAAGTTATTCCATATAGACAAATGTTTTGTGGTTGTCGCATAATTTGTAAGATGTATATTTGCCCCGACATAAGATGCATTCTCAAATAATGATCTATGAGTGATATCAATAGTATTCATTGTCTCATTAAAAATCCAAAATCTTGAAAATCTACGATATCCTATTTCCGCATAATTTGAAATTTGATTAAACCTTGTCATATATCCAAGATCATTTGGATTATAATCATCGGAGATTATTTGTGTTCCAATTTCATAAACCCATGTACCATTTTTCTTACCTAACGAAGCATCCAGATACCATCCGTTATCGATATTTGCACCCGACATGTTTCTTGTGCTAAAAGAACCTAATGCGCTAACACAATATTTATTAGTTTTATCCATTATTTTAAACATTGCTGCAGTAACATTTGACCAATAATTATCTCCGGGACGCAAAACGTTTGCATTTGTAAAATTTACAAAAGAGTTTTTACCCATACTTTGATCCAGGACCAAAATATTATAGTTTGTAGCATGCTCAGTTAAAATACTTTCCTCGTTTCCATTTGGATATTGAAGCTTTGCATAAGTATTTCCTGTAACTGCATTGAATACACCCACAGCAAGATTTCCTTCACCGCGTCCACTTATCTTAAATGCATTTATCAATCCTGCTGAAGATGGATTTTTAAGAATATTGATAGTATCAGACAGTCCCATATTTTCGACAGACCCATATAATGATGGCGTTTTTCCAATTCGACGGCTGTAAAAAAGATCACACTTATTATATAACTCTGTTCCTTCAGTAAAAAAAGGTCGGTTTTCAGAATAATACGTTTCATGTGGTGTGAGATTTAAAACAATATTATCTTATTTTGTTTGTCCAAAATCCGGAATTAAAGTCATATCAAGAGTATAAGTTTCACTTAATCCAAGTTTAAGATCCATACCTCCACTAAATGACCTACCCCAAGAGTTTTCATATGAGTTTACATATCCTGAAACATATGGCATTAATGAAAGTCTCAATGGAGCTTCGATATTATTGATGCCTTCAATAATACCCATTTGAGACCCAGCTGAACCCAAAGTCTGATCTACCGGACTCCAACTTGAAACCTCTCTTGTTCTTCGTACTGTTCTAAAGAAATTTACTGACCAAGACTGATTTTTTGCATTTGGAAATCTAATTGCTGAATAGGGTATCTCTATTTCGACAACCCACGATTCATCTGTTACCCTTGTAGCACTGTACCATACAGCATCCCAAGCATAATCATCATCTATTTATGAAATCCTGATATCTGTCTGAACATTTGCTGCACTAACAACAAATTCATATAAATTTTGTCCATCTTTATTTGGATTTAAACTTACAGCAAAATAATCAACATTACCATTGTACTTATCCCTAACTGTAAGCTCTGTGTAAATGCTATCCGGATTTGAATCGTATAATGTAGCTCCAAAATAAATAGATTTATCATCATATATTACCTTTACTTCAGATTTTTGTCCCGGGACTACATCAAAAACTGGATAAAAACCAATAAAATCGCTAATTGATTCTGCATTTTTCCACTCTGATTCGTCCAATTTTCCATCTATTTTGATTTTATTTTCAGTACGTATTGCTTTTACTGTTCTTTCTTGCGAAAAACCCATTATTCCACAAAATAAAAGAAATACAACTAATGAAAATACAAACCTTAAGCTTAAAGCAGTCATATCAGAATTTTATTGTAGACAAAAATAATCAGTTGAATAATTTTAAACACATTTTTAAAATAAAATATCTTAATAATTTGTTAAGCGTCTTAAATAAAATGTATTTTTGAAATCAAAATAGATAACATGACAGTATTAACACTTGATGCAGGCGGAACAAACTTTGTTTTTTCAATTATTAAAAATGGTAAGTTTCATGGAGAAAAAATAAAAGTCCCTTCAAATGGTGATAATCTCCAACTATGCCTTGAAAGCATTGTAAGTGGATTTAAAGGTCTTCTAAACAATACAGAAGGTAATGCTGATGCTATAAGCTTTGCATTCCCCGGACCAGCAGATTTTAAAAATGGGATTATAGGGGATTTACATAACCTCACAGGCTTTAGAGGTGGCATTGCTCTTGGACCAATGTTGGAAAATATTTTTAATATTCCCGTCTTCATTAATAATGATGGCGACCTATATGCTTATGGGGAAGCGCTAGCTGGAACGCTACCAAGATTAAATAAAGAATTAGAAAAATCCGGAAGTACTAAAAGATATAAAAACCTTGTAGGAATGACAATCGGCACAGGCTTTGGTGCCGGTCTTGTTCATGATAGTATTTTAATTAAAGGTGATAATATTTGTGCTGGGGAAATATGGACAACATCAAATCGTGCAAATCCTGACTTTAATAGTGAAGAAGGTGTAAGCATAAGAGCTGTCAAATATTTCTATTCTGAATATGCAAATACAGATTTCAAAAACAGTCCAGAGCCAAAAGATATCTATGAAATAGCCAAAGGTAAAAGCCCCGGGAATAAAAATGCAGCCATATCCGCCTATAAAAAGTTAGGGCAATTCATTGGTGACTCAATTGCAAATATGATTACATTATTTGACGGAATAGTTGTTATTGGTTGCGGTGTAGCCGGAGCGAAAGATTTAATTATCCCTGGCATAGAATTTGAACTTAGTCATAGCTTTAAAAAATTAAATGGAGAAACAAACAAAAGACTTACACAAAAAGTATTTTGTTTAAACAAACAAGAAGAAAAAATCAAATTTATGCAAAACTTCTCTAAAGAGATAATTATTCCAGGTACATCAACCAAAATTAATTACGATGATTTCCCTCGAAATGCCTATGTCTTTTCAGAGTTAAATACAAGTGAAATGATAAGTTTAGGTGCATATTATTATGCAAAGCAAAAAATATCGTTAGTATAAACTTTTGTATCAAAAAGTTTTTTATTTTTGCATTTGTAAAACATTTTTAATGTTTTTAAGTTAATGAGTAAAGATAATTATTTTTATAAACCAAATTTTAAAATAATCAAATTATGAAAAAACTAAGTATTTTATTACTAGTTGCTTCTGCTGTTGCAGTTTTATTCAGCAGTTGTAACAAAGAGTATGCTGAGCCTACTATTGCTTGGACTCCATACACATTATCAAGTTATGTAACAATTGGCGATGAGACAACTTACAACACAACTTTAGAAATTACTGCTAATGCTGAAGCGGGTATCAGTACTATTGAAGTGTATAAATACATCTATACAGGTGAAGATTACACAACAGTTGCTGTTGATGGACCAACTGGTTATACTGATTTAACTGCGTTTACATGGACACTTACTACACAAAACGTTGAAACTGACTTTGCAGGTGGTGTTACTTCTATTGTTTATGAAGTTGCAGTAACAGATGCAAGTGAAGTTCCTCAAACAACTACAAAAGATTATACTTTCATGGTTGATGAAGCTTATACAGTTACAATGATTATCGAAGATGAAGATGGTACTTTAATTACTGATGCTACTGTTACTTTTGACGGAAGCGAATTAACAGCATCTCCATATGAGTATGAATATGTAATGCCAGGAACATACACATATACTGTTGAAGCTACTGGTTTCGAATCAGTAAACGTTACTGATTTTGTAATGCCTTCAAGCGATACTACATTCACAGTTACAATGTTAGCTTCTTTAAGTGCTTGGTCTGACACAACTCTTCTTGCACTACAAGGACAACAAACTTGGGCCACTTATGAAGGCGAAGCTGTAACTATTTACGAATCTGCAGAAATTGGTGTTGGATTTACTTATACTGATGCAGGTATTGGTAGAATTACTACTACTACAGGTTGCGAAGGTTGGGTAGTTGTTGCTGACGTTAGCGGATTTACAACTTATTCACAAATCGTTGATGCTTATACAAACGGAACTCCTGTTACTCAAATTGATCTTAATGTTGATCAAAGAGCATACGAAGAAGTTTACTTTGTAGCAAAAATCGGAACAGAATATAAACTTGTACGTTATGTATTAGGTCATCGTTCTGCAACAACAGGAAACATTTTAGGTTTTACTCACAAGACTAAAGCTTAATATTATATAAATCAAAAAAAGCTGCAACATGTTGCAGCTTTTTTTTTGGAATAAAATCAATATTTTAATAGTTTTTTATACAATATCCTCCGATTTGTTTAAGTTTGTAATCATAAATAAAATTAAAAAATTATGTTTTCAGGAATAGTTGAAGAAACCGCAAAAATTGTAAAGATTGAACAGGATAAAACTAATTTCCATTTCTATCTAACTTGTTCATTTGCTAATGAATTAAAAATTGATCAAAGTGTTGCTCATAATGGTGTATGTTTAACAGTTGTTGATGTAGACAAAGAAAAGAAAACATACAAAGTGACTGCTGTTCAGGAAACCTTAGACAAATCAAATCTGGGACACTTAAAAGAAGGAGACAAAGTAAACGTTGAACGCAGTATGACAATGGATAAGCTTCTTGATGGCCATATGGTTCAGGGACATGTAGATCAGACAGCAACATGTACAGAAATAAAAGAAGTTGACGGATCCTGGTATTTTACTTTCCAATATGATAAAACTAAAGGAAACATTACTGTAGAAAAAGGCTCTGTCTCTGTAAATGGTGTAAGCTTAACAGTTGTTAATTCAAGAGATGATAAATTCTCTGTTGCAATTATTCCATTTACTTATGATGTTACGAACTTTCACACATTTAAAGTTGTAACAGTTGTAAACCTTGAATTTGATATTATTGGAAAATATATCCAAAAAATTATGGCTGGATATCTGGAAAACATGAATAAATAAATTCCAAATCTCAATTTTCAAATCTCAATAACAATTCTAATTTCAGAGTTTGAACTTTAAAAAATATATCACTAATGTAAGGGCGCTTCAGTTCTTCCAGATTTTCCGTTTTGGTATTTTGTTTTTAATAATCATAGTACTAACAAAATCGAAGTTGGGTATTGGTGAAATTGGTGTTTACGAAACATTTCTTCTAATAGCCGGATCGGTTAGTTTTTTCTGGATTGGAGGGATGTTGCAATCCTTATTAGGAGTTTTTGATAATAACAAAACCTTCGGGATAAAAGAACGCTCTCCACTAATTTTTAACACATTTCTACTATTTTCAATATTTAGTCTTCTTTCGGCAATATTGGTATATTTCTCTCAACCATTGATTGCAGATATATTCAGCATCAATGGAAATCAAATTCCATACATGAAGATCCTATTTATGTACCTTCTTGTATCAGGACCTGTTAATCTGATTGAATATATTTATTTACTTAAAAACAAAAGCTCACAGATAATAATATACGGCATAAGCACATTTACTATTCAATTGTTTTGTGTTACTGCTCCTATTCTATTAGGCTATGATTTAGGATATGGACTATATGGACTGGTATTTATAAATGGAATTCGTTTCATTTGGTTGATAATCTTAGTTTTAAAGTATTCTAAAATCAGCATCTCAAAAGACTTTATAAAAGAATATCTTAAATTATCTTATCCACTTGTTCTAAGCATATTACTTAGTGGTAGTGCTCAATATATCGATGGTTTTATTATTTCCTACAGATTTGACGAAGCTACTTTTGCAGTATTTAGATATGGAGCCAGAGAACTCCCGTTTATTATACTATTAATAAGTGCATTTGGAAACGCAATGACACCAAAGTTTTCTAAACCTGAAAACAGAGATGCAGCAACAAAAGAACTTAAGTCTGGTACCAGACGATTAATGCATTATCTTTTCCCTGCAGCAATTATATTTATCTTAACAAGCAAATACTTATATCCCATAGTTTTTAATCCACAATTTATTGATAGTGCGATAATTTTTAATATCTATATCTTAATTGTTGTGACAATATTTGTTTTTGCCAGAATTATTTTAATTGGTATTCAAAAAACAGGGCCAATATTTTATTCTTCTTTAATTGAGGTAATTATGAACGTTGCTTTAAGTCTAATATTAATAAATTATTTAGGTATCGTTGGAGTGGCATATGCTACGGTTATTTCATATATTTTTGAAAAGTTTTTTCTTGTATCAATTCTTAAACGCAGATATAAAATAAAACTCAATAATTATCTAGATTTAAAAGTATATTTAATCTATTCTGTTTTACTTTTTATTAGTTTTGCTATAAACTTACTAATCTAACCCTAGCATGCATAAGCTTATACTTAAGGGAAATAAAGCTTTTAATTGGAGTAATAATGGAAACCACCATCTTATTGGAATGTTCTTTAAGGATAATGTGTTATTGCAAGAAGAGAAGGCTATTGATTATTTAATTAAAAATGAAACGCAGAAACTGGAAAATGGAATTTATAGCTTAATAAGCATAACTGAATCAGAAATAACAATTAAATGCGATTCAATCAATTATTTTCCAATATTCTACACCTTTCTCAATAGTAAATGGGTATTATCTGACTCATGGGAAGAAATCATTAGGGTTAAGGAGAATTTTGCCCCTAATACCATGGTAGAAACAGAGTTTATTAATGCCGGTTTTGTACTTGGGAACAACACTTTAGATAAAGATATACACAAAACCAGATCAGGTAAGATTACAATTCTAAAATCCAATGGTAATGTTGATTTTATTCCTCAATGGGACTACATTCAAAGAGAAACTTATTCTGAAAATATAGAAAAACTAAAAACTAAAAGTTTTGACATATTTGAAAGCACAGCAAAACGTATGATTAGTTTTCTTAATGGCAGAACTGCTGTTGTTACTCTTAGTGGTGGTTTTGACAGCAGGTTAATTGCTAGTTTATTAAAAAAACATAATTATAAAGATGTAATCTGCTTCACTTATGGTAAACCAAATCAGGAAGTTGATATCAGTCGTAAAGTTGCTAAAACTTTAGGTTATAAATGGTATTTTATTGATTATACCAAGTTAAAAATTGCCGATTTTAATAAAGATCCAGACTTTTTAAAATATATTGATTTTGCCGGAAATGGTTATTCTATGCCTTACCTTCAGGAGTATTTTGCTGTGAATGAATTAAAAACAAAATGATTAATTCCTGAGAACTCTGTGTTTTTACCTGGACATTCCGGTGATTTTATAGGCGGAAGCTATGTGCTAAAAAGCGCAAAGACAAACACAAAAAACATCCCAGCATATATAGCAAAAAAATACTTTTTCTTTTTCGAAAACAAAGACAATAAAAGCCTAGAAAAAAGTATTTCAAGCAATATTGATATTAAAGCTTCTACGCATCAGAATGGAGATTACAACTCTTTTATAGAAGATTGGGATATAAAAGAGAAACTTTCGAAATTCATTTTTCATTCATCAGTGGTATTTAATTATTTTGATTATCAGCATTATTTCCCACTATGGGATCTTGAACTTCTATTATTTTACAGAAATGTTCCATATCCTTTAAGAGCTGAGAAAAATCTGTATGACCACACATTAATAGAATTTTATTTTAAACCCCTTGATGTATACTATGATGATGATGAACTAAGCAAAACAAAAACATATATAATATATCAAAGACTTAAAGATTCATTAAGGCATTTCTTTCCATGGAGTTATGTCAAGAAAAGAATGACACAGAATGATTGGATTAATTATTCTCAATTTTGCTATATCTTAGAAAATGAATTAAGTCAAAATGGATTTAATAAACTAAAAAGATATAAGCTTTTTAATGCTGTAATTTGCAAGTGGTATTTGTACAAAAAAGGATTTTACAACTCTTAATTCTTTTCAAGCTTTCTACCTGTTCTTAAGATATTCAAAGCAGAATCCATTACAACATCATAAGTATTTGCAACTTCGTAAAACCCATTATCTCCAAGAACTTGTCTTGCTATATAAGCGATTACACTATTTTCAATAAACTTGCCAGATTCTGCCATATCTACATCTGAAATACTAATTCCGGTTAGAGCAACATATTGCCAAAACTTCCCGATTGTATTATTTGCTGTAATATGTTCTCTCAACTCGTCAAGTGTCTCAATTTTATCTAGTTCATCTCTGTGAGAATCTACATATTCAATAGCAAAATAATATTCAAGATTTGCTCTGCTAATATTTGCATATAATTCAGAATACCCTGTGGTATCTATTGGCACAAAAACATCAGGCATTATTCCGCCGCCGCCATAAACAGGTCTTCCCATCTCAGTATAATAAATTAATGAATCAATCTTTTGGATACTATCTTCCTGGAGGAACTCACCATGCATATATCTATTATAAATATCAGAATAATATTCATCCAATCCCTGGTCATATGCTTTTTGAATACATCTCCCTGATGGCGTATAATATCTTGCTGTTGTCATTCTGATAATAGATCCATCATCAAATGTTGTAGATTCTTGAACAAGTCCTTTACCGTAAGATCTTCTTCCAACAATGAAACCTCTGTCATTATCCTGAATTGCACCTGCCAATATTTCTGAAGCTGAAGCTGAGAACTCATCAATAAGTACAACAACATCTAAATCGAGACAAGCACTACGCTTTTTTGTTGAACTAATCACATTCTTAGGCCTCGCTCTACCCTCTGTATAGACAATTGTATAACCACTTTCAAAAAACTCATCAATTACATCTGTTGCAGTATTTAGATATCCACCGGAATTATTTCTTAGGTCAATAATTATTGATGTCATTCCTTTTTTACGCATTTTAAAAACAGCGTCAATAAATTGATTATGAGTATTCCTTGAAAAAGTACTAATTTTAACATATCCGATCTCATCATCAATCAAATAAAATCCATCTATACTTCGTAAAGGAATGCTTCCTCTCAAAATTGTAAATTCCAAAAGCTCATCTTCACCTCTGCGATAAACTGTCAGGTCAACTTGAGAATTACTCGGCCCTTTAAGCATTGACATAACCTGATCATTTGTTATGCCAATCCCTGCAACAACAGAGTCATCAACCATAACTATCCTGTCTCCATCTTCCAATCCATATTTTTCTGAAGGACCTCCTTCAATTACATTTACAACAAGTATGGTATCTTTGAAAATATTAAATTGTACGCCTATGCCATCAAACTCGCCCTGTAGTTCTTCTTCAACAGCTTTTGCCTCATCAGCAGTAAAATAAACAGTATGTGGGTCTAGACTTTCAAGAAATTTTGGAATTGCAATTTCCGCTAAAAGATCACGGTCAACCTCATCAACATATTCATTGGCAACATAATCAACTACTATATTTAATTTGTCTTTGGATTGTGTGATTAAAATGCTTTGTGTTGAATTCCCTCTATTTAAAATTTCAGCAATTAAAATTCCAATAACTATTGAAAATGAAATAACAATAGGCAATACGATGCTAAACTTAGTATTTGAATATTTACTCATCTATCTCAAAGTTTAAAATTTCCACCCCTGCTCTGCTTAGTAGATCAAGCCCATCTCTATTATGATATTCGTTTAAATAAACCACTCTAATAATTCCAGCCTGAATAATCAGTTTTGCACATTCGATACATTGAGAGGTCGTAACATATAAGGTAGCTCCACAACTATTGTTTCCTGATTTGGCTACCTTCGTAATAGCGTTTGCTTCTGCATGCAAAACATAAGGTTTAGTTTTAAAATCTTCATCTTCACATTGATTTTCGAAACCTGCAGGTGTACCATTAAAACCATCAGAAATTATCATTTTATCCTTAACAATCAGTGCTCCTACCTGTCTTCTTTGACAATAAGAATTCTTTGACCAGATAGTAGCCATTTCAAGATAATGCTTATCAAACTGCTTTTGTTTAGCACTATTTTTCTGATTCTCCATTTCTCTGTTTTTTGAAAGTAAGCTAATAAAAAAAATCCCTCCTAAGAGGGTGTACCCGGGGCCGGGGTCGAACCGGCACTCCAAAATAGGAACTGGTGTTTGAGACCAGCGCGTCTACCAATTCCGCCACCCGGGCTCTGAGATGCAAAGATAATATTTTTTTTTATGAACAATACTTTTTTTGTTTTTTTGTAACTCTTAATCCAACGCTATTCAAAATTCTCACCTAAAAAACACATTGAAACTTATTTTCAGTATTTTTGCATTATTGATAAAGTCAATATTAGAAATATTAGCCTGTCTGATTTAGAAGCGTTTTGCAAAAAGGTAGGAGAAAGGTCTTTTAAAGCAGCACAAATAAGTAACTGGATCTGGCATAAAGGTGCTAAAGATTTTGATTCAATGTCTGACTTATCAAAAAAGCTACGAGAAAATCTAAAAGAGTATTTCTATTTTGATAATATCTCCATAAGTAATAAGCAAATTTCAAAAGATAAAACAATTAAAATCCTTTTTTCATCTATTGACAATCAATATTTCGAAGGCGTATTAATTCCAGGGAAAGGCAGAGCAACAGCATGTATCTCAACACAAGCAGGATGCCCTTTAAACTGCGACTTTTGTGCAACCGGAAAGCTTGGTTTCCATAGAAATTTAAGCATTGGAGAAATTTTTGGTAAGGTTTTTGAACTAAATGAAGTAAGTAAAAAAGAATATGGCAGAGCATTAACCAATATTGTAATAATGGGAATGGGTGAGCCGTTACTTAATTATGAGAACACTCTAAATGCTGTAAATAAAATCATCTCAGAAAAAGGACTGGGGATGTCGCCACAGCGAGTTACACTGTCAACTGCAGGTATAACACCACAAATTAAACAACTTGCCGATGACAAAATAAAATTCAATCTTTCAATTTCGTTACACTCTGCTGATAATTCAAAAAGAAGTGAAATTATGCCAGTAAACAAAAAATATGATCTTGAAATGCTAAGTGCTGCTTTAAGCTACTTTTATGATAAAACCGGTAAACGCATCACATACGAGTATCTCCTTTTAAAGGGCTTTAACGATAGTATCAAAGATGCTGAAAAGCTTAGCCGATTTGCAAAAATAAGTCCCTGCAAGATTAACTTAATAGAATATAATCCTGCAGACACAAAAGATAAGTATCTGGCTTCTGATAATAAAACAACTCAGAATTTTATCGAATTTCTCGAAAAAAAGAATATGGTTGTAACACTCAGAAGGTCGAAAGGTCAAGACATTAATGCTGCATGTGGACAATTAGCAAATAAAAATCAATAATTTTATTATGTGAAAAAAAAAATTCTATATTAGCAACCAAATAAACAAGATATTATGAAAAAATTAATTTTATTATTTATCGCAACATCAATTTTCGCAGGACTTGCGTTTGGACAGGCTTCTGCTAGCTTTGGATATGATCGTGACATTATCATGGAAGACATGAATGAATATGTCAGACTTATCGGAGCAGACTCTGATGGATTTTATGCACTACGTATTGATGAGAAAGATGATTTACACCTTGAATTTTTCAATGGTGCAACTATGAATCGCGAATCTACAAATCAGCTTATACTCCCAATGGTAAGCGGAATAAAATCTGAATACGTTGAAATGTTTTATATAGATAGCAAGTTGATTCTTTTTACGCAAGTTGTAAATAACACAAGCAAAGAGAAATCTCTTTATATTCAACATGTTAACAAAAGTGGTCAGATTATTGGCGAACCTAAGATTATTGGTAAACTTACAAATCAAAATATCAGCGTTGATTTTAATGTTGAAATGACTCCAAATCAACAAAACATATTTGTATACTATAGTCGTCCATTCCAAACATATAACGAAGAGCCATTTTTCTTCAAAGTATATGATGCTGACATGGAAGAAATATACAACAACAAAATCAAGCTTCCTCTAGTTGATGAAGCTTTTACTATTATTCAAACAGAAATTGCAAATAGTGGAAACATTTATATGCTTGCTAAAATTGAACCGGATCCAAGAAGAGCAAAAAGAATGAAAGTTCTTATATATGATTACAAACTATTGCGCTTTGACAACCTTACTAAAACTGTTGATGAATTCGAAGTAAAAGGTAAAAAATACATTTTAGTTGATGCTATTTTTGGTCTTGATAACGAAGAAAATGTTGATATTTACGGTTTCCTTGTAAGAAAAGGAAAAACAAACTATGAAGGTATTTTCCATCAAAAACTTAACACTCAAACAAAAGAGTTTATGACTCCGGGTGATGCTAAGAAAGCAGATTATATGTTCTCAAAAACTGAGAAACCTGACTTTAGAAGCGAAAGACTTATTGAAACATACGATCAAATGTATAACTATAAACTTCTTGACGTATTACAACTTTCAAATGGAGGTTCTGTTGTAATTGCTGAACATGTTAACCACTGGGTAGACTCAATAATTGTTCCCGGTTCAAAAGAAGTTATTTATACTGATTACTATAAGCATAATGATGTTCTTGTTGCATATTGTAATGCTTAAAATTTTATGGAATGGATGACTCGTATTCCTAAAAGCCAGTACAGTTACGATTACAAAGGTCATTTATTTTCATCAATAGCTTATACTTCTGTTGGATAAAAAGTTTTCTTATTTTATAACGATCATAAGAAAAACATCAAGCTTCTTGAACAACAAAACTTAGATGGTTGGGATTACAAAGGAATCACAGCTCCAGATAGAAAAGGAACCGCTGTTGTTGTTTCAATCTTTTCAGATGGTAAAGCACATGGAACAACCTTATTTACTAAGAAAAACAAAAAGTACAGAATCATTCCTGAACTTTTCAAAGAATACAACTATAAATATTATATGTGTACTCAAACCGGTGCTAAAGTCAAATTTGCACTGTTTACAGGACAATAAAAATTAAAACCGGCAATTGCCGGTTTTTTTTATAGTGCTGCTAAAAGCAAATCTATATCTTTGGAAAATATCCCATGAATAATCCCGATATGCTCATCGGTAAGAATCCCATTATACAGATATACTCCGGGACGAATACCAGGGTTTGATTTTAAATATGGGTTAAACCCTCCTGCCATTTGCATTTTAATTAGCTCACCGGCTATAATATTACTTATTGAATATGACGCTGTTCTTTACACACGCGATGCTATATTTGGCACACAATAATGAATAACACCATGTTTAGTAAAAACAGGGTTTTTATGATTTGTCGGCTTACCGGTTTCAATAATCCAGCCTTGGTCTATACTTATATCAATTATTACAGAGTTCTTTTTCATTTGTTTAACCATATCTTCTGTAATAATAATCTTTGGTCTCTTGTCTCTAATACGTAATGCACCAATGACCACATCAGCAGATTTTAATGCATTTGTAAGAACTTTTGAATGTATTGTTGAGGTATATACTTTTGCGCCCAGCTTTTGTTGTAGGTTATCAAGATTTGATATAGAGTTGTCAAAAACCTTGACCAAAGCTCCTAAAGAAACTGCAGTTTGAGCAGCATAGGTGCCAGCAGTTCCAGCTCCTACAATTATTACTTCTGTTGGTGACACTCCTGTTAGGCCTCCTAACATTTCACCTTTTCCTCTGTGTACATTGCTTAAATATTCTGAAGCTATCAAAATTGACGAACGCCCTGCAATCTCACTCATGGACCTCATTATAGGATTCACTCCATGATTATCCTGCATGGTATCAAATGCTAAAGCTGTAACCTTCTTTTTTATAAGAGTAGTAAAATACTCTTTATCCTGACAATTGGAATGTAATGATGTAATAATAATCTGATTTCCTTTAAGTAATTCTATTTCTTCAGAATCAAGGGGCAAAACTTTTAAAACAATATAACATTTAGCAACTTCAGATTTCTCAGTTATTATATTTGCCCCATATTCTGCAAATTGCCTGTCAGTAAAGTTTGCTCCAGCACCTGCTCCTTGTTCAACATAAACTTCAAAGCCTTGAGAGACAAGCTGCTCAATGGCCAATGGTGCAAGAGGGATTCTGTGTTCAATGCCACTCGTATCAGATAAAACACCTATTTTGTATGTTTTTTTCTCTCGTTTAATTTCAAGCATCTCTTCCTGAGGCATCATTACTGATCCACTAATAAATGCTCCTGATTTATCTGATGAACTTACCATATTTTTTTTCTTTAAATATACGAAAAATTATCAATTGTGTTTTCTAATCCTCTTCAACATCAGCTAACTCAAAGTCAATTTGCTTTTTTTGTAAGCTCACATTAACAATTTTTACCCTGACGACATCTCCCAGCTGATATCTTTTATTTGAATAATTACCATAAATGCAATAATCATCCGGATCATAAATATAAAAATCATCATTTAAAGTTCTCATATGAACCAATCCTTCACATGCATTATCTTTTAACTCAACAAAAAAGCCCCATTCTGTAACACCGGATATAACCCCCTCGAAAATCTGACCAATTTTATCCTGAAGAAATTCTACCTGCTTATATTTTATAGAACTTCTTTCAGACATTACTGCCTGCTGTTCCTGATATGAACAATATTTACATTTAGTTTCCAGATTAGAAGCATCAACTTTGTTGTTTTTAATATAATCATACAAAAGACGATGTACCATTACATCCTGATAACGTCTGATTGGCGAAGTAAAGTGAGTGTAATAATCAAATGCTAATCCATAATGTCCAATATTCTTAGTTGTATAAACAGCCCTAGACATTGCTCGAACTGCCAAATTTTCAATTATATTTTGCTCTGGTTTACCATTTATAGTGTTTACAATTTCATTCATTGATTTTGATAATGCAATATTATTTGATGTGTATATTGAATATCCAAATCTGGAAATAAAACTGGAGAAATTCTCAAGTTTATCCATATTTGGCTCAGCATGTACACGGTAAACAAAGTCTTTCTTTTTCAATTCTCTTCCAATATACTCTGCTACGGTTCTGTTTGCTAAAAGCATAAACTCTTCAATCAAGTTATTTGCTTCCTTGGAAACTTTAAAATAAACTCCCGTAGGAACAGCATTATCACCTAAAATAAACTTCACTTCATTATGCTCAAAATTAAAAGCTCCTTTAGAAAATCTCTTATCCCTAAGTGCTTTTGCCATAGAATTCAAAGTCAGAATTTCATCTTTTAATTCTCCCTCTTCTGTTTCTATTATTTTTTGGGCTTCCTCGTAAGCAAACCTCCTATCAGATTTTATAATTGTCTTTTCAATCTCAAAAGAAACCACTTCTGCTTTTATTGTCATTTCAAAAATTACAGAAAAACATAGTTTTTCCTCATTAGGTCGTAAAGAGCATAAATAGTTTGACAATCTTTCGGGTAACATTGGGACAACTCTGTCAACAAGATACACCGAAGTCGCACGATCATAAGCCTCTCTGTCCAAGTCAGAGCCGGCCATCAAATAATGTGAAACATCCGCAATATGAACTCCTACCTGATAATTACCATTTTCAAGTTTCTTAAACGAAAGAGCATCATCAAAATCCTTAGCGTCCTCAGGGTCAATTGTAAATGTCGTCACATCACGAAAGTCTGTTCGAGTTTCGTAATCGAACTGTGTAAACTCTTCTTTAATTTTCTTTGCTGCTGCTTCAATCTCGGGACTAAACTTCAATGGTAATCCAAATTCAGCCAAAATTGCATGCATTTCAACATCATTATTACCGGGTAAACCAAGAATTTCCACCACTCTTCCGGTAGGATTTTTAGACTTTGTATGCCATTCAGTAATCTCAACAATTGCTTTATATCCATCTTCAGCTCCATTTAACTGATCAAGAGGAATAAAAATATCGAAAATCATTTTATTACTATCGGGTAATAAAAATGCATATCGTCCAGAACGATCAATTGTTCCGACAAACTTAGTTGTTGCCCTTTGAATAATCTCTACCACCTCTCCTTCAACTCTACTACGACTTCTCTTAGCATACAAACTTACCTTGACGGTATCTTTATGTAAGGCTGTGTTTAAATTTGCAAACGAAATAAAAATATCATCGCTAATATCGTCCGAAACAAGAAAAGCATTTCCATTTTTATTCATATCTAACTGACCTGTTACATACACGACTTTTGATTTCAGCTTATATTTACCTCTTGAAACTTCTTTTAAGCTTCCTGCATGCTTTAATTCTTCGAGAATTTTAACAATTAATCTTCTATCCCCAGAATCTTTAACAGATATTAAAGATGCAAGCTGTTTATAATTATATTCTTTTTGAGGACTAGATGAAAATATTCCCAAAATCTTTGCTGTGAGTGTTTTCTTTGTATTTCCCCCTTTATCTGATCCCATACCTTTGTTTCTGTTTTTATTCATTGCTTTGGCATTAAGTTTGCAAATTTAAATGTTGAAAGTTCTTTTATTAAAATGTTGAAATTATAATAAAAAAACGTATTTTTAACAAAATTTATAAAATAGTAATAAATAAAATTTATTACCATGAAGACAAGTACATTTACAAAAGGCATTTTATTTGTTGCAGTTTTAGGTACAGCAATGGTTTTTACTTCATGTAAGAAAAACAAAGATGTAATTAAGCACGACAAAGATGCAAAAGAGATTATAATCCCATGTAAAGATGAAGGTCGTTCAGACAAAAACTTTTTTAGAGCTGATGCGAGTGCCACTTCACAAGACATGAGCTTATCAAGAGAAAAGGCTCTAACAGCTGCTAAACAAAGAGTTGCTGGCCTTATTAACACTAAGATTAAGTCTGTCACAGATCGTTATGTGAACGAAACTGAAGTAGGAACAAATTCTGATTTTGAGCAAAAATTCGAAAACCTCACAAGAGAAGTTGTAAATAAAACATTAGTTGATATTACAATTATTTGTGAAAAGAATTTCCAGGAATCAAGTGGAAAATACACGACTTATATTGCAATTGAAATCAGCAAAGATGCAATGCTTAATGGAATTAACAGTAGCATTAGCAAAGATCAAAAACTAAGAGTTTATTATGATAAGATGAAGTTTGAACAAATCTTCAACGAAGAAATGGAAAAACTTAGCGAAGAAGGTGGCTACTAGAAATAATCTAAATATTTAAAGGTCGTAAATTTTACGGCCTTTTTTTTGCTTAAAAGTTAAAATCAATTTAAAGAAAATACTGTTTTTGCTGATATTAGATTTAAATCTGTATCTTGCGCTAATTAAAAAGTTTATGTAGTTTTGCAAAAAAATTATATATGGTAAAAAAACACTTAGATCAAGAAGCTGCAATTTTAGTAAAAACAATAAATAATGCCATTCTCGAAAAGAATGGTGAAAACCTTCTTAACCTAAATCTTTCAAAATCTGATAATGCTGTTGCTGAGTATTTTATCATTTGCCACGGCAACTCTGAAACTCAAGTAAAAGCAATAGCTGATAATGTTGAAAAAATGGTAAAAACCAATTTAAACGATAAACCATGGAATAAGGAAGGTTTAAATAACAGCGAATGGATCTTATTAGATTTTGTTAATGTTGTCGTTCATATTTTTCAACCTGAGCATCGTGAATTCTACAAACTAGAAAAGCTCTGGGCAGATGCTGACACAATATTAATTGATAAATAAGAGTTTACTTGAACAAATAATACTACAATTAGTTTAAAATATCCATACATACAGATAGATAAAAATGGAAGAAAAAAAAGGATTTAACAATAATAACAAACCAAATCAAAAACCTGGAATGCCTGGGAGTAAACCACCAACTGGTGGCAAGAATAAATATTGGATTTATATAGTCTTATTAGGTATTTTCTTAGTATTTACTTTTGTTGATTTTGGTGGTGGTTCAGAAAATAAAATCGGACAAAGCAAGTTTGAAAAAGAAATGTTGCTCCAACATGATGTAGAAAAACTTGTCATTGTTAACAAAGAATATGCTGAAGTTTACATTAAGCAAGACAAACTTGCTGATGAGAAATATAGTGATGCAGCAAAAGGAGGACCTTTTGGATTTGGAGGTAGTGCTGGCCCTCACTACACTTTTGAAATTGGAAACCTTGAGAATTTTGAAAATAAGCTCGAAGAACTTCAAAAAGATTTTCCTCCAGAAGAAAAAATCAGTCCTGATTATAAGACAGAGCATAGCTATTTACCAGACATAATAAGCTGGGTATTACCATTAGCCTTAATTTTTGGACTTTGGTATTTCATTTTCAAACGCATGAGTGGTGGAAGTGGTGGTGGAAACAAAATCTTTAATATTGGAAAATCAAAAGCTCAGGTTTTTGATAAAGAGAAAAGAGTAAAAGTTAACTTCACTGATGTTGCCGGACTTGAAGAAGCTAAAGTTGAGGTAATGGAAATTGTAGATTTTCTAAAGAACTCTTCAAAATACACTCAACTAGGAGGAAAAATCCCTAAAGGCGCTCTACTTGTAGGCCCTCCGGGTACAGGTAAGACTCTTCTTGCTAAGGCTGTTGCAGGTGAAGCAGATGTCCCATTTTTCTCACTTAGTGGTAGCGACTTTGTCGAAATGTTTGTTTGTGTCGGTGCATCTAGAGTCCGTGACCTTTTCAAACAAGCTAAGCAAAAAGCACCTTGTATAATCTTTATTGATGAAATTGACGCAATAGGTAGGGCAAGAGGTAGAAATCCAAACTTTGGTTCTAACGACGAAAGAGAAAATACTCTTAATCAACTTCTTACAGAAATGGATGGTTTTGACACTAATAGCGGTGTAATTATACTGGCAGCAACAAACCGTGCCGATATACTTGATAAAGCTTTAATGAGAGCAGGGCGTTTTGACAGACAAATTCATCTCGAATTACCAGATATCGTTGAACGAGAAGCTATATTTAAAGTTCACACTAAGCCATTAAAAATGGATAAAGATCTTGAACTTAGTTTCTTATCAAAACAAACTCCGGGATTTAGCGGTGCAGATATCGCTAATGTTTGTAACGAAGCTGCACTTATCGCTGCACGTAAAAACAAAAAGAAAATTGAAAAACAAGATTTTCTTGATGCCGTTGACAGAATAATCGGAGGACTTGAACGTAAAAGTAAGATCATCTCTAAAGAAGAGAAAAAAACTATAGCATTCCATGAAGCAGGTAACGCAACCGTCAGTTGGTTATTGGAACATGCAAATCCATTATTAAAAGTAACCATTATTCCTAGAGGAAGAGCTTTGGGTGCTGCATGGTATTTACCGGAAGAGCGTTCAATAACTACTAAAGAACAACTTCTTGATGAAATGTGCTCAGCTTTAGGTGGAAGAGCGAGTGAAGAAATTGTCTTTGGTAAGGTATCTACAGGAGCTCTTAACGATCTTGAAAAGGTTACAAAGCAGGCGATAGCAATGGTTAGCTATTTAGGCATGAGCGAAGAGGTTGGAACATTATCATATTATGATTCGTCGGGACAAGGTGATTATGGTTTTACAAAACCATATAGTGAAAAAACATCTGAACTAATTGATTCGGAAATTAAAGCTATAGTTGAAAATCAATACTTACGTGCTAAGAAAGTACTGAAAGACAATATGGATTGCTTAAGCAAGCTGGCTGAAACACTACTTGAAAAAGAAGTCATTTTTAGCGACGATCTTGAGAAAATATTTGGTGAACGTCCTTGGAAAAAAGAAGAGGAGAAACCAGAACCTGCAAATGAGGTAATAATTGAAGAAGACAAACCTGACTCTGAAAAATAAAATGGAAGGGAAAGAACTAATCTTTGCAACCGGCACAGAATATTTAGCCGAACTCCTTAAACAGGTTTTAAATGACAATAATATTGCAGCATTTATTATTAATCGTCAGGATTCTTCATACCATTTTGGAGATATCGAAGTCTTTGTAAATGATGAAGATGTAGAAAAAGCAAAAGAGATTACTGCTGAATTCGAAAACAATACGAATATTGAATAACTTAATTAAACGGACAATAACAGGAAGTCTATTTGTAGGGATAAGTTCTGCACTAATTCTAATAAATGAATGGACTTTTCTTGCATTTGCTTTAATAGCATCTGTTTGGTTAACAATAGAATTTATTCGTATTGCAAATAATGATAAAAACAAACCAAATATTGGTCTAACTGTTGCTAATGTTGTTATTATTGTTGTAGGATCATTTTTAATTATTAAATATCAACTCGACAAAAGCTTATTCTTCATAATATTAGTGCCTGTTTTTTTCCTATTCATTTATGATCTCTACGCAAATAAAGAAACACCCATACGAAATATAGCATTATCAATATTTTCGCTACTATACATTGTCGTTCCAATAGTCTTATCTATTATCCTTGTAATTGGCAGCTCATTATATTACCAATCCGAATCTGTCGGTTTTCAGCCAACAATACTAATGGGCATCCTTATTTTAATTTGGGTTTATGATAGTATGGCATATTGTATTGGAGTACCTTTAGGCAAACATCGACTTTTTGAAAGAGTATCTCCAAAAAAATCATGGGAAGGAACTATAGGTGGCGCTATTCTTACTTTAATTGCAGGTTACTTTATTCATTTAATTTTTCCGATTTTAACCAAACCCGATTGGATCGCAATAACAATTGTAGTAGTAGTATTTGGATCTTTTGGAGACCTGATTGAATCATTATTTAAACGGAGTCTTGATATGAAAGATTCCGGAGAATCACTTCCGGGACACGGTGGAATGCTTGACCGTCTGGATAGCTTTATCTTTACCCTACCATTGGTATTTATATATTTAATAATTAGAAATATCCTGTAATTTGAAATTCTTTTTTCTTTCAACTAGCCTAAAATTCTTAAGCAACTTTTCTCTTTTTACTCTGTTAAAAGCCGTTTCTTCATACTTCTTATTAAACTGAGAATTAGAAATATTCTCCAGATATTGGATATTAAGATCTTCAATTAGTGAATTCCGTTTAAACTCGACATTCGTTGACAATTGAGCTCTCTTGTTATAGGGACAAACATCCTGGCATATATCACAACCAAAAACCTGATTGGTAATCTTATTTGCAATATTCTCGGGAATATCATTCTTACTTTCAATAGTATGATAAGAAATGCATCTATTTGCATCTAAACCTTTATCAGAAAGTGCTCCAACAGGACAAGATTCTACACAGAGATTACAATTTCCACAATCAAGACTTATCTCAGAATCATAATCAGACCTCATATCGCATATTATCTCCCCTATAAAAACAAATGAGCCTAATTTCGGATTTATTAAACATGTATTCTTCCCTATAAACCCCAGACCTGAATTTCTTGCATAAGCGCGCTCAAAAACAGGTGCAGAATCAACAAAAACTCTAGCATTTAATTCTGGGTATGATTCCATAAGACTGTTAACAAAAGCATTAAGTAGTTTTTTTACAACCCTATGATAATCCAGCCCTCTGGCATATTTAGATATATAATAATCTATAGTATCGTCATAACCTAAATTATAAGATAACAATACACTAATAATTGATTTTGCATTATCGAGTAAACCCTCAGGATTTTTACGTAATTCACGATTATTTTTCAAATAATGCATTTCAGCATTTTTTCCATGATCAATCCATTTATCCAAAAATGCATTATCTTCTAATAATGGAGTAGCGTAGGTAATGCCACATGCGTCAAAACCTGTCTTTTGAGCAAGTTCTTTTATTAAACCTGCATCCAGTTTCACATTAGTCGTTTTTATATGTTTTATCACTGAAATATATGTGTTCGGAGTTAACACCAAACTTATACTTTATAAGACTCCCATGGACGTTAAAACTACTAATGCTCTCATATGAGATTGTGGTAGTTTTTTCTCCATCAAAGAACTTTAAATTCCCCATTTGATCAATATACCCCAATACATTATTGTTTATTTGATACTCATCCGGAATATAGCTTTCCAAAGTGTAAACATTTCCGTTATAAAATACTTTGAAGTAATCTTGTACACCAAACACCATTAATTGGTCAACTACTTCATAAAAATCTGGAACATCAAAAGAAATTGTATGAGTTTTATAATTTGTAAAAACTTTCAGATAGTTGTTGGCATCAATATATGCAACAAAACCATCTCCTGTTTTATATGAGACAGGTTCAAATGTCTCCAGTTCAATAAATTCACCAAAATAATAGACTTGAAAATTATCAACAGGTTCTTCTACAAAAGCTACAATATCTCTTCCTGGCTCAATAGACTTTACTCTATCTGCATAACAAACCTGGTCAATATAACCATAATAAAAAATATTCATATAATTCTTACTATCAACAAAAGCAACGGTATTTTCACCAAGCATAACAGCATTCATAGTGTCTGTTGCTAGAGCATCATCAAGATCAAAAATATCTCTATCATAATAAACTTTCAACATCTTTTCAAAATCATCATACCAAACTATAACTTCATCCGAAACAAAATACTCTTTCATTGTTAAACTTAAGTTTTTTACATCGCCATTATCAAAAACCTTTAACTGTGTATTCATATTAAAACCAATCAAATGATCACTTGCTGTATAATCAGACACAAAATTACTAACCTTATGAAGGTAATTATTATGATAAACTTTAAAATTACCAGCATTATCTTCATACGCTATTAGTGTATTTGTTACCTGATACGTTTTTAATGGCAAATGTTCTATTTGCTTGATATTTCCCTCATCAAAAACTTCTACATTATCAAGATAATCATTAAAAAAAGACAAATATTGAGATTTTAATTTTACAGGCGTAAATAACATAAATGCTATTATAAGTAAAATACAGGTTTTAACTAATGGCTTATTAATAGGTGGTATATTTTATAACAAAAATAACGAAAACAAACAAGGATTTCATACTTTTGCAGTTAAAATATCAAATACTCTGCCAGAAAAAAAAGAAAATATGAATAATAAAAAAGAAATTCGACAGATTTCAGAACTAGGAGAATTTGGGTTAATAGACCATTTAACTTCTGATTTAAAACCAATAAACAAGGATATCGTTAAATCTGTTGGTGATGATGCTGCTGTTTATGATTGTGGAGATAAATATAACCTTGTTACTACTGATTTGTTAGTTGAAGGAATCCATTTTAATTTAATATACACACCATTAAAACATTTAGGTTATAAAGCTGTCGTTGTGAATCTAAGCGACATTTACGCTATGAATGGTAAGCCTAAATATATTACTGTATCTATTGCGATAAGTGGAAAATTCTCTGTTAATGCAATTGAAGAATTGTAAGAAGGCATTAAACTTGCTTGCGAAAGGTACAATGTTGATCTAATTGGAGGAGACACGACGAGTTCTCTTTCTGGTCTTTTTATCAATATTACTGCAATTGGTGAGGCAAATAAGGAAGATGTTGTATATAGAAGTGGTGCCTCTAAAAATGATCTGATTTGCGTAAGTGGTGACCTGGGGGGTGCATATCTTGGGTTACAACTTTTAGAAAGAGAAAATAAATTATTTTTAAGCGATACCAATATCCAGCCTAAATTAGATGGAAATGAATATATAATCGAAAGACAATTGAAACCTGAACACAGAAGAGATATTATTGAAAAACTTATTGAAGCAGACATTAAACCTAGCTCAATGATTGATATTTCAGATGGTTTATCAAGTGAATTACTCCATTTATGTAAAAACTCAGAATTAGGATGCAAAATATTTGAAGATAAATTACCGATTCACGAACAAAGTAAATCTGCGAGTGAAATGTTCAGACTTGATCCATCATTACCGGCATTAAACGGAGGTGAAGATTATGAATTGCTTTTTACAGTACCAATTGACAAAAAAGAAGAAATTGAGAAAATAAAAGATATTAGTATAATTGGTTATATGACAGATAAAAAAGACGGGAAATTCTTTGTACCTCGAAATGGACAAGAGCTGGAACTTAAAGCTCAGGGTTGGAACCCGTTGCAAGAAAAATAACTCTTATTATTCGTTGAAAAACAAACAATGCAAAAAAAATGCACATTAAAAATGTGCATTTTTTATCTCTATTTCTTTATTTAGTCATTATTTTTCTCAAAATATCCTTTTATTATTCCACGTTTAGAATTTCTAATAAATAATATTACTTCATCTCTTTCTTTGCTTGCAGGAAGTTCTGCTTCTATATACTCAACAGCTTGAGTTACATTCATTCCCTGATTAAACAAGACTCTGTAAATATCCTGGATTTTATTTATCTTCTCATTACAAAAATTACGTCTGCGTAAACCGATTGAGTTAACGCCTGCATATGACAATGGGTATCTTGCAGCTTTAACATATGGAGGAACATCTTTACCAACCAAAGAATTCCCTGCCAGCATTGTATGAGCTCCAATATGGCAAAACTGATGTATAAGTGAGTTTGCGCTAACAATCGCGAAATCATCAACAACAACTTCACCTCCAAGTGTAACACCGTTAACAAGAATTACATTATTCCCAACAATACAATCGTGTGCTACATGCACATATGCCATAAGCAAACAATTTGAACCAACTACTGTTTTACCTTTTGCAACTGTTCATCTGTTTATAGTAACAAACTCTCTAATTGTAGTATTGTCTCCTATTTCAGCAGTAGTTTCTTCACCCTGGAATTTCAAATCTTGAGGAATTGCTCCAATCACAGCCCCTGGAAAAATTCTACAATTTTTACCTATACGGGTACCCTCCATAATTGTAACGTTGGATCCAATCCATGTTCCTTCGCCAATCTCAACATTTTTGGCTATTGTAACAAAAGGCTCAATAACAACATTACTGGCGATTTTTGCTGAAGAATTTACATAAGAAAGTGGCTGATTCATATTATAATAATTTATTTGATTTTTTTTGCGTCTATATCTGCTTCGGCGACAAGTTCCGTGCCAACAAAAGCTTCTCCCTTCAATCTAATAAATCCATTTACTGGGTCTACTTGAGAAACCTTAATAATCAAAACATCACCCGGGACTACTTGCCTCTTAAATACAATATTTGATATTTGAGGAAATTCATAAGTGTTTTTATCAGAACCATTTGAAGACAATAAAAAGAGTTTTGCTGTCTGTAAAATAGCTTCGAGCTGTAAAGCTACCGGCATTACAGGATTATTTGGATAATGTCCTGAAAAATAATACTCATCATTACTTACATTTTTTACTCCAATTACTTCTGTCTTTGTCAAACTCATTATTTTATCTACAAAAAGAAAAGGATATCGATTTGGAAGTATTTCCTTTATCTTTTGTGAATCCATCAATGGTTTGCTGTTTTGGGTATAAACCGGAATATTATCGGGACTTGGTTGATTTTTCTGATTAAGAATATGCTGACGAATTAATTTCGCCATTTCAGTATTACCAAAGTGACCCGGACGACGAGCCACAACAGATCCATTAAATCTAAAGCCTGTTAATGCCAAATCTCCGATTACATCCAACAATTTATGACGAGCTGGTTCATTTGTAAACTGAAGCTTAAGATTGTTCAATACCCCAGAAGACTGAACAGCTACACTTGGTTTATTAAACAATTTCGCTAATCTGTCAAATTCCTCTTGTGTGCTTTCTTTATCAACAATAACAATTGCATTATCAAGGTCACCACCTTTAATCAAATTAAGATGTAATAATGGCTCAAGTTCACTTAGAAAAACGAAGGTGCGACAAGGTGCAACACCTTTTGTAAAATCTTTAAGATTATTTAGAAACGCATACTGATTTGATAATATCTCTGATTTATAATCTAATAAAACTTTTAGTTTATAAGATTTATCAGGGAAGGTGCTTATTTCAATATCTCTTTCTTCATCTACAAAGCTTAAATTTTCATTGATTTCATAAACTTTAAGCTCTGCATCTTGTTCTTTAATGCCTGCTTTATGAAAAGCTTCAACAAAGTACTTTGAACTACCGTCAAGTATTGGGACTTCTGGTCCGTCGATTTCAAATAAAATATTGTCTAGGCCTAATGAATATGTTGCAGCTAACAAGTGTTCAATAGTACTTACACTCGCTTTGTATTTTGAAATTGTTGTTCCTCTGGAAGTGTCAGAAACAAGATCTGCGATTGCAGGAATTTCAGGCTTCCCTTCAAGATCAACTCTTTTAAATATATAACCTGTATCCGGTGAAGCCGGCTTAATAGTAAGGCAAGTTTCCTGTCCGAAATGCAATCCTGGGCCCTTCAGACTCACCTCTTTTAGAATCGTTTTTTGCTTCATATAATTAAACACAAACGTGAATCTTTCCAATAAAATCGGAACAAAGATACAATTACTTAATTAAATTGAAAACAAATGAGGTATTTATGTTAATTTAATTTTAATGAATTGCTTGCAGCAAGGACAAAAACTAATTATTTTCTTTTAACTTTTTCTCAAGTTCATCCAATCTTTTTACAATCTTGTCAAGGTTTTTGAAATGTACGTATGATTTGTGGTACTCTCGAATGTCATATGCAGGGGCTCCCATAACAATAGAATTCTCTTTCTTTATATTATTTGAAATCCCTGATTGTGCAGATATTTTTGTCCCATCAGCAATCTTAACATGCGGGCTAATACCTACTTGTCCACCAATCATGCAATTCTTGCCTAGTTTTGCTGTTCCTGCAATTCCTGACTGTGCTGCAATAACAGTATTTTCACCAATTTCAACATTATGAGCAACATGATTCTGATTATCTAATTTTACTCCCTTACGAATAATGGTTGACCCCATTGTGGCCCTATCTATAGTAACTAAAGCTCCTAATTCAACATTATCCTCAATGATAACATTTCCAATTTGAGCAATTTTTACAAATGCTCCCTCAGTATTTGGTGCAAACCCAAAACCATCTGCCCCAATTATAGTTCCTGCATGTATTGTACAGCCTTTGCCAATAATAGTATTATAATAAACTTTAACACCTGGAAATAAAACACAGTTATCACCAATTGTAACATTATTTCCAATATAACAACCCGGATATATCTTAACATTATCGCCTATCTGAGCACCCTTACCAATATATGCAAAAGCTCCAACATAAATATTTTTCCCTGTCTTGGCTTTTTTATTAATATATGAATTTTTTTCAATTCCAGAAGGCTTCTCGGCCATGCTATTATAGATTTCCAATAGTTTGGCTATTGCTTTATATGAATCCTCTACTCTAATAAGTGTTGAGCCTATCTCTTTTTGTGCAACGAAATCATTATTAACCAGAACTACAGATGCTGAAGTTTCATAAATATAACTAGTATATTTTGGATTAGCTAAAAAAGAAAGAGAGCCAGGTTTCCCTTCTTCAATCTTAGAAAAGCTACTTACAACGACATTTTCATCTCCTTCTACTTTTCCATTCAATAACTCTGATATCTGCTTTGCAGTAAATTCCATCTTTTACTTTTTTGAGTTTATTATTTTTTCAGGACCACAAACATAATATTTTTTTACGACTTTACTTAACACTGACAAGTTTAGCATGTCTGAAGCCTCTGCAATGTCAACCAACTCTTTCCCGTACAAAATATTAATTCGTTCATCTTGATCACTATAAGCATTATTAGATATTTCACCGTTGTAAATAAAATATTTTACAATATCCTTACTGATATTAAATTCAGAAACTGTCTCCTTTTTTATATCCTCAACAAAACCTTCCGGGAATTTTTCTCGTTTTATAAGGATTTTAGGCAAGTTACGATTTAATACTGCTTTAGAAAGATCAGCAAGGACCTTGTCTTCGGAGTCTATATTTTGTTTGAGTAGTGTAATAATATCATAATCGTCAATCATGTAGAAGTGTCTAACGATTTCTTTTCTCGACTTCCCTTTGACACCACTCATAAAGAACTCCAAATTAGGATTTGAAATCTCTAATCTTCCCAAAGAGTAAAGCTCTTTAATTCTTTCAAGAAGTTTTACTAATAAAACTTCGCTTACTAATACTGTTTTGTGCAAATATACCTGCCAATACATTAAGCGCCTAGCAATCAAAAACTTCTCTACGCTGTAAATCCCTTTCGATTCTACAACCAGATTATCGTCAACTACCTCAAGCATTTTAATGATACGTTCTGAAGCAACAACCCCTTCTGTAACTCCGGTAAAAAAACTATCCCTACGAAGATAATCCAAACGGTCCATATCCAATTGCCCCGAAACAAGCTGATATAAGAACTTTTTATAATATTTATTTTTAAATATTTGTATCGCTAAATCAAGCTTGCCATTAAACTCCTCATTAAGCTCTTCCATGAACATTAATGACACTTGCTCATGTGGTAGATCAGGAATAATGCAGCTTTCTAATGCGTGAGAAAATGGCCCGTGACCCATATCATGAAGTAGAATTGCAATTTTTGTTGCTTCTGATTCTGCATCAGATATTTCATGCCCTTTACTCTTAATAACATATATAGCTAATGATGTAAGATACATTGCTCCTATTGCATGTTGAAATCTCGAATGTACAGCACCTGGATATACTAAATAAGTTAATCCAAGTTGCTTTATTCTTCTTAACCGTTGAAAATACGGATGATCAATAAGTTCATGTATTATACCTGCCGGAATTTTCAACAATCCGTAAACCGGGTCATTTACTATTTTCTCCTTAATAATCAATGTATACAAATTTTATGTTTACAAATGTAAACAATAAGATCCATTAAACAAATAGCATTTGAAAATCAAGAAGACACATCTTTTACACGATGTTTGTCATTCTCATCAAGAACTATATTTAGATATGATTTATAGCGCCACCATGGAATACTCCCATCTTCAACTGCATCTTTAACAGCACATTCTGGCTCATTTATATGAAGACAGTTATAGTATTTACAACTTTTAGAAAATTCGAATATTTCGGGGAAAAAATGATAAATTTCTTCTTTTTTTAATTCTACAATTCCAAAGGCTCTAATACCGGGAGTATCAATAACAAAACCACCAAAAGGTAATTCTAGCATTTTTGCAAAAGTTGTAGTGTGCTTACCACTTAAATGTGTTTCTGAAAGTTCTGCCGTTTTTAGATTTATACCTGGAGCTATTGCGTTTATTAAAGATTATTTTCCGACTCCACTATGCCCGGCAATTATACTCGTTTTATTAGCAAATAAGCTTTTTATTTTATCAAGATTAAAACCTGTTTTTACAGATGATAGTTCAACCCTATAACCTATCTCATTATAGCCAGCCATTAGCTCAGCTATATCAGGAAATTCTTTTTCAGAATAAATATCAGATTTATTAAAAATTATAAGTGCTGGGATATTATATGATTCTGCGGCAACAAGAAATCTATCAAGAAAAACAGTTGTTGTATCAGGTTCGCGAAGTGTAAAAACAAAAACAGCTTGGTCAACATTAGATGCTAAAACATGTGAAATCCTAGACAAATTTGTTGATTTACGAACTATGCAGTTTTTTCTCTCATGAATTCGTTTAATAACTGCAAGGTCTTGCTCTTCTTCCTCAAAGTCAACAACATCACCAACTGCAACGGGGTTTGTACTTTTAAAGCCCTTAAGCCTTAACTTTCCCCTGATAACACAAATATGAGTCTCATCATCTGATTTTACCAAATAATTTGACCCTGTTGATTGTATAACGGTACCTGTCTTCATAAAACAAAGAACTGCAAATATAATTCATTTTTAGAAATTATATCTGCAGTTCTAAAAGATAGTTCTCTCTATCTAATCATCATCTCGACTCTTTGTCATTTCTTCTTTTTGATACTTTAATGCTTCAGAAACATTTATCATATGGTCACCAATTGTCTCGCTAATTGTAATGATATCAATATAAATAACACTCGACTGATAGGTATATTTTTCTTCCTTAAGGTTCTTTTGATTCTCCTTTTTAAGTTTTGTCCTTAAGTCATTGATTTGATGCTCAACCTCAAGCATCTCAGTAATATCAATATTGTCGTGTTGTGTGTCATCAATTGCCGTGAGCATTAAGTTAAATCCTTTGTCTAGTAATTCAAACATTTCCAGAATACTATTTCTTTGTTCAGGAGTGAACCAAACCTTCTTTTTATGCTTGCGTAATAGTGCCTTTGACAGGTTAAAACTACCATCTGCAAGACTTTCAATATTATCACTAATTTTCAATAACGTTCTAACTCTTCTGGCTCCATTAATACTTAGTTCGCCTTCTGAAACTTTTGTCAAATAGTTTGCAATTTCAGCTTCAAGGTCATCCATTATTAATTCATTCTTTTCAAGCTTTTCGCCAAGCTTTTTAATCTTCTTCTCATCGGTCTCAGCAAAAAGTTTCTTGACCTGATTAAACATTTTATATGCTTTATTTGCATATTCCATCATTTCTTTTCTGGCTTGCAAAATTGAAAGCTCTGAAGTAGATAGCGTTCCGGTATGAAGGAACTTTAAACCAAACTCTTCTTCCTCATCTCCTTTCTTACGTATTACTTTTGTTACAACCTTCTCAATGAATTTAACAAACCAAATCTGTATAAGAACATTTGTTATATTGAAAGTTGTGTGAAACAGGGACAATGCAACAGGAATTGATGCTGTATCCAAAAATGGAGAAGTCCCTTCCATACTTTCGGTAAATCCTGCTATTAATTTAATAATTGGTCGATATAGAATCAAGACCCAAATAACACCAAAAATATTAAACAGTAAGTGAGCAAAAGCGGCTCGTTTTGCCGATGTATTTGCAATTATAGCAGCAAGGTTTGCAGTTATTGTTGTACCAATGTTTTCACCTAAAATCATTGCTGCAGCCATTTCATAAGATATCCAACCATTATGACACATAACTAAAGTTAAAGCCATAGTTGCTGAAGATGATTGAATTACAACTGTCAATAAAGTTCCAATCCCCAAAAAGATAAGAACACTCCACATCCCTAAGTCAGTATAAGACTGTAAGAAATTTAATATTTCCGGATTGCTTTTAATATCAGGTACACTTCCCTTAAGAAAGTCTAAACCCATAAACAATAAAGCAAATCCCATTATCACTTCACCCCAAGATTTGTTTTTATTGCGCTTTGAGAATATTAAAGGAAATCCAATCCCGATAAGCGGTAATGCCAATGCACTAATTTTCACTTTAAATCCAATCAAGGATATAATCCAAGCTGTAACAGTGGTCCCAATATTGGCTCCCATAATTACACCAATTGACTCAACCAATGATAATAATCCTGCATTAACAAAGCTGACAACCATTACTGTTGTTGCAGATGAAGATTGAATTACTGCAGTAATTAACAAGCCTGTAAATACACCTAACACACGATTCGATGTCATTGCTGCCAATATCTTTCTCAGGTTATTCCCAGCTACTTTCTGAAGTGCTTCACTCATCAATTTCATCCCAAAAAGAAAAAGAACCAGTGCTCCTGCCAATTCAAGAAAATCTAAAATTCCGTATTCCATATTAAAATCAATTTGCTGCAAGTTTATATCCTTTCTGCCAAATATTTTGATTTTTAATGTTAAGGAATTGTAAAATAAAAAAAAGGGTCCAGAAGGACCATCATTTTAAATGTGTTAACAAAATCTATTCATCATCATGACTACTTATGATTTCTTCTTTCTGGTATTTTAAAGCTTCAGCAATATTTAAAAGGTGATCTCCTAATGTTTCACATATAGTGATCATATCAATATAAATAACACTTGCGCTATAAGTATATTGTTTTTCCTTTAAACTAATACTATTTTGCTTTTTCAACTTAGTTCTCAAATCATTTATCTGTCCCTCTGTCTCTAGTATATCTGTAATATCAACCTTATCTTTTGAAATATCACATAGCATATCAATCGTACGCTTTAAGTTTTCATCAACCAAAGCAAACATCTGATTAATATTTTCTCTCTGTTCAGGGGTAAACCAAATTTTCTTTTTATTCTTTCTTTTTAATGACCTTGATAAATTAAAACTGCAATCAGCCAAAGATTCTATATTATCACTAATCTTTAATAATGTCCTCACTCTTCTTGCTCCACTAATACTTAACTCTCCTTCTGAAACACTGGTAAGATAATTGGCGATTTCTGCTTCAAGGTCATCCATTATAAGCTCATTTTTCGCAATTTTATCTGCCGTTTTCTTAAATTTCTTTTCATCTGTTTCATCAAACAGTCTTTTGACCTGTTTAAACATTTTTACAGACTTTTGTCCATATTCTCCAATTTCCTTTCTTGCTTGTAATATCGATAGTTCAGATGTTGACAACATTCCTGTTTGAATAAACTTAAGTCCAAATTCCTCTTCTTCATCTTTTTTCTGTCTGATAAGGTTTCGAACTATTTTCTCTATAAGTTTTACAAACCATATTTGTATAAGCACGTTCGCAACATTAAACACTGTATGAAAGATTGAAAGTGCAACAGGTATGGCAAGAACATCTGTAACAGGGGACGCTCCTTCAAGGTTCTCTGTTATTCCAGCAATTAAATTGACAATTGGATGGAATAAGGCCAGAACCCATAATGTTCCGACAACATTAAATATCAAGTGGGCAGCAGCAGCTCGTTTTGCCGATGTATTAGCAATTAATGAGGCCAGTATTGCTGTAATCGTTGTTCCGATATTTTGACCTAAGATCATTGCAGCAGCCATTTCGTACCCAATCCAACCACTATGGCACATAACCAATGTTAAAGCCATTGTTGCTGATGAAGATTGAATAACAACTGTAAGCAATGTTCCTATTCCCATGAATATTAATACACTTAAAAATCCCATATCCGTATAGGATTGGAGAAATGTCAAAATCTGCGGATTATTATGTATATCGGGAACAGAATCCTTTAATAAATCCAAACCTAGAAACAATAAAGCAAAGCCCATAACTACTTCACCCCATGATTTAAGTTTACTTCTTTTAGAGAAAACTAAGGGAAATCCAACACCAATCAATGGTAATGCTAAAGCACTAATTTTAACTTTAAATCCAATCAGAGATATTATCCATGCCGTGACCGTAGTACCAACATTTGCCCCCATAATAACTCCAATAGATTCTGTTAATGTCATCAAGCCAGCATTAACAAAACTAATTACCATTACTGTTGTTGCCGATGATGATTGAATAATTGCAGTGATTACCATTCCAGTCAAGACACCTAAAACTCTATTTGATGTCATTGCTGCCAATATCTTCCTTAAATTGCTTCCAGCAACTTTTTGTAAAGCCTCACTCATTAGCTTCATCCCAAACAAGAATAAAACTAATGATCCCAATAGGGTTAAAAGATCAATAAATACGTATTCCATTGAAAAATATTTTTTGCTTCACAAATAAACAATTTATCTCTTTAATACACAAAACTTATCTTACGAAGATGTTAACAGAAATTTTAGTTTGACATTTTATTGCATTATCATAGTATTAATCTTATTTTTGCAGCCTGATACAGTAAATTATGTGGCACAAGGTAGCGGGATTTATCTTAAGAAATAGAATTACTCTTTTAATAATTATGGGAGTAATTACTGCATTTATTACCTGGCAGGCAACTAAAATTGAAATGGATTATCATTACGCAAATATGTTGTCTGAAGATGATCCGGTATATCTTGATAAATTGAAGTTTCATTCCATTTTTGGTGATGAAGCTAATGGTATTGTTATTGGTTTTGTTGATAAAGATTTGTTTAAATACGACCGTTTTATCGCATTTCAAAACCTTTGTGAAGATCTCTTAAAAATTGAAAATGTTTCATCCGTTTTAACTGTATCACAAGCCGTAAATGCTCATCAGGTTACAGTCGAAGACGAATTTGGCTCTAAAAAAAGGCAGTTTGAAACTTATCCTATTTTCCCTCAAAATATTAGCTCTCAAGAAGAACTTGATAGCATAAAAGGTGTTTTCTTTTCGCTACCATTTTACGAAGGAATGCTTTATAACTCCAACAAGGATGTTTTCATTATGAGTGTTTCTTTAAACAAAGATATTCTAAATAGCAAAGAAAGAATCCCGGTAGTTTTGGAAATTGAAAAAGTTATTAAAGCATATTCCGAAAAAGAAAATGTAGAAATTCATATTTCAGGATTACCATTTATAAGAACTAAAATGATGAATCTTATTAAAAATGAGATTCTTATTTTTATTGTACTGGCAGCTTTAGTTTGTGCTATAATCCTTTATTTATTCTTCCGCTCATTTAAAGTAATTGGAGTCACAATGATTGTCGTTGGGGTTAGCGTTCTTTGGGCAATTGGATTAATGGGATTGGTTGGATTTAAAATCACTGTTCTAACAGGAATGATTCCTCCTTTATTGATAGTAATTGGAATACCAAATACTATATTTTTATTGAATAAATATCATAGCGAAACTGTTGCACATGGAAACAAAATCCTAGCATTACAAAGAGTTATTTCCAGAATTGGTAGTGCTGTATTTTTAAGTAACCTTACAACTGCTGCCGGTTTTGCTACGTTTACAATTACAAATTCATCTCTATTAGTTCAATTTGGTATAATTGCATCATTTGGAATCTTATTTACATTTATTTCGGCTTTAATTATTATACCATCAATATTTAGTTTTCTTCAACCACCATCTAACAAATACACAAAGCACCTTAAGAGTAAATTTATAACAAAGGTCGTTGATGTGCTTAGCAATATTGTAACAAAGCACAGACCTAAGGTCTACATTACGGTTTCTTTGGTGATTATAATTGCTGCTTATGGTGTAACCAAGATTGAAAGAACAGGTTATATTTTGGATGATGTCCCTGATTCAGATGCACTTAAAATAGATTTAAAATTCCTGGAAAAGAACTTTAATGGAGTAAGTCCTTTAGAAATTGCTATTGAATCAAAAGACTCTCTTCAAGGAACAGAAATGGTATATCAGATTCAAAAGATTGATTCTTTGCAGCAAAAATTATCTGTTTATCCTGAATTATCAAGATCCTTATCGGTTGCAGATGCTGTAAAATTCCTTTATCAGGCTTATAGCAAAGGAAATGTTGAGAAATATTGCCTACCACCAAACCCAAAAACCTACGAAACAATATTTAAACGACTTCCAACCGGGTTAGATGATAATCTGGCAAAATCATTTATCGATAGTACTTATCGAATAACCAGAATTAGTTTAAATATTGCAGATATTGGAACAAATGGAATGGAAAAATTATTGCCACAAGTAAAATCAGATATATACAGTGTATTTCCAAAGGATAAGTATAATACTATTATTACAGGATCAACAGTTGTTTTCTTTACTGGTACAACATACTTAATCAATAATCTATTTATTAGTCTCTCTTTAGCTTTATTGATTATAACTTTGCTAATGTTTGCATTACTTAGAAATCCAAAACTGGTAGGAATTGCCCTTATTCCAAACTTAATCCCAATGTTGGTAACAGCATCTTTAATGGGATACTTTGGCATAGGAATAAAACCTTCAACAATACTTGTTTTTGGAATTGCATTAGGAATATCAGTTGACGGAACAATACATTTCTTAACCAAATACAGGCAGGAGCTTTCAAATAACGACTGGAATATAGGTTTGTCGGTACGAAAAGCTTTAAAGGAAACAGGCACAAGTATGATGTATACCTCAATGGTGCTTTTCTTTGGATTCCTAATCTTTACTGCTTCTAGTTTTGGTGGAACAATAGCTCTTGGACTTCTTATTTCTATGACGTTAATGGTTGCAATGATATGCAATCTGGTTGTATTACCAACTATGTTATTAACTTTAGAAAAGAAATTAAATAAAAAAGTATTTAAAGAACCTCTTCTTCAAATTTATGATGAAGAAGATGAGCTCGACCTTGATGAACTTAAAATAGAGAAATAATATGAAAACTCTAGCCTCCAGACATTCTTTTAAAAGAAAAATCCTAGTGACAGGTGGTGCTGGTTTTATAGCAAGCTCACTTGCAGAAGAATTAGCTGCTGATCCAGACAATTTAGTAATCGTAATGTATAACCTTTCGACAGGACATTATAAAAAACTACCTCCCCTTGCTGACAATCTTAGATTTGTTAAAGGAGATGTTAATGATTATAAGGAAATAATGGAAGTAATGCTTTCATTTCAGTTTCATTATGTTTTTCATTACGCTGCAGTAGTTGGCGTTAAGAGAACACAAGAAAACCCTGTCTCTGTTTTAAAGGATATTAGAGGTATTGAAAACATTTGCCGTATTGGTAAGAACACAGGTGTTAGAAGACTGTTCTTTGCATCATCTTCAGAAGTTTATGGATAACCTGTTGAGTTTCCTCAAAATGAACACACAACCCCTCTAAATTCTCGTTTACCATATGCAATTGTTAAAAATCTTGGTGAAGCATATTTACGCTCTTTCCATAAAGAATACGGTCTTGATTTTACTGTATTCAGATTCTTTAATACTTATGGACCAAAGCAAAGTAAAGACTTTGTTATTAGCAAATTTATGATGGCTGCTTTAAATAATGAGGATATTACAATTTATGGAGATGGATCACAAACCAGAACATTTTGTTATGTTGATGACAATGTAAAAGCAACATCTCTTATTGCTTATCGCGATTTATTTATTAACGATGTTGTCAATATTGGAAACTCTATAGAAACCCCAATTATTGATCTTGCTAATACAATTATTAAAATAACCAATTCAAAATCAAAAATTATCCATGTTGCACCTCTTGAGGATGGAGATATGACAAGACGATGCCCTGATAATTCAAGTATGGTAGAAGTTCTTAACAGACAACTTATTAGTTTAGAAGAAGGATTAGAAAAGATCATCCAAAAAGGTCTTTTTGAATTTAACATCTCATAAACTATGAATAACAGCAAAACATTACAGGATAGATTTAATAATGATCTGGGAAAACTGGATTTTGGCAAAAGCCCTGAAAGACTTTATGACCCGATATACTATGCTTTAAGTGTTGGTGGAAAAAGAATTCGTCCAGTTCTGTGTTTAATGGCATCCGAACTTTTTGGAGGAAATTACGAAAAAACCATAAATGCTGCATTTGGAATAGAAATATTTCACAATTTCACACTACTTCATGACGATATGATGGATAAGGCTGAAATGCGCCGTGGAAAACCAGTAGTTCATGTTAAATGGACAGAGAATATCGCTTTGCTGTCTGGTGATGCAATGTCTGTTATTGCATATAAGTATATTAGTGAGTCACCCAATAACCTTAAAGATTTGCTTGATGTTTTTTCGGACACTGCATTAAAAATCTGTGAAGGTAAGCAATATGATATGGATTTTGAAACAATGTCGGCAGTATCGGAAGATGAGTATCTTAAGATGATTAACCTAAAAACAGCTGTTCTTCTTGCTGCAAGTCTTAAAATTGGTGCTATTTGTGCAAATGCAGATAAAGCAAATAGTGAAAAACTATACCGTTTTGGTGAAAACCTGGGAATGGCTTTTCAACTTCAGGACGATCTTCTTGATGTTTATGGGAATCCTGCGGTTTTTGGCAAAAACATTGGTGGTGATATTATTGCCAATAAAAAAACATATCTGCTTATAAAAGCTCTGGAACTTGCAAATCAAGAACAACATAAAAACCTTAACTACTGGTTAAATTTAAATAAATTTGTTCCTGAAGAAAAAATAAATGCTGTTAAAAGCATATACAATGAAATCGGAATCAGAGAATATTCAGAAAATCTAATGAACCAGTACTTTAAAAAAGCTTTTGACTTTTTTGATTCAATATCTATTGAACCAGAAAAAAAAGAGATTCTAAAAAACTACACATTATCTATGAAAAAAAGAGATTATTAAGTCTCTCTCTTACATTTGTCCTAAAAACAAGCATCTCTTAGTGAACAGGAGTAATAATTTTTACTCATTTTAGGAAAAATTATGCCTTTTGTTTTTTTGTTTTGTGAATAAAGTTTTTAATTTTGTTAACTTAATTTATAATTAAAGCAATGAGTCAGACAATAGGAGAAATCGTTCAGGTTATTGGACCTGTTATTGATGTTAGTTTTGAGAAATCAGGAACAGACATCCCGCAAATTTTTGATGCATTAGAAATTAAAAGAGAAGACGGAACTTCTTTAATAGTTGAATGTCAGCAGCATATTGGTGAGCATACTGTTAGTACAATCGCGATGGATTCAACTGATGGTCTTTGTAGAGGGATGAAAGTTTATGATACTAAAAATCCTATCAAAATGCCTGTTGGTGATCAAGTTAAAGGAAGACTAATGAACGTTGTGGGTAATACAATTGACGGTATGCCTCAGCTTTCAAAAGAAGATGGTTATCCAATTCATCAACACCCACCAAGATTTGAAGACTTAAGTACAGAGGTTGAGGTTCTTTATACAGGTATTAAAGTAATTGACTTAATTGAGCCTTACTCGAAAGGTGGTAAAATTGGTTTGTTTGGTGGTGCTGGTGTTGGAAAAACAGTACTAATTCAAGAGCTGATCAACAATATTGCAATTGGTTATGATGGACTTTCTGTATTTGCCGGCGTTGGTGAAAGAACTCGTGAAGGTAATGATTTATTACGTGAAATGATTGAAGCCGACATTGTAAAATATGGTGACGAGTTTAAAGAGTCGATGGAAAAAGGTTCTTGGGATCTCGAAAAAGTTGACACAAAAATATTAGAAGAGTCTAAACTTGCGATGGTGTTTGGTCAGATGAATGAACCTCCCGGAGCACGTGCTCGTGTTGCCCTTTCCGGATTAACAATAGCTGAAAGTTTCCGTGATGGTGGTAGTAAGACAAGCGGTAGAGATATCCTTTTCTTTGTTGATAATGTTTTCCGTTTTACTCAAGCGGGTTCAGAAGTTTCTGCCCTACTTGGTAGAATGCCATCAGCTGTAGGTTACCAGCCAACTTTGGCAACAGAAATGGGAGAAATGCAAGAGCGTATTACCTCAACAAAAACAGGTTCAATAACATCTGTACAGGCAGTATATGTCCCTGCTGATGACCTTACTGACCCTGCCCCTGCTACAACATTCTCTCACCTTGATGCTACAACAGTATTAAGTCGTAAAATTGCAGGTTTAGGTATCTACCCAGCTGTAGACCCACTTGACTCTTCTTCAAGAATTCTTTCTGCTGAAATTGTTGGTGAAAAACACTATTCAACTGCACAAAAAGTAATAAATATATTACAGCGTTATACAGAACTTCAGGATATTATAGCTATTCTTGGTATGGACGAATTATCTGATGATGACAAGCTTGTCGTTCACAGAGCAAGACGCGTTCAAAGATTCTTATCTCAACCTTTCCATGTTGCCGAAGCATTTACCGGTCTTAAAGGAGTTTTCGTTAAAATCGATGATACTATTAAAGGGTTCAATATGATTCTTGATGGTGAAGTTGATCACCTGCCAGAATCTGCATTTAACCTTGTTGGTACAATTGAAGAAGCAATTTCGAAGGGAGAAAAAATATTAGCTGAAGCAAAATAATTATGATAGTCGAAATAATAACACCGGAAAAAAGTCTATTTGAAGGCGAATCTACAATGATTAGTGTTCCTGGAACAAAAGGATCATTCCAGATTTTTAATAATCACGCCCCTATTGTTTCTACCTTAGAAAAAGGTGTTGTCACTATTCGTAAGCCTAATGATGAAGAAATAAATTTCGATATCAATAGTGGTTTAGTCGAATGCAAAAAAAATAAAATAATTATTTTAGTAGAATAATAAGCTTTCTATTAAACCTTTTTGAAACTTTTCTGTCTAAATATCTTTAACTTAATTTCATAGCTCAATGAAACGATATTTTTGTACACTTTTTATTCTTATAAACATTGCTATTGGAACATTTGCTCAAAATCATCCCGGAGGCGGGAAAAACAGCAATATGCCTGCAGAAGGTATCGTTTCCGGATATGTGCTCGAGAAAGATTCCGGCAGTCCTATTGAATTCGCAAATATTGTAATTTACAGTAAAAGAGATTCTAGTATTGTCTCCGGTGGAATAACCGATAAAACCGGATTTTTTAAAATAGATAAAGTCAGGTACGGAAAATTTTATGTGGAAGTAAACTTTATAGGTTATGGAAAACACATCATTCCTGAAATTATTCTAAAACCAGACAATCAAAACATCAATCTAGGTAAAATATATCTTAGTATTAATGCCGAAATGCTTGATGAAGTAAGCGTTGAAGCAAATGTTAATCACGTTGATTATAGATTAGATAGAAAAGTCATTAATGTAAATCAGGACATTATTTCATCCGGATCAACAGCAGTTGAAGTTTTAGAAAATGTTCCATCAATAGAAACAGATATTGACGGAAATGTATCATTGCGCGGAACCGAAAGTTTTCTGGTACTTATTGATGGTCGTCCAAGTCCAATTCAAGGAAGCGAAGCGCTTCAACAAATTCCTGCAAATACAATCGAATCAATCGAAATTATTACTAACCCTTCGGCAAAATACGATGCTGATGGCGTAGGTGGAATAATAAATGTTGTTCTTAAAAAAGAAAAACGTAAAGGATATAACGGACAAATATCTGCAAACTACGGAACCTATAATTCATATGGGGTTGATGCATTATTCAATTTCAGAACAGAAAGATTAAACTTTTTTGTTGGTGGAGAATATGGAAACAGGGTTTTTGAAGGAAATGGAACAAGTGAAAGCACAACCTTCCTTAATGGAGACACAACATTTAATTTAAATAATTCTTCAGAGCTTTTCCATATCAGAAAGTCAGGAAGTGCACGAGCAGGGCTTGATATTTATCTTAATGACAATGAAGTAATAACACTTTCCGGAAGGTACGGCCTTAGTGGTTATGGCAGAGGTTCTGATACTTGGGCTGAAAGCTATTACTTTGACAATGTCGACCAATACAATCAATATTATTATCTCACAGAAAATTCAATGCTGGCTACTAGAAGTTACTTCTCCGGCGATATAAATTATATGAAGAAATTTCAAAAACCAGGACATGAACTTCAGATTTATAGCAGCATAAGTGGAGATACTGACGATGAAGAAGATATGTATAATGAGTTTGAAACAGATATAAACCAAAACCCTGTTGACAATATCCTTGATGAATACAGAACAATTGAGACCGGAACCGGAAATACACTAACAGCAAAAGCAGATTACACTTTGCCATTATTTGAACAAGCAAAATTTGAAACCGGTTATCAAATCAAATATTCTGTTAAGGATAATGATTACAGATATCAAACGCTGCAATCTGAAGAATGGATTGATGATACTACAAGATTAAATCCGTATGTTTATTCAAGAAATGTTCAATCGGGATATATAATGTTTTCAAATTTATGGAAAAAACTTGGATATCAGTTTGGTGTACGCACAGAATACACCGATCGTCTTTTCCATCAAACAACAACAGATCAAAAATGGCAATATAATAAGTTCGACTTCTTTCCGTCAGTACACATTTCATATCAATTACCTGCAGACATGCAATTGCTAGCAAGCTATAGCAGGCGTCTTGACAGGCCAAGAGGTTGGTATCTCGACCCATTTGTTGAAGTTGTTGACCCAAACCATATTAGACAAGGAAACCCAAATTTATTGCCAGAATATACAAATTCGTTTGATTTAAGTTTTCAAAAGAAATTTGGACCTAATTTCGTATCTCTTGAAGCCTATGCTCGTCAGACATACAACAAGGTTGAACGTATTACAGAAGTTTATGAACCCGATCCAAGTATTTATGTAATGACATTTGACAATGTTGGTGAAGACTTATCCATCGGAGGTGAAATGATGGCAAACCTAAACCTTACAAGTTGGTACAACTTTAATTTGAGTGGTACAGTTTATTATTATGAAATAATGTCTGAAGAATATTCTTCAGGAAATACTTTTACCTGGAGAGCAAGATTAAACAATACATTTAGATTAAAAAAATCCGGGACAAGTATTCAGGTAGGTGGATTCTACAGAGGTCCTTCAATATCTGTTCAGAGTACCCGAGAGGCAATGTGGATGGCAAATGTTGGAGTAAGACAAGATTTCTTTGACAGAAAGTTTTCTGTTAGTGTAAATGTGAGAAATGTATTTGTCACAATGAAGCGCGAAACAACAACCGTTACCGACAACATTTATTCCTATAGTTTACGTAAACCTCGCTTACCAATGTTCAATATTTCATTAACATACAAAATTAATGACTTTAAAAAACGTAAAGACAATAGTTTTGACGATGGAATAGGTGGAGATGATGAGGGTATTTAGTATCTATTGATTTTTCCCTAAAAATATTTGTTAATTATTTTGTTAATTAAATAATGATATTTATCTTTGCAGCCCGAATTGTAGAAAAGTTATAAAAATTTATAAAAATGAAAAAAGACATACATCCTGAAAAATATCGCTTAGTAGCATTCAAAGACATGTCAAATGATCACGTGTTTATTACTAAGTCTGCTGCAAACACAAAAGAGACTATTGAGATTGACGGTGTTGAATATCCATTATATAAATTAGAGATTTCAAACACATCTCACCCATTCTATACTGGTAAAATTAAACTTGTTGACACTGCAGGTAGAGTTGATAAGTTCCGTAATCGTTACCAAAAGCACCTTGATCAAAGAAAAGAAAACAAATAAGACTATAACAAGATATTATATTAAGCTCCGAAATCTCGGGGCTTTTTTTTATCTTTGATGCAAACTAATAACCAGAGTTATGAATATTGTTTTATCTGATAAAGGACTACACAATAAATTTCAACCATTAAGTTTTACGAGGTCAATTGCAGACTATCGAGTAGGTATTTTAACAATAATTGAGAAATGGGAAAAGCTAATCGGATATACTCATGGAATAATCTCAGAAGATTATCTTCAATATAAGTATAATTGTGATTTAAATCCTCAAACTATTATTATTCCTTCAAATGTTATTCCTAACAAAGAGTTAATTGATGCCCTGGAAAGCTTAACTAACGAAACATTAATTTATAATGGAAAAGCAATAGCATATAAACTTCAGGATAACAATCCGGAAATTATTCCGAACAAAACAATAGATTTTCAGAATAATTTGACTATTCTTAACTCAAACACAGATGTTTTTAGTCTAAATGGAGAATGCCTAATCAGTGATTTCGAATTATTAACTCAAGGCAGAAAATCAGCAAATCTAAGTTCTACAAATACTGTATTTGGGAATTATCCTGTTTTTGTTGAGGAAGATACTTTTGTTGAATGCACTACAATAAATACCCAAAACGGACCTGTTTACATTGGTAAGAATGCTAAAATTATGGAAGGTTCTCATATTAGAGGTCCTTTTGCAATTTGCGAGAATTCTGAACTAAAAATGGGAACAAAAATATATGGCCCAACAACTATTGGCCCTGGGTGTAAGGTCGGAGGTGAAATCAACAACTCAGTCTTTTTTGCATTTTCAAATAAAGCCCATGATGGTTTTTTAGGCAATTCGGTAATTGGCGAGTGGTGTAATATTGGTGCAGACAGTAATAACTCAAATTTAAAGAACAATTATGCAATTGTTAAACTTTGGGATTATAATACAGGACGTTTCTTAAGCACCGGATTACAGTTCTGCGGCCTAATTATGGGTGATCATTCAAAATGCGGAATAAATACAATGTTCAATACAGGAACTGTCATTGGAGTCTCAGCAAATATTTTTGGAAGTGGTTTCCCAAGAAACTTTGTTCCTTCATTCTCATGGGGCGGACATGCAGGTTTATCAGAATATAAACTAAATACGGCATTTGATGTAATGACAAAAGTAATGGCAAGACGAGGGAAAGAATTAATTGATGAAGAAAAACAAATGTTTGAAGATATCTTTACCCAAACAGCTCAATATCGCAAATTTTAAACATTTAATAAATTTATATGTTTTAAGAATTGGCACAAGTATTGCCAATACTATGTGCACGTTAATTTTTTAATTATAAATGCCAATTTGACAGTAAATTATGGGGAAATACAAGAATTTAGATATATATAACATGTTGCCGGGAGGTAATGAAAGGGACTCTGACATTATTCCCCTGGTTACAAACATTTTTGACGAAGACGAAATAAATCAAAAAAACTATCCAGAAGAAATACCGATATTACCTTTACGGAACACTGTGCTTTTCCCGGGTGTAGTAATTCCATTAACTGTCGGTAGGGATAAAAGTTATCAGCTAATTCGCAGCATTCAGAATAATACAAAAATATTTGGTGCTATTTCTCAGAAACAAGCTGAAGTTGAAGACCCAAAACCGGAAGATATTTACAAAATCGGAACAATTGCTGAAATAATTAAAATCATCGAAATGCCTGATAATACAATATCTGTAATTATTCAGGGAAAAAGGCGTTTCGAAGTTCAAGAGTATATTTCTGATGATCCTTTTTACAAAGCAAGGGTAAAATATGTTCCTGAGTCAAAAGCAAATAATGAAGACAAAAATTTTCAGGCAATAGTAAGCTCTTTAAAAGATTTATCTTTAAAAATAGTAAAACTTAGTGCTGCAATTCCGCATGAAGTATCATTTGCAATTAAAAATATTGATAATTCTTCATTTCTTATCAATTTTATATGTTCTAACAGTGATATTCCACCAGAGGAGAAACAAAAGTTGCTTGAAATCGGAGACATCTATCAGCGCGCTGTAAAACTTCTTGAGAACCTTTCAAATCAGGTTCAAATGTTGGAATTGAAAAATGATATCCAAATCAAAGTAAAAAAAGAACTTGACCAACAACAGAAAGAATACCTACTTCATCAACAAATGAAAACCATCCAACAAGAGCTTGGTGGTGGCCCTGCCGAACAGGAAAGAAAAGAACTTGAAGAAAAAGCTGGCACAAAAAAATGGTCAAAAGAGACTCAGAAACACTTTGAAAAAGAATTAAAAAAGCTTGAACATTTAAATCCTGCATCAGCAGAATTTTCTGTTCAGTTAAATTATTTACATACAATTCTGGATTTACCTTGGGGAGAATATACCAAGGATAACTTTAACCTAAAACGTGCTAAAAAGATATTGGACGAAGATCATTACGGGCTTGATATGGTTAAAGAACGTATTTTGGAGCACCTTGCTGTTCTAAAACTAAAAGGAGACCTTAAATCGCCTATTTTATGTCTTTATGGACCTCCTGGAGTCGGGAAAACATCTCTTGGAAAAAGTGTAGCAAGAGCTTTGGGGCGCAAATATGTCAGAATGTCACTTGGTGGAGTTCATGACGAGTCGGAAATTCGCGGACACAGAAAAACTTATATTGGTGCAATGCCAGGAAGAATTTTGCAGAACATCAGAAAGGCAAAATCTTCAAATCCAGTTTATGTTTTAGATGAAATTGATAAGGTTGGTAATGATTTCCGTGGAGACCCTTCATCTGCTTTATTAGAAGTTCTTGACCCTGAGCAAAATACGGAGTTTCACGATAATTTTCTTGAGGTAGAATATGACTTGTCAAAGGTTATGTTTATTGCCACTGCTAATACAATTGCAACAATTAGCCCAGCTCTTCGCGATCGTATGGAAATGATAGACGTTAGCGGATATGTTGTTCAGGAAAAATTACAAATAGCAAAGAAACATTTAATTCCAAAACAGTTTGAGAACCATGGAGTTGAGAACCTTAATATAAAAATTGATGATAAAGCTATTGTGAAAATTATTGAAGGCTATACCAGAGAATCTGGAGTGCGTGGATTAGATAAAAACATTGCGAAACTTTCCCGCCAAATAGCGAAAAAATCGGGTATGGATGAAAAGCTTCCATCAAAGATTACCGAATCTGATATTGTTGAGTATCTTGGGCAGGAGAAATTTCTTAAGGAGATGTACGAAGACGATCAAGTTGCTGGAGTTGTTACCGGACTTGCATGGACTGCCGTTGGTGGTGAAATTCTTTATATTGAAACCAGCCTTTCAAAAGGCAAAGGGAGATTAACAATCACAGGTAACTTAGGTGATGTTATGAAGGAGTCTGCTACTATTGCGATGGAGTATATAAAATCTCATGCTGACAGCCTGGATATTGACCCACAAATTTTCGATGATTGGAATATTCATCTTCATGTTCCAGAAGGAGCTATTCCCAAAGACGGCCCTTCTGCCGGAATTACAATGGCTATTGCTTTAGCATCGGCATTTACTCAACGTAAAGTAAAGAAAAGTTTAGCAATGACAGGTGAAATAACCTTGCGTGGTAAAGTTCTTCCTGTTGGAGGGATTAAAGAAAAAATACTAGCTGCAAAACGTGCCGGAATTAAGGAAATTATTATTTCTGAAGAAAATGCAAAAGATATCAAGGAAATCAAAGAGATTTATGTAAAAGGTTTGAACTTTCATTATGTGAAAACAATCAAAGATGTTTTTGATATTGCATTATTAAAGCAGAAAGTTAAAAACCCAAAGAAATTAAATTAACGTGATTAAGTCTTATTTTGCACTTTATCCAAATGAAATTTGATCCGACACATAACTATTCATCTGAAGATCTTACAGTAGAAAAAATTCTAATTTTTTGGAAGTTTTCAGAACTTATTAAAACTTTGCTAATAATGGCAAGCCCCTCAATGGAAAAGATAGAGATTGTTGGTTTTGGATCAACTACTGAGGGGCTAGCAGATAATTTTAACACGTATTTTTCAAGCACGGTTAACTGTTATAAATCAAACGGATTGTTAAATGATGCTATTATTGAAAAACTAAATGACCTTAACACCTTCCTTGGTGAAAAAAGAAAAGACTCAAACTCTCCATTCTGGGATGATTTTATGTTGGATAAAAACAGTGATTGGGAAATTGTTCGTTTTAAAGCAAAAACAATTCTGCTGCTGCTAAAGTTTGAGAATTTAGAGCTAAGGCACAATGAATCTTCAGAACAAGAATCTAAACAAGATAATGGCTATATAATAGTTGAAAAGTCCGTTAAACAGATAAAAAAGAAAAAATCAAATAAATAATACTTTGTTCATGTATTTCATTTTTTAGTATATTGGCTTAATTATTAACCATTTTACAATACTATGCCAATAATTCAAATTTCAATTACTCCACAAACGCTGGAAAAAAAAGCCGAATTATCTAAAACTTATACTGATGAAATGCATCGTATTCTGGATATTCCAAAAGAAGCGATCACTATTGTTTTTAATGAAATGCCTGCAGAAAGCATAGCAAACGGGGGTGAAATGCTAAGTGAGCGGATGAAAAGGATGAGGAAATAAAAGCTCATAACAAACAATATAAATGCCTAAACAATGCAGATAAGGCCCACTAAAATACAATGTTTTTTACTATGTGTGTTTTTATTTTTTTGTAATATCTCAAATCAGGCACAAGAACTAAAAAAAGAAATTTATTACACACAACATAAGTTTATTCCATTTTATAATTTAAAGAAAGCTGGCAATACAATTATCTTTCAAGGAAATAAAAAGAAAAAGAATTACTTTGAAGGTTGGTATTTTAAAATGGTTGCAAATGATGGATCATCCATACTTAGTTTAATTCCGGGAATATCCCTTTCCAGTGATGGCAAGGAACAGCATGCCTTTATTAAAATAATAAATGGTGTTACGGCTCAAACCAGTTACTACTCATTTCCTATTGAAGACTTTTCGTTTTCAAAAAAAGAATTTGCTATAAAAATAGCAAATAATTATTTTTCAAAGGATAGTATTATCATTGATATAAAGGACGGGAACTCTATTGTTTCCGGTAAAATTACAATGTTCAATCAGGTTGAGTATAAATCTGAAAGATTACTAAATACTGGAATAATGGGGTGGTACCGTTTCGTACCTTTTATGGAGTGCTACCATGGAGTAGCAAGTTTAACGAATAGTATAAATGGGAAGATTATTATCAATAATGATGTCCATGATTTTAATAACGGCAAAGGGTACATCGAAAAGGATTGGGGATCGAGCATGCCTTCGGCCTGGATTTGGATGCAAAGCAATCATTTCAATGATAAAAACAGTTCCTTTATGCTCTCAATTGCTGACATACCCTGGTTAGGAGAATCTTTTACCGGATTTTTAGGCTTCTTTTATCATAATAATAAAATACATCACTTTGCTACCTATCGTTCAACAAAACTGCAATTGGAAATTGCTGATTCCAGCCAAATAGTGATAAAAATTGAAAATAGAAAAAACACCTTTATAATCAAGGCAAAGTCAAACAGTACGGGTATTCTTAAAGCTCCGGTTAAAGGTACAATGGATCGGAGAATTCCTGAAAGCATAAACGCAACAATAGAGATTACTATAATGGATAAAAAGGGAAACGTAATACTAATTGACAGTACAAATATTGCTGGTCTAGAAATGGTAGGAGACTACCATAAATTACAAGAGTCATTAAAATAACTAATCCTAGCACACAATATACTTAATCCAGTGAATACGCGTAATTTTAACCTTTTGTACATTTAATAAATGTATATCTGCTTGTCAAGCTGGAACTTCGAAATCCAACCTCCCCATATTGCCATCCTTTTTAATTTAGCTTTTCTTTAGCAATGTGCTAAACAATTAAATATTACAGCACGAAAGTTTCTAAGAATAGTAAATTCTGTTTATTAATTTTTTATAAAATCATGTGGGTAATTTGACATACGATTCTGAAAAGTTAAAACAGACTCTTTCTTTATCACACCATCTTGGATATTTATAGCCTTTTGTATTGTAGGGTTTTCCATCCAACTTTTACTTCCTTCTAAAACTGATTGTAAGTGAACAATTAAAGCCGCTGATATTGACCTTGATGCACTTTCACATAAATAACTCGGCGTATGATCAACTGCATAATAATCGATTTTGTCGATATTCAGAATTGGTTTTTTAAACGTTGTAGGTTTAGCAAAATAGAAACCCATACCCTCGTCACAACTAACATCAACAATTAAACTTCCTGGTTTTAGAGTGTCTTTTTCGTCTTCTGTTACAAAATTGATAGGATTGTCTGTATCCTGATAGGTTCCATTAATTATGATTTCAGATTCACTAATTAGATCGGATAAAGGCCTAACTGTACCATCATGTTCGATAGTTACCATTCTGGCTTCTCCATTCTTACCTTCACGAACACGAACATAATGAACATCTAATATTTCTTCACGCACCTCATGGTCTGGTCTCTGAATACAAATTGTAATATCTCTAAAACCATGCGCTTTAAGTGCATAAATAGCACCGCGACTAACAGCCCCAAAGCTAAAAATTATTACTTTACGTTGGTTCCCATAATGACCATCAATACCCCTTAATTGTAATGCGTGAATAACTGCACAATAACCTGCCATTTCATTATTCTTATAAAATGTATGTCTGCCTATTTGGCCATTTGGATACCAAATAAACATATCCTCAAATGCAATTAAAGTTAGTTTTCGGTCTATTGCAGTTTGTGTAATATCTCCTTGCTGTGCACAATGTGGATATCCCCAAATGAACCCTCCTTCACGAATTTCTTGTAAATCGCTTAAAACAGGTTTTGCAATAATTACCCTTCCCAATTCAGCTAATAATTCATGACGAGTTGCAACACCCCCAGTTTGAGAAACAAAAAAATCATCATCTATTCCAAAAGGAGCACCATATCCTTTTTCAAAAATCAATAGTTTTCTAATGTCTTCAGGAAGACGTGATAGATGTTCTGGATGAATAGGTACACGCTTTTCATCTTCTTTTTTTGAAGTTCCAATAACTCCTAAGCTTAGATTTTTCATAAATTCTCCTTTATAATTTTGTTAAAAACAAACTAATGTCGTCTAGACAATCCGTAATTCAATAAGAAATCATTTGCTGGAGTGAAAGGTAATGCTATTAAAGCAGCAAAATGGAGTAATGACTGATTGAAATCAAAAATGGTATAAACCTGCTGTAAAGATACTTAATTTTTTAAGAGTTACTTGAATTATATTGATTATAAACTGTTTAATTAAAACTTAGCCTACAACTGCAAGTAAAAAACATTGTGCGGATATTGCTAGATTTGACCGAAGTAACATTTAACGATTGACTTCACTAGCGATTAAGTTTGTTTTTCAAAATACGCAACGATTTCATACTTAGGAATTGTATATTACATGAAGACAAAACAGGATTGAAATATATTTTACGAATAACAAAGTACTTAAGCCTTTTATCTCATCAAATACATTTTACCTATTTCTTTTTTGAAATACTTATCAGCTTCGGTTGTACGATGGTCTATATCCTGACCGTTAATTTTGGCTTTTACCTGATAAAAGTAAACTCCATTGGCCAGTTGGTCGCCATACATATCCTTACCATCCCAGGTATATTCAGTAATGTTCTTACCTATATGGATTGTGCCCAACTCATCAATAAAAATAGTTCTTACCAACTTCCCTGTTACAGTAAAAATATCTATTTGCAATTCGTCAGGGACTTCACTTCCGGTAAGTTCAAACACAAAACGTGTACTGGTGCTGAATGGATTTGGATAATTAAGTAAGTTTGTTATCGTTGATTGAGTAATAACCTCAAAATCAACAACATAATCATTATCACCTGATTCGTTAGATGAAACATCTGTTGCCTGTACACGCAGTCTGTACATTCCATCTTCATAAAAAACAGGATTATATAAAATCTGGCATGAGTTATCAGGTAAATCTGCAGGAATAAATTCAATAGTTTCCTCAGGATCTTCCTGTTGTGTAAAGTAAATTCTTTCTTCTATGCCTGTCTGAAGATCAGTAACATAAATCCTAAAAAGAGAGGTGTCATTAAGTACTAAATACTGATTTTCATCTTTAAGCTTAATTAATATCTCAGGTTTAGCAGAAACAATCTCTCCATTCATGATATATCTGCCATCAAAGCTCACGTCCAGAATAGGATTGGTAATATCTTTCTGAACATAGAAATACTTAACAGCGATATTATTAAAATGCTGTTGTTCAAGTTGGTAATATGTTCCGGTTTCCTCATTTATCGGATTGTATTCTACCCAAACACTGTTAATGCCATTTAACCCCAGTGATGAATAAGTAATGGTATCAATTATTACATCTCCTACAGGATGCTCATCAAGAGTTCTAATATCCAATAAGGTTTCAATATTGTCATTATCCTGCAACCAGTATTTTACAACAAGGCTATCCATATCGTAAGCACTGATATTTCTAGTAGCAACTGCAAAGCTAAACTCATCGCCCTCATTTATTGTATCACAGCAAAAATAATATCCGGATTGTGGATCAATCGCTGTCTCAGGAACGCCGATAAATCTCAACTGCCACTTATCTAGCTGAGCAGGAGTTTTATCTGTTTCATCCTTAGTGTAGAACTTCAATTTAAGATTTGGATATTGCTGATAATCAATTGAGTCTCCTAAGCTTAAAACTTCATAAGTATCCGGGCTAATTTCATCAACAACAAGCTCCTCTTCTCCTTGTGGAGTTATACCATAGATTTTAACCCATGACTCATCATCAGATGGATTTTCTTCAGCATATTGCATCCAGTTAAATGATTCCCATGTGTTTGACGGGCCCACTGTTACACTATTAATGAAACCATAAGTAAAGTCTGAGATTAATGTAACTGGGTCAAGATAAATTGCAGATGAACTTGAGGCCCCCCATTTTTCTCGTGCTGCAGAAGGTGTTCCTTTTTTTGAAAATAATATATATGGAATTCCGTTTGCAATACTTCTAATATTAACTGCACCAAGATCTTCGTAAGTTTGTAATAAATCTTCTGACCAGTTTGAGAAATTACCATTACCCCAGGAATATGATAAAATATAATATCCGTCCGGAACGTAATCAATCATATATTTTAGTGAGTCAAGACCAACAGCATCTGTATAAAATGAGAAGAAATAATGCTCACGATTACTTGAAAAACACTGTGGATAATTATGATGTCCAAAATCCTGCATATCAGAAGGCCAGGCCTTTAGTGTTTCCGGGTCAATTACTGCCAAGAGCATCGAAGAAGACATACCACAATTACCAACATCTCCAAGTCCATTACCGATTGAACCATCAATATTCCACCCAATTTCGTATATCGTTATCGTATTTATAACCCCGTCATTATGACAATTTAATTCTTTTGGAATATCTATATATTCAAACTTTTGAGTTAATGGTAAATAATCAATAAACAAATAATCATCCTCTTTAAATTGATAATAGTGAGCTTGAGACCACCCTTCTTCCCCTTCGATATATATAAACGAAGATTCTTTCCAAACAAGGCTATCCGGATTAGAATGATCACGACAGATTCTCCAGTAATAAACACGATTCTCGGTAAGTGCAAATGGCACTTCCCAACTAACAATTCCGCCATCACTCACAAAACTTGTTTCGTTTAATAGCGGGCTATTATAAGTATCTGTAGTGTCTATTTGAAATTTAAATGTTGCAGATTCGGAAAACGGGTCACCTGTTGATGCTATTAATTCAACTTGATTATCGGGATATATAGCATAATTGTAAGGGAATATCGGGAATAAATCTCCCGACTTAATTAGAAAGCTTACTGTGGCTTCATTATTAAGTTCTGATAGTTCTTCAATCTGACCAGCTGCATCTACAAAAACTTTTAGTGTATTAAGTCCCGGACCGTTTTGTCTGTCAACAGGTAATCTCAAATTAATAGTATCAAGATAATTACATCCGTAAATTACGGATTGTATTTGTTCACTAGTACCTCCGGGATATGTTCTATCTGTATATACCAAAAATGTGTCCTGAACTGCCATTCCTATATTTTTAATAACAATTTGAACATCAAAACTATCCTGTATCGTTGTAATTTCTTCGGGCACAAAGCTAATAAGTTCAGGAGTAACCGTAAGATCAGGTAAGTCGTGTGAGTTAACAATTATTGCAGGGTCACCATGCAAAGTAAACTCATGACATGTAATTTCCATTCTCTCATTATCAGCATAAGAATCTTCTGCATATTTGCATGTATTTAATATCTGATAAGATAATGGCATTCCATAACTTTTATACGATATCTCTTTATACAATTCAGATGAATAAACATTAAGATAAGATGAGATTCCTTTACCGGTTGATGCCAGAAATGCAATTGCCCCTCGATTTGCAATATTTATCCATGATTCACTAATTGTTGCTGATGTAGTTTGATGAATATCTCCTGCAAAACATGAGTTTGCAAGCACAAAAGGATATTTATCCTGATTTGAATAGTTTTCAGGATAATCTATATTCTGATCAAAGCCGGTTGCAGATCCATGTCCAAAAAAGGTCATCATAGATACCCCGTTATTTATTAAATCAGCAATTGAGTCTGTTTGTGTAATTTGAATTGGCTCTGAACTATTCTTTAAAAATGTGGTAACAACACCTCCAAACAATGTGTCTTCAATTATTGTCTCATAATTATTTAAATAATACGCAAATGTTGTTTGTTCGCTGGCATCGGAACCACCTCCAAAATGCAAAATTCTTTTCATCCATTCTTCTGTCGGATTAGATTCATATGCCATTACTTTATCCAAATACTGCAGAACCTGATCATTACTTGTAACACTTAAGCGACCAGTCCCAAAAGTAGGATTATAGGAATTTCCATCAAAGCCGGCAGTAATAAAATTGTCGGAAGATTGAAATCCTGCTGATGGAACCAAGCAATTTGTATAGTGAGTGCTATTATTTCTTACTGTTGGATAATGAATTGATTTCCCAATTAAAAACAAAAACCTCATTTTTTCAGAATCATTATAATATCTTTTACAGATATTTCTAATCGCAGCAGGATGTTTTATTCCGTAAGAATACTGGTCATATAGATGCTCAACATCAAGTAAAACAGAATTAAGACCTCCCAAGTCTCTATATGATGCATAATCTTCGGCTGAAGACCATAGGTTTGGATGTGTTACAATTAAATAATTTGCATTCGTATTTTCACTAAAATAGTCAGTAAACTTGTTATCATCACTAATCTTTGAAATTCTATCAACACTTTTGTATCCATCCTGATTGGTTATAACCATATTCCTATCACTATCAGTGTTATCAACAAGCGCTTTAAATGGCAAACTTGCATTGGCTACAACTATTCTTGTATGATTTGTTAAATCATGTAAGTAAACACTTGATCCTCCATTAAAATCATCAATCTCAATATAATCCTTTGATGTAGAGCCATTTGCAGGTAAAATAAATTCAAAATAATCAGAGTTTTCAAAATTCCAGCTGTGAGGATATTTAATGTCAATATATGATACAACATTTCTATCATTTAAAGAAGGTTGCGTTATATCATTAGATGTAAACTTGAATTGAACAGAGCTAGACAATTGATTTGCTGGCACATATGTCATTTCTCGAATAAATTCATATCCAGAGTAAGTTTCATCAATTTGGACTTCTCCCAGAAACTCCACTTTCAAATGATGGGGAACTACCGATGTTGGTTCATTGGCAGGAGCTCCCACAACTGCCATTTCAATTATTGCATTAGATGAGGTATTATATAGCTCTGGTAATGAAATTGTTTTAGTTACAGAGTTGTCATCTATAATTAAACTGTTATCAAACCAGCCTTCGCCCTCTGTAAACCAACTTTGAGTTGATCCACAGAAATATGTATTTGTATAGTTTGTCCTATTGTGTTTTATACAATAATCTTGAGCATTTGCAACATAGGGAGCATAATCTGTATCATTTATTAGCTCGATTCGCCTATTTGATGTTGAAAAATTCCAAGTAAGGAAATATACTGAAGTATCGTTGTAAAAGCTATAATCATCGTTAACTCTATTAACAGGGTTATCAAAGAAAGCTTCATCCTGTTCGCCACGATTTCGCATACCATAAAATTCAATATAACCAGCTGGATTAAATATTCCGGAACTCCCTTCTCCATGAATATAAATGTATTGCTCTTCACCTTTATAGAACAACTGTATGCCTCGTGGATCAATGACATTTACAGGAATTCCGGCAGCTAAAAGTTCAGCATAACTTACTTTATACAATCCATCTTCACTTACGTGTATTTTGAAATATTGCTGATCATAGTCAATCCATTCGTTTCCATACTCTTGTGCTACAAGACTATTAGAGCTAAAAACTATCAAAAAGATGATTGTATATTTTAGAATCGACTTCATTAGGCTAAAATTACAAAAAAATGCCGTTTAAGCACTAACATTTATAATATAAACAAAAACTTATAAACTTGGTTGCCCGGGTTTTGCAAAAAGTGCACCTGTATCAAAAGTGTAACTTAAAGAGAAGATATGAGAATATAGCGCAATGCTCTGGTTTCCAATATCAGTTAAAGCATAATCCAATCTAAAACCAAAATATTTAATTCCTACTCCTATATTTGGTTGCCATGAAAAATCGTTTGTACCATCAAATTCCGGTATTTGCTGAAAGTTATTTATTCCGGCTCTTGCAAAAACCAAATCATTATATCCGAACTCCAATCCCAACGATGGGTCGATACTAATTAGGTTTGTTTTGATAAGAGTATTACGCTTACCGTCAGTGGTAGTGTTTAAACCAATTTCTGAGTATAAGCTAAACTTATCCGCAAAATTGTATGTGTATCCAGCTCCCAAGAGTAATCTGGGTAAAGTAATTTCGAGGCCATTTTTAGGAACTTCATTTCCTGTTGCTTCGAACACATCTCTTAATAATTCCTGATTAAAATTCCAGGCATTAAATGTAGAAGTAACATCTCTTAAGTTTGCACCAAACTTCCAATTACCCATTTCGTACATAGCAGAAAGATCAAAACCAAATCCCCAGGCATCAGCAAAATCACCTGCATTTCTTCTTATAAGCTTTATATTTCCACCAACGCTCAAACCATCAACTGGTAACATGCGGGCATAAGAGAATAAAAATGCATAATCTGCAACACTAAATGAAGAAATCCTATCATATCTGATATTGCCATCACTATCTACAAGGTCGAGAGTATTAGGAATATCATCAACGCCAAAACGTATCATTGACAAACCAACTGATGACTTATCATCAATTTTATAAGATGCTCCAATAAAATCATATTTTGCAACTCCGGCAAAGTACTCAGAGTGCATTGCTCCGATTTCCATTTGTTTTTCAAGTTTAGTTAATCCTGCCGGATTCCAATAAACAGAATTAATATCATCAACCGAAGCAACAACAGAATTTCCCATACCTAATGCACGACCTCCAACACCTATTGCTAAAAACTCATTACTGTATTTAGGTGCGATCTGAGCAAACAAAGAATTTGCTGCAAATATGAATATTATTAGTACTTTTGTTCCAAGTTTCATAATGATATATTTATCATATAACAAAATAACAACATTAATTGTTAATTATTGCTAAACTTGATAAAAAAATTTACTGTTAGACTTGAAATACTGAACTTTAACAATATTTTCAAAACAAATGAAGATTACTAAAGCAATACCGTCAACAATAACATCTTTAAACCTTTTATCAGGAACCTTATCTGTTGTTTTTGCATTCAGAGGCGATATTGAAATAGCTGCATTATTTGTTATAATTGCTAGTTTCTTCGACTTTTTTGACGGGCTTTCTGCAAGACTTTTAAAAGCAGTTTCTGAATTTTGCAAACAACTGGATTCTCTTGCTGACCTAATTAGCTTTGGAATGGCTCCAGCATCAATTCTGTATAATCTTTTTATTTTACAAAATCATAATCACAAGCTATTAGCATATTCTGTTTTTCTGATTGTTGTATTTTCAGCTCTCAGGCTTGCAAAATTTAATATTGATCCTGATCAAACAACTGAATTTAAAGGTTTACCAACACCAGCTTCGGCTTTAGTTGTTATTTCTATTGCTTATTATTGCTTTAATAATAATACTGAACTTGCTACTTTGTTTAGTAATCCTTATATGTTAGTGGGAATAAGTATAATATTGTCAGGGCTAATGGTGTCAAACCTAAAACTTATTTCTCTAAAAATTAAGACTTTTGAATTTTCAAAAATATTTTTGCACGTAATATTACTTATTGGAGGGATAATTTTGTTAATAATATTTAAAAGTTTAGGAATAGGGTTGACAATAATTTTATATCTTGCCATCTCATTTTTGAAGCAAATTTTGACTAAAAAACACTAATAAAATGAAATTTATTGCACAAATTAATGTAATGCCACTCAAAGCCTTGTTAGACCCTCAAGGCAAAGCAGTTATGAATAGCGCAAAAAAGACAGGTTTTGAAACCATTTCCAATGTCCGTATAGTAAAACATATTGACATTGAACTTGAAGCAAAAAGTAAAGATGATGCAGCCAGAAAGGTTGATGAACTTTGCAAAAAGATTCTTTCAAATCCAATCATTGAATCATACGAATTCAATATTTTTGAAATTTAAAAAAATTATTGCACATTTATAAATTATGTTGTATATTTGCATCCTCAAAATGGTGAATGTAGCTCAGTAGGTTAGAGCACTGGATTGTGGTTCCAGGGGTCGTGGGTTCGAATCCCATCTTTCACCCAAAAGAAAAGGCCTTGCGTAGCGAGGCTTTTTCTTTTTTATCAAAGCGTCAAAAGCTCGATTTTGTAAGCGCATGATAAAAAATAAAAAGGCTGTTCAAAGAACAGCCTTTTCTTTTGGCACTCCCCCCTTCAGGGATCACAAACGAGCGCAGCGAGTTTGTAATCCCTGCCATCTCTACAAAATTAACCTGTTGATTTTGTAGAGAGCAGTTCATTCTCTTCGTAAAATTTCTATGAGACTTGACACGCCCTACAGAATTAACTTGTTAATTTTGTTAATTAAGCAAGCACTCCAATATTTCAACGCGATCGGAGTCGCGCTGAAACATTGGAGACTTAATAATAATATGCTTTTTCAAACTACAGAATATTTTTATATCTTTACTTACAGATAATTAGATACAATTCACAAAGTCATCTGAAATTTCGTAAATATGAAAACTATACTATTTGTAATAACAGCATTAACTCTTTCCATTTACAGCATTACATCTGACTATAAATATTCGAGAAATGACACATCATTGATAATTGCAGAAGGTTTTCAAGTTATAGGAGATACAAGTTATTTGATTTCTACATCTCAGAACAATGTATTATATAAAGGGATTGAAAATCCTATTGAAATAATTGTTCCGGGTTATTCAAAGGATGAAGTATTTCTAAGTATTAATAATGGTGCTGCGATTAGAAAAGTTGACAGTAGCACGTATATCGTAACTGTACCTAAAAAAGTTACAGCTAGTGAGATTCATATTACTGTTTCAGTCAAAACTTCAGAAAGAGGAAAAATACTTGGTAAAACAAAATTCACTGTGCTGAATGTTCCACCGGCAAAGATTAAACTATGTGGTTTATACTCAGACTATGATGCCGTTTCGAAAGCTGAAATAAAAAACCATCCATATTTAACAGCAGAACTTGAAAATGGTTTTTCCCCTTTTAAAGAATTGGAATACACAATTACAGATTATACATTCAGATACAGTTGTAGAGGCATGGCCTGTATGATTCCTGTCAAAAACTCAGGAGGGAAATTAAAAGATGAAATTCTGGATGAAATTGAAAAAACAGGTGTAGGTGGAATAGTCGGCTTTTCAAACATTAAAGTTGACGGACCTTCAGGAATTCAGGAAGTAGGTAGTTGCATAATAATTGTTAAATAACTTAAGTTTGTCACACCAGATAAAAATTAACTTGTTAATTTTGTTAATTAAGCAAGCACTCCAATATTTCAACGCGATCGGAGTCGCGCTGAAACATTGTGTTTTATTGTGAGCAAAGTTTGTAAACTAAATTTAACTTGCTGTTGTTTTGAAAGAAAAATACCATTAAAGCAAGAAACATTAGCACCTTGATACCAATATTTTACGACATATTCGTACCATCTACTAAATACTTAACCTTAGGTATTCTGATATATAAGATTGCATAAAGTAGTGTAAATTAAATAAACCATAACAATGCTAATATAAAAACTAAAATCATTGCCAGTGCAAGTAATGTGTTTCTTTGAGGATCAGTAATTCTAAACCTAATAATACTGAAAATTTTAAATTCAATCTCATTTTTCATGATGTGTGTTTTAATTTAAAAATACAATAAGTTATATTGACTAACACTTAATTATACAGCACAAGTTCATTTCATTTAATCAGAAATGTTTTTTACATATCATTCATCAATATTTCAATATTAAAATATTTCCTAATTTTATAGAAATTTTCAACCATTAACTAAAACTTATGAAAATGAAGAAAACAACAATCCTATTTTTAAGCATCGCTATTATCATGAGTATAAGCTCATGCACAAAAAAATCAGAGAAATTTATTGACAGCCTTTTCGAAGCCTATAACAACAAAAACTTCTCTGAAATAAATGATTTGGCATACAATAATACAGGAGACATGATGGAAACTCTTTGTGAGGATTTGTACGAATCATTAGGCGAAGTGGAAACTTACAAAAAATACTAATTTAACACGAGCTTAAATGATGGGATAAAGCTTGTACAGTTATATTATGAGTGTGAAGTTGAAAAAATGGATAAAACAGTATATATGAAATTTGATGTTGTCGATGAGAAAGGTGAAGAATTAAAAATCAAAGCCATAATATACAGTAGCAACAAAGATTTCATTGATAATTATAATGACAATATGGAAAAAGCTATTAACACTGTAGATGAATACTACACTTATCTTGAAGATGATGATGACGAAAGCATCTATGACATGTTATCCGAAGACATTCAAAATGAAGAAGCTACAGTAAATATGTTCTTTGAGTTTATCGTAAATCGCAGAGATTATTACGGTAGAATACAAGAACGTGAGTACAGCCATTCAAGATCTGAATTTTATGATGATAAAGCACACTTTATTATTTATCACAATTGTGAATCAAAAGATGGCTCAAAATTCGTTGAGGAGATTTCAGTTGAAGAAGACGGAAATGAATTTAAAATATATAATTATAGATATGCACATAATCTGGATGAATTAAATGAATTATAAAAAATGGCGGTGCAAAACACCGACATTTTAATTTTCAAATTTATCTTTTACTAATAATTAAAGACCTCTTCCAAACTTAGTTCTTTAACCTGACCATAGCTTCTTAGAAGGTTAAAATCAATTCTTGATTTATTTCCAATCACAAGAATATCATAGTTTTTCCCTTTGATATGCTCATTAAAGAAACTTTCTACATCATTAAGTTTATAATTCTGTACATTTTCATAGATATCCTTACGAATATCATAATCAATTCCTCTTTTCTTATTACTCTCATATGTCCAGAAAATATTTTGTTTAACTATTCTCTCAGTATTATACTGCTTAATTAAAGCTTCTTTGCTATTATTAAATGATTCTTCTTACAAAGCAAGCTCATTGAGTAATCCCGTTAAAGCGTCAAGAGCTTCTTTCATTTTATCAGGTTGTGTGCTTAAAAATCCAAAAACATAGTTTGATTTTCCTTTTTCAGATGCCTGGCGATATCCAGCATAGCTTGAGTATGCTAAGCCTTTTGATTCACGAATCTCCTGGAATACAATACTTGACATTGAACCGCCATAATATTCATTGAACATAGCTGCAATTGGCATTAGTCCTTTATCAAACTCAACATCTTTAGAAACTACAGCAATCATGGTTTGAACCATGTCGTAGTCAACAAATAATATTTTAGGCTGATTGTAGTCAAGTTCAGGATATTCAACAGCTTCAGGAATCGCTTTGTAATCACCTGAAACATTATGATTTGCTTTTATTAAATCACAAACTTTCTCTGATTCTCTAGGACCATAATAAAAAATCTTATGCTGATAATTTAACAAGTATTTAATAAGATCTGTTAACATTTCCGGATCAAGAGAAAGAAGCTCTTCCTGGCTTACAATATCAGTAAATGATGATTTTTTTCCATAAACAGAATAATTATATAAGCCCCCCCACAAAATAGAACTCTTATTCAATTTACTATCCTGACGCGATTTCATAATTCCATCTACATAATCCTTGTATACTTCAGGGTTTGATTGAACTTTTGCAAAGATTTCCTCCATTAGCTTAACAGCTGCTTCCATGTTCTCGTCCAAACCATTTACATAGACATAGCATCTGTCATCACTGGCAAAAACATTAAAGTTAATACCTAAGCGGAACCATTCTTTTTGTAGATCATCGATAGTTTTATCTTGTGTTCCTAAATATTTAAGATAGTTAATTGCTATCGGTAAAAACTTATTATTGTTCTTACCCATATCAAAAATATAGTACATACTAAAGATGTCATTTGATTCATTTTTGATATAGTTAAACTCTAATCCATCTACAATATTTTTTGTTTCTATTTTTTCCTTAAAATCAACAAAGACAGGTTCAATATCTTCAGGTTCAATTGATTTAAGTTCTGTCATAAATTCTGATTCTTCAGTACGATTGATTTCAAGAGGGGTAATTTTTGGTTTTTCGATATGAACTGCTGTTGTATCTTCACCTAATCGTTTGTAGACAACAACATAATTGTCAACAAAGAACTCATTAGCAAAATCAACAAGTTCCTGCTTAGTAATTTTCTCATATTCCTCAACTTCGAAAACCACTTCTTCCCACGGTTTTCCGCTAATAAATGCATCTACAAAATAATAAGCAATTGTATTTCCTTCAACCGCACGAATTCTTTGAAGTTTCATATCGTTAACTATAGCTTCTAAAAGCCACTCGTCAAATTCACCATTTTTTACTTTCTCAAGTTCCGCTAATACAAGGTCTGATACTTCTTCTAATGTTTGGTCCTGACGTGGAGTTCCACCCATTTGGAAAACACCATAATCATTCATTGCCCATCCATAAGCATAAGCAGACATTACTTTTTGCTTTTTTACAAGATCAAGATCAATTAATCCTGCTTTTCCGTTATTCAGAATTTCTCCAATCATTGTTAAATACTTAGCTTCTTTGGATTTATTGCCTGGTGTTCTGTATGTAATTGAAACAGATTCTCTTTCAGGTCCAAATACATTAACCTCATCTATTTTTGTTCTTGCTTCTTCTTCTTCAAAAGTAAATTCAGGAATATTGTCGTTTGGTTCCATATGTCCCCAATACTTATCAATCATCTTAATTGTTTCTTCAAAATCAAGGTCTCCGGACATACAAATAGCAATATTATTAGGCACATAGTAATCTGCTTTAAATTGCATTATATTTTCCATAGAAGGATTTTTCAAATGCTCTGATTTGCCAATTACACTAACTCCATAAGGGTGTTTAATAAATAAGGTTTCCATTAATTTTGAAAATGTTTTTCGTGAATCTTGGTCCTGTCACATATTAAACTCTTCAAAAACTGTCTCTAACTCGGTATGGAACAAGCGAAGAACTAGGTTTTCAAATCTTTCTGCTTCGGTTTTACACCATCTTTCTGTTTCATTTGAAGGAATTTCATTGACATATACTGTTTCTTCATAAGATGTCCAAGCATTAGTTCCTGTTGCGCCAATAACTGCACAAATTTTATCATACTCATTTGCTACTGCATATTGGGCTGCAACAGTTGACAAACTATCTATCTCTGCATAAAGTCTTTCTTTCTCTGCAGGGTCGTCTGTTTGACAACGCAACTCAAATAGATCTGATATTTCTGCTATCAATGCTCCTTCTTTTTCCCAATCCAATGTGGCAATCTTACTAGTTCCTTTGAACATCATATGTTCGAAATAGTGAGCCAAACCTGTCGTTTCACGTGGATCATTTTTAGCTCCAGCACGCACTGCTATTAATGTTTTGATACGAGGTTCATCTTTGTTAACAGCCAAATAAACTTTTAAACCATTATCCAAAGTGTAAATTCTGGCATTTGAAGGGTCTCCTTCGACATACTCATAGGTATATCCATTTGAGTCTGTTGCTGTTTTTGTTCTGCTGTCATCTTTATTAACACAGCCATAAAACATGATAACAGCTAGTAAAAAAATCAGTTACTTTTTCATTTGTTTGAATTTAATGTTTAAACATACTTGAATGAAGACAGGAGACGGAAATTTCGTAAAGTATTTTTTTCCAGCCTTTAAATCTTTTCATCCACTTTTTATCATGATAAAAATAATAAAATGATTTAACTAAAGCTGTAATTTATTTTAGATTAACATAAGATTAACAAACAAATTTGAATATCTTTAAACCAAAAAAATGAAACAAAACCTACAAATGGCAGCTTTAGGAGTTACGGATTTACAAAAGTATGTCACTTTTTACACCAAATGTCTTAAATGGAGAATTTCAGATAAGAGTACTGGAGACCTTGTTATTTTTAACGTTGGAGGATTAGGGCTTGCACTATATCCAATAGATGAGTTAGCAAAAGATGCAAACGTGCCGAATAATCATCAAGGATTCTCCGGAGTAACATTTTCATTTATGGCAAAATCTGAAAAAGAAGTAGATACAATATTATCAGAGATTAAATTAATGGGTGGCACAATAACAAAACCTGCAGAGAAAGTATTTTGGGGTGGATATAGTGGATATTTTCAAGATCCAGATGGTTACCTTTTTGAAGTAGCATTCAATCCATTTTGGGAAATGGATGAAAACGGTAAAATAGATTTTTAATTAAAACTAAAACACATGAAATTATGTGCATTTTCGATTAGTCTAAGTGTAAAAGACATACAAAAATCGAAAGAGTTTTACGAAAAACTTGGGTTTAGCAAATTTGGCGGTGATATATCACAAAACTGGCTCATACTAAAGAATGGAGATTCAATTATAGGTTTGTTTCAAGGAATGTTTGAAGAAAACCTCCTTACATTTAATCCGGGATGGGATCAAAATGCAAAAACATTGAAAGATTTTGAAGATATCCGTAAAATACAAAAAAACCTTAAAGCCTCTGATATAAGTTTTATTAGTCAAGCAGATGAATCTACACAAGGACCGGCAAGTTTTATGATTAGTGATCCTGATGGAAATGTAATCTTAGTTGACCAACATGTGTAGAAACTAATTTTATCTTTCAATAACTAATTTAGCTTTTAATTCTTTATTTCCCATTTGGGTTTTTATAATATAGACTCCTTCTGCATAATCTGAGATATCTATTTTCACTAAATCTGTTTTAGGATTTGAGGAATAAACCACTTCACCTAAAGCGTTGACAACCTTTAAAGATTCTATCTGACCTTCTGTGTTTTGTACCATTATCCTATCAACCGCAGGATTAGGATATACAATCAAAGCGTCAGATTGATAAAGATCAATCATCGTGGGATCAAGCACAATAATATAATCTGTTTGAGTTAAAACATCACTACCACATTCCATACTAATTGCCTCAAGACTAACGGTATATGTACCAACAGAAAGATATGTGTTAAAAGGTTCATAATCTGTTGAATTATTTCCATCACCAAATTCCCAGTAATATGAATCAGCATTTGTACTATTATTAGTGAAATAAGCTGTTGCATCAGGCAAATAAACTGTTGTAGCTAAAACACTAAAATCAGCAACCGGATTTTCTAATACTTCAATAGTAACGGTCTCACATTCTGAATTTCCACATGAGTTCTCCCACCTACCGTAATAAGTTGTAGTTTCAGTTGGAGAAACAGTAAAATCTATGCTATTCCCTATAAAACTTCCTCCACAAGACTCTGTATACCAGCTAAATGTACATTCTGTCCCACCAACATAATACAAATCTGTGCTTTCTCCTGTACAGATACTTAAATCAGTTGCTGTTACATAGTCCGGAGCTTCTGGGATTGGTCCTACTGTAATTGTTTGTTGAACATTTATGCTATTTCCACAGTCATCCGTTACAGAATATGTTCTTGTAATTATTTCGGGACAGGTATTACCATCAGAAACATCAGAAACAAATGCAACTACAGGCACTGCAGTACAATTATCTACCTCATCAGTTACAACAATAACATCTGGTGATGGAACGTCAAAAAGTTCATTAACAACGATTGGTGCAGGATTAGAGGCTGTTGGTAACGTCTCATCATTAATCAGTATTTGCTGTTCAATATAACTTATGTTTCCGCACTCATCAGTTAAGCTATAAGTCCTTGTTATTGACTCTGGGCAAGAGTTACCATCAGAAATATCACCAACATAAGAAACTGTGACGTCGCCTGAGCAATTATCACTCTCATCAGTAATAACTAGTATATCAGGAGCAGGAATTTCATCAGCACATTCAACAATTATATCTGCAGGAGAAGATGCACTTGGTGGAGTATTATCATATACTGTAATATTTTGTGTAAGATAAATTGTATTCCCACTGTCATCTGAAACAGAATATGTTCGGGTAATAATCTCTGGACATGTATTGCCGTCAGACACATCTGAAACAAATGCAACAACAGGTGTAGCAGTACAGTTATCTGCTTCATCTGTTACAACGCTAATATCAGGTAATGGAATATCCTCAACACACTCTACGCTAACTGGTAATGGATTAGATGCTGTTGGATATTCAGAATCTGAAACATCTATTGCAAACTCCTTAACAATTGTATCATTTGTTATTGTTCCATAAGCTATTAATTCAATTTCATAATCTCCTCCAGTAAGAACAATTGAAGGTTCAAAATCTGTACTCGTCTCATTTTGAGGCCCGGTAATTGTCCACTCAACAGAGACTGCATTGAGAGACAGGTTAACAAATTCTATTGGGGTTTCAGGACACACTTCTGTATTTGATATTGTAAAATCTGCTATTGTTAAATCCTCCGGATCAATGTACAAAATACCATCACTAGTACTTACGTTTGATGTTAAATCAACAATATTTGTTGCTCTAATATTGAAGTAATATTCTGTCTATGAGACAAGAGTCAATCCTGTTTTAGTTACATTTGTTGATGTTCCGTTGTCTGTCCATGCAACAAAATCATCAGCTCCAGGAGTTAATCCAATACAATATTCATATTTTGTTAAATATGAGTTTGGTTCATTTGCGACTGTCCAATTTGCTTTAAGTTCAGTACCAACATATGTTGTGTCAAGATCGACTCCAGGCCCATCTTTAACTTCCAAAATATCCTCAGGAGCTGTCCAGTCAATATTTACATCCAAACCTGAAGGATCAGACCAGTTTCCGGCATCATCAGTAATTATAGACTTAATTCGACATGAAGGATTATATTTATCTGCATTTTGATATCTGACTTCATCTGTTGTACCAACTGTTACAGACTCAGAAGCAGATCTGCTTTGATAAACCTTAATATCATCATATTCGCATATACAGTTTCCGGTTCTTAATGATATTGAGTTTCCACTTGCCAATGGACTAGGATCTGTCCATGTAGATACAAGTATATCATTTTGATAGGCATTTATCACCCCGGTATTTGTATTAACTGTTACTTTATAATCATACCATGTATCAGCATCTACGTTAACATAATCATTGCTAAATATATCAATTGAATTACTTACAGATTTATATATCTGGCAAGCATTATCATCAACTCTAAAATATATCATATATGCATCTCCACGCTGATCAAGTTCCTGATCACTACAAAAAACATAAAGCCCAGCGCGCCTATTAGCCCCGGAACCGGACATTTTCATTTGCCAATGATATATATAAGTGCCGCCGGAAGTTTGTGTCACACTTGCATAAATGTTCTCATTAGACAGGGTTTCGTCAGATTGCATTAAATGACCATCACTAATTGACCATGTGCCTGATAAGTTTGTCCAATCTGAGTGAATTGCAGACTCAAAATTATCATTAAAAAAGCCATAATCTCCATTTGCTCTCCATTCTGAACCATCATTATCCAATACCTGATAAAACATAAGATCGACAAGTTCGTTATCTGTATCAGTAAAACTAGCTGTAAAATCAGATGATTCCCATTCATTTGCTGAAATTTCTGTCTCAGGAGCTATATTGTCTTGAACACATGTCCAATTTCCTTCAAAGCCATCGTTTACTGTTGCTCCATCCGTATATACATGAACGGTTAAACTGTTTCCGGAAGAAGTAATTGTTCCCGGGTTTCCTGTTGTATTACAGAACTTCCCAAAACTTGGCGAGCCTGTATCCGGACCATCATAAATTTCAATATAGTCATAATCACATTCCGACCCACTTCCTGCCTCTATATCAAAAAAAGGAAATTCTAAACTTACCTGAGTAGCTCCGGTAGGAGCAATTGTAAAGGTATAATCAGAATGATTAAAGTACACTTTATCCGGACCTCCAAGATCATAGAATGTTCCATCGCATGGTATTGTACCACAATCTGTAAACTTTTCACGAATTAGATCCCATAATTCTGTATATCCATCATCATATCCCAAAGCCCATATACCAATTCCGGCAATGCCCATCATGTTAACCAAGTCGTATCTATAGCCCAGACTTTCTTCATCATCACAAAAGCATTGTCGCCAATTTGAAGAATAATATACGTAGTATGGAGTTAAACTCGTAGGCTCCCATTGACGAGTTGAATAATTACCTGATGAATTATCTTTAACGGTTTTATAAGTTCGAGAACTAACATAACTTGTAGTACTTGATGGAATAGTTGACCCAACGGTGTTCCACTCATGTCCATAATAAGGTAAACCTAAGACAATCTTTTCGGGACTAGCACCTTCGCTTTGATAGTAATTTACTGTTTTAGCAAGATTATAATTGAATGTATTGTATGTATAAAGTGGTGCTGTCGGTCCTGCAACAGAACTACCTGAATAATAATATGCATATCCCATAATTGTATAATAATCAATGTATGGATCGATTGCTGCTTCATTAAAAACATCACCCCAATCAACAGCATAAGTGCATACGCTAACCTGCGAACCAGGAATTTGAGTATGCATTTGTGTACAGAGATCAATTAAAAATGCTGTAAACTCAGGCTCCAAAGAAGAAGAAACACCTTCAAAATCAATGTTTACTCCATTAGCCCCTTTAGTTTGAACCATACTAATCAGGTTATCAATAAGATTTTGTTGTGCTGTTGCACTTCCAAAAAATGTAGAGTGATTTGAAAATAAAGTTACACAAAGGTTTACCCTTACTCCTGCAGCAAGCGCCTCATCAACAACTGTGGAAGTTGCCCAACCATGTGTATTGTCGGGATTACCTGTTGCCGCATCTACTTCATATGAAAAGAATGATAGATCTGATAATAATGACCAATCATAATTCACTTCGAGACCATTTGACCAATAAGGGTGCCATCCAAAGACTATCTTATTAAGATTACAAGACTTTCCTGATTTATTCTGTGTAACGTTTTCCGGTTGATTAATCTGATAATAATCTTCTGCACTAATTCCTTGAGAGTTATAGTACTCTAATTCTTGTTGGTGAATAGATTTATAATTATCGTTCTGTGCATAAAGCGGTGCTATCAATACCAGCCCGCAAATTAAACTTGCAAAAAAATGTTTCATAACAATACTTAGTTGAATTGGAGATACAAAGTTAAATAAAATAATATAATTAAGCTACGAGATAATTACTTCATATTAGAAATCTTATTAAATGGATGGAAAATGACATGAAACCGATGACGGTTTCCGATGACAGATGATTTGTCAAATACAAAGTTAATAATAAATAATTCGGGCACTACTGGCTAATTTTAATCTATTATAATTATTGGATGTTCCTAAGCAAGCTTCGACTACTCCTCGCAATTAATATTAGGAATGGTATGAAGAAGCTTATTATAACAAGTTATTTATCTTGATCAAGCTCTTCATAAACAGAGTTTTTGCTGATAAATTCAGGCACAATACTTTTAATTTTACCTACAATCTCAAATTTATCTCCTCTTTCTGCAATTTCTGACAGCTCACTAATTTCACTTTTAACTTCTGCAGCATCGTACTCTCTGACTTTGGCAATCATTATTTGTGAATGATAAGTAGAAACTGTATTTTCTTTATTTGCAAGAAGTTCTTCGTATAGCTTTTCTCCTGGTCGCAAACCGGTATATTTAATCTGAATATCTTTCCCGGGTTTAAGGCCTGATAATGAAATCATTTTTTTTGCTAAATGAGCAATTTTAACCGACTCTCCCATATCAAAAATGAAGATTTCTCCTCCTTCGCCCATATTACCTGCTTCAAGCACCAGCTGACAAGCTTCGGGGATAGTCATGAAAAATCGTGTCACTTCCGGATGTGTAACAGTAACCGGTCCCCCTGCTTCAATCTGTTTTCTAAATCGAGGTATTACAGAACCATTTGATCCCAGCACATTACCAAAACGAGTAGTAATAAATTTTGTACTATTGTTTTCAATTAAGGACTGAATATAAATTTCTGCTATTCTCTTACTTGCACCCATAACATTTGTTGGATTAACAGCTTTATCTGTACTTACCATAACGAATGTTTTAACAGCATGTTTTAAAGCTGAATCAGCTATTGTTTTAGTGCCCAGCACATTTGTAGCAACAGCTTAAGCCGGGTTGTTTTCCATCATTGGAACATGCTTATATGCTGCAGCATGATATACATATTCGGGTTTAAATTCATTAAACACCTTTTCAACCAAAGCCTTATTCTTTATGTCGCCAATAATTATCTCAACGTCCATAAACTTATAAGCTTCTTTTATTTCAAGCTCAATATCATATAGAGGTGTTTCAGCAATATCAAACAAGACTATTTTCTTCGGCATAAAGGCAGTCAACTGACGAACTATTTCACTGCCAATAGACCCGGCAGCACCTGTAACCAAAACTGTTTTATTTAAAATATTCTTTCGAATTCCATCTTTATCCATTTTAATTTCAGCTCTCTCTAAAAGATCTTCAATTTTAACCTTTTTTAATTGATTCAGATTAAGCTCTCCATTAATCCAGGCTGAAACATCCGGAATGGTTTTAACTTCAACATTTTGCTCAAGACAAAGCTCAATAATATGCTTTTTCGTATTCCCGGAATATTATGTTCAGCAATAATAAAACTCTTTATTTTTTTTGAACAAAGGACACTCTCCAAATCTTTTAAATGGTAAACTTTAACACCATCTATTTTATTTCCGGTAACTTTTACATGATGGTCAACAAGGCCTACAACACGATATTTTGTTTTTGTATCTCTGTCAAATGTCTTTTTCGTAATTAAAGCTAATTCTCCTGTTCCGTAAATTAAAACATTATCGCGTTCTTTTTTGGGACTATTAAATTCAATATATAAATTCTTAACCAATAATCTCGAAAATGCTAGAACAAAAGCTGTAATAAAGAAATCTATTATTATAATCGATATGGGTATAAAGAACTTCTCATCAATCTGCAATTTGATAAAATTGATAATAACAAAAACAACACTTCCAAAGAAGAGAGCAAATAGAATTCTTATAATATCTCTACTTCCTGTAAACCGGACCATTCCCGCATATGTCTTACCAATAAAATAAGAAAGAGCTCTTACTGCCAGTACTACCAGTATTACAAATGGTAAAAAATCTGCTTCTTCCTGTTGTAATGTAAAATTAAATCTTAGATAATAAGCAAGTACAATTGACAAGAAGCTTATTGTCAAGTCAATTGTAAATACAACCCATCTAGGTGTTATTCTTCGCAATATGTTTATATTCAAACTCACAAAACAAAATTAGTAAATAGTTTTAAATCCGCAAGATGCAAAAATCACACATTATTTTTTGCTTCAAGGAATGGTGTATACATTACAAGCGCATGATTTTCAACTAACAATTCTTCATTTTCATTACCATCAAGGTTCGTTTCTATCCTATATATTCGATTATGTCTGGAATAACCTCCCCAAGTTTGTTGTGAAAACTTATGTTCTTTTTCAATAACCCTATATGTACTTGTAAGTCTGATTTCTGAAAACAGTTCACCATGTAGGAATTCATCACCAACTTTTAGTTTTAGCATAAAAGCAGTATCAGTATTATTTTTAACCTGTAAGTCGATATAATTATAAGACAAGGTTGCTCCAGCACCAAAAGGGATACACCGATTAACATCAGGAAAAACATCAAAACTATGCCTGTGCCTTTCTGTAATTGTTAATGGAGAGTGTGCAAAAACCCAAAACAAGAGGTTTCCTAATTGACATAACCATCCACCTATATTCTTATCAATTTTGCCCTGATTGAGAATTAGTCCTTCAAGGTACCCCTTTCGTTTTAATGTTCTGCCAACAAGTTTCCAAAATTAAAATGTCTGACCGGGTAAAATTAGTGTATTGTTTAATTTAGATACTGCAATTTTAAGATTTGTTTTCTTGTTTTCTTGAAGGTACATATCCACATTCTTCAGCGGTCGCATAATTAACGATTTATGATCAAAAACAGTGTGTTTACACATTTCTGTTTCTCTAACTTTTGCCCATGAGGTAAAACTAAAGTGCCATTGCAACCATCTTTTGAAGATATAGTATTCTTTACCTATCAATCGCCTATACCTAGATCGTACAACCGGTTTTACTATTTTACTCATTATTTTGATTTAAAGCTACGTTAAAACAAAAATAACAATTTGTTTGCCAATTTGCATCCATTTGCCAATACATTGAATCTATTAATTAACTTTGTCATATTAAAATAGTAAAAAATGAAAAAAATACTCCTGCTTTTAATTCTAATGGTCTTTGGTCTTGTCTTATTTGCTGAAAATGTTTCTAAAAACACTGCTGAAAAAGTTGCAAAATCATATTATTTCCAAGCTGTTAATAGCATCTCACCTAATAGTTTAAAATATGATGAAATAAAACTTACGTGCATAATGGACCCTTCTGTTGATGAGTCTAAGAACCTCTACATATTCAACATAAATGAAGACGAAGGATTTATTATTGTTTCTTCAAATTATCTGTTACAACCCATTTTAGCATATTCTTTTAAATCTTCTTATAATACAGGAAATATATCGCCGGCTCAGCAATATTTGATAGATTACTACCAGTTAATGAATAAAAAAGCTAATAACAATGAACTAATAGAATCAAAAGATTCAAAAATAGAATGGGAAGAATTAATTGATTTCACTCCTGAGCAAAAATTTAACATTAAGTCAACAGAAGATGGTTTACTTGGAGATATTGAATGGAATCAAAGTATGCCATACAATGGTATGTGCCCCGAAGTAGAAGATGCATATACCGGTTATGGCGGACGTTGTCCGGTTGGGTGCTCTGCAATTGCAATGTTACAAATAATGAAATATTACAATTGGCCATTTGAGGGTACAGGTTCATATACACACTATTCATGGGACAATGGGGGATTTGTTGATATTACAGTAAACTTTGGTGCAAATACATACGATTGGTACTCAATGCCAAATTCAGGCCAGGTGCAAAATGACGAGCTAGCTAAAACATGCTTTCATGCAGGAGTTGCAATAAAAATGCATTGGTCTGCCGATGGTTCAGGAGCTGCTCCATCTGATGTTTTGTATGCAATGGAAAATTACTTTTCCTACGAAAATAACATTGATTTAATTTACAAAGAAGATTATTCAGAAGAAGATTGGAAGTCCATTTTAAGATCTCAAATTGACAACCAAAAACCAATCTTTTATGTCGGTTATTCAGATGTGGCAGGTCATGCCTGGAATTGTGATGGATATCAAGGTGAGGATCATTTCCATATGAACTGGGGATGGGGTGGTTATGGTAATGGATTTTATACTTTAGACGCATTAGGGACATCTGCAACACCTGGAGATACAGAAGGTAACTACAGCCAATGGCAACATGCATTAATAAATATTTATCCAGATACAGATTTTCCTCAATATTGCGCCGGAACAACATATATTAGTGGCACTGAAGGCTCTTTCGGAGATGGGAGTTCTTACGAAAATTATCAGAGTAATTCATCTTGCACATATATAATCGAACCAGAATGTCGACAAATTGTGATGTTGGGATTTACAAAATGTGAACTTGCAAACGGAGATTTAATCCAAGTCTGGGATGGAGAGCCTGCAGATAATGTGCTGTTGGGTACAATAGATATAGACAACCCTCCTTTAGAAGAATATGAATCCATTTCCGGAAAAATGACCATTGAGTTTAATTCAGATGATAATGAAAATGCTGATGGTTGGACAGTTGACTATAGTACAAAAAACTGTGTTCCTAGCAGAACATATACTGAAGCCTCTGGAAATTTTGATGATGTAAGTAAAGAATGTCAATATACAGGTGCTACACTCTGCTCCTGGACAATACAGCCTGAAAGTGCTAGTGAAATTTACATAGATTTTGAGTCTTTTGATGTTGGTGGTGATATTGACTTTGTAAATATTTATAAAAATAACATCTTTAATGATAACCTAATTGCTGAATTTAATAAAAACAACAGCCCTAGTGGAACTATTACTGTTGATGCCGGAACTGCAATTATCAGATTTTTTGCAAGTGCAAATAGTACACTTGGTGATGGTTGGGAATTAAGCTACAACTCAAACTCTGTTGAAATTAGCACACCCCTCTATCAAAATAATATTACAATCAGTCCTAATCCGGGAGATTTAAATTCGGTAGTAAGCTTAGGTACTGATTATAATGGTCCTACAAATATTACAATTCAAAATGTTTTAGGTGAAGTGCTAATCAAAAAAGAAATAAATATTAGTAATAAGGAGACTTCTTTTCCTTTGAACTCGTTTTCAGAACTTAAAGAGCCAGGAATGTACTTTTTCACTATTACTATAAATGGTAATCAAAGCACACAAAAATTCATCTTGATCGATTAAGCTATTAGTACTATTATTAATTCATTTGCTTAGAATTTCAAAAAGCAATTCATTTACTTATCTTTGTTAAATAAATAGATTTGCATGAAAACTTATCCAAATAAGTACTGTATTGACATTCATAATTACGAAAGGTTTCCAACACGCATAGTTAAAGTTGGAGATATTGCTGTAGGTGGATTAAACCCTATACGCCTGCAGAGTATGACTAATTTGCCTGCAACAAATATTGAAGCAAGCGTAAAACAGTCAAAGGCTATATTTGATGCAGGTGCAGATTTTGTTCGAATAGCAACACCAAGAATACTGGATGTAGAAAGTCTTAAAGAGATTAAAAAAAGATTAAATGCTGATGGATATAAAAAACCACTAATTGCTGATGTGCATTTTAATCCAGTAATAGCTGAAGAAGCTGCTAAAGTAGTTGAAAAAGTAAGGATAAACCCTGGCAATTACATTGACAAAAGAGCTTCATTTAAAGAGGTAAAACTAACTGATAATGAGTACAATCTGGAACTCGAAAGAATTCACGATAGGATTCTTCCACTTATTAAAATATGTAAAGAAAATGGTACTGCGATCAGAATCGGGTCTAATCATGGATCTCTAAGCGATAGAATATTAACCCGTTATGGCAACACACCTGAAGGTATGGTTGAGGCAGCACTTGAATTTGCAGATATTTTTATGGCTGAGAATTTTCACAATCTTATAATCTCAATGAAAGCCAGTGATACAAGAATAATGATACAAGCTTGCAGACTCCTTAATGCCAGAATGCTGGAAAATGCATATGTTTTTCCTCAACATCTTGGAGTTACAGAAGCAGGTGCAGACACAGACGGTAGATTAAAATCTGCTGTAGGTATAGGTGCCCTTCTTAGCGACGGCATAGGTGATACTTTTAGGGTTTCACTTACTGAAAGTCCTGAAAAAGAAATTGAATTTTCTAAAAAAATACTTACTCACTTTGATAAGAGGGTATTTAAATTTCAAGTGGTGAGTCAAGCGAAAAACACCTATAATCCATATAAAAGCGAAACAAGAGTACCATCACTACCAGTTAGTCAACAAAAAGTAAGTATTATTTCAAACATTCAAGATTCTGATGCAGATATTATTTACTATGATGAAAATAATAAGCATATAATAAATCAGGAAAAACCTGGAATTGCAAGTCCAAAGATTATAAAGTCTCTTAAAAATCCTGAAAACCTATATCCAATCTTCCATTTTAATGATTTGGATAAAAACAAATTCAATACAGAAACCCCAACATTTATTATTTTCAACACTTTTGACATAAATAAAAAAGATGCGGAAAATATTTTACTTTCAAATAACATTTGTCCGGTATTGGAGTTCAGCACATAAAATCCTTTAGGTGAATTACGCTATTTTTATAAAAAACTTTGGCAGACAAATAAAAATGCTCCTCTAATTATTAAATATTCCGGCAGTTCAATTGAACTTGATGAACTTATTGCTGAAATTGGAATTTTCCCGGGTGGAGGTTTAGTTGATCATATTGCCAGTGGGATTTGGTTAGACACTCCTTTAAAAAGTACCGATTCCGTTCAATTACAACTAGATCTTTTACAAGCTATTGGTTTAAGATACACAAAAGCTGAGTTTATTTCATGTCCCGGATGTGGACGTACAAATTACAATCTCGAAAAAGTAATGAGAGAGGTTAAAACTGAATTTGCTCATCTAAAAGGCTATAAAATTGCAGTTATGGGCTGTGTAGTTAACGGTCCGGGCGAAATGGCTGATGCAGATTTTGGATGTGTTGGTGCAGCAAAAGGTAAGGTGCATATTTATGTGGGAAAAGAAGCTATAGTTAAAAACATTCCCGAAGATCAGGCTGTTAAAGAATTAAAGAAAGTAATCCAGAATACATTAAAAGAAAATAAAAATGAATAGTACTTTCAACAAAAACTTTTTTATAAACAACAGAAAAAAGTTATTTAATGATATCCTGCCAGAATCATTGGTGGTCATGTTTTCAGCTGAACAATTTCCAAAAAATGGTGACCAATATTTCAGATATCGACAGAATTCTGACACTTTCTATTTCTCAGGACTAAAACAGGAAGAAACATCTCTCTTATTGTTTAAGGGTAAAAAATCAAATAATTTTGAGGAATATGCATTTATTCTTGAGCCAAACCTAAAAATGCTAACCTGGATTGGACACAAATATTCAAAAGATGAAGTTGTTGATATCTCGGGTGTTAAAAATGTTGAATTCAATGATAAGTTTAATTATATTTTTGAAGAATTGCTGGTAAAGGTGAAGAACATTTATTTTTCTCACAAGTCAAATATCAGAGGAATAAAGTACGAACACAGAATCTTTCAAGATTGGCTGGACTCCGTAAACAATAAAACACAATCTATTGATTTTCAAGATCTAGACCCGTTAAGCATGAAGCTTCGCTTGAGTAAAAGTCAAGAAGAAATAGATGTAATGCAAAAAGCAGTTAATATTACAGGTGAAACATTTCAAGATGTTTTGAATTTTGTAAGTCCGGGTGTCTTTGAATATCAGGTTGAGGCAATAATTACACATGGATTTGTCTTCAATGGAGCTCAGGACTGTGCTTACCTACCAATAGTTGCATCAGGGCAAAACAATAACATCTTACATTACAACACAAACCGAAATGAATGCAAGGATGGTGATTTACTGTTATTAGATTTTGGAGCAGAACTCGACTGTTATGCAGCTGACATTACCAGAACGATTCCAATTTCAGGAAAATTTACACCTAGACAAAAAGAAGTATATAATGCAGTTTTAGACGTACATAAGCAAATTAAGCAAAAAATAGTTCCGGGAACAAGCATCAGAACATTAAATACAGAATGTGAGAACTTAATAGAAGAAAAGCTTATTGAATTAAAACTAATCACACGTTTTGATATAGCCTCTCAAAAAGAAGACAGCCCTGCATTTAAAAAGTACTATATGCATGGTGTTTCTAATTTTATCGGTCTTGATGTGCATGATACAGGTAAAAAGGATACGATTCTTGAACCCGGCATGGTTTTAAGTTGCGAACCTGCAATATATATCGAAGAAGAAGGTTTTGGGATAAGACTGGAAAATGATATCCTCGTTACTGAAAACGAGCCTTTTGACTTATGTGCAAATATTCCTATTGAAGCAGATGAGATTGAGGCTTTGATGAATGGGTAATTATTGTTTTATGATTTTTTTAGTTTTAATTTCATCTTCAAACCATAATTCTATCACATATATCCCAGATTGAAGATTTGAGATATCAATATAGTCTGATAAATTATTCGGTTTTAAGACAAGGCGACTATTCAAGTAATATATAAATACTTGATCTACTTGTTGCTCAGAAATTATCTTAAAACTCCCCTTTGCAGGGTTAGGATATAAAACAACATCATTAAAATAGTTCTCTATTTCAACACAGGAAGGCTCTTGAGGCCAGACAGAGTCCAGTTCTGTAATGAAATTAACATTATAATATTCATTAAAACCGGTATAAACGCTAAACACCTCTCTATTAGGGAATAAAAAACTACTAACAAACATTGAGATATCTGTTGTATTTGGAATTTCGGGAAATAAATACTCTCCGTCTTCATTCGTAAGACATAAATCCAAAATTTCCATTTCTTCATCATCAAACAAAATAACACTTATATTATTCATACCGATTAGAATATTCTCGTCATAATATCCAACTATACCAGATGCAGAATTTCCACCAAAAGGATTTTGTCTAAAAGGATGTTCAATATAAGATTGTAAAACACTTCCCCCACCCATACTTATTGGTAAGGCTTCTAATTCGTCAATAGCATTAAAATAACAATAACTTGGAACAATAGATGAAAAAGAATCTGGTTCAACAATTTGAGATTTCACATAATATATTCCATCTTCTAAGTCAGTGAACGAGACTTGACCAGTATTTCCATTATATTCTTGTGACATTAAAACGATATTGGTTTCTTCATTTACAGTAAAATCTCTATACAAAGAAACCAAAACTTTATTTCCTAAAAGGTCTATGCTTGCATCAGCACTCAATATATCCAATATGATTGTATTACTAGTTATTTCACTTTGGTCTAGAAAGTTGATTAATACAGTGTCTTTACCTGTACATCCTGAAACATTCTCATATCCTCCAATTAGAATTATTTCATATTCTTGATAAGCTGGAACATTAACAATTGTTTGCAAAGATGAAAAATCATCAAAATATACAGTTTCATATGTCCACCAATATGCTCTAGTTGGAAAATATTGATTTGTACTTGACAATATTTCTCCACTCAAAGGATATTCGTTTCCATAATACGATTCGTCAAGTACTGCATACACTTCAGGATTATTTAAAAAATATATACTTAATGGGCCCGCTGTATCGGAACAAAAAGTCGGGTTTGTTTCCGGACCAGAATATTCAATCCAATAAAAATCATATTTATCATAGGTCGGAACTGTAACTTCTGTATAAGTGCTATTAACATCTTCATAACTCACACCTGGACTTTCAGAATACCAATGTCCTGTAATCATAGAACCCGGGCTTTCAGAAACCAAATCATTAAATGTCAAACCACATTGAACAGAATCAGTAAAATCATTGATAATATTAGGTGTGGGGTTTTTCCATAAGCTTACACTTACAGTATCAAAAGCTGAACAACTAATCAACACCAAATTACTATTGTTGGTTTCTAACCAAATAAAATTTTGCACTCCATAGGCATTACAGCAAACATCTGTTTCTTCGTCCCAATAAGTTTCATAGCTACAACCATTTGGTAACCATTCACCAGTATATCCGGCAGATTGACCTGCTAAAGTAAAGCAGGTTCCACACACATCAAAGTCATCTCCTGCGTCAATTACAGGGGTTTCAACAAAGTCAAGATTTATCGTATCTACATCATAACACTCTGTATTGCTGGAATTGTACTCCGTAAATGTAACTTGCCATATTCCATAATCAGACGTAACCATACTTGTAACAGGATTTGTACATAACAAAATATTCGCTGTGGCTGTTGGAATTGGTTTTGAAACAACATACCAACTTCCACTAGGAAAGTAGTTTTCTGATTCTTCGATACTAAATTCAGTGTTTAAGTCAATTTCTAATCCACATACACCATCGGCTTCATCCAAATTTACATCCGGCATTTGATAAAAATCCACCCAAACAGTATCTCTGGAGTAACAACCGTATGAATTTACCTGCCAAAATAAGATTGCAGATGCAGATGCACTGTCTCCAAAATAGTATTCATTAAATGAAAACTCTGTCTCTAGAGTATTAATATCTCCATAGAAGCCATTGACTCCAGAATTAAACCATTGCACAGCACCAGCCCAAGCATACCCGGTAGTGTCTGCAGTTAAACTAACGGAATTTCCGCATACTACCAATTCGTCTTCTCCAATAATTGTTGCCACAGGTACTTCAACAAACTTAACTGTTAAGTTGTCTGAACATGGTCCACTATCATCGTTCCAGGTAAAAACGACATCTAAATAGTGATTTTCATTAAAGCCATCTATTGTAACTTCCGCATTATGTGATGTATTATCAGGATAATAGCTTAACGAACTATAAATACTTCCACTAACACTTGCCTCCCAGTATCCAGTTGTGGCATTAACAACGTTTAATTCTGCAGTAAGTCCACAATTATTAAAATCTTCTCCAACATAAGGGTCAGAACACTGTGAATAGCTGCAATAACCTATGGTTATGCTTAAAAAAAGCAGAAGCAATAATTTTTTCATGGATAACAAGCTTAGTCTTTCACAAATGTACAAAATTTATGCATATCATTTGTTCTAAACTCAATAAAATACATTCCATTTTCAAGTTCAGATACATAAACTGCATTATTTTTAATATTGCACTCTTTTACTAAACGTCCATTTATATCATATATCGCAATGTCTGTAATGTCCTCATCAGAATTAATTAAAATATAATTTGATGCAGGATTTGGAAAAATAACAATATCATCTTTCTCATGTGTTTTAATATCAGAATAAATTGGATCCACAAAATGCATTACAATTGGATTTGAATCATCCGAACATTCTGCACTTAAAGAAAATGGTCCGTTCTCTTCGTGCCAATATATTTCATAAGAACCATAATACGGAACTGTTACCGAAGTTTCATAGCTAAAATCATCCCCAAAATATGCAGCAGGGTGATCTATGACCCAATAACCAATTATTCCATTACCTGGATATTCTGCAATTAGGTTTTCAAATGTAAGACCATATACTGTTGTGTTGGTTTCTGTGATAATATTGGCGGTTGGCATTCTGTATGTTGTTATAATAACCGTGTCTGAAGAAGAACAAATCAACGGAGATATCATACTTTCATTTTCTTCTATCCAAATAAATTCATGGTCACCATATGAAGGACAACAAAAATATGTAAGAAACTCATCCGGAAAATCTACCCAACACATCGATCCTGTATCCCAATAGCCATATCCTCCTGAACTTACAGCTTCTGAATAAAAGCATGTGCCACATACCTCTTGATCATCTCCAGCATGAGCTTCCGGAATTTCCACAAATTCAATTTGCACAGTATCTGTACATGGACCACTATCATCATGCAACACAACATTTATAATCATGTGTGAGCTTGGAAACCCACTAATTGTAATATTTGTTTCTGTTGCGGTAATATCCGGATGAATATTTATAGCACATGGATTATCTGTATACATGGCTGTCCAATATCCTGTAGTGGCATTTTCAACTGAAATTGTCGTCGTACTTCCACAAATAGCAAAATCTTCACCTGCATCTGGGTTAGAACATTGTGAATAAGAAGTAGTTTCGAATGCAAATACAAGAATTAATATTGGAATTATTGTTTTCATACTCGTGGGTTTTATTGTTTTACAAAGGTGTAAGAAAAATTCATTTTAGGCGTTTTAAGGCTAATCATATAAATTCCGGATTTTAGTGATGATACATCAATCTCATTTATTAGATTTGATTCTGATATTAAAACCTTGCAATTGATATCATATATTTCAAACATTTCAATAGGATTTTCTGATTCAATATTTAAAAAATCTGTTACAGGATTTGGATAAACATGAATATCATTATCCCTGTTTAACTCAATATTTGAATAGATTGGATCCACAAATGTAATTCTTACAGTATCTGTATTTGAACAACTCTCCATATTTGTATAATATGAACTTAAAACAAACTCATATTCACCATATTCAGAGACTGAAACATTTGTTTCTAATGATGTTGGGTTATCAATTATTGCATTTTCAGCTTCCCATATATATATACATTCTGCAAACGGATCAACATCCAGGCCTGAAAGTGCACTTAGAGTGTATTCTGTGCCATAAGTGTAATCGTCATCCCCTGCATATAATGGATAGTCGTCAATAAAATGTATTATTAAAGGACCGGCAGTATCTGTACAAAAACCAGGTGTCAAATCTGGTCCGGTTTCTTCTACCCAATAAGCACTATGATAGCCATAAGTACTAGCTTGTGCAATCCAACCAGGTTCTATATCATTCCAGTAAAAATTAAGAGAAAGTGAATACCAATAACCTGTAATTCCTATACCGGGATACTCAGCATAAAGTCTATCAAAGATTAATCCACATGTAGTAGAATCGGTCGGAGATGTCAAAATATGAGCTGTGGGTTCAATCCAAAAAGTACCTGTAACCTGATCTATATCAGTACAATATACCAAAGCAATAGAAGAACTATTCGAAACATACCATTGAAAAGTTTTATCACCATAGCTAGGCACACATGCACCGGTATTAGGGTCAGAATAATCATCATAAGACGCCCCATTTGCCAGCCATCCTGAGGACATCCCGACTCCACCAGCATTTAGCTCTGTGCAACTACCACAAACATCAAAATCTTCCCCGGCATAAGCTGTAGTGTTTTCAATAAATTCAATTAAAACAGTATCCGTACAAGGACCACTGTCATCTGACCAGACAAATGTTACAATCTGCGTATAATCATCAAACGGAGGAACTGTTACCGTTACATCAGCACTGGAATTTTATGGAACATAATCGGGTGCAGGCATCATTTCTTCTTCTCCAAGATATGCTGTCCAATAACCGGTTGTAGCATTTTCGACACTTAGGGTATATGTATATCCGCATGTTGCCGTGTCTTGCCCGGCATAAGGGTTAGAACATTGCGAAAATGCATTAAAGCTGTAAATAAATAGGCTTAATAAAACGATTAGCATTGTTTTCATAGAAATCTATTTTTAGTTCGGCAAAAGAATGGCAACTTTGTTATAATAAAACATCGCTTTTATCAGACATTTTAAAGTGTCGTTTCGTTGTATTCAATAAGATGGGACTCGTCGAAAAGATGATATAAATAAGTCTTATTACCAATCAAATGAAGTAATTTTGTTGCAAAATTTTTATGTATGAAGAAATTAAACTATTTATTACTAATTGGATTAGTTTTTATTATTGCTGGCTGCAACAACTCAGATAACATTGAAGACCAAGAAGCATTAATTGCCAGTGAATTACAGATAGATGACAAGATTGATGATCTTACTATCTCAAAGATTACGCTAAATGAAGATTATCTTGACATTGAATTTAGCGATGAGCTTGTTGTTGAAGGAGCAATGTATTTTGACCAGTCTCCTACTATGATTTCAATAGATTACCCTTTATTTAAAAGCAAAATTAATTTCAAGGATACAGAGCTTGATCTTTCGAAATATGACAATATTTGTCTAGTAAATTATGAAGAAATCACAAAGTATATTCCTCTTGAATGGAAAGTTGAATCAACAACGGATTATTGGCAATTAGACGATGCAAAGAACGGAAATATCAAAATTAAACTTAAGATTGATGATATTATTTTCTCAAGTGATAATATGTTTCCGGTTCAGGCAAAAGTTAAAGATGTTATTGCTTTCGATGGCAAAGATAATCCTGAAGTTATAACAGACCCTTCAGTTAAAAATGCAACAGTTAAACTTGACATAGTAGCTTTTGGCACTGACGGAGCCTGGGCGTTATTCAAAGACAAAGAAGGAAATACTATCACAATCTTTGATGACGGAAATACTGAACTTCACAATAACATTAAAGACATTCAACCAAACTCAACAGAACATCAATATCAAAATACTTGGTTTGACATGGAATATAAAACAATGAGTCTGCCTTTTTATGACGGAGGAACTGGAAACACTTTTTACAAAAATGTTGAAGTAATTACAAGCTTAAAACCTGCTGAATAAATTCCAGAATGATGACGAACCTCATTCTTCAACAGGGCAAACGCACGATAGCTCATCGGACGAATGCGTCGTCCGATGATAGGGCTGACCAAACAATACTTAATTTATCACCAATTTCTTTGTCCTTGTAATATTTCCTGAATTTATATTTACAAAATATACTCCTTTTCGAAGGCTTGATAGATCAACATTTATATCATCACTGGAAATATTTGGTCCGGATATCTTCCAGACTTCTTTCCCAAACATATCATAAATATGAATTTGTGTGGTATAATCTGGTTCAAAATTTAATTTCAAATTAAAACTCCCCTCATTTGGATTTGGGTAAATCTCAAAATATTTTCGATTGAGTTCTTCTGTAATAATATAGCTTAAATCAGGAATTACAAACTGATAATTAATAAAACTGCCAAAATCAGAATTAAAGTGTTTTACATATTGAGCACCCGGTATTCTTAATTTTGCATAACCTGTTCCGTCTTCTCCGTCCCAATACCAAAAGTTTAAACCGTCTTCGCCGTCATCATAAATACGGATTTCATAACATCCCGGAGGGTAGCTCAGTGTATCATAATAAGTTGTATTGTTATCAAGATCATCTCTGTCAACCAATACATTTCCTGATTGATCCAAAATCTGATAATGCGACTCATCTCCAAAATTATTTGTTCTAAATACCAACATTATTGTATCTGTCCAGATATCCACTGCTTCGAAATTTGTTGCGTATTGATTATCGTATTGATATTCATCCTCAAGAGTATTTGGATTAACTAATCTCACATTAAATATGTTTTCTTCTGTAAACTCTTGCCAATTTATTGGAGGTAAAGCCACTTCTTGTGTTTCAAGGAACTCTAGTTCGCCTGTCCATTGATAATTGTATGAATAATCTCCATTTATACCATACTCAACTCCTACCGAATTTAATGTTTCTGAACCATTATTTTTTATAACAATCTTAGGATTACTACAAACCGGATTAAACCTGTTGTATAAATCGTGATCATTATGAGCAATAACCGTTTCAATGGCTGCATTATTTGCAAAATTAGGGTTCCCGTATTGAATTAATTGAACAGAAACCTGATAGTTTCCTTCTCCACTACCAACGGCATATTGTGTCATTCCGTAATCAATTTCAATTGAGTCAGGATCTGTTACAAATTCTGTAATATCCCAATCATATGTGTCTGCAAATTTGCCCGGACACCATCCGGCTCTATCAAAAATCCATGTCCCACCCTGAGGATAAACAGGATTATTTGCACATTCTGTCCAGTTATACCATTCATATCGCTGTATTCCTTCTACAGATATGTTATGATAAGTAGGACAAAATTCCGAACAGTTTCCATCTCCTGCCATTCCATGCCCGGTAGTTCTTGTCTTTACACTAAACATTTCAGCTTCCGCGTTTCTTTTGACCTTAGTTGATGTTAAACTAATATCATTTGCTATGTTATAATGTCCGAAATTGCCAACATATACCTGCTTGAAATCTAACACATTACGCACAGGTGTTCCTTCGATAAACACAAAAGTCAAATCCAACAATTCTTGTGTATTATGACTTAACAAATCAACATCCCCTTGCAAATAGGCTTTATAATCAGTAACATCATACACCCAGGTAAACCCATCAGAGCAAAGACTAAGACCAATCCCGTAAGGTGTTACAAAGTTTTGAATTTGAATTGTATTTATAACTTCATAGGCCTCGCCATAATACACTAAGTCGCTATTTACAATTGTCTGATCAGCAGAATAATATGTAGTGTCTGTAATACCTTCCAAACTTGTAAAGAGTTCATAATTATTATAATATAAAAGTGTATCTATACAGTGAACACTATAAAAATCCAGGTTTTCATATTGCATAAGAATTTGCTGGTTCATTAGAATTGAATCAACATATTCAAAAGTATTAGTTTCATTAGTGAAGTCTCCTTGTAGAAATGTAGCCATTGGCAAATAATAAAACTCGCCAAATTGCTTAAATCTATTAACACCATTATATTATTCTCTATTAAGTTCTCCCAGAAAATAACCATCAGCATTTTGAGATGAATGGTCTTCAATTAGATTTCCTGAACCGGGAGTTTCATTAAAATCATAATATAGAACAAGGTCTGAGTAATCTGGATGTGACCAATCTATCTCAGTATACATTATATCCTGAATTTGTTCCTGACTTAGTTCAACATCCCAAACGCTAAAGTCATCAATATGTCCGTCATATGATCTGTCTATACTGGGATTTCCCCCACTAGCAATAATAAAACGCGAGATTTCAGCAATACTTTTTGTTTTTTCTGTTCCAGAATGCCACAATTCTCCATTTATATAGATTTTCATTGTTCCTTCTGTTGCATTTTTTACAAATGCTAAATGATTCCATTGTCCTTTATATTCGTTCTCATCAGCTTCAAGATTAATACGATCATATCCAGTACCATCATTACCACAATCCCAATAAATACTTCCATTACTCCATGGGTAGTGTACGCACAATTGTCTTTCTCCGTCAACACCAAGCGCTTCAAACAAATAGTCATTTTGAGCCTGAAGGTCAGGATCTCCATATGCCCAACAACAAATAGTAATTTCATCACTGACAGTATTAAAAACACTTGTTGGCACCTCTACATATGAAAAACTATTTATATCTAAATAAAAATCCTTATTAAAAGATACAAATTGTGTCGCATAAGACATTTCATCAGCATCCACCATTAAAGATAGTGGCATATTGGGCAATGAAATCTCAAAAATCAAATTAGAGCTCCCATCCCATTCAAAAGGTGAAAGAAAATCAATTTGAATCTCACCCATACCATCATATTCAAACAGACCTTGATATAAAGTTGTAAACTCCAAACCATTAATGGCATCATAGCTTAGTTCTGCAGCAGCTGTTTGTGCTACCTTAAAAACCAATGGGAAAGTTATTGGGTTTACAGTATGTGAATAAAAACGAATAGATGTTATATATCCGGCAGTAACACCAGCATTGCTCAACGAATCTGCAAGATATAGATTAAGGGTTTTTGTGTCGTTTTCTCCTGTAGTAAAACCAATCCCCGAATTTGTAAACCACTCACCAACTGTTGATTCTATAAGATTTGAAAAAGAATATTCTGTTTGCTGATATTCAATTTCATATTTATGATATTTTGGATCAATTGCTCCACTAAAAACCTCAAAATCTAGATTGTTTAAGGTATACTCTGAATGAAGATATTGAGTTGAGTCAAGGTGACCAGTATGTTCATACACATTTGTAAAAGTTGTATAGTCCCATTCTCCACACGGGTATCCATCATAAGGTGTTGCATTATCACATTTAAGAGTATAATACATCAGTATCTTTTCCCAATCCTGCTCGTCTGGAAAGTTAAATGTTGCCCTTCGGTTACTAATACTATCAAAAGTAAACGTTTTAACAAATATTGTATCGCCAGGTTCCACATTTGCTAGCGCAGGTATAATTACCGCAATTAAAAATAAGGAGGATAGTAGTTTTTTAATAATGGTGTTTTAATGCTTTATCTAACAAAAATAAACTTAATAATATGACAACACAACAAATTTTACTAATAAAGAAATACATTTTAGTTAAAGTAAAATGTTTTATCTAATAGTATATTGTATTAATTAAAAACTTTATGTAAGTTTGTTAGCTTATCATTTAATTTTTAAAACTATGAGAAAACTATTTGGGATTTTTATTGTGATGCTTTCTTTTCTTGCGATTTGGTCATGTAATCCGGAAAAAAAAGAAGTAGTTATTGAGGAGGAAATTATAATTAATGAATCTTCTGAGTTTCTAATAAATGCCACTTTATGGGTTCAGCAATCTGCAGAATATGAGGCATGTTGTTATCAAGCTTTTAATTATGCTAAACTTGCCTTAGATACAAGAATAAACCTAGCTAATATGGACAAACCACTAGCTGTTGTTTTTGATGTTGATGAAACTTTACTTGACAACTCATATTACGAGGCAAATCTTATTGAAAACAATACAACTTATACTTCTGAAACATGGAAAGAATGGTCAGATATGCAGTGTGCAACAGCTATACCTGGAGCTATTGATTTATTAAATTATGTTCAATCAAAAGGTGTTGAAATTATTTACATATCTAATAGGAGAGAGAACGAATTAGAGGCTAGCATATCGAATATGGAAAAAATTGGATTCCCTGCAGTTCCTGTTGAGAATTTCTATTTTAGAACAGATGAAAGCAGCAAGGTTGCTCGCCGTGAAATGGTTTCAGAAAAGTATAATATTGTATTGTTAGTTGGTGATAATCTTGCTGATTTTGACGGTATGTTTGAAGACAGATCTGAAAATATGGGTAAAGACGTTGTAACAAATAATAAAGATAATTTTGGAACGGAATTCATTATCCTTCCAAACCCAATGTATGGGAAGTGGGAACGTGCATTACCATCAGATGAAGAAAAAACAGCTACTGAAAACAGAATTAATGCAGTAATTGGATACGACGAAATTTGTAAATAAAAGAAATCATATAAATACGCTAAAAACACACGGCAAAATACTTTGCCGTGTGTTTTTTTATAATAAAACACTATAATTAGTTAATATTCTGTTAATGGGCTTGTTTCGTATATGTTCTTCCTGTAAATTAGCATTTTGAATTGTTTAACTAAATTATGCAACTATGAATAACTTTTGGAAGTATACTCTGGCAACAGTTGTTGGAAGTATTATTACTTTTTTAGTCATTTTCGGTATTATGTTCGGTGTATTTGCCGCAATTATTTCCGGCTTTGGCGATGATGAAGTCATCGTAAATGACAACTCAGTGGTTACAATGACATTATCAAACGAAATCCCGGATAAAACATCCGATAATCCTTTTGACAATATTGACTTTGCAAGCTTTGAATCAAAAAAGGTACTTGGTTTAAATGATATTTTAAAAAATATCGAGAAAGCTAAAAATGATGAAAGAATAAAAGGTATTTATCTGGAAATCACAGGTATCCCTAGCGGAATGGCAACAATTGAAGAAATTAGAAATAAACTTATTGACTTTAAGTCTTCAGGTAAATTCATCATCTGCTATTCTTATGCTTATACTCAGAAAGGATATTACCTAGCTTCTGTAGCTGATAAGATTTATATGAATCCTATGGGAGGAATTGAATGGAAAGGTCTTGCAAGTCAGGTTATGTTTTTTAAAGGTGCCCTTGAAAAACTTGGTGTAGAAGCTCAGATTTTCCGTCACGGACAATTTAAATCTGCGGTTGAACCATTTATGAATGATCATATGAGCGAAGCTAGCAAACTTCAATCAATGGTACTTTTACAAAGCATCTGGGACGACATGCTAGCTAAAATATCAAAAGAAAAAGGTATCAGCATTGACGATTTGAATCTCTATGCAGACAGCTTAATGGTCTTTGACCCTGAAAGTGCCCTTGAATATGGTTTTATTGATGGAATTAAATACTATGATGAAGTTTTGGCTGAACTTAAATCAGAAAGTGGTGTTGAAGAAGAATATGAAGATGATTTCCTCATAGCTATGTCAAAATATAGTAAAGCGGAGCTTGAAGATGCTGAAAAGAATGGTTCTGAAAACAAAGTCGCTGTTATTTTTGCTGAAGGCGATATTGTTGATGGTGGAAAATCTGATGGTAGTATTGGTGGTGACTGGCTAGCTGGTCTAATTCGCGACGCCCGCGAAGATGAGGATGTTAAAGCTGTTGTTCTTAGAGTTAACTCACCGGGAGGATCCGGTTTAGCATCTGAAATAATCTGGCGCGAAGTTCAATTAACAAGTGAGGTTAAGCCTGTTGTTATCTCAATGGGTAATCTTGCTGCTTCAGGAGGATACTATATCTCTTGTGCTGCTGATTATATCTTTGCCCAACCAAACACTATAACAGGTTCTATCGGTGTATTTGGAATGATCCCAAATATTCAGGGACTAATGAATGATAAATTAGGAATAACCGTTGATGGAGTTAAAACAAACCATTCTTCAGATTTCGGTTCAATTATGCGCCCATTTACTCCAGAAGAAGGTGCATTTATTCAAAAACAAATCGAAGATTTCTATGAAGTATTTATAGGTAGAGTTGCTGATGGACGTGGAATCACTACTGCAGATGTTGACTCTATTGGCCAAGGACGTGTTTGGAGTGGTATAAATGCTATCGAAATTGGTCTTGTTGACGAAATTGGAGGCCTTGATGATGCTGTTAAAAAAGCTGTTTCATTAGCTGATCTTGGTGACGACTACAGAATCTGGGAATACCCTGAAGCAGAAGACTTTGTTGAAAAGCTAATGTCTGATATGTCAGTAAATGCAAGTGAGCAACTTATTAAAAAAGCTCTAGGAGAAAACTACGAGTTTTACAAATTACTTGAAGACGTGAAAAAACTCCAAGGAGTTCAAGCCAGAATGGATCACGCAATCGTGATTTATTAGGGCTGGAAGACGGAGGACAGAAGTTTTACACAATAAAAAAAACAGGCTGAAAATTCAGCCTGTTTTTTTATTAAGATAATGTAAATACGAACGGCTGTTCGTATTTACATTGGCCTTACTTCCGTCTCCGGTCTTCGGTCTTCACATAGTGAAATGTCCCATATTTTAAAAATTCAACTACTTCTTTACGTGGTTTACGCCTTCTAATTAATGCAAGATGATCAAGCTTAAAAACAATAGTATCCTGTTCGTTGCCAAGTAAAGTATGTTCAGGTTTAACCAATCCATCATTATCTCCCTCAATAAAAACATTATACCCAATGTCTTTTCCCCTACAACCAATAATAATACCTATTTCAATATTGTATGGATAAGGGATAGTATTCACAAACGAACCGGAGTCAGTTTGCATTCTCTGAACATTTGGGCCTAAAAACTTATTAAGCTTTTTCTCTGGATCAAAAAGGTCTGCAATTGCAGCACCCTGGTTAGGTGGTGCAATCATTACCACCCTATAAATAAAAGGTAAATCAGCATCCATACCAGAAAACTTCAACATACTTCTAAAAACCAAACCTCCCATTGAGTGAGTTACAAATGAAACACTATCGAATGCTTCATTCTTTACATCCTGATATAATAAGTAACCCAAAGAATCCAAATCAACCATTAAACCTGGATAAGCATAGTTTTCATGCTCAAATCCGGCTTTTTTAACTTTCTTTTCAACTTTGTGCATAATCGATTTTGGATTACCCCAACCATGTAATATATATACTTTATGCCTTGCTTGCAATTGTATCACAAAAAAAAGCTAAAGCAGTAAAATTAAAGTCTTTTTCATTTTAATTTAAATAATTCCTTCGGACAAAATTAGTAATTAATTGAGAAGTATATAAAAAATAAATCCCGACGGAAAATCCAATCTGGAGCATATATATAAAGTTGAGGTTTTACTTTTTAATAAGTTTTTTCGAATCTACATTCTTGCCTTTATAAATCAAGCAAACGAAATAAACTCCTTCCTGCAAATCATAAGCTTCAAAGTTAACCTTTCTCAATCCACCACTGACAGGTATTGATTTAAGCTTAACTCCTGCAAAATTGTAGATTGCAATCTCTGCTACATCATCTTCAGGAATATTATACCATATCTCAGCATAATCTACAACAGGATTAGGGATAGGTGCAGAAATCTTCAGCAACTCAGGGTAGTCACCCTGACTAAAATAAGAATAGTTATAAGGATCTGGCACTATCGCATAACTAATACCTGAAAAAATTAAAATAATGAGTGATATGTTTAGTATTCTTTTCACGATGTATTGTTTATTCAAAAACTGTTCCGAAAATTTATTTTAAGATACAATTACTTTATGCTTTCCATATTAATCTTACGGAATTCCTGGAGTTCTGTTACATTATTGCTAAAAATTTTTATGATTTATTTTTTTGACCATAACATTTCTTATATATTATTATTTCTAGTCCACTTTCATCCACGGTAATTGAAATGTTTTTATTATAATCTTTGAAACTTTCTGTAATTACAAAGATATAGGTCAAAAAATCATTTTTTTAAATACTTACAATCTGAAACATAATAAACTATCTATTTCAACATTTTCTTTAAGTATGTATATGCTATAATTAAAAACTTTATGTAAGTTTGTTTTATGAATGAAAACGAAATTAAATTTCTTATTATACGTTTTAGTTCTATCGGAGATATTGTCCTTACAACACCAGTTATTAGGGGAATCAAGCAACAGGTAGACGGTGCCGTTGTACATTATCTCACAAAACCTCAGTATGCAAGTATTTTAGAATCTAATCCATATGTCGACAAAGTACATACTTTAAATAGTTTTCAATCAACAATAAATGAGCTTAAAGACGAAGGATTTGATTATCTGATTGATTTACATAAAAACATTAGGACATACATATTTAAGCATAAACTTAAGGTTTTAGACTTTAGTTTTCATAAATATAATAAAGAAAAGTGGTTGTTGGTCAACTTCAAAAAGAATAATCTTCCTAATAAACATATTGTAGACAGATATCTTGAATCTGTAAGTGTTTTTGATGTAAATAATGATGGTATGGGGCTTGATTATTTTATACCCGATAACATATCATACAACATCAAAGATAAACTAATAATTTCTGAACCTTATGTTGCATTTGCTATTGGTGGGCAACATGAAACAAAAAAGCTTCCTGCTGAAAACATTAAGGAATTATGTCAAGGAATAAATGCCCCGCTTATACTTCTAGGTGGTAAGGAAGACTTTGAGAATGGGGAAATAATTTCTAAAGACCTTAAAAATGTTATTAATCTTTGCGGTAAAACATCTTTAGACGAGTCCGCTCATATTGTGAGACAATCATCCATTGTGATATCTCACGACACAGGTTTAATGCATATCGCTGCTGCTTTCAAAAAAAATATTGTATCGATTTGGGGAAATACAATTCCGGAATTTGGAATGTACCCATATTTACCGGGAGAAAATTCAAAAATATTTGAAGTAAAAAATCTTAAATGTCGGCCATGTTCCAAAATTGGTCATGCAAAATGTCCTAAAAAGCATTTTGACTGTATGAAAAAGCAAAATTTTAAAGAAATAATCGAACATGTAAACAAATTTATTGGTAATGATTAAAGTCTGTGAAAACTGTGGTAAAGAATTTACATGTGCACACAATTCAACTTGCTGGTGTTTAAAATATACTGTGTCAAGAGAACTTTCTGATTATCTGAAAAAGAGTTTTAAAGATTGTCTTTGTGAAGACTGTCTTTCGTATTTTATTAAAAATGATAAAGAGATTTTAACAAAAGAAAAAACTAAATGCAAGTGAATTCTTTAAAACAATATATTGATTTACTTGAGTCTGAAAATGAACTTATTCGAATTAAAGAGTTTGTTGATCCCGAATTGGAAATCACAGAGTTTTCAGATAGAATAATGAAGCAAAAAGGCGGAGGTAAAGCAATCTTATTTGAAAACACAGGAACTGATTTTCCATTACTAATTAACCATTACGGTTCTGACAAGCGAATTCTTTCAGCTTTAGGTATTTCATCTTTTGAAGAACCATCAAAAAAAATCGACACCTTAATGGGTAAAATGATGGGTGCAGGAAAAAACTTCAAATCAAAACTTGCCTTACTGCCAGAATTAAAGAACGCATCGAAATGGATGCCTCAAAAATCATCTGTAAAAGCTCCATGTCAGGAAATTGTACATAAAGACCCCGATTTGTCAATTTTACCGGTATTAAAATGCTGGCCTTTTGATGGTGGTCCATTTGCTACTCTCCCAATGGTAATTACAGAAGACCCGGAAACAGGAATCCGTAATATCGGAATGTATCGAATGCAAATTTTCGATAAAAATACTACAGGAATGCACTGGCATCTTCACAAAGGAGGAGCAGCTCACTATAACAAATACAAAGAGCTTGGTAAAAAAATGCCTGTCACAGTTGTTTTTGGTGGAGATCCTGTTTTGACATATTGTGCAACAGCTCCATTACATGAAAATATTGATGAGTTTATGCTAGCAGGTTTTTTAAAGGATAAAAAAGTGAAGCTGATAAAATCTCTAACTAATAACATTTATATTCCTGCCTCATCAGACATAGTAATTGAAGGTTTTATTGATCCAAATGAAGACTTAAAAAAAGAAGGTCCTTTTGGTGATCATACCGGATTTTACTCACTGGATGATTTATATCCTGTTTTTCATGTAACTTGTATCACACACAGAAAAGATGCGGTATACCCGGCAACTATTGTTGGTATCCCTCCTATGGAAGATTTTTATATCGGTAAAGCTACTGAAAGGATTTTTCTTAAACCAATTAAAATAACAATTGCTCCCGAGATTCTTGATATTAGATTACCCGCTTATGGTGTTGCACACAACCTTGTTTTTATTAAAACAAAAAACAGCTATGCAGGACAGAGCTTTAAAATAATGAACGCCTTGCTTGGAGCAGTACAAATGATGTTCTCAAAAGTCCTTATTTGTTTTAATGAAGATACTGATATTCAGGATGATCTCGCTGTAATAAAAGCAATAAATAAAAATTTCAGCATAAATAACATTATGATAGGTAAAGGCCCCTCGGATGTTCTTGACCATTCTGCATATACTTATACCCTGAGCGGAAAATTACTTATTGATTTAACTCAAGAAATTGATAAAAACCAAACTGATATTTTTTCTATTATAAGTGAATATAAAAGCCCTTTACAATTCAATGACAAAATCAAACAAATAAGAGAGAGCAAAGATTTATCTTCTAAAAAAATAATAGCATTCATCGATAATTTTGTCGAACTAGATTCTGAATATCTCAAAGCTTGGTATATTTTAAACAATATTGACCCATCACACGATTGTATAATAAGTGATGGGAAGTTGTTTTTAGATGCCTGTATCAAAACTAATGAAACCGGTTTTGAAAGAAGGTGGCCAAATCCGGTAATAATGAACGATAAAACTATTAAATCAATAGACAACAAATGGGAAATGCTTACTAAGTATAATTTTATTGAATCACCATCCATAAAGCTAAAAAAGTTACAAATCGGAGACAATGAAATTGTAAACATTTAAGATTAAAAGTCTGTTAAATTATGGTAAATAACGATAAAGTATTTCAAAAATTAATTGACCAAGGTTACGAATTTAAATTCAACCAATACATAAAGGATGGTTACGACATTTTCAAGAGAGAGATGGGAAATTTTATTTGTTTTTATTTTGTCATCTTTTCTGTTTTTTTCGTAATCAGTTTAGTTCTCGAAAAAACTTCAGGTTTGGTAACTAATCTTGTACAGCCTGCATTAACTGCTGGTGCACTATTAGTTGCAAATGATATTTTACTTAATAAGAAACCTGCTTTTTCAAGATTTTTTGATGGTTTTAAATTTTTCTTACCCTTATTCCTATTGGGATTAGTGTCAAGTGTATTAATTGTAATAGGTTTATTATTTCTTATTGTTCCTGGCATCTACCTTGGTGTAAGCTATTCATTTGCTAATATGTTTGTAGTTTTTTTTGGATATGACTTCTGGACATCCATGGAGTTAAGCAGGAAAATAATAACTAAAAAATGGTGGGAGTTCTTTGGTTTCTTTCTTACTATTACGCTTATAAATATCGGTGGGATACTTGCCTGCGGAGTCGGAATTGTATTTACTGCCCCAATGACACTATGCATGACCTATTGTGCTTTTGAAGATATTGTTGGAGGGGCTATACGAGAACATACTAATTTGGAGCAAAAACAAACACACACAACTGATGTATAAACTCTTTTCAATAATACTAACATTTGTTTTTTCAAGTGGAATTATCTGTTTTGCACAAATAAGCTCAGATAATTTATCCATTCCAAAACTTAAAAAAGATGAGCAACTAATCTGTCATCAGGCTTATTGCTTAGTTTATAGCGAAGAGCACGAACAAGCAAAATGGGTTGCATATCAGCTTACTGATAAAATGCTAGAATCAAATGTGAGCAGAAATAATAAGTTTATTATTGACCCATTAGTTACAACAGGAACTGCAAACAATAAAGACTATAAAGGCAGTGGATATGATAGAGGGCATCTTGCTCCATCAGCAGATATGTGCTATTCACAAAACACAATGGAAGAATCATTTTATTACAGTAATATGTCTCCTCAGTTACCGGGCTTTAACAGAGGAATCTGGAAAACCCTTGAAAGTAATGTAAGAACATATGCTGAAAAACTTAATAAAATCTATATTGTTACAGGTCCGATATTAAAAGAAAGTTTGCCTCAAATTGGTGAAAATCAGGTTGATGTGCCTGAAGAATATTTTAAAGCAATCCTTTTCATCAGCGATACATGCAGTCAAGCTATTGCATTTGTCTTACCCAATAACAAAATTGATAATGACATGTTATTTAATTATGTTATTTCAATTGATGAACTAGAAAAACTATTAAAAGTAAACCTTTTTTACAAGCTTCCGTTTTTATTGGAAAAACGTGTGGAAAAAAAGTATAATAAAACATTTTGGTTAAAACTAACAGAATAGAACATGAATACCACTTTACTAATAGCCTTTTCATTAACTCTTTTTGCTGGTTTATCAACCGGGATAGGAAGTTTAATTTCTGTATTTGCAAACAAAACAAATACTAAACTATTATCTTTTAGCTTAGGTTTATCTGCAGGTGTCATGATATATATTTCTTTTGTAGAAATGCTTCAAGATGCAATAGAAAGACTAGGCTCTGAATATAATTCTGCCGGATCTTGGTATGCAATTTTAGCTTTTTTTGGAGGTATTTTAATTAGCTTAATTATTGACAAGCTTGTTCCCGAAAAAGAAAATCCACATGAAATTCGCTTTGTTGAAAGCATGAATAAATCTTTAGACAAATCAAAATTAAGACGAATGGGAATGTTTACTGCTTTAGCTATTGCTATTCATAATTTCCCGGAAGGAATTGCAACTTTTGTTGCTGCTTATTCGGATATAGAACTTGGAATACCTATTGCTGTTGCTATTGCTATTCATAATATCCCAGAAGGAATTGCTGTTGCTGTTCCAATTTATTTTGCAACAGGAGATAGAAAAAAGGCTATGAGATTGTCATTCTTATCGGGATTGTCTGAACCAGTGGGTGCTTTGCTTGCATTTGCTTTCATTATGCCGTTTTTGAATGATGTTCTTTTAGGAACAATTTTTGCAGTAGTTGCTGGCATTATGGTCTTTATATCATTTGATGAATTACTCCCAGGAGCACAAGAGTATGGGAACCACCACATTCCTACCTACGGAGTAATAATTGGAATGGCCATAATGGCATTTAGTTTATTAATATTATAGTAAATACATGAAAAACTTATATCTACTTTTTGGTTTTATAATTGCTGTTTTAGTCTTTTCATCATGTGAAGAACATGATGAATATGAAACAAATGTTAGTGTTGATAAAATCAGTCTAAACGACTCAATAAAAATCAGAAACTTTGCTTTCAAAAATATAGAAAATGGTCTTTTATGCGGAGGGACAAAAAACACTTATGGTGCAATTTATTTAACGTCTGATGCCGGTAGAACATGGACAAAAACATATCAATCCGACAGCTTATCTGTAAACAATTTATATTATTTATCTGACAGTATTGTTTATGCTTGTGGTGATTCTCTAATGATTTTAAAATCATATGATGGCGGTCTTAATTGGTCACTAATAAATCTTGATAATCTTCCATTTGAGGAATATCGCGTTCCTTATCACGAGATTTATGCAAATAGCGAGGACAATCTTTTTCTAGTTGGTGGTGAAAGTTTTTATAAAGGAATATGGTCAGAAACAGAAACCGGTAATTATCCCTGGACACATGACACTTATGATAACGAAATGGCATCAATGTGCTTTGTGAATGAAAACATTGGTTTCTTTGGTGGATATGGCTTAATGCTGGTTACAGAAGATGGTGGTGAGACTTTTGACTATATTGATTTTGAAAATGATTTCTTTATAGATATGGAAGCCGATGAACATGGTAATGTGTATGCCGTATCAGATATCGGGATACTTTATTACTCTTCAGATCTGGGGTATAACTGGTCGTTACTAATTGATGATTATAATGCTGAGTTTTCTGACATGTATCTTGGTGAAGAAACTTCAGTAGTTTGCGGGTGGAATGGCATACTATATATGAAAAAAGGAGAAGATGGTAAATGGCTGGAAATAGAAGATATTCCTGAGGTCAATTATTACTGTACTTATGTAAATTCCAGAGATGAAATTTTTCTTGGATCTGATGATGGACAAATCTATATTTTAAATAAGAAAAGGATACAATAATTTATTTCTTTTATATCTTTGCTAAAACAATTTTAAAATCTTCCTTAATGAAAAACATCTTCCTTTTAACACTTATTGCTTGTGCGATATCAGTGCATGCACAAAAAACTTTAAATGAGGTACAAACTAAGTGGGTTATTGAAGCCAATGAAGATATGGAAAGGGCTCTGAGCAATCCGGACATGTCTGACTCTGAACGTTTAAAAATTGTCCAAAAAGCAGGTAGAACTCAAAAAAGATACGGTCAGCCACATACATGGCCAAATGGTAAAACTCCTTTAGAACAATTTATTGATAACCAATTCGAACAATGTAAAAATGAAATTGTAGAAATGAACGCGTGGGCACTTGAACTCGAATCCAAGTCATTAGATCAAAAAATGAAAATTATCAACTCGATTCAAATCGAAGTCGTTGAGGAGCAAGTACAACTATTAGTCCCAGGTAGCACACCCGTCCAATTAACAGGAGATGCAATTAATACAGTTTTCGGAATTAATATTGTTGAAGGTGTTAATGCTGGAAAAGTTCAAAATGCCCAGGATCTGACAAATAAATTTAAAGAACTGGCAAAATCAAAAGAACTGGTTAAACATATAAATATCCTTGTAGAAAATCATAAAGAATCTCTTGAACTAATTGATGCAGATAGAGATTTACTACACAAAAAAATGATTCTTTGGAAAAAAGCATATATAAATGCGAGGAAAAGCACGTTCACAGAAAAAGGTCTGGAAGGTGCAAAGCTATTCAAAGGTAACAATAATCTATCAAACAACCCTTTAGTCGGAACTTGGACATACTCTGATGGAAGTACAGGTAAAACATCTTATACATTTAATGCAGATAAAACAGCAATTCAGGTATTAAATGGTGTTACTTACACAGGCTGGAAATGGGAATCAAATGGTAATGTTATAACAATGATTGGTGGAAATGGAAAACGAAATACCTGGGAGTACAGAATTGATAATGATCAACTTTTTTTAACAGTTGAATATAATGGCGAAAAAATAGAAGGTATACCACTTTCAAAACAATAAATTACAAAAAAAATGGCAGCTAAGAAACTGCCATTTTTTATTATAATCCAACTTTTAAAATAATCCTGAGATATTACCCTCATTATCAATATCTATTAATTCTGACGATGGAACTTCAGGTAATCCCGGCATTCTCATTATTGATCCTGCAATCGGAACAACAAATCCTGCCCCTGCTGCTATCTCAATTTCACGTATATTAACTATAAAGCCTTCGGGTCTATTACGTAGTGAAGGTTTATCTGATAAGGATTTTTGAGTTTTAGCAATACAAACAGGCAATTTATCAAGTCCTAAATCTGAAATAGTTTTTAGGTCCTTACGTGCTTGTAATGAATACTCAACATCTGCAGCTCCATATAGTTTTTTTGCAACTGTTTCGATTTTTTTCTCAATGCTCCATTCAAATTCATATAACGGATGGAAACAACTTGTACATGCGTCTGCTGTTTTAGCAACAATCTCAGCAAGTTCAAGAGCTCCTTCTCCACCTTGAGCCCAAGCATCATTTAATGCATATCGTATTTTTAGTGAATCCAGATGTTCTGTAATAACAGCAATCTCTTCAGGAGTATCAGAAGTAAACTTGTTTATTGCAACAACCGGTCTAAAATTAAAATGCTTTAAATTCTCAAGATGTTTGTCAAGATTTGCAAGTCCTATTTTAACTGCTTCAGGATCTGATTTATCAAGTTCTTTTAAAGATGCACCACCATGATATTTTAATGCTCTAATTGTTGCCACAAGAACTGCAGCATTTGGAGTTAGTTTTCCATATTGCGATTTAATATCAAAAAACTTCTCGGCTCCTAGGTCAGAAGCAAAACCTGCCTCAGTAACGACATAATCACTTAATGACAATCCCATTTTTGTTGCAATTAGAGAATTGGTTCCCTGTGCAATATTAGCAAATGGCCCACCGTGTATAATTGCTGGAGTGTTTTCAAGTGTCTGAACCAAATTAGGTTTTATTGCTTCTTTTAAGAGTGCTGCCATTGCACCGTTAGCCTTAAGGTCTCTGGCATAAATTGGTTTTTTGTCATATGTATAACCAATAAAGATATTTCCAAGTTTCTCTTTAAGATCTTTGATGTCTTTTGCTAAACATAAAATTGCCATAATTTCGGATGCAGCAGTAATGTCAAAACCAGTTTCACGATGCACTCCTTGTGTTTGTCCACCAAGACCTATAACAATGTCACGTAAAGCACGTTCGTTCATATCCATTACCCTTTTCCACTTAATTGTACGTGGATCAAGACCAAGTTTTCTTGTTTTGGATTGAATGTTATTGTCAATTAAGGCTGCTAATAGATTATGAGCTTTCTCAATTGCAGATAAATCCCCTGTAAAGTGAAGGTTTATATCCTCCATAGGTATAACCTGTGAGTGTCCTCCACCGGCAGCGCCACCTTTAATGCCAAATACCGGTCCTAAAGAGGGCTCTCTTAATACAACTGTAGTTTGACGACCAATTTTATTCATCGCCTGAGCTAAACCAATACTGGTTGTTGTTTTACCTTCACCTGCTGGTGTGGGAGTTATAGCTGTTACCAGAATCAGCTTATTCTTATTAACTTTTGATTCGTCAATTAAAGATAATGGAAGTTTTGCTTTGTATCTTCCATAAGTTTCAATCTAATCTTTATCGATGCCAAGCTTAGCGGCAATTTCTTCAATGTAAAGCATTTTTGCTTTTCTTGCAATGTCAATGTCCTTATTCATAGTCGTTTAATTTTTTGTATAAATATAACACAAAAACCTGATATTTGTTCGTAACTCAAGTCACCAACAGTTCAATTCTAAATAAAATTTAAGCTTATCTAAAGATTTGAAGCCTGTCTGCGTCCAATTTAATAAAAATAAACAAAAGGAAAGTAAATGCCCATAATGAGGACCCACCATAACTAAAGAATGGCAATGGAATTCCTATTACATGTGCTAAACCAATTGTCATTCCTATATTTACAGCAACATGAAAAAACAGTATAGACGCGACCCCATAACCATATATTCTGGAGAAACTCGATCGTTGCCTTTCGGCTAAAACAATAATGCGTAAAATTAAAAACATAAATAAAAACAATACTACCGTAGTTCCAATAAAACCCCACTCCTCTCCAATTGTGCAAAAAATAAAATCGGTACTTTGTTCCGGAACAAAATTATATTTTGTTTGTGTTCCTTTAAGAAATCCTTTACCAGTAAATCCCCCAGACCCAATTGCAATTTTTGATTGATTTACATTGTATCCAACCCCAAGAGGGTCACTGTTCTTGCCTAAAAGCTCATTGATGCGGTTTTGTTGATGTGGTTGCAATGCATTGTAAAACAAGTAATCAACACTAAAGACAAAAACTGAAACTCCTATTAGTAAGCTAGCAAAAAGAATCAATGGTTTATTTTTCTTAACAAGATACATAACAAGCATCTGTATCGACATTATACCAACATTTGTTAAAATCAAATTTATTGGTTTATTATCAAAGATATCAGTATAATTAAAAATTACTATAGAAACAGATGCATAGAGTAAAAATGAGAAAAATATTATTTGGGTTCTGATGTTTCTTCCATTTGTTAGCACAAAACCTAAAACGGAAGCAATCAAAATTGTAATTATAAGGACTTCGATGTTAGTCACAAGTGCCAAAATAAAAAGAGCTATTAATGCAAAAGATGTAACAAATAAAACCTTATTAAATCCTTCGCGAAACATTACAAACACAAATGCGAAAAAAACTAATGCAGAACCTGTATCATTTTGAACAAAAATTAACAATACGGGTAATCCTAATAAAGAGAACAGAAGTAATACATGCTTTGGCTTTTCCCAAGAGAAACCCATACTGCTTAACAGTTGAGCTAATGCAAGACAGATAGTTATTTTGGTAAATTCTACCGGCTGCATTCTAAAAGTTCCTATTTCAAACCAGGATTTAGAAGAATTAACTTCTACTCCTAAAAATAGTACAAGTATTAAAAGCAAAACACCGATCCCATAAAAAGGGTATGAAAAAGTTGAATAAAACTTGCTGTCAATAATTAAAGTGATAAAAATAAGAACTACAGCTAAACCAATCCAAACAAGTTGTTTACCATATCGCTGAGAAAAATCAAATATACTTGAATGAGTATCGTCATAAACTGCTGAGTAGATATTTATCCAACCAAGAAATACAAGCAAAAAATAAACTGCAATTGTAATCCAGTAAATATTAACCAATATGTTTCCTCGCTTATTCTTCATTTTCTATATTTGCCTCATTTGTTAAATCAGCTTCAACAATACGCTTTTCAATGTTTTTATCAGATATCTCTCCATTTATATATTTCTCAATCATCAATCGTGCTATTGGTGCAGCCCATACTCCACCGAAGCCAGCGTTTTCAATATAAACAGCTATTGCAATTTCAGGTTGATCCTTTGGAGCAAATGCAACAAAAATCGAATGATCTTCACCATGGGGGTTTTCTGCTGTTCCTGTTTTACCACAGACTCTAATATCATTTGTTCGGGCGTACCAACCTGTACCAAATTCCTCATTTACTACTTTATCCATTCCATCAACAACTATCTCAAAATACTTTTTATCAAAATGAGTAAAAACTTTTTGAGTATTTATTCCAACAACAGGCTCTTCGTTTATTGCCTTTACAAGATGGGGATTATAATAATATCCTCTATTTGCAATTATTGAACAAAAATTTGCCATTTGCAATGATGAAATTAAAAGTTCTCCTTGACCAATTCCAAGTGAATACACAGTGCTAAAAGCCCATCTATATTTGCCATATAATCTGTCATAAAAATCCGGCCCCGGTATCTGTCCTTTGTTTACACCCGGAATTCCAATGTCCAGTGCTCTGTCAAAACCTAAACTAACTATCTTTTTCTTCCATTTATCGAGTCCTATTCTGGAATCACGGAAAATACTCTTTTCTTCTCCTCTTTGAATTAGACTTTTAAAAACAAAGTAATAATAAGGGTTACAAGAATATTGTATTGCTCTGGAAACTCCATTTGCAGGAGGGTGATTATGACAACCAACTATAGAATGATCACAAGGATAGGATGTATAAGGAGTAATTACTCCTTCCTGAAGTGCTACAAGAGAAATTGCAAGCTTAAATACAGAACCTGGTGGATAAGTTGATGAAACGGCTCTGTTTATAAGAGGTTTTCCGGGTGCATTTATTAGACTATCAAAATTATGGCCTCTGTCTCGTCCAACAAGTAATTGTGGATCATACCCGGGACTCGAGACAAGCGTTAAAATTTCACCTGTAGCCGGTTCAATTGCAACTATACTACCGACTTTATTCTGCATTAAGTACTCGCCGTATCGCTGAAGTTCAGAATCTATTGTAAGCGTTAAGTTTTTACCTGGTTCAGCCAAAGTGTCATACTTACCATCCATATAGCTGTCCTGAATATTATTATAAACATCAACCAAATAAACCTTTACTCCTTTTTTACCTCTTAAGTCTTCTTCATAATACTGTTCTACACCACTTTTACCGCAATAATCACCTCCGGAATAATAAGGATCTGATTTCAATGTTTCTAAATCTACCTCTCCAACATCTCCTAAAACATGTGCAGCAATTCCTTCCTTGTATCTTCGTAACGTCCTATTTTGAACAAAAAACCCTGGATATTTATACATATGCTCCTGCAGTACAGCATATTGAGAAGATGTTATTTGTTTATAAAATAATGAAGGTCGATAAATTGAATATTCTTCGCAAGTTTGCTGCCTTTCACGAAAGTTTTCAATATCAATTCCTAAATCATTACACATAGATGCTGTATCAAAAGCTTCCATGTTTTTCGGAATCAACATTAAATCATAAGCTGCTTCATTTGAAACAAGCAAAACACCGTTTCTATCATATATTAAACCTCTTGAAGGATAAACTACCACCCTACGCTGCGAATTATTATCAGAAGAAATTTTTAATGAAATGTCAACTATTTGCAGATTGAATAACTTTATCCAGATAATTACAAACAGCACTACTATAATGCCAATAATTGCATATTTTCTGTCTTCAAGTTTACTCATACCTATTCTCTAACAAATAAGAAGTGTCCCAAAGTTACAAAAAACATACTAACTACTGTACTTATTACCACACGTAATAATGTGAAAAAGAAGTTTGCAAAGCTGAAGTATTCAAGATAAAACACGTAAAGGTGGTGTATAAAAATTAATATCCCAATGTATTTTATGAACCAAATAAATCCGTAATTCCTTATAGCCGGAACCTTATTTATATCATAGTCATCACGAGGGGCAAATAGATTTAATATGTAGGGACGCAAAAATGCTAATAGTACAGATGCTGACGCATGAATACCCTGAGTAGAGTTGAAAATGTCAACACAAAGCCCCAAAATAAATGCATAAGTTAAAACAAGATATCTATTTGTATTAATCGGCAATAAAAGAGTAAACATTACATAAACAAGTACAGTTACATACCCGCTTAGGTATATCCTGTCAAAAATCAAAGTCTGAATAAGAACAGAAAAAATAAAGAGCAATATGTATCTTAAATTTTGTTTAATCATTCTCTTCGTCAAGTTCGTTTAAAAGGTTTTCATGTTCATCATAATATTGATTCTTAATTACATATACATAGGTCGTTTTATTAAAGTCCGTATACATATCAACCATAATTCTGTAAAAATCTGTAGACTTATCTTTTGTAAATGAGGCAACAGTACCAACAGGAACCTGATAAGGAAAAACAGAAGAAAATCCACTTGTTACAACAATATCTCCAATTTCGATATCTACATAACCCGGTATTTCATCAAGAACAGCAAAATTATTGTCTTTCCCATCCCATGAGAGTGATCCGAAATAATCATTTTTTTCAAGCTTCACGCTTATTCTAATGTCCGGATTTATAACAGGCATAACTGAAGCAAAGTTTTTGGAAACGCTATAGACAATTCCTACAATTCCGTTTGGCCCGATTACTCACATATCCTGTTTAACTCCATCAATTGATCCTTTATTTATAGTAAGAAAATTCTTTTTTGAATTAATATTAGCACTAATAACTTTTGCCGCAACATATTCAAAACCAGACTCTTCTATAGCCGGGATATCATCTTTTCGATACTCTTCTATTTGATTTATTAATCTTTCATTATCTGCTAAAATACTATCATTTACAGATTTTAAATGAAGATACTCTGTTAATTCATTCCAATGCTCAGTAAGATTCCCAGAGAGGACATTTGATGAATTTAAAAAACTAACTTTATGATAGTTGTTGGCAGTAAATATAAGGACAAAACATACTATTTCAAACAGTATGAAAACAAAAGTGTATAAATATTTTACAATAAAGTTTAATAAGTTCTTCATTTAAGTCCTTATCGAATGAGGAACTGAAACTTGTCGACATTTTTAAGCGCTATACCTGTTCCTCTAGCTACAGCATGCAAAGGATCATCTGCAATATGTACCGGAATATTTGTTTTATCTGATAGTCGTTTATCTAATCCTTTAAGCAAAGCCCCACCACCAGCAAGGTATATTCCACGTGAATATATGTCTGAGTATAATTCCGGAGGTGTTAACTCCAGAACAGCCATAATAGCAGATTCAACTTTTGAAATTGATTTATCCAAACTATGAGCAATCTCCTGATAAGAAACCGGAATTTCTATTGGAAGTGCCGTCATTTGATGTGGCCCTCTGACAATATAGTCTGCAGGTGGATTTTCAAGCTCAGGAATTGCTGCACCAACATTGATTTTGATCTCCTCAGCTGTTCTTTCACCTATCTTAATATTATGCTGGCGTCTCATATATTCCTGAATGTCATCTGTAAAGTCGTCACCTGCTATACGTATAGATCTATTACAAACAATTCCTCCCAGAGAAATTACAGCAATCTCTGTTGTTACACCACCAATATCTACAACCATATTTCCTTGAGGTGCTTCAACATCCATTCCTATACCAATAGCCGCTGCCATAGGTTCATATATCATATAGACTTCACGACCTCCGGCATGCTCAGAATAATCACGAACAGCTCTTAATTCAACCTCTGTACTTCCCGAAGGAATACACACAACCATTTTTAATGATGGGTTAAACCAATTTCGATTCTTGTTAAGCATTTTAATCATGCCCCTAATCATCAACTCTGCCGAATTAAAGTCTGCAATCACACCATCTCTTAATGGTCTTACCGTTTTAATTCCTTCGTGAGTTTTACCATGCATTTGACGAGCTCTACGTCCAATTGCAACAACCTTCCCTGTCCGTTCATCAAGAGCCACAATTGACGGCTCGTCAACCACAACTTTATCATTATGAATAATAATTGTGTTGGCCGTCCCCAGGTCAATCGCTATCTCTTGTTGCAAAAATGAAAAGAATCCCATAATCTGTATGTATTTTAACCTCTAAAGATACACATTCTTTGAAAAAAACGCAAAATCAAAAATAAATTAACTCAACTGTGTATATTGCTAATTATCAGCGCATTAACAAGTGGCGTGTTTGACTAATTAAATAAATGTATTTGCTTTTATGCTTAAAAACAAGCAAAAATCAACAAGTTATTAACAAAACCTGTTAATGTTTAAAGTGTCTTATTCCTGTAAATACCATAGGTATTTTATTCTCATTACAGAAGTTGATAGTATCTTTATCTCTAATTGAACCTCCTTGTTGAATAACGGAATTTATACCTTCTTTAAATGCTATTTCAATTGAATCGGCAAATGGGAAAAAAGCATCTTATGCCATTACTGCTCCATTTAAATCAAAACCAAAATGTTTTGCTTTTGTAATAGCTTGCTTCAATGCATCAACACGAGATGTTTGACCAGTGCCGCTTGCCAATAATTGTGAATCTTTAACTAATACAATAGCGTTCGATTTAGTATTTTTTACAATTCTATTAGCATAAAGTAGATCTCGAATTTGCGAATCTTTAGGTTTTTCATCAGTAACAAATTGTAAATCTTCAGAAGTCTCAATTTTAGAGTCTCTATCCTGAACCAAAGTACCATTTAAAACTGTACGATAGGTTGTTTTGTCTAATTCAAAATCTTTCTGTACAAGGATAATTCTATTTTTCTTCTGCTTTAATATGTTAAGAGCCTCTTCTGTATAATCAGGTGCTATGATTATTTCGAAAAAGAGCTTATTCATTTCTTCTGCTGTTCCATAATCTATTATTCTATTTGCAATAATAATCCCCCCGAAAGCAGAAACCGGGTCTCCTGCCAAAGCATCTTTCCATGCTTCAACCAGGTTCCCCCTTGATGCTAAACCACAAGCATTATTGTGTTTTAATATAGCAAGTGTTGTATCATCAAATTCACTTATTAAATTAACTGCCGCATCAATATCCAATAAGTTATTATAGCTGATTTCTTTACCATGTAACTGGTCAAACATCTTATCGAAATCACCGAAGAAGATCCCTTTTTGATGTGGATTTTCTCCATACCTCAATGCCTTTCCATTTGAATGAGAAACTTTTAACTCTGATAGCTGATAATCATCAAACCAATTAAAAATTGCTGTATCATATGCTGAACTAACACCAAAAGACTCTTTTGCAAAACGTTTTCTTGTATCTAAATCAGTATGACATTTGTTCTCTTCTAAGATACTATGTAAATCATGATATTGATCTCTATTTGAAACGACCAAAACATCTTTATAGTTTTTGGCTGCAGCACGGATTAAAGAAATCCCTCCAATATCAATTTTTTCAATAATTAAATCTTCATCTGTCTCATTTTCAACTGTTTTCTCAAAAGGATACAAATCAACAATAACCAAATCTATTGATGGAATGTCGTATAGATTAGTCTGCTCAACATGTTCTTTTGAATCGCGAATTGATAAAATCCCTCCAAATACCTTTGGGTGTAGTGTTTTAACTCTTCCATCCAAAATAGACGGATAACCTGTTAAGTCCTCTATTTTTGTTGCTGAAATTCCAAGATAATCAATAAAACTATATGTTCCTCCTGTAGAATAAATTTTAACTCCATAATCGTTAAGACATTTTACAATTACATCTAGGCCTTCTTTGTGGTAAACAGAAATTAATGCGGATTGAATTTTCTTTTGCATAATGAGTTTAGTTTTGACGAATTATTATTTTCGTCAAAAGTACTATTTCTGAATAGTTTTTAATAATGATTTTTTTAACAATTTATCACCCGTTTTTTTCCGGTATTGTGAGGCATAAATGATCTGCAAATCCTGTTCCGGCTTCGGTAAAAACATTATAAACAGAATTGACCCCTAATCTTTTCAGAATATTAATCTGATCGTCATGAACACCGGTAGCGGCAATTATACCTTTATATCCTATTGTTTTTAAGCGCTCAATGGCAATTAGATTTGCATTAAAGTTGCCCATGCATAAAATTACAATCTTTACTTGTTCGGTATTTTGGTGATCATGTTTTACTGCATCCCAAAATTCAATGTCCGTAGCATCATCGTGTAAGACATTTCTTCCTTGAGTTTGATGCTGTGCAACTTTATCGTTTTTTATATCTATTGCTAAGACTTTCTGTCCATACTTTTTACTCAGTTGATCATATACTGCTGTTCCAAGTCTACCCATTCCAAACACTAATATTTCTGCATTCCCAATATCAAAAGTCTTATCATATTCTAGTCTAAGACGTGTTTCAAAAACTTTTAACTTTTTTCGTACAAATGCAAATATTTTATGTCCTTTCACATTTAATGGTGATGATACAACAAATGATACTGATAAGGCAAGTGCTAATATTACCAACCAGTCTGAATCAATCATACCTGTTGATACTGCAATTGTAGCAACAATAAGTCCAAATTCACTGTAATTTGACAATCCTAAAGTTGCAAAAAAAGCTGTTCGTGCTCTAATTTTAAACCGCGTAAATGTCAAGAAGTAAAGTACAACTTTAATGTTAATTAATACGGCCAATATAAGTGCGATAACTAAATGTTCAAGCTTTGGAATCCCTGCTAAACCAATTGACAGAAAAAAACCTATAAGGAAAAAATCCTTAAAACTTATAAGCTTCTCATATAATTCATTAGTCTTCTTAGTGTTTGATAGTAATATTACCATTACTAATGCCCCAAGGTCTGCTTTTAATCCCACAAACTTAAACATCTCAGCACCTAAAACAACAGCAACAAAGAAACAGAAAAGTATCAAAAGTTCACCATGACCAATCTTTTTAAGCAACCAAACCAAAATTGGTTTTAAAATTATCAAGACTATAGGGAGTCCTAAAGCATATATATTGGGAACTTTACCAGCAGCAAATACAAGAAAAACTACAGCAAAAATATCTTGCATTATTAAAACTCAAATTGCTAAAATCCCATGATAAGAATTTATTTCTCCAAATTCTTCAAAAATTTTAACTGCAAATACAGTACTGGAAAAACTTAATGCAAAAGCAATTATTAAACTCTTTTGCCAAGAAAGATCACTAAATATTGTTAGTCCACTAAAGCTTAAACCAAAAATTATACTAGAGAATATAAGAGTTGTTAATCCAATATGCAAACTTGCTCCAACCCAAATTTCAGGCTTTATGAGATTCTTAATCTTAAGCTTTAAGCCAATTGTAAATAATAGTAGGGTAATTCCTAAGTCAGAAACAATGCTTACAAAACTACCTTGTTCTGCACCAAAATAGTTTAATGCGAAACCTGCCAATAAGTACCCTACAAGTGGAGGCAAACCTATTGCACGAACTCCAAGTCCTAAAATAAATGCAATACTTAACCAAATTGGATCCATGTAAAATAGTGTTTCTGTTTATATGTTCTTGATTTTTCTTGTTATTGCAACCTTAGCCGCTACAGTATAATCCCTAAAAATCCGTTTGTTTCATCTCTTTCAAAGTTTCTTCCGGAAGCGAACAATTTGTTAAATAATGTAAATTAGAAATTAATCTGTTTAAGGTCATATCATTAATTCTGTTTCCCTTTTTTACCAAATCCCAACGAGGTGCTATCTTATAGCACTTTTCTATTACTGATGGATATTCAAAGTTTCCTTCGAATGAAATATCAATTACAATAGATTTTTCGGGAACATACTCTGTTGGTATTTGAAACTTGCTAGAAGGGACAGCAGATATTATTATATCAGATGCTTTAACACTTTCCAAAGTTTTTTCAAAAGGAGTATACTGATGACATATTTGTACATAAGCATTTTCATTTAGCAACATTAATGCTAATGATCTCCCAACTGCTAAAGAGTCATTAATTACTGTGATTCGCTTACCTTCTAACTCAAAAGGATTTTCACTTAAACCCTCCGGATATTCACCTCTTTGTTTAAAGAACTCTTCGTAATCGATATAATATCTTTTCAAAATACTTAAAATTCCTTTTGCTGTTGGTGGAATTACAAGTTTACGTAAATGCTCTGGATCTCTGAATTTCTCAAATTGCACCAAATAACCTAAATAAGTATTATGTAGCCCCTCAACATCTTTTAGAGGATTGACCATATTCATAAAGTTTGTATCTTTTATACCATATCCGCTTGGATACATAATCATGATACCATGAACGCTATTGTCTTTATTCAATTCCTCAATTTTTTTACTCAATTCTTCTGAACTGGATACAAGAAAATCTCTACATTCTACACCTTGTTTGGAGCAAAATCTTTTTATCCCTTTTGTGTAAGATACGCTTCCCGGATCATCACTTGTTAATATAACCGCCAGACAAGGTGAAATTTTGTTTTGATCATAAAAAAACTTATTGCACTCAAAAGCAGGCACATCATACTTTTCAATTAGTCTGCTGACATTTAATATTTTATTGGGGTATTTGTCTTCCATAATCATTTCTTGTTTTCCTAGGTTTCTCAAAGATTTGCAAATTTTCTATTTTACCATTATTTATTTCGAACTTTATAACCGTAACAAACTTATGCCATCCTTTGTTCCCAGCTGCACCAGGATTAATATGCAAAAGTTTATGTTTAGGGTCATTTATAACTTTTAATATATGTGAATGTCCACTAATAAATAGGTCCGGAGGGTTTTCTTCAATTTCCCTTCGAACTAATGGAACATATCTGCCAGGATAACCACCAATATGAATCATTAGCACATCTACTTCTTGAATTTTAAATCTTAATTTTTCTTTGGTTCTGGTTCTAATTTTATGGTCATCAATATTTCCAAAAACGGCACGAACAGGCTTAATATTTTCAAGTGTGTCTAAGACTTTTTCTGTTCCAATATCTCCAGCATGCCATATTTCATCAACATCAGATAAGAAGCCAAGCGATTCCTTGTCAATTACTCCATGCGTATCAGATAGTAAGCCTATTTTCATTTAATTCACGATTATAAATATTCACTACCGTCACTAAGGTTTTTTACAAACGGTTGTATTGCTCTATCATAAATACCCTGTATATAGGCAATTAGCATTCCGTAATTTGTAACAGGAACTCCTGCGTCAACAGCAGGTTTTAATCTTGAAATTACTTGTTTTATTGTTAAAACACATCCTCCACATTGAACAACAATAGCATAATCATTTATTTTCCCTGGAATATTGTCCAAACCAGTTACAACTGTGTAATCCAGTTTTTTTCCGGTAAAGTCACTTAACCATCTAGGTATTTTAACCCTCCCAATATCATCACAAGAAACATGATGACTACATGATTCCAAAATTAGTACCTTGTCCCCATCCTTTAATTCTGCAACTTTGGGTGTTCCTTTTAAATAGTTATCAAAATCTCCTTTATGTCTTGCTAAAACAACCGAAAAGCCAGTTAGTGGAATGCTTTCCGGAACGGAGGCTGCTGCTTGTAAAAATATTTGTGAATCAGTAATAGCTAATTTCGGTTTTATTTGTGTTTTGCGTAAAAATGCGTCTACTTCCTTTTCTTTCAAAACAATTGCGACACAATCATTATCCAAGATGTCTCGAATTGCCTGTACCTGAGGCAAAATCAATCTCCCTTGAGGAGCTTCAATATCAATTGGTGTTATCAATAAAACAATGTCACCATAATCAACTAAATCACCAATAAGAGAATTTATTTTCCATGAACTTTCAGGAATTGTATTTTTTATAGCAGAAATAATACTATCAGTTTTCTTATCATTCTTAACTGATAAATTAACAACAGGAACGCCAAACTTAACATTAAGCGTGTTTGTTTTGTTATCATTTATACCTTACAGGTCTGTTTTTGTATTAATTATAAAAAAGGGAGTGTTTAAGTCCTTTAGTTTTTCAATAATTTGAGTTTCATATTTTGAGATAATGTAGTCACTGATTACTACAATTCCTAAATCAACCTTATCAATTGTATTTAAAGTCTTATCAATTCTTAATTGGCCAATATCTACTTCATCATCAATACCGGCAGTATCAATCAGCACAACAGGTCCAAAACCTGTTATTTCAAATTATCTTTTAACGGGATCCGTTGTCGTTCCTTTAAAATCAGCAACAATTGACACTTCCTGTCAAGCAAGAAAATTAATTAACGAGCTCTTTCCTACATTTCTCTTACCGTAAATGCCAATATGTGGTTTATTCTCTTTTCCTTTTGCCATAAATTCAAGAATTTCATCAAAAATAACAATTTTGGATTAATTAATAAATAGGTTTGGATTAATTACAAATTAAAAGTAAGTTTGTTTAAATTTGTTTGAAGGACTATGAAGACCATTACAATTCTGCTCTTATCTTTAATCTTTAGCCTATATTCCTACTCTCAGGGAATAGAACATGGGGTTCCTGCCTTAAAAAACTATTCACCTAAAGACTATGGACAAGAAAGTCAAAACTTCAGCCTTCTACAAGATCAAAATTCTATTATGTATTTTGGGAACTCCAATGGAATAATGGAGTTTGATAATACAAACTGGAGAATAGCGAAAGTTAATTGAAGGCCCGTAATGGACATTAACTCCAAAAATGAAATTTTTATTGGTGGATATAACCAATTTGGAAAAGTAGTACACAATAATGGTGAAATTGCAATAGAGTATTTTGATTATTATAGCGAATTCAAGCCAGGGCAAGTCATGCAAGTTGTAGCAATGGACGAAGAAGTTTTTTATACAACAAACCACCAACTTTTGGTTTATTCAAATGATACAATACTTATTGAACAATCAAATGCACAGGGAATTAAAATATTTAAACAAGAGCAAAACTTAATTATATACATGCCCAATCGTGGCTTATATCTATGGAAAGATCAAAAATTTGTTGAGCACCCAGATTTTGAGCTATTTAAGGATATTGAAGTACAAGATATTATTTCGATAAATTCCAAAGACTTTATAATTAAACCTCAAAATGAGAAAGGTTTTCTATATTATAAAAATTCTGAACTTAAACCATTATACACTGAAGCTGACAATTTTATTGAAACAAATTCATATTCTGTTGCCAAATTATTGCATGATAATTTCTTAATTATTGGAACAGATCATGGTGGTTTGGTTTGTGTTGACCTAGATGGCAAATACCAGTATTCTATTAGTATGGATAATGGTTTACGCGACAATCAAATAACTGATATTTTTATAGATAATAAATCAATGGTATGGGCTACCACATTTAATGGTATTAGTTTAGTTGAAGCAAATTCTGATTTAAGCTTTTTTGATTCTGCTTTTGGATTTAATGGTGCTGTTGTTTCTGTTAAAAGATATAAAGGAGTCCTTTATGTCGGGACATCTAGTGGTGTTTACAGGTATCATAAAGGAAATATTTATGATTCTGAACGCAATATTTTTGACTTTCGAAAGAGGTTTGATAAAGTAGAAGATATTCGTGCTATTTGTTGGCAACTTCTCGAATTAAATGGAAAACTTTGTGCTATTACTTCTGACGGCGTATACCAAATAAAAGAACTTGAATCAATAGTGCTACTTGAAGGCAGTTTTAACTCAACTTTAAAGCTTAGTTTTTTTCCAAACAACTACATTTTTGGCACAACAAATGGCCTTCTAATTGCTGAAATAAAAGAAAATACTATTGATACAGTAGGGTATTTAAAAGGTTTAAATTACAATATTAGATCTTTAAATGAAGATTACTTTGGAAATATCTGGATGGGTAGCAATGAAGACGGTCTATTTGAAACAGGGTTTTATAGTGTGGTTAGTACAGACGCACAATATTATCATTATGGTGAAAAACAAGGCTTGCCAGCAGGATTTGACTGGATAGATGTTTTTGATTCATACCATGGAACTCTATTTTCTACAAGCAAGGGTGTTTGTAGATACAATTATTCATCAAATGTTTTTGTTATTGACACTTTACTTGGAATTGATTTTAAAAAAGGCGATAGACATATTTATCCAATTGTTGAAGATAATGAAAAGAACTTATGGTACTCATGTGTTTATGATGGTAAATATGAAAGAGAAACCGGTGTTTTCTTATTTAATGGTGCAAACAAAAAATATACACCTTTAAGTAAACCATTTTTGCAATTAAGCTAATACGCAATAGAGAGTATATATCCTGAAAATGATAGTATAGTATGGTTTGGCTCATCTGATGCGCTAATTAAATATGAAAAACACTCTTCTGGAATTACAAATCATAATTTTCCATGTTATATTAGAATGATTACTATTGGTCATGACTCTATTATTCATATTGCTGCAGATGATGATTTATCAAAAAAGAAAATCGCCTATAACTTTAAAGATAAAACAATAAGGTTTGATTTTTCTGCACTCGCTTATAGTACGTTTGGTGAATTGGAATATCAGGTAATGTTGGAAGGCTTCGATGATTCATGGTCGGATTGGAGTCATGAAACATTTAAAGAATATACTTCTCTAGTCGAAAAAGACTATGTGTTTAAAGTAAGGGCCAGAGATGTTTATGGTAATATTAGTAATGAAGCCAGTATTTCTTTTGAAGTTGACCCACCATTTTATCGCACAATATATGCGTTTATTATTTACATTTTTGTTTTTGGAGCAATAATTTTCCTAGTACTAAAACTAAACGAATTGAGACACGCTAAAGAAAGATATAGTTTGGAAAAACTCGTTGAGGACAGAACAAATGAACTCGCATATCAAAAGGAGCAAACTGAGCAGCTTGTAAAAAAACTTCTGCCACAAGATGCTGCTGACGAAATTCGAGAAACCGGAAAAGCTAAATCACAAAAATACGAAATGGTAACAGTTTTGTTTGCTGACATTCAAGGCTTTACCGAAATTGCAGAACAAACAAAACCTGAAGAGTTGATTAAACATTTAAATCAAATTTTTACAAGTTTTGATAAGATTATAGCTGATTATAATATTGAAAAAATTAAAACTATTGGCGATGCATATATGTGTGCAGGAGGTATGCCAAATAGAGATATTACTAACCCAATTGAAGTTGTTCTCGCAGCATTAGAAATGCAAAGGACAATTAAAAAAATCAATAGCCAAAGTGATTTAACTTTAGAAATCAGAATTGGTGTACACTCAGGACCTGTTGTGGCGGGTGTTGTTGGATCAAAAAAAATAGAATATGATATTTGGGGGGATACTGTAAATATCGCAAGCCGAATGGAAAGCCATGGCTTAATCAATAAAGTAAATATTTCTGAAGAAACATATAAACATGTTAAAGACTTCTTTGTCTGTCAATATAGAGGTCGTATTGATGTAAAATACAAAGGCGAAATGGAAATGTATTTCGTACATGAAGTTAGCAAAGTTCTTTCAGAAAATGCTGATAGAGTAACTCCTAACAAAGATTTCACAGTCAAGCTTCAATTTATTAAATTTAAAATGATGCAGGAAGAAATCATGTACCAACTTCAGAGAAACCTACCATCAAACCTTTATTATCATAATTTAAAGCATACTATTAACGTCCTGTATAATGTTGAGGATATTGCACGCGAAGAAGGCGTTGATGAAGAAGAAATGCTACTGCTTAAGTGTGCTGCTCTATTCCATGATGCCGGTTTTATGGTAAGTTACGACAATAACGAAGAAATTGGAGCGAAAATGGCCGCACAGACACTACAAAAATATAAATTCTCAGAAGATCAAATCGTAACCATAAAGCGTCTGATTATGGCAACTAAAATGCCTCCAAAACCAAAAGACCTATTAGAAAAAATTATTTGTGATGCTGATCTGGATTATTTAGGAAGACCTGATTTTATTCCAATTTCTCAAAATCTGTTTAGAGAATTGTTTGAAAGGGGTAAAATAAATACTATAGAACAATGGAATAAAATGCAGTATAAGTTTATTTTAAGCCACAATTATTTCACTTCCAGTGCACGAAAAAATAGAGATGCGGGTAAACAATTAGTTTTAAAAGAACTCAAGGAATTAATCTAGATTACTCCTTTGCATCCTCCGGTTCTTCAACTACATCATCTGTGTGAGTATCGTATATTCTTCTTACTTGACGATAAATCTTTAGTGCTTATGCATAATCTTTATCCATTACCATAACTCTAACACCATCTATTTGTCCTAAAACCGATTCATTAGAAATTGAACTTTCAATCCCAGCTTCATCAAGTTTATCCTGTAAAATCTCAGCACGATACTCATAACGATATTTAACAAGTGTTACTAATCTATCTTTCATAATATTTTTATTTTTATCTACGTAATTTCATTAAAATTGTTGTCATCAAAAATACATATTTTTTTGTAAGTATATACTATTTTCAAAAAACTTTACAAATTCTCTATTTATTAAACAATTACTCTGTTTAATTATATCTTTTATAAGTAGTCCTTGATATAAGATTATTGTCTTAATAAAAAACTTTATGTATGTTTGCATAAATTACGAAATCATGAAGGTTGAGTTTGATTTTTTAGTTGTGGGCAGTGGAATTGCCGGCTTATTTTATGCAATCGAGATAAGTAAGTTTGGTAAAGTTGCTATTATTTCAAAAACAAGAATTGATGATACGACTACAGCTAAAGCTCAGGGAGGTATCGCTTCTGTTCTTTATAATCCGGATTCATATGAAAAGCATATCAATGATACCATTTCGGCTGGAAGCGTTCTTAACAATAGAGATGTTGTTGAAATTGTTGTCAAGGAAGGTCCTGATAGAATTTATGATTTAATTAATATCGGAACAAAATTTGACAAAAACAGGGATGGACTTTATGATTTAAACAAAGAAGGTGGGCACTCTGAAAAAAGAGTCTTACATTATAAAGATAAAACAGGAGAAGAAATTCAAAGAGCACTGATTGATGAGGTATATAATAATCCAAACATTAGTGTTTACGAAAATAACTTTGCTATTGAGCTTATTACTCAACACCATTTAGGCCAAGAAGTAACCCGGGCAAAAAAAGACATTGAGTGCTACGGTGCCTATGTGCTTGATATGAAAAAAGAAAAGATTTTCACTGTTATTGCCGGTACTACATTCATTGCCACTGGTGGTTGTGGAAATGTATATCTTCACACCACAAATCCACCTAGTATAAGCGGAGACGGCATTGCCATGGCTTATCGCGCAAAAGCAACAGTCGAAAATATGGAGTTTGTGCAGTTTCACCCAACATCTTTATACGATCCTGAAAAAAAGCCTTCTTTTCTTATTACAGAAGCACTAAGGGGTGCCGGAGCTATTTTGCTTAATCAAAACATGGAAGATTTTTGTCTTCAATATGATAAGAGAGGTTCTCTTGCTCCACGAGATATTGTTGCACGGGCAATTGACAATGAAATGAAAACTTCAGGGGAAAACTTTGTTTTTCTGGATGCACGACATATAAGCAAATGGGTTCTAAAATCTCATTTTCCGACAATATATAATCGTTGTAGAGAAATTGGTCTTGACATGAAAGAAGATCTTATCCCTATCACTCCTGCTGCTCATTACATGTGTGGAGGAATTAAAACAGATGTGGAAGGTCGCACATCAATAAAAAATCTATACGCTGCTGGCGAAGTTGCTTCAACAGGATTACATGGTGCTAACCGACTTGCTTCAAATTCATTATTAGAAGCTGTCGTATTTTCTCACAGAGCAGCAAAAGCGTCTTCTGAAGAACAGCATGCTTACAAAAATATTAAAGATCAAATTCCAGATTGGAATGATGAAGGTACAATACAAAACGAAGAGCTCGTGCTGATTACACAATCACTAAGGGAAGTACAACAAATTATGAGTAATTATGTTGGTATAGTTAGATCTGACTTAAGATTACAAAGAGCTTTAGATAGATTGCACATTATTTATCGTGAAACAGAAGAACTTTTTAAGACTTCAAAAGTTACTTTAAGTATATGCGAATTAAGAAATATTATTAATGTGTGATACCTTATTATTAAAATGGCTCAAGAAAGGCGAGAATCTATAGGTCTACATTATAATATAGATTTATTGGATAACGTGCAGCCAAAAGTATAATTTAATAGTCTTGACAATAAATGATATGCTATATTTTACTTACTTTGTTACAAATTAATTAATTAATAAAACTATGAGAAAATTATTTTTACTAGCTTTTGTTTTACTGATTTCAATTGGGATGTTTGCTGGTTTTGTGCCAAGAAAAGATGCTGAAAAAGTTGCCAAAAGCAATTATTATCAAAGCATTAGCAGTATTAAAACTGTTAGTTGGGAAGAGGTGGACTTAAATTGCATTTATGATCCATCTGTGAACTCAGAATTTAACTTTTATGTATTTAATATTAATGGAGACGAAGGTTTTGTCGTAGTCTCATCTGATGATAAGATACAACCAATACTTGCATATTCTTTTGAAGGAGGGTTTAATAACCACAGTATGCATCCGGGTCAAAAGGAAATGCTTCAATATTATCAAGACTGTATTGAGTTTGCTTCTGAAACAGAAATGGAGCCTTCAGTTAAAGCTTCTAATGATTGGATTGATTTAAAAACTTTTAATCCTGAAAACAGCTTTATGCAAAAAGAAACATCTCCAAACTTACTTGAAAACATTAACTGGAATCAAGACTGGCCATATAACGCTCAATGTCCAGAAGATGCAGATGGTATTAATGGTCACGTACCTGTTGGTTGTGTGGCAACAGCTATGCTACAAGTTATGAAATTTTACAACTGGCCTCCAAACGGCGAAGGTTCAAAATATCACGCAAACTGGATGAATGGAGGTTATGGAAATATTACAATAAACTTTGCAAGTCAAACATACGATTGGTATTCTATTCCTAATGAGGCTTCGACATATGTTAATGAAGAATTAGGCAAAATAAACTACCATGCAGGCGTTGGTGTTTCAATGTGGTGGGGTCCTGATTGTTCCGGATCACAAACTCATGAAATTGAAACTGCTTTAGAAAACTATTTCAGATATTCAAGCTCAACTGATTATGTTACAAAATCTTCTTATTCTGAAACAAACTGGAAAAACCTTATCAAATCTCAAATCGATGAGGGTAAACCATTAGTGTACTCAGGAAATTCAACAACTACTGGTCATGCGTGGAACTGTGACGGTTATCAAGATGATGAATTCCATATGAATTGGGGCTGGGGTGGTGCCGGAAATGGTTACTATACTCTTGATGATTTAACCTCAACAGCTACTTTAGGAGGCCCGGAAAACAACTTTAATCAAAATCAAGATATGGTTATTGATATTTATCCAGAAGGAAGTTATCCTTTATTCTGTGGTGATACGAGAGTTGTTACAGGATATGAAGGTTCATTTGGAGACGGTTCTTCTAGTAGTGATTATGAAAACAATCAAAATTGCGTATATGTAATTGAACCTACTTGTGGTGAGGTTGTTACTGTATCATTCAATGACTTCAATGTTGGTGCTGGTGACGAAGTAATTTTATATGATGGCGATGAATCTTCAAGTACTGTGCTTGAAACTTTCGATTCAGAGAATTTACCTTCTTATTATAGTTATACTGCAAGTAAAGGTGCAATGACAATCAGATTTAATACAGACGGTTCATCAACTGATGAAGGATGTAATCTTGATTATCAGGTTAAAAACTGTAAAACAGGTATTACTATGACTGAAGGAAGTGGAACTTTTACTGATGGTAGTGGTGTGTGTGATTATGCAAATTCATCTGTTTGTACATGGTATATAGAACCTGATAATGTAAACTGGATTACTGTTGATTTTGATGAGTTTGATGTAGCAGGAAATATTGACTATGTTAAATTATTTAAAACAGACCTAAGTTCTTCTAATGCAATTGTTACATTTGACGAGGACAATCCTCCTACAGCTCCTGTTGCAATAAATGCAGATGTTGTTGTTGTGCAGTTCTTTGCTGACAGTAACACAACCGGTGACGGATGGCAGATTAGTTATACTTCAAGTTTAAGCGATATTGAAGAAAACAAATTCTTATCTAATTACTCTATTATGCCAAACCCTGGTGGAGAAAATTCATTTATGGAGTTTTCAATTACAAATAATTCTGAAACTACAATTACCGTAACAAATATCTTAGGTGAAGTTGTTGCAGTGAAAGACTTTGATTTAAATACCGGATTACACAGATTCCAAATAAGTGAAATTGTTAATGCAAAACTTGAGGCCGGTGTTTATTCTGTAAGTGTAAGCGCTAACAATCAAACTCAAACACAAAAGTTGGTTGTTGTAGAATAATCGGCTATATGAAATATATGAAAAGCAGGACGGTTTAACGTCCTGTTTTTTTTATTTCCTTATTCTAACAAAATAACCATGATCTATTACTTCTCCATATCGGGATAAACCAAATACTTTTTCAGCAAAATCTATCTTAAATTCTCTAAAATACGTGAGGATTAATCTATGGATAAACTTTTCATTAACTGTATGAGAATAAAAATTCATTATTACAAATGAGCTTTCGTCCAAAATTTCTGTTAAATATGCTAATAGCTCATCAATATTATTTTCAAAAACCCATTTTTCACGATTTGCCCCCACACCTATTGCCGGAGGGTCTAAAATTATTCCTTGATAAACATTTTTTCTTTTTCTCTCTCTTAAAACAAACTTTGAAGCATCTTCAGTAATACACCGAATATTATTAAGTGTATTTAAATCTGCATTGCGCTTAGTCCAATCAACTACTTTCTTTATTGAATCGATATGAGTAACTCGATCTATATTAAATGCTGCAGCAATACTTGATATTCCGGTGTATCCAAAAAGATTTAAAAAATTATCTACTTTATATTTTTTAGAAATATCGTAGATATAATTCCAATTCAAAATCTGCTCAGGAAAAATTCCGATATGCTTTGATTTTGTCAATGAAAGTTCTGCTACAATATTCAACTCTTCTGAATTATAGAGAATATTCCATTTCTCAGGCACTGATTTATAAACTATCCATTCTCCTTTATTCTTTGATTTCTCTATAAACTCTGCATCGGCTAGTTTTCTCCATTCAGAAATACTTAAAACAGGCTTGTTAACAGCAGTTACTTCCTGTCTGATTAAGGTAATCTCTCCAAAACTCTCTAGTTTAAGGCCATTACCACAATCTATCAGCTCATATTCGGGAAATATTTCGTGCAGATTTATTTTCATTACTCTTCCCTTTTCCAATAGAGTTTTTTTCCAAATCCAAGTCTGTTATCTGTCATTTTAAAAAAACCAACTTTCACAATCCATAAATCAGTGTTTACAATTATTGCAAAAGGGAATTTCTTTAAATATTTTTTTCTGTATTTTGAATGTTCTGTATTTTCAACTTTTATAAGCTGTCCTGTAAATTGAATTCCTCTGATTTTACCTACAATTTTAGTTTCTAAAACCACAGAACCTGACACTTTAGGATTTTCTAATCCCATTAAAATATGCTTTGTGTCACTATCTGATGTAAATAAAAACGCATCCTCATCACTTAGATAAGTGTAAAAGCAATTGCTACACCAGGATTCTTCTCCAATGCTTGTTGCAAGAGTTAAAACATGATGCTCTTTTAGAAAATATGTTATGCGTTTTTCTGGTTTACTCATTTTTTCAATGCCCGTTTTTTCTTTTTAAGTTCTTCAGTATTTACAAGTTTATAGAGCTTATCACCACGACGCACGAGATCTTTAGTCTTTATGGAGAAAACCTGACCTTTAACTACTTTTTTCACCGGCTCTAAATCTTCGCGAATTTCTTCAACAAATTGCTCTACAACACCCGTTGTTGGGCCCAAAAAAACAACTTCATCACCAAGATTTAGTTCTTCACCGGTCTCAATCATTAGTTCTGCAACACCGAGTTTCCCATAGTAATTGCGAACTTTCCCGAGAAAAACCTTTGTTTTTAATGCTCTGGAACCATATGCTTTTGACCACTCACCTAATTGTTGTCCAAGATAATATCCATTCCAGAAACCTCTGTTAAATACCATGCTTAATCGCTCATTCCAGGCATCTATTTTTTTCTGATAATAAGTTCCTTCGAGTACAGAGTTTATAGCTTCGTTATAGCACTCAACAACTGTTTTAACATATTCTCCGGAACGAGCTCTTCCTTCGATTTTCATTACGCTAACGCCAGCATCAATTATACGATCTACAAAACCAATTGTAGACAAATCTTTTGGAGACATTAGGTATTCGTTATCAACTTCTATTTCAGAACCTGTTTCTTTATCTGTAAGGATATATGGCCGACGACAAGTTTGCAAACACGAACCTCTGTTTGCCGAATAATTATATTCATGCAAACTCATATAACACTTTCCGGAAACTGCCATACATAATGCTCCATGACAAAACACCTCTATTTGAACAAGATTCCCCGAAGGACCGGTAATATTTCTTGCTTTTATAAGGTGTGTAATATCTGCAACCTGATCAAGTGTAAGTTCCCGTGCAGTTACCATAACATCGCAAAATTGTGAGTAAAACTCAACTGCTTCAATATTTGTAATATTTAATTGTGTTGACGCATGTACTTCTACACCCTTTGATCTGGCATATTGTATAACTGCAATATCAGATGCAATTACAGCTGTAACTTTCGATTTAGCTGCGGCATTAACTACCTGATGCATTTTCTCTATCTCATTATCGTAGATAATTGTATTTACTGTAAGATATGTTTTTACTCCATTCTCCTTACAGATTTTTACTATATTATCAAGATCTTCAAATGTAAAATTGTTTGACGACCTGGCTCTCATATTTAGTTTCTCAATTCCGAAATAAACAGAATTTGCTCCTGCCTGTATTGCTGCCATTAACGACTCGTAAGAACCAACCGGAGCCATAAGGTCAATATGTTTTCTTTGCATACTCATAATTGGTGCAAAATTAGTGAATTTTTTTTGAGCAGACATAATTATGTTTTTTTGTGGAACTTGACAAGCGTTTAAATACTTTATACTCATATGTGTTTAATGCAGTGCTTTTTTTTAATATATTTGTAATAATAGAATACTTTATATGAAAAGAAGCCTACTTTTTTCCTTTATTATTGCTTTAAATCTTTCATTGTTTAGTCAGCAATTTGTTCTTAGTGATAATTTAAGTGAATCTGTATTTTGTTTTAATCCTGCAGTTGCTGGAATAGATAACAAAATTAGTTTAACAGAGTTTTCAAAAATCAATAACTACCCGTTCTTTTTTGGTGATAGTTTTGTTCAGTATTTGGGTTTTGACATGCCAATTAACTCGCAATCTTCCGGAGTAGGTTTTAATACATATTATGCAACTATTGGTAGTGCTTATAGATTCTATGCTTTTAATCTGGCTTATTCATATCATTTTAGTTTTGAAAAGCTCAAGCTTTCTTTTGGCCTTTCACCTGGAATGATATATAAAACAATTGACCTGTCTAACATAAACTATAATGACATAGTTATGTTAAGTGATGATCCCAAAACTTATTACAATATAAAAACAGGTTTACACTTAGACTATTTAGGCTTTTTTATTGATTTTACATATACTCCGGTAAATGGTCCTGCAAGTCATTATGCAGATAATGGCCACAGACGTTTCTACCATGATTTTAATAGTTATTTTGGATATGACATCAATATAAAAGACAAACAGTTATTTTTAACCCCATCTGTTAAAGCAAGTGCGATAGATGGATATTTCAGCTATGTCCAATTTGGACTAATATTTAGCTCAAAAAACAAATTTAGTATCGGTTTATTAAACAAAGGTGAACTTTCTATTTATCCGGTTTTTAATGTAAATTTGTTTAATAAATTAATTCTGGGAGCATCATATGAATATATAATCGAAAAGAATCATTTTTATAAAAACACTCTTGAGGTATTTCTTAAATACAGCTTTAATAAAATTTAAAAGTTATTAGCTTTATTGATCTCCTCAAACTAATTTTATAATTCACACTATTTCACTTATTATTCTTATCTTTGCAATCTATTAAACATCAGAGTATATGCTCGTTAAAACATACGGAAGCGCAGTTGACGGAATTAATGCCAATACAATTACTATCGAAGTAAATATTTCGAAAGGCATTAACTTTTATCTTGTTGGCCTACCCGATTCTGCTGTTAAAGAAAGTCAGCAAAGAATTATTTCCGCATTAAACACGAACGAGTATAAGTGGCCGGGCAAAAAAATTGTTATTAATATGGCTCCGGCAGATGTTCGCAAAGAGGGGTCTGCCTATGATTTACCTATTGCTGTTGGTGTGCTTGCTGCATCAGAACAAATACAATCGGATGATTTGGAGAAGTATATCATTATGGGAGAACTCTCTCTTGACGGAGCGGTTAACCCAATAAAAGGAGCATTGCCAATAGCAATTAATGCAAAAGATGCAGGTTTTAAAGGAGTTATTCTGCCAAAAGCAAACACAAACGAAGCTGCCGTAGTTGAAGGTATTGATGTTTATGGGGTAACCCATATAAAAGAAATTATTGAATTCTTCAATAAAGAGGCCGATTTGGAAAAAATCAGTATAAATATTGAGGAAGAGTTTAATAAGTGTATTCGTGAAATAGACATTGACTTCTCCGACGTTAAAGGTCAGGAAAATGTAAAAAGAGCCCTTGAGATTGCTGCTGCAGGAGGTCATAATATTATAATGATAGGCCCTCCGGGTTCCGGAAAAACTATGTTAGCAAAACGAATTCCCGGAATATTACCTCCATTAAGCCTTAACGAAGCTATTGAAACAACAAAAATTCATTCTGTTGCTGGCAAAACCGGCGGAGAAAGCTCTTTGATGCTTCAGAGACCATTCAGATCGCCACATCATACAATTTCAGACGTTGCTCTTGTTGGCGGAGGGACTTATCCTCAACCGGGTGAAATTTCGCTTGCTCATAACGGAGTTTTATTCCTTGACGAGCTTCCTGAATTTAAAAGAACTGTTTTGGAAGTGATGCGCCAACCTTTAGAGGATAGAGTAGTAACAATTTCCAGAGCAAAATTCACGGTTGAATATCCTGCAAGTTTAATGTTGGTATCTTCAATGAATCCTTGTCCGTGTGGTTACTATAACCATCCCGAAAAAGAATGCGTATGTTCGCCAAATATGGTGCAACGATATATGAGTAAAATTTCTGGTCCGTTACTTGATAGAATTGACATTCATCTTGAAGTTACTCCTGTAAGTTTTGACAAGCTTTCGGATGCAAAACCTGCAGAAAAAAGCGCAGAAATTCAGAAAAGAGTAGTTGAGGCTAGAAAAATACAATCATCAAGATTTATTAATAATAAAAACGTCTATTGCAATGCTCAAATGAGCTCGAAAATGATTAAACAATACTGTGTGTTAGATGATTCATGTCTTGCATTATTAAAAAACGCCATGGAAAAACTTGACCTTTCTGCCCGAGCATACGACAGAATTATCAAGCTTTCGCGTACAATTGCAGATCTTGAATCCAGTGAGCAAATAAAAGTTTCGCATATTGCCGAAGCAATTCATTATCGTAGTCTTGACAGAGAAAGTTGGGGCAATTAAATCCTTTTTCCTTTACTATGAAATATTCTTTTCTTTTTATTTTTATTTTCGCAATTTCTTTTGGATATTCTCAGTCAACAACACTTGGCTTATTATACTCTAATGGGGAAGCTTCCCCGGGATATACATTATTTACTCCTGAAAAAAGCACTTCTGCTTTTCTAATTAACAATTGTGGTGAAATTATTAATGATTGGTGGTTTACCGAACTACCCGGTGCTACATGTTATCTGCTTGAAAATGGGAACATTTTACGAGCAGGCAAAGACTCTCTTGAAATCAGAGATTGGGACTCAAATTTAATTTGGTCATATCCAACAACAAATAATGGCTTGAATCAACATCACGATATTCATCCAATGCCCAATGGTAATATTTTACTTGTAGTATCTGATGAATACACCCAACATGAAGTCATAACAATGGGTAGAGATGCCTCAATAACTGACCTAAACTTTAAATTTGATAAGATTGTTGAAATACAACCAATTGGGACAAATGATGCTGATATAGTATGGGAATGGAGGTTTGTTGACCATTTAATCCAGTATTTTGACAGTAACCAACAGAACTACGGCATAGTTGAAGATCATCCTGAGCTTTTAGACGTTAATTACGATAATGGTCAGATATTCGATTGGGTTCACCTTAATGCCGTTGAGTATAATGCCGAAAAAGACCAAGTTCTAATTACTGCAAGACATTTATCTGAAATATATATTATTGACCATAGCACAACTACCGAAGAAGCAGCCGGACACTCTGGCGGCAATTCTGACAAAGGTGGTGATTTCTTATGGAGATGGGGCAATCCCGCTGTATACAGACAAGGCACAACAGAAGATCAAAAGCTTAAATGGCCGCATGACGCTAAATGGGTAAAAGAATCATATGAAGACGAAGGTAAAATATCTGTTTTTAACAACAATTTTGACGGTGAGGGTAGCGAAAGCTTTGTTCACTTAATTGAGCCCGTAGTAAATGGATATTCATACTCTATGTCTAATAATATTTTCCTTCCTGAGACTTATTATTGGTCATTTGGTGGAGAACTTTTGGGCAGCACATTATTTTCTGAAAAGAAGTCAGGTACACACAGCCTGCCTAATGGAAATATAATGATATGCGAATACGATAGATCTATAATTTTCGAAATAACCAAAGACGGAAGTTTAGTTTGGGCATACAGAAACCCTGTTGGAAATGTTGTCTACAATCAATATGAAGAACATACTTCTAGTACTGTAGGAATCTTTAGAGGTGAAAAATATCCTCCTGACTATCCGGGATTTGATGGAAAAGACTTAACACCACAAGGATTGCTTGAAAATCAGAACCCTGTATCTAATCAATGTATTTTTGTTAGTATTGATAATAAACAACTTGAATCTTGTGACTTCAGTATTTGTAATCCAATTATGGATTCAAAGATTCAATTTAATAAAACAATTTGTGCAGAGTTAATTAAAATCATTGATTTGCAAGGTAAAATTCATCAAACAGAATTTGATTTTAACGACAAGCAATTGAATGTAGACTTAAAGCCCGGCTTATATCTCTTACAAATTTTTCAAAATGAATATATATATACACTAAGAATTGTTGTTAAATAATTGATTTAAAATAACATAGTTCATATTAGGGTTCTTTTAGGGCGAGTTGGCTGAGTTTAAAAAGAACAGTCTTAGAATTCTCGCATCATTAACTTGAGTGTATAATTAAATCAAAACTATGATAGATAAAGCCGTTACATAAGTCGCTGCTTTTTTTATATCTTTGCTTCAAACCATGTATAGAAGATATGAAAAGATTTAGCATTTTTTTCTTACTGATATTATCTCTCAATTCTTTTTCACAAACTACTTATCTCTAAGTAGGGATATCACAATCAAATTTCCAGAATAATAACATTGAAAAAATATTTATTAGATATAACAACAATGGTCAAGGCAATTTTGAGCCATATAAGAATATCTATGGCCCTGTATTTAGTTTTGACTTTAGGAATGAAGGAATAATGGCTAGCATGGGATATGCTAGAAGGCGAAAAAATGTTACTGCAGAATTCATAGATTCCTTAAATGTAAATCATTCTTATACGTGTCACTCCAAATATGACTATTGGTTTGTAAACTTCTATTGGCATTTTGTTGACGAGGATAGATTCAAAATGGGACCAGGAATAGGTGGAGCATTCTCATATTACAGATTCCAAAAATCTGGAATCATTGATGATAGAGAATATGATGCTTATGATATCATTAAACAATCACAATTCTTAACTTCTGTTCTTTTCAATATGAGTATATATATGGGAGAAAATGTTTCATTTAATATTCAGCCTTACTTTCAAATTCCATTTTATTTTAATTCCTTAGTACATTACGGAGTCTTAGAAAACGATCTCAATCCTACATACGAAATACCTGAAGAAGATTGGGATTCATACAGTGAATGGCATTGGAATTATGGTTTAACAATATCACTTTCTATTGGTGTGGAATAAAAAACATCCAAACAAATTAGTAAATTACAGCAAACAAGATTGTTTTTAAGTTACTTTTGGACTATTCGAAGAATTAGATTTGCATTAGTTAAAAAAAAAATCAGAATGAAACCTGCAACAATTAGCCAGTTGAAGAATGAGTTGAAACACAAGAGTCAACAAGAAACTTTGGACTTGTGTTTAAAATTAGCTCGTTTTAAAAAGGAGAACAAAGAGCTTCTTTCTTATTTAATATTTGAGGAACATAATGAGCTAGGTTACATTAAAGAGATTAAGGAGGAAATAGACACTGAGTTTGCAAATATAAACAGAACAAGCTATTACTATGTCAAGAAAAGTGTTCGTAAAATTCAAAGAAATATCATAAAGTATATCAGATTTTCTAAAAAGAAAGAGACAGAAGTATAGTTGTTTATATACTTTTGCAAAAAGCTTCGCGCAATGAAACCTCCTATAAACGATAACATTGCACTAATGAACATGTATTATAAGCAAGTTAACTCAATAAAGAAAACTATAAGAACTTTACACGAGGATTTACAACTTGATTATGAAACAGAGATAGGGAAGTTATAATGGATTTCAGTTAAACAATCACATTAAGTGATCTTGGCATAATGCTTATCTCATAAGGAGTGCTTCCAATAATTTCTCCGTCTGTTTCAGCAAAAATTGTCTCTTTTTATTCTATTCTAAATTTTTGTGTTTTAAAAGAACGTACTCCTTTTACTTTAAGAATTTTTGAATTATAAAGCTTCTTTACGTTTGTGACAATCTTATATTTTGGCATGTTTTGATATATTGTCACATGTAAAAAACCATCATCTATAACAGCCTCTGGTGTTTGGATCATTCCCCCTCCGGAAAATTTTCCATTTCCAATACTAATTGATAAGAATTCTCCTTCAAGAACCTCATCATTAATATAAATCTTTAGGTGCCATGGCTTATACTTAATTAAACTTTTTAATAAGCTAATAAGGTATGCAAATTTTGTTCTACGACCCCTCTCTTTCATCTCATTTGTTGCTTTTACAACAGTAGAATCAAAGCAAAGACCGGCAACATTTATAAAATATGATGATTTGTTTTCTCCATCACAATGATATTCAACCTTACCTACATCCTGAAGTTTTGATGGACATTTTTTTAATCGTTCCATTTCTTCCTGATATATTGGTTTCATATTATAATATCTTGCCCAATCATTACCAGTGCCCATCTGTATTAAACCAAGATATATTTCATTCGTGGGAACATCTTTCTGTTTGAAAATGCCGTTTGTAACTTCATTAAGAGTTCCATCACCCCCAACAACAATAAATTTTCGATATGATTTAGTGATTTTATCTGTTACCAATTGCTCTGCATGACCTACTTTTTCGGTAAAAGCAAAATCAAACTCAATATCATTTGCTTTTAACATCTCTTCTATTTTAGGCCACTCACGACTACCTCCCTCATTTCCGGCATTTGGATTTATTATAAAGAAATATTTTTTTATTTATTTGTTCAAACCTAAAATTTTCAGCAATTTTACAATTTTTATAGCTAAAAACAACAAGATTGCTAAAATAATAATTAACAACACCTTTTATATAAAACGAAATAATAGTACAAATGGAACAAAAAGTGAAGCTGCTCAAAACTTACAAAATCATTAAAGATTCTACAGAAGAAAAACTCTTACAAGAAATTCAAGAGTTTGACCTAAATGGAAATCTAATATACAGCAAAGAATACGACGATTCCGGAAATATTGAAATGGAAGTAAAAGCTGAATTTGATGAAAATGGGAAACCAATAAAAGAGACAACCATTAATTATATTGACGATATAGAAGAAACTAAGACTTTTACTTATGATGAATCCGGAAAATTGCTTTCTGAACGAACTGACAATAAGCAAGGTTGGTTTTCTGTTAAAAAATATGAAAGACTAAATGACGGAAAAACCGTAAGAGTAACCTTAGTTGACGAAGATGATGAACCGGAAGAAATTACAGAAGTAGAATTAAATGAAAAAGGAGATATTGTATCAAATAAACTTTTTGATGAAAACAATAAACTTACAGAAGCACAAAAAAACAAATACAATGAGGAAGGCGTCTTAATTTTAAGAGAAGAGCTCGACCATAAAGGCAAGATAGAGAAAGCTCATAATTATTATTACACCGACTCCAAAAAGATTCAGGCAGTAAAGACTTTAAACCGTAAGGGTAAAACCATCGATTGGGTAAAAGTTGAGTATGACGAGTCTGATCGTACGGTTGAACAATTTACAATGTCTGGCGCTAAATTTAAAATGGAATATAATGAAGATGGGTCTGTAACAGAATCTCAATTTAGTCCAGGAGGAGAAGAAATTTCTCGTAATACAAATTTCTATGATGAAAAACACAATTTAATAAAACAAGAGCATACTGAGTATATTATCATTTATGAACATGAATATTTTGACTAATCTATAATTTTTCCAAAAACTGAAAAAATGAAAGTTTTAATTTTAGGATCAGGAGGTCGTGAACACACATTATGTTGGAAAATCAAGCAAAGCCCAAAAGTTGCTGACATATTTGTTGCTCCCGGAAATGCAGGAACAAATCAAATTGCAAATAATGTAAATCTTAATATTAAGGATAATAAAGAAATTGCCGATTTTATTAAAACTAATAAAATAGACATGATTGTTATTGGCCCGGAAGATCCTCTTGTAAATGGAATTACAGATTATCTTGAAGCAGATAAGAGTCTAAAAGTACTAATGGTCATTGGCCCTTCAAAAGCCGGTGCAATCTTAGAAGGTAGTAAAGATTTTGCAAAGCAGTTTATGCAGAAATACAATATCACAACTGCAAAATACATGACTGCAACAAAAGATAATTTTTCAGCATCTATAGAGTTTCTAAAAACGATGAACCCTCCATACGTGCTAAAAGCAGATGGTTTAGCAGCAGGGAAAGGAGTACTGATTTTAGATGATTTTGATGTCGCCATAGAAGAACTTTACAAAATGCTAAATGGCAAGTTTGGTGAGGCAAGCAGCAAAGTTGTTTTAGAAGAGTTCTTAGATGGTGTAGAGTGTTCTGTTTTTGCAATAACTGATGGTAAGGACTTTGTTGTTTTGCCAGAAGCGAAAGATTATAAGCGTATTGGCGAAGGCAACACCGGTTTAAACACAGGTGGTATGGGCGCAGTGTCTCCTGTTCCTTTCTATAATGCAGAATTCGAAACAAAAGTTCTTGAAAGGGTTGTAAAGCCAACTATCTATGGAATCAATAATGAAAAAATAAAATATACCGGTTTCGTTTTCTTCGGACTTATCAATGTAAAAGGTGACCCATATGTTATTGAATATAATGTCAGAATGGGTGATCCTGAAACAGAAGTAGTTCTACCGCGTCTTAAATCTGACCTGGTAGAAATATTAATAGCTGCTTCAAATAAAACCTTAAAAGATATAAAACCAGAATACGATTCAAGAGCCGCTGCAACAGTAATGCTTGTATCGGGTGGATATCCTGAAGCTTACGAAAAAGGCAAAATAATTAGTGGTTTTGATAAGGTAAAAGACACTATCTTGTTTCATGCAGGGACAAAAGTAGAAAACGGAAACATTACAAGCTCAGGAGGTAGGGTTATTGCACTAAGCTCTTTTGGTGGAAATATATTTGAAGCTCTCGAGAAATCATATAAAACTGCTGAAGTCATTGTTTTTGACAAAGTATATTATAGAAAAGATCTAGGTTTTGATCTAAAATGATAAGAATAATAAAATCAAATAGTCCACTAAACTATGCATTAATGTTTGTATTAATGCTAATCCTCTGGGGGTTTAAGTTTTATTATATGCCCACTCCCATCGAAACCTACGAAGTTTCGAACTGGCTTATTCCAAAGCTTCCTGAAACAATTTTTCTTAAATATCTATCCGCTGCAGTTTCGTTTGTTTTTCTATATTTCTTTGCAGTAATAATAAATAGATTTAACTCGAGGCTAGTAATCGTAGAGAACGGATATCAAGCTCCCGGCATTCTATTTGTTTTACTAAGTGGAGTTTTTATAAATGCTCAAAGGATTCTCCCAGAAACTTTAGCTTCTTTTTCATTGTTTTTTGCAATGATGAGAGTTTTCTATTCTTATAAAAACACTAAAGCATATTCAAATATGCTTGATGCGGGTATTTTCACCTCTCTCTCTATACTCCTATTTCACAAATTAGTGTTTTTTATTCCATTAATTCTAATTGTAATATTTATTATCAGACCTATTAAGCTTAGAGAAATAATTATTTTCTTTACCGGTTTGATTCTTTCCTTTGCTGTAGGTGTTGCTATAATCTGGTTGTGGGGAAATCCTACTTTATTTTTAAGTAGCCTCGAATCTGCAATAGGAACAAAATATTCTTATGTAAAATACACAAGTTTAAGTTTCATTATTTTTGGTCCGGTTGTTTTTCTGGCTATCGTTTCATTATTGGGACGTTTTATAATTAATGTACACAGAAAAATTTCTACTAGAAAATTTCAAACATCATTAATATTAATCTTAGCAACATTAACAGCATTCTTTGCAAGTCCACATGCAACAAATGAGTCAATTGTCTTACTTTTCCCATTTCTATCTCTAATGCTTTCAAATATTATTATCAACGCTAAAAAGATATATGTTTATTTAGTTTTCTGGGGTTTGGCAATTAGCATTTTAATCTCGCAATCAGTTCAAATACTTCATTATCTGACTTTATATTAAATTAATTTATCTATTTTTACAAAAGTCTAGAGTATTTTAAAATATTTAATATCAGCTCTCGTTAAGTAAAAAAATAAAACGCTTTGAGAATATATCGTAAAAAAAGACAGTGGAAATTCCTATTAGTATTATTTGCCTTTGCAATAGGTGCTCTTTCCTTATGGTATACAAACACTCTTATGGAAAAGCTCTCGTTTGAAGAGCACAAAAGAATCGAGCTTTGGGCTGAAGCAACCCAGCAATTAATAAACTCTTCACCCGAACAAGATGTGAGTTTTCTTTTCGAAGTCCTTAGAAACAATGAGACTATTCCTGTTATTTTGGTAGATATGGAAGACAATATCCTATCATTTAGGAATCTTGATTCACTAAAAATGGAAGATCCGGATTATCGCCAAATGAAACTTAATGAATTTAAAACCAATGATAAAGAACATTTTGTAATTAAAACTGAAGACGGAATAGAACTTAATAAAATCTATTACTCCGATTCCTTATTATTACGTCAATTACAGATTTACACTTATGTTCAGCTCGGAATTGTATTTCTATTTATTTTAATGGCATATTTTGCCTTTAGTATTTCTCGGAAAGCTGAACAAGATCAGGTATGGTTAGGAATGTCAAAAGAAACAGCTCATCAGTTAGGAACTCCAATATCATCATTAATGGCTTGGGTAGAAATCATCAAAGAAACAGATAAGGGGACAGGAATATCTGCTGAAATTGAAAAGGATGTAAAAAGATTAGAAAAAATTGCGGCTCGTTTTTCAAAAATTGGCTCACAACCCCAACTAACACCTAATGAGATATATTCAACAATTTAAAACTCACTTAATTACCTAAGGACAAGAGTTCCTGCAAGCGTTGAGATAATAACAGTTCATAACAATAACGAAAAAACTGTTATTCCTTTAAACACAGAATTATTTGAATGGGTAATTGAAAACATTTGTAAGAACGCCGTAGATGCAATAGGAACAGAGGGTAAAATAGAAGTAAAAGTTGAAAGCTCAATAAAGTCGATTATAATTGACATAAAAGACACAGGTAAAGGGATTGCTAAATCAGATTTTAAAACCGTTTTTAGTCCGGGGTACACCACAAAAAACAGAGGTTGGGGATTAGGACTATCTTTAGTTAAAAGAATTATTGAGCAATACCATAAGGGTAAGGTCTTTGTTAAACAGTCAGAAATTGGTGTCGGCACAACCTTTAGAATCGTCCTAAAAAAATAAAATCAACAAGTTCAAAATCATTGCAAATAGTTGAATTAATGCTTGTTGTTGTTAATAATTCACTTTTTTTTTAGAGATTAAAATTGTTTTTATAACTTTGCACGAAATTTTTTAAAAAAAATAGTGAACTATTTAAGTCAATATATTGTTCAGTTTCATGGTCTTGACAAAAATGAACACCGCTTCAATTTTACTGTCAATGACGAATTTTTTGAATACTTTGAAGATGGAATTATTAAAGGTGGAGATTTTGATGTTATTATGATTTTAATCAAAAAAACAGGTTCTCTTCACTTAAATATTAGCCTCAAAGGATCTGTTCAAATTGTTTGTGACCGTTGTCTGGAGCTATATAAACAAGATATTGATTTTGAAGATACGGTAAGCGTAGAATTTGGTGATGAGACAAATTTTGATACCAATAGTGAATGTGTAATTTTAGATAAAAATAAATCTGAGATAAATATTTCGCAGTTTATCTATGAATTTGCTAACTTTGCGCTTCCTTTGCAACATTATCATCCTGATGATGAAAACGGAAATTCGGGATGTAATGTAGAAATGCTGGAATTATTAAATAAACATTTAATAAAAGAAGAAGAAAAAACAGATCCCCGTTGGGATGCTTTAAAAGAGTTAAAAAAATAGTGTAAATTTTAAAATTATAAACGATGGCACATCCAAAACGTAAAACATCAAAACAAAGAAGAAACAAACGTCGTACTCATTATAAAGCTGAAGCAGTAACTTTAGCTAAATGTTCAAATTGTGGCGCAACTGTACGTTATCATCATGTATGTCCTGAGTGTGGATATTATAAAGGAAAACTTGCTATAGACACTGAAGAAATGGCAATCAACTAATAATAGTTGATGAATATAGGTGTTGACATAATGGGCGGAGATTTTGCTCCTGAAAAACCTTTAGAAGGAGTTAAACTTGCTGCCCGTGAACTTTCAGAAAACGATAAACTGTTTTTATTCTGTAAAGGAGCTCTAATTCGTGACTCCTTATCCGATTTAGATATTCCGCTAAATAGAATTAAAATTGTTGACTGTGACGAAAATATCGACATGGGTGATGATCCTATTCGTGCATTTTTTGAAAAGAAAAACTCTGGCATAACCAAAGGTTTTGCTTATCTAAAAGAGAGAAAAATAGACAGTTTTGCAAGTGCAGGAAATACAGGAGCAATGATGGTTGGGGCAACTCAGGTCATTGGCGTTGCTAATGGTATTATTCGTCCAGGAATAGCATCTTATTATCCTAACAACAAAGGTAAGAACAACTTCATTATGGATGTTGGTCTTAATCCTGAAACAAAACCTGAAGTTTTGTTCCAATATGCACAAATTGGAAATATCTTTGCCAAAAATTTAATGAAAATTGATAAGCCTAAAGTTGCTCTATTAAATATTGGCGAAGAGGAATCTAAAGGAACATCTAATACAAAACAAGCGTATCAACTGCTAAAGAACCAAGATGAAATAAACTTTGTCGGTAATGTTGAAGGTTGTGACCTTTATAATGCTGATATTGTTGATGTAATTATTTGTAATGGCTTTACAGGAAATATCGTTTTAAAGCAAGCAGAATCTTTTTACAGCATTTTAAATCAAAGAAATATCTCTGATTCATATTTTGAAAACTATAATTACGAAAATTATGGTGGAACTCCAATTCTTGGTGTTCATCAACCAGTAATCATTGGTCATGGTAAAAGTAGTGGTCTTGCAATCAAGAACATGATACTATTATCAAAAAAAATGTATGAATCGAGAGTTTCTGAAATAATAACTAAATATTTTAGTCATGGCACAAATTAGAGCCGCCATTACCGGCGTAGGTGGATATGTTCCACCTTATATTCTTACGAATGACGAGTTGTCACGTATGGTCGACACTTCGGATCAGTGGATTATGGAACGCATAGGGATAAGAGAAAGACATATCCTGTTAGAAGAGGGAAAAGCAACATCTGATATGGCAACCGAAGCTGTAAAACAACTGCTTGAAAAAACAGGAACAGATAAGGATGAAGTTGACATGTTGATTTGTGGTGTAGTTACACCTGACATGCAATTTCCTGCTACAGCTAATATCATTTGTGATAAAGTTGGAATCAAAAATGGATTTGGATATGATGTTAATGCTGGTTGCTCTAGCTTCCTTTTTGCATTAATAACAGCTTCAAAATTTGTTGAAAGCGGTTCACACCGTAAAGTTATTGTTGTTGGAGCAGATAAAATGTCTTCAATAGTTGACTACAATGATCGTAACACTTCTCCTATCTTTGGTGATGGTGCAGGTGCTGTTTTACTAGAACCGGATACAACAGGTCTTGGTTTGGTTGACTCAATTATGCATGTAGACGGATCAGGTCGTCAACACTTACATCAAGTTGCAGGTGGTTCATTACGTCCTGCTACATTCGAAACCATTCTAAGAAGACAACACTTTATCTATCAGGAAGGACAACCTGTTTTTAAAGCTGCCGTATCTTCTATGGCAGATGTTTCTGTAAGAATGATGGAAAGACACAACCTTACTCCTGAAACTCTTAAATATCTTGTTCCTCATCAGGCAAATATGCGTATTATCGAAGCTACTGCTCGTCGTATGGGTATTCCACGCGAAAATGTTATGCTTACAATTGAGAAGTTTGGTAATACCACTGCCGGAACAATTCCTCTTTGCTTATGGGAATATGAACACGAGTTAAAACCCGGTGATAATATTATCATCTCTACTTTTGGGGCTGGTTTTGCCTGGGGTTCAACTTATATTAAATGGGCGTACGACGGAAGTCAGTTTAAAAAATAACTATTGAGAAAACTTATTTCTTATTAAAACAATATCATCTAAAAGGCTCTGTGATTCAGGGCCTTTTTTTTCGACATCTTTTAAATCTGCTTTCAATTCAGAAATAACAGAATCATCCGAAAGACAATCAAAAAGCTTGTTTATTTGTTTTAATATCTCGAAATGAGCCATAAGTTTTACATTTGCATTTACCATATCAATTTCATCATAATTTAATAGGCCAAGATATGTTGTTTCTGTCCATAAACCTGCTAAAACCAAAGCGCTTATTCCATACATCTCATTATCAGAAAGTAAAATATTTCCTGAGCTCATTAAACTATCTGTTATTTCAAATAAACGATCTTTATTATTTATATTACTTTCAAATTCGGGAACCATCTTATTAAAATCATCTGATGATATTGCCATTTTTTGTATCAATATTCGTAATGCATCAAGATAATCCATACAATATTGAACTCTCTCAAAATGTCTGACATATCCTAAGTCTGCAATATACATCCCTATTGCCACAGCTGTATTTTTACTACTAGTATATAGACCTGCAGATTGATATGGTAACAATACTACTGGATTAAATTCAGCATGTATCGAGCTAAGCTCAGAACTTACTTCAGAATAGTCAGGAATGCTAGCATAAATACTGTCAAATGTTTCAAAATCATCATTATATTCCACATCTCTGAACTCTTCTTTTATTTTCTTGTACTCTTCTGAATTAATACAAGAAATGTGTAAACCAACTAAACTGATAAGTACTATCAAACAGAAATATCTTATTTTGCTCTTTTTCACTTTTCAAATATAATAAATTATTAAATAACTATGAAAACAGTATGAATTATTGTGAATAAGCCGGAAATGTAAGGTTGTAAATATTCACGGCCGTGCATATTTACAATCTAACCACAATCCTTTAAGCCTTACTCAACCTCTATTTCATCAATAAACAACCAATAATCATTCCCTGCACTAATATGCCATTCGGGTAAAACTCCGTAAGATTCAGCAATAACTTTAATATATCTTGCTTTCAGATTCTGTGGTTCAGAAATAAACTCATGAATAACAATATCAAAACTGTCATCTGGCATTTCGCAGACAATTTCTTTAACCTTTGAATAGCTCTGTCCATTTGTAGAAGAGTAGAATGTCACCTTTTTAGGGAAGAAAATCCATGATTTAATATCATGCAAAAATCTTGCATTAAGTCTATTAATATCTTTAACTTCAAGAAGGTCAATAACAGCTTCGAAGTCCTGACCCTGATATCCCTGCCATAAACCATTCCGGAACCAATTTGCACACTTTACAAAATCAATCAAAGCATCATCCCCACCTGCAGAATATTGTTGTGAGTATTTAGATTTAATTTCAATTGTTCTTCTATCAGGTATTAAAAAATACTCAGCCTCTATTATTTTACTTTGTCTTTTATCCTTAGACTTTGCAAATGCATGAAGTTTAGTGTTTTCTTTAATTAAAATCGGACCAGTATATTTAATAGGATTCTCTTTGACATCATCATTAATTGCATAATAAATCGAAGCATCTTCCTCAGGGCATTTAATTTCAACAGTAATAGAATCATGGAAAGATCTAAATTGATAACTTGTATATGGTACAGGTGTAATTAGATTTTCCGTAATTTTTGATTGGTAAACATCTTCTGGCAAAATGCCCCTTTCTTTGTTTGGCTCTGAACTCATATAGAATTCAAGTTTTCCACCATTCATAATTTGTTTATGAGTAATATAGTTTTTATCATACTCTAAGCCGTTAAGTTTTATGGCCTCTACATATACGTTTTGGGCACTATTATTATGAGATATAATTGTAAAACGCCTATGGTTCTCCAGCTGAATAATAGCTGTATCAAAAACAGGGCTACCCAAGTCATATATTCCACTAGCAGGATTAACGGGATAAAAACCCAATGCACTTAAAACATACCATGATGACATTTGTCCACAATCTTCATTTCCACAAAGTCCGTCAGGTTTTTCACTATATTGCTCTGACATTATCTTACGAACCATTTTTTGTGTCTTCCATGGTTGTCCACAATAGTTGTATAAGTATGCCATATGGTGACTTGGCTCGTTACCATGAGCATATTGGCCTATTAATCCTGTAATATCAGCCTGATGATTCCCTGAAGTTTTCATATCTGCACTAAACATTTCGTCTAGCTTGGCCGCAAACTTTTCGTTTCCTCCATGTAATTCAATAAATGTCAAAATATCATGTGGAACATAAAAACTGTATTGCCATGAATTTGCCTCTGTAAAATTATAATTGACCTCTGTAGGGTCAAACGGGAACTGCCATGCACCATTTATTCTTGATTGCATAAAGCCATTATCCGGATTAAAAACGTTTTTGTAATATTGCGCTCGCTCGATATACTGACTATAAACATCCTCCTTTTGAATTTCCTTTGCAAAGCTGGCAATACACCAATCATCAAATGAATATTCCAACTCTTTTGATACAGATTCATGTTCCAAATCAAGAGGAATAAACCCATATTCAGCAAATTCGGGTTTTCCCAGTCGATCCTCTGTTGCAGAAGCTATCATTGCTTCCAGTGCATAATGTGCATCAAAATCTTTAATCCCTTTCTTATACGCATCTACAATCACAGGAACAGAATGATAACCTATCATACACATAGTTTCATTTGCTGCAAGTTCCCATACAGGTAATTGACCACCATATTTATACTGGTCAAGAAAGGTTTTAATAAAATCTAGCGTTCTTTCCTGCTGAACAATTGTATACAAAGGATGTGTTGCTCTGTAAGTGTCCCATAATGAAAATACGGTATAAGTATCGTGATCTTTATTTTGATGAACTTTCAAATCAGTTCCCCTGAAACTTCCATCAACATCCGAAAAAATATTAGGTGCAATAAAACTATGATATAATGCTGTATAAAATACTGTCTGTTCCTCGGGACTTGCTCCATAAACTAGAATTTTACTTAGTTCTTGATCCCATGCTGTCCTAGCGTTTAGTTTGATCGTTTCAAAGTCCCATTCTGGTAATTCTTCTTTCAAGTTTTTAATAGCTCCGTCAGTGCTTACAGCAGATAAACCAACTTTAACGAGCAATTCCTTTGATTCACCTGTGTTTACCTTTAAAATAAGTTTAGAGAATTCACCTTTACCTACCTGACCATTTGTAATATCACCCCTCTGACGTTGAGATGTGGTTTCATCAAACATTTTATAGTCCACAACACTTACCGGACGATTAAAATCCAACACAAAATATTGATATTGATTCTCGGCCCATGCACTTGACAGACGCAAACCAATAAAGCGAGTATCACTGATTTGTTCAATATAGCACTCTAATAATTTATCACGATGTTCCAAGTCCAGCAGAACATATTGAGATTCTTTATTAGGAAAATTATATCTATGAAATCCGACTCTTGGCGTAACCGTAAACTCTGCAGCAATATCATAATCTTTCAAGAAAACCGAATAAAATCCAGGTTCAGCAATCACTGATGATTTCTCATATTTAGAAGTAAAACTGTCTTCAACTATATCCGGACTTTCTTTTACAAATGGCATTAACAGAATATCACCATAATCACCTACTCCTGTTCCACTTAAATGAGTATGAGAAAATCCATATATTACAGAATCGCTATAATGAAATACAGAACAGCCATCCCAACCATCAAGACGTGTATCAGGACTTAATTGAACCATACCAAAAGGCATCGTTGCTCCCGGATAGGTATGACCATGAAAATCTGTCCCTATGTGTGGGTCAACTTGTAATGATCGAGGCTCAAGAATAAATTTTTCATAGCGATGAAAAAAAAGTGCATAAACTAGTGTTCCTGTAAATGCTACTGCGATAACTAAGGGAAAGATTAATCTGCGCATATAAGTATTTTTTACAAAAATAAGAGAATTTGCTAAACAAGCCGTTAAAGCACCAAGTGCTTTTGTTTCAGAATCGTATAAATTGTTGTTTTTGAGAGAGATTTTGGTCAAGAATTTTTGCCTAACCAATCATGGCACGATACATTAGTACCATGTGATCAACCCTCCGAGTGATTGCACTGATACCGACTGAGGATCGCATCAGTATGCGTTAGCCAATAATGCTTTATGCTTAGAAAAATGCTCTCAACTGAACTCCACCGGTATGGATAATATCAGTATCCTCCGATTTTCGTGCATTATAGTTGAGGTTTATTTGTAAACCATTTGATAATTGTCGCTGAAAATTTATTCCCCAGGTTAAATTCGATCCCGGCATAAAACCTTGCAACATCTCATAAGAAACGGCTGTATTAGTTGCAGAATTATAATCATAATAGATATAGTTGAAAGTAGCACTTAAGGATCCTTTTTTAACAGAGCTTAAACGATATTCAAAACCAGCATCATGGACAAACAATACCTCATCACCACTAATGTTTTCTTTAGTTTTATAAAGATATTTTAGTGTAATTCTATTATTTAGATTTGGCTGTACACTAAGCTTACTTTCATTTGACAAATATTCTATCTGATAGTCCTTATTTGTAAAATATTCCGATTTGTATGACTTGTCTACAATACCAAAGTCATTGGTAATATTAAATACCTTACCAATATTGTATCTTAGCAGAATATTATGGCTAAAATTTGTTCTTGTATCAAATCCTGAAACCAGTAGAATCTTATTATTATTTGCCTGAACAACATAATCAATTCCAAATTTTGGTTTCCCCTTATTAAAAGAAAAACTGTTTCTGAATGAAGAACTTAAACTTACAAGTTCTGTTTGGTCTATTCCATGATTAAATGGATTTGCAAATTTCAAAATATCAGAAGAGGTGTTTTTTTGTGCTACTCTATATGCAAACTGATCTGAAAAACGCCCAATAAACTTTTTTACTCCAGTTTCTGATCGCCACAATGCTCTAGGTGTTATTTTAAGGCTTTGATTAAACTGGTTTGAGTATGTTTTTATATAATCTGTAGTAGGAATTAAAATACGGATAAAGTTTGCCTCATCAATAAAATTTGCTATTTCAAATTCGTCAAGTTCCTGCACTCCATTATTATTGTAGTCAGTCCAGGTATAAACCCCTTGACCGGCAGCAACCTCAATATAGGAAAATTCAGTTTTTCGTTCTAAGCCAGAACCAATTTCATAAAGTGTTGACGAAGAAATAAACCCCTTTAGTAGCTTAAAACTGTACTCTGCTTTTCCGGTCATATTATTCTCAGATTCTCCTTCATACAGACTAGTGTCTTTAACCTGTAGGTTTCTGTAATTGAATACTGTTTTAAATCTATGATTATTATTTGGATTAAACTCTGCACCAAACCCGGCATCATGTGCAATTGTTGCATTTTGCAGACTATTGTTTATTGGTAAATCATCTTCACGATATTTATAATTTACAAGAATTTTGTTTTTAGAACTATCATTTGTTGAAACAAATGCCTCATATTGATTGAAATTAAAACTGTTTAATGCCAGACTGTCTGTTGCTGTTGATCTCCACATATTGTTTTCAGCAATCTCTTTAACTCCAAGTTTAATCGGACCTATGTTTTTGGACACAAGCATATTATGCCGTAAAAACGCAGTGTTATACAAACTATTTTCGGAGACTAAGTAGCTTGCTTTACCATTTAATACACAACCATTAGTTTTAAAATTTGCACTTGCAAGATTTTGTAAACCTGTGTATTCAACTCCGCGGTTAATATAGGACGAAGAGATGCCAGTAGAACCTAGTTTTTTATTTGAATAGACCAGTCCTGCATTTATAAGATTTTCATTATTCTCGGGGTAGATAGATGATAAATTCCAGTCTCTTGTAAATTCTGTTTCCCGGAAGTTCTCAATTGCATGAAAATCCCGATTGATAAATCCATAGGAAATGTTTGCTGCAAAATTTGAGTTCTCAGTTTGAATTATGCTTTGGTTTAGATTAAGCTTTGCTGCATATCCCTGATCATCATCTGAATCGAGTTTTGAAAATGTATTTAGGTCTGTTTTGGAGTATGCCAGCTCAAAATCAAGACTTGTTTTATCGCTAATTTTTGTTGCTCCGCCAAGAGCAATTACCTGATTTTTTTCCGGAGTTATTATTTGTTTCATTGGGACATAGTCTCCCTGAGGAACACCATCAACGGGAGCAATCCATTCGTAAACCCTTCCGTTTGCAGCTGAAATCCCTTTAATATAGTTTCCGCTATTTGGTCCGGCATATGAAAAGCTAATTCTGTAAAAAGCTAATTCGGGATCTGTACTGTAAATAAAAATCGAATCATATGCTATTGCATTTACAATTGTATCGACCATTTGGTAGCGAATCTCACTGGCTTCATACGGAATACTGTCATAACCTGGAATTACAGCAAGCTCAATATTATCACCTACTTGGCTTAATAAGGCTCTATCATCACTTGTAATGGTCTGATCAAAGGGTTGGTTTTTATTATCTGTTTCGTCAAATATGTTTAACCAAAAATCTGTATTACCAACCGATACCGTGTTTGATGTTGTAACTAAAAAGCGGGTGTAGTTTCTATCGGAATATTCAAACTCAACGATTATTCTCTTGTCTTTATTGATTGGTTGATTTGCTGTGAAAACAATTTCGCCCAGATTATAGTCGATTATATAATCGTTTTCTGTACCTCGGGTCATTAGAATTCCATCGATATATACTTTTTCAGTTCCTGCAAGAACAACAATATAGGTTTCGTTATTCGAACCTGTCAGCTTATACGGGCCTTGATTACCTTCAATTCCAGAAATTTCCTGTCGTCTAAGTTTACCCTTGGCTACAGCACCGCTTACAGAAGTTTTTACTACAACGTCTTTCTCATTTTTATTTTTAAAACCTGTCTGATACTGTATCTCAGCCCCTTGTGCTTTCTTGTAATAATTCAGAAAATAACCTTTTGGTTTTTTAAGCTCAAAATCACCTGCAATGACAGAAAAATTATCGTTATAGAGTTTTATAAAAACCTTGTAAAATTCCTGCAATTGCTGCGAAGTTCCATCGGGTTGTATAGGAATATTATTATCACTTACTGCTGCTGTAATATATAGATCGTTGTTTAGCTTTCCATCCAATTGAAGGTTTAGACTGCTGTTTACAATAACATCCTGTGCATTACCAAAACTTATACCTCGGCTGATACTACCTTTACGAGATAAGCTGCTTTGAGAATAGTTAGACTTATAATCTTCCTGACTAAAAACATAATTGTAGCTTCCTGATTGATTGTCATCAGCTCCAACCAGAAAATCAGACTTGTCAAATAATGTATGCGATTCAAAAAAGTTTATCGGAAAGGTTTTAAATTCAATTATAATTTCGTCAATATCGGGTACTTCATCAAATATCAAAGCCGATTTTTCAAAATCAAACGAATATTTTATTCCGTCAAGCTTATTATGGTTTTTATCGTAAAAACAAATAGTATTTTGAGCAACACTAAGGCTGTCCAGAAATATTGTATCACTTGATGGCACAAGGTTTAGCGACTTTAAATTAATTAAAGACTGCCCTGACAGACTTATTCCGACAAAAACCAGTATCAATATTGCAGCTAGCCTCTTCAACTAAAACGTTTATTACAAAGATAATCAATGATGATTATACTCAAAATGTCTTGAGTTTGGTAATAACGTTATTAAAGATGGTTTTGTTTTGTTTGTGTTTGGATAAAGGGTTTAATGAAATCCCCCCCCTAACTGATGACGAACCTCAGTCGTCACCAGTGCTAACGCGCGTTGGCTCATTGTACCAATGTGTTGTGCAATGATTTGGTTTGACAAATTACATAAATCAAAAGAATAGTTAAACTGTCAACCACTTCGGTCACCAGTCACCGGTCACCGGTCCTCCGTCTACATCTAGCTCCCAACTTCTAACACCTGTCTCTTTTCACTTCTCCACCTCCCCAATCTTACTCTCAATAGACTTAATCTTTCCGCTTAACCTGCCTATTGGTTTATTTGTCTGGATATCGAAAGTGACAGTTGAATACACTCTTTCTGAGTATGGTTCCAGAACTTTGTATGATTTGCTTACCATTTCGAGAGCCTGGTCGAGAGTTTCTGTTTCGATAATGGTTCCCATTGCTGTAAGTTTATAGTCGTAACCCGATTCGGTAACCATTTTAATTACTTTGCTTACAAATTCACTTACACTGCTCCCTTTATCTGTAGGAAACATAGCATAACTCATTAATACTGACATAATATTATTTGTTTACTGAAGATGTTATTTCTCTGGCGATTACTCTTTCGATAGACTTTTGTGTTTCAAGATAGGCTTCGTTAACTGCAGCATCAATACTAAATCCACTATATTCACCGGATTTTGTTTTACGAAAAATAATATTCCCTTGATTGTCTCTTAAATCAACTGTATAGTAAATTACTACCATATACTCATTTCCAAAAGTTCCATTTTTAAAAGTATTACTATTAACTGTCAAGATAAAATCTGATTTCTCTTTATCATTAATATAGAAATCACTGCTTAAAACCGACTGGAAAGTATTTTTCAATTTTTTATCCGGCAAAATCTTATCAAATGCTTTTTCTTCAGACTTTATATGCAAAACTGGCTTCTCAACAATTACACGAATAATATTTTCACTTGATGGAATATTTCTGATAAGGCTTCTAATCATATGATCATTTGCAGCACGGGCAAATTTTGCCATATCTACTTTAACTGTCAAAGTCTCATTTCCAGGTGAAGAAGTCACTTTATTTATAGCGCAATAAACCTTACCATCACTACCCGAAACTTCTGAGCTTCGCATTAAACCGGTACCGGTAAAATCAATTTTCACTGGAATACCTTAAACAGGTTTTCCATTTTGATCTGTTATTTTAAACGAAAACACCTCATCATCAAGTTCAACACCCTTTTTAACAGAAATTGTTTTTGTTGTAAAATTTATATTCAGATTATTTACAAACTCTGCCATTTCCGAAAAGATTTCATTTCCCAAATCCTTCTCTTCACCATAAATATCAGTTGAGGTGCAATCACCAAGATATGACTTTAGTGCTGTTAGTGCTTCCACATAAAAACGAAAAGCATTGTAATGTAGATCCCTGTCTAACAATTCTCTGGCTTGATAATATTTGCTTTTTGAGTCAAGAATGCTCTGCTCTTTTCTCTGTAGTTTCAACTGCAGATGTTTTGTTTTCAGCAAACGATAATAAACCCAGTAATAATCTGAATCTTCCCAGGTGTCGACAAGCTCATAACCTTCGAGTTGTTCGTTTGTTGTTGCGCTTATCTCACTACTAAAGTTTTCATTAAAATTGTATGTATTCTCCATAACCGAGAGTACAGAAGTTGATTCAATATTAACAGAAATCCCACCTGCTAAATCACTTAGCGCATTTTGCTGAGCATTTGCCATATAATCAGAAGGTAAATATCCCTTTTTTGGTGATGAGCTTATTCCAAAATAATACATATTATTCTGAGGTCTGCTTGTAAGCCAATCAGGTTTTGGTTCTTTTTTATAAGATGTTCTTTGAAACAACTGACAAGAACTTGCTGAAATTAATAACAGAAAAACCAGGACCACTTGTATTTGTCCTGATAGGAGTCGTTTAATTTTCATTAACAAAATCGTTTACTTCATTGGAAATATAGTCTGCTGCTTCGTTAATTATCTCTGTCGACATTGTATTGTAATCTTTAATTGTAGATCTGGCTTCCAACAAAGCATTCAATTTTTTAATATCCGATGATTTGTCATCAATATGATCGTCGGGATGGCTTGTTTTTTTATCCTTCCAGTATCCAGGAACAAGGTTTTCAGTATCGCCATCATATCTTGCATAATGAATTTCATCAGAAACCTTAATTGTTTTAGATTCTGTTTCCAGAATTTCTCCGGTACGTGTGTTTACAAGCTTAAATGAATATGTCATATCAACGGTTCTCGACATTTCATACTCATAATATACAACCTTTTCGTACTCGGTTTTATATTCATATTCTTAGGTTTCGCGATTAAGAACTTTAACTTTTTTCTTTAGGTATCCTCTTTTTTCGGTTTTTGACTGACTTCCCTTATTATAAGTGAATTTAGTTATCTCACAAATAAGTGTAATGCTTGATAAGCTTGAACCAGCAGTTTTACTCTTAAAATTATTATCAGAATCAACTAACTTAATAAATGGATTATCAAATTCTTTAATTTTATTAATAAGTGTGCTTTCCATTGTACTCTCCAGACCAGCAGTTGCTGTAGTGTTTTTAACATCTTCCATAACAACTGTCATTGAACCCTTCTCCAGACATTCACTTTTTAGTTCATAAGAGCTTTTATAGGCCCCGGCTCCTTCAATAATTTCTTCGAAAAGATAATATGACTGGCGATACATACCATTATCCATTTTATCTAAAGATTCTCTATACTTAGGTTCATAAGTAGCAATGATAAGTTTATCTTTTGAGTCTTTATAATTTGGCTGTAAGCGCACAATTTCTTTAAACACATTTTCTGCTTGTCCAAATTTTTCCTCATCTAAAAGCTTAGTTCCTTTAAAATACTGTTCTTCTAAAAAGGTATTTTTAACTTCCTCATAATAGTTATTATAATAAGATGGGAAATTTAATTCTACGCCAACCGCTGCAACCTTATCGTAATATTCTTTCGCCTCTTCGTACAAATAAACGCCTTCTTTATTCTGCTGATTTATATAAGCTTGATTAAACTCTGAGAGTTTTTTGTCGAGCATAATTTGACCGGTACGTTTAAGACCTGCCATTGCTTCGGTATTCGTTCTCTTTTTCGCAACTGCCAAATAATACAGCTCTGCAGCCTCTGCATTTTGACCTATTGCCTCAAGTTTTGTCGCTTTTTTTGTATATCTCTTAGAAGCACAGCTCCCAAAAACTAATGCTAAACTCAATAATATTGCAGAAATAGTAAGAATTCTCTTCATAATATGGTCCTTGTTTTAATTTTACTTCAAATATAGTTTTTTTTAGCAAATCATTCTAAAACTTATTGATTTTGCACTTTAATTATTGTACTATCAGTTTATTTATGTGCTATTTGTTTTTCAATAAGCATGAAAAATTTGCAAACTCAAAAAATCAATTTCTATGCCATTGCTGTAAAGATAATAAATCTTATTCGTTACAAAAAAGAAATCCGCTGATTTATAGGTTGTTATACGTTTTGATTCAAATAAATTTTATGACAAACAAAAAAATATTAAAATTTTATAAAAAAAACTTCAAAAGCATTTCCAAGTAATTATTTTTTTTCTCACATTTACATAGAAATTTATATCATGCTTAAAACGTCAATAAATTAAATTATGAGCACTAACAAACTAAGAGTAATAAAGGATTTCGAAAAGCTTGACACAGAAATCATTGAGCAAATCAAGTTGACATATCCTGAGGGCTTCAGTCAACACTTAATTCAATTTACAAATCGTGAAGGGAAATTGGTAAGTGCGCTTCCTTTTGAAACTGAAGACAAGATTTATTTAGTTAGAATGACAACTCAGGAAGCTCAAAGCATTATTCTTGATGATGAAGATTATGATGATGATGGTATGTTAAAAGAAACAAGTAAAGAAGAATTTGCTGATAAATATGCAGAACTTGATTATCTTAATGAGTCTGATGATGAGGATGACGACCCTGGCTTTAAAGACAACTCAGAGCAGGTTTTCAAAGGCTCATTACACGATAAAGAAGATGACTACGAGGATGACGAATAAATGAAAAGATGTAAAATAAAGGTATAGCATATACAAATAAAAAGCCGGTTAAACCGGCTTTTTATTTGTATATATTAACTTGTTCTTACTTTAAAACACCTAACTCCTTACCAATTTTTTCAAAAGCTGCTACTGCTTTATCAAGATGCTCAATCTCGTGAGCAGCTGAAAGCTGAACTCTTATCCTTGCTAATCCTTTAGGAACAACAGGGAATGAGAATCCGATTACATATATTCCCTCATCAAGAAGTTTTGCAGCAAAATCCTGTGCTAGTTTTGCATCATAAAGCATTACTGCACAAATTGCAGATGCTGTTGGCTTGATATCAAATCCGACCTTGCTCATTTTCTCCATAAAATATTCTGTGTTACTATGAAGTTTGTCCTGCAATTCGTTTGTTGCACTCATCATATCTACCATTTTTATTCCGGCAGCTGCAACAAGTGGCGGAATTGAATTTGAAAATAAATATGGACGAGATTTTTGACGCAACATTGAAATTATTTCTTTTTTTCCTGTTGTAAACCCTCCAATAGCTCCACCAAATGCTTTTCCTAAAGTTCCTGTAATAATTTCAACTTTACCTTTAGCATCAAAATGCTCAGTAACACCTCGACCGGTTTTACCAACAACTCCAGCAGAGTGAGATTCGTCAACCATAACCATAGCATTATACTTCTCTGCTAATTCCAAAATTTTATCTAATGGCGGAACATTTCCATCCATTGAAAAAACTCCGTCAGTAACAATCAATTTAAATCTTGCATCTTTTGCTGCTTGCAATTGCTTTTCAAGATCTTCCATATTTGCATTTTCATAACGGAATCTCTGTGCTTTACAAAGTCTAACACCATCAATAATAGATGCATGATTCAATGAGTCAGAAATAATGGCATCTTCAGGTCCTAATAGTGGTTCAAAAACTCCTCCATTAGCATCAAAACATGCAGCATATAAGATAGTGTCTTCTGTTCCAAAAAACTCAGCAATCTTTTTCTCAAGTTCTTTATGCAAATCTCCGGTTCCACAGATAAATCTAACAGATGACATTCCATATCCATGAGTGTCTAAGGCTTCTTTAGCTGCTGCAATTAATTGTGGGTTATTAGATAATCCCAAATAATTATTAGCACAAAAGTTTAGCACTTTTTTACCACTGCTAACTTCTATCTCTGCACCTTGAGGGGAAACAATAACTCTTTCGTCTTTATAAAGACCTGCTTCTTTAATATCAGAAAGTTCTTTTTGTAAAAATTGTTTGTAATCGGTATACATAATTTTAAATTTTTGATAAATTTTTAGTTCCCCAAAAATAAGGATAATGTTGGATTTATAAAAGATTATTAGTCAATATTTAAACAGCGTAAATATATGGCAATAAATTCCCTAATTAATTATCCTTCAAATTTTTATGAGAATTAAATTAATATATTATCTTTGCAGCCCGGTTCGAGAAACCGTTAACTAAGTTTTTAAACTAAAAAAGAAAATTATGGCAGTTAAATTAAGACTTGCAAGACACGGCCGCAAAAGTAAACCTTATTACTACATTATTGCAGCCGACAGTAGAACTCCACGTGATGGAAGATTTATTGAAAGATTAGGATCTTATAATCCTGTTACTAATCCTGCAACTATCAATTTAGATTTTGATAAAGCTTTGGATTGGTTAATGAAAGGTGCACAACCAACAGAAACTGTAATAAGAATTTTATCTTACAAAGGTGTTTTAATGAAAAAACACTTGTTGGATGGCGTTAAAAAAGGTGCTTTTAGCGAAGCAGAAGCAGAAAAAAGATTTACAGCTTGGCTAGAAGATAAAAACAAAAAAGTTGCAGCTAAACTTTCTGACTTATCAGCTAAAGAACGCGAAGAAGCTAAAGCAAAATTAGCAGCTGAAACAAAAATTAAGGAAGATAGAACTCAGGCAATTGCAGCAAAATATGCAGCAGAAACAGCAGAGGAAGAAGAAGTAAGTGCAGAAGAAGAAGTGAAAGATGAAGCTGCTGAAACTACTGAAGCTACTGCAGAAGAAGCTAAGGTTGAAGAAAAACCAGTAGAAGAGAAACCTGCTGAGGAACCTAAAGCGGAAGAAAAACCTGCTGAAGAAAAGAAAGAAGAACCTAAAGCAGAAGAGCCAAAGGCAGAAGAAAAACCTGCTGAAGAAACAAAAGAAGAAAAGAAAGAAGAATAGTCAATGAAATTTGACAATCGTGATTTGGTTCATATAGCCAATGCTGTCAAACCTCACGGGTTAAACGGTCACATAAGCCTAAAACTAAATCCCGGTTATTCTGAAGACGACATTATGAATGGTAAACCGGTATTCCTTTTTATTGAAGGATTACCGGTTCCTTTTTTTCAGGAAGAATGTAAAAGAGCTGGAGAGTATATAGCTGTTAAACTAAAAAATGTCGAAAACAGCGATGTCGCAGACAGATATAGAAGTTGTAAGGTTTACTCATTTGAGCTGGAAAAATCGGTTGATAATGAAGATTCCGATAGTTTTAGTTTGATTGGATATGCTGTCTACGATAAAAACTTTGGATTTATTGGCAACATTACTGACTTTAATAATATTCCCGGCAATCCCGTTTTCGAAACCCAATTAGATAATAAAACAATCATTATCCCTTATAACGAAGACTTTATTATTAAAATCAACAAAGACCTTAGATCTATTGAAATAGAAACCCCCGAAGGATTAATTGATATATATTTAAAATAATTTAAACTAGAATTTTATCAAAATTCAATTTAGAATACTTTCAGATTTTATTAATATTCTCGCAATTGCCTTTTTATAAATCATTTTATGCATATATTTGTTGTTATTAATATGCAACCTTTTATCAGACTAAAAAGTCTGAACTAATAGTTACAAAAATGCCTGACTTACAAGAAATAATTGCCGGGTGCAAAAAGATGGAAAAACGGGCACAGCGTCAGCTTTATAATATGTACGCACCGTTATTTCTTGGTATTGCATTTAGGTATGGTAAGTCGAAAGAAGATGCTGAAGATATTCTGCAAGAGTCTTTTGTAAAGATTCTTACCAGAATTGACCAGTATAGTGAAACAGGTTCTTTTGAAGGTTGGATGAAACGTATTTTGGTAAATACTGCTATTAGTCATTATAGAACAGCTCAAAAGCATGACTTCCATAAAGACTTTGATAGTATTGCCGAAACAAACATACAGGATTATGAAATTGACAATAGTGAATTTACAAGAGAAGAACTTCTTAATAGCATAAATAAACTACCGTCTGGTTTCAAAATAATTTTTAACCTGTATGCGATTGAAGGTTACAAACATAGAGAAATCGCTGAAATGTTGGACATTTCTGTTGGAACATCGAAGTCACAATATAGCAGAGCACGAGCAATGCTACAAACAAAATTGAATGAATTAAAAGCTGAAAAGATCAGCTATTTAAAAAAATAGTGAAAGGAAAACAAAACATAGAAGACGCTTTTAGGTCTGGGTTTGAAGGTTTTACCCAAACTCCATCTGACAAGGTGTGGAATGGAATTAATAAGAAACTTATAGGACCCCGTTTTGAAAGTATGTATAAAAATGCTTTCAACGGCTTTAAGATGGCTCCATCAGAACAAACATGGAGGCGTATTGCTGCTGCTGTGTGGTTTAATAGATTTATACATTTTAGCCCTTTCAGCTTTAACATTTACTACCTTGGAATTATTGTTACTGCTGTTGTTGGAACTGTTGTTACTGTTAATCAAAACAGAGAGCTTGATTTTGTTCACTTCTCTGAAACATTTGATAATGCCAGTCAAATTAAAACAGAACAGATTGTTTTAGAACAAACAGCATATAACGACTGGCAATTAAGAAATGCTAACCCAGATGATATTGATATAAATTCAAATCAAGATAATATTGCTGAAAATATTAATAATAACCCTACAACAGTCAATTACAACAATCTTGTAAACCAAGACATAAACACTGCATCAAACAACAATAATAATCAAACTCAAAACACTGCTATCAACAATATCAATTCTAGTGAAAACAACAATAATCAAAATAATATAAATATTATAGAAAATAATATTGCTGATAATTCAAACATAGCTGTAACCAACAATCAATCTAACAATTTGTATTTCAAACTTGACAGATTAATAAAGAACAATACATATACACTAACATATAAGCCAACACCATTTGATATTGCTGATAATGTCATTAATGGAATTCCTGAACAAGACGTTATTACTTATGATACTCTAGGAGTTGATTATCATGGTAATCCAATATTATCAGAGAGATCATACTTTGCTATTGATGCTTATTTCTCCCCATTTTTCCATAATTATAATACTGCTCTTTTAAATTCTGAATTAGAGACAAACTATAATATTTATAAAGACAATATTAATCCGGAATTATCATATAGTGCAGGTTTGGGATTTGCCTATTCTTATAAAAACTTCAGGCTTGAAACCGGCATTGGATATCTTGAGCTACATGAAGCTTTCAATGCAAGTACCTCTGTTTATGAAATAAACACTCATACTTATTACGATCACTTTAATACGGATATTTGGGAACCTTACACAGTATTAATTCTTGATCTGGATGAATACCTTCAGGGTAATATCGTTTATATTAAACATACAGACTCAATTCTGACTGTAGTTCCAGACAGTACATTAGTTACAGTAACAGACTCAACTCTTATATCTAAAGAGAATAATGCATCCAGCTCATATAAGTTTATAGATGTACCTCTTGTTGGTGGATATGAATTTAAAATGGGTAAAGTAAGTATAACTCCGAAAGCAGGTATAATCGGAAGTTTATTAATTAACAGGAACGGAACATATTTTGATATGAGTGAAAACAATGTTATATCTTGTGAACATTCATCTAATACAAAATTTCTATTTGACTATTATACCGCATTAAACCTTCAGTATCAACTGTGAGAGCATACATCAATATACTTAGAACCGTATTTACGAGCCGATATTAATTCAATGTATGATGCAAATTATGCAATTGATCAAAAAAGTAGAAAATACGGCTTACGAACAGGTATTTATTTTAAATTCTGATGTTATAAAAAAGGTTATATATTACAATAATTGCTCTTACTAGCATATTATCTCCGGTGCTTGCAGCATGTACAGCAGCCTTTTCACATACACAACCAGAACCGAATCATATAATTTTTATAAACGAGTCTACAAGTTTTGACGAAGGGACAATTCACTATTATTGGGATTTTGGTGACGGACAGACAAGTTATGAAACCAACACTGAACATATATATGCTCAACCTGGCATATACTCAGTAAGTCTATCCATTATTACATCAGAATTATGCTACGACAGAGAAATAAGAAATGTATATGTTGGTATACCTCCAAATTCTCCATATTGTCAATTAGAAATTTTGTTTGAAACAACAAATGCCACAGCGCCAAATTACGATGACGGAACAGCTTTGGTTTATTGTTTTTCTGATGTTCCTTGTTGTTATTATGCATATTGGAGTAATGGTGACGAAGGTGAATTAATTAGTGAACTTGAACCTGGAACATACTGTGTTACTCTTACAAATGGCGAGGAATGTTATGGGACAAACTGTGTTACTATTGGATACAATAATAATTGTACCGCATCATTCTTAGTAGACTCAACTTCCTTTTCTCATCTGCATGGGGCCTATAGGTTTGTTAACAATTCACACGGAGAGGAAGATTTTTTCTATTGGGACTTTGGTGATGGAACCAGTTTGTTTGGTCATAATCCTCTTCATATATATGACGAACCCGGAACATATAATGTTTGTTTAGAAATTCATACTGTTTATGGGTGTATTGACTCGTTCTGCCAAGAAATTACGGTGGGCAATACATATCCGGTTATAACAAACTTACATGGTTATGTTAGCGCTGGCGAAACTTTACTCCCTGAAGGTATTGCAGTATTATATAAATATGTAAATAATTATTTTACTGCTATTGATTACACTCTCATTAATGAAGGACAATACCAATTTAGTGATCTATCAAAAGAAAACTTATATTTAACACATTTAATCCCTCATTTTGATACAGAAGAAACTTATTTCCCAAAATATATTGCTACCTATTCAGATAACGAAATCTACTGGCATGATAACTCATTTATAAATCTTTACACAGACACTATTTATTACAGTAGTTTACAGTCATACAATGAAATTTATTATGACCAAGGTTCTATTTCCGGTGTTGTTGCTTATGACAATTTAAACTCATATGAAGAAGATGTTTTTGCTCAATCATGGATTACTGCTATCAATCATCAGGAGGGTTATGCCAGCAATATGGTTGTTTTACTCAAAAACGAAAACAAAGATATTTTAGATTTTAAATTGACAGATGAAAATGGGTTCTTTGTCTTTGAAGATCTTGAATATGGAAGCTATTATCTCGCAGTTGAAAAAGCAGGACTCCCTAGTGACGAAATTTTTATTACAATAAATAATGATATCCCTGAAAGCACAAATAACAATTTTAATATCAAACCAAGCAGAATAAGTGGACTTGAACCTACACCTCAATTAAATGACTTTATTATTTTTCCAAATCCATGTTTCGATAATTTTACAATTCAAAATATTTCTTTGGATGTAAAGCAAATTGAAATTTTTAATTCTGAAGGAAAATTAATTAAAATTTTTACTGAATTTCGAGACTCGCTAGATATTAGTCTTAGCGACTGTTTATCAGGTGTTTATGTTGTGAAAATCACAAAGTCAGATGAAGTAATAATAAAAAAATTAATTAAATTTTAGTTTTTTTATTTTTCCGTGCAACCATTTAACTCTTTATGTAGTTATTGTAATAAATCGCTTACTCCTAAGCAAGGCGGCAATTATTTCTAGTAAGCAAAGCAGGGTGCTCTCAGCACCCTTCCTCTTTTTATATCCCCTATGTTTTTTTATCACATTATTTTAAATATCTTTATAAAATAATGAATGAGTGATTAGACATAGTAGATATTGTTTTCGTTATCATATTTTCATTTTTATTTATTTTTACATCAGTAAGTCTTTTAGTTTCAGTTTTATAAAAAGAGATAAGAGCTTCAAAAATATTCCTTTCAATTATTTTTTTAAACACTTTATTATTTTTAATCCCCTTTTTAGATTTCCCTATTCAAAACACAATCGAATACATTTTAATTGGTATTTTGCTTATTTGCTAAATAATATTGCTTTTCCCATACAATTATTACAAACAAATAAAAAACTTTAGTTTTAATAATAAAATTGATGAGCGAGATATTATGTTCTCAAGGATTGAACTTAAGACTAATAGTGAAAACTTCGTTAATTATTATCGAGATAAACCCGAGAAACTCAAAATAGATAATGAAATACGTAAAAACCCCGGATTATGTTCCCCGAACAGTAAGTACTACAATCCAATAACATTCAATTTAGCTGAAAATAATTTCAGGATAATTGAAGATTTGGCCAAGCATCTTCAAATGCAAGCATCTGAAGTAAAACAAGAAATTTCTCCTGATAAAATTAGTAAACTATTAAAGGATAAAATACTAAAACTCGGAGCCATTGATTGTGGAAATACAGAACTTAAAGACTATCATAAATATTCATTTCATGGTCGAAAACACAATTATGGAGAAAAAGTAAATCTGACTCATAAGTATGCAATCGCACTTACTGTTGAGATGAATCACGAGATGGTCGCTGCAGCTCCTGCCGGATCAACACTTCTTGAATCATCAAGGCAATATTTACGTTCAGGAACAATCGCATTTGAGCTTGCAAAATTCATTAATAGTCTTGGTTATGATGCTCTGGCTCATATTGATGGCAATTACAGTGTTATTTGTCCTCTGGTTGCAAAGGATGCCGGACTTGGTTAGATTGGCAGAATGGGACTTCTAATGACCCCAAAACTAGGCCCTAGAGTTAGAATTGCTGTAATTACGACAGACTTACCTTTAATCCCAGACACACCATGCTATGAACCATCTGTAATTGATTTCTGTAACATTTGTAAAAAATGTGCTTATACTTGTCCGGGTAAGGCAATCTCTTCAAATGATATGATAAAGATTAAAGGAGATTTAAGGTGGCAAATAAATCAAGAGAAATGCTATAATTATTGGACGGTTTGCGGTACTGACTGTGGAAGATGCATGGCAATTTGTCCTTTTTCACACCCAGATAATTTTATTCACAACATCGTAAGAAAAGGGATAAAAAACTCTATGATTTTTCGACGATTTGCTTTAAAAATGGATGATTTTATTTACGGAAGAAAACCTAATCCTAAAAGAGAACCAGATAAACTAAATAAATATCTAAATAAGTAAAATTATGGGTGGTTTCGGCGGAAGTTCTGCATCAATGAATAAGTCCTTAAAAGACAATTCTAACTTAAAAGGAAAGCGTACTCACTATTTTAAACTGAGGAAAGGATATAAAACGGTCTATAGTAAGCAATCAGACCGCAATTCAAATAAAATGAGCCCTGAACAATTTGAATTATTTAAACAAAAACTTAAGAATGAGAAAAAACGAAAAACTATTAAGTCTTTAATAATTATTTTCATTTTTTTATCTGTTTGCGGCCTAGGAATATTATATTTATTGTCTCTAATTTAATTTTAAAGTAGATGAAAAAAACATTAATCTTTTTATTCGTTATTATTAGCATTCATACGATTGCGGCAAACCTAGATGCTTATCTTATTCCTTATCCAAAATACTTAGCATACAATGTATCTGAAAGTGGTGAAATCCTTGAATCTGATATTAACTCAAATCTCACAAAAAAATTCTTAAATAATATGCTTTTAGAGGATATGACAGGAGATTTCAAAATGCTTTCAAACTTTTACGGAATAAATTCTTTTAAAATAACTCTGGATACAACAAATCTAAAAGACCAAGAATACAGGTTAAAAATATCGTCGGATAAAGTTTTTATTGTGGGTCATGATTATCCTGCACTATACTATGCAAAACGAACTCTTTTACAATTATTGGAATACTCTTTATCAGAAAACACTACTATTCCTTGTTTAGTAATTTATGATGCTCCGGATTTTCAGCGCAGAGGTTTTATGCTTGATATAAGCCGAGATAAAGTCCCAACAATGGAAACTCTGTATCAGATAGTGGATTATCTAGCAAGTTGGAAAATAAATGAATTTCAGTTATATACAGAGCACACATTTGCTTACAAAAACCATAAAACGGTATGGGAAAACAGCAGCCCTATGACTGCTGAAGAAATCCAGGAGTTAGATAAATATTGTAAAGAAAGATATATTGATTTGGTTCCTAACCAAAATTCTTTTGGACATATGGAAAATTGGCTGGAGCATGACGAGTATCTTGATTTAGCAGAATGTCCCACGACCTGTCAGACAATTTGGGGTCCGAGTAAAAGACATAGTTTAGACCCAACAAATCCTGCATCGCTTGAATTAATGCAGGAACTTTATGCAGAATTGCTTCCAAATTTTTCAAGTACATTTTTTAATATTGGTTGTGACGAAACTGTCGAACTTGGTTTGGGTAGATCCTCTGACACTTGTCGAAAGAAAGGAAAAGGCAGAGTTTATTTAGAATACCTGATTGCGCTAAATGAAGCTGCTAATTCTAATGGAAAACAAACACAGTTCTGGGGCGACATCATCGTAAATCATCCTGAATTGATTCCTGAAATTCCTAAAAATATGATTCCTATGGTTTGGGGATATGATGCAAAATTTCCTGCAGGTAAAAATCTTCCAAAATTTCGCGATGCAGGACTTGATTATTATGTTTGTCCCGGAACATCTTCTTGGAATTAGCTTATAGGAAGGAATCATAATGGCTTTAAAAATCTCCGCAGAGCTGCACAAATGGGAAAAAAATATAATGCAAAAGGATATCTTAATACATGTTGGGGTGATTATGGACATTGGCAACCACTCTCAGTAAGCATGCCGGCAATAATGTTAGGTGCTGCCTATTCATGGAATTGTAGCGATAATTCACTAAGAAATCTGGAATTTCATTTAAACCATTATGTTTTTAAAGATACTTCTGGATATACTGCAAAGGCAATATTAAAATTAGGAAATGCGTATCTTAAAACAAATATACCTAATGGAAATGCAAATGCCTTCCATTTAATGCTATTAAGATATAAGTGGACAATTGATGGTTTTTATCAGACAAAAGAACTTAATGCTGAAGGATTAAATGCAGCAAAAGAAGAAATAGACAATGCCTTACAATTATTAGAAAAAGCCAATCCGCAATGTAAGGACTCCGATATTGTTTTAAAAGAAGTAAAGCAGGCTGCAAATCTGGCTATACACTCAATAAACCTTGGAAATGCAAGACTAATGGCTGAAGGGAAATCGACAGAAAACATTCCAAATGAGATAAAAACAGAATTACGTCAGGAATTAGAACCATTAATTGATAATCATCGAGAACTTTGTATTATTAGAAATCGCGTTGGCGGCCTTGAAGATTCTGCCGGAAAATTAGAAAATCTGCTTAATTTTTACAAATAACAACGAATTATCGCATTAAATGTCGTAAATTCCTATAATTGTTGTTTTGTGAATATATAAGTAATACTTTTAATCTGATTTACAGAATATTAAACTTTTTACTGTAGACATTTTTTTACCCCTTTTTAACATCCTGTATACATAAAGGATACATTAATTATTTGACTTGTTTTAAGCTCTTACCGTATATTTGTTTAGCAAATAGAGAAACGAAATAAATCATTTAATATCAATAACTTAAGACAAGTATAATAATTATTATGAAACTACTAATTAAAATACTTCTAATAATTTTTCAATTTTCATTGATTAATGGATTATTTGCTCACAATGACGAATATAGCATTGTTTCAGAATTGTTCATTAAAGATCAAAATAATGTAACATGCACATATATTGTTACACTTAAAGCTCCTTCTTACCAAGGTTCAGCACACGATAATAATAATTCACAAGCATGCAATATTGTTTTTAGTCCAACAACCAATATCAACAACTTAATTAGTGCAAGCTTCAATGGTCAGCCCATTGAACTTATTATATATAAATCAAAAAATAACTTGCAATTTGCTATCCCATCAAATGTAGAAGAGGGTTCAGAATTTAGTATCGTACTTCATTTCTTAAATGAACCAAGCATGCAAGCCTCTCTTCATACAATAACTGCAACAAACAATTCGGGTGGCATGAATTATTATTTTAAAGATAATAACAAGACAATTACAAATAATTCAGGTTCATTATTAAACTATAAAAACATTATCTCAAAACCCTGCGGCGATTTTAACTCCTCCTTTATTTCCGATTACGATCTTCTAACAAACGTGTCGATCGAAAACAAATTTCAATTTGAAATTTTAGTACTTAATTCGTTCCTCTCTAACGATGCAGAAGAATCCTCTCAATTCTCTCTAAACAGTTCAATTCGCACAGTAGTTTTGACCACAAATATCGCCAATGGGTTTGAGATAAATAATTTCGAAACAAATAAACAACAATATACAAATAACAATTGCTATGAAAAATTTCTATTTTAAATCTTTAATAGTATTATTATTTATAATAGCACCTTTAAGTAGTGTGTTTGCAGCCCCAGCAAATAAAATTAATGGAGATCCTACTGTAGGCACACAAAGTGGTTCAATCACTGAGGGGATGGGTGGTACAGCTACTTATTCCGTTACATTTCCTTGTACTGGTGGAGGTAATAGTAACTCTATAACCGGTGTATATGCTTGGACATCCGGTCCAACTCCTGATGGAACATCATTCTCACCAACATCTGGCACATTACCTGGTAGTGTTTCATCATTTAATTATACATTAACGGTTACAGATGATGGAACAACACCTGCAGGAACATATACATTTACAATACAAATTACTGCTGGAAACACCTATACTTCAGCTGAAGTTACCTATGTTGTTGATGCAGCAGTAGGATCTGACATAGTTATTGGAACTGGGTCTTCAATAATAACTTATTTCCCTTTTTATAATTATTATGAAAATGAGAGAACACAAATTCTCTACTTACAATCAGAAATAGGAAGCGACTGCACAATAACCGACATAGCATTTGACATATATCAAGTTGCAACTGCCGGATACAGAGATTTTGATAATTTTACAATAAAGCTGATGCATACATCTGAAACTTCTCTTGGTGGTGCTTTTGAAGATATGTCAGGTGCAACTCAGGTATTTTATAGTTCAGATTATGATATGCCAACAACAACTGGATGGCATACATGGGATATAACAGATTTTCCATATAATGGTACTGATAACCTTTTAGTTGAAATTATTTGGGGAGATAATGGAGAATATTCCTCGACCTATTACAAGTTAAATGGCTCAACAACTGGATTCAACAGTGTCGCTTATGGTTATGATGATAGTCAGACCCCTCCAACTTATGATAGTTGGTCTCAAACAAGACCTAATATTACTTTAACAACAATTCCATCTGTTCCGCTGGATTGTTCAAACGAGCCAACAGGCTTAGGCTCAGCTAACATTACTACTTCTGCTGCTGATATTAGCTGGACAGAAAACAGCACGGCAATAATGTGGGATATTGAATATAATACAACTAATTCATTTTCGGGAACTCCCACACTTGAAGATGAATCAAATCCTTATGGTTTATCCGGATTAACACAAAATACGACATATTATTTCAAAGTTCGCTCTGATTGCGGTGGATCAAACTCCTCATGGTCAACTGAAACAGGAACATTTACAACTTTAGATTGTGACGAACCTTCATCATTAAATGCGTCAAATATTACCTCGTCATCAGCGGATCTTAGCTGGACAGAAAACGGACCGGCATCAGACTGGGATATTGAATACAATACAACTGGCTCATTTGATGACATCTCTGACTGGAATACTTCAAATAATCCACAAACATTACCTAATCTAACATCAAATACAACTTATTATTATCAAATTCGCTCTGATTGTGGCTCAGAAAACTCATCATGGGTTGATGGTGGTTCATTTACAACAGATCCTTGTTCTGATGTTTCTGGTGTAAGTTCATCAAATGTTACCAGCAGTTCTGCCGATATATCATGGACTGAAAATTGTGACGCTACAGAATGGGACATAGAATATAACACTACAGGTACATTTACCGGAACTCCAACCGTAAATAACACCAGTAGCAACCCATATACGATTACTGGTTTATCAGGTAATACTACTTACTATTTTCAAGTACGTTCTCAATGCGGAACATCATCAACTTCAAGCTGGATTGATGGTGGTGATTTTACCACTTCTATATCATATTGTACGTCAACAGCTTCTAATTCAACCTATAGCAGTATTGAAGGTGTAGAACTTGCAGGAGAATCAATCACACTCAATAAAACAAGCTCAGTTTGTACCGGATATAGTGATTTTACGACAGGTGAAAACAAGCCGGACTTAGATCAAGGTGGTAGCTATAGTCTTACCGTTACATATGGATCATGTTCTTCATCATATGCAAGTGGTGTAGCAGCATGGATTGATTATAATCAGGATGGTGATTTTGGAGATGCAGGAGAACAAATCTGTGTTGTTTCGTCCGAAAGCACCGGTCCTTATGTATTTAACTTCACTGTTCCTGCCGGAGCTACTCCCGGAGATACTAGAATGAGAATAATTCTTGATGAAAGTTCTATCCCATCTAACCCTTGTTTTACAGGATATTCTTGGGGAGAAACAGAAGATTATACTATAACAATAAATACAGGAGCTCCAATGGTATACACCTCAAGTAATGTCTTTCAAAACAATACAGCAGATATTAATCCGGGAAGTACAGATGTTGAAATAATCGGAATCGAGGTAGTCACAACAAACTCAACAGATCCATTTGCGCTTACCAATCTTGCAATAAATATGGACGGAACAACATCATTAACCGATGTAAACTCAATAGATGTTTATTATACCGCTTCATCTAACACTTTTGCAACCACGACAACCTATTCAACAGGAACAAGCCCTGCTGCAGGAACAATTAATATCTCAGGAAGTCTGACATTACAATCGGGATCTAATTACTTTTGGATTGCATATAATCTGAATTCGGGTGCAAGTATGGGAAATTTCATAGATGCAGAATGTACACAAATAACTATGGACGGAAGCATTGGAGACAAAACACCAAGCACAACTGACCCTGCAGGGAATCGCGAAATTGCAAACACACCTGATGGAGCATGGCCTGGTTATAGTCTTGGAACATTAAGCTGTCCGTCAACAACATACAGATCAGATAATACTTCAGGAGCAGATGATGACTGTGATGTTAAAGTAGGCAGTGATCATATCTATTCATTCACAATAGATGAAGCTGCTGATGTGGAAATTTCTCTTTGTGGAGCCGGAACTGCTTTTGATACCGAGTTATTTCTATTTAATGAAAATGCAGGTGCTTGCAATGACGAGGCATATATCACAATGGATTACAATTCTTGTGGTGTTACATCATCTGTAATAACAAAAGAGAATCTGGCAGCAGGTACATATATTTTTGTAATTGCCGGAACATCAAGTGCTAGCGGAGCTTATGATTTGTCAATTGATGTTTCTAATTGCGCATCATATATTGATGAAGCTTGGCCCGGATACGATATCGGCACATTGACATGCCCATACGCAAGAACTTTTACAGAATCAACCGCTGATGCAAACGACGATTGTTCTTATAATACAGGGAATGATCATATTTATAGTTTTACATTAACAGAATCTATGAATATATTAATTGACCTTTGTAATTCAACAACAAATTTCGACTCATATATCTACCTGTATGAGCTTTCAACAAGTGCTTGTACCGGAGGTGGCTTCCTCTATTCAAATAATGATGCAAGCGGTTGTGGAACAAAATCTATAATTGAAGAAACTCTTGCTGCAGGAGACTATGTCTTAATTATTGAAGGAAATTCCGGGGCAAGTGGTGATTACGAAATGACTATTAGTGCAGATAATACCTGCTCAACTCTTTTAAATGCTATTGATGCTGGAGATTTGTCTTCTCCATATTCTGATTCGGATAACACTAGCAATTACACTGATGACCTTCCTGAAGAATGGTCTATTGATATAAACTCTGATATCTGCGGAGATTACTCATATTATGATGGACCAGATGCAGTTTATACCTTTACCCCGGCAAGTTCAGGAGAAATTACAATAACAATGGATCCAGGCACAAAATACTATTCCTCAATTATGCTTTATGACAATTGCCCTTTAAGTAGTGGCTATCAATGCGGTACGAGTGATGAAGGCACCTGTCTTGGAAATTCTGACCAAAATTCAAGTGCAACGGTAAGAGAAATAACACAATATGTTACTGCGGGGCACACTTACTATTTAGTTGTAGATGCAAACAGTACTAGTGGCTATAGTTATAATCTGGACATTACTTCTCCTACAATACCAAGCTGTATTGGCTCACTGGGCTCAGGCAATACTTATGTTTCCTCACTTCCATATTCGACAAGCGGTTCAACTTGTGGTGGTGTAAATGATATAACAGGAGTAAATGCCATGTATTCTTGTGGTAGTTATAGTTATCTTGGTGGAGAAGATAACGTATACTATTTTACTCCAGAATAAACGGGAACGATCGACATTAACCTTACAAAAACCGTAGCCGGTAATGATGTTGCAATGTGGGTTTATGAAGGTTGTCCTTTTAACTCAAGTGGAGGTACTTGTTTAGAAGAAGTTCAAAATACCAGTACTGCTGACATGTCTATGTCTGTTTGTGTTGAAACCGGAAAAGTATATTATTTAGTTTTAGATACATATCCATCACCAACTTGTTTTGACTTTTCAAATCTAACAATATCTGCTACAATTTGTAATACAGGAACTGGAAATGTAAGCATCGCTTCTCTTCCATATTCTGTTAGCTCAGAAACAACAAATGGAGCTGTAAATGATGTAATATCCTCAAGTGCATTTGTTGACTGCTGGAATAGTACAGCATATATGGATGGTGAAGATAAAGTTTATTCGTTCACTCCGGATGTTACAGGAGAGATTTCTATTGATATGACAAATATATCATCAAACGACGGTTCGTTAACACTTTACGAAGGTTGTCCGGTAAGCGATTGCGATCCAGGAACCTGCGTAGGTTATTTACATGATAATACTGAAACTAACAAAACACTAAAGGCTAATGTAGAATCTGGCTTAACTTATTATTTACTTATTGATTCTTATGGTGCTGCAAAAACAGATTTTACCTATGATCTTGATATTACATATCCTGGAAACCTAACAGATGATAGAGATTTTTGTGCTAGTGCTCCTAATCTGCAAAGTTCTCCAACAAATCTCAATCTTGATTTCACCGGGATAACTGATGATTACCCATCAAACTTTGATGATATTACTTGCATTAGCGGTGGCGAACCAGATAATAATATGTGGTATAAGTTTATTCCAACTTCAACAGAGGTAAGCTTTGAATTTAATAATATTGCTCCTTCTTTTAGTGCATTACAAGTAGAAATATATGAAAGTGTTCGTGGAAAATGTGGACAACTTACAAGCGTATCAACCTATTGTAATAACACATGTACAACTGGAGATTTCACTATTACTGCAAATGTTTTCCCAGGCTCAATATATTATCTGATGATTGATGGCTGCGCCGGAGCAACTCCTTCTTTTGACTTGACGACATCGGGTATTTCATCCGGTGGTGGAAGTTCGCCTTTACCTATCATTTTAAGTAATTTCACAGCAAAATGTAATGATAATAATGTCATTATCGAATGGGAAACGAGTACAGAAATAAATAATGATTATTATTTATTGCAAAAAAGTACTGATTGTGCTAATTTCAATGTAATAGCAAATATAGATGGTGCTGGTAATTCAACAGAAACTAATCGTTACTCTTATATTGATAAAAACTCTGACAATAATGATATCTATTATCGCTTAACGCAAATCGACTTTGATGGTCAAAGCAGTACATCAAAAATTATTGCTACAGACTGCTCCGGATTGCAAATGGAGCCACAAATCTGGATATATCCAAATCCGTCAAATGGAGAATTTAATATTAAACTGAGCGAATTAAACGGTGATAATATCAATCTTCAAATTGTTGATGTTACAGGTAGACTACTATTTGAAAAACAACTTAACAGTTCCGAGCATGAAGTATTTATTATTGGAAATGAAACTCTTCATGAATATGGAGTGTATTATTTAATCTTAAGAACACAGAATTTCAAAACTACTAAAACACTTATTAAACTAAAAAACTAACTTATTAAATATTATCGTTAAATTTGTAATGGTTTAATATACATACAAACTTGGTAAAACACATAAACACGTCACGCATCTTGCTGATTATCAAACCAATATTGATAATCACAGTGACGTTGATTTGGACAAACTCTTCTGCCAACGATTTTAAAAAGATAGACAGTTTAAAAGCAGACTTGCTAGTTTCTGACAGTCCCGGAAACATTAAAGACCTTCATATTAAAATTGGAGACGCATATTACGAAAATTCATGTAATGTTGAAGCAATGGACTATTATAAAAAAGCCCTAGCTGCATCTCAGGCAGAAGGAAACTTTAGTAGTATCGCAGTAAGTTACATGAAAATTGGAATAGTTTATATGGAGCTTGGAAGCTTTGACCTTGCTTTAGACAGTTTTCTTAAAGCCCGGGAACTTACATGTTCAAAATATAATAATTTAAGAGCAGAAATTGATATGAATATCGGAGTTCTTTTAGAACAAACCGGGAGCTTTGATGAAGCATTAACCTATCTTTTTGGAAGCCTTGAATTTTACCAAAATGACGAGTCATATGATCTTCAAAACCTACTTCAAGCATATAGCAGTATCGGCATTGTCTATGGTAGACAAGAAAAACTAGATAGTGCGTTATTCTACCTTAATGAGGCATTGTAGCTTGCCGAAATAAACAACCTAAATATTGATCAAGGTGCTTTACTAAATAATCTTGGAGCCATATATTATAAAATGGAAGATATGGATAGCGCCTTATACTATTATGAATCATCATTAGTTATTTTTGATGAAATTGAATCTAATAAAGGTGTTGCAATAGCAAAACTTAATATTGCTCAGATATATACTGCTGAAAAGAAATTTAAAGAGGCCGAAACTCTTTTTCTAGAATCTAAAGAGATATTTGAAAAAACTGGCGCTTTATTCTATCTCAAAGATCTTTATCTTAACTATACTGATCTACTTAAAGAACAAGGTCGATTCGAAGAAGCTTTTAACTATTCGCTTTTGTATTCAGATTTAAACGACAGTTTGATGTCTAAAGAACTGATAACAAAAATTAATGCTGTCGAATAACGAAATATTATTGAAAAGAAAGAAAGAGAATTAAAAAATATGAAAAGGGAAAGCGAATTGATTCAATCGCGACGTAAAATGATTATCATTAGTTTAATTTCTCTTATTGTTGCCGGAATTTTTATTGTAATTTCTCAATTTTCAAAAATAAAAAACACAAAACTTAAAAACCAGTTGTTAAAAAAAGAGCAGGAAATACTAATTAAAGAATTGGATTATAAAAAACAGGATCTTGAAAACCTGGCTATGCACATAGTTCAAAAGAATGATTTTCTTGCAGATATTCGAAAATCATTCAGAAAGGTAAAACTATCGGAAGGAGACCCCAACAAGTCAAAAATAAAAGATATTAATTCTAAAATTTCACAATACTTCAGAATAAATCAGGAGCAAAAGAAATTTATGGACTATATTCATGAGGTTAATGAAACCTATTTCAACGAATTAGGTTTAAAGTATCCTGATTTAACCTTAAAAGAAAAACAACTTTGTGCTTTTTTAAACCTTAATTTAAGTTCGAAAGACATTGCCGTACTGAATAATGTTAGTGAAAGAGCTGTAATTATGGCTCGGTATAGAATGAGAAAAAAACTCAATGTTCCAAAAGATTTGAGCATAAAAGATTTCCTGCAAAAAAATGAATCATAATTATCATGTGTTAGAACTAAGAATATAGTCACATAAAGTTTTATTTCCCTCAACTAAAGTTTTTTCATTTTTAAACAATATCTTAGCAAATAATTTTTCATTGTGTTTATGCGGAGATATATTTCTATAATAATTTCAATTTTGTGTTTTATTATTTATTCAAATAATAGTTTCTCTCAGCAAGTTAAAATCAAAGTTTATGATTATAGTAGAAACCCTCTTATTGGTGCTACTGTTAGTCTAACAAACATTAGCGACTCAACACAGTCGTATGCAACAACAGATATAGATGGAATTGCAATTTTTAAACAAATAGAATACACTGTTTATTCAGTGAAAATTTCGTATATCGGATACGAAACACTTGAAAAAGCTCTCAATATTAAAGAAGGAACATCTGAATATACATATAAGCTTAAAGAAAGTGCATATGCACTAAATGAAGTCACCATAGAAGCACAAAAACCGATTATTCGTCAGGAAGGAGACAAAATGATTGTTGATCCTGAAAACTTAGCAAATATTAGCTCTAACACCTTAGAGGTTCTTGAAAGCACTCCCTGCTTATTTGTAGATCAGGATAATGGAATATATCTCAATTCTGCTACTCCTGCAAAGGTTTACATTAATGGTAGAGAACAAAAAATGAGCAATCAGGATATTTCAATAATACTTCAAAGCCTACCCCCTGGAAGTGTAGAAAAAATTGAAATCATGCGAACACCTTCTACAAAATATGATGCTTCCAGTTCGGGTGGAATAATTAATATTGTTCTTAAAAAAGGTGTGAAAATCGGAAGGTTTGGTTCTGTTAGAGCCGGAATGAACCAAGGGACTTATGGAAATCGTTTTGGTGGTTTTTCCATAAATGACAGCGGAGATAAATATACCACATATCTTAACGCAAATTACAACTATAACGATAGAGAAGAACTGCTTAACACAAACAGATATATCGGATTTGACACTCTACTAGCTCAATCATCGGTGTCACGACAGAAAAGTCATCAAATGTATGCCGGTTATGGTATTAGTTACGATCCAAAGGATAATATCAACTTCAACTATGACGGTAGAATAAATTACAGCCTGCCGGATGCTTTTACAAACAATACAAACAACACACAGCTTCCTGATTTTTCAAACCTAGCAGAAAATGAAAACACTTTGGAAAAATCATCACATTCGATCAACATTCAGCAAGACCTTGGACTAAAAATAGAATTAGATACAATTGGTTCTAATCTAGACATAAAAACTGCATATAACTACTACAATAACAATCAAGATCAATTATATTCATACAATTTTCTTTATCCTAATGAATACCTCATCAATGGTGGTTGTAATAATCTTCAAAATCGACATTTTGCAGTAATACAATTTGATTTAACTAAGCAATTTAAACACAAAATAGTTTTAGAATCAGGATTAAAGTCGTCTTTTCAAAAATACTCCAGTGAATCTGAATTTGACTATACCTACGACAACATCACATTAAACGACAGTTTAAGAACAAACAAATTCAATTATACCGAAAATATTAGCGCAGCATATATTCAGGCATCTAAAACTTTTGGGAAAGACTTTGTATTAATGGGTGGTTTCCGAACCGAACACACCTATATGGATGGTAAGCAAACCATTCCAAATGACACAAGTTTTCTGATAAATAGAATAGACTTTTTTCCTTACATTTACTTAAGTCGTAATATTGTGCACATTATGGGAATAGACCTTCGTGCTTTTCTCATTTTTAGAAGAACAATAAACCGTCCCGGATATTCTATGTTAAACCCGAGCATTAATTTTGTTGACCAATATATGTATGAGGCAGTAAATCCTGCTCTAACTCCTCAATTTACTAATAATGCAGAATTTAATATTAGTTTTAACGATTTCCCTATCATTGCCATCGGACAAAATTATACTACAGATATTTTCTCAGAGGTTATCTATGAAAATACAGATAATGAAAGCATTATCGTTCGAACATATGACAATATAGGAAGTAGCAAAGAGACATACTTCAGAGGCTTAATAGGAATACCTCCGGGTGGTGCTTATTTCTTTGCTATGGGCGCTCAATATAACTTAAACGAATACGATGGGTATTATCAGGGAGAACCTCTACAGTACACTAAAGGAAGCTGGCGTTTTTTCACATTTCATGTATTACGACTTTTTGGAAATACAAAACTCACAATGAGTGGCTTTTACATGGTAAACGGACAATTAGGTTTTCTTGAGCTTGAAAACTTTGGAGCACTAAACTTCGGTATCAGACAGTCTTTCCTTAATGATAAATTGAATATTTCTATCAATGCCAGGGATGTATTAAGAACCATGGATGTACACTTTAGTATTGATCAAGGAGGTGTCTACACTTATGGGAATAGATATACCGATAACCAACGCTGGGGAATAAAAATCAGATATAAATTTGGACTCAGTAAGAAAAAAGAAAATGAAAACCCGTTTAATTTTGAAGAATTACAATAAAACCTGACCAATTGCTTTCTAATTTCCACATATTTATCTGAACTTTGCAGCATGACCGAAAAACAAAAACGCAAAGAACTACTTAAAAACATGCAGAAGAATCAGGCATATCCATTCCTGATTTTACTGGCATTAGTATCTGTTGCAGGTCTGCAAGCATGGAGAACCATGTTTAACAATTTTGCTGTTGACGAAGTTTTAACAAATGGTCTGGGTGTTGGCCTAACACAATCAATAAGAGAACTTCCGGGTTTTCTGACTTTTCTTGTAGTTTATCTTTTACTTTGGTTCAAAGAACATCGATTTGCTGCATTTTCAGTAATGTTGATGGGGGCCGGAATGGCCTTAACCGGGTTTTTCCCAACATTAAGCGGCCTATTAATTACAACTTTTATTTTCTCAACCGGATTTCATTATTTCGAAACAGTAAATCAATCACTAACTCTTCAGCATTTTTCAACCGATGAATCTCCGTTTATGCTTGCAAGAGTTAAGTCATATTCCGGAATTGTGAATATTGTCGTTGGGGTTCTGATTTTCTTTCTGGCAGCATATTTTAGCCTAAAGTCAATGTATCTTACTTTTGGAATTCTAATACTTATTCTGGCTTTTTATGCGCTTTTCATGAAAAAAGACCTTCCTAGTAAAGTTGTACAAACAAAAAAGATTTTACTAAAGAAAAAATACTGGCTCTATTATGTTCTTAGCTTTTTAAGTGGTGCCAGAAGACAAATTTTTATTGTTTTTGCTGTTTTCATGTTAGTTAAAAAATATGATTTTTCTGTTCAGCAAGTCACAATACTTTTCATAGTAAATAATCTCCTTACATTCTTTATTTACCCATATATTGCTAGAGGAATAAGGCGTTTTGGAGAAAGAACGATGTTAAGTGTTGAATATGGCAGTTTATTATTTATTTTTCTCGGTTATGCATTCTTTGAAAGTCCTGTAATTGCATCTGTTTTATATGTTTTAGACCATGTATTCTTTGGTTGTGCAATGGGAATCAATACATATTTTCAAAAAATAGCAGAACCTGAAGATATTGCTACATCAATCTCGACAGCTTATGCAATAAATCATATTTCTGCGGTCATCATTCCTGTTCTTGGTGGAGGATTATGGCTACTAAATTGGCGTATTCCATTTATTGCAGGATCTGTTCTTGCGGTAGCTTCTTTTATATTTGTTCAAAAGATAAAAATCAACAAATAACATTTTTGCTTATCTTTACGTATATCTTTGTTACTTAGATAACTAACCAATGCCTTGCAAAATTTAATTTTTAAATGGAAATATATTACGGGCAAATATTCCTTCTACTGGGGCAAACTACGGTTGTAGCTTTGTTGATATTATATCTTTTCTATTTAAGAAAAAAGTGGGGTAAAGGTTTATTATTTGCTGCAATAGGCTTATTTCAGTTTTTACAGGTATTTCTGTCCAGTTCTGTTTATCTGAATGTTACAGATACATTTTTTGTCAGTCCTTGTTCAGCTATATTCTTTACAGTTAGTCTTTTTACTGTTTTAATAATCTACATTAAAGATGATGCTTTAGAAACTCGAAGAATTATCTATGCTTTACTAATTACAAATATTGTAATAACTCTGCTATTAATGAGTTTCAAGCTAAATGTAACCATTTCTCCCTTTCGGAATCCTCTTAATATTTCGCCTGAATTTTTTGAAACCAATGCACGAATACTTTTTGCAGGAACCTTAGTAATGGCTATTGATTCCTTATTAATTATTGTTTTTTTCGAATTTATTTCACGATTTATTAAGCCATTGTTTATTCGAATTTTCATAACAATGTTGCTAATAACTTCATTTTACACTGTAGCATTTACTCTATTAGCTTTTGGAAATTACACATATTTAAAAGAAATTTTTGTTTCCGCTCTAATATCAAAAAGCATATCTTCTTTCATATACAGTATTTTCTTCACTATTTATCTAAGAAACTTTGAGAGATTTGAACCATCAGCCAGTACCGGAACATTAAAAGACATTTTTTACACCTTGTCATATCGTCAAAAATTTGAAGTTATATCAAAAGAAAAAGAAGCTGCCGAAAAAGAAGCTGAAACTGCAATTCTTCTTACAGAATCAAAGTATAAAACTCTGACAAAAATATCACCTGTAGGAATTTTTATGACGGATAATGACGGAAAAACAGTTTTTGTAAATCCAAAATGGTGTGAAATAACGGGTTTAAGCTGTGATGAAGCTTTGGGTTTTGGTTGGCATAAAGCTCTCCACCCGGAAGAAAAGGAGTATCTATTAAAAAATTGGTCTGAAGCTTCGATAATTAAAAAAGCAAACTATGAAGAATATCGTTTTATTCAACCAGACGGTAGTGAGAAATGGGTCTTGGGTCAAGCTGTTCCAGATCATGATCAAGAAGGAAATATTATTGGTTATGTAGGAACAATTACAGATATAACAGACCTAAAACTATACGAGAAAGATCTTAAAGTGCTTAAAGAAAAAGCTGAAGAAAGTGACATGTTAAAATCTGCTTTTCTGGCAAATATGAGTCATGAGATTCGTACGCCAATGAACGGGATTCTTGGTTTTGCCGAATTGTTAAAAGATTCCGACATTTCAGAGGAAGAGAAAAACGAATATCTGGAACTTATAGAAATTAGTTGATTCCGAATGATGGAAATTATCAATAATATTGTTGACATATCTAAAATTGAATCCGGAATAACTGAGGTTACAGCTGAGCAAACAAACATCTATACTATGTGCAACGATGTTTATAATTTCTTTGAAACAGAAGCAAAAGAAAAGGGACTACTTCTTAAAAAGAATAATTCTGAGGAATTTAAAAATAACATTTATCTTATCGATAGAAATAAAACTCTAAGCGTACTAACAAATCTTATTAAAAATGCAATAAAATACACAGACAAAGGAGAAGTTGAGTTTGGATATAATGTAATTACTGAAAATAACCAGAAACTATTTAAATTTTACGTTAAAGATACAGGGATTGGTATTCCTGAACATAGACACGAAGCAATATTCCAACGTTTTATACAAGCTGATTTAGCAGACAGATTTGCCCGCCAGGGTGCTGGTTTGGGTTTATCAATTGCAAAAGCTTATGTCGAAATGATGAATGGTAAAATATATCTTAAAAGTGAAGAGGGAAAAGGATCTGAGTTTATTTTTACAATCCCATGTAATGAAAATATCACCAAATCAGAAGATAAAACAAATACAAATAGTAAAACAGTAAAACCCGGTGTCAAAGTACTTATTGCAGAAGATGATCTTAATTCTTTCCTGGTTTATTCATCATATTTAAAAGATACAGAATGGGAAATAATCCATGTAAACACAGGTGTTGAAGCAGTAGAGACAGCTCAAAAAAATCCTGATTTAGATCTAATTCTAATGGATATTAAAATGCCATTAATGGATGGGTATACCGCTGCAAAAAGAATAAGAGAATTTATGCCTGATATTATTATTATCGCTCAATCTGCATTTGCTTTCGATAAAGAAAAAGAAGAACAAGAGTCTTACTTTAATCAACATATTACAAAGCCTGTTGATAAGAAAACTTTTTTTGAAACGATTGCTCTGTTTTTTGGAATTTAAAAGCTTAATTAACCTTCACACTCAATACAAAAGGTATCTTCTTTACTATCTTATTTCCTGTTAAATTAAACATCTCAACATATAATATATATATTCCAGGTTGACAGATATTATTTCCATTATCAAAACCATCCCAGAACAAAGTTACTTCAACACCTAACATTTCGTTATTCTTAATATAGGTAATGAAATTTCCTCCGGAACCATAAATAGCCATTGTTGCTGTATAACCCGGTTCATCAAGATTATAAGAAATCGTTAATCTGTCATCTACTCCATCATTGTCAGGTGAAAATGCTTCAGGTGAAACACTAATTGTTTATTCACTGACTATTTCTGATGAATATTGAGAGTTAACATAACCAGGAGTTGCAAATCCGGCATCTTGTGCTGCAGAGTGCCAGTTTGATTCTTCATCTGAAGGAGTGTCATAGTTTATTCTCTCAAGTGAAACACCATCATCAGAAGCTAATAATTTGTAATGTTGATCATCTGTATAATAAACCTCATCAATATAGTTTTGATATCTATCAGAAACAATAATAGTTCCTTCATCATCCGGCATTGAAGGAACATCGTCAATTTCGTATAGATTATCAGGATACATAATGTAGTAATTATCTTTTAGGAATTGAATATCCTCACTTACAGCACAAAATTCACCGGGAAGTAAAAGGCGACTTATCTCAGTCATTTGATATGAGTATTTAACCTCTCCAAGTTCGTCAAGACTAACCAACCAAAGTTTCTTTAAATCAACCAATCTATCCGAATTGTTGTAAAGCTCTACAAAATCACTACCTCCCGAAAGGGGATTAAACAATATCTCATTAATTACTAAATCTCCAGTTTGAACTGAATCTGCAATCCCAAAACGAATCGAAGTGTTTTCAACGACTAAATTACCTATACAATCACGTACACTATAGGTAATATTAAGATAGTATACTGTTCCTGTCTCAAATTCACCATCAAATTTCATTGTGATTGTGGCAAAATCTGGCTCAGCTGCAGAAATCCAACTTGGATTACCAAATTGAGACACTTCAAAATTATCTGTATTATTTGCAAAATCTTCTTGCATGGTCTCGCTAAAATATACAACAACCGTATCTGGAGCTATAACTTCTGCAGCAACAGGATATGGACTTATAATATCAGGATTGTCTCCTATTACAGAATTTTCGGCACTTGGTGTTCCACCACTAATATCTTCGCTGGCAGTCCAATTTAATGCCCCCTCGCATGGATTATTAAGATCAATCATCTCAAGTGAGTAGCCACCGTCTGCCTTAAAGTTATCATTATACCATGTATCGCTGTAAGTAATTGTATGAATAACATTTCCCTCATCGTCCTTTAAAGTAAGCGTTGCTCCTCCGTTTGTTAATGAAGGAAAGCCATCAACAGCTACAACATTTAGTTCATCCTCAAATAAATAAACATCTCCATCATCACAAATAACCATATATCCTTCTGACTCTATTAAACCAAAATCAATTGTTCTTTGAGTGCTTCCGGCAGAAATTGTCCAATCAGATAAATCCAAATCATACTCAGTACTATTATATATTTCTATATACTCTGCTTCAGGTAATAAAACTACCGGATCCGGATCAGCCATTATTTCACAAATCAATAGATCGTAAGGATTTGCATTATAAATAATGAATGGAACTGTTTGCCTTATCATTGTATTTCCACAAAAATCAGGAATATACTAAACTGTAAGTTCGTAATTTACATTTTCAGCAAATGATGCCGCATATTGAATAAGTATTTCATTAGAATTCTCAGGGTTTACCATTGCAAATATTGGTGTTCCAAAATCAGGTGTTACGTCATATTTGCTTAATGTTAAAGACTCTGTTGTGTCTGTTGGCTCAGAAAAAATAACAGTAAGCTCATTCGAAGCACTTACAGAAACACTTAGAATTTCCGGAGAAACGGTATCGTTATTTACAGCATAAACTGAATTTATTTCACCCGGAGTTCCTCCATTATCATCATTTGATGCAATCCAATTTGTTTGTGGAGAACATGTATTTGTCGGATCAATTTTTTCAAGGGTCCAACCTCCCTCCTCTTTATTTGAATCCTGATACCAAGCATCTGAATATGTAACCTGATCAATTACATTCATAGCTGTATCATATATGATAATTGTCTGACCACCATTAGTTATCAGTGTAAAAGAAGCTATTCCTAAAGTATTACCATAAGATTCAAAAAGCGTAACATCATCCTCATCACATAAAATCAAATATTCTCCTCCACCTAAACTGTATGCAGGCATTGATTTTTCAGTACTTCCAATCTGATAAGTACAATCCTCAAGATTGATTGTATATTCTGTCGTGTTATAAAGCTCGACAAACTCAACTTCAGGAAGCAAAACAGCAGGAGTTGGATCTGCCATAATTTCATTTATTACAATCATGCCGGCTTCAAATTACATATAGGAGAAATCGAAACTGCCTGATGTTATTACATTGCTGTTTAAGTCCTCAATGTTTTGATATTGTAGAGTATACTCTGCAGGTGAACTTAAAGCTGTCGCCAATTCAAGTAGTACCCGTGAATTGTTTGACTCATAAAAACTTACTGTTTGTGGATTGCCTATTGAATTATTTATTAGATAATTACTTACATCCAATGCAGTTGTAGCATCAAGATCTTCATTAAAAAACAAAACGATATTCTGGTTGTCTAGAATTTGATATGACTGATACTCAGGAGCATCAATATCTGTATACGGGTCTCCTGTTACAACAAAATCGTCAAAGTAAAAAAGATCCCATCTTGTTGATGTATATTTACAATAAACTCCAAAATAATCAGATGAAGAGTATGTATCATCAAACACTGTTCCTTCAGTAAAATAATCTGTTCCTCCTAAAGTGTCGGTCATTAAAGTCCAGTTTCCGTCAAAATCGCGAGTAACTTTTACTCGTAAATCAACAGGTGACATATCAACTCTGTCATCAACACCATCAATAATCACACTTGCACTACCATCATCCTGACGATACAAGCTTATCTCGTCGGCAGTATTCCCTATTTTCACAAAGTAACCCTCTGTTGCTGCTGTTAAATCTGAGTTATTTGAAGTAAGGTATACAGAACAAAAGTTTGTAGACGAAGGGTTAAACTCCATTTTTACGTAAAACTCCCAACTAGCCGTATACATCGCCTCCGAAGATGTTGAAATATATGATATCCCTCCATCAACAGAATTTCCGTTTAACTGCATTTCATTTGAACCGTTAACAATAAAGTCCGAAGTATTTCCTTCCCATGTAGGATTTGATGTAAAATCTCCGTCTGTAAAATCATCACTAAACTGCGCCAAGCCAATAAATGGAATTAATAAAAATGACGCTATCAATATTTTTACCTGTCTCATATATTTAAAAGATAAGATTTGCCTTAATTTACTAATTAACAAAATTATCAAAATTTTCAGAAAATGAATTATTAATCTGGATTTGTTGTGAATTAATAACTATTGATACGTTTTGGTGTGTTGCAATTGTCGGGATGATTCATGAATCGCCCCGACAATATGCGCATTTTAAACTGGATTTGTTGCATTTTGAATTTCAGAAATTCCGTTATGTGTTTATTGTATGTTTGATTCATGAATCTAACCTACAAAACACATTTGCATTAAATATCCATCAAATAATCTCAATAATTATGTATTTTTACAAAAAATAACAAAATATGAAACTTGCAATAGTTGGTGCTACGGGAATGGTTGGGTCTTCAATTCTGAAGGTGCTGGATGAATATAAAATCGAGCTTGAAAACCTTGTTCTTGTGGCTTCAGAATCCTCTGCCGGAAAAGAAATAGATTTCAGAAATCATAAACATACTGTTGTTTCTCTTGAGCAAGCCTTAAATGAAGATATTGACATTGCGATTTTCTCTGCTGGTAAAACAGTTTCACTGGAATGGGCTCCGAAATTTGCAGAAAAAGGAATATTTGTTATCGACAATTCTTCGGCCTGGAGAATGTATGAGGATAAAAAACTCATTGTTCCGGAAGTTAATATTGCTTTACTAAATCCTGAAGATAAAATTATTGCAAACCCGAACTGTAGCACTATTCAGTTAATGGTTGTACTTTGGCCTTTGCACAAAAAGTTTGGTCTTGAAAGAGTTATTGTTTCAACATATCAGTCTGTTACAGGCTCGGGATACAAAGGGATGAACCAACTGGAAACTGAAGAAAGAGAACAAAAGTCAGAAAATCCGGCATACCCACATCAGATTCATCATAACTGTATCCCTCATGGCGGTGCTTTTCTTGAAAATCTGTACACAGAAGAAGAAGAAAAATTAATAAAAGAATCGCAAAAAATTCTTGGACTACCCGACCTTAAAATTACATCAACTGTTGTAAGAGTTCCTGTTTTAGGTGGACATAGCGAAAGTGTAAATATTGAATTCAAAAATAAACCTGAATTACAGAATGTAATTGATGCTTTAAAAAATGCTCCCGGTGTAATTATTGAAGATAATCCATCTGAAAACATTTACCCAATGCCAATAAATTCTAACAATAAAAACGAGACTTTTGTCGGAAGGATTAGATTGGATAATTCAAATAAAAATGCAATAAACCTATGGGTTGTTGCTTACAATCTGCGTAAGGGAGCTGCTACAAATGCTGTACAAATAGCAGAATATATCGAAGATAATTTTCTTAGTTCATGAGCAGACGAAGACGAAAAAAAACACGCAATAAGAGATTGGCAATTATCTTTCTGATTTTGCTGTCAGTCGCTGCTGGATATTATTTTCGTCAGGATATAATTTCGCTTTTTGAGAAACACCGACAAAAACCCCAGACATACAAAAACTTTAAAAATCAGCTTAATAAATACTCTGTTTTTGGCATTGATGTCTCAGAATATCAAAAAGAAGTTGATTGGAAAACCGTTTTAAAGAAACAAGAAATAGATTTTGTCATAATGAGGGCTACTGCCGGTAAAAACAATAAAGACGATCAATTTAACACAAACTGGAAAGCACTTGAAAATACTGATGTTATACGTGGTGCATATCATTACTATCGCCCAAACGAAAACAGTGAAATACAGGCAAAGTTTTATATTAAGCATGTTAAACTCTCAAATGGTGATCTCCCTCCTATTCTTGACATTGAAAAATACAGCAAAGTTCAAAGCATTAACAGTCTTAAATCCGGCCTGCTAAACTGGCTAAAGATAGTTGAAAAACATTATGGTGTTACTCCTATACTTTACACATACAACAACTTCTATGTAACAACAATAAAAAATGATCACCGCTTCGACAGATACCCCGTCTGGATTGCCTGGTACAATGTAAACGAAGATCCAAATACAGTTTTAACAGACTGGGTTTTCTGGCAATTTACCGACAAAGGACTCCTTGATGGAATTGAAGGCAATGTCGATATTAATGTTTTTAATGGTAAAAAGCAGGATTTGAACGGGTTGAGGGTGATTGAGTAAAAGTTTACAAAATTATTTATGTCTAAAATTTGCTGGAGTAATATAGGTTGAGTACTATTTTCTTTCTGGGTTTAACTTATTTTGCAACATCTCTTTTTCTGTTAATTCTATTGGGATTTCATTATTTGCCTGAGCATTTATAAAATGCTTGTTCATCCAAATCACCTCTGTTCTTGCATGTCCATTGCCTTTAGAGTCTTTTGTTTCTGTGGCAATTGTTTTTCTTTTCCACCCATTTTGGGTTGTTAGTATTGAACTATACAAATCATTTTCATATCCACTAATAAAAATCATACATTTCGCTTTATTTGAAAGTTCTAATAGTTTGCGATGGTACTCAATATCATTTGCATCAATATTATATCCATTTGTCCTTTGTCCAAGGTAAGTCGGGTCTAAATAAATTAACGAGGCTGGCCTATTTATAAATTTCTTTAGTAAAGATATTGCGTCTCTATTCTCAATCCTAACACTTTTAAGTCTTTCCACGACATTCACAAGTCTGGTGGGTAAATTATACCACCTATTAACTCGTGCTTCTCTTTGATTTCTTGAGTATGAATTTGAAATTGAAAAACCAGAGCGTTGTTCCCCAAACACTCCATTAATTGCCATCATTGATTGAACTAAAAATTTCCTTGCTTTTTCAGTTTCATCATCCTCTGCATTACTTATCCTAGCTTCTAAAAGCTCCTGATTAGCATAAGGGGTTAGTGTTATTTGCTCAATTAGCTTATCTGAATTTTTTCTAAGCTGTTTAAAAAGATTTACAATTTCACCATCAATATCGTTTATTATTTCTATTGGTGCTGGTGATTTTGCAAGTGTAAGTGAAGCCGAACCACAAAATGCTTCAACCCAACAATAGTGTGGCGGCAAATTTTCACATAATTGTAAGGCCAATTTATTTTTTGACCCAAAATAACCAAATGGAGTATTTACTTTTTTATACCTTTTTGTAATATCTTGTATTCTACCTTTTTCAACATTCATAATCATCTCGAACTAAAAATTCTTTGATATGCAGCAATGTCATCATCAATACTTTCCTCAAACATATCAAGGTTGTAAATTTCGTAATCTTTTTCAATAATGCTATACATTTTTTTTGCCTTGTTTTCTAAATTAATCTTAACATCCTGATCTATAGAGTTTTCATACTGCAAAAAATAATAATAAGCTGGATTTATTACCGAGCCTCCAACCCTGTGAATTCTGTCTAGAGACTGCAAATACTGAGCTGCATTATAAGATAAGTCGTAGTAAACAGCATGAAAGCAAGTTTTGTGTAATGATATGGATTCTGAAGCTGCAGCAGGATTTGCAATCAATACATCTAAACCACTATCAGAATCAACAAACTCATCTCTAATTTGTTCTCGTGTTTTTTCTTTTTGAAGTTCAACATTTCTAGCAATTCTAACTGGAGTCTTCCCGTATATTATCGCACTTCGTATTTTCCTTTTTTCCAATTCCTTTTTAATTAAAAAAAGGGTTCCAATAAAGTTTGACCAAATTAAAACTTTTTTACCTGAATTATGTAAGTTCTCAACAATCTCCATTAAAGATTTTATTTTTGAAGGAACTTCTATATCATCATAATCTTGAATTAGTTTCACTATCTCCGTCCCCCCTCCTAAAACATCTTCAGAATAATTATTTATTGCCTTTAACAGTAATTTTGGATAAGAAACACATTGCCTTAAACGAATCATTCTACCACGCCATAATTGCATCAATAACTCTTCATTATGGAGATAATCAGATGTTGAAAGTTGGTGAAGTTTAGATTTTATAAGTGTATATATTCTTTTTTCAACCTCATCCATTTTTACAATAATAGGAGGATTAAAAATAGCTTCTTTTAGTCCTAAATACTTTTTTCTCACTCGATAAAAAAGAGGTCCAATCTTTTCATCAAGTAACAGTTTAACTTCTTTTTCTTTCTTTGTTTTTTCAAAATAGTTAATTTGAATCTTGTCATCTTCAGATAAGGGAGAGTTTTCAGGATATAAGAAGTCAAATAAATTAAATATGTCTTTATAACTTTTGGGTAAAGGGGTGCCAGTAAGAATGCATTTATAGCTGGAATACTTTGCTATTTGCAAAAGTGTGTTTGCCCATGAACCATCAATTTGCTTCATATAATGAGCTTCATCAATAACAAGATATGGTTTAATTGCTTTTTGACTAAAATAATAAATTGCTTCATTATAATCATTTAGAATTGATTGAAATGTTGTTAGATACAACTCCGTGGATACTTTAGTACTAGCATAATATGTCGATTTTCTATTATTCTTTTTCCCTCCAGCAAGAATTTTTGTACTAGGACGCCTTCCCAATGTTGATTCAAATTCATGTTGCCAAGGTTGAAAACTTGCAGGAGGTCCAACAACAAATAACATGTTCACTTCTCCTTCTCGTTTTAGTTTTTCATAAACAGAAAGTACAACGGAAGTTTTACCACTGCCAGGAACAGAAAAATTTGCTCCATTCTTTAATGAATAGAGGTGAAAAGCGGCTTTTATTTGATGTGACTTAAGTTTTCTTGGTAAATCATTCAAGAAAATTTGAAAGTTTAAGAATGATGCTTCATCAATAATTCCATTTTTTATGTCCTTTGCAAAGGTAAAAAGCTCTTCTTGTTGCTCTGCAAATAAAGAAATTTTTGCTAATAGTTTAGTTAATCTCTAAGATGCATCATATTTAATATTTTCTTGATCTAGGTAATTAATCGTTTTCAAAATATCAGTCTTCAAGTTTTGAGATTTTAAAAATAAAATATCTTCACTTTTAAAATATCCATAGAAATATAGTTGTGAAGTCTGATATCTTTTAAGTAAATTATTCGCTTCAATTATAATTGTATTTTTATTTATATCTATTTTCAATTTTTATCTTTTAGTTAATTTCTGTAAATTTCCCCTAGCATGATCAATTTCACCATATATTTCATCAGATTTCTCAGAAATCTTCTTGGTCAAAAGTAATGCTTCTTTATAGTGTTCAGTCCCCATATTTTCAATTTTCAAATTCTCATGGTTAAGCTTTTTTAAAGCATCTTCTAATAAATCCAAAGGCTTATCTCTTTCTGACTTACTATATACTTTTTTATATGCTTGCATTAGATTGCCAAGTATTACTTTTCGATTAATACTTCCCCATTTTTCATCAATAATTCTTTCACTATATTTTTCTCCCGCGTCATTTATCTTCTCATCATCTGGTATATCTTCATCCACTTCTTTTGCTATTTTAATGAAATATTTCTTAGCATCAGTCTTTTATGAATCAAGATATTTCTTAAGATTCCCCCCTCTAACAAAAGAGTGAACTTTTCCAAGTGCTTTTTCAACTTCACCGGAATCTAAATTTCTTTTTCTAATTATTTTAAAAATCGCATTTTCAATCAGTCCAACTTCAGATTCTTTTATTCCTAATTCATTTCTTTTTAAAGGATTATCTAAAGTAGAAAAGTAAAACGAGCTATAATCAACAAAAGCTTGCCATCTACCCTCTTTATCTCCAGCTCCTTCTGAAATAGATGTGTATATACCCTCACGATTAAATGTTTCTAAATATTTATCCACACAAAATAAGGGATTTAAATATTTGGCTTTTAACTCCTTAACCGCTTTTTTTAGTTCTGCCCCAGTTTTGTCTGCATGCTGTGGATCATCTAATATTTGTGATTCTAGTGAGTAATTATCTTCTTCATTATTTCTTAGAGTCAGTGCTCGATTTAGACCATGATACTCAGATTTCCCTTCATCTTGTAATTGATAACTATTCTCTAAACGTTTTATTTCAAATTCTGTAATATTTTCAGGGAGAATTATTACTCGCATATTAAGAAATCTTGGATCTTTGTGACTATCATTATACAACTCTTCAAAAACCATTTTCCTACGATTCCCATTTATTAGAAAACCATCACAGGTTATGATTGCAGGTTGACGTTGCCCCTTTTTCTTAATTTGTTGTTTTAATATCTCCTTTTTTTCCGGGTCACTCTTAGCAAGAAATTCTTTTAAGACTTCTTGTCCTTCATTGCTTAATTCATCAATTTCTCCATTTAACCTCTCATGACTAGCAACTTCGGCTTTTATTCTACCATTTTCTTTTCTAAACAACAATTCAGAAAAAGGAAGTTCATAAATATCACTTTCTTGATTCTTAATAAAGTTATTTCTGAAATCAATTACATCTTTTTGTGGTGGAGCGGCATTTTCTTTTAATGAGTCTATTTTAGTTTTAAGACTTGAGTGTACAGGTCTGTATTTTTCATCTGAATGCTTATTTTGCTTCTGATTATAATAATTGTTTTGTGTGCCTATTTGTGTGCCTATCTTCTGTGTTGTAGCTTGATTATTTATTTGTCCACCCATTCCATTATTTATATTCTTTTGCTCCATAAGATTGTATATTGATTGATTAATAATCTCGTCTGATACTTGAAAACTATTTTTCTCATTTTTCTTTTCTTGATTTCTTTTCCAACCTTTTAATAAATCTACGTCGTACTTTATTTCATCTACATCTATCTTTTTATGACAAATAGGACACATTAAAATAAGGTTATCAAAGCTTCGCCTTTCTTCATCATTGGAATCATTGTTGAATCTTGCCCCCCCCTTTTCAGCTGCCTCTATGTGACAAATTTCTCCTATCAAAATATCATCATCTACCAACTTATTAGCACAACCTTTATATGAACATTCATTACCAGATAAAGCAAATAATTTCTTAACTGTTGCAGGTGTAGGTTCTTTTCTTGCCATATTCAATTAGTTTTTAAATATTAAGCACATTACATATAATTATAATATCCTCTACAAAACATTCTTAGACGACAACTATATAATATATAACGACAATTAGATTTTCGTTTGATTATCACCAAAAATAACATTTATTATTTACAAAAGCAACACTTATATACTATTTTCGAACAAAACAGAATTATCTGTTTTTCGAGTTTGGGGCCAAAGTTCTAGCAATAATCTTTCAATCAAAAATAAATTTATTTTAGATACTCTCTGAACAAATACAATTTTATCCCACAAAAATAGCAAACCCGATCAATTAAGCTTGCTTTTTACATTTTTCATTATTGTCTTCCTGATTTAGCTCTGGTACGAGTTGCGCTGCTATTAAATCTTGTATCTCACTTTTTGTGTTTTGTTATTTAAAATTTGGTTTTCCCCTTACACACTTATCGTCACCCCTCCATCCCTCTTGAATTTGCTAAGCTTATATTTCTGAGATTGTTCACCTTTCTCCATTATTAAATAGTTGCAATATTTTGAATGAGTTCCATAATAATTTCAGTAGCTTCCTCTTCTGAACCATACGGTAAAGCACTTTCTATACCTTCGGTTAGTCCGTTATTTTCCAACAACTTGGAACATTCTGACTTTAAATATCCTTTTACATTATCATTTGCATTGGCTATATTTTCGAGTAGTTCCGAGCAATTATCCAGAATGTAAATGATGTCTTCAAAATCATGACTTTGGCGTAAATCATTACCTCCTCGTCCATTATAGGCTTCAATTTTTGCCGCTAAATAATATTCAGGAGGAAACACAAAAATTTCTGTTCTATCAGGAAGTGTTTTAGAAATCTTATTTTCAATTCCTTCCTCATACCATCTATTGCTAAAACCAAGCACATCAGAATCAGAGGGCATAACATCAACTAAAATATACTGATAAACCCACCTGCAAATTGGAGCTCCTTTTGATGTGTCATTTGCAAAACCTAAAGCTCTTAAATCATCTTCTAATTTTGCATGAGCAGTTTTTGAGCGTAGTTCAATTACACAATCAACATCAAGTGTTGGTCTGATATCAGACAATTCAGGATTATTTGCATACAATTCTGCAACAGCACCTCCTACAAATACCATTTCGTCTTTTAAATCACCCAAACCATTTGCCACTGTTTGCAGCATCGTAATATTCCTACCAGGCATGTTTTAATCTTTTTTCAAGTTCTTCTTTGGCAATATTTATTTCTCTGACTTTTCCTATCCGAATAGTGTCAACGATAACTAACAATTCATAAAATAATTTATCCTCTTGTACAATTTGAGGAATAGATTTAAAAAGAGGTTCTATAGCTTGTCCCCTGCGTGTTCCTTTAGCACTCGACCAAACATAAACATCAGAACCGCTTGAAATATGCTCTTTGATTGGTGATGCAGAATGTGCAGTCGGTATTCCTTTTACTATTGCGCCGGGCTCAGCAGGAAAAACATATTTTAAACCATAAATCAAAAATTCTTTAAAAGAATTAATATTTACTTTTCGCTTTTTTGAATCAATCAAGCCAGCAATTTTACATCTGTTTAAAACTTCAGATACCTCAGAAGAACTGATCATTAGTGACCGGGACAAATCTGAGTTATACCAATCATAATGTCTTAACGCAATTATTTTCAATAAAACCACTATGTCCTGGGGACGCATCCCATTATGTTTCTTCATACTTTTTCTTTTGTTCGCGATTCGCGATTCGCGAATTGAGGATATGCAAATATATTAAAAATTATTTTGATACAATAATTCCGGAATAAATTTCTATAGCTGTTAATTTTCCATAACCTTTTTTATCATTGTAAACACATCCTGTATCAATATTTATTACTTGTTTTCTTTCTTTTAGTTGTTGATTGCAAAAATTCGTTGTAACAGGCCTATGACCGTGAATGATTATTTTCTTAGCAAACAACGGGTTCAAATAGCTTTGTCGGCTATGCCAGACCATTGAGTATTTATCCTCAAATGGATTGATAATATTATCGTTAAATCCTGCATGAACAAATAAATAGTTTTCATGCATATAATAATATGGTAAATTTTCAAAAAAATCCAAGTACTTATTAGAGAGTTCACTAATTGAATTAATGTTGAAGCTCTTTAATGTTTCTTTACCTCCATTTTGAATCCATAACTCTTTTGTCTTTTCATTTTTAAGTGAATCCAACATCATTACTTCATGATTTCCAATCAACGGAAAAACAGTATATGATTGCTCCTGAAGGTTAATAATATAATCAATAACTTCCTTACTTTTTAAACCTCTGTCAATATAATCACCCAATAAAACAAGTGTGTCGTTTTTCTGAAGTTTAATTTCATTTTCTATCAAATCTTTAAAAGAATCGAAACATCCGTGAATATCTCCAATAGCAAAAAATCTATTATTCATTACTTGATTATTTACTTGCTTCACATCAAATATAGCATTTAATGTTGACAAACACAACTCTCAAATAAACAATATATTCTTACACACTTATCGTCACTCCACCATCCCTTTTAAACTTACTAAGCCTATATTTGAATGATATCATAAAATACCTGCCAATGATGTTTGAACGAGTTTCCATTAAATAATTCTCGTATGCAGTTCTTTCAATTCCGGTATTTTTATTCAATATATCAAAGCAAACTAAAGAAAGCATCCCCCTGTTATTCTTAAGGAAGTTATAATTCACTTCTGCATTCAGTAAAGGAACACTCAAAACATCCTCGAAACTTCCGGTATTATAATTCATCACATCTGCCGAAACCATAAAGTGCCATTTATCATTTGGTGTGTATCTTATTTCACCAAAATATGACAAATTATTGTAAGTGTAGTTCATTGATTCATTTATTGAATACCTGTTATCATTTATTTCATAAGAAATCCCGGTTTGAACATCCCATTTTTTCTTATTGAAATTTTCCACACTGAATTTCACTTTATGCCTGTATCCCAAACTGATATTTTCAACTCCGTTTATATAACTTATCCCTTTATTTATGTCTTCCCTCAGGCTAATTGCAACTTTAATGTACAATTTCCGGACAGGACTGGAAAAATCGAGCATTGAATTCATTGAATAATCATCCCTAACATTTGTGAGGTGAAAAATCTGATTAAAACTCTCATCTATCTTTCTCGACCATGCAATTTTATCTTTGGTATAAGCTCCATTTATACCGGCAAAAACAGAAATTCCCGAAAACTGGTCAAATAAAAGCAATTGTAATGATGCATCATGTCGATATTCAGGTTTTAAATTTCTGTTTCCATAATACAGGTTTAAAGGACTAAGCATATTCACAACAGGTAATAATTGAGATGCAACAGGTTTTATTACATTTGAAGCATAAAAGAGATTTATTCGATGACCGGTCTTATATTTATATTCATAAGAGAATTGAGGTAGCAGATAAAATGTTTCGTTTGTTTGTTCCAAACCGTACAATTAGTTTGACATTCTGCCAATCTCAACGTCCGAGCCCAATATCAATTTTGTTTTATTTGTATTTCTTTTAAAACTAATACCCGGCCTGACATAATAATAAGAACGTTCAAATTCCGGACTTAAAGAATCAATTACCAAGACTTCATCTCCGATATCTCCTTGCGTTCGCATAAAGTTTTCAATAACTGCCCCGCCACTCGCACCCGGTTCCAGGTATAACTTTTTACCACAGGATATCAAAGCAGATGATTGAAGTTCTACATTGTACAGATCTTTTGTTTTATCCTGATACTGATTGGTATAAATAATGGAAACCGGAGATAAGTATTCAGTTGAGTTATAATATTTATTTTTCTGAAAACTGTTTGATCCCGAAGCATTTGCTGATAATTTAAAAAGCTTTATTCTACCACTACCTTTATGTAGCCATGAACCAGAAAAATTTGAATTAAGTTTATCACTATAATCTGTAAGCTGGCTGTTAAGTATATTGAGTAAAGTGTCATTATTAAAACTTCTTGTATTGCTTATGCTGGTGACATTATTATTTACTAAACGAAATCCCCCGGTAATAACATAATGATTAATGGAATCAGACTTGTTTTTCCAACCAAAATTAACAGGATGCATAAAATTTGTTTCATTGCGTTCCAAAGCATCATTTTGGTTAAATGTTCCCAAAGGTGAAAAGTTCATTGATTCGCTGTCTTCAATCAGCTCTTCTTTATAGGCACTTCCTAAATAGCTGATATAAAACCTGTTATCCTTTTTCTTTTCATAAGAGTAATTTAAACCTCCTGCCCCGGAAGTAACAAAACCTGTAACTGTCTGACCATAATCAATTGGCATTGAATTATCAAAGGACAGGCTAATTGAACCTCCACTCATCATGCTTTGAAAGCCTCCGTTAAAGTCCAAATAATCCTGAAACGAAAATCCAAATTTATTGATATTGTTTATCATTGATAAAACTGCAAACTGATGATTCGGCGAAAAACGATAGATATTAGCATTTCCTGCATAGTGATTATCGGTACCATATCCTACTTTAACATCACCAAACAATGCTTGTTTTTTATCGTCTTTTAAAACAAGATTAATAGTTTTATCTCTATATCCGTCATCAACTCCGCTTAAGTCAGATTCATCAGAAGTTTTATCGTAAACCTGTACTTTTTTTATCGCATCTGCCGGAAGATTTTTGGTAGCAACCTTTGAGTCTCCGCTAAAAAACTCTTTTCCTTCAACAAGAACTTTACTCACATCCTCTCCTACTGCTTTAATATTTCCTGCTCTGTCGACTTCAACTCCCGGAAGTTTTCGTAAAAGATCTTCTGTCGAAGCATCCGGTTTTGTTCTAAAAGCTGCAGCATTATATTCAATAGTATCTTCATTGATTTTTATCGGAATATACTCAGATTCAACATCGACAGAGGGAAGGTTTATTGCTGCCGGTTTCATTGCTATTACTCCCATTGCCCCACCATTCTTATAAGGCAATTTCAAATTTTTGTAATATGTTTCATGCCCGAGATAAGCGATCTGCATTATATACTCACCATCTGCAACCTGTTTTACTTTAAACTGTCCATGTTCGTTAGTAATTCCATATGCTGCAAGTGTTGAATCACTTGGATATAAAAGTGCAATACTTGCATATCCCAACGGGTTATTATTTTCCCCAATAACTTTACCACTAATATCCGACTTTTGAGCAAGTGATATTATTGACCCAAAAAGTAAAACAAAGCCAATTACGAAACTTTTCATGAGAAGAATATTATCTGGTTTCTATTTCAATAAAAACGCCACCACCTGAACCATACTGTTCTTCCATTTCTTTATTCTTTTCTTCAACAATTTTTTCGTATTCCTCTCTACTTACCTTCTTTCCTTTTTTAGGTTTTTCAAAAACTTCTTCATTCGGGATATCTGTACTAACAGATTTTGCAGTTATTGTATAATCTCCATTATCGGCACTAATAAATAAAATTGCTCCCGGCAATCCTGAAAATGATGCAGGACCAACCGATGCCGGTATTTCAGGTGTAAACCATGCTGTTGTAATTATGCTATCATCTTTAACCGAAATCGCCTCCTGACAATTATAATCAAGAATCTTTTTTTGATTACCTGTTAATTTCCAGGAATACTCTTTCATTTCGTCAATAATCAAAAACTGACGCGACATAAATTCTGTTTGCTCAACCACCTGTTTGTTTTGTAAATCAGTATATACTTTATCATCCGGATTTGCAATTTCAACAACAATGAGCATATCTTGCGATTCCTGCTCAATCACACTACTTTCAGACTCTTCATTCTCAACATTCTTATACAATGATGCACCGGAATTGAAATATAGAACCTTTTCTGATTTACTTTCATTAGGTAACATATCGGCAAAAGCCTCACTATCACCATTTAATTCCAAGGCAAATTTTAAAATCTCTTCATAGATAATCGTTCCTGATGATGAATCCTCCTGTGCTTTAAGCAGAGAACAATTAACAATCAATAGAATTACAGTCGGGATAAAAATTAGTTTTTTCATATCATTAAATTTTGTGCGCAAAATCCACGCTTGTTAATAATCATTTTATATCACAAAGATATTCCCGACCTTTCTAACAGCAGGTTAACAGAATGTCAATTAAAGTTAATTAAGGTTAATAGAACTCAGAAGTATTATTTTTTGACTTATATTTGACCTTAGATATGGAAAAAACAAAAAATACAAGATGGATTAAGCTGATAATGATTGTAAGTCAGGCAGTATTATTTCTGTTTGTTACCTATTGGATTGTCTCGCAATATCAGGATGAAAAAGAAATTCTGAAGAAAGAGCTGTCATATCATTTTGAACTATCTCAGGACGAAGCCATTGACACAATAATTTTAAATATATTTAATCCGATACTAAATGATGATGTTGACTCAACATTTTATAATATACAGATTAGTTTTGAAGATGACAGTCTGTTAAACCTTGAAGATCCCGACAGTAACAGCTTAACTTACAATAAAATCATAATGATTGATGATTCTAACTGTAATGCAATATCAACCGACACAATTAAAAAAATACAAAAGGTTGAGCTTATTACAGAAACATCAGCCAGTATTTCCGGATTCTCTGAGGAAGAGTTTTTTGCTAAAGGTGTAAACCTGTTAATTGAAATGACGAGCGACAGCAGTAGTGTAACAAATACTATCCTTGAATTAACCGACACAAGTTTATTAAAGATAGTTTTTACAAAAAAACTTTCAGATAACAATCTGAACTTCAACCTCAATTGGACTTCGCAGGCACAAACAGACAGCACTCTGATCTACTTTAAATCGAATTTTCAGGATAGTTCTTTCTGTGTTATAATTAAAGGTTTTGAAATTTACCTTTGCAAAAGGATCATTCCTCAAATATTATTTGCATTAATACTTTTATTTTTGACTGGCGGTGCTTTTTGGTTTACTTATAAAAAGCTAAGACAACAGATTATTCTGAATACAATACGTAAGGGATTTGTCAGCAATATATCTCATGAATTAAAAACACCTGTTTCGACTGTAAAAGTTGCTCTGGAAGCTATTAAGGAATTTGATCTGAACACTGACAAGCAAAAAACCCGCGAATATCTTAAAATGGCTTCCTTAGAAATGGATCGTCTCGATCTACTGATCAATCAGGTAATGAGCACCTCATTAATGGATGAAGGAAAGCATCCGTTCAATCCACAAACCGGTGACCTGAGAAAGCTTTTAAAGCATATTATTAAAACCATGGAGTTACGCTTTTTACAGAGCAATGCCATCGTTGAACTTTCAGCAGAAGACAATGATTACATTTTAAATTTTGACGAACTATTAATCCAGGGAGTAATTGTAAACCTACTCGATAACAGCCTCAGATACAATAGAATAACACCAAAGATACAAATACGGTTAGAACAAACAGAATCAAAAATCAAATTGTAAGTTTCTGATAACGGTATTGGAATTCCGGAAGAATACAGAAATAAAGTTTTTGAAAAATTTTTCCGCGTTCCGACAGGAAATAAACATAATGTAAAAGGCTCTGGATTGGGACTTAATTATGTAAAACAGATAATTGACCTTCACAAAGGAGACATCTCTGTAAAAAATAATGAAACCGGCGGGTGTAATTTCATAATAAAATTGCCAAAGAAATAAAAATGTCTAAAAACGTATTATATATTGAAGATGAACCTTTTCTTGGCAAAATTGTAAAGGAAACTCTTGAAAAGAATGATTTCAGGGTACTTCATATTCCTGATGGGGCAAAAGTTATGCAAAGTTTTGAAATTTTTGAACCGGATATTTGCGTATTGGATATTATGTTACCAAATGTAGACGGATACGATCTTTGCAAACAGATTAAAGTAAAAAAGGCTGAACTTCCAATTATTTTTCTTACAGCAAAAGTAGAAACAGAAGATTTAATTAAAGGTTTTGATTGCGGGGCAGATGATTATGTAAGAAAACCTTTTAGTATGGAAGAACTTATAGTCAGGATAAATAATCAGTTAAAAACCGCAGAAAAAAGTAAGCCACTTATCAAAGATGAAATTATTAAGGTCGGAAAATATAAATTTATCAATGACAGGTACGAGTTGCATTCTCCTACCAGGGTAATTAAGCTATCACAAAGGGATATGGAAATCCTTAGAATATTCATTGCCTCACAAAATCACAGTATTGACAGAAAAGAACTGCTAATGTCCGTATGGGGTGATGATTCATTCTTCAATTCAAGAAATTTAGACGTTTATATTCGTAAAATTAGAGAGTATTTCGCAGAAGATCAATCGATTGAAATAGTTACATTAAAAGGTAAAGGATATTTGTTTTTAGTTCCATAAGTTTTTATTTTTATGTATGTTATAACTATTTAACATTATAAAGAATCTTGAAAACAAGATTTGGATAGCATAAGAATAAGATAAAACTGTTAATCTGTTGAACAGTCAAACAGTTTAACTGATCAACCGACAAACCGATTAACCAAACAACTGCCCCACTATCCAATACATCAAAGGTAAACTCCCGATTGACAAAACCGATGTAACAAAAATATTCTCAACAGCTTGTTTTGAATTTAATCCCATTTCCTGAGCAAGTACAGAAATAACAATCATACATGGCATTGCTGCCTGCATAACAGAAACAATTACTGCTTTTTGAGGCACGTTAATCCCGACAAGTTTTAAAATATAAAATGCTCCCAACAAAATCAATGCACCAAAAATCAATTTATTAAAACTTAAAACATAAGATCTTAAATTTGACACTAATGATTTAAACTTTACTGCTGCTAGCACAGAACCAACATAAATCATTGACAGATAAATTGTTGTATGTCCAATTTTACTCAATTGAGTGAAAACTAAGTCAGGAATCTTAACTTTAATAATCAGCAAAATCAAACCAAAAACAAATGCAACTGTTGTAGGATTTATCAGATGTTTCCAGTTTTGGGAAGACTTCTTTTCGGCACCTTTATTTAAAATATAAATTCCCCAGGTCCACATTAAAGTGTCATGTCCTAACTGAAATATTGTAGCATAAATTAGCCCTTCTCCTCCAGGTAAAAGTGCGTCAAGTAATGGGAAACCAAGAAATACAATATTACCGAACATTGTATGAACATTATGTAAGGCTGTGTTTTCGGCATCAAGCTTTAAAGCTTTTGCACTAATTTTACTCAAAAAGAATAAAACTATCACAACAAAAAACTATGCAGCAAATACATAGTGAGAATTTATCAGAATTTCATCTGTAAGTTCTGTTCCTGCAAATGTTGTAAAAATTAATAATGGAAGGGTGATTTTTATTATGACTTTAACAAGGCCATTAGCATTTTCTTTGTTAATTGCTTTCAGTTTATAAGCAATAACACCAACAACAGTCATAATGCTCAGAATCAGTATTTGCTCAAGGATTATATCCATATTACAAAAGTAATTATTATTACAGATAATTCCTGCCTAATTGTTAATAATCTCAAACATTCTGTATTGCTTGATTTTACATGGAAGTAAAATTTTGGCACGAGAATTGAAATTCCCACTTATAAACATACCATTATAATCATAACAAAGAATTAATTTAATAAACGAAATTTTATAACTAAATTTGAAAACATTTTAAGCATTAAAACAAAACCATATAATTATGAAAAGATTTATACACTTACTTATCCTGTTACCCTTGTTTTTGTTGGGAATAAATTCTCTCCATGCGCAGAGACTTGATTATACAAATGATAGTGGCTGGGACATCGGATTCGGCCTTGGCGGATCTTACCAACAAAGTGATATCCGAAATTTCAGTGGTGGTGGCTTTACTTTCCTCGTTGGGAATGCCATTTATCAAAAAGAAAATGCATTTTGGTCACTCGACTGGAGATTTAGATTTCTTGGTGGTCAAAATACTGCTTTTGATGACCGTATGAAATTTAATGACATTGACAGTACATACTACTATAGCAATGTTAGATATACTCATTTTAATTACGACCTTGAGTTTGTTCTTACTTTAAATCGCCTGCGCGAAAGAACAGGAATTATTGTAAGTGCATCAGGTGGTGCCGGTGTAACTCATAATATCACAAGTTTTGATTTAGTTGATGATTCTGATTTATTAAATCCGGGACCATACTACTTTAGTTCAATCAATGTTGATGGTAACGACAGTAGAGCAACAATCTATGAAGATTTGAAAGCTCTCTCTGATGATGATTTTGAAACTATCGGTATTAACCATGGCTGTATTTCTCCAACTGTTGGTTTTTATCTTGGTTATCAATTTACTCCTCATTTTTCAATGGGAATTGAACATAAAATCAATTATTTCTTAGAAGAAGGAAATACAATTATTGGTGCCGACATAGATGGTATTACTGACAATGGTAGTCTTGAGGACAAAAATCATTATACCGGATTATTATTAAAATGGGACATCGGATATGGACACACTCCTGCTCCTTGTCATGATCCTGTTGTAAATTTCACAGTACGTGAAGCAAATTCTCATTATGCATCACATCAATTAGATGGAACAATTACTAATGTAACTAACCCGGCTTATATAACTGTTGAAATTAACGGTGTAAGAGATAATAACTTCTACTTTGATAAAAGCTCTCATACTATAAGCTCGGCTTTTAATTTACTTCCGGGAAAACATGTAATAACTGTAACTGCAAGAAATGATTGCGGACAAGACAGCCACTCTGTTGAAGTTTTTGTTGAAAATCCATGTTATCCACCAGAAGTTGATATTGTTGTTTCTGAAACTAATATTAATAACTTTACTCACATTATAAATGCTAACATTACTAATATTCACAGTAGAAGTGATATCAGGTTAACAATTGATTGTAATACTGACATTTCTTTCAATTATAATCCTGCAAACCAAACTTTAACTGATAAGTATAATTTTGCTCCTGGTTATCATACTATTACTCTTACTGCAAGAAACGAGTGCGGTAGAGATTCTGAATCAGTAGAGGTGTTTATTGAAGCTCCTTGTAAAATACCTGTTGCAAATATAAGTGTAATAGAATCTGCAAATCCAAACTATACACATGAACTAAAAGGTAATATCGCTAATATTAATAATAAAGATAATATTAAAGTTCTAGTAGATGGTGTTGTAGACTATTCATTCCAGTTTGAATCAGGAACAAACATTATTAGCAATTTCTACAAGTTTGCTCCAGGGACACACACAATAACTGTTATTGCTAAAAACGAATGTGGTCAGGATACTGAGTATGTTCAGGCAGTAGTAGAGTCTCCATGCGAATTACCAATTGTTGAGTTTTCAGTATATGAATCTAACCAATCAAATTATACTCATGTATTAAACGGTGTTATTCACAACATTAATAACAGAAGTGATATTAAGGTTTATGTTGATGGTGTAAATGATTATTCATTCCAATTTAATACTGCAAATAATCAAATATATGGAAATTACAATTTTGATCCGGGAAGTCACAACATTACTGTAATTGCTTATAATGAATGTGGCGAAGACAGGGAAATAACAGAATTCATTATTGAAAATCCTTGTAATGTACCAGAAATCAAACTTTCAGTAAACGAAATAAATTACACAAATTATACTCACCAATTAAATGGTACTGTATTCAATGTCGAAAATAGAAATAATATTACTGTATTTGTTGATGGTAAAAGAGACTATTCATTCCAATATAATGAATCTACACATCAAATAATTAGTAAATATAATTTTGAGCCAGGTACTCATACTATTACAGTAAGTGCTAAAAATGAATGTGGTGACGATTTTGAATCTATTCAAGTAGTTATTGATGCTCCTTGTGAAGTTCCAACTGTTGATTTTAGAGTTTCTGAAACTACTAACTCAAATTATACTCATTATATATCAGGAAGTGTAAAAAATGTTGAAAATAAAAACAATATTACTATCACTGTTGATGGAGTAATAGATAATTCATTCGTATATAAAGCTACAACATGTGATATCAGTGATAATTATAAACTTGAACCTGGTATTCATATGATTACAGTCTTTGCAAAAAATGAATGTGGTGAAGATTCTCAATCTATTCAAGTTATTGTAGATGACCCATGTGATCCTCCGGTAGTATACTTTAAAATAGTTGAAATTATACACTCTAACTTTACTCATGAATTAACAGGTGTTATTACTAATGTTAAGAATAAATCTGATATAACTCTGCTAGTTGACGTAAGACCTGACAATTCATTCCAGTATGTGCCTTCAAATAATGAAATTAGCAGTAAGCTTAAGTTAACTCCTGGTAATCACACTATAACCGTTAAAGCTAAAAACGATTGTGGCGAAGATGTTGTTTCTGTTCAGGTATATATTGAAAGTCCTTGTGATCCTCCTGTTGTTAATTTTAGTGTAATTGAAATCGATCATGCTAATTTTACTCACGAAATGTCCGGAACAGTAACTAATGTTCAAAATAAATCTGAAATTACTGTTTTGGTGGATGGTGTTGAAGATAATTCATTCCAATACATTCCTAATACTAATGCTTTAAGTGGTAAATTTAAGTTAGGTAAAGGTTCACATGTAATTACCATAATTGCAAATAATGATTGTGGTCAGGATACTGAATCTTTTACAGTAACAGTTGAAACTCCTTGTCATCCTCCTGTAATTGATTTCCAAATTGTAGAAATCATTCACGCTAACTTTACTCATGAAATGAGTGGAACAGTAATTAATGTTCAAAACAAGTCTGATATCACTGTGCTTGTGGATGGTGTTGAAGATAATTCATTCCAATACATTCCTAATACTAATGCTTTAAGTGGTAAATTTAAGCTAGAAGGTGGTAATCATGTTATTACTATTATTGCAAGAAATGAATGTGGTGAAGACTCAGAATCAATAAATCTAAATATTGATGTTCCTTGTGATATTCCTGTTGTCAACTTTAGTGTTAATGAAATGAATCACCAAACATTTACACATGAAATGACCGGGACAGTAACTAATGTTCAAAACAAATCTAATATCACTGTGCTTGTTAATGGTGATGAGGACAATTCATTCCAGTATATTCCAAACACTAACGCTCTTAGTGGTAAATTCAAGCTAGAATCAGGAAGTAACACAATTACTGTTATAGCAAGTAATGAATGTGGCGAAGATTCTGAATCGATAACAATAAGTATCGAAGCTCCTCCATGTGATCCTCCAGTAATCAACTTTAATGTTAATGAAATAGACCATGCTACTTTTACTCATGAAATGAGTTGAACAATTACTAATGTTCAAAATAAATCTGATATTACTGTTCTTGTGGATGGCCAGGAAGACAACTCTTTCCAATACATTCCTAACACTAATGCATTAAGTGGTAAATTTAAATTAGAAGGTGGAAATCATGTTATTACGATTATTGCAAGAAATGATTGCGGTGAAGATACAGAATCTGTTACTGTAACTGTTGAAACTCCGTGCGATCCTCCAGTAATCAATTTTAACATTAGTGAAATCGATCATGCTATTTTTACTCATGAAATGAGTGGTTCTGTAACTAATGTTCAAAACAAATCTGATATTACTATTATGGTGGATGGTCAGGAAGATAACTCGTTCCAATACGTTCCTAATACTAATGCTTTAAGTGGTAATTTTAAACTAGAACCAGGAAATCATACTATTACAGTAATTGCCACAAATGACTGTGGTCAGGATACTGAATCTGTTCAAATTACAGTTGAAGACCCATGTATCCCTCCTGTAGTTTCTATTAGTATGAGCGAAACCTCAGCAAAATCAATAAACTTCAAACTTAGTGGAACTGTAACTAATGTAGAAAACAAATCTCAAATAACAGTAAGGGTTGATAATAAAGCTGATAACTCTTTCCAATATGATCATAAAACAAACGGAATTAGCTCACAATATAATTTTGATGCTGGAAATCATACAGTAATTGTTAAAGCTAAAAACGATTGTGGTGAAGATAGTGACACCGTTACTGTAACTGTTGAAGAACCTTGCGACCCTCCGGTTATCAATTTTAATGTTACTGAATCTGATGCTAATAATTTCACTCATGAAATGTCTGGTACAGTAACTAATGTTAAAAACAAAAGCGAAATAACTGTTACCGTAGATGGCGAAGAAGATAATTCTTTCCAGTACATTCCAAACACAAATGCTTTAAGTGGTAGTTTTAACTTAGAGCCTGGTACACATACTATTACTGTATCTGTTGAAAATGATTGTGGTCAGGACTCTGAATCTGTTCAAGTAACGATTGAAGAACCTTGCGATCCTCCGGTTATCAATTTTAATGTTACTGAATCTGATGCTAATAATTTCACTCATGAAATGTCTGGTACAGTAACTAATGTTAAAAACAAAAGCGAAATA
>PKTB01000004.1:325772-437769 GCA_002869385.1 Marinilabiliales bacterium
TCATTCCAGTACATTCCAAACACAAATGCTTTAAGTGGTAGTTTTAACTTAGAGCCTGGTACACATACTATTACTGTATCTGTTAAAAATGATTGTGGTCAGGACTCTGAATCTGTTCAAGTAACGGTTGAAGAGCCTTGTGATCCTCCGGTTATCAATTTTAATGTTACTGAATCTGATGCTAATAATTTCACTCATGAAATGTCTGGCACAGTAACTAATGTTAAAAACAAAAGTGAAATAACTGTTACCGTAGATGGTGAAGAAGATAATTCTTTCCAGTACATTCCAAACACAAATGCTTTAAGTGGTAGTTTTAACTTAGAGCCTGGTACACATACTATTACTGTATCTGTTAAAAATGATTGTGGTCAAGATTCTGAATCTATTCAAGTAACTGTTGAAGAACCTTGTGAAGATCCTATTGTAAACTTCTCTGTATTTGAAAGTGGTGCAAAAAGCACAACACATCAATTAAACGGGACAGTAATAAATGTTCAAAGTAAAAACGAAATAACTGTTACAATTGATGGTAATACATTCAATTCTTTCCAATTTATTCCTGGCACAAATGTTATAAGTGCAGATCTTAGTCTTGAAGCCGGCAATCATACTATCACAGTTAAAGCTCAAAACGATTGTGGCGAAGATAGTCAATCAACAGATGTAAATGTTGAAGACCCTTGTGACCCACCAACCGTTAACCTTTATATTAATGAATCATCTGCTACAAACTCAACACACACTATTAGTTGTACAACAACAAATATTGATAATAAAAACCAAATAACTATTACAATTGATGGAAATAACTACACTGCTTTCCAATTTGTTAATGGTCAGATAAGTGGCTCTCTAAATCTTGATCCGGGTACACACTCAATTAAAGTAACTGTTAAAAATGATTGTGGTCAGGACTCAGATACTCAACAAGCAAGTGTTGAAGAACCTTGTGATCCACCATCAGTTAACATTACACTTTCTGAAACTAGTGAAAGTGGATATACTCACGTAATGAATGGTTCTGTATCAAATATAGACAGTAAAAACAATATTACAATAAGTGTTGATGGAAGTACTGATAATGTATTTACATTCTCTTCATCTACAGGACATATTGATGACAAATATAATTTTGATGCAGGCACACACACAATTACTGTAAGTGTTAAAAACGAGTGCGGTCAAGATTCTGATTCAGAGCAAGTAACAGTTGAAGAAGAAGCTTGTGGTCCTAGAATCAACCCTGGTAATGCTGAATGGGAATTCTGTCTTGTTACACCTAGTGGCACATATAACAGAAGTAGTTTGGATAATAGTGGTTGGTCGTATAGCGGATCTGCTTCAAGTTTATTCTTTAAAGCAACTGCAGGTGGTGGAGATGCAATAGTTAATGGAAACCCATATTCAATTAGCTCTGGAAAATACTACCTATTCACAGGAAACTTAAAAGTTAATGTAAGTACTAGTAATCCTGGTTCAATGGGACTTTGGTCTGTATGTATTGAAGCAGATAAAACACCTCAATCTGGTATAGGAAATGGTAGACCAACCAGCCCTTGCGAAGACACAGATGATGGAAAAAATGGTGACACCAACATAAGAGATAATAATAATGGTGGAACTCAAATTAATGTAGGTGGCAGAGATGGTCGTACCAATACAATAAATACTAACTCTGGCCGCAATAACTAAAGTTCTACAAATAATAGTGGAAGTAACAATTCTAGTTCAAGTGGTTCAAGAATTAATTCCAGCAGTTCATCATCTGGAAAAAATAATTCAAGCTCTTCAGTAACAAGAACGAACACTAGTAGTTCTAGTTCAAGCGGCAGAAATAACTCAAGTTCTATTAACTCTAGTAGTAGAAATAACTCAAGTTCAACTGGCACCAGAACAAACACTAGCAGTTCTTCTTCTAGTACTAGAAACAACTCTAGTACTGTTAACTCTAGTAGTAGAAATAATTCAAGCTCTACAGGAACAAGAACAAACACTAGTTCTTCAAGTTCAAATAATAAAGAAGAAGAAACAGAAGAAACAGAAGGTACTGAAATTAAAGTAAGTGGTAGAACTGGTAATAGAACGACTACAACTACTGGTGGGCGAACAAACTAAACACAAATAACATATTTTTAAAAATGCGGAGTAATTTATTCCGCATTTTTTTATACAAGCATAAATGATTATTTCTTTCTATATTAAAGAATAATATTACCTTTGCGCCCGAGATAATTTGTAAATCATAATGTCATTCCGGCACACTTGGGACAGACATTTAACAATTTTAATTATTAAAAAATGTCAAGAATTGTTGAAAAATATGCAGAGCTCCCAAAACCTTTAAGAAAGCCTTTATGGCAATATTGGCACAAAAAGATGAATAAAATTGACGGTGAAAACCTTGCCAATTTTATGAATTATGGTTACGAAAACCTAAACGGTGAAGCTAAGCTTGAACTTCAAAAAAATGACGAATCCGACAGATATTGCATTCAACTATACGATCATGTTGTAAACAAAGCCGACCTTAAAGACAAACAAGTCCTTGAAGTTGGTTCTGGCCGTGGTGGTGGTGCTTCATATATTGCTAGATATTATAATCCAAAGTCATACACTGGTATGGATATCACACCTAGAAGTATCGATTTTTGTAATAAACACTACAAAAATGTAGAGAATCTTAACTTTACATGTGGTAATGCTGAAAAACTACCTTTTGACGATGACTCTTTTGACTTTGTTGTTAATGTAGAATCTGCAAGATGTTACAATAACCAACAAGCATTTCTTAAAGAAGTATACAGAGTTCTTAAACCGGATGGAAAGCTTCTTTTGGCTGATATGATTTATCCTAAGGAAAAAGAAGGTTTTAGAAAAATGCTTTAAAATGCTGGTTTTAAAACAGCACACGAAAACGATATTTCTAAGAATGTTGTAAAAGCTTTAGAAAAAGATTCAGCACGTCGAGAACATCTTATCGATACCAAAGCTCCGAAAATCTTACGAAAATCTTTCAAAACATTTGCCGGAACTCTTGGTACATCCAGATACAACAATTTTGCAACAGGTGTATTTGAATACTGGAGTTTTATTCTCGATAAAAAATAATAAAACACTCTACTATATAAAATTCTTAAAAAAATTTAATTTTTAACAAGTTGGGTATTTCAACCCTAAATTGTTAATATTTCCTTGTAATATACTGAAAAAGCTATGTTTTTTTATTATATTTTTGCTGCACGATGGAAAAGACTGCACAAATGGTTGGAAATTATTCAGAAGACAGCATAAAAACCCTTGACTGGCAGGAACACATCCGAAAGCGTCCCGGTATGTATATCGGAAAACTTGGAGATGGTAAATCCCGCGACGATGGTATTTATGTTTTTATAAAAGAAGTTCTTGATAATTCCATTGATGAATATGCAATGGGATTTGGGAAAAATATAAATATTAAACTCGAAGACAATACAATATCTGTACGCGACTACGGTAGAGGTATCCCTTTAGGAAAACTAATTGATGTAGCATCAAAAATGAATACAGGTGCTAAATATGATTCAAAAGTTTTCAAAAAATCTGTTGGACTTAACGGTGTTGGTATTAAAGCGGTAAATGCTCTTTCTTCAAGCTTTAAAATCACAGCTTACAGAGAAGGAGAAGCAAGAACTGCCGAGTTTTCACAAGGAAAACTTGTTAACGAAAAAACATATAAAGCAGAGGACAAAAAGAATGGTACTCTAGTTGTTTTTGCTCCCGACAATGAAGTGTTTGGAAATTATAAGTTTATTAACGACTATATTGAGCCAATGATGCGTAATTACGTATATCTAAACTCTGGTTTGACAATAAACTTCAACGGCACTAAGTATTATTCAAAAAATGGATTACTCGACCTCTTACAAGAGAACCTAAACCAAGAAGAAATATATCCTATAATACACCTTCAAGATGATGATTTTGAAATTGCTCTAACACACGGAAAGCAATATAACGAAGAATACTATTCTTTTGTAAACGGGCAAAACACAACTCAAGGCGGCACACATCTATCAACTTTCCGTGAAGGATACGTAAAAACAATTCGTGAATTTTATCGTAAAGATTATGACTCAGCTGATATTAGGCAGTCGATAATTGCTGCTATTAGTATTAAAATTGAAGAACCTATTTTTGAATCTCAAACAAAAACAAAATTAGGCTCAAAAGACATGACCCCCAATGGAATCTCTGTTCGTAATTATATTTTTGATTTTCTAAAAAAACTCGACGATTATTTACATAAAAATCCTCAGGTAGCAGAAGTTCTGGAAAAGAAAATCAAAGAGTCTGAAAAAGAACGAAAAGCAATTGCAGGTGTAAAAAAACTTGCTCGTGAAAGAGCAAAAAAGGTAAGCTTGCATAATAAAAAGCTTCGCGACTGCAGAGTTCACTATAACTCAGATCATGAAAGGAAGTTTGAAACAACCATATTTATTACCGAGGGAGATTCAGCAAGTGGTTCTATTACCAAATCAAGAGATGTTAATACTCAAGCTGTATTTAGCTTAAAAGGTAAGCCTTACAACTCTTATGGGAAAACCAAAAAAGTTGTTTACGAGAACGAAGAGTTTAATCTGCTTCAAGCAGCTCTGAATATTGAGGAAGGCATAGAAAATATTCGCTATCAAAATGTTGTAATTGCGACTGATGCCGATGTTGACGGAATGCATATACGACTATTGCTGATAACTTTCTTCTTGCAGTTTTTCCCTGATTTATTGAAAAATGGTCACTTGTTTATTCTGGAAACACCACTTTTCAGAGTCAGAAATAAAAAAGAAACAATTTATTGTTATGACGAAGCTGAGAAAGAAGCAGCTATAAAAAAACTTAAAAACAATCCGGAAATTACTCGTTTTAAAGGTCTCGGTGAAATCTCACCAAATGAGTTTAAAAACTTCATTGGAAAAGATATTCGTTTAGATCCTGTAACTTTATCAAAAACTGACAGTATCAGTGGGTTGTTGAAGTTTTATATGGGTACGAACACTCCGGAGAGACAAGATTTTATTATTGAAAACCTCAGAATTGAGGAAGATGTATAAAATTTAAACTATGAGCGAAGAAAACAAAAACAATATAGAGTCCGAAGATTTTGAAGCTGTTGAATTGCAGGAAAATGAAGCACCCAAAATTACGCGCCTGAACGGAATGTATCAGGATTGGTTTTTAGATTATGCTTCATATGTAATCCTCGAACGTGCAGTACCACATGTTTATGATGGTCTTAAGCCTGTACACCGCAGGATTTTGCATTCAATGAAACAACTAGATGACGGAAGATACAATAAAGTTGCAAATATTGTTGGGCACACAATGCAATATCACCCTCACGGTGATGCATCTATAGGTGATGCATTGGTACAACTTGGACAAAAAGATTTGCTAATTGATTGTCAGGGAAACTGGGGTAATATTTTAACAGGCGATAGAGCTGCTGCATCAAGATATATTGAAGCAAGATTATCAAAATTTGCACTTGAAGTTGTTTTTAACCCTAAAACAACATTCTGGAGGTCATCATATGACGGTAGAAACAATGAACCAATAACTCTTCCTGTTAAGTTCCCTCTCCTACTCGCTCAAGGTGTTGAGGGTATTGCTGTTGGTTTAGCAACAAAGATTCTACCTCATAATTTCAATGAACTTATCGATGCATGTATTTCTACTTTAAAAGAAGAAGATTTTGAACTTTATCCTGATTTCTCAACAGGAGGTTTAGCGGATTTTTCAAAATATAATGAAGGGCAACGTGGTGGTCGTGCAAGGGTAAGAGCTAGAATCGAAAAGGTAGATAAAAAAACTCTAGCTATTAAAGATATAACTTTTGGTGAAACCACCTCATCAATTATTGATTATATAATTTTGGCAAATGAAAAAAGCAAAATTAAAATTAAAAAAATTGATGATAATACAGCTGATGAAGTTGAAATATTAATCCACTTACCTAACGGTGTTTCGAGCGATAAAACAATAGATGCTTTGTATGCCTTCACAAAATGTGAAGTCTAAATACCAACATATGCATGCGTAATTGAAGAAGAAAAGCCTCGCTTTGTCGGTGTAAAGGAAATCTTACAGATTTCTGTTTACAATACCGTTGAATTGCTAAAACAAGAGCTTTTAATCCATAAATCAGAACTCGAAGAGTCATGGCAATTGCAATCTCTTGAAAAATGGTTTATCGAAAAACGCATTTATAAAGAGAAAAAGTACGAAAACGCAAAATCAACAGATGATGCTCTTGACTTTATCCACGATAAAGCAATTGAACATAAGCTAGAGCTAATAAGAGAGATTACCAGAGATGATCTTCTGAAATTACTTGAAATCAGAATGAAAAGAATTCTGAAATTCAATGTTGACAAAGCAGAAGAAGACTTACAAAAAATTCTTGATGAAATAAAGAAAGTCCAGCACAATCTGGATAATCTAATTGCTTATGCAATAAAATACTATCAAGATATAAAAAAGAAATACGGAGTAGGAAGAGAAAGAAAAACAGAAATCCGAAACTTTGATACCATAGATACTGCTAAAGTTGCAGTTGCAAACGAAAAATTATATGCAAACTACAAAGAGGGTTTTGTTGGTTATGGTATGAAAAAAGAAGAATATGTTTGTGAGTGTTCAGATATAGACGATATCATTGTTATCCGTAAAGATGGTAAATACATGGTTTCAAAAGTCTCTGATAAAGCATTCTTTGGCAAAGATATAATTCACGTCGCTGTCTTTAAGAAAAACGATAAACGTACAATTTATAACGCTGTTTATCGTCACGGAAGAACAAGCACTTCATACATTAAACGATTTGCTGTTACTTCTATTACCAGAGATAAAGAATACGATATTACTAAAGGTGAAGCCGGATCAAGATTACTTTATTTTACTGCAAATCCAAATGGCGAAGCTGAGGTAATCAAGGTATTCCTAAAGCCAAAACCAAAAATAAGAAAACTTGTATTTGAACAAGATTTTGCAGAACTTGCAATAAAAGGACGTGATGCACAAGGTAATATTCTTACAAAAAATGACATTCATAAAATTACCCTTAAAGAGGAAGGTGTGTCAACTTTAGGAGGTCGCAGAGTATGGTTCGACGCAGAGGTACTTAGGCTAAATGCTGATGGCAGAGGAACATTTCTTGGTGAGTTTTCCGGGGAAGACAAAATACTTGTTATTACAAAAGATGGTAATTGCAGACTAACTAATTTTGATTTATCTAACCACTACGAAGAGAATATTAAGATTATTGAAAAATTCGATCCACAAAAGATCTTTACAGTAATTCACTTCGATGCAGAACAAGAATTTTTCTATCTCAAACGTTTTGAAATTGAAGAAGCTACAAAAGAACTAAGCTTTATTTCAGAGGTGGAAAACTCCTATATGCTTGACATATCAGATGATAAATTTCCTCAGGTTAAAATTATTTTTGGTGGAAAACATGAATCCCGCGAGGACGAAATAATTGATGCTGAAGAGTTTATTGCCGTAAAAGGAATAAAAGCAAGAGGTAAAAGACTGACAACATTCGAAATCGACAAAATATTATTTGACGAGCCTCTTCAAAAAGAAGTGGAAGAAGACGAAAACGAAGAGATTTCAGGAGATGAAAACGGAACTGATGATATCGAATTCGAAATAATAGAACCTAAAGAGGAAGAAGAAAAGCATGAAACACAAAAAGAAGTAAAAAAAGAGGAGAAAAAGAAACCTACTGAAAGCAAAAAAGAAGATAAAGACAATAAAAAAGATGACAAAAAACCTTCCGAAGGTGGTGGCCAAATGACTTTAGGTTTTTAGTCTAACTATATAAAAAAAACTTTGTGCGAATAGTTCTAATAGGATTTATGGGAAGTGGCAAATCGGTTTTTGGAAAAAGACTGGCTAAACACTTAAAACTTAATTTTATAGACCTTGATAAACATATTGAACAAAAGTACAAAATGACTATTCCCTCTATTTTTAGCACTTTTGACGAAACTGTTTTTCGTAATTTAGAAACAAAAGAGCTAAACGAAATCTTAAAACAGGACAACTTAATACTTGCTTGTGGTGGTGGAACCCCATGTTTTAACGAAAACATGAAGCGTATCAACAGTACGAGTATAAGTGTTTACTTACAACTAAATGAAAAGGCTCTTTTCGACAGACTCACAAAATCTAAAACCAAAAGACCTCTAATTCAAGGTTTAAAACATGATGAACTACTAAATAAAATAAGCAAGTTACTTAATGAGCGAGAACAATTTTATAATCAATCAAAACTAACAATTAGTGGCATAAATATGAAGGTTGAAGAAGTTGCACAACTAATTTTGGCAACTACAGACTAAGCTCAAATAAAACTGAGCGGTAACAATATTTTATAGAAATTTCCTAATCTACTCTTACATAAGAATTTATTGTGCATTTGTTTAAGAATATGACCCGTAGGGTCAAATATCATTAACCCCATATCTGCTATTGACAGATACGGGGTTAATAGTAAGGGAAAAATCGTTTTTGGCGGGATTTTTGACAAAAAAATCATGACAAAAACAATCTCAATTTTAATTAAATTATAAAATATTGACTTTGATATCGACCCCGAAGGTAGTCGTACATAAATTCTAATGATAAAACAACACTAAATAATAAGTAAAGTAGGCTAACAAAAACACCAAACCCTTCCAACGAGAGATTTCTGCTATTTTAAACGGAATAAAAAACAATCCCATAAGCAAAACAAAACCTCCTAAAAAGAAGATATCAAAATCCAGAGTTGACTGATTAACTTTCAATGGAACAGCTGTTGATGTAATACCGGAAATCACAAGAATATTAAAAATATTTGACCCGATTATATTACCAACAGAAATGTCAATTTGCTTTCTAAAAGCTGCAATAACTGATGTTGCAAGTTCAGGAATGCTGGTTCCAAAAGCAATCACAGTAATAGAAATTACCCTCTCACTTATACCTATCGAAGATGCAATATTACATGTGCCTTCAACAAGTATATTTGATCCGAACAACAAACCAACACATGAAATTACAATAATTATTAAGGATTTTATCGGACTATTTTTCCCTTTTCGCCTCTCCTTTTTAGGTTCATCACTCTTGTTTCGATTGAATTTTACAATTAAAAGAATATAAACCAACATTAGTCCCAGCATAATTATACCTTCTGTTCTTGAAATCATCAAATCAAACATAAAGTATGTAAATAATGCTGTGGCAATTATAAGAACGGGAAAATCAAACTTTATTGTTGTTTTTTGAACAGGAATATTTATTACAATAGCTGTTATTGCAAGCACCAAACCAATATTTGCAATATTACTTCCAATTATATTACCTATTGCAATATCAGGAGAACCACTTATTGCAGCATTCAGACTAACAAAAAGTTCTGGAGCAGAAGTACCAAGCGATATAACTGTAACCCCGACAATAAAAGGAGGTATACGAAAATACTCTGCTATTGCCAAACCAGACTTAACAAGCCAATTACCTGACAATAAAAGCAATACAATTCCACCTATGAGATAAATATAATCCATAAAATCTCTGTAAAAGTAGTAATTTGATTTTACATCTCGACTGTGTCAGTGAAATAATATTCAACACATGAAACTAAAAAAACTTTCAGGCATTACGCTAAATCAAAAAGAAACAATATTTTTGCTTATTATTTCAAATTAATCATATGGCATTATTAGAAAGTATCTAAAAGCAGGGTAATTGGTTATTTAAATACAGAAGTTTTCTACCCTTACTTATATTTGCTCCCGGCTTGGGATGGTATATTTATCTTACTTATAAAAGAGATTATGTAACCTTTTGGTGGCTGGATCTAATATTTCTAGCTATTGGTTTCCTCGGTTTGGGAATACGAATTATGACAGTAGGATTTACGCCTAAAGGAACCAGCGGAAGAAATACAACAGAAGGTCAGGTTGCTGAAACCTTAAACACCTCGGGTATTTATTCAACAGTAAGGCACCCCTTGTATCTTGGTAACTTCTTTATGTGGTTTGCTCCTGTTCTAATGATAACCGACATTTGGTTTGCACTCTTTTTCTGTGCATTTTACTGGATATATTACGAAAGAATTATGTTTGCCGAGGAAGCATTTTTACGTCGTAAATTTGAAAAAGAATATTTTGCCTGGGCTGAAAAAACACCTGCATTTTTTACAAAATTCTCAAATTATCGAAAATCTGAACTTAATTTCTCAATTAAAAACGTACTCAAACGCGAATACAATGGCTTTTTTAATCTAATTCTTATTATGACAATTTTTAGAGTAATTGCTTTTGCCATTGTTGAAGAGGAATTTTATCTGGATCTGGCATGGATTATTGTTTTTGGTTTAGGTTTTATGATTTTTGCTGTCTTAAAAATATTAAAGAAGTTTACTAAAGTTCTTGATGTTGAAGGAAGATAGAACTTTAAGAAAAACTTAAGATATTGTTCAATTTTTATTTATAGCTTTATAGGTTTCGAAAAAACATACAAATGAATACATTAGTTGCTGAAAATATTGTAAAAAAATACGCTAATCATCTGGCATTGGATGAAGTTTCCATTGAGGTGCCTAAAGGTAGTGTTTTCGGACTTCTTGGTCCAAATGGAGCAGGAAAAACAACACTAATCAGAATAATTAATCAAATTACTGCTCCCGATACAGGACAAGTGCTTTTTAATGGCGAAAGACTAAGCCAAAAGCATATTTCCCGAATTGGTTATCTGCCGGAAGAACGCGGATTATACAAAAAAATGACAGTTGGTGAACAGTCAATGTATCTATGTCAGCTTAAAGGGATGAGTAAAAAAGATGCTCTTCTTGGACTTAAGCATTGGTTCGAAAAATTTGAAATACAAGCTTGGTGGGATAAAAAAGTTGAAGAGTTATCAAAAGGTATGGCACAGAAAGTACAATTTATAACTACTGTACTTCACAAACCGGAACTTTTAATCTTCGACGAGCCTTTTAGCGGATTTGATCCTATAAATGCAAATCTCTTAAAAAATGAAATTCTACAGCTAAGAGACGAAGGTGCAACAATAATATTTTCAACCCACAATATGTCATCGGTAGAGGAAGTTTGTGACCACATTGCATTAATAAACAAATCGAAAAAGATTATTGATGGCGATATAAATACTGTTCGTTCTAATTTCGCTTCAGATATTTATGATATTGAATTTAACGGCTTTTTCAGTAAACTCGAATCTACTTTAACATCTGATTACAAAATCCTAGATGCAAAAGAAGCTCCAAATGGTGGTTCGCTTAAAGTAGAAGTACTTAACCCACAAATGACAAGTAACGATCTATTAGGAAAAATGATTTCATTTGGAACAATTTCATCTTTTAAGAAGCATATTCCAAGCATGAATGATATTTTTATCAAAGCAGTAGAAGAAACTAATTCACAAACAGAGAAAACACAATAATATGAGCAAAATTGGCATAATAATCAAACGTGAATATAGCACCAGAGTCAAAAAGAAGACTTTTATAATAATGACCATTCTGGGGCCGATATTATTTGCAGCAATGATGGTTGCTCCGGTTATTATTATGAAAATGGAAAGCGACGATTACAAAAAAATCGCTGTAATTGATGAATCCAGACTATTTAGCGGAGCATTGCAAAACACGGAATATATTGATTTTGAATTCGTGTCAGATAAATATTTTGACCCGGTTACTGCTCAGTATAACCTGACACAAGCTAAAGCGGATCTTAAAGACTCTGATTATTATGCACTTCTGTATATCCCTCATACTGCAGTAGAGACTAACATTGGTGCAGTTCAGTTAATTTCATATCAACAACCCAATATGGGATTAAAAATGCATATTGCAAATGGTATCGAAAAACGAGTAGAAGACCTCAAACTAAGTACTACTGCTGAGGATTTTGGGATTACTGAAAATGATGTGAACAGTATCTTAAAAGCTGTAAATACAAGTATAAATGTTGTAACTACAACAATTGACGAAGACGGAAACGAAAAAGAATCGTAAACAGAAATTGCGATGATTATTGGTTATATCTGTGGTTTCCTTATTTACATGTTTGTATTTATGTATGGTAATCAGGTTATGCGTGGTGTTATTGAAGAAAAATCTAACAGAATTGTTGAGGTAATTGTTTCTTCAGTAAAACCTTTCCAGCTTATGATGGGAAAAATTATTGGAGTTGCCCTTGTCGGTTTAACGCAATTTATATTATGGGTGGTTCTTACTGCAGGCCTTGTTACCGTAGCACAATCTGTATTGTTAAAAGACTATAAACCAACCGACATGACTCAACAGGTTGAAATGGGCTCTCAACTTGATCAAAATGCTAATGCACAAGATGAAGACGCAGCTAAATTTGAACAAATGTTTAAAGCTGTTTATTCTGTTGATTACGTAACAATTATTGTTTTATTCTTGTTCTATTTTATCGGTGGATATTTGCTTTATGCTGCACTATTTGCAATTGTAGGTTCGGCTGTGGACAACGAAACTGATACACAACAATTTATGCTGCCTATAACAATCCCGCTGGTGCTGGGCATTATTGTAATGATGTCTGCTATAAATAATCCGGAAGGTTCACTTGCATATTGGTTTTCAATAATACCTTTTACCTCTCCTATTGTTATGATGGTAAGAGTTCCTTTTAATGTACCAATTATTGATGTAGTTATTTCCATGTCACTACTCGTAATAAGTTTTGTATTTATGACCTGGTTTGCCGGTAAGATATACAGGGTTGGAATACTCATGTACGGCAAAAAAGTAAATTACAAAGAACTGTGGAAATGGTTAAAATATAAGAGTTAGTGAAAATTGCCTCTGTAGATATTGGTACAAATACATGTAACCTGCTAATCGCTGATCTAAGCAAGGATACAGGACCTGAATTTATACACAAGGATAAAAAATCAATTACACTAATAAATAATCTGGATTATAATAAAAATAATATTTCAGATAACTCTATTGATCGCCTTGTTGGTGTAATTCATTCATATCAAAATAAAATTAGTGAAATTGGAGCAGAAAAAACCATAATTACTGCTACAAGTGGTATTAGAAGCGCTAAAAACAAACAACATGTAATCAATGTTCTAAAAGAAAAAACAGGATTAGATGTTGAAGTCATTGACGGACAAAGAGAGGCTGAACTTGTTTATACCGGAGTCAATAATGCTATTAAATTATCAGATGATCCCTATATTATTATTGATATTGGAGGGGGTAGCATTGAGTTTATAATTGGTAAGTCCAATTAAATAATTTTTAAAGAAAGCTTTAAAATTGGTGTTGCCAGGATTTTAAACACATACAAATTCAGTGATCCCTTAAATGATAAAGACCTTATAATTATTGAAAAAATCCTGACTGACAATTTGCTTGATATGCTGCTATTGTGTAAAAAGCTAAATGTTAGATGTTTGGTAGGTTCTTCAGGTTCTTACGAAACTTTTTCTGATTTAATTAAATATGAGTTCGATTTACCCAAAATTAGGAAAACCGATCCATTTAATATAATTGACATCGAGTATTTCTTTAAAATACATCAAAAACTAATAAATTACGATTATGAACAACGTAAAAATATGCCCGGAATGGAAATCATACGTGTTCAACTAATTCCTATAGCATCTGTTATTACTAACTTCATAATACGTGAACTTGATATAAAAAAGATCATTCAATCAAACTTCTCTATAAAAGAAGGTCTGATTTTTGATTATATTAGCAAAAATATTCTAACAGAGAGAAAATAGAATTTATAAACTGACAAAACATTAAACTTTCTAATATGAAAAATATTATTTTAAGCCTTATTCTTGTTTTTTTTGTAAGCCTTGGTTTTGCACAAGAGGAAAAACAGTATAAAGTTGCAACAATTGCATTTTACAATGTTGAAAACCTTTTTGACACAATTAACGATCCTGAAATTTACATTAATCATGAGTTTTCTCCAGAAAGCGATAAGCGCTGGAATACAGAAAAGTATTTCTCAAAAATGGATAGAATGGGCGGTGTAATAAAACAAATTGGTGCAGATGTTACAGGTTCTGCTCCTGCAATAATCGGAGTCAGCGAAATTGAAAACATAACAGTTTTAGAAGATCTTGTAGCAGCTGAACCACTAAAAGAGTATGGTTATCAGATAGTTCACTTTGATGGTCCTGACCATCGTGGTGTAGATTGTGGTTTCCTATACAGACCTGAGTATTTTGAAGTAACTAATACTGCAATGTATCATGTTACTAAAGCTGATGACCCGGATTATGCAACCAGAGATCAATTATTAGTTTCCGGTCTTTTTGATGGAGAAGAAATGCACTTTATCGTTTTACATTGGCCATCACGTCGTGGAGGTGAAAAAAGAAGCTCTCCGCTTAGAGAAGCTGCAGCCGATACAACAAGATATATTGTTGACTCAATTTTAGCTTTAAACCCTAATGCAAAAATAATCTGCATGGGTGACTTAAACGACGATCCTATAAATCCTAGCGTAAAGAAACACCTAAATACCACAGGAAAAAAAGAAGATGCTAAAGATGGTATTCTTTTTAATCCAATGTATAATATTTACAAAAAAGGCATCGGGTCTCTTGCTTACAGAGACAAATGGAATCTTTTTGATCAAATAATAATGTCTCCAGGTTTTCTAGATAAGGAAAGTGATGGTTACATTCACTACAAAACTTTTGTATTCAATAAACCTTTCCTAATGCAAAAAGAAGGAAAATTTAAAGGATATCCATTCAGAACATATGTTGGAGATACTTATATGGGTGGATATAGCTACCACTTCCCTGTGTATATATTTGTTGTTAAAGAAAAGTAAACATATTTTTGTAAAACAATTAGGCTAAGTTAAACTTGGCCTTTTTTATTAAATTATACTTTATGAAACATTTTAAAATTATTATTTCAACAATTTCAATTATTGGATTTAGCTATATTCTTATTGCTTGCAACAATAATAAAGATAATAATGCTACAAACAATCAAACTAATGACACAACTGTAGTTAAACCAATAAGTGATACAATTCCTGAGATTATCGAAGATGATACTCTTATTGAAGAATATATTGTTAAAGTTGTTGACACATTTGACAATGGAAACCCATTAAAAATTAATTATTGTAACCCTAACAACCCTAATGAAGTAAAGTATGAAAAACAATTTTATCAAAGTGGTAAACTCTTTATTGAAGGTGGATTAGATAATGAATTGCGTACAGGAAAATGGGTAGCTTGGTATGAGAATGGTGTAATTTGGAGTATTGGATATTTTGAAAAAGGACTGAAAAACGGAGCAAGTAATGTTTATTACGACAACGGACAAATTCGTTATACTAAAAACTATGTCAATGATGTCGCAGAAGGTCTCTGGGAGTTTTTTGATCAAGATGGCAATTTGCTTGGTAAAGTAATGTACGAAAATGGTGAAATCGCATGGCAGGAGGGAGTATCTGAATAATAAATAAAAAAACTATGAAAAAAATATTTATTACATTAATATTTGTGACAGCATTTGGTTTAAGTAGCTTATTCTCACAATCTGTTGGATTTTCTTATTTCTTCCCTAAAAATGGATACTTTTCAAACCCCGTTGCACCGATCAACCTTAGTTTACCGGTAAAGTTTGGAACCTTTTTTCAAATTTCACCCGGTATTGGTTTTTCTAACATCGGTGGTATGAGCATGACAGGATTTCCTGAAATATACAATTCAGACGTAGCTCTTGTTGGCCCTTTCCAATCTCTTGAATTAAATTTGATTCCTGCTATTGTACTACATTTTAAAACTGTTAAATTTTATTTTGAAGGAGGTGCTTTTGGTTTTGCAAGTTTTAATTGTAAACTTATTGCAGATAATTATAATCAAATGCTGGCTCAGGCTAATAGCTTTGATTTTATAAATACAACAACAACTATCGACAAGAAACCATTGGGTTGGGGCTTTATTTTTGGCTTTAAAACAAGCTTTAAAGTAACAAAGTCTGCTTGGGGGTACGTAGGGGCCAGATATTATATGGGAGAGCAAAAAATGGCTCTAAATGGCGAATACTACGGTGTGGAAAATACAACAATTACCCATGGTAGTTTTGAGTTTCCAAATACTGCTATATTATATCATGGTTTTCAACTAAGTATTGGTGCAATTATAAAATAAGAACATCTTTCTATTTAACATAATGTAATGCCAGAAAACACATATATAATAATTTCCTTTTCATTGTATCTGTTAATAATGCTGGCTATTTGCGTTTATTTCTATTTTAAAACTAAAAATCTCTCTGACTATATACTAGCAGGAAGAAGCCTAAATCCATGGGTAACATCTTTAAGTGCTCAAGCATCAGATATGAGTGGTTGGTTACTAATGGGCTTGCCCGGATATGCTTTTGTTGCCGGTATTGAAGCAGGGTGGATTGCTCTAGGCTTAGCAATCGGGACATATATAAACTGGAAGTTTATTGCAAAACGATTAAGAATAACAACAGAAAAGTTTGGCGACGCCATTACCTTACCGGACTATTTCGAAAAACGATTTAATGATAAATCCCGTGTTCTAAGAATGGTTTCAGCAATTTTTATTCTAATCTTCTTTATGATATATACATCGTCCGGATTTGTAGCTGGTGCAAAATTGTTTAATCAGGTTTTTGGAATTTCATATCAAAATGCTTTATTAATCGGAGTTTTCATAATAATAGGGTATACATTTCTTGGTGGGTTTAATGCTGTTAGTTGGACTGATTTTATTCAGGGTTTAATGATGTTTCTTGCTGTAGTTGCTATTCCAATAATTGGAATTTTTAAAGTTGATAACATTCATCAAAGAGTAATTGAGATTAATCCCAATTTTATGAATCAGTTTATCGACACAGATGGCAATCCATTATCAGCAATTGCAATTACCTCTTTGTTGGCTTGGGGCTTAGGATATTTCGGACAACCACATATTCTAGCGCGTTTTATGGCCATTAAATCTGCAGATAAAATTAAAAAAGCAAGAATAATTGCAATGGTTTGGGTCGTAATAAGTCTTGCTGGTGCTTTGCTGGTTGGAATAATAGGAGCAACCTGGGTAACAAATGTTACACGTGATACCGAAACCATCTTTATGATTCTGATTAATGGGTTTACTCATCCGGCAATTGCAGGACTTTTACTAGCAGCAATTTTGGCGGCAGTAATGAGTACAGCTGACTCTCAATTATTGGTAACATCATCATCTCTGGTTGAAGATTTTTACAAAATTGTAATCCGAAAAAATGCCAGCGACAGAGAACAAGTTTGGATAAGCAGATTAGCTGTCTTGCTGGTTGCAATTTCTGCATATTTAATAGCTCGAAACCCTAATGGTTCGGTTCTTAATCTTGTTTCTTATGCTTGGGCAGGATTTGGTGCAGCATTTGGTCCGTTAGTTATTTTCTCATTATATTGGAAAAGTATGACGCGCTGGGGTGCACTTGCTGGATTGATTTCCGGTGGTGTTACAGTAATCGTTTTGAAAAACCTTTCCGGAGGAATTTTTGAAATGTATGAAATCATTCCCGGATTTATTATCGCATGTATTGCTATTGTTGTTGTTAGCAAGGTGTCTTCGGCACTTCGATAAACTCAGCACATCGCTCCGCTCAGACACCTGTCAGATTAAGGTTACTAAGGTGCTATGTTGAGCCTGTCGAAATAGATTCGACATAGGAAAATTGGCTCGAAGTCACCGACCCACTATTGCAATCTTAAAAAACTTTCTGTAAGTTTGTTAACTAAACTAATAGACTATGAGCGACGAACCAAAAATTATCTTTTCAATGGTAAAAGTTGGAAAGAAAGTTCCACAACAAAAACAAATTTTAAAAGACATTTACTTATCATTTTTCTATGGAGCAAAAATCGGTATTATCGGATTAAATGGTTCAGGTAAATCAACTCTTTTAAAGATTATTGCAGGAATTGACAAGGCTTTTGAAGGAGAAGTGGTTTTCTCTCCTGGTTATACTGTAGGCTATCTAGCGCAGGAACCCGAACTTGATGATTCTAAAACCGTAAAAGAAATTGTTGAGGAAGGCGTTCACGAGGTAGTTAGTTTAATAAAGGAATATGAAGAAGTGAATAACAAGTTTGCCGAACCAATGTCTGATGATGAAATGAATAAACTAATCGAAAGACAAGGTGAACTAACCGAACTTCTGGATCAACACGACGCATGGGATCTTGACTCAAAACTTGAAATGGCAATGGATGCATTACGCTGTCCTCCAGCAAATGAAAACATTGCACATCTATCAGGGGGTGAACGTAGACGTGTAGCTTTGTGCAGACTTTTACTGTCAGAACCGGATATTCTCTTACTTGATGAGCCAACAAACCATCTGGATGCAGAATCTGTTCAATGGCTTGAACAACACCTACAACAATATAAGGGGACTGTAATTTCAGTAACTCACGATAGATATTTCCTCGACAATGTAGCTGGCTGGATTCTTGAACTTGACAGGGGAGAGTGCATACCTTGGAAGGGAAATTACTCTTCATGGCTTGAACAAAAAACAAAACGTCTTGCTGATGAAGAAAAACAAGCATCAAAACGTCGCAAAACCCTTGAACGAGAACTAGAATGGGTACGTATGTCACCAAAAGCTCGTCATGCAAAATCTAAAGCTAGATTATCTGCCTACGACAAAATGTTAAACGAAGAAACCAAACAAAAAGAAGAAAGATTAGAAATTTTTATCCCTAACGGTCCTCGTTTAGGAGAAAAGGTAATAGTTGCAGAAAAAGTTTCTAAAGCTTTTGATGATAAGCTTTTATTCGAGGACTTTTCCTTCTCATTACCACCTGCCGGAATTGTCGGAATAATTGGCCCTAATGGTGCTGGTAAAACTACACTTTTTAGAATGATAATGGAACACGAAAGTGCTGATTCCGGAGTTTTTGATATTGGTGAAACTGTTAAAATTGGTTATGTTGACCAGGCACATGCCGAAATAGATCCTGAAAAGTCTGTATATGAAGTAATCTCAGGAGGAAATGAGCTTTTACAGATTGGTGGCAAAACAATGAACGCCAGAGCTTACACAGGAAGATTCAATTTCGGTGGTGCAGACCAAGAGAAGAAATGTGGAGTTCTCTCCGGTGGTGAAAGAAACAGACTACATCTTGCAATGACTCTTAAATCTGAATCCAATGTTCTATTACTAGATGAACCGACAAACGATATAGATGTAAACACTTTACGAGCTCTAGAAGAAGGACTGGAAAACTTTGCAGGATGTGCAGTAATTATTACTCACGATAGATGGTTTCTCGATAGGGTCGCTACACATATCATTGCTTTTGAAGGAGATTCAAATGTAGTTTTTTTTGAAGGCGGTTATACAGAATATGAAGAGAATAAGAAAAAACGACTTGGTGATGTAGGCCCTAAAAGAATAAAATATAGAAAACTAAAAAAATAAAACACTTATGATTTTGAAAAAAATCATAGTATTATTATCATCCCTATTAATTTGTATACTATCTGTTAGTCAGGTAGATAGCATACAAAATGCCCTATTAAAAGCTAATGAAAATGAAAAAGCACACCTCTACAATGAGTTAGCTTACTATTACATGGATTCAACCGGATCTGAAGGTATAAATTTCGCCAATAAAGCTATAGAAATTTCAAAAATCTACAATCAACTTGAAGAAGAATCCTATGCTTACATCATGTTAGGTTCTTGTCATATCTACAAAAGTGATTTTGATTTAGCCTTAGACGCTTTTTTTCAAGCAGAAAAACTAGCAATTCAACTAAATAATACGTGTCACCTACAACTTATCTATACAAATATTGGAATAGTTTATCGTTATACTGATCAAATAGAACTATCTATTGATTATAATAGTAAAGCTTTAGATAATGCTATTCAATGTGGTGATTTAGCAGGGATTATACAAACATATATTAGCATTGGAAATACTTATGCCCTGCTTGAAGATTATTATAATAGTCTAAAATATTTTGAGAAAGCAATTAATGAGATAGAAGGAAAAGATACTCTAAAAACCAGCCTGGCTGGACTTTACAATAATATAGGGTATATCCAATATATGAATGAAAACTACATAAAAGCAGAAGAATCTTATTTAAATGCCTATAATGTATTTGATGAAATACATAATTTTCAAGTTATGGGTTTGTGCCTAACAAATATTGCACAAATACACATACTTAATAACAATTTTGAGACTGCTGAAGAGTATATCAATAAAGCAGATAGATTACATAAACTAAATGACTTTAAGGAATCTCGCAAAAACCTTTATTATACAGCATATGAATTATTTTATAATCAAAGTAAATATCAAACCGCAATTTATTATTTACAAGAATATCAAAAGTTAAAAGATACGATTTACTCTGAAAAACTAGATCAAGAAATATTAGAGTTAAAAACAAAGTATGAAGTTGAAAAACTTGAGGCTGATTCGAAATCTAAACAACAACGCATAGACAATCAAAAAAAGATAAATATTATTTATATTATTACAATATCCACGATATTATTTATTGTTGTTTTTATAATTATCATTTATAAACAAAAGAAAAATTTAAACAAACAACTAAAAATTCAAAATAATTTACTTAAACTAAAAGATGATGAAATTAATGACAATTTATTATATGCCAGAAAGATACAACTGGCGAATATTGACTTAGAAAACATTCCTAATAATATAAAAATATACGATAAACCTAAAAGTATAGTAGGAGGAGATTTTTACTTAATCACACAAAGAGAAGATTGTAAATATATTGTTTTAGGCGATGCAACTGGTCATGGAGTTTCAGGAGGATTTCTTTCCACGATAAGTACACATATAATTAATAATGCCTTAAATAAATTTACTGATTTGCCGGAAATAATGAACTATTTGAACTATAGTTTTTATTACTATCTTAATAAAAGTAATAGTTTAAGTGGAGAGTCCTTGGCAATAACAATAATAAAACTATCTGATACTAAGTTAGAATATACAGGTTCTAAACATAAAATATGGTTATTATCAAACAATAGTCAAGAGATTCAAGAGGTAAAAACTAATCCTAATATTATAGGTCAGGAACAAAATGTCAAATTTACTTCAGCCGAGATTATATTAAAAAAAGATGATTTTATCTTTATTTCCAGCGATGGGTTTGCTGATCAATTTGGATCTAAACACAAGGGAAAATATAAATATAAACGTTTTAGAGAACTTCTAAAATCCTTTAATACCAACAATTTTAGTGATTTATCCTTTATTTTGGAAAAAGAACTAAATGAATGGAGAGGGGATAATGAACAAACGGATGATATCTTAGTTATAGGAATAAAAATTTAACTACTTTTGCAAAAAATCTTTTACTATGCTAGATAAATATGATGTAATAGTTGTTTGGGCTGGTCATGCTGGCTGCGAAGCTGCTGCTGCTTCTGCGAATTTGGGCAGTAACACATTGTTGATTACTATTGACATGAATAAAATTGCTCAAATGTCCTGTAATCCTGCAATGGGAGGGGTTGCAAAAGGTCAAATAGTAAAAGAAATTGATGCATTAGGAGGTTATGCAGGTATAATTACTGATAAATCAATGATACAATACCGCATGCTCAACATGTCAAAAGGTCCTGCAATGTGGAGTCCTAGAGCTCAATGTGATAGAATGATTTTTAGTGCCGAATGGAGAAAAACACTCGAAAATATTCCAAATCTAGACTTTTGGCAAGATTCTGTTATAGATTTAATCATCGAAAATGAAGAAATTAAAGGTGTTATCACTGATCTAGGTGTAAAATTCTATTCAAAATCAGTAATTCTTACTACCGGAACATTCCTAAATGGTCTGATGCATATTGGACAAACCAAAATCGTTGGGGGTAGAATATCAGAACCTGCAGTAAGTGGCCTAACAGAAAGGTTGTCGGAATATGGTTTTACATATGATAGAATGAAAACTGGAACTCCAGTAAGAATTGATGGTAGAACTATTAATTTTGACAAATTACAAGCACAAGAAGGTGATGACCACATAATGCCTTTTTCATATCTTCATAATTATAATGACACTTTTTTAAATCAAAGAAGTTGCTTTATTGCTTATACAGATCAGGATGTTCATTCAAGTTTAAAGACTGGTTTAGATGAGTCACCTTTATATGATGGTACAATTCAAAGTATTGGTCCAAGATATTGCCCAAGTATTGAAACTAAACTTGTCACCTTTCCCGATAAAGATAAACATCAATTATTTCTTGAACCAGAAGGTGAAGATACAATAGAGTATTACTTAAACGGATTCTCTTCCTCATTACCTTGGAAAGTTCAATTAGACTCCCTAAGAAAAATTGAGGGCTTTGAAAATGCTAAGATTTTTAGACCGGGCTATGCTATAGAATATGATTTCTTTCACCCAACACAATTAAACAACACATTAGAGACAAAACTAATTAAAAATCTATATTTTGCTGGTCAAATAAATGGCACTACTGGATATGAAGAGGCAGGCGCTCAAGGAATCATTGCCGGTATAAATGCACATTTAAAAAATAATAAGAAACCTGAATTCACATTAAATAGAGACCAAGCATACATTGGTGTACTCATTGATGACCTAGTAACTAAAGGTGTTGATGAACCATACAGAATGTTTACATCAAGAGCAGAATTTAGAATTCTATTGAGACAAGACAACGCAGACGTTAGACTAACAGAGATATCGTATAATATTGGTTTAGCAACTAAAGAAAGGTTTGAAAGACTAAAAGACAAAATTGCCAAACGAGATGAACTCATTCAATACTTCAAAAAACAAAGTGCAAAACAAGAAATTGTAAATGACACACTAGAGAAGCTTGGCACCTCTAAACTTAAACAAAGTATAAAACTTGAATCAGTTATTGCGCGACCACAAATAAAAGTAAATGATTTAATTTCGCTCTTCCCAAGATTACAGGAAAAACTAGAAACATTTGGCAAACAAGCTCAGGAAATTATCGATGCAGCCGAGATACTACTAAAATATTCCGGATATATCGAAAGAGAAAGAATCATAGCAGACAAATTAAAACGTCTTGAGAATATCAGAATTGACAACAAGATCGATTATGCAAACTTAAAATCCCTTTCAACAGAAGCGCGTCAAAAACTAATTAAAATAAACCCTAAAACCATTGGCCAAGCATCAAGAATAAGTGGCGTTTCACCTTCTGACATAAGTGTTCTATTAGTTTTTATTGGTAGATAAAATTAATTGTTCCACGTGGAACAATTTAATAGGACACTTCGAGAACCTCAGTGTCCCAGATACATATTAAGGTTATTGAGGCTCTCGAAATAACCGACATAGGGTCAATTCAAACGGACACTTCGAGGCCGAGAGCAATTGGTCTCTAAATAATAGACAACATAAAACATATCAAAGTCAATTTCAAAATATCATTACAATTTATTATATTAGTAAAAAATAATTAATATGAAAAGAATTGAAGGAAATGTCGTAGACCTTTTTAAAAGAGAGGTTTTTAAGGGTGAAGTTATTATAGAGGGAGATAGAATTAAAGAAATAAATAAAAAAGATACTAGTAGTGATATATATATACTACCGGGTCTAGTTGATTCTCATGTGCACATAGAAAGTTCAATGTTAACACCTTCGGTCTTTTCTAAACTTGCTGTTCAAAATGGGACAGTAGCAGTAGTTACGGACCCACATGAAATTGCAAATGTACTAGGCAAAAAAGGAGTTAAGTTTATGATAGAAAACTCTAAACAATCTCCTCTTAAAACATACTATTGTGCACCATCATGTGTTCCTGCTACTCCATTTGAAACATCAGGTGCAAATTTATCTAGTAAAGAGATAGATGAACTTTTTGAAGAAGAAAATTTAAAAGTGCTAGGCGAGATGATGAATTACCCTGGTGTAATTTTTAATGATGAGGAAGTTCATGCAAAACTTAATGTAGCAAAAAAACATAATGCTGTAATAGATGGTCACATTCCAGGAATTAGTGGAGATGATTTAAAAAAATATGTTGAAGCAGGAATCTCGACAGATCATGAATGTTTTACAATTGATGAAGCAATCGAAAAAATCAATTTAGGAATGAAAGTTCTAATTCGTGAAGGATCGGCAGCTAAAAATTTTGAAGCATTATACCCACTAATTTCACGTTTCAATAATATGGTAATGTTATGCACAGACGATTCACATCCTGACGACCTTATAAAATATGGTCATATAAACAAAATATTGAAATTGGGTCAAAAACACAAAATTGACATATTTGACATGCTTTTTGCAACATGTGTTAATCCTGTCGAACATTATAAATTAGATGTTGGACTTTTAAGAGAAGGAGACTTTGCTGATTTTATTACAATTGACAATCTTGAAGATTTTAATATTCTTGAAACATACATTAATGGAAATCCTGTTTATTCAAATGGTAGAATATTATTTAATACAGAAAATGTTGAACCAGTAAATAATTTTAATGCAAGCAAAATATTGCCAGATCAAATCGCAATCGAAAACAAAAATAAAAAAGTAAAAATAATCGAAGTTATCGATAAAGAATTAATCACAAGATCCTTCACAGCAAATCTAAAATCTAAAAACGGTATTTTATTAGCTGATCCTGAAAAAGACATTTTAAAAATTGTCGTCTATAACAGATATAACAAAAATGCAATTCCTCAAATTGGGTTCATCAATGGTTTCAATTTAAAAAAAGGAGCTTTAGCAACTTCAATTGCACATGATAGTAATAATATCATCGCATTAGGTGTCAATGATGAAGACATAGCAAAAGCAATAAATGAAATTATTGAACATACTGGAGGTCTCACATACGTTGATAACACCGACTTCTATACACTTCCTTTAGAATTTGGAGGATTGATGACACAGGCAGATCCAGAAGAAGTCTCAAATAAGTACAACAAAATCAATAGTATTATAAAAGCAAATGGGTGTAATCTTACTGCACCATTTATGACACTTTCATTTATGGCTTTATTGGTAATACCAGAGCTAAAAATAGGGGATAAAGGTCTTTTTGATGTAAGTAAATTTGAATTCACTTCTTTATATGAAAACTAGAATTGTTCCATGTGGAACAAAGTTTAATTAACTAATTTTCAACATTTTAACATTAAAAAAATGATTGCACTGCTTCAAAGAGTAAATTCTGCCAATGTAATTATTGATGAAATAATATATTCTAAAATTGAAAATGGATTACTTATTTTTCTCGGAATAACAAACGAAGATTCTTATGAAGATATAGAATGGTTAAGTAATAAAATTGTTAATCTAAGAATATTTGATGATGAAAATGGTATTATGAATCAATCTTGTATAGACAAAGGCTATAACATATTGATTATCAGCCAGTTTACTCTTCACGCAAGAACAAAAAAAGGCAATAGACCATCATATATTGATGCTGCAAAACCAGAAATTTCTGAACCACTTTATAATAAATTTGTCGAAGCTTTAAAGATACTTACAAAACAGAAGATTAAAACCGGAATATTTGGTGAGAATATGCAAGTAAATCTATGTAATGATGGGCCTGTAACAATAATAATAGATTCGAAAAACAGAAGATAGGACACTTCGAGGCCGATAGTTATCGGCCTCAGTGTCCTTTACTTAATATCACGATAAGCAATAGCTAATTTTGGTAGCTTCTCTATTTCGCCTTTAATTAATGCTATCTTTTTATTTCTTGACCATCCTTGAACTTGCTTTTCTCTATCAAATGCAAAATCTATTCTATCATATTCTTCATAATAAACTAAAGATATAGGAAGTCGTTTCTTCGTATAGTTTGCCCCCTCACCATTTTTATGCTGAGTTATTCTCACTGTAAGATCATTTGTACTACCAGTGTAGAATGTACCATCATTACATTCTAAGATATACATATATGATTTTGACATAATATAAAGGTACAAATTTTATCGGACATTTTGAGGTCAATAACTATTGTACTCAATGTCCAACATATAAATCGTAGGTGGCTGAGGCTCTCGAAGTCACCATGCCCAGGACACTTCGAGAACCTCAGTGTCCTTTATCAGAGAATTACAAATAAAGAATAATTTCAATTTTTCATATATTTGTACTATGAAGATCAAAATCATCATTAGTACTTTAATTATTTTAATGGCTATACTGTCTGCATGCACAACAAATTCGTTGAAGTCAGGTATTCAGGGTAATCTTCAATATGGCGAAGGAAGTTGCTTATTTGACCCTAGCTTTAGGACTTATTACCCCTATAGTGGTTATATATATTTTATTAACTCTGTCACAGCTGATACAAGTTCTTCATCTATTTATGATTTGTTAGATAATGCTGACAGTGTTATGTGTAATAATGGTAATTTTTCATTAAAACTAGATGTTGGTACATATTATCTGTGCATTCGAGAATATCCTTATCTAAGAGATGACAACTATTTTACTGTTCAACCGAATCAAACAACAGAACAAGATTTTTACATATTTAAATGCATTTAAATGACAATTCAAGAAGCTCAAAAACAAGTTGACAATTGGATCAAGGAGTATGGTGTAAGATACTTTGATATTAAAACAAATATGATAGTTCTTACAGAAGAAGTAGGGGAGATGGCAAAAGTTATTGCCAGAAAGTATGGCGAACAATCGGCTAAACCAGGAGATAAGCTTAATCTAGAAGAAGAAATTGCAGATGTATTATGGGTTCTATTATGTATTGCAAATCAAACAGATATAGATTTAACAGAAGCACTTAAGAAAAATTTAGAAAAGAAAACAAAAAGAGACAATACCAGGCATATAAATAATAGTAAACTTAAATAAAAGAATTTTTGCCTGGTAATATTTAAAATTCTATTTGGCATAAAAAACTTAAATTGGCACATTCTTGAATGATTTCAACAAGTTCTTTGTCGAGTCGCTCTGACACCTTAAAAGCAATCACAAGATAGCACTGCATACAATTATAAGTTATTGTGCTACTAATTATTCTGTAGAAATTGTATACCTTATAATAAAACTAAAAAAGCTTCTATCAAATGATAGAAGCCTTATTATAATAATTTATTTATTATTCTTTCCTAGTAGCCTCCCTTAGATACACCACCTTCAATAACAGTAACACCAGCACCTAATCCGAGACGGTTAGCCCCAGCATTTAACATTGCTACTGCTGTATTAAAATCTCTAATACCTCCACTAGCCTTAACGCCCATATCAGGGCCAACAACTCTACGCATTAATGCGATATCTTCAACTGTAGCTCCTCCACTCGAGAATCCAGTACTTGTTTTTACAAAATCAGCTCCAGCTTTTTTAGAAATTTCACAAGCAATAATTTTTTCTTCCTCAGTTAAATAACTAGTTTCAATAATAACTTTTAAAATAGTATTACTCCTTGTAGCTCTACGCACAGCCCGAATATCCTCTTCAGCATATTTGTAATCGCCACCTTTAATTGCACCAATATTTATAACCATATCAATCTCGTTTGCACCATTGCTAATTGCTTGTCGAGTCTCAAAAGCTTTACTGGATTTATCCATTTCTCCTAACGGAAAGCCAACAACTGCACAAACTTGAGGTCTTTTCCCTCGCAGTTTTTTTGATACATATTCAACCCATGTAGAATTTACACATACTGAGAATAAGTCATATTTTATTGCTTCTTCGCACAACTGATCAAATTGAGACTGAACAGAGTCAGGTTTAAGAAGTGTGTGGTCTATATATCTTGCCAATTGTGCTGGTGTATAATTAGACCCTGTAGTATCTTTTGAAGCAACAGGTTCGTCTGTTTGATTTTTCAATTTTGATACAATCTCTTTCGTAATCTTATCAACTAAGTCCTTTTTTTACATGTCTTTAATAATTCAATAAGTATATTTTCCTTATATTTTAATTTCTTTCTACCGCCATTATTTTGTTTACTCTAGGCCAATGACGTCCGCCTTCAAATCTTGTTTTTAACCATAATGCAGCCATAATACAAATATCAGCTGCTGTGTGTTGCGCTGAACCCATTGTAAGTACATTAGCATTATTGTGTAATCTGCTATTTAGAATTGTTTTTTCACTCCAACAAAGAGCTGCTCTGATACCTTTAACTTTATTACATACCATGCTAGATCCAATTCCAGCTCCATCCAGCATAATACCTCTGTCACAAGCTCCACTTGTCACCTTCTTGGAAACCGCAATAGCAAAATCAGGATAGTCGACAGCATCTTTAGAGTTGGTGCCAACATCAGTCACAACATACCCTTGATTTTCTAGATACTTTTTCAAAGTCTCCTTTACTTCAAAAGCACCATGATCAGCACCAAGAGCTACAGTTTTAACATTGTCTATTTCATTAAAATCCATACTAAATATCTTTTTAAATATTATCTACGATTCCAGCAATTGCAGTTTTAATGGTAACTGACTTTGGTTCATCAAATAAATACCTTGCAGATCCACCTTCCTCACAAACCAAAACAATATCTCCAACACCAGCTTGCACTGTATCCATAGATATCATTGTTTTTCCTTTGTCGTTTCCATCTGGGTCGATTGGCTGTACAATCATAATTTTTTTATTTTGATAACCTTCTTCCTTAATGGTTGAGACTACGGTTCCTATTACTCTGCCTATTATCATAATGTACTATACATTAATATTATCAACGATACCTACAATAGCAGTATCACATGGGTTAAAATCTCTTTTTATTGCTTGACTTGCTTCCCAACTTGTTTCATAATACACAATGTCTCCCGGGCCTGCATTGACAGTGTCAATAGCCACTACAGGATCTTCTGTGTTATTTACTTTTTCATCAATTGGTTGTAATAGTAGCAATCGCAAGCCTTCAAAAGACTCTACTTTTTTTGTGCTTACAACTCTACCTATTATTTTGCCTAATTTCATAAATCTAGCATTAAGTTTTATTCTGGTTTATATAATTCTAAAGTAATCAACCAGAGTACACCTTCTTTCTCTTGTAAATGTTCTAGCTCTTGTAACTCCTTCGCCAGTAGGACTAGCAATGGTAAAAGAAGCAAATCCTGCACCACCAAATCCTAAGCCTGCGTAACTAGGTCCATTCTTTATAAATATAGAACAATTCATCGCTCTAGCCATTTTACTAAGTTTTGATACATTCATTGAGTGCATCATAGCAGTATGTCTAAATCCATGTTCTACTTTAACTGCATAATCAATTGCATCGTCAACATTTTTCATTCTTACAAGCGGCATTACCGGCATAAGCTGCTCAGTCCAAACCAAAGGATGATCTTTGTCTACTTCACACAAAAGTAATCTTATTGTATCTGGTAATTCAAGTCCAATTTCTTTCGCAATAAAGTTTGCATTTTTCCCAACAAACTTTTTATTCGCAGCACCTTCATGTCCAGGTCTTCCAGGATCTGAAATTACTAATTCTGTTATTTTTTTTATTTGATCTTTTGAAAGTTCAAAAGCTCCATTTTTAACCATTTCGGCTTTTAATTGATCAGCAACAGAATCAACACACAAGATTTCTTTTTCACAGATACAAATAATATTATTATCAAAGCTAGCTCCTGCAACAATATCTTTTCCAGCTTTAGCAATGTCTGCTGTTTCATCTACTACAACAGGAGGGTTTCCAGGACCAGCAGCAATACATTTCTTTCCACTATCCATTGCTACTTTTACAACAGCAGGGCCACCAGTAACAGTCAATATTGCAATTTTTGGATGTGTCATTAAGTCCTTTGCTGACTGTATAGTTGGTTCAATAATACAAGACAATAGGTTAGGAGGTCCACCAGCATCAACAATAGCCTTATTTAATAAGCGCACTAGAAATACAGATACTTTTTTTGCTCCGGGGTGTGGATTAAATACAACTGAATTACCTGCTGCTATCATACCAATACCATTACTTATGATGGTTGCCGTAGGGTTTGTTGATGGTACAATTGATCCAATAACACCGTATGGTGCTTTTTCTACTAATGTCAAACCATGGTCGTCTGAAAAGGTCTCAGGAAGAACATCTTCCACCCCTGGAGTTTTATTAATGCCAAGTTTATTTTTAGCAACCTTATCATCAAACCTACCCATCCCGGTCTCTTCATTTGCCATTTTAGCTAAAGTCTCAACATTTTCAAGTGATACCTTTTTTATATTTTCAATAATGTCTTTTCTAATTTCAAGAGTGCTTTCAGAAAGTTTGTTATATGCAACTTCTGCTGCCTCAACAGCACTATTTACGATTGCGAATACTCCAGAGTCATTTATCATGTATGTGCTTTGAGATGGTTTTTTGTCTTCAACCATTTCATCAACTACTTCCTGAACTAATTTTCTGATGTTATGTTCTAAATTATCCACAGTATTAAATTATTAAGTTTTGTAAAAAAAAGTTTTTATTTCGCTATGCGGTTGAGGTATAACCACAGAAGTAAAATATTGTGTTTTATATTTTATCACTTCTTCACTTTCTTGAATAGCAATTTCAACATCTTCTAGTCTTCCCATTATTTTTATATAAGATTTACCCCCATATCCAATAGATAATCTTATTTCAACAATGTCAATATCTCCAACATTGGCAGCTACATCGGCAGCTTGTATAGCAGCAGTTATTGAAAGAGTTTCAATAATTCCAACTGCATCCCAATGCTGTGTTTCCACCACCTTACCTATAGCGTTTATGACACTTTGTTCTACCATTGGCAGATACAGTTTGTCAATAATGTGCTTGCTTCCACATTCTAAGCCTTTATTATAGGCATACTCAACTGATGCAACATCGCCACTAAAAACAATAATATATTTGCCCGGACAGATTGTAAAAGCATCAATTATATTAATTGGAGCTTCTTTTGCCATCTCATCTAGGCTTTTTATTCCTATTGCAATACTATCAAATTCAATAGTTGCCAAAACAATGATATTTTCTTTTCCTTCTTCTATCATTTTGTGTAAACTGTCTTTTCATCAATATCAATCAAATCAACAATACCTACAATTACAGCATCAACTGGTTTGTTTTGTGTTTCAAACGTTTCTCTAGCAGAAGTACTTTCCGAAACATAAACTAGTTCATCTCTATTTGCACCAATTAAATCATAAGCCACGATAAATTCACCTTTAGTGGTTCCATCCGGAAGTGCTTTTTCGATAAGCAAATATCTTGCACCCGGAAGTTTATCATTTCTAGTGTTGCTAACTACTGTACCTTTTACTATTCCTATTAACATAAAACTACAATATTATTTTTGATAAGTAAAAGTGCCATCTTTTTCAATATGGTCAACAATTGCAACAATTGTTGAATCCGTTGGTTTACCTTCGGTTTCATCAGTACACCTGGCACTACTTCCTGCAGCAAAAAAAACAATTTCTCCAACTCCTGCACCAACAGCGTCAATTGCAACAACAAAATCACCTTTACCCTTCATCGATACTGGGTCTATTTTCTCAAGCAGTAGAAGCTTTAAACCTTCCATTCTACTAGATTTGTGACTGGAAACAACAGTACCTGTTACTTTAGCTAGAATCATAATATGTTATTATTTAAAAAAGTACTAATTAAATCAGAAATATATCCTAACAAATATTATTCAGTTAGAAAAATCTGATAAATTAAATAGAAGTTTATTTTTTTACCACTTTTCCAAGAGGTAAAGCTTTGTCTACATTCTGATGTGGTCTTGGAATTACATGAGTAGAAACAATTTCTCCTACTTTTTCCGCAGCCTTAATACCTGCATCAACTGCAGCTCTAACAGAGGCAACATCACCTCTAACGATAGCTGTTACAAAACCGCCACCTGTTTTTTCATAACCAATAAGTTCTACTTTTGCAGCTTTTACCATAGCATCTGATGCTTCTACCATTGCGACGAAACCTCTTGTTTCAATCATTCCTAAAGCTTCTGAATTATCTTGCATAATTTTATCTCCTTTTTTTAAAGTTAATTTCTAAATTAATAATTATCTGATCTTCCGTCAATTTCTGACAATCTCTTTTCTACAATTTTTTGTGCTTCTACAACCTCAGCTTCATCACCTGCAATATAAACACGTCCAAACTTACCAAAACCATTTACTTCAATAATATTGATTCTTGCGGCTTTCTCAGCTTCATTAGCAATGAAATAAGCATATCCTGCCGGCTCAACTTCGAGAATGAAAAGAGTATCTCCACGTAAAATCATATTTCCATAACGCACTCTATTAATAAGCTGAGCATGATGATCTTCAACATTTTTAATTAGCTGACTAGTTAAAACTCTTGGTTTTAATCTATCGCTTTCTTTTTTATCAATTGCATTAAGAACAGCTTCGCCAGCAATTCTTGTGTCACCTTGATTGTCAGAGTGAACTTCAAGCATGCCAAATGCTCTTTCTACTACTTGCATACCGGGTGTAACATTTGTTGCTTTTAGCGCAACATCAGTAAGTCGGTTAATTTCAATACCTGGTGCTATTTCAATTATACAACAGGATTGTCCTCCAACTGGTAGATAGCCTCTAGATACAGTTGACAAGTATGAAGCCATCTGTAATTGAAGCGAATATAGAAATACATAGGTTCTTAAGTCTATCATAATATTCTATTTTATTTTTTATTTGTTTTAACTGCGCCAAGTGGTAATGCCTTATCTACATTTTCATGCGGTCTTTGAATAACGTGTACTGAGACTAGTTCACCAACTTTTTCAGAAGCTTTTACTCCTGCATCAACTGCAGCACGAACAGCAGCGACATCACCTCGAACAATTGCTGTTACATATCCTCCACCTGTTTTTTCATATCCAATTAATTCAACATTTGCAGCTTTTACCATAGCATCTGATGCTTCAACCATTGCTGTAAAACCTCTGGTTTCAATCATGCCTAAGGCCATCAAATTTTTACCTTCCATTATACTTACTCCTTTTAATTATTGACTAGATTATAAAGAAAAATTATTGTAAAGATAGTGAAAAAATAAAAATAATAAAAAAGTGAAAAAAATATGCAAAATAGTTCAAAAAAGATTTGCTTGATTTTAAAAATAAACAAGTAATTTCAACATAATATGATGAACTATTTAAGAATGATAAACTAAACGGTAAAGGTGAAACAATAAAATATTTTTAAACTGAGATTTATCTAAAGATAAGCAACTACTTATCTCTATCGATTATATAATCAAGGAGTTTAATAAGAGCCGCTTTTGCTTTTGAGTCAGGTAATTCTGCCAAAAGTTGAAGCTCTTTCTTTTTTAAATCATCTATAACAGCATAACTTCCACTAATACCTTTATTAAAAATAACTGTCTTTATAATGCCATCGACAAGTTCTTGATCTTTCGGTTCTGTTAACCACAATTCTTTAAAATCTCTCTGCTCTAGTACACACATATTTTTCCATGTGCAAATTACAGGTAAAGTAATTTTATTTTCTAAGATATCTATTCCTGTCAGCTTGCCGGTTTTTTCACTACCATTATAATCTAAAATATCATCTTTAATCTGGAAAATCATTCCAAGTAATTCGCCAAATTCTTCAAGTAAAGCAATCTGTCTTTCGTCAGCACCACCTGTATAAGCACCGGATTTACAACATACAGAAATTAATGAAGCTGTTTTGTTTTTAATAACTTCAAAATATCTATTCTTACTAATATCAAATGACTTAGATTTATTCATTTGTTGCAACTCTCCTAAACTAAGTCGCATAATAGCAGGAGTAATTATATCAAACAGCTTATATTCATCATTATCAGTTGCAAGCTTCATTGCTTTTGCAAATAAATAATCGCCTGTCAAAACAGCTGTTTTATCATCCCATTTATTATTTACAGTAGTTTTTCCTCTCCTTAAGGCTGCTTTATCAACAACATCATCGTGTAATAAGGTGGCTGTATGCATTAATTCCACAAGAACAGCAGCATGATGAGTTGATTGGTTTGGTTCGCTAAATAATCGATTTGTAAGATAAACAAGTATTGGTCTTACTCTCTTTCCTTTAGCTTCAAAAATATAATCAAGTATTCCGGATACGGCAATATCAGAATCGTTTGCAATATCTTGCAATAGGTTTTCAAACTTATCCAGATCTTTATTTATACTATTCGTAATTTCTTTAAAACTCATGTGCAGTCATAAAACAGCAAAATTAACATTTTGTTTCATAAGACAGTGCAGATATTCATATTTATAAAATCTTAGAGCACTCTGACAATATTAAAACTTCCTATAAAACAAAAAAATGTATAACTTTGTTATATTGAAAATTAAATAATTATGAGTAAAATACGTGTAACAAAAATGTTCGAATTCGAAATGGCTCATGCCTTACATAATTATGATGGTTTGTGCAGAAATATACACGGACATACATATAAATTATCTGTCACAGTTATAGGAGAACCAGAGCCTAATCCTGATTCAACAAAACTGGGTATGGTTATGGATTTTGGTAACTTAAAAAGAATAGTTAAACAAAATATTGTTGATAAATTTGATCATAGCGTTTTATTAAGTCACAAAGAGGATACTAAATACTTTGAAGAAGAAAATAAACTATTAAAACGTATCCATATTGTAAACTTTCAACCTACAGCTGAAAATATGGTGATTCATTTTGCTGACATTATTAAACCTTTACTACCTGAAAATATCAAATTACATAGTATAAAATTACACGAAACAACAAACTCTTTTGCCGAATGGTATGCTTCGGATCAGTAAATAATAATGATTAAAAGCAAAGTACAATTAAGTCCGATGAAAAATGGCTTTGGTCAAGGATTGGCCGAAATAGGAGAGAAATATAAAAATTTAATATGCATAGGTTCTGATATTACTAAATCTGTAGGAACCAATCTATTTAAGGATAAATTCCCTGAAAGATTTTTTTCACTTGGTATAGCTGAACAAAATGCTGCATCAGTTGCTGCCGGTTTATCATTATCGGGTAAAATACCTGTATTTTCAACTTATGCTGTTTTCTCTGCTATGCGTACAGCTGACCAAATTAGAGTTTCGTTATGCTATAACAACTTACATGCTATAATTGGTGGTGCACATGCAGGTGTATCTGTTGGTGCTGATGGTGCAACACATCAGGCATTAGAAGATATAGCAGTTATGAGATCTTTACCTAATATGACAGTTATTTCACCTTGTGATTAAAACCAAACAAAACTAGCTGTAAAAACTGCCATAAAAGATTTGAATTCTCCTGTCTATATCAGATATAGTCGTGAACCTGTTCCAAACTTTAGCTCCTTAGATCAAAAATTTGAAATTGGTAAAGCTCAAATATTAAAAAAAGGTGAAGATATCAGTATAATATCCTGTGGGTAAATGGTTTGGACAGCTTTGGAAGTAGCAGAAAGATTAAAAAAACTAAATTATACTTCTGAAGTTATTAATCTACATACAATTAAACCAATTGATACAAAAGCAATTATAAATTCTGCCTCTAAAACAAAGAAAGTAATTAGCATTGAAGAACATCAGGTACACGGAGGTATGGGTAGTGCTATTGCAGAAGTCCTAATTCAAAACTATCCGGTTAAAATGAAAATTATTGGCATGCCTGATACTTTTGGAGAATCGGGAAAGCCCGAAGAACTTCTAAAAAAATATAAACTAGATTCAGATAGTATTCTGGAAAAATGTATAGATTTGATAAATGAATAAAATTATAATCTTAACAATATTTGCTTTTTTGTCGATTACTTTCTTTTGCTGTAATCGAGCATCAACATCTAATGATAAACTTATTTCAAATGATCTTGATATCGAAACTAAGGATAGTACAATTACAGAAGAAATAAAACCAAACATTTCCAAGGAATATATACTTGGTAAAATAAATCCGGCTACAGATTCTATGTTTGTCCAGGTACCACAAAAATATTGTTTAATGCGTACAGAGTATATTCACAAAGATGTTCTTGAACCTTATATTGCAATGTACGAAGCAGCAGCATTGAATAATATTAATTTAGGTTTAATTTCAGCTTATAGAAGTTTTGATACACAAGCCTGGTTATGGAATTCAAGATATTATAATTCTGGTAACCCTGAAGCATCTGCAAAAGCAGTTTTAAAGTATATTGCTATGCCGGGTACATCACGTCATCACTGGGGTACAGATATTGACGTTCTGCAAACAAAATTGTACTTTTTTGAAACCGAAGAAGGTAAAAAAGCTTATCAGTGGATGTGTGATCATGCTCATGAATATGGCTTTTATCAAGTCTATACAGCTAACCGACCTACAGGATATAATGAAGAAAAATGGCATTGGACTTACCTTCCTGTTTCGCAATTTTACCTCGAACAGTTTAAAGAAAAGATTACTTACCAAGACTTAACAGGTTTTAGTGGAAGTGAAGTTGCTGAAAAATTAAGAGTAATTGATGACTATGTTTTTGGGATAGATAGCCTGTTATTAAATAATTAAATAAGGTATAATTTTTGATGCTTTTTTTTAAACTTACAGTATGAAGAAACTACTACCTATTTTTATCTCAGCAATATTTGCAATTGTTTTTAATTAATGTAAAACCAGCAGTGTTCCAATTGAGGTTTTAAAACCAGCAGAAATCAATATTTCAGGTGATTATGAAAGTATTACTGTAATAAACAGAAGTCTGGCTGGAAAAGGAAGTAAAGGAGGTAATTTTACCGAAGGCCTATTCTCTGGAGAGGGAATTCATCAAGATAGAGATGCTTCTTTCAATTGTGTAGTAAGTTTTGCAAATTCAGTAAATGATGCACCTAAATATAAAGTTAATTTTTCAGAAGATTTTGAACTATATGGACTCGGTTCTGATAAATGGCCTCTACCAATTCCATGGGATACAATTAAACAAATTACAGATTATTACAATACAGATTTATTAATTGCATTAGAGACATTTGATTCTGATACAAGAAGTTGGTCAAAAACCAGAAATAATGATGATGGAACTGAATACTATGAAGGTATTGAAGTTGCAATTACAGCCGGTTGGAGAATTTATGATCCTTATAAAGAAATAATTCTTGACCAAAATAGCTTTGTTGACAGAAAATTCTGGGAAAAACATGCTGATTCACAATCATCTGCAAGACGAAAAATCCCAACAAAACGCGAAGCAGTAAATGAGGGTGGTGCTTTTGCAGGATATATGTATGCCAGCCGTATATCGCCAACTTGGGCAACAGAATACAGAATATATTTTAGAAAAGGTAATGAACAAATAAGAGAGGCGTACCAATTTGTAAGAAAAAATAATTGGAAAAATGCCTTTGAATTATGGACTCTCGCATGTCAAGATCAAAATCCAAAAATTTCTGCTTATGCATACCATAATATTGCAGTTTATTACGAATTTAATGACAATATTCCACAAGCTATTGAAAATGCATATAAAGCTTACGACTTATATCCAAATAGATACACACAAAGCTATATAAACATTCTCACAGCTAGAGAAGCCGAAATTAACAGGCTAAATCAGCAACTTAACGAATAGACAAAATCTATTCTTTCATAAATTTCAATACTTTATATTCTTGACTATCAATATTATAAACTCTCAATAAATACATACCGGGATTAAAATCAGATATATTTATACTGTTTTTATTATTTAAAGTATAATCCTCAATTAAAACTCCGGCAACATTATAAATTTGCAATTCAGTATTACTTTTCAGTCCTTCAACAAAAATTTCATCTTTGGCAGGATTTGGATAAATAGATAATTCTGAAATTATATCTTCTTTGATTTCTGTCGTCGAAACTGCAGTAAAACTACCTGTCATACCCATTGACTGATGCGGTATACAATGATAATCATAAGTGCCAGCAACAAGAACTTTATACTTAAACTCCATATCTGTTGATGTCAAAGGATTATTCCACTCTGATGCACCATTTGGAACTGTCGTAGAAGTTGTTGTGTGAGTTCCACCTGTCCAAACCCATTTAATTGTATCTCCAACATTAACCGTAATTGATGGTGGATCAAATGCCATACCCGATTGAGTAATAACATGTGTTTCCTGAGCAATGATAAAAATTGGAAATGTGAATAATAATACTATTGTGTAAATATGTTTTTTCACAATAATTGTTTTTAATAAATAATCTAACATCATGAGTAAAACAACATTACCTTTTTAAAGTTCTTAAATATGCTGTGAAATATGTTTTAATGAAGTGAAGTGAAGCTTAAATATTATACTCAACTTCTTTAAAGTAATAATCTCTTTGATTACCATTCTTGTCAACTAAGACAATGTATCCATCATTTTTTACATCTATTATTTTTGCTTCAAAAGTAAAATTCTCTTTCTTAAAATAAGACCATTCATCATATCTGTAAAGCTTATCTAAATAAGAAGATTTAATACCAGTGCTCTTAAATTTTTGCAATGACTTTATTCCTTTAGAAATAAGTAAAAAAAGCTCCTTTATTTCATTTTCAATATTATAATCTTGATTATTTATTGTCTTTAATGAAACAGGATTTAAGACTTCCGAAGGAAAATCGGTTTGATTCAAATTTAATCCTACACCAATCACAGAATTGTTGATTTTATCCCCGTAAAATCTATTTTCAACTAGTATTCCGGCAATTTTATCATCTTTTACATAAATATCATTAGGCCATTTTATTTTTGCTGATACACCCTTAATTTGAAGATATTCGCATATCGATATTGAAATTATCATATTAAGTTGAAAATGCTGTTCAACTTTTATTTCAGGAAAAACAATTAAAGAGGCTAAAATATTTTTATTCTTTTCAGAATACCACTTGTTTTTACCTAAGCCTTTACCTTGTTTCTGATAGTCAGTATAAATCAGTGTTTCTTCAATCAATTCTTTATTTGCAACTAATTTTGCAGCATAATTATTAGTAGAATCAATATTTGATATTTTAATAATATTCAAGACTTATTGGAATTTATAATACAAGCCTAACTTTATTCCTCCATATAAAGGTTTCGAATAAAAATTCTTACGCTCATCATCTCTTATATACTCACTATATTTTTCTAAACCTAAAGCATTAACTCCTTTATAATCAGTAAGAATATAATTTACTCTAAAACCTGCATTAAGAAACAAAATATCTTCTATCAGAGTAAAATTTGCACCAAAACCAAATGCCAAACCAAATCCTGTATTATAAAACTTATCTTCAACATTTAAATCCGAAACATCTCGATATTCATAGTATAAAGCATTATAAACACCCTGATTTATTGTTAAATATTGTGACTTTAAATTAAGTTGTTCTGTTGTATAAGTATCAGAATAGTTTTGTCCGGAAGTAACTAAAATTGTCTGAGTTTCTTTTTCAAAATCAATTGAAAAAATTGCATCTGTAACAAATTGAAAAACTGGACCAAATTCAAAATAAAACTTTGATCCATACTTACACATCAAAGGAATATCAATAGTTTTAAGTTTTATATGTGAATTATAAATATTTTCACCATCTGAAACCGTTTGCATTTTTCCGGTATAATTTTGATTTACATAATTAGTATTAACATTTAATTCAATACCTAAATTGTCATTAAAATCATATGCTATGATAGATCCAAAATAGTATCCAGTGGACAAAACAAAATCCATATCAGGTCCTTTATCAAATACCTGTTTATTCATAATCCAGGTATTATTAAAAGAATAATGTAATCCTAATTTAAATCCTTGTTGAGCAAAAGTTAAACAAAAACTAAATATCAATAATAAGAATATTATCGATTTTCTTAAGTACATAAATTTATAGTATTAAAACTAAATTTGATTTACTAATTTTAAAAGACTAATCAAACATATAAATAAGACCTATTTTTAATCCACCATATAATGGATTATTATAGAAATTTTCTTTATCATCTGTTGGAACATAACCGCTCTCCTTTGTCTCACCTAAACCATTTATTCCTTCAATATCAGTTATAATATAATTAAATCTTAAACCAAAATTAAATAATAATTGATCTTCAACAATATCAAAATTAGCACCAAAACCCATTGTAACACCAAATGCATTACTTTTAAAAGTTGACTTAACAGCTTTATTTGTAAAATTTTCACAAATATAAATCTGACTATTATAACTTGCCCATGCATCTTCTGTATCAAATGTTCTGCTATAAGTAGCTTTGTTAATAAATTGAATCAGCGGACCAAATTCAAAATATGAAGATTTTCCAAATTTCATTAAAATTGGAATATCCAAAGTATTTAAAACTGTTGAAGCATTATATGTGTATCTATCCTCTGTAAATAAATACTTCATACTACCAACATATTTTTGCTCTATTTTATTAGGATTAAAATTTATTTCAAGACCAAATTTATCTGAAAAATAATAACCTGTTACAAAACCATAATACATACCGTATGATGCAGCTATATCCATTTCAGGACCTTCATCAAATACTTGTTTGTTCATTAACCATGTGCTATTATAAGCAAAATGTCCACCAATAGTCAGTTGTGAAAAACTCAAAACTGATACTCCTAATAATAGAATTACAAATGCAATTTTTTTCATTTCAATAAAACTTAAGTTACTAACAATCTAATTTAACAATAATCATCTAAAATTTACTATGTAATTTTAGCTATTAAAACTCAAAGCTACAAATTATTTCTACAAAATCTGCCTGAGCCATATTAACTTTCAGGTTTACTCCTCCGATAATAGCATAGTCATACGATTTTATAAAATAATATCTTAATCCTAATTTATTACTATTTATAGATTTTAAAATATCTTTTACAGTAAATTTATCTCCATTCATTGTCACCATATATCTGTAAAAAGGTTTATAAATATCAAGACCTAATTCAGTATATAATGCAAAATCACCAAAAAGAAATTCATGTGCTCCAAATACTCCGAGTACAGAACTTTTTAAAAAAGGATCTCCAATATCTAGCTCCTGATAAATAATAAATTTCTCAAAACTATCATATTGTAACATATTAACACCTAATCTAAATTTATGAATAGGAGACGTTTTTTTACAAATTCCAAAACCAATATCATAAACTTGATAATTTGGACCATTTGCTGGTTTTGTTGAGGTACCAAATTCGTGCATTCCTAAACCAAGGTTGACAAAAATCTTCCATTCCTGATCAGGCCTGTCTCTGTATTTATAATCTACATCTTCGTGTGGATCGCTATAACTATATCTGTAAAATAAATTAACAGTAGGCAAATTCATACCAATATTAGGCAATTTACAATGACCATTAGAAAAATGTAAAGCACCTGCAGCAATACCAATATGACTATATGGTTGAAATTCGTAAGATACGCCTATTTCAGCATTTGCTAAGGCAGTAAAATTTGATCATATTAACATATTGTTAGGATTATATTTTCTATCATAGGGATTAGTATGATATGCAATGCCTAAACCGGTTTTAATATGATAGTTCCATCTGTTCTTTATTCTTTTATCAAATGAAAACTGAGGAGCAAAACCAATAACATATCCATATTCCAAAGCACCAGGATAACCTGCAAAACATGAAAAATAAAATGTTGGATAACCATAATAATAATGCCAGTATTCTTCGCCGTTTAGTTTTTCACCAAAAGACATTTCACCTATAAAACCAGGTTTGGTTGGAGGTAATTTACTATAATTTGGAGCAACATAAACATTATGTAAAGCTGTTCGAATCTCAGTACTATTTTGTGAAAATAATACCAGACTTAGTAAAAACAAAACAGCTGTACAAAAATACTTCATTCTTACAATCCTAATTTTTCAGAAATATCCAGCATTCTTACAATCGATTTTTTAGCTTTTTCTATTAACTCTTTTTCAACATTTACCTCTGGAAGTTCGTATTTTAAACAATTATACAATTTTTCTAATGTGTTTAATTTCATATAATTACAATCATTACATCCACAAGTAGAATCAAGTGCCGGAGCAGGAATAAAAGTCTTATCAGGACTATATTTTTTCATTTGATGTAGTATTCCTGACTCAGTTGCAACAATATATTTTTCTGCATCGTCTAATTGAGTAAATTTTAATAAACTTGAAGTACTATCAACATGCTCAGAAACAAGTAGAACAGGTTTTTCACATTCCGGATGAGCAATTATTTTTGCCTCAGGATTTTCATCTTTTAATTTTAAAATAGCTTCAAGATTAAATTCTTTATGAACATGACAAGCACCATCCCATAATAGCATATTACGACCGGTAATACTGTTAATATAATTACCAAGATTTTTATCAGGTCCAAATATTATTTTTTCATCTTTTGGCAAACTATCCACTATTTGTTTAGCATTCGACGAAGTAACAACAATGTCTGTTAAAGCTTTGATTTCAGCTGTGGTATTAACATATGAAATAACAGTATGTCCGGGATTAGCTTTTATAAATTTTTCAAATTCCGGAGCCGGACATGAATCAGCCAATTAACAACCAGCTTTAAGATCTGGGATAATTACTTTTTTATGAGGTGAAAGTATCTTAGCTGTCTCGGCCATAAAATGAACACCTAAAAATACAATAATATCAGCATCTGTTTTTGCAGCTTCTTGAGACAATTTTAAACTATCACCTATATAATCAGAAATGTCTTGTAATTCACCTTCAATATAAAAATGACCAAGAATTACAGCGTTTCTTTCCTTTTTAAGTTTATTTATTTCTTCTTTTAGATTTATATTTGATGGAATGTCTTCTTTTAAAAATCCAAAATTTTCTAAATCTGATAAATTCATATTAATATTAATTAATTAATAAATATATTAATAAATGATTATTATTATACCTTGTTAATAACGGTAAAACTTTTTTCAAATTTAATAAAAATCACTTGCAAATTTTAATTATTATATTTTATAAACAATTAATTTAATAAACTCTATTTGATTATCAGTCTTTTAAATTTTTTGTACACATATGTTCACAATTAATAAATAACATATGTTAAAAATGGAAATTGGTTAATAAGAATGTTAATTAATTTGTCCTAAATTAATAATTACTTTTTTGGTATTGTCGAAAGTTTTTCTAACTCGAATAGGATTTTAAAATCCAAATTAATTTTTCATTTAATTTTCTATTTATATTAACATAGTTTATAAAAACTGTTAATAATTTAAAACATTGTAAATCAACACATTAAGTAAAACAGCAAATTTTAAGCTCTTGTTTTACAATAAATTAACATATAGTTTACAAATGTTTAAAACTATTTCTTGCATTTTAATAAGCTGATGATTTACAAAATATTAGTAAAATTATCGAAAAAAATTATATTAATATTTTTCTCGTTTCTAATAAGTGTTCAGCAATTCTATTCTAGAGTTTTACATTTGATAAAATTAGGAAAACATTTATTAAACATTTAAGTATTTGGTAAAATATTGGGCTGTGTTGTCACCAGCTGTTATTTCCTAAACTCTAATAATTTATACAATACTGTATCTATTTCTCTGTCCTCATCAATAACACTAATATTAATAAAGCATTTAATATATTCTTCTGATATTTCAATAAACTTCAAATATCCAGAACACGAATATTCATCAGAAAAATACTTATACCAGCAACTGGAATATGAATAATCCACATTTATGAAGGTGTTAGGTATTGTATAAATTTTATCTACTTGAATGCTGTCTATATTTGTTATGGTAATTGTATAATACTCCTTATATTCTTCACAAACGTAATCAAATAAATATGAATATTTGGCAAATAATGTATCTTGCGATTCTTCTAAAACTGTTGTTTGCTTACCATATATTTCTTTAAAATTAACCAAATTGCGTTCAAGGACTCTACAATAATTAACCCAATCAATTTTTGCACCAAAATCTTGCATAGTCTTATCTATATCCTTATAGATAGTTGGACAAATGCTAATTTTTTCAATACTGTCCACATTAACAAATTCAACAGGAATGAATGAGATTTTCGTATTTGATAAATTAAGTGTTTTTAAAGTAGATATCGCAGATAAATCAAAATCAAATAATGTAATGTCGACATTTCTACTAATATAAAGATAGCGTAAGTTTTTAAAATTACTAATTAGAGGATCTATACTTGAAAGTTTATTATTGCTTAAATCCAAGTATTCTAAATTCGTTAAATTATAAAACTCTATTGGTAATGATTTGATTTGAGTATCTGAAATATCGAGAAATTTTAATTTCTTGATATTCCCGATTGAAGGTGGGACTTCAACAATTTTATTACCTGGATTTAGCTCTTCAAGGTTTATTAAATTGCCAATTTCTTGAGGAATTGACTTAATATTAGTCTTATTAAAATCTAATATACGTAGATTCAATAAATTGCAAAATTCATCAGGAATGGAAATTGTATTATGATTACTATATATTCTCAGATACTCTAAATTTTTCAAATCCCCAATTTCTTTTGGTAAAGAAGTTAAAGATGAATAATTTATTTCTAAATGTTTCAAGTATTTTAAGTTCCCAATTTCCTTTGGTAAGGAATTATTTCTGTATCCATCAAGCTCCAAATATTTAATATTCGAAAGCAGTCCGATTTCATGGCCTAATCTTTCAAAACCACAATCATTTAGTATTAAAGTATCAAGTTTTGGCAATTGAGAGAAAATTGTAAATGTTTCAATTAAGTTAAGTTTGTGAAAACCACTAAGGTATATATATGATAAATTAGCAAGGTCTTCAATACCCTCCGGTAAACTTTCAATATCACAATCATCTCCATCACAATAGATTGATATTGCATTTGTTTTTATTGAGTTTTCAATTGCTTTGTCAAAAGAATTGATATCGAAAAACTCTTTTGTCTGACAATATGATATGTTTGTTACAAATAAACTTAAAATCAAAAAATATATTAGTGTCTTTTTCATTCTATAATGTCTTGACCTGAAATATGGCTAAAGTTTAAACATACGATTAAGCTCCCGCTCGCACGGATTTAGCTCCGCTTAGTTCGCCCTGTGGGCTTCGGTTGCAATCCGAGTGGCTGAATAATGTATAAAATTACAAATTTATTATTAACTAAATACATTGAACTCTCTTTTTTACTAAATGTAACACTTTGTCGGCTAGGATTTTGCTTCGCTGAACTAGTCTTGTAGTCTTCGGTTGCAATCTAAGTGAGCAAAATCACATCAGTACTTTTCCATCAATTCTATCAACTCCGGATACATATTTTCAAAGTAATCTTTAAGATTGATTTTATTTACCCAAAATACTTCGCTTATATCTTCTTCGGTTTGAGGTTTTAAATCATAATCTTTAGTAAATGTCATTTTAAACCATGAAGTCTCTTTTAATGCATATTGATTTTTATATGGATAAATATGAAAAGTAAAATCAAAAAAATCAAAATTTGATAAATCCTTTAATTCTATACCACACTCTTCGCTAACCTCTCTGGCTGCACAATCAATAATAATTTCGTTTTTTTCAACTTTTCCTTTTGGTAAATCTGTAAAACCAAGTCTTTTGATTAGTAATAATTCATCATTTGCGTTTGTTACAATGCCTCCGGCAGCCTGAATAAACTTAAAATGACCAGTATAAAAGTCAAGATGTTGATCTTCGCATATATTAAAAATATTAATGCTTTCCGAATTGTTAGTATCTAAGAAAATATTCAGTTCTTTTTTCAGTATTTCTTTATCCGAAAAGTTTATTTTTGTGATTGAATTATCAGAAGGTTTTTCTGATAATAGAATGAATTTATTTTTGTAAAATATTTTAATCATAAACCGAAAACATGGAACAACTTGCAAAACAAATCGCTGAAAAACTATTACAAATTAAAGCAATTAAATTAGAGCCTGCAAATCATTTTACCTGGGCATCAGGATGGTTTTCACCTATTTATTGTGATAATAGAAAAACATTGTCTTTTCCTGAGGTTAGAACCTTTATAAAAAATTCATTTGTTAAGGTAATTAAAGAAAACTATAGTGATTTTGATGTTATTGCCGGTGTTGCAACAGGTGCAATTGCTCAAGGAGCGCTAGTTGCCGAAGCTCTTGAAAAGCCATTTGTATATGTTAGACCAAAGGCTAAGGAACATGGAATGGGTAATCAGATTGAAGGGTATCTTGAAGAAGGTAAAAAAGTATTAGTAATTGAAGATTTAATTTCTACTGGTGGCAGCAGTTTAAAAGCTGTTGAAGCTTTACGTCAGGCTAATTGCGAAGTTGTTGGAATGGTTGCTATTTTTACTTATGGTTTTCAAAAAGCTGATGATAGCTTTAAAGAAGCTAATGTTTACTTAATAACTCTAAGTAATTATAATGCTTTAATTGAGCAAGCTCTATCTACAGGTTATGTGTCGGATTCTGATGTTGAACTATTGAAAGAGTGGAGAACAAATCCATCTGAATGGAAAAAATAATTATTAGGAAAAATTAATATATCATAATTTGAATTGTACATTAAAACAAATATGTGGAGCAAAGAGCATGGAAGTAAGATCAAATACTCCATGCCCTCTGCCTATATGGTTAACGATATGTAATTTACTCATAGAAATATACAATTAAAGAAATATATTAGATGAAGCCTCTTGAAGTAATAAGTAAGACAGTAAAAGTAAATAATACAGATGAACGTATTTTTAATTTCTTTGCCGATTTGCGAAATATTTCTCGACTTGTTCCACCCGATGTTCAGGACTGGAATGCAACAGAAGATACTTGTAGTTTTGTTGTTAAGGGTCAGAAAATGGCTTTGAAAATTGTTGACAGAGAACCTTTTAAAACAATAAAGATTCAAGGAGATGATGGTTCGCCATATCAATTTACTCTATGGTTACAACTTAAAAGTCTTACAGCATACGAAACAGCTGTCAGCATTGTAGTTCGTGCTGAACTAAATATGATGATGCGCGCTGCTGTAAAAAAACCATTACAACAAGGGGTCGATCAGATTGTCGATTACATGAAGATGTTACCGTATTAAACCTTTAATTAAGATATTATAAATATAAACCTCACGAAAGTTTTGATACTTGTGCGTTGACTTTCGTGGGGTTAATAATATATCTTTCTTACCTTACGACATGTGTTTTTATATACATTCTGATTAAAATAATAAATTATAGATTTTTTTAGTTATATTTAAGTCGTCGTTACTTATTAATTTAATATACTTACTATGAAAAAAATTGCATTTTTAGGCTTAATAGCTTTTCTGGCTATTGGCACTTACTCATGTTCCAGCACTGAGGCAGAAACAGAAACAAAAGAAAAAGAAGTTATTACAAAAAAAATTATGTATGATGTTCCAATTGTAAACTCAGACATTGTTACTGAAGAAGATTATGAGCAGGATTGGTTTTGGAATAATATGCCTGAGTCTGATTTAGACCGATTATTAACAAAGTTGTATGATAATGTAATTTCAGGTGAAACACAAGCATATTTGTATGATGTAACAGGGGATTACGAAGAGTTTGAAAAGATTCCTAAAGAAGACTTTGTAGAATATTTTGAGGAAGAATGGTTTATATATGAAACTATTCAAGAAACTGATGAGGCTGGAAATCTTATTGATATTTCATTTAAACTACCCTTAGAAAAAAAACAGATAAAAGAACTTCGCTTTCTTGAAGAATGGTATTACGAAGGTGATGAATTTTGCAAAAGAGTTGTTGCTGTTGCTCCTGTTTTTGTAACAGATGTATCACAGAATATGAATATTCTATATTGGGTAGATATTAAAGATGTAAATTAAAACATCTGTTATTATTATTAACCCTACGAAAGTTATGTTATAAACCCCACGAAAGTTTTGCTGCTTGAGCGTTGACTTTCGTGGGGTTTATAATTTATATCGCTTATCTTACAACGCTAATTGTTTTACTTTCTTTATTATCAAATCTGATTATATAATTACCCGAATCTAATCCGGTAATATCTATTGTATTGTTATTATCAATTATTTGTGTCTCTAAAACAATTTGCCCACTGGTATTTAATATTGAAACAATTCCTTCGATATAATTATTTATTGTAATATAATCGCTAGCAGGATTTGGATAAATTGATATTTCGGTAGTTTTTAATTCTGAAGGTTCTACCGCAATTGTTTTTAATATTTCATTAGTACCATCAAAATCAGTTTGAGAAAGTCGATAATAAACTATGGTGTTTTTATTATCTGTTAATATGCTATAATTATTTTGATAATTGCATGTTCCATTACCATTGATTTCATCAATAATATTCCAGTTTTTTGTATCATAACTCATTTCAATAGTAAAAAAGTCGTTATTTATTTCTGCAGCAGTTGTCCATTCAAGTTCAGTATAAAGTTCATCAGATTTTGCAGTAAAATCTAATAATTCAACAGGGAGAGTATTTTCTCTGTTATCGAGATAAACCGCATCACCATAATATTTATTATTAGAATCATCTCTAATATATGCTTGTATTATATATTCACTATTTGAAATTATTTCTGTAATAAGTTTGAATAGGCTATTTAAATCTTCCTTTGACCCAATAGTTAAATATGACCAATATGTTGAATTTAATTTTTTATATCGATAGTTTCTGTTTGCAATTACAATTGCTCCGGGATTTGCTATATAACAATCAATACTGTGTTTGTTAAAATCCTGCTTAACAGGTGTTTCATTACTAACACTTATATCTTGCCAGTAAAAATATGGTTTTCCCTGATTATTAGAAACCCACGGTTGAGCATCATTTTCGTTACCATCAATATTCCAGTTTGCGTGAAAATTGAATTTGTTTTTAAACTGTTCTGTTGTAAGCCTGAAAATACTTTGATTGTTTGGATTATTATTATGTAAAATTGCTTCATTTGTAGTTCCAATTAGGGTTTTCTCCAAATCGAAATAACAATTAATAACTTCTGCATTTATACCATTTGTATAAATAAAACATCTTTCATTTTCAGTACGGCCAAATACAAAACCAGAAGCATAACAATTTTCAATTGTTGATAAATCATCGTTACCGGCACAAAAAGCTGCTGAAATTTCGCTCTGTACAGATCCTGTGGAGTAGCAATTTAAAATTGTTGATTCTGTGTTTTTGCCTGCAAAACCACCTGTATATCCAAGTTCACCTTTTACATTTCCTGAACAAAATGAATTTTGAATGTTATTATTTGTCATAGAGTGTCCAACAAATCCACCAATACGACCGAACCCAAAAACATCACCACTAGCATAGCATTTATTTATTGTTGAGTTAGATAAATCTCCAATCAACCCACCAACATCGGTGTGATCATTATCAACTTTACCAGTTGCAAAGCAATTATATATATTGCCGGAATCGACACGTCCAATTAAACCCCCGGATTCGCTATATGAAAATACATTTGCTGCCGAATAAGAATTGGTAATATTTGAAGGATATAAACTTTGTCCTATCAGACCACCGGAAACTCTGTAACCATAAACACTTCCTGTAGTATAACAGTTGTCAATATCTGATTGGTAATTGTTTCCAACAAGTAAACCTACACCGTATTCTTCACAGATTACTTTGCCATTATTGACAAATAAATTATTTAAATTTGTATAAACATTGTAACCAATTAAGCCTGCTACCCATTTTTTACCTGAAATTGTACAGTATGAGATATTAATAGCTGTTATTTCTGCATTCATAACATACCCGAATAATCCAACATATTCAGTTGCAGGTCTGTTAATTAGTAGATTTGAGATAGTATGTCCTTTACCATCATAATGACCTGTAAAATTGACATTTATATTTCCGATAGGAGTTAAACCCATTGCTTCATCAGGAGTTGCAGGGTAGTTATCGTGATCACCTACATTTAAAAATTTGCTATCAGAAGCATCTATATCTGCAGTTTGAACAAAATAATGTTGCCAGTGATATGATGAGTTAGATAACTCAACTAAGTCATCATAAGTTTCAATAATAAAAGGTTTAGTTGGAGTTCCATACCCACCAGAATAATTTTGTGCATTAAGTTGTAATGTGCTTATAACTAAAAGTGTGTAAATAATGTGTTTCATAATACTTTGTTTTAATGTTAGATATGATAATCTGACATCAAAACTATAGCCAAAACACATAAGAAAAGCACTATAACTAGTAAACGGTGGGAATTGATTATTTAACGGCTTAATTTATGATTATCAGGCATTTGCCAAAACAGCTATACTAAGTTTTAATCCTGGAATATTTAGTAATGTTTCTCCACAAGCTTCCAAGGTTGATCCTGTCGTTACTACATCATCAACTAAAATAACGTGCTTGTTTTCTATTTTTTTAGGATGTTGTATAAGAAATTTTCCTTAAACATTTTTCCACCTTTCTTCTCTTGTCATTTTTGTTTGTGTAACAGTTTCAACATTTCTAATTAGTACATCAGTTAACATGGGAATATCAGTAACTTTTGAAATGCCCTCTCCAATCATTTCGCTTTGATTATAACCTCTTTGTTTTTGTCTTTTAGGGTGTAGGGGAACCGGTATTATATAATCAATATCTTTGAAGTTTTTAGATGAAAGCATTTCTGCTCCTAATTCTTTACCTAGAGCAATACCTATTTCAGGTTTCTTTTTATACTTTAGGCTATGTAGTAGTTTTCTGAATCGGCTTCCTTTGTGAAAATGAAATAAAGCAGTTGCTTTTTCTACTTTTATTCGACCGGTAAACATTAGTAAAATGTCATTAGATAGATCTTTACAATAATCTGTTCTTGGAATTTCATATAAGCATTTAATACAAATTGGGCCCTCGTTTTTCATAAGAGTTGATCCGCAAGCCTCACAAACATCCGGGAAAAGTAGAAACCAAAGGTCTTCAAGATATGTTTTTAGTATAGCCAACACAAAGTTTTAATGGATACTAAAGATACAATTTTTTTTGATTTTATGGAATTTATAAAAAACCTGTATCCAAGTATCGAAAATTAACTTAAAAACTTAAAATTATGAACACAAAGATTTTTTTAATAGGACTTTTTTCAGTTTTCTTTGCAGCTTTTGCTTCCGCTGCAACAATAGAAGGTAGTGTTAGTGATAACTCTACTGGAAGCTCAATTAAAGGCGCAGAAGTAAAACTGTATAAAATGGGAATTATAATCAGAACAGTAGAAACAGATAAGGTAGGCATGTTTAGTTTTGAAAATCTGGAAGCAGGACCTTATAATGTTAAAGTTAATGCTGCAGGTTATGATGAGTATTATCAGAAAAATATCATTCTGGAAGATGGTGATTTTCATAGAATGACAATTTTTATGGACGCTGAACAAATTGCTGTTGTATCAGAAGTTAAACCTTTAGAGTATTTGGAAGTTGAAGAAGAAGCCGATTGTTCATAAATAAGAGATAACAGATCTTACAACAAACAATCGGTAGGGGGTGCTTATACGGGATATCCGACAACTACCGCATCATATGATGGCATTGTTGAGCATAATACAGAATCATATGATTATATTGAGGAAAACGGCTTTAAAGATGTGGTTAACGATCCATTATCAACTTTTTCAATAGATGTTGACAGAGCTTCTTATGCAAATGTTCGTCGATTTATCAATAACTCTCAAATGCCTTATGCAGATGCCGTTAGAGTTGAAGAAATGATAAATTATTTTGATTATGATTATGAAAATCCAAGCGGTGAACATCCATTTGCAACACATCTTGAAATGGGAGATTGCCCATGGAATGAGAACTCAAAATTGTTAATGATTGGTATTCAGGGTGAAGAAATGGATAGTGAAGAAATACCACCTTGTAATTTAGTTTTCTTAATTGATGTTAGTGGTTCAATGAACTCTGAGAATAAACTAGGATTACTTAAGAAATCATTTAGATTATTAGTAGATAAATTAAGACCTGAAGACAGAGTATCAATTGTTGTTTATGCAGGTGCTGCAGGATGTGTGCTTCCTTCAACAAGTGGTAAAGATAAAGCTAAAATACTCGCATCATTGGATAAACTTACAGCTGGTGGTTCTACAGCTGGTGGCGCTGGAATTAAATTAGCCTACGAAATTGCAGTAGAGAACTTTATCGAAGGTGGAAATAACAGAGTTATTCTTGCTACTGATGGCGACTTTAATGTTGGTGCAAGTAGTGATGGTGAAATGGAAAGACTAATTGAAAAGAAAAGAGACCTTGGCGTTTACTTAACAGTTCTTGGATTTGGTATGGGTAACTATAAAGATTCAAAAATGGAGAAATTATCAAATAAAGGTAATGGTAATTACGCTTATATTGATAATATTATGGAATCAAACAAAATCTTTGGTCAGGAACTTTGGGGAACTCTTTATACTATTGCAAAAGATGTTAAAATTCAGATTGAATTTAATCCTGGTAAAGTTAAAGAATATCGTCTGATTGGTTATGAAAACAGAATGTTAAATAAAGAAGATTTTAATGACGATAAAAAAGATGCCGGTGAAATCGGAAGTGGTCATACTGTTACAGCAATATATGAAATTGTTCTAGCTGATGGTGGAGAATCTTCAAATAGTGTAGACCCTTTAAATTATCAGTCAACATCTGTTGTAAAAAGCAATGATATTATGACATTGAAAATCAGATATAAAAAACCGGATCAGGATTTTAGCAGACTGATTACCAGAAAAGTAACTGAAAAAGATTTGGAGAAAAAGTCTAACTCCAAGAACTTTATGTTAGCAGTTTCTGTTGCAGAATTTGGAATGCTTTTGAGAGATTCAGAATTCAAAGGAAGTGCAAGTTATGACCATGTTTTACTTTGGGCTAAGAGAGCTAAAGGGGAAGATACTTATTGATATATTGCAGAATTTATAACTCTTGTTGAGAAAGCTAAGCTTTTGGCAGATTTGTAAAATATATAAAATAGATAATTAAAAAAGGGGCTTTATTTTAAGCCCCTTTTTTAATTAATTTTAATTGTTTTATTCAGGTTTAATACCTAATTCTTTTTCATATTCTGCTAGTTTTTTTTCTAACTCATCTATTCTTTTATTAGATTCTTGTAAGGCAACTGTTAAGAGTGAAATATATTCATAAAGCTTAATCCCGTCGCCGGTTTCATCAACAATAATTTCAGGAGAATCTTCAGCAATTAAACCAAAAGTTTGAGGCATAAGCTCATCTCCTGTTTTATTTCCAGCAGTATCGGTGATTTCACGAACAGGGTTATAAGTTACAACATCAAGATTTAGGAATTCATTATACAGATTGTTTCTTTCAACAGTTGTTAATGAAGTAATATTTGTTTTCCATTTTTTCGATGAGAGAGAAACAAAAGAATTTGCATATCCTCTCCACCATGCTTGTGTTGATGTTCCTAAAAACCCATACAAATGTGTTGACGGGACTATGGTTGGTTCTGATGACGTTCCTACACCTAAATCATTAATGATAATGTTTTTATTTGCATCATTATCAGGTTTAAAAGTAATATCTCCATTGGAGTCAATTATCATTCTTTGTACCATTGTACTACTTGATGGTCTTGTATAGAAAGATAATTTTGAAGCATTATTATTAGAAGTTCCATTCTCTCTTACACCCTCTATCATACAAATATCAGCAGGGTCTGTTGCATTTTGCATTGCTGCAAAGATTATATTACCACCTTGCCATTCAGCAAGAGAAGTTTCTTGACACCAAAGATATACCCATGGATTATCTTTATATAGCGATGTTCCTGATCCGGAATATCCGGCTTCATTTTGAACCACTAATCTCCCATTATTGACAGTCAACTTACCCCAAGCATCACCAGAACCAATACCGACATTTCCTGATGATTCAATATGCATACGTTCGGTATTATTTGTTTTGAACATCAAATCCTGAGAATCTGTTGTGCCAATAAAATCTGTTGTTGAGTTTGTTCCTGTATTTCCAGAAAGTAACCAAGCATCTTTATCAGAGCATAATCTTAACCATTTTGAATCTGATGTACTCCAGTAATAATATCCCGGACTTACTTCGTTTGGTGAACTACCTGCTGTTGAAGTGTTATAAATTAGTAAAGTGTTCAATGGAGAACTTACAGTTGTATTATCTGTTGCACCTGTAAGTGCAATTCTTGGTAGTAAAACTCCCTTATCTGAGGATTGAACTTCAAGAATTGAAGAAGCATCAGGTGTAATAGGAGTTTCAGAAATGCAAACATTTTGAGCAACTAAAAAGCTGCTGACACATGTAGCCAAAAAGGCTGCTAAAAAGATTTTCTTATTCATAAAAACATGATTTGATTGCTAGTTACAAAAGTAAGAAAATTAAGTAAATAAATTCCATAATATTTTTATTGTTGTTAATTTTTTAAATTTGTAAGTATAAAATTCAAAAGAATAATGAAGTTAATTACCAAAATTGAAGTTACAAAATTTGATTTTAGTATTTCTCACAATACTTTAATTGGTTTTACAGGATCTTGTTTTGCTGAAAACATTGGCAATAAGCTAGATAATCTAAAATTTAAAGTGCAGGTTAATCCTCTTGGAATAAACTATAACCCACTCTCCTTAGGCCAATCTATTAAAAGAATCATTAATCAAAATCTTATTACAGAAAACGATTTGTTTTTAGCAAATGATTTATGGAATAGTTATGATTTTCACTCAAAGTTCTCGTCAAAAAATAAAGATGAGGCAATAGAAAAGATAAACGACGCTGTTTTAAATTCACATCAATTTCTTAAATCAGCAGATTATTTATTTATAAGTTTTGGCACTTCTTATGTTTATAAATTAAAGTCCGGTAATATTGTTTCAAATTGTAATAAACAAGCAGATAATAATTTTGAAAGGATATTGCTTACAACTGAAGAAATCGTTGAATTTTGGTTACAATTATTAAAAGAAATTAAGGAATTTAATCCAAAATTAAAGCTGGTTTTTACTATTAGTCCGATACGACATAAAAGGGACGGATTTATAGCCAATCAATTAAGCAAGTCGATTCTGTTTGTTGCGGTTAATCAACTTAAGTCTAAGTTTGATAATGTTTATTATTTTCCATCTTATGAAATTATGATGGATGAATTAAGGGATTATAGATTTTATAAAGAGGATATGATCCACCCTTCAGAATTAGCTGTTGATTACATATTGGAACGTTTTGGAGACACTTTTTTTGGTGATGAAACAAAGGAAATAAATAAGAAAATTAGTAAAATTTTGGCTGCATTGAACCACAGGCCATTTAATACAGATTTGAGTAATTATAAAGAGCATTTAGAGAATGTTTTGCATGATATAGAAGATTTGGAAAGACAATATCCATACCTGAAATTAAATGCTGAGAAAAAGCAAATAGAACCTTCTTAAATCTTTTTTCTATTGAACATTGTAAAGCATAATTCGTTTTACTGTAAATAAAAATATTTATCTTATGAAACGAATATTCAATATATCATATAACAAGAAACTTGTTGATATTTGGTTGCTTGTATTGAGAGTTTTAGTTGGAGCATTGATGCTTACTCATGCTTTGCCAAAGTTTAACCTTTTAATTTCTGGCAATGAAATTAATTTCCCGGACCCTATAGGTTTGGGGTCGGGATTATCATTTTTCCTAATTGTTTTTGCTGAATTTGTATGTTCAATATTTATTATTGTTGGGTTTGGCACAAGAATCTCAACAATTCCTCTGATAATTGCAATGTTTGTTGCAGCATTTGTATTTCATGCTAATGATCCTTTTTCTTCAAAAGAAATGGCAATATTGTATTTATTGATATATTTGACATTACTATTTACTGGAAGTGGAAAAATTTCTGTTGATTATTTAATTCAGAAAATGAACAGAAAAAACAAATAATATATTACATGAAATTATTAATGATTTACACAACAAAATTTGCTTATAAACCAACAGTAAAAACGTTGGAGTCGATGCCTGATTTTAAAGACAAAGTGGAGTTTAAAAATATTCAGACCGCATTTATACAAGTGGAAAAAGAAGATGAGGAAAGAGAGACAGAAGTTATTAAAAAACTCTTGAAAAATCTGAAATGGATTGCATGAAAAAACTCTACAAAACACATTATATTACATTCATTTGCACATTTGTCTGAAAGTAAAGCCGAGCCGGATTTTACTAAATCATTATTTGATAAAGTAGAAGAACGATTGGTAAATACAAATTATACAGTTAATCAAACACCTTTTGGTTATTTTCTCGATTTAGACATTAATGCACCCGGATTTTCATTAGCTCGAGTTTTTAAATCATTTTAGCGTAAGAGTATTATTTCATGTTCACATTGTTGTTTATGTCATAAAATTTGTTATTTTTGATAAAACAAAACTGCACCGGTACCTTATGAAAAAGCTCGTTAAATATTTATTAGTATTATTATTTTTCGCATCCTGTACTCCACAAAAATATTACCAACTGGTAGAAACGGATTCAAATGATCTTGTTAAAACAAGAGATTCACAAACTTTTGAAAATAATGATATAATTGTTTCATATAATTTGTGGTCCAATAAAGGAAATTGAACATTTGTTATTACAAATAAGACAGATAAGGATATTTTTTTAGATTTAAAAAGATCACATTTGATTATCAATGATTATGCATTAACATATTTTCAAAACAGAGTTTATTCTACACCAAAGGTTTCATTTTTTTCATCTTCAACAGATGAAGAGTTAATGGAACAACGAAAAATAAGATTTCCTGGTATTACTCCAAAGCGAATAACAGACGAATCAATCGATGTGGTTATTTTTAATGAAGAAAGGATTGTTTGTGTACCACCAAATAGTTCTCAAATTGTATACGGCTTTAATTTACAGTCAGAAATTTACAGAGATTGTAATCTTCAAAGGTTTCCAAAGCAAAAAGAGATTACCAGTTCTGAGTTTACAAAAGAAAGTAGCCCTTATATTTTTCGCAATAGGTTAACTTATAGTTTTTCAGAATCAATGGAAGAACTAAAACAAATTGAAAATGAATTTTGGGTTACTAAGTTTACAAACTTGCCTGAGAATCAATTTGTTAGTTCAGACTACATTAAATTTTGTAATGATAGCTCTTCAAATAAGATGATGACGTACCCATACAGCAATCAGGCTTCTTATTTTATAGAGTATAGACTTGAGCCCGGACGTATTAACCACTAAATTTTTAGATTCTCCTAACTTTTCATTTAGTAAGTTGTTTATTCTTATGTTTGATAGCATTTAGAATATTATCTGACTGTACTTATCAAGTTTTTTATTAAATTTATTTTTTTCAAAATAATACAAAATGGATCCTAAAAAGACATTAAAGAAAATACTGGCTGAAAATAAAGAACGCCTTAAAGAATTGATGTGTATAAATAAGACGACAGCAATAATAAAAGAGAATAAATCCATTGAAGAAACACTAAAACATATTGCTCTTATATTACCAAACGCTTGGCAATATCCAGAAAATACTTTTGCGAAAATTGAATATAAAGAACAGAAATTTCTATCAACCAATTTTGTTGAATCAGAATGGGAAATAAGTAAAACCTTTGTTAGTATTGATGGAGAAGAAGGCAAGATATCTGTATATTATAATAAGAAGTTTCCCAAGTCAGATGAGGGACCATTTTTGAAAGAGGAGAGAGATCTTATTAATAATTTGTCGAATATTATTTCGGGTTATTTAAATAGTCATATTGCCCAAACCGTATTTAAAGATAAAATAAAGAAACCGCAGTCAGATATTAATTTTCTCGAGAATATAAAAGCTGACCATCAGCTAATGGCAAAATTTATTTCTCAACATAATTCAGACAGGGATATTTATCATGACCTAATGCCTTTTAAAGTAAAGGAAATACTTATTGTTGCAAATTTATATGATGCCTATATTATCGAGAAAGAAGGACGTTTTACAGAATATATTTTAGGAGAATATCATCACTTAAACCTAACTTCTACACCACGTATTACTGGGGTTTCTAATGACAAGGAAGCAATTGAGCACTTAAAAAATAAGCATTATGATTTGGTTATATTAATGATGGGTATCGATAAGAAAACACCAATAGAATTAAGTCGTCAAATAAAATCAATGTTTTCGTATATACCTGTTTATCTTTTGTTAAATAATAATCAGGATATAGCAAATTTTAAGAGCAATCCGGATCTATTAAGAAATGTTGACAAACAATTTGTTTGGAATGGTGACTCTAAAGTTTTCTTTACTATGATGAAACATTTGGAAGATCAGGTTAATGCTGAAAATGACACATCAATTGGTATGGTTAGAGTAATTCTATTAGTTGAAGACTCTGCAAAGTATTATTCCCGTTATCTTCCATTACTATATCAGGTTATTCTTAAACAAACTAAGGATTTAATTGAAGAAACAAATGTTGATGAACTTTATAAAATTTTGAAGTTACGTGCTCGTCCAAAAATACTTCTTGCACAAACATTTGAAGAAGCGATAGTTATTTATGAAAAGTTAAAAGATTATCTTCTTTGTGTTATTTCAGATGTTTCATATCCAAAAGCGGGAAATTGTTGCGATGATGCAGGTCTCGAGCTCATTTCCTATATAAAAAGTGATTACCCGGATTTGCCTGTAGTTTTACAATCATCAGAAGCTGAAAATGCAAAGAAAGCTTATGCATTAAATGCGAGTTTTATCAATAAAAATTCAGAAACACTTTCACATGATATTAAAAGTTTTATCAGACATTTTCTTGGTTTTGGAAATTTTGTTTATCGTGATAGAAGCGGACGACAAATCGTAATTGCAAAGTCACTAAAAGAGTTTGAAAAAAACTTAGAAGTAATTCCGGAAGAGTCATTATTATACCATGGTCAAAGAAATCACTTTTCTTTATGGTTAATGGCTAGAGGTGAAATTCAAATTGCAAAGAATATTTCATCAGTAAAGACAAGTGATTTTAAAAACGTTGAAGATCTGCGAAAATTTCTTATTCAAACGATAAATAAACATCGAAACGAGCAGAACAAAGGTAAGGTTGTTCAATTTGAAGAACAAGCAATAAATGATGAAAAGAATATTGTTAGTCTGTCAGCTGGAGCTCTTGGCGGTAAAGGTAGAGGCATTGCTTTTATAAATACTTTGATACACTATTTTGAATTGTCAAAGCAATTTCCTGATATAAATATCACTACTCCAAAAACATCAATTATTGGTAGTGATGAATTTGATTATTTTATTGAGCGCAATAAGCTTCAGGATGTTATTTTTGAGGAATCAGATTATGAAGAGTTAAAGAAAATATTTATAAAATCTCAACTTTCAACTGGCTTGAAAAAGCGTATGAAGGTTCTTTTGAATAATATTACAAAACCTATTGCAATTCGAAGTTCCAGTTTGTTCGAAGATTCTTTAATGCAGCCATTTTCAGGAATTTTTGCCACATATATTTTACCGAATAATCATCCTGATATAAACGTTAGACTTGAACAAGCTATGACAGCAATAAAGTTAGTTTATGCATCAATATATTCTGATAGTGCAAGAACTTATTTTGAAGCTGTTAACTATAAGATTGAAGAGGAAAAAATGGCCATCGTAATTCAGGAAGTTGTTGGTAATCAATATGAAAACTCTTTTTATCCACATATAAGTGGTACAGCACAATCTCACAATTATTACCCTGTTGCACATATGAAACCGGATGAGGGCTTTGCAGTCTTGGCAGTTGGTTTAGGAACTTATGTTGTTGAAGGTGAGAAGACTTTTAGATTTTCACCAAAATATCCTCAAATAGAAATAAATTCCCAGAAGGATATTTATAAAACATCACAGGTAGATTTTTATGCGGTTAACCTGGAAAACAAAGAGCCGAATTTAATAGAAGGTGAAGATGCTGGATTGGTAAAACTTGAGATTACAGATGCAAAAAATCACGGAACAATAAAACACTCTGCATCAGTATATGATTTTGATAATGAAAGAATTGTTCCTGGAATAGATACTTATGGCCCTCTTGTAATAAATTTTGCTAATATTTTAAGGTATGATTATATTCCTCTCTCTGAAACAATCACCCAGTTGTTAGATATTATCAGGGAAGCAATGGGCTCTCCGGTAGAAATTGAATATGCTATTGACCTTAATAAAGATAAGGACTCAAGTGCATCGTTTTACTTGCTTCAGATTAAACCATTAGTTGGTAATGATGATGATTTTAATATTGATCTTGACAGTCTTGATTACAACGATGTATTATTGTTTTCAGAAAAAAGTATGGGGAATGGTTCTATAGATGAAATAACAGACCTGATTTATATCGACCCAGATAGTTTTGATAATACTAAAACTTTGGAAATCGCAAAGGAAGTAGAAGAATTGAACTCTCAATTAATGAAGGAAAAACGTAAATATGTATTAATGGGTCCGGGAAGGTGGGGTACCAGAGACCAATTTATTGGAATTCCGGTTGTGTGGCCGCAAATATGTAATGCTAAAGTTATAGTTGAAATGAGCTTAAAGAATTTTCCTTTAGATGCTTCTTTAGGATCACACTTTTTTCATAATGTTACCAGTATGAATGTCGGGTATTTTACCGTTCAACATAGCGCTTCTAATGATTTTATTAAATGGGACTTAATTCACGGGCAAGAACTTATACAAAAGAAAAAATTTGCTAAACATGTCAGATTTAAAAAACCACTGACAATTGTAATGGATGGAAAAAAGCGAATTTCAGTAATTACAGTAAATGATTAGTATGAACGAAAAGGAACAACTGACAGAAAGAAAAAAAGAACTTAATTGTATTTATCGTATTGATAAATTAGTTGAGGAAGACCTTGATGTACAGACCTTTTTAATGGCAACAACAGGGATTATTGCCGATGGGTTTCAGTATCCATGTTATATATCTGTTTTTATTGAGTTAGAAGATATCATTATTCGTTCTACATATTATAGAGAAGGTAGAAATTTTTTGATTTCGGAATTGAAAAATAAAAATAAAGTTCTGGGAAAAATATGTGTATTTTACTCTGATAAGTTAGAACAGAACAATCCATTTCTTGAAGAAGAACAACATCTTCTCGATTAAGTTAGCAAGAGAGTTTCGGATTATTTGTTAATTGATAAGATTGAAAATGCAATTAAAGAAACGTCTGTATCAAGGTATGTTGAAACCAGACAGAAGATATTAAGTAATGCGGTTATGTCTGCAAACTTTCCAGACCTTGGATTATATAGTATTTATGTAATTGGTAGCGTTAAAGAGCATACTTCAGGTATTTCGAGTGACATTGATCTGATTTTGTATTATAATGGCAGCAAAGAATCAATGAAATTGATTAAGTTGTGGTTCGAGGCCTGGAGTGAGTCAGTATTAAAGAGTGATAAATATACTGAAGAAATTTCTGGATTGGACAATCTGTTCGATTTGCACTTTATTACAGATATAGATATTGAGAAAAAAACCAGTTATGCAGTTATGATAAATGCTTTACATAACAGAGCTAAACTAATTAAAACAATACTTTGAAATGAAAGCATTTTTTGTAAGCGATCTGCATGGTAAAGAATCCAGATATAGAAAACTATGTGAAAGAATAAAAGCGGATAAGCCAGAAGTAGTTTTTTTTGGAGGAGATTTATATCCTTCTTTTAAAGACATGATTAAGTCTGAGCAAAGCTTTTTTGATGATATATTTCTTACATATTTTAAAAATCTAAAAGTTGAATTAAAGGAAGATTATCCTAAGATGTTTATTATTTTAGGCAATGATGACCCAAAACTTGAGGAAGATAGGTTTTTTGATAAGAAATACACAGAATATTGGAGCTATATTAATAATCAAAAAGTAAAGTTTAAAGATTGGAATATATTTGGATATGCATTTGTTCCACCGACACCGTTTTTAAATAAGGATTGGGAGGTTTATGATGTTTCCAGATATGTTGACCCCGGATGTATTCATCCAACAGAGGGTAAAAGAACAGTTGACCCCGGCAGGGATATTGAATATAGCACTATTAAAAAGGATATTGAAAAACTTACTGAAGGATTTAAACCTGAAAAGTCATTATTTTTATTTCATTCTCCGCCATATCAAACAAATTTAGATAGAGCTGCTCTTGATAATATGTATTTTGATCATGTTCCTCTAGATGTGCATGTTGGTAGCATTGCAATTAAAGAGTTTATTGAACAAAAACAACCTTTTATAACTATGCATGGCCATATACACGAATCTTCGAGAATTACCGGTGAGTGGAAACAAATATTTGGAAAAACAGTAAGTTTTAATGCGGCAATAGATTCAAATAAATTATCAATTATTATTTTTGACCTTAAAAATACAAATAATGCAAGACGGGAAATATTATAACTTGAATTAAATAAATTTAAATGAAGCAGATAGTGTGGAATTTTCAGAACTGGATTTTCAGGATACTGAGTTTGATCAGTTAATGAAAAAAAGGATACTTAAGGTTTTATTAATATGTAATAATTATGATAATTTCATGCTTGAAGAGGACGGACGTATTGATGAGCAAATCTTCAATGAATATATGACTCTGGGGCTTCGTTATCCTCCAATGTTTATTCGTGTTGATTCTCCTGAAAAAGCATTTGAAAAGCTAAAAAATAAAGACATAGACCTTGTCATTACGATGCTTAATATTAGTAATGAGAATGCATTTGATTTGTCAAAAAAGATAAAAAACAGATATAAAAAGGTCCCAATTGTTATTTTGACACCATTTTCAAGAGAGATTACTCAAAAAATTGAAAAAGAAGATTTAAGTGCTATTGATTATGTGTTTTGCTGGTTAGGTAATCCAGATATTATGTTGGCAATTATTAAACTTATTGAAGATAAAATGAATGCCAAACATGATGTTCTTGAGATGGGAGTTCAGTCTGTTATTCTTGTTGAAGATAGTATTCGTTATTATTCAAGTATTTTACCAATTCTTTATAAGATTTTCTTTATCCAGTCTCAAAGAGCTTCAATTGAGGGTGCAAACGAACATCAACAAAACCTTCGTATGAGAGGACGCCCGAAAATTATGCTTGCTACTAATTATGACGAAGCATTGGATTTGTTCAAGACATATAGAAAAAATGTATTGGGTGTTTTTTCAGATGTTAGGTATAAAATTAAAAATAGTGTAGATAAAGAAGCAGGCTTAAAACTTTGTAAAACTATTAAGAAAATAGATCAAAATGTTCCTTTATTGCTTCTTTCGTAAGAAAGCCATAACAAGGCTTTGGCAAAAAATATAGGAGTAGATTTTTTAGGAAAATACACAAAGAACTTCTCATTTGAACTAAGAAACTTTATTATAAAAAACCTGCATTTGGGAAGTTTTCATTTTTACTGTACGAAACAAGCAAAAGTAACTTGTACTGCTACCAGTTTAAAGTCTTTTCAGGAATTGATATTAAAGGTGTCTCCTGAATGTATTGAGTATCATGTGTCAAAGAACCATATAACTAAATGGTTGAATTCTAGATCGCTATTTTTACTTGCCAGAAAGTTTAAGCATCTTACTGTTGAACATTTTGATAGCATTGAAGACATAAGGGAGTTTATTTATATGGCAATATCAAATTACCGTCTTAATAGTGGTAGGGGGGTGATTACCAAGTTTGAGCAGAATACTTTTGACTCCTACTCTATATTTTCCAGAATTGGAGATGGATATATTGGCGGTAAAGCACGTGGTTTGGCTTTTACAGATTTATTAATAAAGAAACATAAACTTCGCAATAAATATAAGGGTGTAACTATTACTATTCCTCGTACAGCAATACTTTGCACAGATGTTTTTGATGAGTTTATGGAAACAAATAACCTTTATGAGATTGGCATTTCAAATAGAAGTGATGAGGAGATTTTGAGTAAATTTGTCGAGGCAAGATTACCAAACAGGATTTTTACAAGTTTATATTCATTTATCTCATACACCAATAATCCAATAGCAATACGCTCCTCTAGTCGACTTGAAGACTCACACTATCAGCCATTTGCAGGAGTTTATTCTACATATATGATTCCCAATATTGTCAGCGATAAACATTTGACAATTAAAATGCTTACCGAAGCAATAAAAAGTGTTTATGCTTCTGTTTTTTACCGTGATTCCAAAGCATATATGACAGCAACCTCAAATGTTATAGATGAGGAAAAAATGGGAGTTGTTTTACAAGACGTATGTGGTACAACATATAAAAACAGGTTTTATCCTACATTTTCGGGTGTAGCGCGCTCGATTAACTTTTACCCGATAGAGCCCGAAAAAGCAGATGATGGTATTGTAAATGTTGCTTTGGGACTTGGAAAACATATTGTGGATGGTTGCAAAAGCATGAGGTTTTCACCAAGATATCCTGCAAAAGCCTTGCAATTATCTACACCTGAATTAACACTTAGAGACACTCAAAAATTCTTTTATGCATTGGATCTTGACCCCACCAAATTTGTTCCCTCAATTAGTGAGGATGTAAATATTATTCAGCTTAGAGTTAATCATGCGCACGACGATAATGCACTTAGGCATATTGGGTCAACATATGATTTTCAAAATAATATGATTAAAGACAGTGTTATGTATGATGGCAAAAAGCTAGTTACATTTGCTAATATACTTAGAAACAACTATTTTCCTTTGAGCAAGATTTTAATGGATTTTATGGAGATAGGAAAGCAAGAGATGAATAATCATATTGAAGTTGAATTTGCAGTTAATTTTCCACCTAAAGGTAGTTCAGAAGATATAATATTTAGTCTGTTACAAATACGTCCGATTATTGAAACTGATCAGGATGTTAGTATTGATATAGATGAAATTGACGTGAAAGAATCTATTTTGTATTCGGAGTCGGTTTTGGGTAATGGGATCTACAATGATATTTGTGATATTATTTATGTGAAAACTGGCAATTTTAATTCTCTCAATAATCATAAAATTGTTGAAAAAATTGATAATCTTAATAAGGAGTTTATTGAAAATGATAAAAACTATGTTCTTATTGGTCCCGGAAGGTGGGGTTCGTCTGATCCTGCATTAGGAATTCCGGTTAAATGGTCTAATATTTCAGGAGTTAGAATAATTGTTGAATCCGGATTGGAAAACTATCGTATCGATCCAAGTCAGGGAACCCATTTCTTTCATAATCTGACATCTTTTAGAGTTGGGTATTTTACAGTTAACCCGTTTATTAAAGATGGTTATTATGATGTTTGTTTTCTTGATAAAATGGATTGTGTTTACGAAGATGAGTTTATTCGCCATGTACAATTTGATAAGGAATTAGTAATAGAGATTGATGGAAAGAGCAGTAAAGGTGTTGTTTATAAGCCTTAGTTATTCTATTGTTTTTTAAATCCGGGAAGCTTGTCTTTTAGGTTTGGAAGCTCATAGAACCTTTCTTTGACACCAAGAAAGAGAAAGAAAATACATAGTATTAAAAAGAAGTGACTCAGGTCGTTCATGTTGAAAATATAAAGGAAATTGAGCGGAGTTCTGTGAAATATGCTTGGAATGATTGCCAGAAAAATACCAATAAGGATATATAAATTATGTTTGAAATTATTTTTTATCATATCTACCGTAAAGATAGGAGCCAGCACTCCAATAAGAGTAAGAGCATAATTAATTTTAACAATCAAAAAACCTTCGGTAAACATCAGTAGAACTAAATAAGTAAGCAACTGAAATTTAATGTAAATTATAAATTTTGATTTAAATTTTGGATTATTAAACATGCTGCTTGATCCTAATTGAAGAAAATACAATGCGAATCCTGATAATATCCAACTAACCTTATGTAAATAAATTCCGAAATAATGGAATAAGCCATGTGCAAAAGCAGCTACAATCGATGAAAATCCTAAAAACAAAAAGAATTGAGAAAAATACTTTTGATTGTGAAACTCTTTGCGAATCAAGAGTTTAGCAAATAATACAATGCAAAAAGTACCCATAATCAAATCGCTGATTATTGTTCCTGGTTCTTTGATTACAATACCAAACAAGCTTAATTCGTTAAATAACATGCAGCTAAAATAGACTAAATTTTATAAAACAAAAGATTCTTAGGAATAATATTTGTCTAAAAAATACAGTTATAGTATAAAATTTGCTTAAAAGGAATAAATTTGCAGCTAAATAATTGATTTTGAAAAGTATTTTATTCTTCATATTATTTATTTTAACTCTATCTTTTGGAGCTAGAGCTTCTTTAATCTATTGTAATGCCGGTGATTATGCAGGTAGTGAGTTAATATTTTATCGTTATCAGGACAGAATCACTTTTATGAAAGAAGAGGTGTTTAGATTGAAAATAGATTCTGCCGGAAATTTTGAAACAGAGGTTGATTTTGAAGAAACAACATATGTATTTGGCGAGTTTGGTATTTATCATGCGTATTTTTATGCAGAACCTGATAAAGACTATGAATTGATACTCCCACCTTATGCTAAAATGGAGGATAAGGATATTTTTAATCCTTTTTTTGAGCCTGAAAGGATACATATAGGAATTAAAAATCTCGAGAAAACTGATTTGAACTACCTTATATTAGATTTTGATTATTATTATTTTAGATATCATGATTTAAAGTATTTGGATGTGTATGCTGCAGGTCTGGAGACAGATATTGATACTTTTATAAATGATATCAATAATAGATATGCGTATGCAGATAATGAGTATTTTCAAGATTATAAAAGATATAGAATTGCTGCATTAAAAAACTTAGCTACTCAGAAACAATATGAAAGCACCATTGTTTTAGCATATTTCACAAAGGATACCGTTTTATATGATAATCCGGCATATATGGACCTTTTTAATAATATCTATGAAGATTATTTTGATAAATATTTAGTTTCCCCCAATGGGCGTTATTTATATGCAATTATAAATTACGGTCATAGTATTACGCGATTGCATAAGCTCTTTGCATCTCAGTATGAGTTAAGCAATAAAAATCTTCGTGAGATGGTAATGCTTAAGGGCTTAAATGACAGTTTTTCAAACAAAAATATATCATGGTTACCTTTACTTTTGACATTGGATTCATTGCATTTGTCTACTGAAAACCCAATGCATAAGTTGATTGCTCAAAATGTAGCTGATAATACTTTAAGTATGGCTAAGGGAACCGTTGCTCCACCTTTTGAGTTGCCTGATACAGCAGGAAAACTACACTCATTAAATGATTATCGTGGAAAGTATGTTTATTTACATTTCGCAAATACAACAACGTATACATCACAGGCAGAATTTGATCTTGTAAAAAATATTTATGACCGTTATAAAGGTTACTGTATTTTTGTCACAATTTTGACAGATAAGGATCGGGAAGCTGCGAAAGAATTTATGATTAAACATGGATATGAGTGGGATTATTTGTTTACAGATATAAATTCAAAAGTTATTTCAACCTATAAAGTATCAACCTATCCAACTTACTATTTTATTAGTCAGGGCGGTAATCTGCTAATGTCTCCGGCACCATCACCTACAGAAGGATTTGAAGAGGCTTTGTTTAGGGTTGTTGAAGGTAAGGATAAACCGAAACCAAATTCGAATCAGCCTGACAATAGATAGGCTTTATTTACAACCATTTCTTTCTTTTGAAGAACCACATCATTCCAATAAAGAGGATTATCATTAGTCCCCAAACACCAAAGTAGGCCCAATGCCATTCAAGTTAGGGCATATATTTAAAATTCATTCCGTAAATTCCTGCAATAAAAGTAAGTGGAATAAATATGGTTGAAATTATTGTCAGCACCTTCATTACTTCATTTGTTTTGTTTCCTGTATTGGTGTAATACAGTTCTATTAGTCCAGAAAGAAGGTCACGATATATTTCAACATTATCAATAACTTGAATAGTATGATCATATAAATCGCGATAGTAAATTATGTTTTTCTTTTTAATAAGAAGTGAGTCTGTTTTCTCAAATTGAGACACAAGCTCCCGAACAGGCCATACCGCATTTCGCAAAAGCAGATTTTCGCGTTTTAAGTAATAGATTCTATTTAGAATGTCTTTATTAGCGTTATCAATAAGTTCTGTTTCATATTTTTCAACTTCCTCTCCAAGATTTTCAAGAAGAATAAAGTAATTGTCGACGATAATGTCCATTATTGCAAACAAAAGATAATCGGTACCAAGGGTTCTTATTTTGCCACTGGAAGTTTTAATTCTTTTTCGCAGAGGTTCAAAAACATCGCCATCCTTTTACTGAAATGAAATTAGATAGTTTTTTCCTACAATAATACTGACTTGTTCCCCATCAATACTTTTCTTGTTTTTATCGTAAACCAGCATTTTTAATACGACAAAAATATGCTCGTTATAAAAATCAACTTTTGGTCTTTGATGAGTGTTTAAAACATCTTCTAAAACAAGCTTATGAATATTAAATTTTTCACCTATCTCCCTAATAATTTCAGTATTATGAACACCATTTATATTTATCCAATGTATTTCATTTAGTGTGTCTGAAATATTTAAAAGATCAATACTATCATAATTCTCTTCAATATAGGAATCTGTAGAGTATTTAATTAGTTCAGACTGAACTTGATGTTCTCTTGTAATACCTGTAAAAACTAAACTCCCCGGTGGAAGTCCGGTTTTGGTTTTATTTTTTGAATGGGTTTTCATATAGCCACTATTTTAAACCAAAGTTATAAAAAAATAGGAGATTTAATGTGATGTTTTTCCTATTCAACAATCAGTTTTCCAACAGAAATTATGTCACCATTAGTAAGTTTCACAAAATAAACTCCTTTTTGTAAATCAGTTACATCAATATTTTCACCGGAATAATCATCAATAGTTTTTATTAGTTTTCCGTTAAGGTCAATGATTTGGACATTTGCAGGGAAGTTTTCTGATTTTATTGTAAAAGAGGATGTGGTTGGGTTGGGGTAAATATTATTGGTAATATTATTCTCACTTATTCCAACACTGATGTAAAAATCGGGGTCGTTTGTTGCAATATTTGAGTAAAGATAAGATGTTGATTTACTAATATCACATGGCGTAGATAATACCACTTCAATTTGATAATAAACATAACCGTCGGGTGGATCATTATCTGTATATTCTGTTACAGTATTATCAAAACTTGCTATTATCTCAAGATTGTCCGGAGCAGTTCCTCTTAATACATTAACAGAAAAGTCATCAATTCCAACGTATGGTGTCCATGATAAATACCACGAGTCGGTTTGTTCTGTCATTTCAAGCAATACGGTTTGATGGAAATTGCTGAGTTCCGTCTCAGGAAAGCAAAACCCTATATGGCTGATTTTATATCTATTGGATTCAATTTGAGGGTTGGAGTTAATATCAACAAATGAACTTATTGAATCATAACTAATAGATGCGATAACTTCATATTCAGTTGTAATTTCATTTTCCTTATATATGTTATAATAGTTTATAGATTCTGTGATTTGTTTTTCCCAGAGTATTTCATTTTTGTTGTCTTCATTTACAGTTACTAAGCAAATAGCCGAATTATTAATTATTTCATCTGGATTGATTATATTCATTTCAAAACTACAAGAAATTAAGCCATACAAATAGGTAATAGTATATTCTCCATAATCAAGTCCGATAGGATCAATAACGCCATCTGAATATCCTGGGGCAAGAACAGAAGTAGCAAAAGGTGGAGGTGGATCCAAGGTAAATGGTTCTGAATTTGAACAAAGAATTGTGTCGTTAGGACAATTTAATGCTGTAATGACGTTGTAGTCTAGGTTAAAAGTACAAAGTGAAGTGCCAGAAATATCTTGGTATCCATCAATGGTAATTATATAATCACCAGGTTCAAGATACTCATAAAAAAGAATTGTCCCCGTTCCATTAACACAAGTTTGATATGTACTATTATTGGGAGGTGAAGAATAAGGACTTCCGCCTATACCAGTACAATCTGTCCCATTCCAGGAATAAATAGCCAATTGTAATTCAGTATTTTGAGGATAAGGAAATTCTCCATTATTATCCATACATAAAACATAGGATGCTTGAAAATGTACAGGCTGAAAATCATCTTCTGTTATTGTTATATAATAATATACTGTATTATTGCAAGTGTTCCAGCCACAATCATTAGGAGCTTGAATTGTTCCTTTTGGTGCTAAAATGTTACATCCACCACCATTTAATAATGCAGGAGTTTCACAACTATGTTCTGGTATTTCTATCCGAACAGAAGCCGCTATAAAAAATGGAACAGCAAAATTATTCATATCCCAAACTCTTAGAAAGAGTACTTCTCCAGAGGTAAGTCCTGTAATTGTTTCGAATCTAATTTCACCATTATTTATAATATCTCCTTCTTCAAAAAAACAGTCTAATAATTATAGGCTTCCACATTCTCCGGAATAAATAGCTAAACCTGGCTGATGATGATATTCGTCAGTTGGCATGGGAGTTGGTGCATTCATTATATGAAATGCCAGTTCTGTTACTCCGTCGGGAACGGTTATATAATACCAAAGATCATTTGTGCTTGCATCAAAATTTCCGCATTCCGGCATTGGTAAGTCCGTTGATGGCACAGCATCAGTTAAATCTGTATTGATAATTGCTATTTGTCCACATGTAGAATATTCCTCAAATGTAATTTCGATTGCATTGCTGCAGGTTTCTTGGGAAAATAAAAAAGAAGTAAATCCTATAAAGAGGATGAGAATAATTATTGCTCTTTTCATTGTTTTCGGTTGTTTGTATGTTAGCTTTTGCTGAATATTAACGATTAAAGGTATAATATTTTAGACAAAATCGCAAATATTTTTGTTGTTTAAGTAGAATAATAACCATAAGAAACTAATTTGACCTCGGTTACTGTGCTTGATGAAGCATCAGTAACAGGTCACCCAACACCTATCATGCTCAAAAACTCCACCTTCCCCTCAAGAAAGCATAAGTTCCTTTTCCTCCTGCATCGACAGGGATATCACTATCAAAGAATTGTACATTTAAATCGAGCATAAAGTTATCAGCCATCCAGAATGAAACAGATGGTCCGGCAAAAACGAAATTGTTTTGTGGACTATACATACCGGCAAGAGCGACATTAATGATAGGAGATATGGGGTATGAAACAGAAGCAAAAGCTCCGAAACGTGATATCCACATATTTTTTGCGCTTAAATCAAGGGTATATAGTTCTGTTAAGCTAAATCCACCATTTTTTGGTGCAGAAGTATTAAAAAGTGCTTCGACTTGCACCATTACTGCGTTTTTAAACACGTAATCATAGCCAATAGAAGCAGTTATTACACCAGTAGTATCAGTTAGTTTATAAACCGGATGAAAATAGCTTGCTTCGCCTCTAAAACCACCCATAAAAAGATTTCCGGCAAAACCAGCACCAAGAACAATGTCATCAGACCTATAAAGTCCTGATAAAACCTGAAAGTCGAAATTGAACTTGTTAAAAGAATAAAGTGCTGCTGCTGTAATACTTGTATCATTATTTATCGAAGCTGCTAAGTCAATTCGAGACGCGTAATTAAGGTTGTATTGAACACGCAAAGCATCGCTACCAGGTTTTTCTTCATAATCGAAATCAAAATAAGAGTATGTATTAAAGAGGTCGTTTGCGTTCCATACAAACGTCTGACCCCAGTTAATGCGATGACGTCCGGCTGTAATGTTCCATTTACCTTTTTGGACATCTATGTATACACGGTCAATTGAAGTATTGAAGAAGAATGATTTTTTTTCAAGATAATTCAATGACAGGTCAAAAAACCCTGCATCAGCATCCATCATATCGAAATACATATCGCCTATATTTGCTGCTGTCAATGAGCTTATTTGTTGTCAATAGAAAAATCTATTTCGTGCACTAAGTTTTAAGTTAATTCCTTTTTTTAAATAAAATGAAAAATCAAGCCTGTTGTGAACCAGATTGTCACTCATCCAATAATTATTTACATCAGTAAACGAATTTGTCTGCATGTATTTAATATATCCATCCAATTCGATCGAATTTTTGTCAGATTGAGCAAAACTCGATACTGAAATCAGCAAACTAATTAAAGATATGAGAAGGTTTTTATTCATATTCTAAATAAATGATATTATAACTTCGGTCTTCGGACCTTCGGTTCCTGAGCGGAGTCGAAGGACCAGTCACCTAACATTTTACACTTTCACATCACTTTTTATCTTACCATCATCAATGGTAATAATCCTACGGGCTTTATCAACAACTCTTTGATCGTGAGTAGAGAAAATGAATGTAATATTTTCTTTTTGATTAAGCTCTTGCATAATATCCAGAAGATTTGTTGTTGAAGCAGAATCCAAGTTTGCCGTTGGTTCATCAGCAAGAATAAACTTAGGCTTTGATGCTAATGCTCTTGCAACTGCTACTCTTTGTTGTTGTCCACCTGAGAGTTTTGAAGGACGGCTGTTAATTCTTTCTCCGAGGCCGACAGCTTTTAACATTTCGATGGCTCTTTCTTCACGCTCTTTTTTATTACGCTTTTGTAATTGCATTATAAACTCAACATTTTCTTTAGCAGTTAAAACCGGAATCAGGTTATATGCCTGAAAAACAAATCCGATATTTTTTAACATAAAGTCAATAACTTGTTTTGAGCTTAGTCCGCCTACATTCACACCATCAATATAAACTTCTCCACTTGTTGGTTTGTCAAGTCCGCCAAGCATATTGAGAAATGTAGTTTTACCCGATCCTGAAGGACCAACAATTGCAGTAAATTCTCCTTGTTCAAAACTTAGATCAATACCATTGACTGCATGTACAGGAATCTCAGATTCTGTGTACGTTTTGTGTAAATTTTTGATTTCGATAATGTTCATTTCTTTAATTATTTATTAAGTACTTAAAGTATTTAGAGTACTTGAAGTACTTATAGTTTTACATATTTATTTTTGTTTTAATTGACGTGAAAATAGCTAATAGTTCATTTGCTTCAATTATCAAACTTGCAACCTCATCAGAATTCATCCAAGATGTTTGCTCTATTAACTCTAACCAATATCCTGTTTCGGAAGCCTCACCGGCACTAATAGATATTTTATTTTTAAAGTCTGCCTTACTTCTTGAATTGTTTGCTTCTCTATAGTTAGCTCCGACACTTGTTCCTGATTTTGCTAATTTATACCTGATTACTTTTGCCTCAGGAGTGTCTGGCAACTTTGTAGTAAGTTTTATTATATTCAAAGCAAAATCCTTTGTCCTTTTTTCAAGTTGTATTGCAAATTTTTTATTATTCATATTATTTAACTTTAAGTACTCTAAACTTTAAATACTTTAAGTACTCTAAGTACTTTTTACTCCGTCCTCAACACCTCTGCAGGATTCATTTTAATTGCCCTTCTAATTGGGAATATTGCTGCAAATAGAGCAGTTATCACAGTTAAAATTGTAACCTGAATAAAGAATTCGGTATTTAATACGGGATATAACATTGAGCTATAACCTAATTCTTCGAAAGCTTCGGCGTACATATTTAGGTTTATTCCTCTTTCTGCAAAGAAACTAATCAAAACGTATGAAAACCCCATACCTACAATTGTTCCTGTAACTGTTAGGAAAATCGTTTCCCAGGTGATCATACGCCTAATTTTTCGACGGTTCATACCAACAGCCATAAGCATACCAAGTTCTTTTTTACGCTCAAGAATTGCCATTAACATTGTGTTGATTATACCAAATGCAAGAGCCATAAGGATGATAAAAACCAGAATTGTTCCAAACTGTCCCATCATATCTGTAATCATTGCTAAATCAGGGCTTAGCTCTTTCCAGTTTTGAACTAAGATTTTGTCACCGGCGATTTCTTTTATCTCGTCCGTTACTTCCATAAGGCGTTCATTATCATCAATTAAGACAGCTATTTCGTGTGCAGATGACATATCATCAAGAGTAATTTCAGCTAAGTCTGATTTACGCACAAAAACCTGCATTTAATCGTACATATTATTGCTTGTTTTGTAAATTCCGCATACTCTAAAGGTTCCGCCTGTAATTGTTCCGGTATTATCCTGGAAGGTCAGAACTACTTTTGATCTAATGTCAAGATTTAACTTCTCTGCAAATTTTTCACCGACAAAAATCTGATTTGATTTATCTTCGGCAAAATAATCACCTTTGGTAAGCTTGGTATTTAAATCCGAAACTTTAATTTCCTTGTCAGGTTCAATTCCATTAATGATTATTCCCGTTCCGGTTTCTGCAGAACTTGCCATTGCATTTATCTTTAGGCGAGAGCAAACATTAACTCCATCTATCTTGCTAATTTGTGTTTCAAGTTCATCAGCATTTTCGATAATAAATTCCTGATCTTGGTTTAAGACAAAATCAGGATTGTGCAATTGAATATGTGCAACTTCAGTCGCAATGGCTGTTTCAACTCGTGAATCCATCATTCCAAACATAATTGCTGAAGCAAAAATTCCTCCTGTCATACCAATACAAACAGCAGCAATAACTACTAAACTTCTGGTTTTACTCCTCCAGATGTTACGCCATGCTATCTTAATAAGTTACATAAATTATAATTTTACTGGTTATTTATTTCAAATCTGTTTAATTCTTAACTTTAAGTTCTCCAAGTACTTTAAATACTTCTTAATTTCTACTTCCTTAAAGCTTTTATTACATTCATTTTTCTGACACTAATTATCGGATATATAATTGCAATGATTGTTATTATCAATACTATTAATGGTTCCCAGATATATGTTTTAAGATTCCATGATATTGGCATAACCGGATCGTAACCGTATGATGCATAAGTTGTCGCAAGGTCTCCGGTAAGTTGAATTGGGTTTAAATAAAAGTAGTACATCATAGGAAAGCTGGCAATACTTGCAGCAATAATTCCAACAATTGAAATAAAAATCATTTCCATACTTACCATTCTTGAAATTTTAGTTTTTTGCATCCCTACAGAAACCATAACACCGAATTCTCTTCGTCTTTCGGCAATCATCATCAAAGCTGTTCCAAATATTCCAAAACCAATAACAATGTATAGAATAAAAAGCATGATTTTACCACTTTTGGCATCAGATTCAATCATTTGAACAAGTTCAGGCATTTCTTCTTCCCAGGTAAAAGCTTCATATTGATCAGGTAAATTTTCTTTAATGATTGATGCGGTACTATTAAAATCACCATTATCATCTAACCTTACAACAAGGCTTGTGATTCTGCCATACATATTAAAAAGCTCTTGTGCTTGACCAATTTCCATATATGCCATTCCAGAGTTTAATTGAGGGTCGGGAAGACTTATAATCCCAACAACAGGATAAAGCCCCACAGCACTTACACCCTGATAACCTTGGCCAATAAAAGCAATAGAGTCTCCTATTGTTGCACCTAAGTACTCTGCATATTTTTCTGTTATTAATAGACCACAATTTTTTGTGCTCGGAAACTCACCTTTAATTAGTCTGTTTCTCAAACCCTGTTTGCTGAATTCATACTCCGGATTAACTCCAATAACAACTATACCTTTGGTTTTATCTCCATATGCAGATAATGTAAAAGTTTCTAGTCGAGTGTGAAGTTCGGTAACATTTTCAGTGTTTAAAAGATCGTTTTGAAGCTCTTCTGTATATTCCATTGAATTTATCAATGTGCGATTTTCTGTAAAACCTTTTTGATGAACTTGTATATAGCCATAAAAATCTTCAACTGAAGTTTTAATCATATAGTCATAAGTTCCATGTTGCATACCTACAATAAAAATGGACAGTGTTAATGCAAAAAACACAGATCCAGCAGTAATAAGAGTTCTTTTCTTATTCCTCCAGATATTTCGCCAAGCCAGTTTTAATAATTCCATAAATAAATTTTTGAAAAAAAATTAAATTTCAAAACACAAATTTCAAAATCATAGAGATTTGTATATTGATATTTGGTTTTTGTTAATTAAGTATTTTCTACTTCTTCATAGCTTTCATAAGGTTTAACTTTCTAATCGTATATAATGGATAGGCAATTGCAAAAAATGTTATTACTATAATCATAATAGGTTGTGGCAGGTAATAAGATATATCCCAGGCAATAGGCATTATAGGATCCATACCAAGGTTTGCATATTGTTCTGCCATTTCTCCCGAAAGTGTTGGTGGATTTAAGTGCAAAGCCAGCATTATAGGAAAGCTTACAACAATTGATGCTGCAATTCCTAATAATGTAATATAAATCATTTCAATTGCAACAATAATTAGAATTTTCGTTTTGCGCATACCAACAGCAATCATTATTGCAAACTCTTTAGTTCTTTCAGCTATCATCATAAGCGCTGTTCCGAAAATACCAAAACCCACTACAATGTAAAGAATCATCATTATGATATAACCACTATTTGCTTTTGATTCAATTAATTGTGCTACTTCTGGATGATCTTGTTCCCAGGTTAAAATTTCATATTCTTCAGGAAGATTTGAACTAAGTTCGTTAGTCGTTTCAGCAAAAATTTTGTTATTATTTAAGCGAATAACCAGACTAGTTAAACGATTATCCAAATTGAACAATTCTTGAGCCTCTTTTAACTCCATAAATGCAAAACCGGAGTTTAGTTGTGGATTTGGAAATTTAATGATACCTTTAATTTCATATAAACCAACAGCAGAAACCCCATGGTAACCCTGACCAATAAATGCTATTGAGTCGCCAACTTCTGCACCCATATATTCAGCATATTTTTATGTAACAACTAATCCACCACTTTCAGATGTAGGGAATTCTCCTGCAATTAATCTTTTTTTAATCCCTTCCTTTGCAAATTCTTGCTCAGGAATAACAGCCATAATTGGAATTCCTTTAGTTTTTTCTCCAAAAGCACTTAAACTAAAAGTTTCAACTCTAGGATGTAAGTCTTTAACATTTTCATTAGATAGTAAGTATTCTTCTAAGTCATTAGAATATTCAAATGTGTTTAGGAGAGATTTGTCTTCGGTATAACCTTTTTTATGAATTTGCACATAGCCATAAAAATCTTCAACTGATATTTTTACAAGATTGTTAAAAACCCCTTTTTGAAATCCTACCATTATTATCGACATCAGAAGTGCAAAAAAGACAGATCCTGCAGTTATTAATGTCCTTTTTTTGTTCCTCCAGATATTCCGCCAGGCTATTTTGAAGTAGTTCATAATGGTCTTTATTTTTATTTCGGAGTGCCTAAAGTGAGCTAAAGTTAAATGGTTAAGAATTTTAGCTCAATATTTACTCCTTGTTTCATTTTTATCCTTTTCAAGTTCGGAGTGTCTAAAATGTGTTAAAGTTTGGAGTTGAAATAGACAGGAATTCTTTTTTTAATGTTTTCAACTTTTAACTTTAGGCACTCGCAACTTTAGCTCACTTCACACTTCTACCTTACCTTTTTCATGTTCTGTTGTGTAAATAAACTTTCATCAACATCGTAATCGAATTTAATATCCGACATTATCAAAATTGTTTTATTACCAGGTTTATCTGCAGGTATAGTTGTGAAAACAGTCGGTATGTTTTTCCCGTCCATTGTTTTAAAATCTTTTGCAGTTTCTGTTTTCGTCAGATAATCATCTTCATCATAATACTCTGACTTGACAATATCATTTGTGTCTTTTGTAATCCATAACAGAAGTTTTCCCCAAACAACATTTGCATTTTCAAGAGGAATTAGTTCTAGTTTGTAGCATTCTTTTCCGTCTATATTTTCGCTTCCAATGATTTTATGAGTATATGCATCTACAATTGAAGACTGATTGATTAAATCATCATTTGTAAAATCACTACCCATCCATGATTGCATCATCATTGAAGGTGGAAGCTTAATCATTCTGTTTATTGTTGGTTGCCAACTCCACATTTCCTTGTCTCTTTTCATTGAAACTTGCCCCTTTTCTTTTGCAGGTGCAGTTATGTATACCATAGAGTATTCCGTTCCTAAAGACCAGGCTTTCATTGAAATACTTCTTTCATAAGTTGGCCTGACAATTTTCATTGTCATTTCTGTATAACTCGACTTTCCATTATTTCTTTCGTAAGCAGTTTTTACAATTTGTTTTGCATCCTGAGCAAAAACAAATATGCTACTTAATACAAATAACGTAATAAGACTTAGTTTTAGAGTTTTCATAATTGTAGTTTTATAAGTTTATTTATTCTGCATCTTTTCTTTTACAATTAAACTAATAAGTTTAGCTTTAAAATCATCAATCATTTGTTGATTGAACATTTCCGGAGCAAAAACATACTGCATTGAAAAACCTTTGAATAAAGATGAAAATAATAGCATTTCAACTTGTGGATTTTCGAATCTTTCCATGAAGTACTTAGCAATTAGTTGATTGTTTTTTAATGTCTTTTAAGATTTTGATTGTTCTGTCAAGTATTCAAGAACATCTTTTTGCATTGTAATTTGATAATAAAGCTTCCAATGTTCTCTTTTTTCATTAAGTGAGTCAAACATTAAAGTGAAAAAGTCTTCCATTTCCTGTGTAGTAATTTCATCATCATGGTCAGGATTCATCATGTCCATAATTTCCGTGCTTATTTCATCTACAATAGCAAAAAGTAAAGCTTCTTTACTTTCAAAATAATTGTACATTAATCCTTTAGAAATACCGGCTTCTTTTGCTATTTTACTAATTGAAGTAGCATGAAAACCTGAATCTGAAAATAGATTTAATGCAGTATCAAGAATTTGCTTTCTTTTAATCTCTCTGATTTCTTGATTTTGTTTTGTAGTTCTATGTGACATGAAACACTGTTTTTGACTGAACGTTTGGTCAAAGATAATGCATCAAAAATGAAAATGCAAGTTTTTTTAGAAATTTTTAACAAAATTAATTTTCACCTAGCTTTTTTGTGTGTTGGCGGATGAAAACTGTTAATATCTCTCAAATCACTTATATATAGTTGTTTATGATAGTATTTTTGAGAAAAAATAAATAATGAAAATAGTAATTCTTAATGGTGAAAGCACAAACTCAAAGATGGGTTTTTCTGCTTATATTGAAAATCTTTGTGAGGAACTCAATTACGAAAATGAAGTAAAAGTCCATAATCTTGCTGTTCAGAATTATTTATATTGTACTGGATGTTGGTCATGTTGGTGGAAAGACCCCGGAAAATGTGCTTTAAATGATAGACCTGATAATATCTTTCGTGATGTTATTAATTCGGATTTAGTAATTTTTGCCTCTCCTTTGAAATATGGTTTTACATCTGTAGAATTAAAAACAATTACTGATAGACTTATCGTTTTACTACATCCTTATATTGAATTTCGTTTTAAAGAGTCACATCATAAAAAGCGATATCCTAAATATCCAAATATTGGATTGTTGGTTTCAAAAGAAGAGGATACAGATAATGAAGACTTGCAGATAATCAAAGATATTTATGATCGATTTGCAATTAATTTTCATTGTGAAAATAAGTTTTTATTAGTTAAAGAAGACCAGGATATTAAAAAGATTAGAGATGAAATTATTAATAATTAATGGATCGCCCAGAGGTGTTAAAAGTAACTCTTTGATAATTGCAGAAAAGTTCAATGAAGGCTTTAAAGAGTCAGCAAAAACATCAGCAGATATTAGAACCTTAGCAAAGAAATCGGATTTAGGTAAAATTGAGAACACAATACTAGAGTATGATACAATTTTGATGATATTTCCATTATATACGGATTGTATGCCTGCAATTGTTTTAAACTTTCTAAATCTTGCAGGTGATAATAACTGGTTTGATTCAAAAAATGTTGGATACTTTGTACAATCAGGTTTTCCGGAAAGTAAACAATCGAAATCTCTGGTCAGATATTTAGAAAAATTCACTAAAAGAGTTGAAGCAAACTACATTGGCTCTATTATAAAAGGTGGAGTTGAGGGCATACAAATTATGCCACCAAGGATGACAAAAAAATTCTTCAAACGATTAGTAAGCTTAGGAAATTATTTTGCAGAGCATAAAAGTTTTGATAAAACAATTGTGAAAACGTTTTCTGAGCCATATAAATTGAGTTATGGAAGAAGATTGTTTTTTAAATTAATGCAAAAATTAGGTTTTGCCAATTTTTATTGGAATATGAACCTTAAAAAGAATAATGCAACTCAGTTGCGAGATCAAGCACCTTTTGCCACATTAGTGGATTAGCAAAATTAAATATATTGCTGCAAAACATGATAAATATTTTTTATTACTTTTGCGGGAAATCGTAGATTTGTAATAAATAAATATTCCATGACAGATATAAAAAGAATTTTAGTTATTGGCGCAGGTGGTCAGATAGGATCAGAGCTTGTGGTCAAACTTCGCGGCATATACGGAAATGAAAATATAGTTTCTGCTGACCTTAAAGATGACGTTTGTCCCATTCTTAAGGAGACAGGTCTTTTTGAACAATTAAATATTACAGATGCTCAGCGTTTAGCTGATATAGTTAAAAAGCATAATATTGATGCAATAGTAAATTTTGCAGCGATATTATCAGCTGTTGGAGAATGTCATCCAATGCTTGCCTGGAATGTTAATATTAATGGTTTTATTAATGTAATGGAAGTTGCACGTGAGTTAAAACTAAAACAGGTTTTAACACCTAGTTCAATTGCAGCATTTGGCCCATCAACACAGAGAGAAAACACTCCTCAGGAAACGATTCTTCGTCCAACAACAATGTATGGAATTACCAAAGTTAGTGGTGAGTTATTAGCAGATTATTATGTTCAAAAATATGGACTCGATGTGCGTGGTTTGAGGTATCCGGGAATTATTAGCCATGAAACTATGCCTGGTGGTGGAACTACAGACTATGCTGTTGCAATTTATTTTGATGCTATACAAAAAGGAAAATATACGTGTTTTGTTAATGAAGAAACTCGTCTTCCAATGATGTATATGCCAGATTGTTTAAAAGCAACTGTTAATTTGATGCAAGCAGATTTCTCGAAACTAAAACATCATGGCGATTTTAATGTTGGGGCAATGAGTTTTTATGCTAAAGAATTAGCTGATGCTGTTGCAAAACGAGTTCCAGGCTTTGAAATAGAGTATAAACCTGATTATCGTCAGGATATTGCTAATACTTGGCCAATGTCAATTGATGATAGTGCAGCTCGTGAAGAATGGGGATGGAACCCTACATATAATCTTGATAGCATGTCCGACGATATGATTTCTGCGATAAAAAAGAAAATTGAAGATGGTAAATTAGGTTGCGAGTAATATACAACTTAAGATATTTAAAGATTTTTTCATAAATTTGCATGTATAAATACGCAATGATGAAAAAATCTTTTTCTTTTATATTAGCCTTACTAATAATTTCAAGTTTACATTCACAGGTCGTAATAAAATATAATACTCATGCACCTGTTAATGGATCTAAAAATCAATATTGTGAAACGTCTTTTTTTGAACCGGAAAGTGTAGGGAAAAATATAATTTGGGATATCTCTGGTGTAGAGATTTCTGATACAGTGCGTAATACAGGGTTTACGATTCCCGATATTCAAGATTCTAAGAAATTTGACCTTGATGTAAATTATGTTCTTTATGAAAATGACAATAAGTTCTTCCAATATTTAAAAGAAGATTCATATGCTATTACCGGGTTCATTAATGATGATTTCATTATTCAATATCAACAGCCTCTTGTGCGAATGACTTATCCATTTACTTATACGGACAAGTTTGAAGGAAGTCTTGTAGCAACAGCATATAGCAAGAACAATTCGAAAACTGAAATAGATGGGAAATATTATGTTGTGGCTGATGCTTATGGAAAAATAATTTTACCAGGTGGAATTGTTAAAGATGTAGTTCGTATTCATCAGTATTCTTCTTCTGTTCAGACAACAAGATGTAGGGAAGTAAACATTGAGTCTTCAAAATATTCATGGTATTCCAAAGAAGACAGATATCCAATTGCGACCACACTTGTTCAAGAGAAAAGGTTTTGTAACGGAGATATAATAACAGAAAAGAAATCCTGGATTAATAAAAAGCATCTTAGAACAAATCAAGAGCAAGAAGAACATATTATTGAATATAAATTTAATGCTGAAATATTTCCAAACCCTTTTGTTGACATTGCCGAAGTTATGCTAAACTTGGAGACAGATGCCGAAGTAGAAATATTTGTTTCAGGAGTTGTTGGGACTAAATTGGAGACAATACAAGAGTCAATGAAACTTAAAAAAGGGCAGTATTTTTATAAAATTAATTCAGCAGATTTATCGCTTCAGCCCGGAATGTATTTTGTAAATATTCGGGTAGGTGATAAAATCGAATCACTGAAGCTAATTAAGAAGTAAATAATAAATCAAAATTTAGTATTCATGGAAAATATTTACCCACAAATTATTGGGGACGAGGAGTCTATTAATGGTAAAGAAACATTTAAAGCAAAATCACCCTTAACAGGAGCAGTTTTAGATGCTAATTTCTGTGACGCAAGTTCTGAAGAAATTGATAAAGCAGCTTCATTGGCAGAAAAAGCATTTAAAATATTTAAGAATATTTCTACAGAAAAACGAGCCTTATTTTTAGAGAAAATTGCCTCACTTCTTGAGGAAAACAGTGAACAAATTATCGAAGTTTGCATGCAGGAATCTGCTCTACCCCAAGCAAGACTAGAGGGTGAAATGGGACGGACTTGTAATCAGTTAAGGATGTTTGCAACACAGATTTGTAATGATGATTTTATACCTGAGATTGAAGAAGAAGTATTACCTGAAAGAGTTCCACCAAGACCACATTTCGTAAGAAAATATATTGCAATAGGCCCCGTTGTTTTATTTGGAGCATCGAATTTTCCTTTGGCCTTTTCTGTTGCAGGGGGAGATACTGCATCTGCTTTAGCTGCCGGATGCCCGGTAATAGCAAAGGGACATCCATTACATCCCCATACTTCATATTTAGTTGGAAAATGTATTCAGAAAGCTGCAAAAGAAACAAATATGCCAAATGGCGTTTTCTCATTATTACAGGGGAAATCATATAAAGTAGGAGAGCAATTATTGTCTCATACAAAAGTTAAAGCAGGGGCTTTTACAGGAAGTTTAAATGGAGGCAAAGCCTTATTGAAAATCGCTAGTAATAGACCCGAACCAATACCATTTTTTGCCGAAATGGGCAGCGTTAATCCTGTGATAATAATGAGCGATGCTTTACAGAAAAGTTATGAGGATATTTCTGCAGGCTTAATTAACTCTTGTACTCTTGATATAGGGCAATTTTGCACAAATCCGGGATTAGTAATTCTAGAAAATACAAATGTTATTAATGAATTTTTGAATAGAGTTAAGTTTGTTACAGATAATACTTCTTCTGGGCATATGTTGTCAGAGGATATCTCGAATTCTTATGATGCAGGGATAAAAAGCTTATCGGATAGTGGGTTTATTGATATTGTAGCACAAGCAAAAAAAGAAAACATATATGCAGAAGGACGTCCTTGTGTGCTAAAGTGTGAAGCAAAATATCTAATAAAGAATCCTGATTATATCGAAGAGGTATTTGGGCCATAAACACTAATTGTTATTGCCGAAAGCAAAAGTGAAATTATTGAACTTTTAAATACAATAGGTGGACAACTAACAGCTACTTTATTTTGTGAAAAAGAGAACCTAAATAAACACGATGATCTACTTTAACTTATGTCAGAAAAAGCCGGTAGAGTACTTTTTAATTCTTATCCTACTGGTGTTGAGGTTGGACTTTCAATGCAACACGGATGTCCATGGCCGGCAAGTACCGATTCCAGATTTACATCGGTTGGAGCTCAGGCAATATTCAGATTCTTAAGACCTGTGGTTTGGCAGTGGTTTGAATAAAAATTAGCCACGAATATACAAATAAATAATATTAGTGCATTCGTGGCTATTGATAGTAATTATTTAACAACAATGTTAATTATCTTCTTAGGTACAATAATGGTTTTGACGATTTGCTTTCCCTCTAGCCATTTTGCTGATTGTTCATGCTTTAGAACTTTTTCTTCGATATCTTTTTTATCCATATCCAGTGGAAGTTCCAGCATAAATCTCATTTTACCATTAAATGATACAGGATATTTATGAGAATTTTCGCGCGTATAAACTTCAATATACTCAGGCCATTTTGCTCTTGTCACACTTTCTCCATGTCCTAATAAAGACCAAAGTTCTTCAGCAATATGTGGTGCATAAGGAGAAATCATAACACATAAAGGTTCAAGAATTCTGCGTTTGTTACAGTTTCCTAAGTCATTAGCACAAATCATAAAATTACTTACACCTGTATTAAAAGAGAATCTTTCAATATCGTCAGTAATTTTCTTAATTGTATTATGTAAAATCTTTAGTTCATCACGAGTTGGATCTTCATCACTTACATTGAAATTATTGTTTTCGTCGTGAAATAATCTCCAGAATTTTTTGATAAATCTAAAAACGCCTTCAATTCCGTTTGTATCCCATGGTTTCGCCTGTTCAATTGGTCCCAAGAACATTTCGTACATTCTCAATGTGTCAGCACCATACTTTTCAACTAAATCATCAGGGTTTTGTACGTTGTGCATTGATTTGGACATTTTTTCAATTTCCCAACCACAAATGTATTTGTCGTCTTCAAGAATAAATTCAGCATTTTTAAACTCTGCTTGCCAGCTTTTAAATGCTTCAAGGTCTAAAACATCATTATCAACAATATTAACATCAACATGAATTTTCTGAGTGTCGTAATTGTCTTTTAGATTAAAAGAAACGAATTTGTTTTCACCTTTTATCCTATAAACAAAATTTGAACGTCCCTGAATCATCCCCTGATTTATCATTTTTTGGAATGGCTCATCTTTTGGCGTAAGACCTAAATCATATAAGAACTTATTCCAGAATCTTGCATAAATCAAGTGTCCTGTTGCGTGTTCGCGACCACCGATATAAAGGTCAACATTTTGCCAGTAGTTTACAGCTTTATCTGATACTAATTCCCACTCATTTTCCGGATCCATATATCTGAAATAGTATGCCGATGAGCCTGCAAAACAAGGCATTGTGGAAGTTTCAAGAGGATACCCGTCAAAAGTTTCCCATTTTTCTGCTCTTGCTAATGGTGGTTCACCATCTTCAGTAGGTAAATATTTGTCTACAGCTGGTAATTCTACCGGCAATTCTTCTATACTCATAGAATGTGGGATTCCATCTTTAAAATAGATTGGGAATGGCTCACCCCAGTATCTTTGACGACTAAAAATAGCATCTCTTAAACGGAAGTTAATTTTCTTTTCACCAAGATTACTTTCAACCATTTTAGCAATAACAGCTTTCATGGCATCTTTAACTTCCATTCCGTTAATAAAGTCGGAGTTAATCATAATTCCTTCTTTACTGTCGTATGATTCTTCCCATTCTGATGTTGGGATTTGTTTTTCTCCGGGTTTTGAAACAACTTTAATAATAGGAAGTTCAAAATGTCTCGCAAAAGCAAAATCTCTGCTGTCGTGACCCGGAACTGCCATAATTGCACCTGTGCCATATCCGATTAGTACATAATCAGCAACATAAATTGGAATTTCTTCTTTTGTAAATGGATTGATTGCATAAGAACCAGTAAATTGTCCACTCACTTTTTTCTCAGCCATACGTTCAACATCAGAACGGTTTTTTGCATGAGTGATATATTCGTCGAGTTCTTTTTGATTTTCTTTTGTTCCTAATGATGATGACAACTCGTGTTCGGGTGCTAGAACCATAAAAGTAGCACCAAATATTGTGTCAGGGCGAGTTGTGAAAACTTCAATTTTTTCATGACGGTCTTTTATATCAAAAAGCATACTAGCACCTTCGCTGCGACCAATCCAGTTTGTTTGTATATCTTTTACAGGCTCCGGCCAATCAATTTTGTTAAGTCCGTCAAGTAATCTTTGAGCATAAGCAGTTATACGCAATGACCATTGTTTCATCATTTTTTTCTCAACAGGATGCCCGCCACGAACAGATAATCCATCAACAACTTCGTCATTTGCTAAAACGGTTCCAAGCTGAGGACACCAGTTTACTGCAGTATCAGAAAGGTACATCAGTCTGTAGCACATTAGAATTTCACGCTGATCTTTTTCTGACATTTCTTTCCATTCATCAGCAGTAAATTCTTCATGCTCAGAATGATGAGCGTTTACTCCTTTTGATCCCTCAAGTTCAAATTTATCCTTTAAGAATTTTATTGGAAAAGCCTGGTTTTTATCAAGATCATAATAATGTTTAAAAAGTTGTATAACTGTCCATTGTGTCCATTTATAATATTTTGGATCACTTGTGCGGATTTCGCGACTCCAGTCAAATGAAAATCCAATATTATCTAACTGCTGGCGATAACGAGCAATGTTTTTTTCAGTAGTTATTGCAGGGTGTGTTCCTGTTTGAATTGCATATTGCTCTGCCGGAAGACCAAATGCATCATATCCCATTGGATGAAGAACATTAAATCCATTTAAGGTTTTATAACGGGAGTAAATATCAGAACCGATATATCCCAATGGGTGTCCAACATGCAATCCTGCTCCTGAAGGATAAGGAAACATGTCAAGAACATAATATTTTGGTTTATTAATGTCAATTTCAACCTTGTAGGTTTGATTTTCGCGCCAGTAATCCTGCCACTTTTTTTCAATGTCGATGAAATTATATTCCATTGTACTAATTATTTAATCTGCGAAAATAGGAAAAAAACAAATGTTCTCAAAAGTTAAATAATGAAGTGAGGACATTATTCCATGAGAAGTAAAAATGTTTATTCTTAAATTGTTATCTTCGTAGCCATAATATGTGTAAAGAATTTACATTAGTAGCTGGTCCTTGTAGTGTTGAATCTCTTGAACAGGTTATTCATACAGCAAAAGAACTTAAGGATAAACTTTCACCCGATTTTTTTAGGGCAGGAGTTTGGAAACCTCGTACCCGACCGGGAAGTTTTGAGGGTGTTGGTGAGATTGGACTTGAATGGTTGCAAATTGTTCAGCATGATTTTGGCTTAAAGGTTATTACCGAAGCAGGAAGTGCTGATCATATTGATAAATTAGCCAGATACGATATAAATTCATTTTGGATAGGAGCACGAACTGTAGCAAATCCGTTTTCTGTACAAGAAATTTCTAATGCATTAAAAAATGCAGATGTAAACGTTTTTATTAAGAATCCTATACATCCAGATATTGAGTTATGGATAGGTGCGATTGAACGATTTATAAATGCAGGTGTGAAAAATGTATTTGCAATTCATAGAGGTTTTTATCCATATGAAAAAACACATTTGAGAAATGTACCCAGATGGGAAATTCCTATAGAATTAGCTAGACGTTTTCCTGAATTGAAAATAATTTGTGACCCGAGCCATATTGCAGGTGACACAAAATATATAGCCGATATTTCGCAAAAAGCAATAGACCTTAATATGTGTGGATTGATGGTTGAGTCTCATTATCAACCCGAAAAAGCTTTAAGTGATAAAAATCAGCAGCTAACGCCACAACAATTAAAAAATATAATTGATAGTCTGGTGTTTAGATCTGATAAGACTTCGGATGACGAATATAAAAACCTTTTAGCCGGATTACGTGATAAAATTGATGTTATTGATTATCAGCTTATTGACATGTTGGAGCATAGGTTTAAGTTGGTTGATGAGATAGGTGGTTTAAAAAAATCACATAATGTCACAATACTACAACTCGAACGATGGAAAACCATAGTTGAATCTCGTTTAAACTATGCAAATGCCGATAATATTTCAAGAGAGTTCTTATTGAAAATACTACAGATGATTCATAAGGAGTCAATACAAAGACAGAATGAAATATTTGGTAAAGAATAAATAAGAATATTGCATTTCTAAATCAATCTAAACAATTTTCACCTTTTTTACCTCGTTATCACGATAATTTTGCATTTTTGCACTATAAATTTATTGATGAAATACCAGATTAAAATTAAAATATTATTAATTATTGGCTTTGCGCTATTATTTTTTGCTTGTGCTAAGCAGGTTGCGATAACAGGTGGCCCTAAAGATACTACACCACCTGTTATGATAGAGGCAGAACCTTTAAATGGCTCAGTAAATTTTTCAGAAAAAACAGTTTATGTTAGATTTAATGAATTTGTAAAATTAAACAGTCTTAATCAGAAGTTAATTGTTTCCCCTCCAATTGAAGAAGATCCAGTTGTAACCATTAAAGGAAAGGGGATTAAAATCAGTATTGATTTAAAGCTTTTAGAAGCTAATACTACTTATTGTTTAAACTTTAATGATGCTATTGTTTATAATAATGAAGGCAATGCTTTAAATAGTTTTGTCTATGCTTTCTCAACGGGTCCTCAAATAGATTCACTAAGTTTTTCTGGTCACGTATTAGATGCATTTACCAAGGAACCAATAACCGATGCTTGGGTCATTTTACATGATGTCTTTGCTGATAGTGTTATTAAAACATATGATACTGCATATATTACAAAAGTTGATGATAAAGGAGAGTTCTTCATTCCTTTTGTCAGAGATAATTATTATAAAATATATGCTCTAATAGACAATAATTATAATTATTTGTTTGATATTCCGGAAGAAGGAATTGCTTTTTTAGATACAGTATATCATCCTGGAGTTGAGACCTTGTCATCAACAGACACAGCAGGGAATGTTCAAAACAAGTACAGAAATTATCCTGATAATGTCGAATTATTAATTTTTAAAGAAAAGAAACAAGCACAATTTATCAGTGAAAATAAAAGGTTAAAACCTGATTATTTGGAGTTTGTTTTTAATTCGACACAATACGAAGAGTTTTCTGTTGATATTCCACAGGATAAAAATGCCGTAATTTATGCAATTGAGCAACCTGATACAGTAAGGGTATGGTTAAAAAATGAAGATTTGATTAAATCAGATAGTATTGCAGTTTTTGTTGATTATATTGACCCTGTTTATACAGATTCACTTAGGTCAGATACACTGGTTTTTCGTCGTTCTGACTCTCAAGAAAGAGACAGTTTAATTGAAATAAGCACACCTAAAACAAAAGAACCACATAAACCATTAATGTTTGTTTTAAATACTCCGATTGATGAAATGAAGTCTGAGTTAATCTCTTTGGATTTAAAGTCAGATTCAACATTTATCTCAACGGATTTTAAAATTGTTCGAGATTCCTTAAACCCTTGCCATCTAATACTAGAAGCTGAAATTCTAGAAAAATCTGATTACAGACTTATAATTCAGGAAGGATTTGTTGTCACTACAAGTGGTTTGTCAAATACTATGGATACTTTGAATTTTAGTAGTTCTTCTACATTAGAATATGGTAATTTGAACTTAAGTTTTACAGATACTAATCAAAACTATATAGTTCAGTTATTAAGCGGGGAAAAGGTCGTTGCAGAAGTAAATTCAATAGATGGTGTATGCGAATTAAGGTTTTTGAAACCAGCAACATATAAAATTCGTGCTATAAAAGATTTAAATAATAATGCTCGTTGGGATACGGGGGATTTTGATAAGCAAATACAGCCGGAACCCGTTTTTTACTACCCTGAAGAATATGAAATTCGTGCTAATTGGAATCACGAATTAGACTGGAACCCAATTTTGAGGAGATAGCCAATTGGCCCTTAGCTTTTAGCTGTTGGCAATTGGCTAACTTGTGCAAACAATTAACCATTATATAATTTTATATGAGAAATTTTAGAAATCTTGAGATTTGGAAAAAGAGTATTGAATTAGTTCAAAAAGTTTATAAATTAACGAAGAAATATCCGGATGAAGAAAAGTTTGGTTTAATAAGTCAAATGCAAAGGGCGTCTGTTTCTATTTCATCAAATATTGCAGAAGGCTGTAGCAGAAACAGTGAAATTGAATTTAAACGATTTCTTGAAATTGCAATTGGTTCTGCATTTGAATTGGAGACACAGTTAATAATAGGAAATAGACTTAATTATCATTCAGAAGTTATGCAAAGTGAAATGATAGAAGATTTGCATAGCCTTCAAAAGCAAACCAACTCTCTTATTACGAAAATTTCAAAAAGCCAACAGCCAATAGCTAACAGCCAACAGATAACAGCCAATAGCTAAAGACCAATAGCAAAAAATCCTTTCAAAATATTATATTTGTCAAATGAAAGAATTGGTGAAGAAAATCTTTAGTGGGAGTGATAAACAGCAAGAACTATTTAATTTATTAAAAGGAGCAGATAGTAATGATAATATTATTACTCATGGTCTGGCCGGTTCATCAAAAGCATTTTTATTCGCTTCAGTTTTTATGCAGGAAAAATTGCTATCCTGTTTATTATTTCCGGATAAAGAATCAGCATCATATTTTTATGACGATTTAATAAATATACTTGGGAATGAGTATGTATTGTTGTACCCAAGTGCCTATAAGAGATCGGTCGAATATTTAAAAACTGATCGGACAAATATTATTCTTAAAACAGAAGTTTTAAATAAACTAAAGACAGGTCGTAAACCCTATATTATAATTACATATCCAGGAGCCGTAATAGAGAAGGTTGTTGAAACTCGAGAGTTAAAAAAGAATACACTTGAACTTAGTGTTGGTGAAAAGCTTTCAATGGATTTTGTTATTGAAGTATTGAATGAATATGGATTTGTGCATGAAGACTTTGTCTATGAGCCTGGAACTTTTTCAGTACGTGTAAGTATAATAGATGTTTTTTCTTTTAGTAACGAGCTTCCTTACAGAATTGACTTTTTTGGTGATGAGGTTGAAACAATTAGAAGTTTTGATCCTAACACCCAGCTTTCAAACGATAAGTTTAAGAAGATCTCATTAGTTCCAAATATTCATGAACATTTACAGGAGCAAGAAAAGGTTTCATTTTTTAGTTTTATTAATAAAAACTGCAAAATTTGGATTGATCAACCCGAAATGGTGATTGACAAGTTTAATAAAACGTGGGATGCTGCAATAATAAGGTTTTCCGAAACGATAGAACTAGACTCTGAAGATGATGAAATTTGCATTATAGATCCTGAGAAGAGTTTGTTGTCTCCAAAAGAATTTGACAAAGAGATACATAATTTTCAAATTATTGAATTTGCTCATAGATCCGTTTTTAATGCTCAAAAAGAAATCAAGTTTAATTTTGAACCTCAACCGGCATTTAATAAGCAGTTTGACATTTTAATTGATAATATTAAAACAAACTATGAAGAACAATTTGAGACTTTTATATTAAGCAATAGTGAGAAACAAATTCAACGACTAAAAGATATATTTTCTGATAAAGGCGAAGAAGTTGAATTTAAACCGATACTTAAAACCGTTCAAAAAGGATTTGTCGATAGCGATAGTAGGACATGTGTTTATACTGATCATCAAATTTTTGAAAGATATCATAGATATAAAACTAAGGCAGTTGCACGAAAAGAAGCAATAAAAATGCAGGAGTTAACTTCTCTCAGACCTGGTGATTATGTTGTTCATATTGATAATGGTATTGGTCGTTTTGGCGGGCTTCAAAAGATAAATAATGACGGACGGGTTCAGGAAGTTGTTAGTATTATTTATGATAATAATGATATTCTTTTCGTAAACATTCACTCTCTTCACCGAATTTCAAAATACAGGGATAAAGATGGAGAACCACCAAAAATTCATCGTCTAGGTTCAGGTCATTGGAAAAGACTCAAAGAGAAGACAAAAAAGAATATACAGGATATTGCAAAGGACCTTATTCTTTTATATGCAAAACGTCGCGAACAAAAAGGTTATGCTTTTACCCCAGATTCATATTTACAGCATGAATTAGAATCATCTTTTATGTATGAAGATACTCCGGATCAAAGCAAAACAAATGACTTGATAAAAGCAGATATGGAATCTGAAATGCCTATGGATAGACTCGTTTGTGGAGATGTTGGCTTTGGAAAAACCGAATTGGCAATAAGGGCTGCATTTAAAGCAGTTTGTGATAGTAAACAAGTAGCAGTGTTAGTTCCGACAACAATTTTGGCATTACAACACTATCAGACTTTTAAAGAAAGATTACAAGGTATGCCTGTGACTGTTTCATATATTAGTAGGTTGAAAACAACTAAGGAAATCAAGTCATCATTAGAAAAATTGAAAACAGGAAAACTAGACATCCTCATAGGTACACATAGATTAGTTAATAAAGATGTGCAGTTTAAAGATCTAGGATTATTGATTATTGATGAGGAGCAGAAATTCGGTGTTGCAATGAAGGAAAAATTAAAACAACTTAAAGTAAACGTAGATACTTTAACTCTTACTGCTACTCCGATACCAAGAACTTTACAGTTTTCACTTATGGGTGCAAGAGATTTATCGGTTATAACAACTCCTCCACCAAACAGACAGCCAATAATTACAGAGCTTCATTCATTTAACAATGAGATAATTAAGGAAGCGATTTATTACGAAGTTGGTCGTAATGGGCAGGTTTTCTTTATAAATAATAGAATACAAAATATCCACGAAGTAGAAGTATTAGTAAACAAGTTATGTCCTGAGGTTAAAACCGTTGTTGCTCACGGTCAAATGGAAGGAGCAAAACTTGAAAAGATAATTCTGGAATTTATGCGTGGGGATTATGATGTATTAATTAGCACTTCAATTATTGAAAATGGCGTAGATATTCCAAATGCGAATACAATTATTATTAATAACGCAAATAATTTTGGATTAAGTGATCTCCATCAGCTACGTGGTAGGGTTGGACGTAGCAATAAAAAGGCATTCTGTTATTTACTCGCACCCCCTTTGAGTGTTTTAACACCCGAAGCAAGACGCAGGTTAAAAGCAATAGAAGAGTTTAGTGAACTTGGAAGTGGGATAAATATAGCATTACAAGATCTCGATATTAGAGGTGCCGGAAATATTTTAGGTAGTGAGCAGTCAGGTTTTATTGCTGACATTGGGTTTGAGACATATAATAAAATATTAAATGAAGCAATACAGGAATTAAAAGAGGGAGAGTTTAAATCAATATTTGATGAGTCAGAGAAAGACCCCAAGACAGATTCAGGGTTTATTCCTGCAAAAGACTGCCTTATTGAAACAGACCTGGAAATCATGTTTCCTGATTATTATATTACAAACACTTCAGAAAGAATTAGGCTTTATAAAGAGCTTGATGAGGTAAAATCCTATGCAGAATTAGATAGATTCAGAGAAATGGTAATTGACAGGTTTGGGGATATTCCTGAAGAAGCTGAAAAACTATTTGATATTATTAAGCTCAAGTGGATGTCCATAAATCTTGGATTTCAAAAAATCATTATTAGAAATAATATTTTTATAGGATTTTTCCCGTTAAATCAACAGTCTTCATATTATTCGTCAAAAATGTTTTCAAGCATTTTAATGTACATGCAACAAAATCCCAAGGATGTGCTGATTAAAGAACATAAGGAAAAATTGAGTTTGAGATTATTAAAAGCAGATAGTCTTGAAAAAATAAGTGCGTATTTGATGAAAATAACGTAATTTGTTGCAAATATTCAGAAAGCAGTATAAAAAACATCAAATTAATACACTATTCATTTCATAAATTTGTTTATCATTAAAACGGGTTAAATATTATTTGCTAATTTTACAACGATGATAAGAAATATCCTCATATTGTTTTTTACAGGAATTTCACTTGTTTTATACTCACAGGACATTGATACAAATGGTTTTAACAGGTTTTATTATCCGAACGGACAGGTTTCAAGTGAGGGATATATGAAAGATGGTAAACCTGATGGATATTGGAAGAATTATTATGAAGATGGGACATTAAAATCAGAAGGTAAAAGAACATATTTTCTTCTTGACAGTATTTGGAATTTTTACCATTCTGATGGTCAGTTGGCAGAATCTATAACATATAGAAATGATAAGAAAAACGGATATAGCATTGTTTATGATTTTTATTACACAGAAGATTCAGTAAAAGTCTATTATCTAAGTTCAAGAGAGTTATTCCTTAATGGACAAATGGAAGGGGACTCTTATTATTATGACACATCAGGATATTTAAAATATCAATACACATTTAAGAATGGTATTAAAAATGGTGATGCGCGCGAGTTTAATAAAGATAGTTTGGTTATAACGCTTTATAAGTATTATAATGGTTATCGGATAGAATCACAGAAAATAAACAGGTTTAATCAAGAAAAGCAAAAACATGGAGTATGGATGGATTTTTATCCCAATGGAAACCCACACCATGAGTATACATATTTTAACGGAATACTCCATGGGATATATAGAGAATACAATCTTGCAGGGAAAAAAACAGTTGAGCGTAGGTATGTAAATGGTGAAATATTTGTCCCTAAACCAGAAGATGAGGTCGTATTAAAAGCAGAAGTGAAGAAATCATATCATGAAAATGGAAAACTGCAGTTCGAAGGAGCATTTTTAAATGATTTGCCGGTTGGTATACATAAAGAATACAACGATGCTGGAAAGTTGATAAATGTAAAAGAATACACTCCTCAAAGTATCCTATTGGGTGAAGGTTTGTTTGACGAAAATGGAAAAAGAACTGGCGAGTGGAAACTATATGATGAATACTGGGAGTATTTCTATGCCAAAGGAAATTATAAAGATGGTAAAATGGATGGTAAATGGACATACTTTTATCCGGATGGTAGAATAGAAATGGAAGGGTTCTTTAATAAAGACAAACCTGACAGAGAATGGGTATGGTTTTATCAAGATGGTAAGAAAAAAAGAGAAGAATCATATCTTATGGGAAAGCTGGAGGGACCATATGTTGAGTATGATACACTAGAAAATGTAATTCTTAAAGGTGAATATTTTGACGATGCAAGAATAGGAGTTTGGTTCTATGGTGTAGGAGATATTATTGAAGAAGGTAATTATGAATTAGGTGAGAAAGATGGTGAGTGGAAACACTACTATGCCGAGACCGGAAAGCTTAGATTTGTTGGCACTTATATGAAAGGGGATCCTGATGGAACACATAAATGGTATTATCCTAATGGTAATATTGAACTAATTGGAGATTATCGGGTAGGAAATAAGCATAAAGACTGGAAAAAGTTTAATTCAGATGGATCAATGTATATGACATTTACATATCGTAATGATGAATTGATTAAAATAGATGGTCGTCGCCTTAAAAAGAAAGGTAAAAAATAGTACTTTCGACTCTGTTAAAATGGATATAAAGCACCTAAAACATACAGATATTAGTAAAAAAGATTGGGATAAGACTATTCTAAACTCAAAATATGGGACAGTATACGCTATGTCTTTGTATTTGGATATAGTCTCTCAAGGATGGGAAGCATTGGTAAATGAAGACTATTCAATTCTTATGCCTTTGCCTGTCAAAACAAAATATGGATTTAAGTATCTAACACAACCATTTTATTCACAACAACTAGGAGTTTTTAGTAAAAATGAAATAGACGAATTGGTTTTTAATCAATTTATGAAATCGATTTCTTATAAGTTCTATCGTTTGCAGTTAAATAGAGCTAACTGTTTTAGCTTTACAAAAGAAGTTCTTAAACCAAATTATGTATTGGAGCTTAATAAATCCTATGAAGTAATCCAAAGTAAATATGGTCAAAATTGTAAAAGAAATCTTAAGAAATCAGTTAAGGAAAAACAAAAGCCAGGGGATAATATTTCTCCAGATGTATTTTTGAATTTTGTTGAAACAAACCTTGTATTTAAACCGATTAAAGGAGTAATGCCTGTATTAAAATCAATAATCAGGGAATCTTTTAAAAATGGTTCTGGAAAAATAATTTCTGTTGTTGATGACACTTCTGATGAAATTTTAGCAGCGGTTTTTCTTTTAAGTTGGAAGAATAGATTTTATTATTTGATGCCGGCATCGTCTGAAAAGGGAAAAATTTTTAATTCAATGTTTTTTCTTGTGGACCAATTTATTCAACAATACGCAGCAAGTGATAAGATTATTGATTTTGAAGGATCTTCTATAGAAGGTGTTGCAAGATTTTATAAAGGATTTGGAGCGCAAGCCGAATACTACCCGGTCCTTAATCAGAATAATTTGGTATTCCCTTTTAATAAGATAATAAAATAAAAAAGCTGCTACATTAAAATGCAACAGCTTATATTTTATAAGTTTAGTTTGTTTTATACAGCTACAACTTCTTTTACTTCATGAACATCTTTTTTAAGTTTATCTTCAACACCTAATTTTAAGGTTTGAATGCTGAATGGGCATGACCCGCATGCTCCAAGAAGTTTAACTTTAACTACGAAGTCTTCAGTAACTTCAACTAAGCTGATGTCACCACCGTCTGCCTGTAAATATGGTCTAACTTCTTCTATCGATTTTTCGATTTTTTTTACTATTTCTTCCATTTGAATAAATTTTATTTAATTATTACCTGCTTTGTTGGAGCTTGATTTTTATTTCGTTTTTCTACTGCGTCAAGAAATTTATCTGCAAAATCAGAAAATGATTTCCCAATTACTGATGTGAAGTCTAGAGCAGAATGTTTTCCGGTATCACCATTTTCACAAACCGACTCAACAATTGGAATTTGAGCTAAAACTTCTGTATGCACCTCTTTTGCAAGTTTTTCTGTCCCACCCTTACCAAAAATATGGTATTTGTTTTCTGGCAATTCAGCTGGAGTAAACCATGCCATATTTTCAACAAGACCTAAAACCGGAACTTCGATACCATTAGATTTAAACATTGCGACCCCCTTTCTGGCATCAGCAATAGCGACTTCTTGCGGAGTACTGACAATGACAGCTCCGGTTACAGGAACAGATTGTACTAAAGTTAAATGAATATCGCTTGTTCCCGGAGGCATATCAAAAAGCAAATAATCCAGTTCGCCCCACTTTGCCTGGTCAATAAGCTGTTTTAACACACCTGTTGCCATAGGCCCACGCCATATTGTTGCTTCAGCAGGATAAACAAAGAAACCAACAGAAAGCATTTTTACACCATATTTTTCAACTGGAATAATAAACTCTTTGTTTCCTTCTTTAACACCAGAAGGCTTTACATCTTGTACACCAAACATTTTAGGAATACTCGGTCCAAAAATATCAGCATCTATTACGCCAACTCGATATCCTTTTTGTGCTAACGCAACTGCAAGATTTACAGTTACTGTAGATTTTCCAACACCGCCCTTACCACTGGCAATTGCAACTATATTTTCAATTCCTTCAATTCCGTCAGCATTTTTAGGTGCAGCCTTTTCTTTAGGCTTAATTTTGGTTGTGATATTAATAATTAAATCATCGCCAAATTCACGTTCAATTTCAGTTTTTACCGACCGTTTTATTGAATTAATGAATGGGTCTGTAGCTTTTTCAAACATTAAAACTACATCAATACTGTTACCATCAATGTTTATTTCATTAATCAGTCCGGAGCTGAAAATATCTTTTTGTGTTTCCGGATGAACAACTTTTTTTAGGATTGCCTCCAGATTGTTTTTTGTTAATTCCATTCTCTAATTTTTTGGAGAAACAAATAAACAGACTTATTGTTTTATAAACTCCAGTATGTAAGATCTTTGATTTTATCGCGGAAAATTCCTTTAATGTCAACCAAAATTCCATTGTCTTTTGAAAGTTCTTTAAAGTAGCTTTCGTTCATTTCGGTATATGGCTTATGATTAACAGCAACAATTATTGCATCGTATTTGCCGTTCGGTGCATCTGCCATTTCAACATTGTATTCTTCTTTCACCTCTTCTTTATTTGCATAAGCATCAACAACATCATACTTAACATTATACTTGTCAAGTTCATCCAAAATGTCAATAACTCTTGAGTTTCTGATATCAGTAACATCCTCTTTGAAAGTCATACCCATAACTAAAACTCTTGAACTTGTAATTTCTTTTTGTTTAGAAATGATAAGCTTAACAACTTTACTTGCAACATAAGCTCCCATACCATCATTTATTCCACGACCTGAGTTAATCATTCTTGCGTGATAACCTAACTCTTTAGCTTTATGTAATAGATAGTAAGGATCAACACCAATACAGTGACCACCAACTAAACCGGGGATGAATTTAAGGAAGTTCCATTTTGTTCCGGCAGCTTCCAGAACTTCAAAAGTGTTAATTCCTATGTGATCAAATATTATTGATAATTCATTCATCAAAGCAATGTTCACATCACGTTGTGTGTTTTCAATAATTTTAGCAGCTTCAGCAACTTTAATTGAGCTTGCACGATGAACACCTGCTTCAATAATTAATTCGTAAGTTTTTGCGATTTCTTCAGCAGATTCTGCATCACAACCGGATGATACTTTTACAATACTTGTTAAAGTATGAACTTTATCACCTGGGTTTATTCTCTCGGGTGAAAAGCCAACTTTAAAGTCATCAACAAACTTAAGTCCTGACATTTCTTCAAGAACTGGAACACAATCTTCTTCTGTACAACCAGGGTATACGGTTGATTCATAAACGACATAGTCACCTTTCTTAAGTATTTTACCTACAGTTTCTGATGCTTTTAAAACAGGTGTCAAATCCGGTAAGTTGTGTTCGTCGATTGGAGTAGGAACAGCAACTATATGAAAATGACAATCCTTAAGGTCTTCAGGATTTGCAGTAAAGACAATGTAGGTGTTTTCAAACTCTTCAGGAGTTAATTCATTACTAGGGTCGATACCCTTTTTCATTAATTCAACTCTTTCGGGTTTAATATCAAAACCTACAACTTTCACCTTTTTTGCAAATTCCAGTGCAATTGGTAAACCAACATATCCAAGACCAATAACGGATATTTTCTTTTCTTTATTAACGATTGAATTATACATAATATCTTATACTTTAGTATTTTACAAATAGTCTGTAAAAATAATTTTTTTATTTGTTTCTCAAAATGACTTTTTTAATAATTGATGATAATCTCCAACAAGACCAATTGGCTTGGAATTACGTATATTGTAAACCATTTCTATTGAATTTCTTGCATCCTGAAGTCCAAAACCATTACCGGCAAGTATGTTTTTGTAGCTTTCAGTATGTAAATCAGTAAACCCGGCACTAAATTCTATTTCTTCATTTTCCATTTTTATTGAACGATAAGTTCTTTGTCCCTTAGCTTGAATTTCTGCAGGTAACATTGTTTCGTCGATTGATAACACCCAACGAACGTTAGCTCTTTCAAGTTCTATGAAACCGGCTGCTTTATCAAGCTCGCTCATATGAACAGTACTTGATTTTACAGGCCCAAAAATCCAGCTTAACATATCAAAAAAGTGGACTCCAATGTTTGTTGCAATACCACCGGATTTTTGCATATCACCTTTCCAGGAGTAGTGATACCACTTTCCACGTGAAGTAATATATGCTAAATCAATATCGTATATTTTGTCTTTGGGCCCTTCGTCAACTTTCTTTTTTAAGTCAATAATTGATTGATGTAGTCTAAGTTGAAGGATATTATAGATTTTCTTACCTGTTTCTCTTTCAATTTCTTCAAGTCCGTCAATATTCCATGGGTTTAAAACCAATGGTTTTTCGCAAATAGCGTTAGCTTTATGACGTAATGCAAATCTGATATGAGAATCGTGTAAATAATTTGGAGAGCAAATACTTACATATTCGATCTTCTTATCTGTACGACTTAGTTTATCAGCATGTCTTTCGAATCGTTCGAACTCGTGAAAAAAGTCTGCTTCAGGAAAATATGAATCAAGGAAACCAACACTATCAAAAGGATCAAGTGTTGCTATTAAGTTGTTTCCGGTTTCTTTGATTGCTTTTACGTGTCTGATGGCAATGTATCCACCAACTCAGATTAATGCAAAGTTTACATTTGACATAATTATAATTTAGTTACTTTATTATCTTTCAGTTGATACTTTTCTTTGCTTTCAGGACAAGTTGCAATACCATCTTGGTCAAATTCCAATCTGTGACCGTATTCGCTCATCCACCCGGTTTGACGTGCAGGGTTTCCAACAACAAGAGCATAATCTGGAACTTCCTTTGTTACAACAGCACCTGCACCAATAAATGCAAAACGACCAATATTATGACCACAAACAATTGTAGCATTTGCTCCAATTGAAGCTCCTTCTTTTACTATAGTTTTAAGGTATTCGCTTTTACGGTTTACTGCACTTCGCGGGTTAATTACATTTGTAAATACCATTGATGGTCCCAAAAAAACATCGTCTTCGCAAATTACACCAGTGTAAATAGACACATTGTTTTGCACTTTTACATTTTTTCCAAGAACAACATCAGGCGAAACAACAACATTCTGACCAATATTGCAATTTAAACCAATTGTGCAATTAGACATAATATGAGAGAAATGCCAAATCTTAGTTCCGGCACCTATTTCACAATTATTGTCTATTACTGCTGTCTCGTGAGCAAAAAAATCTGTACTCATACATATATATTTCCCGCAAAAGTAATTAATATTTAATGATTGTGAAAGTTTTTCTTAGAGATGGAAGACCATGGACCGGGGACGGAAATGTTAATTGAAAGCACAACTTCCGTCTTCGGTCTCTCGTCTTCTTCCTTTTTGGTATTTTTTTTGCAATTTTTCGTTTCGATATTTCAAATTTCTTAACTTTACAAAAAATTAAAATTTAAAACTATGAAGAATATTGCTTTTATAATAATGCTTTTTGTTGCAACAGGTTTATTTGCTCAAAAGATTACGGTACAAGAAACAAACGGTAAATTCCTAAAGGAAAATCACAATGCCTTATTAACAACTGTTTATTACTCAACTGCTGAGGATGTTGAAAAAGAGCTTAAAAGTCTTTTTAAATCTTATAAAGGGAAAGTTAAAACAAAAAAAGGTGTTATTTTAGGTGATGACCTTGTAATAAGCTCTGTTAGTGAGAATACAATTGACGTTTTTGCAACAGTGAAACAATTAAAAGATGGCGAGGTTGAAGTCCTTGTTGCATTCTATATTGGTGGTGCAGATCTCTCATCTTCGGCTCATCCTGATCAATATCCAAGAGCACAGGAGATAATAAAGAACTTTGCTTTAAATTTAACAGAACAATCATTTGCTGAGATTGTAAAAGAAGAAGAAAAAGAACTTGAAAAGTTCACAAAAGATTACGAAAAGGTTGTCGAAAATAAAGAGGGCCTTGAAAAAGATAATGAGGACTACAAAAAACAAATTGAACAAAACGAGAAGGAAATTGAAAAATTGACAAAAGAAATTGAAACCTTGTCTGGTGAATTGAAAGAAAAACAAGATGCCTTTGAAAAGTTAAAGAAAGAAGGGACAAAAATAAAATAATATACCTAGAACATAGAGCAAAAGGCATGGAGTAATCATTATTGTTTTACTCCATGCTTTTTTTATATACTTAGCATGCTTGTTCAAAAACTGTCAAAAAAACACGTATAAATCTTTTATTATTGTTTTCAATAGTTCTATCTTTGAGCGAAACTAAAAATTGGTAAAATGAAGTTTGGAGTTATTATTTTTCCGGGATCAAATTGCGATCATGATATGGTTTATGCTTTACGTGATATCCTTCGTCAGGATGTTGTAGAGCTTTGGCATAAAGATACTGACCTTCAAAACTGTGATGCTATCGCAGTTCCAGGAGGTTTCTCATATGGTGATTATCTTCGTTCAGGGGCTATTGCACGTTTTTCTCCAATTATGGAGAAAGTTATTGAGTTTGCTAATAATGGAGGTTTTGTATTTGGTGTTTGCAATGGTTTTCAGATACTTTGTGAAGCCGGACTATTGCCGGGGGCACTTTTACATAATAATAACCAAAAATTTATTTGTAAAAATCAATATATAAAAGCTGAAAATACTGACTCTGCTATGACAAAGTTTGTATCTAAGTATAAACCACTAAATATCCCTATAGCCCATGGCGAGGGTAGATATTTTGCTCCTGATGAAACATTATCTGAAATGGTCCAAAATGATCAGATAATTTGGAGGTATTGTGATGAAAAGGGAGACCTTTCCGAAAAAAATAATCCAAATGGTTCTGTGATGAATATTGCAGGAGTTTGTAATAAAGAAAAGAATGTTTTTGGAATGATGCCTCATCCAGAAAGAGCTGCAGATCCTGAATTAAGAAATACTCATGGAATAAACATCCTAAAATCTATTGTTGTTCACTTAAGCAGCATAAAAGATAAGAATTAGAATTTTAACCCTATCATATTTAAGGACAATCTTTTAGGTTGTCCTTTTTTTTATTGCTAATATCCAAAACTTTGTGTAAGTTTGTTTTTCAACTCACAAAGACTATAAATTATGAAAAAACTAAATGCGGTTTTTCCGTTAATTATTATTCTCGGGATATTATCATCAAGCCTTATTTTTAATTCTTGTAAAGATGATCCGGAAGAAGAAAATGCCACTGTGTCGATAAAGATTTACGATCCAAGAGACCCACAGTCATCGACAAAAACAACTGATGGCGATATTATTAATTCCGATGATTTAACAAAATGTGAAATAACATTTTCATCAATCCAGCTTAAGAATTCTGAAGGAGAATATGTAGAATTATTATCAAGTTCCACAACTGTTGATTTGCGTAACTTACAGGGAACAGTGGGAGATTTAGTATCTGCTGAAATTCCAACAGGTTCTTATACAGAAATTTCTGTAACTGTAAGTGGTGTTAGTACGACTTATGAGAACAATAACTATACTGCTTCAACAAGTGCATCAGCTACAGCAACAATATCAACAACTCCCGGAGTAACTTATACTGAAGCCCAAGGCGTAACTAATGTTTTTGCAGGAGGAGCAATTACATTTACTTATCCATTGGCTTTTACACTTGCTGATGTAAGTGATTTTGAAAATATACATATTCAATTTGATGCAGATGCAGCAGTTTATATTGTATCATTTGATTATGAAACATACAGCTGGAATTTTGCAGGAATCAGACCTCAATTAAACTTAGGGATCATTATTGAAGAAGGAATTCAGCAGATCAGACATTCTCCACCATACGGAATAACAATAGTTTCTCAGAGCGAAGTTGATTACTATGGAATTCATACTTTTGTTGATTTTGCTGGAAATGGTGGAACAATAAACTCACATACAAGTCAGCATGTTTTCAGGGGATCAGATGGAACACTTTTGGTTGATGCAGAAACTATGGAAACCAATAATAATCCATTAACTCCTAATAAAGTTAATGCTAGCGGCGAAACAGATATTCGTGCTGATGAAACATTTAAGTATGATGAGATTGTTAGTAATTTAGCTGGTCAAGGTTATACTTTAACTTCGGGTGAGACCTATTACTTTAGTTTACGTAAAACATGGAATATTACAACAAACGGTCAAACTTATGATTTAACTAGGATTTGTGAACCAATTCCGGTAGTAATTCCTTAATACTACTCACGTTATTTACTAATGGCTAATGGCCAACAGCCAACAGCTAACAGGCATTAGCCATTAGTAAGTTCATTAAAAATATCTAGTACCTGATTCTCCCAAACCTTTACAGAATACTTTTCAATAATAGTTTTACGGGCCGTTTTTCCGATTTGCTGACGAAGTTCGAATGAGTCAATTAATAGACACAGGTAATTAAACCATTCATTTTCTGTATCAGCAAGGTAACCGTTTTTTTCATTATCAATAATATCTGTATTTACACCTACAGGCGACATTATTACAGGCATTTTAAGAGCCATACATTGGATGCCTTTAAAACCACACTTGCCTTTGCTCCACTCATCGTCTGGTAAAGGCATTATCCCAATATCAAATTCACAAAGTTCTTCGATTTCGTTTTCTTTTGACCATTTTACCAGTTTAACATCAAAATCTATATTCCATTCTTCTGTATTAACAATGACTTTAAAATATACCTTATCACCATATTTCTCCTTTATTCTTTTTAATACAGGAATTGCAGTATCATAATGCTTTAAGGTGGTAGTTGTGCCTGTCCAGCCAATACAAACTTTGTCTGATGGTGTCTTTTCTTTTAGTGGTTTATGGTAGTTAGTATTTATTGTTGTAGGAATTATTCGAACATTTTCATTTTTCTTTTTTGCATATTCTGATAAGTACTGATTACCCACAATAACCAAATCAGATAGTCTGCAAATGTCTGCTGTTTTTTCTGGCTTTTTCATCCATGCAAGATTTTGATTTCCTTCACTTGTGTCATTCAGCCATATTGAATCATCAAAGTCGAAAACAACAGGAATATTTATTTTAGATAGTCTTTTTTCAAAATACGTAGTACCAAGCATAAAAGCTTCCCGATATATAAAAACAGCATCACAGTTTTTTGCTTTTCCAAGGTCTTTTAGGCGATGTCTTAAGGATTTTAAAACAATCAAAAGTTTCGCAAAATATTTTCCTTTGTAGTAAAAAATCTGATCGTCTTTTTCACTAATAATATTTGAAAAAATTATCTCATATCCATTAGCTTCCAGTACTGGAATAAAGTGCTCGAAACGGAATCTCTGTCCGGGAGAGCGGCCTTTACGATGTTGTACTATTGCCAGGATTTTTTTCATTAATCTATGAGAGTTTTATATACTTTATAATATGTTTCAGAACCACCATTTAAAGAAAATAATTCACATGCTACATTACGTAAATGATTCTTGTTTATCTTTTCCAAATTTTCAATTTCTTTGCATGCCTGAATATAAGAATCTATACTAATAGAATCAATCATAATCCCCAGATTATTCTCTGGTACAAATTTATCAATATCTCCAACATTTGAGTTACAAACTACTGGAATTCCCATTCCAAGAAGTTCGGCAAGTTTTGTTGGGGATGAGGCTTTTTTGCTGAAAACTGGCTTAATGAAGAATATAGAAACATTACTCAAGGCTAATAAATTTGGAACTTCTTCTCGGTTTGCCGGACGAATAATTATTTTCTCTTTTGGGATATTATGCTGTTCGATAAGATTATTGATAATATCAGGATTATCTCTAGTAATTATAAGAAATTTTGCTTCTGGCTTTGTTATAAGAAGAGTTTTAAAAAATGTCATCATTTCATTTGGCATATACCATGTTCCAATAGATCCAAGATATGATAAAACATAATCATCTTCAGTAATAGCTAGTTCTTTTCTTAAACTGTTTATAACGGAATTGCTACTTGAATTAAAGTTAAAATGCTCCATATCTGCGCAACAAGGAATTACATAAATAGGAATGTTTCCCAACCCGGGCATTTTGTGTATAATATTTCTTCCTGCATATGTTAAACTAATAGTATGATCGGCGGCACTAAAAAATTCTTTTTCTTTTTTCTTGAAGTATTTATAGACTCTTTTAAATACAGGATTAGATTGAGGCCAAAGATTTCCGTCGACACGTTCGTCAGCATAAAAACCTCTCATATCAAAAAGGAATTTAACACCAAACTTTTTCTTTAAATAAACTCCTGCAAATGCACTGATATAAGATCGGCAATGAACGATATCAAAAGGTTCTTTTATATATATGTTTTTTGCAGCTTTCTTTAGTTTGCGTATGTCTTTTAAAGTAGATAAAACAGGGGGGCTCTTTGTGTACATTATCGGATGCCAGGTAATATTATACTTGTCGAGACTTGCTTTAATATATTTTTGGCGTTTATGAAATACTTCTGGTTTCTCTGCTGAAAGAATGCTTATTTTAACACCCTTTTTTGATAATTCACGCAAATATGGAATAACCTGAGATTCGCAAAGCGGGTCTGTCATTCCATCATAAGAAATATATAATACACGAATTTCTTTTTGCATGATTCTTTTTGTATTTGTCACAAAGTAAGAAAAAATAGATTAAAAATTTATGTGGAATAGATTATTAAATTTAATTTAGCAGATGTATATGTTAAAAATTAAAGACATTAATTTAAGCAAACTAAGCGGATGGCTCGTTTTTGCTTTTAGTTTTGTGATTTATTTTATTACGATGTCGAGAAATGTAAATTTTTGGGATTGTGGTGAAATAATAGCTTGTGCTGACGGTCTTCAAATTGGTCACCCTCCGGGAGCTCCTTTTTATATGTTGTTGGCTAGATTTTTTAGCATGTTTGCAATAAATCCTGAAAACTCTGCTTTTCGGGTAAATTTGTTATCAGTCCTATCTTCTTCATTTGCAATCTATTTTGCATATAAAACTATATATATTTTAATCAATAAATTTTCTGAGATAAGGAGTGTAAAATTTGATCAGTTTATTAAAATTTCAGCCTCTGTTATTGGATCTTTAACCCTCGCTTTCTCAATAAGTTTTTGGACTGTTGCTACAGAAGCAGAGGTGTATTCTGTATCGATATTCTTTACCGTAATTACATTATGGTCAATGCTGAAATCTACAAATTATAAAGAATTAGAAAACAAGAACAGATACTTTATTTTTACTGTTTTACTTTTAGGAATATCAACAGGTGTTCATTTGTTGAATATACTAATTATCCCTGCATTAGTTTTGATTTATTATTACGACAGGGCAAAGCAAAACAAGAAGAACTTCATAATTTATTTAGTTGTCTCAATCGTATTGTTAGCTTTAGTACAGATAGTTATTAATGGATTACCAATTGTTGTTGCAAAGTTCGAATGGTTTTTTGTAAATAAACTATATCTGGGATTTAATTCGGGGATAATTGCATTTGCCTTATTTGTGATTGGACTTATAGTTTTTGGGATTTTATTTACAGGCAGGAAAAACAAGAAAAATGCTAATTTGATAATTACTTCGCTTGCAGTATTCTTAATTGGTTTTTCATCATATTCAATTGTTTTGATAAGGTCATCAGCAAACCCACCGATAGATCAAAACAATCCCGAAACAATATTTAATTTCGTCTCGTATATAAATCGTGAGCAATATGGTAACAGACCATTATTATATGGTCAGCAGTTTAATTCTCAGCTTGACAAAATCACACCATACACCGAGGGAGAAGCAATTTATGATACCATTGATAATCAATATAAGATAATCGCATATAAACCGGAAGCGAATTATGTTGACAGAGACAAAGTTTTTCTTCCTAGAATGTGGAGTAACCTCCCTGAACATGTAGCAGCTTATCGTGAATGGACATCATACAAAAAGGATAAAATCCCACCTTTCAAAGAAAATGTGGAGTTTATGTTCAGATACCAATTTAATCATATGTATTGGAGGTATCTAATGTGGAATTTTGTTGGTAAACAAAATGATTTTCAGTCTCATGGAGGGCCTATTTTCGGAAACTGGATATCCGGCATTGGTTTTTTAGATAAACTAATGCATAAAAATAGTGCAAACTTACCTGCGTTTTTGGATAATAACAAAGCGACAAATGCTTATTATTTTATACCATTCTTATTAGGGATTATTGGATTATTTTATCTTTTAGTAAAGGACAGGAAATCATTTTGGATAACACTGTTAGTTTTTATTTTTTCTGGCATTGCTATTGCTTTTTATCTTAATCAACACCCTTATCAGGCAAGGGAAAGGGATTATTCATATCTTGGCTCATTTTATGTGTTTTCTATTTGGATTGCATTTGGATTTGTCGCAATTTTTGACTTTCTAAAAGAGAAAATCAAGTTCAGGCATTTTGCATACATATTGGCACTTATTTTATTTATTGCTGTGCCCGGACAGTTTATTGCTAAAAACTTTGATGATCACAATCGGCGTCATGATGATTTTGCTTATTATTATGCTTATAATTTACTTAACTCTTGTGCTCCTAATTCAATATTATTTACTTCCGGAGATAATGAAACATTTCCTTTGTGGTATTTGCAAGAGACAGAAGGGATTAGGACGGATGTTCGAGTGGTTAATATAAGCTTTTTAAATACAGATTGGTATATTGATCAAATTAGAACAAGTCAACGGGATGCTTTACCAGTAAGCCTTAGTGTTGTGAAACAGCAATATATTGCAGGGCAAAGAGAGCTTTTACTAATCAATAATAATCCATATGCATTTATCGAAGACATTTATTATGAAAATATTAATGAAATAAATGCTGATTATATTGCGGTTTTAGAATATTTGGTAGGGATTTGGAAGCAAAATGGGTTTGATAAAACTCACCCTGAAGAATTTAATAATTTTGTTGGTTTTTATTCTTCAATTCAGCCACACGGAGCAGATAAAAACTTCAGGGATTTGGTTACAGTAATTCAAAGTTTGGAGACAGAAGAACAGTGTGCTGCATTTGGAGTTACTCAAACACAAGCATTAGATATTGCAAAAAAGTTAGAGGGTTTTCTTGATAAACAAACACAATATCCATTGCCATTGCATCCGGTATTAAATTTTGTTTTTTCTAATGATTCTGCAACAAAAATCGACACAAAGCTTTATCCATACCCAATAGACTATTTCCCTGCAGAAAAACTATCAATAGCGGTTAACAAGAATGTTATTGATGAAATATTTGGCCTAGATGAAATTCAAAAGCTTTATGTTGTTGATAGAATGGAATGGAACATACAAAGAGAGACATTAACCAAAAGTGATTTGATGATTTTAGAAATCATAAGAAATAATCTATGGAAACGACCGATATATTTTTCATCAACGATGAGTGATCGTAATTATTTGGGATTGCATAAGTATTTATACCTTGAAGGATTAGCATTTAGATTAATGCCAATAGAAACTGATATTGCAGAGGATCAGTTGATAAATGTTAATGCGCAGATTATGTATAATAATATTCATGATAAGTTTCTCTGGGGTAGCTTTGTAAGTAATTCGACTTATATTGATGAGACCACAAGATCGATGCTAATTAATCTTAGAAATCACTTTTCCAGATTAGCTCGAGGACTATATTTTGAAGGAGAGATAAAAAAATCGGAAGAAATGCTAGATCTTTGTGTTGAGCTTATTCCTGATGACATTGTTCCATATGGATATTATTCTGTTGGTATAGTACATGGTTATTACAGGATTAATAAAAAAGTAAAAGCAAGAGAGGTCGCAGCAGTATTAGTATTAAACGCACTTGAAGAGTTAGAGTTTTTCAGTAAATTCGATCCTCAGCATCAACAATCATTAGACATATATAAACAGAGGTCTATGAAAACAATAGAGGAACTATATATTTTGGCTGATGAGTATAATCATACAGAAATGATTAACGAGCTTGCAAAAGTTTATCAAAAAGAATTGATTTTATATGACTCCAGCTTAAATTAAAATTGTAAATTGCATAATAATTAACAAAAAGCAGGTATTCTTGTTAATTAAATAAAATATTGACATTGAGTATTTTAAGTAACATAGCAATTAGATACCCAAAGCTGTTTTGTAATGGATTAACCAGAGTTGAAGATCGGGTTAAAACTTTATATTTAACATTTGATGATGGACCTAATATGAAAGTTACAAATACTGTGTTAGATATATTGAGAAAATACAACGCAAAGGCTAGCTTTTTTTGTAAAGGATCTAATGCTGTAATGTATCCCAAAGTATTTCAACAGATTTTTGATGATGGGCATACTATTGGGAATCATTCATTTTCACACTTAAATGCTTTTAAAGTATCTGGTAAAGTATGGATTAAAGATGTTTTAGCTCAGTCTCCTGTTCGGGATTCATATTTTTTCAGACCACCGTATGGTAGAATATATCCATGGCAATGCAAGCGCTTAAAGCGGTTTTATCAAATTGTTTTGTGGGATGTCTTGACTTATGATTTTAGAGAAGACATCACGGTTAAAAAGATAAAAAAGATAATAAAAAAGAAAGTTCGTGAGGGATCAATTATTGTTTTTCATGATACTATATTAGCTGCTCCAAGAATGCTACCGGCTCTTGAATGGATGCTTGAGCATTATACCAAAAAAGGCTATAAGTTTGAAAGGTTATAAAATTTCGTATTCCTGATTTCTCTCAACAGGTATATATCCGGCTTGTTCTATTAATTTTCTCATTGATTCGATATTGAGTTTATTGTTTTTCCCAGCCTGGGAAACAACATTTTCCTCAATCATTATGCTGCTCATATCATTAGCGCCTGAGCTCAGGCAAACATGAGCAATTTCAGGTCCCATTGTCAACCAAGAAGTCTGAATGTTTTTGATATTTGGTAGAATTATCCTGCTAAAAGCAAGCATTTTTAAAAACTCTGTATTAGTAACAGTTTTAATGTTTGGGAATTTTTTAATTAATCGGGTGTTTTCGCCGGCTAATGGCCAAAGTGTAAAACTAATAAAACCTTTACTTTGATTAGGTTTTTGAGCTTGAGTTTCTCGAATCAGGATTAAATGTTCGACTCTCTATTTTAAAGTTTCCAGATGTCCGAACATCATTGTGGCTGATGTTGTTAAGTTCATTTTATGGGCTACCTTCATAACATTTATCCATTCTGAGCTTGTGCATTTTACAGGACTAACTATTTTACGTACTCTGTCTGACAGAATTTCTGCACCTGCCCCGGGGAGAGAATCTAAGCCCGCTGAAATAAGTTTTTCAAGAGTTTTTTGAACACTTATGTTTGCATTGTTAGAAACAAAGACTATTTCAGGAGGGCCTAATGCATGAAGCTTTAAATCCGGGAAATGTGATTTTAAAACTTTGAACAGATTAACATAGTAGTCTAAATTTAAATCTGGATGCATACCCCCCTGTAAAAGGATTTGTCTTCCGCCAAGACTATATAATTCGTCTATTTTTTGTATGTAATCATTGATTGTTAAAATGTAAGAATCTGGGCTTTTTTTAGTTCTACAGAAATTGCAGAACAAACAATTTGATACACATAAATTACTTAGATTAATATTTCTATCAACAATGTAAGAGACAAACTAGTCCGGATGAAGTTTCTTTCTTATTAAATCTGCAATAATGGTTAATTCTGATAGGGAAGAAGAATGGTATAAGTCTAGACCTTCTTCGACACTTAGAAACTCAAGTTTTAGAGCTTTATCAATTAAGTTTGAAGATAAGCCAGCCATTATTTAAAATGTATTGCTGATTTTTTTTAGTTTATTTAGGTCAACAAGTTTAATTTTACGGCCTTGAAGTTCAATAATTCCATCAGACTTAAACTCTGAAAGCAAACGAATAACAGACTCTGTTGCAGTTCCAATAATGTTTGCAAGCTCTTCTCGGGTAAGGGTGATGTTTATTATTTCTTCACTATTAACACCAAACTCATCTTTTAAGTGAATAAGAATTTCTGCTAGTCTTTCTTTGACAGATTTTTGTGCAATATCAGTAAGGTAATCATTTGCTTCACCAAGCTCTTTACAAGCAATTTGTAACAATTCAATTCCAAATTCGCTATTAGCTTTTAAAAGGTGATATAGTTCTTGGGAAGAAATATAACAAAGTGTAGCATCTTCTAAGACTTTAACACTGGTGCAAGCAGGTTCTGAGATTAGTGTTGATCGATAACCAACAACGTATCCTTTTTTAGCAAATTTTATAATTTGCTCTTTCCCTTCTGTCCCTGTTTTATAAATTTTTAAAATGCCTTTACTAACACAATAAATACCAGAAATCCTATTTCCTTCTTGATATAGTACAGTTCCTCTTTTTACCATACTACATGTTTTATTGGAAGTTAGGAAATCAACTTGATCGGGAGTAAGTTTCTTAAAAATTGTTCTGAATTCAAGATTGCACTCCTTACATATAGGCTCTTCAAAAAACTTTGCCATTTTTTTATTTTTTTAGCAAAGATAATATTAAAAAAACAGTTAACAATATTTTCTTGTTATGATGAGGGTCTGCTATATCTATGAGACTTAAGTGTTTAAGAAAGATATGTAGAATGTCAATAAAGAACAGCAAGTATTATAAAATTTTTAGCTAATGTCATAAATTCTTGATAAATTCAATTAGTAAATGCAACAATTTTTGATTTTTCTCTCTTTCTGAAATGGAGCGTAGCGAAATGAAGGAAAGAGAGAAAAGCCCGAAAGCA
>PKTB01000003.1 GCA_002869385.1 Marinilabiliales bacterium
CAGATTTGATCCATCTGCAATGACTTCAAAGGTATGTGAATCACCAACACATAAGCTTGCACCTGTTGGTTCTGTACTGATTGCAGTATTTGTTACAACTGTTAATCCGACAGGAATTGATGTTACTGTTCCGCAATCACCGATTACAATGCATGTATAATCACCATTGTCTGATAAATCTGCTGAAGAGACTGTATAAGTTGAGCTTGTTGCTCCATCAATATCTAATCCTTCTAATTGCCATTGGTAAGTCAGATTTGATCCATCTGCAATGACTTCAAAGGTATGTGAATCACCAACACATAAGCTTGCACCTGTTGGTTCTGTACTGATTGCAGTATTTGTTACAACAGTTAATCCGGTAGGAGTTGAGGTTACTGTTCCGCAGTCACCGGTTACAATGCATGTATAATCACCATTATCTGATAAATCTGCTGAAAAGACTGTGTAAGTTGAGCTTGTTGCTCCATCAATATCTAATCCTTCTAATTGCCATTGGTAAGAAAGATTTGATCCATCTGCAATAACTTCAAAAGTATGAGAATCTCCTACACATAAGCTTGCACCTGTTGGTTCAGTGCTAATTGCAGTATTTGTTACAACTGTTAATCCGGCAGGAATTGAGGTTACTGTTCCACAGTCACCGGTTACAATGCATGTATAATCACCATTATCTGATAAATCTGCTGTAGAGACTGTATAAGTTGAGCTTGTTGCTCCATCAATATCTAATCCTTCTAATTGCCATTGATATGAAAGATTTGATCCATCTGCAATGACTTCAAAAGTATGTGAATCACCAACACATAAGCTTGCACCTGTTGGTTCTGTAATGATATTTGTTAAGGCTTTCACATTTACAGTAACTTCTTGATCAATAGAAGATATCCCATCAGATACATTGACATAATATGTTATAGTTTCAACAGGATTGTCCGAAGGATTATAAATATCCGAGGTAAAACCAACAGGTATTGATGTCCAAGAATAAGAATAGGTCCCAGTTCCCCCTGTTGCATCAACCTCAAGTTGAACCAAATCATTTTCACAAATATCTGTAGGAATAGCAGAAATACTGGCATTTAGAGCTTGAACAGGATCTCCCACTAACATAAAATTATCATATCCAGAAAAACCTGACAATCCATCATCCCTAATATATAATTTTAGATCTAGTGTATTGACATCATCAGTAACAGAGACATCAACAGAACCTTCCAAATACGGTTCATCCACTCCTCCGTCAAGAAGATAAACGATTCCCTGGCTTGTCCCATCATAAAACAATTCATAACTTGCATCATCGTTAACTCCATTATAATAATTGACATCCCAATCAAAACTTAAAGACACATTCGAATATGAACTAATATCGGCATCCAGAAAATCTATTGTTGCAAAATTCTCAGTTCCATTATCTCCTTCGTCATTAAGGTCATTTTCTCCAAGAATATTATTAGAAAAGTTTACGTAATTTATAGGAGATGCTTCGGCTATATCAATTATTCCAAAATATCCATCACCTCCCCAGTTATTATCAAAGAATTCGACATCACAACTGTAGGTCCAACTTGTATTTAAATCAAAGTCCTGAATATAAATAGTTTCAGATATAGGAAGATCATTTGTTCTTCATGTTGTGAACTGAGCAGCATCTACCTTATAATCAATATTAATATTGGAATTTGAATATGGATAAATTTGAAAGTAATAATCTGTTGCATGTGTCAATCCATCAAATGTAACACTTTCGACCCCCTGAAGAACGTTTTTAACTAACAATGCATCTACTTCAGGAGTTCCATCAATTGGGTCAATAATTGCTCCTGTACTTGCCTTAATCAAATATGCCGCTGGAATTACACCAGAGCTCACATCTGTCCATGACAAACTAATCGTTGTAGAAGTAGTTGCAGTTACTATAAAATCTGTTGGGTCATTTGTTGGTTCAGGCATTAAAGGCGTTGCATTTATTTCAACACCATTTGAATATGTTGATGTCTCATCGTAGGACCAGATCTTATAATAATATGTTTGCTGACTTAATCCAGTATGATTAAATGCTGTTGCACTACCGACATACAATACTGTTCATCCACCAGTTATAGGATCACCAGATGTATAAGTCCCCGAAGGTGTACCAAATGTATTAGTAGTATTCCAAGCTAAGACAATTTCATTAGAATTTGCATTAAGTCCCCAGTCCAAATCTATCTGACTTGCAGAAGATCCTTCAGCAGTAAACGGATCAGGGTCATCAACTATCCCAGGACAATCTGTTCCAAATACCAAACAAACATACTCAGGATGGTCAATATATGGATTTCTATTTCCCTGATATGAATATATTACTTCATTTCGATTGCGTTCAAAATCATCAACCGGATCCTGTTCATGCCATAATAGCAAATCAGACAATACTGCCATAATCGGATCTGTAGAATAATCATCTGCAGGAATGTAATCCATGATCTCCAAGTCAGGTTCAGTAATATTTGAAATAGCATTATATTCGCCTTCATATCTTGTTGCCATATAAAATATCATACGTGCACAATCCCCTTTAACAGCATCACGTGGTTTCCAAACCCAATCTGTTGAGCTAGTCCATGAATCTGTTGGAATTGTTCCACCTTCATCATAATATTGCTCATCACATTCACCGTACCATCTGCTATTTCTGGCTGAGTTTACTGTATTATCAGCAGGTCTCAAATGATTAGCATCAGTATAGGCCGGTTGGTCCTCTACCGGAAAACCATGCGATTTAGGCCAACAATGTTCTCTTGTCCATCCATCTCCATTATTATATTCTTGCGCTGCATTAACTTACCAGCCAGTATAAAGTAAAATGACATTTGATGCATTATCAGGATCTCTGTCCGACTCTTTTAAAATATCCCATATATCAGTTTCTGAAGATGTATATGGATATATAGTATGACCAGAAATAATATCATTTAGGGCAGACTTTAATTCTTCTCCGGAAAGACCAGCTGCTGCATCGTAATAGCCATCAGGAATTTGAGCATTTGCAATAATAAAAGCAAATACAACAAACATAGTTAAAGTAAACTTTTTCATAAACACACAATTAATCAAACACTTATAAGTTTAGGAAAAAGTATAACGGAAGATTTACGAAAAGGTTCTAGGCATCAAATAACAGTTGATCATATTTAATACTACAGTTCAAACACATTATATTTTATGCTACTAAAATTCAATAAATAGTAATAAACATAAAATAACACTCAATTAACAGATTGTTACATTATTGTATACTAAAATTACATTGATTTTCTTAAGTAAATATACTTAATTTCTCATGACTACTTTATGCTATACTCCCACTCCACATCTTCATAATTACGATTCCAGATTAATAGCAATACTCCCCCGCTCGCTATGGTTATTCCGGTAATACCAATAGGAATTCCCACAATTGTGCTTACTAAGATTGCAATATCGCCCTGCGAGAATGATGTAAAGAACAAGTTAAACCCTGTATAAGAAATAAATCCGCCTGCTCCAATAATAGCAGACCCTCCAAGAATTCCCCAGATATTTTTTATTCTTATATTATCAATATTTGACAGAACAAGTGTATCAGAACCAATAGAAATGGTATTTTCATCAACAATAACAAATTTACCTTTATAGGAAATACCGTCATTTGTAAACACCCTAATTTTGGTTCCCTCATTAAATATCTTTTCCCTACCAGAACTTTCTTTGGTTATAGATAAAACATTGCTTTGGGCAAAAAGATTTGAGCAAAATAGAACCAGGAATAATAAATATACAAATCTTCTCATATTAGAAATTTAAGATTGCAAAGATAAAGATGTTTAAGAAATAATGTAATTCAACCAAAAACTATTTCGTCAAAAGATTTACGAATGGTATAAAACAAAAAGTTCACAATTGGAATTGTGGAGTAATATTTGCATTAGTTTAAATAAATTTCAAACCTTTATACTATGAAAAAGATACTATTTTTATTCTCACTATGCATGATGTTCGCATTTTATGCAAACTCACAAACAATTTATGTAACAGATACCGAATCATGGGCAGATGTTACTGTTTATGTAACCAATACCGAATCATGGGCAGACCTAGTTGTATACGTAGAGGACACAGAGTCATGGGCTAACGGTAACAAAGGTCTCTGGTATTTCACTGACACTGAGTCGTGGGCAGACAAAACTATCTATTTTACGGATACTGAATCGTGGGCGGATATAACAATTTATTTTACTGATACTGAATCATGGGCAGGTTGGAAAGACAATTCGAAAATGCATTTGTTTGAGTAAAAAAATTAAGGCTGTAATAATAAATACTACAGCCTTATCATTATTTTCTTCAGGCTTTTCGGAAACCTTGTAATAACATTTAGTTTATTATCAATCGTTTTGTATTTACATTTGATTTACACAAAACTTTAACAAAATAGCAACCTGAATTTAATTCATTCAATGATAATTCAAGCATATTGCTTGATGATTCAGTGGTCAAGACTAATCGTCCACGAATATCGTAAATCTCAATAGTTCTATTTTGTTCATTATTAAATTCCAGAATTACCAAATTTTCGGCAGGCTGTGGATACAATTTAAAATCATCTCCATTATTTTCAATGATATTTGAAACATTAACATCGTGTGCATAAGCTCTAATAGTAAGGTCCCTCTCCTTCCCTTCAACATCATTACCATAGGCGAACCACGAGGCACCAGTACTACTTATCCAGCAAACTCCTGTTTCAATCTGAGGATCAGCATAACCATCAGAAAACTTTTCAAATGGAATTGGATAATTATATCCAGGGGTATTGTACTCAACTTTTACATAAAAGTCTTCTCCATCATCTAATAAAATCGGACTTGGAATCTCATAAGAGTAATATCCGGGATAATCAACTGTAAACGGGCCTAAAGTTGTTAAAAGATTTGAAAGAGTATTATCTACTTTATCATCATATACCTCAAAACTTATAGTTGCTCCCTCGGTGTTTACATAAGTGCCGAGTCCATTAATTTCATTTTCACCACCTGTCACAAATTTTACAAGTCCATAACCGGTTTCTGCACTATATCCAGTATTACTAATCCAACCGAGCTCATTATACATATAAATTGTATCTACCGGGATTACCTCTTTATATCCGGGAAAAGCAGCTACACTGGTTAGATATTTTGTATCATTATAAGATATATAGAAATAGCCATTATCTCCCCAATCATCATCCCATGAATTTCTTACTATCCAGGCTCCTGTGCCTCCAGCTGTCACCTTATTATCATCCCAGCCACATAGTAAAACAGCATTGTCCGTATCTTCTGCACCGTCATAATAATAAGTATAATCGGATGAATTATAATAAACACCATCATAATACATATTAGTATAGATTGCACCATAATCGAGAACAGCTTGTTTTACAACTGCCATATCCGAAGGAAAAATCTTAAATTGATTAAAACAAAAATCACTAGCGCGATATTCAGTACATGTTGCGTTTTCATCAGCATCATAAGGTAAAACAGTTTCATCAATTGGGCCGTCAATTCTTGAGAGATATGCAAATGCTTTTTTAGGACTACCTCCACTGCAAGTTAAGTTATCACCTAAAATAAAACCATGACATGTTCTCATATTTTGCTCAGAGAAATCGTAAACTCCCTCTCCTGACTTTAGCAGAAAACTTTCAATTGATCCCATAGTAGCAAAAGTCCAACAAACACCACATGCTGCCTGGTCTTTCACAGAAGTTACATAACCTTCGGAACGTAAATCATATACCGGGTCAAACTGAATATCCTTGGTGGAATTTTGTTCATTTTGAAAATATGGTGCAACATAATATGGGATATCACCACATGCCGCTTCACCGTTTAGTTGCTTTTGTTGCCATCTAACAAACTCAGGGTTTACAGGAGCTTCAATATCCTGTGCAAAGTTTGAAATCGCTAAAATAAGTGTAATTGTAATAATAAATAATCTTTTCATTTTTTCATGCTTTTAATAAAACAAAAATAAGCAAAATAGATAAAACTACTTTGCTTATTTCAATATATCTTGAAGGTTTATTTTACAATAGATACTGAATATGAATCATTCCCAATAATTAGTAGATACATTCCTGATTCAAAATCATTTAAATCTATCACACAATATGAACTATTTAATTCCCCTTGATTAACAATTTGACCTAATTGATTTACTAATTTATAATCAATAGCTTCATTTTGCATATCACCAAGATTAATATTTAAATAATCTGATGTAGGGTTTGGATAAATCTCAATATTAGTTTCACTACCAAAAATCTTAATGCCTATTGTTGGATTTTCATATACCTGAACGATACAATCAGCTTCAGCATTACCCATTGCCGAAGGAGCAGAAACTGCCATTACCGCCCCATTTTCAGATAATGCAACTGCTGTTCCCATTTTATCTTCAGGATTAAATCCGGTAATTCCACTACCTATAAGAGTCCAGTTACTACCAGAATACTGATACATCATAACATGACCGGCATTAGAATAAGATATATCGCTACCGGGAGCTCCAACTGCAATAATATTTCCGGATGCACAAATTGCAACACCTGTTCCTGTTAAATCAGTTGTATCAGTACTCTGAATATCAGAACCCATTTGTACCCATACGCTACCTGTATAATTATATACTGCTACCATTGCATCTTCAGCATCTCCACAAATAATAGTTTCTCCATCTTCATTTAGTGCTATTGTATTACCAAAAGTACCTGTACCATCAGCAATATTAAGACCCATTAAATCCCATTCCTCAGAAGATGAATTATATTCAAAAACCTTAACATATGCACCTCCCGGAGCTCCTGAGGCAATAATAGTTCCTGCATCGTTAATTGATACTGACATCCCTAATTGATCTAGGATATCATCACCCTGAACAGTATTTCCTTTCTGATCCCAAGCACTTCCTGAGTATTCATATACCTTAGCAGTTCCACCATAATTATCGCCGGGATCGCCAGGGGTTCCTATAATTACAGTATTACCATCAGCGCTAATATCGACAGATTGTCCATATGTTGCGTAAGCCGCTGCACCTGTAATGGAATTACCTTTTTGAACCCACACACCTCCAGAATATTCATAAACAATAGCTTGTCCGTTACTTGATGCTACAGAACTCTCTCCTGGTATTCCTACAATTAAAGTATTGCCATCATCACTTAGAGCTACTGATGTGCCGAATGCATCATCATCAGCAACACCATCGATATCTGGGCCTTTTTGTACCCAATTCCCACCACTTAATTCATAAACTCTTACATGTCCTGGTGAATCTGGACTTATAGCCCCTTTATTAAACTTAGAACCAATTGCAATAACAGTAGCATCTGAGTTTAAACTTATTGCTTGCCCTGAATAATCAAAAGCAGCTTCACCAATAATATCTGCTCCAATTGGAGTCCACTGAGCAATACTTAATTGATATAATATAATACCTGATAATAATAAAATTACTTTTTTCATTCTTTTAATTTTTAATTATTTTAGTTGAATAAACTATTGCACCTGAATTAATCTTCACAAGATATAATCCTTTATCCAAAGACAAAAAATCAATCTTAGAATTTTGACAACTTTCTTCTTTAATTAATAATTTCCCATCTGTGGAATATATCTCAACTGTTATATCGACATCTGATTCGATATTTAAAATATCCGTAACGATAGTTGGATAAACTTTGATATTTTCAAATTTCATTGTATCATGAATCTCATTTGAGATATTTCCATTGTGATAAACTTCAATAACTCCACTTTCAGCAACTGCATTTTCGTCTCTACCAGGTATTCCTATAGCAACAGTACTACCAATTGCATCTAAAGAAACATTAAAACCCATATTATCATCATCCACGCTTGATCCATAAATTGAATATCCGGGAGAGTCATTATTACCATAAGGTCTCCAAATACCATCATATAATTTAAGAACATCTGCCAGTCCTCTTTCCTCAGTTCCTCCTGCAAGAGCATATCCTGGAGAACCAACTGCTAACAAATCACCGACAGCATTTAAACTTACTGAAGCCCCTGCCTGGCTGTTTTCACTATTACCATAGAAAGTATCTCCAATTTGTTGCCAATCTCCAGACACAAATTCATAAACCTTAACATAACAGATATCATCAATTACACCTTCTGAATCTTTTCCATCTGGTGCCCCAGCAGCAATTATAGTTCCATCACCGTTTATCGAAACATCAGCACCAAAATGACTATTACTACCATCACCCAATACAGGAGAACCTTTTAGACCCCATAACCCTGCACTATATTCATAAACTTTTATTTCGCCTGAGGGACTTTTATATTTTGATCCTACAACAACAGTATTTCCGTCAGAGTAAATATCTGTACCCCAACCCATCATTTCGCCGGCTTCGCCGTGAATAACATCTCCTTTTAGTTCCCAACTTTCACCATTAAGTTCATAAACATATACAGATCCTGTATTAGAATTATCATTTGTAGCAGAAATAGCAATAACATTTCCTTCATCATTTAAAACAAATGAATATCCAAACATTACATTTCCTGTTTCTCCCACAATTGTATCTCCTAATAATTCCCAGGTGTCGGCATTTCTTTCGTAAACACAAACATATTCCCTGCTACTCCAACCACCACCACTCATAGCTACTACAGAACCGTCATAATTTATCGAAACTTCACCATTAAGATTTGCTGAGCTTTCATCAGTAAAAGTATCTCCGATTTTAATCCATTCATCTGATACATTTTTTTCATATGCCAACACAACACCTGAAGTAGAACCTGCAACAACAACTGATCCGTCACCACTTATCTCAACATATTTCAAATACTGATATTCTGTATTTTCTCCTGATATTGCATCTCCAACCTGATTCCACTGTGCAAAGACAAATGATGATACAACATTCATAATTATTAATAAAACAAATATTTTTTTCATGATTAAATATTTTTTAATGTTTAGTTATTAGCTTCTTCAATTTTTTTGCTTGCGGCTTCATATCTCTCAGTAAATCCCGGAATGTCATGACAATCATACAATTCTTCCCACTCCTCACTATACTTACCAAATTGTTCCATTAACTCTGTCAATTGATTAATTGCATCCATATCCATTGGGTTGGTCTGAACTCTTTTAGCAATTGGGGCATATTTGTCAGCAAAGTCTTCATATCTCAACAGAAACTCTTCACAGTCTGAATTTGCAGAAGGGGAATTTTCATCGATAATATTACCATCTGAATTATTTGTTTGTGTCCCGGAACCTGAATTATTATCTGCATAATTTGAATTTATTCCGGAATAAGGTCTATCTCTATCCTGAACTAAAATATTACCGATTTGAGATATAGGAAAAGAACTACCTGAACCTATGCATTTATTTTCAACAAGTACAGATCCTTCTTCTTCTCCTTCCTGAGTTAGTTTCAGTTTAAAAGTTATCACACTTACCTCGTCGTTAGTTTCAGGATGTGATTCATCTAAACAAAATACAGAAAAAATAACATCTCCAAAACCTTCACCTTCTGGCACGGTCATACTAATATCAGCAGTTCCATTACCAATATCCTCAATTTTAACATAATCCGGCTTTATTATTGTGTAAAATGAAATCTTGTCGCACTCAGAATCTAATGCTGAGATACTACCCCTCCAAGATTCTCCGGGAGCAATATTTGTTTTACCAGTATATCCTGAAATATATGGCGGGTAATTGCAATTCTTAAATTCTGAATTATCTGTAACCGTAATATAATACAAGTTATTGTCATAATTGGAAACATGAAATAAATGAATTTTATCTTTACTGTCAATTATCATATCGACAAAGTCATTTTTATGATCACCAGGACCATCATATATCTTTGTCCATGATTGGTCGCACCCACATGAGCGAGTATATATTGTTGGATTTGACCTTCCAAATGCCACAAAGTATTTTCCTTGGCTATTAATTGCGATTGCAGGTGCACCTTTTGATGCAGCTTCGTCAAAAGGATGATCTATCATCCACTCTCCATTTCCACATCCACTTTTATCCAATACATTAATTCCATAAAACCAATTTAATCCTTCCTCAACCCAATCAAAATAATCATAAAAAACAAACACCGGGTTTCCTGCAGGATTTGTAGTAATAGATATCTGATGTTTCCAGGCATTCATCTCGCCAGGTTGAGAGAATTTTTCAAAAGCCTCAATATCCCATTCACCACCAGAGATTTTCTTAGATGCAAAATGCAAATCTCTATCACCACCAATAGTAATATAAACCATATCCCCTGCTGTAGCAATAGATGGATCAGCACCATAACTAAACTCATTAACGATACCCGGAATAATCATCTCCATTTCCCAAACATCAGAATTTGCAGACTTGTACCAATATGTTGCAGACATCCAGTGATTTGATCCATCCTCTTCGTATACAGTTGCACAGGCATATAAATGCAATCCTCCGTTTTTATCAACACACATATCAGAATATTCATCAAATAAATAGAATTTTTTCATATCTGAATCAATATTACCATCTTTAAAACTCCATTCTCCTTCACAATCCGACACATGCTTTGTTTGCCAATATATGTTTTCCTTATAAGTTCCAAACATCACAATTGTAATATTGTCATTAGCATCTATTGCAATATTTGGAAAAGTAGATGCATCTTTTGTTTCCTCATCTTTACTATCATAATATTTCAGATGTTGATATTTCCATTCTCCTGATCTATTAGTTCCGAAATAGACATGATTATCATATCCTACAAAGACGATGTAAAGATTGTCCTTACTATCAACAGCAGACTTAACATGCTGTATTCGAGCACTAGAGTTTTCATCTGTATAAATAATCTGCTCATTTATCTGATATTCCTGACTTTTTATAACACTTACTATTCCTAGAAATAATAATAAAACGAATGTTAGTTTTTTCATTTTTGAATTAGTTTAATTTATGATTTAAAATTATTATAAAACTATATATTTTGTATACAATTCACAAATCCATTTTGTTAAGATTTATCAATTTTAACACTCTGACAATTTTCTTTTCTATATTGAGAAGGAGTCATTCCTGATTCCGCTTTAAAGGCTGCAATAAAACTTGTCCGGTTATTAAATCCAACTGCATTAGCCACAGATTCAATTGTGTACTTTTCGCATTTATCCAGTTTAATAAGGATTAAAGCATCATTTATCCTCCTTTTATTAATAATCAAATTAAAGTTCATATTAAAATGTTTATTAAGAGTTTGAGATAAATACTGTCGGTTTGTATTTATAATTTGTGCAATTAAATTCAGATTTATTCCGGCTTGTAAATACACTTTTTTTACATCCATCAATATCATGAATTCAGTTAAAATCTCTTTTTCTCTTTCTGAAGATAAACTATCATTTGCCATCTCAAATTGTTTTGACGCAAATATATCTTTGATTCAATTTAAGTACAATTATACTATGTTAGGATTGGTAAATATTAACAATTCAATTTTCAAAATCTGTTGAATTTGCTTTAAAATAAGAAGGCGTTACTCCGGTATATTTCTTAAATGCAGAGATAAATGATGTTCTGTTACTAAATCCGGAACATTCAGCGATACCCTCTAAAGTATACTTATCATATTCAGGGTCAATTAGAAGTTTTCTGGCCTCTTTAACACGATATTCATTAATAAAAGTGCTAAAATTTTTACTAAAACATTCATTTATAGTCTTAGAAATATATTGTCTGTTACTTTCTAGAGCTTTTGCTAACTTATCTATTGTAAAGTCAGATTGCAAATAAGGTTTCTCCTTAATAAAATATTTTAATAATTTATCAGCAAGGTCACTATTTTCATTTATACTCTTATCTGTCTGTTGAATAATTACTTCTTCCTTTGTTTGCTCACATTTTACAGCTTGCACGTTCATTTTAACCAGAGCCTTATATGCTTTTTGCTTTTGTATATAAAACTTCCAGATTATTAATGTAAGAATGACAGTTACAGCAAGTATTGATGCCAGAATGATTATAAAGAATCTTTGCTTTTGGCTTTTATCTTTCTCTAGTTGATTCTGAATATTTAATAATTCTATTTTCTGCTTTCTCTTTTCTGTTTGATATTTAGTATCTACTTCGGCAATTTTTTCGAGAGACTCAATACTATAAACACTATCAATACAAATATTATATTCGTTAAAATAGTTTTGTGCACTTTCATTATCACCATTTATCAGGCTTATTTCAAATAGATAGCTTACAGATTCTGCAATGCCATCGTAGTTGTTTTCTGTTTTAGCCATTTCATAAGCTTCTAAAGCATATTTTTCAGCTTCTTCGAAATTACCAAGTTTAAGATAAACACTGCTCAAAGAGTTTTTTGAGATTCTTATTCCATAATAATGATTAAGTTCTTCTTCAATTTCAAGGGATTTATGGTGATAATCCAAAGCTTTCTGATAATCTCTTAGGTTAAAATAAACATTTCCAAGGTTTCCGTAAGCAGCTGCGATTCCAGTATCCCAACCAATTTCTTTAGAATAAAGTAATGTTAACTCATAATACTCTATTGCCTGAGTATAGTTTTCATGTATTTTTTCGAGCATGGCAAGCTGATTATATATTCTCGCATACATCGTTTTATCCTCAACAATACTATTGAGTTCCAGTGCATTTTTTATATATTCGTCAGCCTTTTCATATTGTTCAATCGATCTGTACACACCTCCAATATTCATGTATGAATCTATTAGGAATATTGTATCATTAGCTTTATCACTTATTTTTGATGCTTCGATATAATTAACAATTGCATTATCGTAATCACCGCTATATTCGTAAACTAAACCCATATTTTTATATGCATTAGCAATTCCTAATTCATAATCTGCATTTTTACTTAATTCCAGAAACTTATTAAAACATATTATTGCGCTATCATGCATTCCTATAGTTTCATAACATATACCAATAAAATTCATCATATCAGCTGCCTCGTGAAGCTTCCCTATCTGCCCGGCATATTTATTTGCATTATAATAGTATGGAATTGCAGTTTCCATATCCTGAATTTCTGAAAAATAGTACGCTGCCAAATCTTGATTAGCATCAAATCTTTCTAGATTTGTTTTTGCCGTTTTAAGCTCAACAAAAAGTTAATCTTCTTTTGTTTGAGAGTACACAAAACCATTATATAGTAATGTAAATAATAAAATGGTTAGCCAGAATTTATTCATTTGGGTTTTAGTTTGTTACAAAATTACTAATCAATTCGTTAAAAAACATGATAAAATACCGATTAATTCTATATAGGTTAGTAATAACAATATAGGACAGACTATTTTCCAAAACAAAACGAGCTTGACCAGGTGGCCAAACTCGTTTTCAAAACCATATAAAACTTACCATTAATATTTTGTCATTAGATTTTCGTCTTCTGCTTTAAATTTCCATCTAAAACCTATATTTGCACAAACATAGAGGTCTTTTTTCCATGAACCTGTATTATATGAATTGTAACCAATTTCAGGTTTAACATACAAAAAGAACCTTGGATGTCCGACTTCAATAACAGGACCTGCGCTTGCAAAGAAAGTAGATTTAGTTGTATCCGGATAATTTCCAACTGTAAATGTTCCTACCTTTGCTCCTGCTCCCAAATTTATTGGAAAATTTTTAAATAAAGTCCATTCATACATAAGGTATCCTTTATGCAGGTTTACATTATCTTTTCCTAATGTAAATAATAAAACTCCAAGGTTCTCAGGTGTTCCCATTAAAGTATTAGACAAACCTATTCCAAAGCGATGGTGTTTTGATTGTATCATTAAATCTATTGTTGATTCACCAATAAATCCTGAATTTACAAGATTAGTACTAAGAATTGGTCCTAAGCCAAGACTTCCACCAATAATGAAATAGTCTAATTTAAAATCGCTTGCTGCGGCATTACTTGAACTTGAGGTTGTCGTATTACTTGTACTACCCGAATTAGTATTTACGATTTCTCTTCCTTGTCCAAAAATAGTTAGAGAAAGAAGAAGTGCTAAAGTTGTTGTTGCTAGTGTTTTCATAATTCTTTGTTTTAAATGTTTAGTACAAAACTAGCACCACACCGGAGGCAAGTCAATGAGTATTGAGTAAATGGTAAGAACTGATTATTTTACGGTAGAAATATGGAGATAAAAAAATGTCCCACAATAAAATTGCAGGACATTTAATGTAGTATTTTAGTTAATTATCTATCTAAACAGCTTTCTGGGATCCATCCTGTAACATTATTTGGTCCGGACATAAGTTTAACCTTAACCCATTCTCCGTCTTCTTCTAAAAGTTCAACCTGATCATCACCCCAAACTGCATAATAAGTTTCAAAACCTTGAATATCACTTGCAATTTCGTTAACAAGGCCTCCACTTTCTTCACCAGGTCCTGTATAAATAGTCTGGTTATCACACTTAATTACAAACTCTTTTTGCACATCTTCATCTTTATCATTATCATATTTTTTAGAATCACTACCACCACAAGCTACAATAGCTACAGATGCGATTAAAGCAAAGATTAAATATAAAGCTTTCATTTTCATTTTAATTGATTTTAGTTATTTACATTTCGATTGGATACTCTTCTCCTAAATATGTTACTGTTGCATCATTATCACAAGTTCCATCACCATAATCAATAGTCATAGTAGATAGTCCTTCAATGTCAACATCAAGTAGGCCTGCTCTAATCCAGTTACAACAAACTTTCACATCTAATTGTTGTTGAACAGTTAGAACATAAGCAATACTGTCAGAACTTAAGCCATTCTGATTTCCAGTAATATAATATACGTCATCACAAATATCCAGAACAGTTGGTTCACCCTCTGCCCATTCGCGAGTAGTATTCTCTTCGTAATTAATAACCTTATTCGTTACCGGAACTGTTACTTTTCCATCATTAATTTCGACAGTATAAACATAATTTTCATCTGCATTACGTCCGGTATTAGTAACAATCTGAGTTCCTTCAACTTTATAATCGTTTTGATAATATTCATCAAATGTAATTGTAATAACAGTTCCCTCTTCGCGATAAAAACCGGTTGTTTCAAAATTAATTACACCTCTACGATATCTTCCATCTGTACATAAATAATTTGTCTCACCATAATCTACAACAACGGTTTTTGGCCAAGTAACTGCATCAAAAGGTGTTATTGTTATTGTAGGACCTTCTTTTGTACCATTCTTAGTACCATCAATTTGTTCATCTGTATATTTAGCTGCATCATCTGCTTCGCTAAATGAATCGCTAAAAAGTTTATTAACCAATGCATATTCTGCAATGGCATTAAGAGCTTCTTGAGTAGTTGGCGGAGTGTCAATAGGCTCCGGATCATCCTTACAAGAAAACATTACTATCCCTAATACCGAGATAAGAAATAATACTAAATACTTTTTCATAATAGTTTGTTTTTATTTATTGCAATTTAATCATTTTTCTCAAAAGTCGCAGCAAACTCCTCAAGCTCAATTCCTGACATATAGTTATTAAAATCCAAACTACTCAATGCTGAGATAACAGATTTTTTTCTCAAGTTACACCCAATAAGCTTTTCCTCAATCTCAGACATTGGTCGTTTTGAAAAGAAATCTCCAAAGATTCTAACTTGTTCGATTTTACATTCTTCTTCTTTTAAATACAGCTCATAGTTTCCGTATTTATTCGCTCCTGTATTATATAAAGGTAAGCCTAGTTCTTGTCCAAAATTCCACTCCCAGGTCTAATACTTCTCCTCAACCAATTTATTTACATTATCTATATCTTCTTTTGAAAGATTATATAAAACAGCTTCAGGGTAAATACTTCTTATATAGTTTAAGAACAATTCAAATACCTTTTCAACAGAATACATGTCCTCCAAATGCTCTGCAAGATTAGTAACTCTTTCGTGATTAGATCTAAGAGCTCTATCTGCATATTTTTCTGAGTTAAACTTCAAAGCATCTACTAAAGATTTCATATTTGAATAGACTAACAATGTTCCATGATGCAGAATCTTTCCGTCAATCTTCAATCTTGCGTGACCACTGAACTTTTTATCATCAATTACGAGATCGTTTCTTCCGGCAAATTCAGACTCTAATTCTAATTTCTCACGAACAAAGTTAAGTATAATATTGCATACTTTACTAAAATCATTGACCGCAGAACCATCATCATAATATATATGTGAAAAATTTATATTTCCGTGATCCTGAAACACAGTTCCACCTCCAGAGAGTCTGCGTACAACCTTTACATTATTCTGTTTTACGTATAGAACGTTAATCTCATCATAAGTATACTGATGAGCACCAACAATAATTGAAGGCTCATTTACTGCAGTTATAAAGAATTCCTCATCAAAGTTATTAATCAGATATTCTTCAAGCGCAATATTGAAATATGCATTTGTGGATTCGGATTTTATAATATACATAGATGTGTTTTTAAATTTATTTTGTAAAGCTAAAAGTAAATTTTAAGAAATGCAAGTTATTAATACCACATAACAATATATTTATCTTTCAGTTTGGGTATATCTCTTTTGATAAACTCCGTATTTATAAACTATTACAGATATTAAATCATATTCTGTAAGCTTCATAATAAAATCATGTGAAAAGTTACACCATTCAATAAAAAGATTTGCTTCTTCCTGACTTAAACCTGTAATATCCATTATGAGTTTTTTGCTAACTTTTTGCTCAATAGCATTATATAAATCATCCTGTTGCTGAATTTCTTCGAGTTTACGTCTTTCTTTACCCTCTTTACTAAACATATCATACAAAGCAGATATTGGACTAAATACTAAACCAAATCCTGGAGCATTTACTATTGTGTAATAATCCAAGTCTTTAGGTCTAAAAGGAAAATTTCTGGCTGCATAAGTATAATCATCATCAGGTAAACGCATATTTGTCAACTCGTATTCAAGCTGCTTATACTTTTTTAGTGCTATAATATCAATTGAATTAAGCTCATATATCTTGGTGTCAAGAAATACGATTAAGGGTTTCATATTATCAGTTGCAGAGTCATTAATAACAACATATTTCCTATCATATCCTAAACTTGAAAATGTTAATGTATCATTCATTTTTGCATTGAGCATAAAATAGCCGGCAGTATCAGTAATTGTTCCCGATCTGGTTCTTTTTACATAGACATTTACATATGGTAATGGTTCGCCGCTAGATTCTTCAAAAACATATCCTGCAATAATTACACGATCTGTCATTTTAATAAACTGTGCAGATAATTGTTGGTTTACAATTAAAATGATGATAAAAGTGAATAATATACGTAAAACTCTATTCAAATAAATTTATCTTGTGTTGTGAGTTAAACGAAAAGAAAGCCGTTTTATTTGTGTTTTTAAGAATTAATTAAATATTTTCTTTAAAAACTCTTTGGTTGTGCCTTTATATGTTTTATGATAAAACTCATTGGTTTTATTTGAATATTCATAGTCTTTGGCATATTCAGCAAAGTTTTTAGCTATATCTTCTATTGCATCCAAAGCATATTTCAACTCATCATTAGTCGTTGTCGGATGCATTGAAAAACGAATCCACCCGGGCTTTTCTGAAAGGTCACCTGAAGTTATTTTCTTAGTAATTTCATGTGATTTTTCAAGACTAACATCTAAAAGGTAATGCCCGTAAGTACCTGCACATGCGCATCCACCTCTAACCTGCACTCCATAAAGGTCATTTAGTAACTTCACAACCAAATTATAATGTACTCCTTCGATATAAAAAGAAATCACACTTAATCTATCTCTAAACTCATCTGCTAAAATTCTTATATTCTCTATCTTTTCTAGTTTCTCAAAAGCGATTTCAAGAAGTTCCTTTTCTCTTTTAAAGATATTGTCAACGCCCATTTCGTCCTTAATCTTTATTGCAAGAGCAGTGCGCATGCATTGTAAAAAACCGGGAGTCCCGCCGTCCTCACGAGCCTCAATATCCGAGAAGTACATATATTCTCCCCATGGGTTTGTCCATTCTACAGTTCCACCGCCCGGTTGATCAGGACTTTTACGATGATATAGCTTGCTATTAAAAATCAAGACCCCTGATGCACCGGGACCACCTAGAAACTTATGTGGTGAAAAGAATATTGCATCAAGGTGTGCACCATCCTCTTCTGGATGCATATCAATATCCTCATAAGGTGCTACTGCAGCAAAATCAATAAAACAATATCCTCCGTACTCATGCATTAGTTTTGCCATTTCACGATAAGGTGTATGTACTCCAGTAACATTTGAACAAGCAGTAAATGAACCTATTTTAAGCTTACGATTTTTGTGTTTCTCTAGTTTCGCTTTTAAATCATCTAAATCAACACGGAGATGCTCGTTTGGTTTTACAATTTCAACATCAGCAATGGTTTCATACCATGATGTATGATTTGAATGATGCTCCATATGAGTAATGAATACAACCGGCCGTTCTGCCTCATCCAGACAAATATCTCCGCTTAACTTACCACAGGTTTTTAATCCGAGTATCCGCTGAAGCTTTACAACCGCAGCTGTCATTCCAAAACCAGGAGTTAATAAAACATCATCATGAGCAGCATTTACATGATCTTTTATTATTTTTTTCGCTTCATGATATGCATTGGTCATCATTGTTCCCGTAGTGTTTGACTCTGTATGGGTATTTGCTACAAAAGGACCAACAATATCACTCATTGTATCTTCTAAAGGTTTATATAACCTTCCGCTGGCAATCCAATCTCCATAAATAATTTTCTTATTACAATAAGGAGTCTCACATTCTTTATCAAATCCTATTGTATTTTCCCTGAATTTCTGGAACCAATTTTCAAGTGTTGACATATACACAGTTGTTTTGAAAATTTATATTAGCAATCCATCACTCTTTTACCGATGTAAAATTTGCGCAATTTAATTAAAATATTAAATGGGCACCAAGATGCAAATCAATTTATTCGAAATTGTTGAAAAAATGTTTTATATGACCGAGGACGGAAGACCGAAGTGAATCTCTAACCTAATGTTGATTATTGATTGTTGTTTATTGGTTATTGATTATTGATTCTTAAGGTGCACATCCCTTTGTGGGAATGGGATAGTTACATTATTCTCGCGGAATAGTTTATCTATTTCAAAACGAAGGTCGCTTTTGATTTTTTCAATCCTAAAATTATCTTCTGAGTAGAACATAAGTCTAAAATCCAAAGAAGAATCTCCAAAATTTATAAAATAAACTGTCGGAGTTGGTTTTCTGGCAACTAATTTATGTTCTTTCGCTGCCTTAATCAGTAAACTCTCAACTAAACGCACATCACTTCCATAAGCGACTCCAACTACAATATCAAAACGACTCATAGTACTGTTGTGCGTCCAGTTAGTGATATTCTCACCTGTAAACTTACTGTTAGGAATAATTACCTCAACATCATCCCGGGTAATTACAACTGAAGTACGCAGATTAATCTTTATAACACGACCAACCAACTCATCCTCAATTTCAACAACATCGCCAATTTTAATTGACCTGTCGAACAAAATAATAAAACCTGAAATAATATCATTAAAAATATGCTGTATCCCAAGACCAAGACCAACAAGTAAGGCAGACAAACTCGCAATTACAATAGTAATATTAAAGCCAAGAGACTCAATAAAAAGTGTTATTGCAATTACATAAATAAAATACTTTATGATTAGATAAATACTACGTGATTTCCCCTTTTCGAGCTGTGAGGATTCCGGTTTACGGTTTACATATGCTTCCAGTATATATATGAGAACTTTTGTTCCGGCAATAATCAGATAGAAAACAAAAATATGATATACAAAAATATTAATTTTCGGACTGGTGATTATTGTTTTATGCAAAAAACCCTTAAAGTCAAGGCCTAAAGCTTCCAGACAGGCATATAAACTAAAGAAACTAAAAACAATATAAATAAAATTTAATATTGCCTTACTGTTTTTTACCCCTAGTATATTCCTTATTCGTTTACGGCGTAAGAAAGTCCTGAAAAACAAAATGATAATTAAACCGGCAAATAATGACACAAATGCCAATACTATCTGGTTTACAGTTAATGAAAATTTTGCTGTTTCTATTAGGACCATATTTTTATTTTTCAAACGTAAAAGTACTGAAATTTAAGCAAATTTTAATATTTTAGTCAAAATAATTTCTTATCATGAAAAAACTAATAGTCCTTTCAGGTGCAGGTATAAGTAAAGAAAGTGGAATACCTACTTTTCGTGACAATGATGGTTTATGGGAATCGTATCGATTCGAAGAAGTTGCTTCGCCAATAGCCTGGAGGCGTGATCCTAAACTTGTGTTGGATTTTTACAATTTTCGCAGGAAAGCTGTTGTAGAAGCACAACCAAATGGAGCGCATTTGTTGCTGGCGGAATTGCAAAAACATTTTGATGTAAAAATAATTACTAAAAATGTTGATGACTTACATGAGAGAGCTGGTTCAAAAGAGATATTACACTTACATGGCGAAATCCGTAAAGCCAGAAGTACTGTTGACGAATCAATAATAACAGATATCGAAGGTGCTGACCTGAATATGGGAGATCTTTGTCCTAAAGGCTCACAATTACGCCCTCATATTGTCTGGTTTGGTGAAGCTGTTCCAAATATTCCAAAAGCAATTGACATTGTTCAAACTGCTGACATTTTCCTTGTTATTGGAACTGGTTTACAGGTTTACCCCGCTGCAGGTTTAGTTGATTATGTACCTCAAAATGCAGCGAAATACCTCATAGACACTGGAGATAACTTTAACTTAGGAGGGTTAAAGCACATTAAAGAAAGTGCTGTAAAGGGGATGGAGAAATTTTCGAGTTTGATGACGGGTGACGGGTGACCGATGACCGATGAAGGATGACGGGTGACCGATGAAGGGTGACCGATGAAGGATGAAGGATGACTGGTGGAAGCAAATTTATAATTTGTAACTCGCAACTCCACACTCTAGTCACTCCAAACTCCAAACTCCAAACTCTAAACTCTAAGTACTCTAAATACTCCTAACTCTAGTCACTCCCCCCCCCAAACTTTCTCTCCTCCGATCCAAACCTGCAATACTTTAGCCTCCAGAACGTCTTCTTTGCTGCACTTAATTATATCTCTATCTAATATTATAAAATCAGCATACATTCCCTCCTTAATTTTGCCCTTTACAATTTCATCAAAACTTGCCATTGCAGGCCAAAAAGTAATTGATTTTAAAGCTTCTTGTCTTGTAAGACATTGTGAATTTAAAAATCCTCCTTCCGGATAATATTTTTTATCCTGACGAAAGATTGCTGCATAAAATGTTTCAATTGGAGAAATATATTCAACAGGAAAATCGGTACCATTCGGAAGCCACCCATTTTGATCTAAAAGCCTTCGTGTCTGATATGCATGATTAATACGCTCAGAACCTAACCTCGCTTCTGCCCAATACATATCACTGGTTGCATGTGTTGATTGAATTGACTGAATAATCGAATATTTACCAAATTTGTCGATGTCTTTTTCATTAACTACCTGAGCATGTTCAATTCTCCAACGCCTGTCATTTTCACCTTGCAAAAACTCAGAATAAATATCAAGCATCAATCTATTTGCACTATCTCCAATACAATGAGTACAAACTTGTAAATTATGATCGTAAGCATATTTACAAACTTCTTTGTAATAATCAACTTCTTCAATAATAAACCCATATCTTCCGGGGACATCAGAATACTCATTTAAAAGACATGCCCCACGACTACCCAATGCACCATCGGAAAATAATTTAACAGAACTAATTTTGATTAAATCAGTACTTTCAAATTCATTTTCAAAATATTCAAAATTATCCTCAGACGGACTTAACATAGCATTGATTCTGATTTTCAAATCACCTGCTTTCTGAAGCGAATCCAAAAACATTATTTGTTTTTTATCCAATCCTGCATCTGTTAATGACGTCAATCCATATTTTAAACTAGAATCCTGTGTCATCATAATAGCATCTTCAACTTGTTTAAAGGTCAGATCAGGCAAATATATTCGAACTTTCTCAATAGCCATATCAATTAATAAGCCAGTCAGTTTGCCATCTTGAGTAACTATTTCTCCACCTTCAACTACGGTTTCTGGGGTAATTCCTGCGATTTCAGCAGCTTTCTCATTAATTAATGCAGCATGACCATCAATACGAATCAATAAAACCGGTTTTTCAGGAAATGTTTTATTTAATTCCGTCCAATCAGGCATTTCTGTATTTTCCCAATCGTTTTGATCCCAACCACGAGCGTAGATAAAATCGGGATTGTATTTCTCGTCATAAATTTTCAAACGAGTTATTATCTCATCTAAAGATTTTGTATCTGTCAAATCACATGACTCAGCCAAATTAAATGCATAGCCAAAAAAATGACAATGAGCATCATTAAAACCGGGAAAAATCAAAGAAGAATCTAAATCAATAATCTCAGCAGACTGATATTTTGATTCCAAATTTTTAAAATCACCAATTTCAATAATGATTCCATCTTCTACAGCAATACTTTGAACTTCAATATTAGTATATTCATCATTATAGAAGGATGCATTTTTAAATATTGTAATGTCTTTATCCTCATTACTAACTGAGCATGAGACAAATAAGATCAAGCTAAAATATATCAGTATTTTTCGCATAATTTTATGTATTTTTATTCCACAAATTTAACACAATTGGCTTGTTATTTGCATTTTTAGATAATTAAACAAAACAATTTGAAACACATATACTTTTACATATTTTTCATCTTCATAATCAATACTGTGGTTTCCGGACAAAACTTCAGAATTATTGACTTTGCTGAGGACACAAACGATTTAAGCGCTATTAGTTCAGCAAGGACAGATGTAAATGATGAAAACTGTGCAATAATTAAAGTTTATACAAATCTCGATCAGCTTTTCTTTGAAACTCGCCTAGGGATAGAAGGAGACATTTTACAAAAAACAGGAGAGTATTGGATTTATGTTTCACCACGCGAAAAGCAATTAAAAATAATCAAAAGCGGCTATATTCCTTTGGAATACTCTATACCTCTTATTGTTGAAAGTTCAAAAGTCTATAAAATGACACTAACTGGTTGAAACAAAACCGAAATAGTTGAAAACAATGGCTCAAACACAGAATTTGTTGTTATTACAACAGAACAAGAAGGTGCTCAAATATACATAAACGACAAATTAAAAGGAGTTTCTCCATTAACATTCCCTTTGCTTGAAGGAGTATATACATGTAAAATTGAAAAAGCTCTTTATAAATCAGAGTCATTCGATTTTGAGGTAGTTGGGGGAAATACTGTTAACATTAGCAAAAATTTGCATGAACTTTACATTTACGGAAATATTTACATAAAATCAATTACAGAATCTGATATTTATATTGATAACGAAAAAGTAGGTTCACAAACTTATAATGGACGTTTAATTGAGGGCTTACATATTGTTAAGATACAAGCTGAAAACTATAAAACATTTACAAAAGAGATTTTGATTGTTGCAAACAAAAACTACACAATCGAAGAGGAACTTATTCATAAAACAGGGGTTATAAGTGTTCAGTCTGAACCAATGGGAGCTTCTATTTTTATTGATGGAGATTTTAAAGGGACTACCCCTAAATTTGTTCGAGATGTTTGGGCAGGAGAAAGAGAAATTTCTATTGAAAAAGAAGGATTTGCTACTCATAAAGAAATGATATACGTTGAGTCGGATCGTACTAAAGAATACATTTACAAGCTGGAAAGTGCAAGGAAATTTACTTTAACAACCACTCACTCTGGAGCAGATGTTTATTTAAACAATGTTCTGATTGGTAAAACTCCCCTAAGTTTTGAGCTTGACCAATCTAATCATAATAAGATTAAAATTACTAAAGAAGGTTATCATGTAATTTATGATGAACTACCTAATGACTCAAGGCTTAAAGAGAAAAATTATAATCTTGAAAAACACAGTTTAGCCTATAATGCTGATAACAAATCATCAAGCGCAACAGGCAACGCGAACAAACCAAAATACAGAAAAATCAGAGAAGATAAAAAAACTGATTTTGGATGGTCAATTAGCGGATTAAGTGCCAGACCCGGGGGAATTAACAGCTCTATTTACGGGAACTTTGGTAATTTTCACCAATATGGAGTTTTCTTGGATGGGGGATATCAGTTCAATAATTACAGCAACTCACATATAGATGGAATGGTAAACTTCCCAAGATTTAGCATTGGGGCTAGTTTCAATTTATGGTTATGGAATTTTGCTGTTCTGGAAGCTTTTGCAGGATTTGGACGAGAATATGCTACCGGACTAAATTGGGAAAACTACGATATCTGGGATATGCCTCCTGACGATGTTCATACAAGATATATAAAATTAGGCTTGCGCGCAGGATTTAGAATATCACCACATGCTGAATTATTTGGATCCTATGTTATTAATAATACTGATGGGCCGGCTTATGATGTTTTTGGAAATCAGGTAGAAATTAGAGGCACTAGATACAGTTATCACACACTATTCCCGGACAGAAGTTCTCAAAGTTGGGAAATAGGTATTAGGTTTGTGGTGTATTAGGATGACGGGTGACCGATGACCGATGTCAGATGACGGATGACGGATGACTGAAGTGGAAGCTACAAATCTACTGAGACTTCAACAGCCAATAGCCAACAGCCAACTGCTAACAGCCAATAGCTAATAGCCAACTGCTAATAGCTAACAGCCAACAGCTAACAGCCAATAGCCAATAGCTAAACCCCAACAAACTCTAAAACAGAATCCGTAATATATTTCAATGTATCCTGATCTAGTTCTGTATTCATTGGAAGTGAAAGAACCGTTTTGCACAATTCGTCTGTTACCGGATAATCATTTTCATTATAATCGTATCCTTGAAAAGCTTTTTGATTATGTAATGCAACAGGATAATAAACAGCAGAAGACACTCCTTTCGACTTCAGATGTGCTTGCAAACCTTCTCTGTCAACACCTTTAAGAATCATTGTATATTGATGAAAAGTGTGAGTTGACTTTTTAAAGCGTTGTGGTGTAATTAACATATCGCAATCTGCAAACGCTCTGTCATAATAATCAGCAGCAGCTCTTCTTGCAGCATTATACTCATCCAAATGTGGCAGCTTAACTCTTAAAACAGCTGCATGTACCGTATCTAAACGTGAATTAACACCTATCCTATCGTGATAGTAGCGCACTTTCATGCCATGATTTACTATAGAACTTATTTTCTCTCCTAATTCATCATCATTAGTAAATATTGCACCTCCATCACCATAACAACCAAGATTTTTAGAAGGGAAAAATGAAGTGCAACCTATATGACCAATTGTTCCTGCTTTTTTTGTCCAGCCTTTTTCAGAACTAAAATCGCTACCAATTGCCTGTGCAGTATCTTCAATTACATATAGATTGTGTTTTTCAGCAATTTCCATTATTCTATCCATATCAGCACACTGCCCGAAAAGGTGAACAGGAATAATAGCTTTTGTCTTAGGTGTAATTGCCTTTTCAATAGCTTCAGGCGAAATAGTAAATGTTTCAGGATCAACATCAACCATTACAGGAGTTAGTTGCAATAAGGCAATTGTCTCAACAGTTGCTATAAACGTAAAATCTGTAGAGATTACTTCATCACCAGCTTTTAAGCCCAAAGCCATCATAGCTATTTGTAAAGCATCGGTACCGTTCCCACAAGTAATTACATGCTTTGCATTCAAATATGTGGCAAGTTCTTTCTTAAATTCCTTAACATCCTCGCCATTTACAAAAGCTGTGTTTTCAATAACATTTGCAATCTTACTATCAACCTCAGATTTAATTTTTAAATACTGAGACTTTAAATCAACCATTGGTATATTCATATCAATTATCTTTTATCTGTACTAAAACAAAAAAACAACTATTCAGTTTAATAATAAATTCTTAACGCAAAAATAAAGAATCTAATCAATTAAGTAATACATATTTTATATATTTGTATAGTATTTATCTCAATTACAAACTAAAAGTTAAAAATTATGAAAAATTTCTATGTTTTATTAGGGCTATTGTTGTTTGTTCCTGCAATAGCTTTTTCTCAATTAAGTGTTACCACTGCAGATGTAAGTAACTTAATTGATTTCGACAATACAGTTGCCGGTGTTAATGAAGGAGCTTTTGATGGTTCTGGTTTTATGATGACTCCGGTTACAGGTCAACTAGATGCTGACGGCTGGGCTGTTACAGGTATGTCAGATGGTGATAAAGATTTTGGTGTTGAAAACACAACAGGAGACCATGCAAGAGGAAATACAGATGGTGGGCTTGTAACAACAGGAGGTATGTATTCTTTTAATACATCAGAAGGAGTTTCAATTGGATTTCAATAGACAGGATCAGATTTTACTCCGGGAACAATCGCATTAAAAGTTGATAACAACACTGGCGCAGAGCTGACAAGTGTAAGTTTAGAATATGACATTCTTGTTTATAATGATCAAACAAGATCAAACTCTGTTACTATTAGCTATTCAAGCGACAACATTACTTATACTGAAGTAACAGGAGAAATGTATGCAACAACAGTTTTAGCTAGTCCAAGTCCTGATTGGTAAATATATCATCGTATTGTTACTTTCAATTTAACATTAGCTGATGCTGAATCTGTTTATTTAATGTGGACATTCGACGATAAAGGTGGTGAAAGCTCAAGAGATGAGATTGCATTAGACAATATTGATGTGGTTTTATCAGCTACACCTGCAAGCGACTGTGGTCCAATTAGCAGCTTCCCTTGGAGTGAAGATTTTGAATCATATTCTGATTTATCCGAATTAATTGACGTATGCTGGGAAGCAAGATATGGTTTTATTTCTGATGAATCACAACTAACCGAGGATGATAATTTTAACTATTTTTACATTAGTGATTTTGCAAATGGAGCTTCCAATAATTCTATGGTAGTCAACCTCTATGATGAAGCTGCACATGACTGGGTAATTACACCCGCATTTGATCTTGGTGATGGTAGCACAAACTATATGTTAGAGCTGGATATTGCTTTAACAGAATATTATAGTGCTACTCAAGGTGCTTTTGAAGAAGATGATTATTACGCTTTTGTAGTTTCAACTGATGGTGGTGATACATGGAGTGAGTTAAACGTAGTAGACGCTATTGACTCTGATAATGATGGCATACCTGCTGCAGGAACTCACTATATTGCCGACCTTACCGGTTTAACAGGAATAGTTAAGTTTGGAATATATGGAGTTTCAACTCTGAATGGACCGGAAGATTATGATATTGAAATCTTTGTAGACAATCTAATGATCTCCGAACTAAGCGGATGTCTTGATCCATTTGGTGCAGGCTCATATGTTGTTGACGCATCATCTGTTTATATTGATTGGGAAGATCTTTTAGAAGGTTCAAATCTATATAACCTTGAATATGGAACAGCTAGTTTTACCCAAGGAACAGGAACTTTGGTTGAAGGAATTTCAGTAACAGAATATCTTATACATGAACTAACATTTGGTGATTATGATGTGTATATTCAAGCTGATTGTGGTGGTGGAAGTACTTCATCATGGGTTGGACCAATTTCATTTACTTTAGAAGCAGGTGGAAGTTGTGCTACAGCCTTTGATTATGGTATGATAAATGACCCAACTGTTAGTAACACTATAGAATCTCTGGAGGAAGTCTGGTATTATGTAACATTAGATACTGACTATGATAACGTCTTATTTTCAACATGCGGTTCCCTATTTGATACAAAAATGTCTGTTTTAGTTGAATGTGATGAACAAATAGGCTATAATGATGATGATGAATTAGGTCTTTGTGGTATTAATAATGAATCTACAATATTCTACCCTCATCTTCCTGCTGGGGTTTATCAAGTAAGAATTAACGGTTATGATGCTGATTCATATGGTGATTTTGATCTTACAATCACTAGTGACGAACCAATACCACATTTAATGTATTCAGGAGACGCATTCTATGAATCTATATCAAATGACGGAACAATTTCTACAGTTATATATGTTGAATTAGAAAATGACACATTCACCGATGTTGATGTTGATTTCACAGATGGTTTTGAATATACTTCTTATGGTGTTCCTACCAGTCTAAATATGGTTGTACACACATTAACAGAAACAACTGCAACAATCACATTAACAGGTACAGCAGACAGCCATACTACTGCTGACAACACTTTAGTTGAAATAGAATTTGACGATATCGCTTTTACAACTTATGCTGCAGGTGATGTAGTAAATTACTTTGCAGGATTCAATTTAGTATTTACTGACGAAGTTTTAGTTGTAGATCTAGCACTTATTGAACCTCAATCAGGATATGCTTGTAATGTTGATGATCAAACTCATGTTCCATATCAATTAGAAAATGTTGGTACAGCTCCAATAGCATCAGGAACTCCAATTGGAATTATTTTCGAATCAGAATCTGTAGTTATAGTTGATGAGCCTATTATGCTAACTGAAGATTTACTACCTTCAGAAACATTCGAAGGACTCACTGTGGGAACTGTTGATCTATCAACAATTGGCGCAACTTACTTCAAAGCATATATTGACTTCGCACCTGATTCTGACCATACAAATGATACTTTAAACGGTTGGGTTGTACATTTTATGCAAGATGTAAGTTTCCCTGATGATGATGATATGAACGATACAATTATTGTTGGCGCTTATCCATATACAATTGATGCTGATGTAGCTTATACGCCAGACTCCGCTTTCTTAGCGTCAAACACTAACTGGCAATGGGTTGGTGGTCCAATGGCTGACACCTACGAGGTAAGTACTGATGGTTGGTATTATATTGAAGTTGAAACTGTTGGTTGCTGGACACTTGATTCTGTATATGTTAAACTAATGACTCCTGCAGAACTTGCTGTTAACGACTTAAACTTGAATATTTATCCTAATCCGGCTAGTGAGAACTTTGTTGTAGAATATAGCTCTGCCGAAAGTGGTAATCTTAATATATACATATTAACTGTTGATGGTAAAGTAATAGAAACCAGAAGTTATGATTTTGATGGAGAAATCCGTGAATCATTTGACATTTCTGACTATGCTCCGGGAATGTATATAGTTCGTTTTAACAATAATGGAAAAACAATTAACAAACGCCTTATCAAAAATTAAATAAGATTTCATTTATTAAAAAACCGCATTATGATTTAATGCGGTTTTTTATTTTTCTGCAAATTAACTAGATTGAAGACACTATAGAATATACGATCTACCAAAACCCACTTATCCTAGATTGCTGAATTTCAATCACTTACCCCAACCCATATACACTAAATATGTTTCTTAACATATTTTTCAAAGCTCTAATGATTATTTAAAATTGTTTTAAACTATTATCTTTGGACATTAGTAATTTATGTTAAACCTTAAATATTTCAAAATTATTTAGTTATGGCAAGAAAAAATGTTCTTATTATTGGAGCTGCTGGAAGAGATTTTCACAACTTCAACACTTATTACATAAACAATTCTGACGTAAACGTTGTAGCTTTTACAGCTGCTCAGATTCCAGATATTGATGGAAGAAAATACCCTGCTGAATTAGCTGGCGAGTTATACCCAGAAGGTATTCCAATTTATGCTCAAGATGAGTTACCAAGATTAATCAAAGACTTACAAGTTGAAGAATGTATATTCTCATATAGTGACGTTCCATATCAAGTAGTAATGAACATTGGTGCATTAGTAAATGCTTGTGGAGCAAACTTCAACCTATTAGGCCCTGAAAAAACACAAATCAAATCAACTAAGCCGGTAATTGCTGTTGGTGCTGTTCGTACAGGTTGTGGTAAATCACAAACATCAAGAAGAATTATAGAATTATTAATGGAAGCAGGTCTTAAAGTAGTTGCTATTCGTCACCCAATGCCTTATGGTGATCTAGTTGCTCAAAAAGTTCAGCGTTTTGCTAGTGTAGAAGATTTAGCTAAACACAAATGTACTATTGAGGAAATGGAAGAATACGAACCACATGTATCTCGTGGAAACGTAATTTATGCAGGTGTTGATTATGAAGCTATTGTTAGAGCTGCAGAACAAGATCCTGATGGTTGTGATGTTATACTTTGGGACGGTGGAAATAATGACTTCCCATTCTACAAGCCTGACATGATGGTTACTGTAGTGGATCCACACAGACCTGGTCACGAATTATCATACTACCCAGGTGAAGCTACTTTAAGATTAGCTGACGTTGTTGTTATTAACAAAATGGACTCTGCTGGACCAGAAGCTATTCAAATTGTTAGAGATAACATTGAGAAAGTTAATCCTAATGCTAAAGTTGTTGACGGAGCTTCTCCACTATCAATTGACAAACCTGAACTTATCAGAGGTAAGAAAGTATTAGTTGTAGAAGATGGACCAACTCTTACACACGGTGAAATGAAAATTGGTGCTGGTACTGTTGCTGCTATGAAATGTGGTGCTGCAGAACTTGTTGATCCAAGAGAATATGCTGTAGGTAAATTAGCTGAAACATTCCAAATTTATCCTAACATAGGTACTCTTCTTCCAGCTATGGGATATGGTGCTGAGCAGGTTAAAGACTTAGAAAGAACTATCGCTGCTACTCCATGTGACGCTGTAGTTATTGCTACTCCAATTGATCTTAACAGAATCGTTAAAATTGACAAACCTAATGTTAAAGTTGGATACGATCTTCAAGAAATTGGAACTCCAAGTCTTAAAGTTTTCACAGACGAGTTTATTGCTAAATACGTTAAGTAATAACTTAATTTATACATAAAAGAAAGCTCTCGATTGAGAGCTTTTTTTTGTGCTATCTATCTGAAATGTTGTATATTTGCCGATTATTAGAATTACAACAGATGAAGAACACTCGTAACTTTTGCATAATAGCTCATATAGACCATGGGAAAAGTACTTTAGCTGATCGTCTACTTCAAACTACAAACTCTGTAAATGAAAGAGACTTTCAGAATCAGATGCTTGACGACATGGATATAGAGAGAGAAAGAGGTATTACTATCAAAAGCCACGCAATACAAATGGAATATCAGGAAGGAAAAGAAAAGTACATTCTCAACCTGATTGATACTCCCGGTCACGTTGATTTTTCATACGAAGTTAGTCGTTCGATTGCAGCATGCGAAGGAGCACTATTAATAGTTGATGCTACACAAGGTGTTCAAGCACAAACTATATCAACTCTCTATCAAGCTATTGATAATGATTTAGAAATCATTCCAGTACTTAACAAGATGGATCTCGACGCTGCAATGCCAGAAGAAGTTGAAGATCAAATTCTTGAACTTATTGGAGGTGAGCGTGAAGATATTATACACGCTAGCGGAAAAACAGGATTTGGAGTTGATAAAATCATTGATGCAATTATCAATAAAATCCCTGCACCTGTTGGTGATCCAGAGAAACCACTAGAAGCTTTAATATTTGATTCAGTCTTTAATTCCTTTCGCGGAATAATCGCATATTTTAGAATTCTTAATGGTTCTATTCATAAAAAAGAATTAGTAAAATTTGTAAATACTGGTAAAGAATATTATGCTGATGAAATCGGTGTTCTAAAAATGTGCAATAACCAACCCAAAGACAAACTTTCAGCCGGTGATGTTGGATATATTATATCTGGGATAAAAACAGCTGTAGAAGTTAAAGTTGGAGATACAATAACCTCTGTTGAAAACCCATGTGAAAAAGCAATAGAAGGATTTTCGGAAGTAAAACCTATGCTTTTTGCAGGTATTTACCCAGTAGATGCTGATGATTATGAAGAACTTCGAGCATCAATCGAAAAACTTCAATTAAATGATGCATCACTAACATTCACCCTTGAGTCTTCTGCTGCATTAGTCTTTGGTTTCCGTTGTGGTTTTCTTGGTTTACTCCATATGGAAATAGTTCAGGAAAGACTGGATAGAGAGTTTGATATGGATGTTATTACTACTGTACCAAACGTTCAATATCTAGCATACACAACTAAAGGAGAAGTAATTGAAGTACATAATCCATCAGGTATGCCGGAACCAAATTATCTTGACTACGTTGAAGAACCATATATTAAAGGTACTGTAATCACTAAATCTGATTATGTTGGGTCAATTATTAAGCTAGTAATCGACAAAAGAGGAATGCTTCAAAATCAGATTTATCTAAGTACTGATAGAGTTGAATTACATTTTGATATCCCATTAGGTGAAATAGTTTTTGATTTTTATGATAGATTAAAAAGTATCTCAAAAGGCTATGCATCTTTTGACTATTTTCAATCAGGATATGAGAAATCAAAACTTGTTAGGTTGGACATTTTACTCAATGGTGAAATGGTAGATGCTCTATCAACCTTAACACACTTTGACAATGCTCAAAGCTTTGGTCGTAGAATGTGCGAAAAGCTCAAGGATCTTATCCCGAGACAACAGTTTGATGTTGCTATTCAGGCAGCTATCGGAAGTAAAATCATTGCCCGAGAAACAGTTAAAGCACTTAGAAAAGATGTTACTGCAAAATGTTATGGTGGTGATATTACCCGTAAACGTAAACTACTAGAAAAGCAGAAGAAAGGTAAAAAACGTATGCGTCAGGTAGGTAATGTTGAGGTTCCTCAATCTGCATTTTTAGCAGTTCTAAAACTAGACTAAATCTTAGATATTCTTAAGGTATTGAAATATCATATTATTAATAATATGCATTCCTTTATAGTTTAACTTATCAGGAGTATCAGAAACCTTGTGATAGTCTTCATGAACACCTGTGGAGAAGAAAATTACATGACCTTTATAATTAGATAAAACTGAATGGTCTCCTGTTAATTCTTCTTTATCTTGAAAATATAATTCTCCAGCCGGAAAATCAAATGCTTGATATGGATCGAATCCCTTTTTTGAATTAAATATTAGCATTTGTTTTGTTTCCCTGTCTAATCGTCCTATCATATCAAGATTAATCAGCAAACAAACCGATTTCAATTCGTTTGCATTACTATCATTAAAATACTTTGCACCAAATAAGCCTTTTTCGTGAGCTCCGGTAAATAAAAAAATATAATTATAATTCTTATTCCCTTTCCGCTTAATCTTTTTAGCTAAAAGCAGGTTTAAAGCAACTCCAGAAGCATTATCATCAGCTCCCGGATGTACCTTGTCGCTGACAAAGCTTCTAGATCTAGGCCCTCCTAAACCAATATGGTCGTAATGTGAAATAATTAAAATTGTTGAATCTGCACCATTATCAATTCTTCCAATAATATTCTGCGAACTCAAGGTATCTCCTTTATTTACAAATGTAAAATATTGTGAGTATGAATATTCAAAAAATGGACTAATATGAAGCTTTTGCAGCTCGTCAGAAATATATTTTGAAGCATATTTCTCATAAACACTACCTCCATCCCTACCCATCAAGCTGTCAGATGATAAAAATGTAATTGTCTTATGCAGAAAAACAGAATCTCTTTTGTAACCTCGTGCTGAGACTACAAAAGAGAAACTTAATAAATAGATTAACAATAATATCTGAATAAATCTGATTTTCAATTAAAATTACTATTGATTATTTAAATTTCTTTCTTCTTCGGCTTTTTTAGCTGCTTCATCTACCGGTTCCTCAGGAATAGCATCAAATCTGAGTTTTGTTCCATCCCACCACATTGGAGTAGCATTTCTGTTTGTTATGTTGTCATTGAACATAAAGCCTTTTAGATTATTACTGAATTCTTCATTAGCAATATCTTTTGGTAAGTTTGCCTCTTTATAATCAATACGTTCTGCAACAGCTATCCATGTGAAGTTAACAGTATTACCTGTTGAATTATCATTAGCAATTACAAAACCGTCATTTCTAATTTCTTTCACATATAAAGGAGCCCAAACACCTACAGCAGAAACAGTAATAGTAGGTAGATTATCTGCACTTACTAATGCAACAAAATCTTTATCAAAAGCTACAAATACTTCACTTGAATTTATTTCAGATTTTCCATCTGCATAAACTTTTAAGTTTGTAGATGTTACAGTATATGCAGCATTTCTTCCTTCTGCAGAAGTTACAATATCAGCAGAGAAACCATCAGTATAAGAATTCCCATCATTATAAAGAGCATACATTTCACCTGAAGTTGTAAATCCCATGAGTTCACCATAAGACCAACCTCCCATAAGACTACCATACGCACCTATACCTATTTGTGATAATTCTTCATCAGGCATAAATCCTGTACCAGTTGTTGAAGAAGTGAAATATCCACCATAAGTTGAAGAGCCACTATTCTTATATCCTAATGAACCCCAATAGCTACCATCATATCTTGCTCCAAGAACACCACCTGCTCTAGTATAATCGTTCCAATTAAAACCTGATGTACCAAATGAATAAAGATCTCCCCAATAATTATAACCTTTTATTGCAGAATTAGAAGTAGAATATGAATAATTTGTACCATCATTTTGTGAATCTCTGGTTCTGTATGCATATAGACTTGCTTGTCCATCACCATCAGCTGTTAAATGTTGATCATAAACATACAATCTATAGTCTGTCGAAGGTGTAGTATTAATTGCAGTATGACCGTGATAACCGATAGTCATTCTTTTTGATAAAGTCGTTGTTCCATCATCAGTTGTCCAAAAAGACATATCTGTTGGGTAATCTCCTGATGCACCAGTAGTACCTCTTTCAACTAATATTCTTGCTTGTCCTGTTGTTGAATGAGTATCTCCAAAATCAATAATTGACATATCTGAACCAGAACTTGTCAGATTTCCTCCGTATTGCAAAAACATACTTGTTCCTGTACCAGTTATATGCATGAGTGCATTAGGAGAAACATTACCTATACCTAAACGATTACTAGCTGCGTTATAATAAAAACTACCCGGATCATACGTCTGTGTATTTGCTCCATTCCAATATGACACATATCCACTACTTCCTGTTCCGGTTACCATATTGGTATGTGTATGATCACCCTCTGCAACAGTATTTGCCGCAGTTCCAAAAGTAGCACTAAAGGTTGTTCCAGCAAGAGTAATACCATTACCTGCAGAATATGTTGTATTATCATCATTTGCATTAACCCAAGCTTGTATATCTGTCCAATGCTGACCATCAAGTAAATCAGCATCTAGATCTGAACCAGTACCTTCAGACACATCAAATGTTGTACCTGTTAATGTCAATTGATTACCAGCAGAATATGTAGTGTTATTATCAGGAACAGTTACAGTTCCACCTCCATCTGACAATGTAATATCATGGCCAACAATGCTTAAAGTTTGAAACTCATTAGCTGGATCCGCATCTGCATCTGTATCATCATCCAAAGCAGAAAGGTCAACTGTTGCAGAAGTTCCATTTTCGATAAAGATTTCAAGTGTATTACCAGTTAAAGTTGCACTTGTCAGATTCTGATCATCTGTTCCGGTTCCATCTTGCAAAGAAGCTAAATCTACTGTCTCGTTTGTTCCACCTTCGATACCAATTGTTAGTACTGTTCCTGCTAAGCCTGAACCAGAAACATTTTGGTCGTCTGTTCCTGTTCCATCTTGTAAAGCAGCTAAATCAACTGATGCTGATGTACCATCTTCTATATCTATTTGAAGTGTTGTTCCGGTTAAACTTGCTCCAGTTAGATTCTGATCATCTGTTCCTGTACCGTCTTGTAAAGCAGCCAAATCAACTGTCTCATTTGTTCCGCCTTCGATACCAATTGTAAGTACTGTTCCTGCTAAGCCTGAACCAGAAATATTTTGATCGTCTGTTCCTGTTCCATCTTGTAAAGCAGCCAAATCAACTGATGCTGATGTACCATCTTCTATATCTATTTGAAGTGTTGTTCCGGTTAAGCTTGCTCCAGTTAGATTCTGATCATCTGTTCCTGTACCGTCTTGCAATGAAGCTAAGTCAACAGTTTCATTTGTTCCGCCTTCGATACCAATTGTTAGTACTGTTCCTGCTAAGCCTGAACCTGAGATATTTTGGTCGTCTGTTCCAGTTCCATCTTGTAAAGCAGCCAAATCAACTGACGCTGATGTACCATCTTCTATATCTATTTGAAGTGTTGTTCCCGTTAAGCTTGCTCCTGTAAGATTCTGATCGTCTGTTCCTGTTCCATCTTGTAATCCTGCCAGATCTACAGTCTCATTTAAACCATTATCAATGCCAATTGTAAGAACAGTACCTGTTAAATTCGAACCAGAAATATCCTGATATTCATTAGTTGGGTCAGCATCTGCATCAGTATCATCATCAAGCGCTGACAAATCAACTAAAGCAGATGAACCATTTTCTATGTCGATTTGCAAAGTTGTACCAATCAAAGACGCACCTGTTAAATCCTGATCATCAGTTCCAGTTCCATCCTGCAATGCAGCCAAATCTACAGATGCTGATGTCCCATCCTCAATATCAATTTGAAGTGTTGTTCCTGTAAGTGATGCACCAGTAAGATTTTGGTCATCACTACTACTTCCTGCTAAAGTTGCAAGATCAACATTTTGACTTGTTCCATTTTCTATTCCAATTGTAAGAACTGTTCCTACTAAAACACAACCTGAAATATTCTGATCATCAGTCCCTGTACCGTCTTGCAATGCTGCTAAGTCTACTGTCGTTGATAATCCATTCTCAATATCTATCTGTAAAGTTGTGCCAGTTAAAGATGCACCGCTAAGGTTTTGATCATCAGTTCCAGTTCCATCTTGTAATGATGCTAAGTCAACTGTCTCATTTGTACCATTTTCAATTCCAATTGTAAGAACAGTCCCAGCTAGTCCAGACCCTGATATATTCTGATCATCAGTTCCGGTTCCATCCTGTAATCCGGCTAAATCAACTGATGCTGATGTACCATCCTCAATATCAATCTGAAGTGTTGTTCCGGTTAAACTTGCTCCTGTAAGATTCTGGTCATCAGTTCCGGTTCCGTCTTGCAATGATGCTAAGTCTACTGTCTCATTTGTACCATTTTCAATTCCAATTGTAAGAACTGTACCTGCTAATCCTGAACCTGATATGTTCTGGTCATCAGTTCCTGTTCCATCCTGCAATGCTGCCAAATCAACAGTTGCAGAAGTTCCATCTTCAATATCTATTTGCAAAGATGTTCCTGTAAGTGTTGCGGCAGTCAAACCCTGATCGTCTGTACCGGTTCCATCTTGTAAAGCAGCTAAATCAACAGATGCTGAAGTTCCATCTTCAATATCTATTTGAAGTGTTGTTCCTGTTAAACTTGCTGCTGTAAGCCCCTGATCATCTGTTCCGGTTACGTCTTGAAGAGAAGCAAGGTCAACCATTTCTGAAGTACCATTTTCAATTCCAATTGTAAGCTCTGTACCTGTCAATACTGAGCCGGAAATATTTTGATATTCATTGGTTGTGTCTGCGTCTGCGTCATCAACTTCATCAGGCAATGTTACTGTACCTCCATCTGAAAGGGTAAGGTCCTGACCTGAGATGCTTAAAGTCTGAATCTCGTTGAGTGGGTCATTATCAGCATCATCAACCAAATCCTCAGGTAATTCTATAAAACCACCATCACTCAAATATATAGTGTCATTTGAAATACTAATAATTTGAATTTCATTTGTAGCACTATAATCTACTTCTGTATGTCCATTAATCGCTGATGAATTTAATGAATGAAATGCGTATGGAACAGCAAGTAATTGCTGCAAAGCAACAAGCTGGAATGTCCCATCATTCTCAATATCAAGTTCTACCTTAAGAAACTTTTTATCTTCTCCCCATGGGACATTTAAAATAGTATCATAGGTTGCTGCTCCTGTAGTTATTCCATGACCAATAATTACATTGAACAAGCCATACATATCTGTATTTGTCTCATGGGTTTCCTGATACAATAATTCGCCATCAACTGAAGCATCAATAATACTAAATCTAACAGCTATAGTTTTTTCATATAAAATATTGCCATCTATATCCATTCCGGCAATCTCTTTGCCATTCTCATCTAATGCAACTGCCTGATAATTAACACCATCAACAATCTGTGCATTAGCAATCTTTGTCGCAAGTAAAGCTAAAGCGCTTACTAAAATAATTATATATATCTTTTTCATATCCTTGGGGTTTTATCGTTATTATCAATATTAAAGATCAATACAAAATGTATTGAAACTGCTCTGTTAAATAATTTTTGATTGTCTCCAACATTTAGATTTTTTTCAAGTTGTCCAAATCCGGTAGAATTGCGTAATTCAAAATAAATTCCTGCAATGCTTGTAAAATCATATTGAACACCAATAAATTCGCTCAAACCGAAATCAATCTTCTTAATGCTTTCACTATCAAGCATATTATAATACTCTTCTCCAATAAACTGGTCAGCTTTGTACAAATATGCAAAATATGGTGAAATACCTGCATATGGTTTAAATTTCCATTCATTATAAATATATCCTGCACCAAAGTTTAAATCCAGGTAATTTAATTACCATTTGAGTCTTTGATTATTGTTAATAATTGATACAGCTCCCCAGTTCTTATATCCTAGTTCGGGACGAATAAAAATGCCCATATCAAAGATTTTCGAATAATTTACTCCATAAGAATAATTAATATCAGAGCTGAGTGTTTCGTCAACTGTTCCCTCTGAATCCACAAATTTGAATTTTGAATATGTTTGGGCAAAATGAACAGAAAAATTATTCTGACCAAATGCTATCATGACAAAAAACAACAAAGTACTTATAATTGTAATCTTTTTCATAGTTAAAAAGTTTTAGTTATTTTTTTTGTAACAAGATTTGACATATCACTTTGTTTATATACATTAACAAAGTAAACACCAGGTGCTAAATCAGAGAAGTTGTATGAATATTTTGCATTTGACAAAATATTGTCTTCAAAAATTATCTGACCTAACATATTTGACATATTAAAAACTACAGGAATCTCCTCTCCTCCAAGTTCAATGTATATTACATCCTGAAAAGGATTTGGATAAACACTTAATGTAAACTCTATTTCTGAATGGTAAATAGTCATTGTAGAAGATAATGGCTGTTGAAAACCTTGTCTAATTACCTTACCATCCTCTAATATTTTAGTTCCGGTAAGTGAAGACTGTCCAACTGTTTGGCTTACTGCCACGTTCGAAAAGCTCCCTGCATTTCCAAATGAGTTAATAGATTGTCGCATTATTTTCTGCGAATAGCCCCCTCCGGAAATAAGCAATAAAAGTGAGAGAGTCATAAGAAATAACTTTTTCATATTAAGGTAAATTGATGAGCTTATAAAGATATAAAAATACATATATAATTCCAAGTTTAATGTAATGTTTTATATTTTAAACTTGTAATGATATAATTACATATCAAAATCAAAATAATATGCTTGTTGGTTATCCTCATCATACCAATAATATTGGTAATATTCATTACCATTTGTCCAGGAGTATTTATCTAGTTCTTTGATTTTATCTTTATCCCACCAAGGAAAATCGTGCTGAATACCAAAAGCATTATCAGTATTAATTGTATCCAGTTTAAGATTATGTTTATCTATAATTTTCTGTGAAGTTTCAGGATTACAATTAAACGCAAACATATAATCAGAGTCAATTCCAAGATTATCTGCAAAACAATAGATATTCTTAATATCAGAAGAAAGCTCTACTTGAATAAACTCTTTAAATCGTTGCTTATTACTTTTAGTATCAGGGACATCATGATCAAATCTAGGAAAAACTTTGTCTACTAAGATGTCGTACGGCTCATCAACATAATCATTCTTTAATTCCTTGATATCTTTTTTCACAGAATCTGTCTTATCAGATATCCTGTTACATGATATCAAGTAAAATAAAAATACTAATATTAAAATAGATTCAATAATCCTAAGCATAGCTTAAAGATAATAAATTAATTTATCGATGTAACTGATAGTCGTCTTTTTCTCCATCCGCCAACAAAAAGTCCTACTGCTAATATACCTACATTAAAGATACCTATTGAAAAAACTCCCACACTAAATATTCCGGCTGAAAAGATACCAACTGAAAACATTCCAGCTGAAAAAACACCAGCTGAAAAACTTCCGGCTGAAAAATAATTTAATGTAAACTCTCCCGCACTAAAAACGCCTCCGGATACAAACTCTAATATTATACCTCCAATAATTAAAACTAGTGCAATTAATGCAATCCAAATATTCTTTTTCATAACTTTAAATTTTATAATTAACAAAATATTATGCTGCAATATTAAGTCCTGAATATTATATTTCAAAGCATTTGGGACGCTATACAATCTTTTGTGATAACTTGCATAAGGTTTGTGATAAGATTATTATCTGATTCTATTTGCGGGAATTAAGAAGTGCTTTTTTAAATAATTTTGTTTGACTTCTTGATACAGGAATTTGAACTTCGCAATTCTCAATTGTCAAAACATATCCTTGAGAATTTCCACTAACTTTTTTTACTTTATATATATTTACGATATATGCCCTGTGAGTTTTAATAAAGCAATTACTATCAAGACTTTATTCAATATTTTTAATTGTATTTCTAATTAACTGCCTTTTCATAACACCTTCAGAGCAGTAATTAACATTTATATAGTTTCCATCAGACTCCATAAAAAGAATTTCATTAATCTGAAATGCAAACTCTTCTTTTCCGGAATTTAGTTTTATAAGAGTATTATCAATAGTAGTTCCTGAACTATCAATCGAAGAGTTTAACTTCTCTGATGAATCTATATTCCGTCTTAAATGTAAATTCCATGTAATTAAGATTATAACAACAATAGGAATAATTGCAATTGCTAAAGTAAAGAAGGTAAAGAGTACAAATCCTGTTAAACCATGCCAAGTAATGACATTTAATTTTACCGAATATAAATAATTTCCTACAACAATTGTAAGAACGATAAAAATTAGCCATAAAACTTCCTTATATAGCTTCCAATTATCCTCGTTAAAGATATTCTTTACTATAAACGGAATCAGAATTAAGTCTATCAAAAGAACAGCAAATGTAACAAAGCCATAACCAATAATTATTAAATCTTTGTTTTCCGACTCTAAAGACTGTAATCCAAATGGTTTAAAAACCCATAGAAATAATGAAATAAAAACACTGATTATAACAATCAATTTCCATTTATTAAGATTTTGCGGGTAGGGTTGATTTAGGACTTTACTAAACTTCATTATTCAAAAACTATTTTTGAAATAAAATAAATCTTTCTCTTTCTTTCAACATCTTTATTTTCTTTATTCTTTATCTTTTGATTCCCATAAGCGATAAAAACATTTCCATACCAATAGTATATATTTGAAAAAGACCTTTTTACTTTATCTCCTTCAAATCCTGTTTCAATTTCTTCAGTTTGAAAATCAGAAATTACTTGACCATCATTTCATAGCAGCTTTGTCATAATTCGATTATAGCTTACATAAACCATTTTCACACTCTGGTCATCATTTTCAGCAACATAAATAAACTCTTTAACTCTAAAAGGTTTATATGTAGGCCACATAGAAAAAGTCTGATCCCAGATAAGATCCCCATCAAAACCGAATTTGGCAATATATGCATGTGTGTATTGGTACCCGTCAAACACCTGTCTGGTATGTGTTGTTACAGTTGTATGCCCATTTACTGTTGAAGTTGTAGTATAAGTTTCAGTATAATACGTTGCATAGTATGCTTCTCCAATTAATAAATAACCGTCATCCCTAACAATTACATCATGTGCTGCTATATTATAATTTAAAGCAAAATCATTGCCTCTTGATTCCTTTCTCTTCTTTTTCTTTTCAATTTTTTTCTGTCTTTTTTCAGGTAGATAAGATAAAAAGTTTTGCAAATCTATATAATTATAAAATTTGATGTATTCCAATTGTCCATCAGTAATCTTAGAAATATAAATACCTTCTGATGTAACTTTCGAATCCTTTGCAAAAGTTCCTAAAACCAAGTATGAATTATCTGACAATTTTGAGGCAGTTGCACTAATTATATTTTGCTCCATGTTTCTAAAAACATCAAAAACTGCCTTTTTATCGCCTTTACTATTAAGAATAACAATTTTAGATTCTGTCTTTTTTCTGCTTATTTTGGCTGAAACCAGAAGCATAATTTCATCTTCACCTTCTATTAACTGAAAGCTTTCTAACATCAAATCCTTTGGTTTTGTTCCTGCAACAGACAACATTATTGGTTTTTGAAGTCCTGTGTTAAGGTTAATTGTGAATAGATATGAATTTCCTTTAATTACACTTTTGAAATATGCAAAATCACCTGAAACAACCATATCTCTAATACGACATTTGCGAGGTAATGAACCAGAAATGCTTTCTAGACTCTTTTCCTGTGGATTTACTGTTACTATTACAAAATCACCTTTTACATTTTTAAAGATTGAATATAGTTCCTTTCCATCTGAGAATTTTTCATCAAGCCTAAGCTTTTTATCTACATCAATTTCAACACTACTTACTTTCTCCAAATCAGTATTGTAAAAATCATATACCCAATTTTTTGATTGTCTATCATCCGTAAAGTTTACTGTGCTAAATATAAATCCCTGTTCTCCAAACTCATAAATACCATTGTCATTAAATTCATCTTCTATTTCAATTCGTTTTCCATAGCTAATCTGAGAATAAAATGACTTGCTGAAAAGTAATAATAAAAGAATAGGAATATACTTTTTTAATAAACTCATTTCAATTTCTTTTTAACATTAACTTTATTTAAAATAGATCTCAATTTTTCAATTTCTACAGAATCCTGAGGTTTTGTTACAATATTCATCAACCTGTTATTATGATATAGCAGAAACCAATCTTTTAATTCAAGAATCCTATACAATTTATCAAGCTCTATTTCTGAATTAAAAGTTTCACCGGTAATAGTTACATTATTCTCTTGAAAATCATATATTATTGTTTCCTGAATAAGCTTATGTGTCTTAAAAGTCCTTTTTTCACCAAGCCATACAGAAAAAGGCAAATATGTAATGATAAATATTCCAAGTATCAACTGTATGATGTGCTCAAAAGAGTTAGGCAGTATTATATTAGTAAAATACAATAATGACATTGCAATTATAGCTACTCCCAATAATGTAACAATAATTACAATAGGTCTCTTATATGTTAATATAAACAATAACCTAAGATATTCTTTAAATTCAAGTTTAGTCTGTATCTTCATATTTACTATTTTGTTTGCTTTATCTCTGCTACAATTTCATTAGAGTTTTTTAAAGTCATAATTTCACTTGGATTTAGCTTCATTTCTCTACATATACGATCTAAACTAGGGAATAAAATAATCATATAAATTAGTACTAAAGTTCCAAGACCAATAATTATTAGATCACCTGTTATAACGAACAGTATAAAAGATGAAATTACACCGCCTTCTAACAAAGCAATTCTAATAATAAATGCTGTTATATATGCAGATGTTTTAGCTTTTAATTCCGTAAGTAAATGTATTTTTTGCATACTCTTGTTAAATAGAAAGTTCCCCGCAAAGAACAAACTAATTACTATAACAATATCTATAATCAGAAATTGAATATTTGAAACGCCATCAACATTTACTACATCTCCTGAATAATGCATTGTTAACATTACCATTGCCATCATTATTGCCCCAACAACAATTGCTATATGAATAATTTTTATTGTGCGAAGGTACTCTTTGGCAGTTAGCTTTTTATATTCCATTATACATTATTTACCAAAATAATAATTAGACGCATCACAGCAGTCACCATAAAACAGCATCATATCAAATTGTTCCAAAACCATATCATATCGGATAACAACAACATCTCCGTATACTCCTAATACGTCAATCATATCCATTATATCCTCCGACAGCATATCTAAAGCATAAATATAAAGGTAACTACCTTCAACTAATGTTTATTCGCTTAAACCTTCCGGCATCATAATATAATCTTCAACCGGTTTTTCAAGATTAAAGTCCATTCCATCTTCAATAAAAGGAATTCTGAAAATTGGTTCACCCTGACAATACAAATTAACAGTAAGTTCATCATCTACAACTATCTTCATTGTTTGCAATTTGTCTAATTCATCCTCATCCAAATCAATATCATAACCAAATCTTTCGCCTCCTTCATTTGCAGAACCGCTTGCATACCACTGTCCATCTTCGATATAATAATCTACCATTGTATTTGCGCCTAATAAGGCATTTGCAGATTGTAACTTATGCTCTCCAATAAGGGCTTCAAGAATATTCGCTTTTGTTAGTCCTGCCTGATTTTCGTCCGTCTGCTCAATATCCTGTTCGTTTTTTTTATCCTTTTCAGACTTATCACTTGTTGAACCTTGATTACATGAAGCTACCAATAGTGAAGTAGCAAATAAAAATAAAATGAAATTTCTTTTCATAATTAATTGGGTTTTGATTTATATACAAATTTAAATAAAGTTTTTTACTATAGCAATTTGCAATACATCTGTTGCTTCTAATAAAAAATCTAGATTTTCACTATTTTACAATTATTAAACGGCTATTATAATTGAAATTTTTGGAGCTTATGCTTAAACTATAAGTGCCAGAAGACAAATTCTGTGTATTTAATAAAACTCCATTATACAAAGAATCCGAATTCACAAGGAAAGTCTCAACTACTACACCAGACTGACTATATACAGTTATTTTTAATTCCTTTTCACATATTATTTCAGAATCATTTATTCTTAGAAAAACATTTTCAGAAGCAGGATTTGGCCATAAAAACAACTTATTATCATTCATAGCTACGTCTTTATCCTTTGTCAATAGATCATGTAGATCATACTTCCATAAACCTCCACCTAATGTTCCAGCATATAGAATAGAATCATGACACTCTAATGAAAGAATAAACTTTCTTTCCATTCCAGCAGTGTCAAGAGCTTGCCAGTTATATTCCTCATCGTTGATATTGGTATACCAAACTCCTTTACCAGTAATGGTATCTCTGGACGTAATAGTATATTGTCCACCTATTCCTACAAAAAGTAAATCTCCACAAATTGCGAACTCCATTGCATTATCATGAAGCCAGGCATCTTCTCTACTTTGCCAACAATCATCACTCCAGCTAATACCACCGTATGTATTATCATCAGTATTAATCAACCAACCTCCATTTGCTGTGAACAACCTACAAGATTCGTTTTCATCAGTAGTAATTCTATATGTTAGTTTGTAGTTTTCAGCATCCCAAAGTGGTGATAAAGACCAATTATATCCCTTATCCTCACTAATAAACATACCGATTGTTGTAGCGGCATAAACCTTTGAATCATCAAACGGATCTACTTTTATATCCATAATCTGAACGCCTGGGTACCATATTGAAGTCATCCCGAAACTTAGTCCACCATCTTCACTTAACCATATCCCATAAGTGCTATCTGGGCTTGCTCCTCCCGTACCTGCTAAAATAATTTGCTGGTCTTCGTCATATAATAACTCAAGGCAATTCACTGTCCTAAAATCAAAGTTTACTGAGGGTAACCAATTTACGCCAGCATCATTACTCTCATAAAACACACCTTCTGAAGGATAATCATGTAATCCACCTGAATGCGCCATACCACAAGCATAAATCAAATTGTCGTTAACAGGATCTTGCTCAAAGTCAAAAAGTGATAACATTGTATGTTCATTTGTAGCAGTTTCCATTGACATTATACCTAAATAATCCCAAACTCCATTTTGAACATTCATCCTCGCCATTTGAGGTACATCTTTATATACTCCAAAAGAATTTATTGTGTAAATATATTCATAGTCATCAACTGACAAATGTTTTGTCCTAAAGCTTATATAATAATTTAATCCATAATTTTTTTGAGTCCAGCTCTGTCCTTCATCAGAGCTTTTATAAATGCCACCACCACCATCACCAGTTGTATATAAAATTGATGGATTATTTGGATCAATAGCTAAATCCTTAAGCATCAAATCATTTATGCCAGCACTCCTATATATCCAGTTATCACCTGAATCATCGGAAAAATAAACTCCAGGAGTTATTACACAAGATTCAAAAACAGCAACATAAATTTTTGATGCATTAAAAGGATCTATTCTGATTGCCTCGATATTTGATTGGAATGAACGAAGAGAATCCCAGGTCACTCCTCCATCAGTTGTTAAATAAAGAGTACCATCTAAATAATAATTCTCAGCCTGGTAAAATGCACAGGCATAAATTGAATCTGCACCATTCCATGCAATTGCAGCTGTGGGGACTCCAGGGACTGCATCTTTTATAGGACCTAGTAATTCCCAATCCACACCTCCGTTTTCCGTATAAAAAACTCCTGACCCACAAGAGGCAATGACTTTCTGAGAGTCCTCTTGTGAGATTATTATTTCTGTCATTAGATTTGGCGACAATCCTATTTGAGTAAAGCTTAGACCTCCGTCAATTGATTTAAAAACACCATAACCTGTCCCATCCCATGCTAGACTGCCTGTACCAATATAAATAACATTTGCATTATTCGGATCGCAAGCTAAACTATGAATTATAGTATCTTGAAATGCAATTCTTTCCCAGGTAAGACCTTTATCAGTAGTTTTCAATAAACCATTAGAACTACCAGCATAAGCAATATTTATATCTGTATAGTTAAAACCAAAACACAATACCTGTTGCATGTGCATTCCAACATATTCCCAGTTTTCACCAGCATCCAAAGATCTATAAATACCTCCTTTAATATCTCCGCCTGTTAAAATAAAATCAGAGTCAATCGGTGAAATACCCAATGAAACGTTAAATACTCCCTCTACTCCTGTGTTTATCCATTGTGAATATGCTACAAGTGAGACAAATAAAAATAGCAGCAAAAATATCTTTTTACTATGTTTTAATAATCTTAATTCTAGTTTCATGGCGATTTTTAACCACAATTTACAAATTTTTAGATTATCAACAAAACATAAAGAAAATTATTGCTGCTATCTATGATTATGATGATTTTATCTTACAGCATCCATCTTAACCCAAGAACTGGCATTCATATCTCTGTTATAAACAGATTTATCTGATAATGCAATAACATAAAATACATCTCCATTAGGTTTTACATAAGATGATACTTTTTCAATTGTACCATTAACACCATCTGTAGATACTCTAGCCCATGTGCTACCATCAGTCTTAGATGACCATATTGTATTATCATTCAAGAGTAATATAAAATATGAATCCCCATTTGGGGTTGTATATGCAGATATCTCCTTTGCATTAAAGCTACTATGAAGTGCATCTGCATTAACTTTTGACCAGCTACTATTAGTTGCAGGTTCTGACCACCAAATTTCATTATTTGATAAAACGACAATAATTCTAGCGTTTGAATTAGGAGTTACATATGTTGATAATAATTTAATATCATGGACTTTCATTGCATCTGCCAAATAGATGCAAGACCATATATTTGGATTATCATTTGTACACCAGATTGTATTATCAGAACATGAAATTACAAAACGCATATCGTTTTGCTGCTTTAAGTAAGCTGCTAATTGATTAACAACATAACCTTTAGGTAAGGATCCAATATTTACTTCCTCCCAATTTACATTCTCAGGATCTGAGCTCCATATTGAATTATCTGCTAACGAAATTGCATACATTGATTTACCATTTGATTTACCATAGGCATATAAATACTTAATCCCTTTACCGTTCTTTGTAATGTCCTCTGTACTTACCTTATTCCAACCAGATTTTCCAGGCTCTGCCCAGAAAACTGTATTATCACTTAAAGAAACAATAATTTTAGCTTTTCCATTAGGTCTTACAATAGAGGTTAAATTCGTAACAGATTGAGAAAAAACAGAAACACTAAATAATGCTATTGCTAGTACTAAAATAATCTTTTTCATAATTTTTTATTTAAATATTAAATTTCTTTGGGTTAATCCCTTTTTTTAAGGAAACAAATTTATCAAAAACGATACCAAGTTCAAACTATTTCAATAAAATAAGATTCTCATAAGGATTATATGATTTCTATCCTGTATTTTGTCAACAAACCAGAAATTCCTGAACTTGAAAATTTAGCGCTTTTCAACATATTATTCTCTGGGTCTATCACATAATTCTCAGCATTTGTAAAGTCAGCTTTTTCTAAATTTGTATTATCAAATATTGCATTTTCGAGATCAGTAGAGTCAAAATTTGATTCGGAAATATCACAATCGCTAAAATCTACACCTTTCAAACTGCAATTAATAAATCTTGTCCGTTTAATTTTTGTATTGTAAAATACTGAATGATCTAAAATACAGTTTTCGAAATTAAACGAAAGCCCAATACCATTACACTCATCAAAATGCAACCCTAATAATTTACAATTTCTAAAAATGACATCTCTGAAGGCTGCTTTAAGAACTTTCGAATTGCTAAAATCACAATCAACAAATTCGCAGTCCATAAAGATGGTTTCCTTTAAACTAATACCTGAAAAATCACAATTAATAAACTTACAGCTTTCAAATTCACTTTTTTCAAGTGGTTCTTTGATATTATTTATACTAGTAAACTCCTTTTCGTACTGATACATTTTATGCTACTTTTATTTATTTCTTAACTTATATCCTGCTTTCAACATAATCTGTTTCTCCTCATCGCGGGCCTCAACTAAAATACAATCCTCTGCGGGCACTTGTATTTGCACAGTAACATCAACGAATTCAATCGTATATTCTTTTTCTCGCGAAAACATAGATGACATTAAGACAAGCTTGGCCTCTTTAGTTTCATAATTAAACAATGGGTGTTTGATTTTCATTATGAGATAATTTTTACACTTTTTAATTCTCTTTTTATTCCCCGATGATACTTGTATTTAGGATACCCCAATATCAAGGATATCACCGAATTATGCTTATCGGGAATTTCATAAATCTTTCTTAGTTCCGGGGACTTATTTAATGCAGCAGGCACAAGTCCGACAATTGTTGCACCAATACCTAATGCATGTGCTGCTATACTTGCATAACTTACCATTATAAAGGCATCTTCAACATGTTCCTCTGAATCATAAGGTGCATGAAAAATCATTAATGTATATGCTCCCCTTGTTATTCCATCATAATCATCCGAAAAATTCTGATAAACTCCTTTTTCTATTCTTGGTAAAAGATGATTCTTCAATGTATTTAATGTTGCTTCACCTTTACGTTTCTTTATAATTCTTCTCATAAATGGATTATGCAACCATTTCCCAAGTTTGTCGAAGAACTCGGACATTAAAGGAATCCCCTCCATTATCTTTTCACGACTATTAAGAATTGTAATTTCAACATTATGATGTGCATCTCCATGAGGCACATTTGAAATAGCATTAATAATTTTATTCAAATCTTCCTGACATAATGGTTTGTGCTTAAATTGTCTCACAGATCTTCGCGATTCTAAGAGAGATAAAAAATCATCAGCTCGTGTAATCTCAAAGAAATCATCTGCATAATTCATCCCTTTTGCAAATACTGATTTTGTCTTACATACAGCCATACATTGCCCACAACCCAGACACAAATCTAAATTATTACTATTAAAATCAATACTACCGTCATCTAACTTTTCAATTACCAATGCTGGACATACAGCTTCACATATTCCGCATTGTGAACAAGTTGACTTTTCAATATAAAAACTATTTACAGGCATTTTATTTTAGTTTTATTTCAAGTATCACCTATGAGAACAAACTCAATTTACATTATGATTCATAACTCTTTTTAATATCTATGACTCTTGTTTTTGAAATTACATCATGCCAACCATTAACATCGGAGCCAAAGAAAGAAAAAGCCTCAAATGGAATAAAACGGCATATTGATCTAACAAAAACACTATACATTGGTGGTTTATTACCATCATATGTTACTACTTTAGTAGCTGTTATATACTTTGCCACTGATCTTCCTGTTGTAGCTTCCATCAAAGTATAATATATTACACCTACTATAAAGGCAAAAGCATAATTAAACAGTTTACTTTCCAGTGGTATACTCCTCAAGAATACGGGAGCAAATGTTGCTAATATTATTCCTAAAGATAGGGCTGTAGCATAGATTAAACATAGTAAAACAATTTGGTCTATTAGATAATTAAAAAACCTTTTACCAATACTTGCCAATTTAGCTTCAACTTCACCTTCTGCTTGTCTGTTTTCGTATTCATTTAGTTTTTTGGCATCTTCAATGTACTGTTTACAATGCTCAGCAAAATCAGGCTTTTCACTGGTTAAACCACAAACCAAACCCAATTCAGGATTAAACGATCTGTTTTTACATGTTTTGCACATTTTCAATCGATCATTCATATTATAAATGCATTATCAAAATAAATAAAAGCTCTATAAAAATAAAAACTAATAATAATATAAACAAGTTTTTGAAATATGTATTTAAGAAAGTTTATTCAGATTTACTCATTGTAAATGCAATAGTCGTTCCTAGCCCCAATGTACTTCTTACATTTACAGTTTGTTCGTGAGCATCAATAATATGTTTAACTATAGCTAAACCTAAACCAGAGCCTCCTGAATTTAAAGATCTACTTTTATCTACCCGATAAAACCTTTCGAAAACTCTTGGTAAATCTTCCTCAGGAATTCCAATTCCATCATCAGTTATTTCAACCAATATACTTTTATCCATTTCAAAAAACTCAGCCTTTATATTACCGTTTTCATCATTATAATGAATAGCATTAATAAAAAGATTTGTAAATACCTGACGCATAAATTCTCTGTCTGCATTAACAAAAAAAGACTTCTCATAATGCTTAATTACATCTATTTTTACACTTTTAGCTAGATAAATTTCTTCTAAAGATTCGATAATCTCGTTGCAAAAAACTATCGGACTAAAAGATTCCAAACGCAACTTTAATTGTCCCGATTCAAGCCTGGTTATTAAATCAAGGTCATTAACAATAGTTGTCATCCGATTAATGTTTTTTTCTATTTTTTTCAGATACTTTTTATTGATACTTTCATCTTCTAACCCACCTTCAAGAAGAGTTAGGGTATATCCCTGAATATTAAAGATTGGGGTTTTTAACTCGTGTGAAACATTACCAACAAATTCTTTGCGATAATTATTCATCTCTCTCATACGATTCATTTCTTTTTCCTGTTCATCAGCCCATTTACTAACATCATCTTCTACCTTAGAAATTAAATCTAAATTATGATCTAAAGAAATTGCATGACCTGTTTTACCTGTTTTTCTTTTATTGATTGTCTTATAGATTAGACGAATACGATTATAAAGATAATTAAACAATAAATATCTTAAAATGAAGAATGAAACCAACATACAAACAAATGATGTTGCCAGAATTATTCCAATATTTAAATCTAGACTAAAAATAAAACTACTTATAAATAGAGTCCCAAAAACTGATCCTCCAATTATAGCGGAATATAAAAGGGATAAATTATTTGCACTATAGTTTGTCAAAGGTTAAAATATTCTATATTTAAATACTTAATTTATATCCCACACCTTTAAGTGTTGTGATATACTCTCCACCTATCTTCTCTCTTAACTTTCTAATATGTACATCTATAGTTCTATCTCCAACAACAACATCTGAGCCCCAAACATTATTATAGATTTCATCGCGTGTAAACACTTTTCCCGGATCAGATACTAATAATTTCAGAAGAAGAAATTCCTTTTTGGCAAGTTGAATATTTTCACCATTAACGGAGACGTCTCTTGTTTCAAAATTTATTTTGAGAAAATCTGATTCAAATGTTTTAACTGCTTTAGGTTCTGCAATCTTATTGGCACGTCGTAATAAAGCGTCAATTTTTTTCAGAAAAACATTTGGTTGAATTGGCTTAGTAATATAATCATCAGCACCGGCATCAAATCCTGCTATTTGAGAGTAATCTTCTCCTCTGGCTGTTAAAAATGTAACTATTACATCTTTCAAGTCTTCTTTGGTGCGTAATATTTCACACACCTGAATACCATCTTTCCCCGGCATCATAATATCAAGAATTATTAAATCCGGCTGATTTGATTCTGCTAATATAATAGCTTCGTCTCCATTATAAGCATTTGACACTTCATATCCAGATTTCTCCAAGTTATAAGTCATAAACTCCTGGATATCCGGATCATCGTCAACAAGTAGGATTTTTGCTTTTACTGACATAACAAGCTGTCTAACTTTTCTTTTTATTCTGCATAAAAGTACGAAATTTTATAAATAGTTCACAATCAATCTATGAACATTTAATTATTACTTAACAATGGGGGAAAATTAAAAACGGAAATATATGAAAGGATTAAATCCTGATGATGTAATTGAACCAGCACAAAGCACAAGTAATATTATGACAATAACAGCCATAACGAGATATCCTGATACCGAGTAGTCACCAAAAAAGACTTTTTGTTCTAGTTTATATCCGGGTTTAAAGGCTGTAATAAAACTAAATAAGGTAGCAATGATAAAAATAGTCCAAAACTCAATATCTGGCTCAATTATTAAACCTCCTTTAAAGGTAAACATTTTTGCAATATAATCTGCTGCAAAATCCATTGTTAAAGATCGGAAAATCACCCAACCAACAACAGTAACCAGAAATGTTAAAACAATTGACGGCAGTTTACCAATTTTATCCAGAAACTTCATTAAGAATAATCTGTCAAGAATTAAAAACAATCCATGGAATGCTCCCCAAGCAACAAATGTCCATGATGCACCATGCCATAATCCTGATATTAAAAAGACGAACCATAAATTAAAATAGAGACGAAAATTTGAATTGACTCTATTCCCACCTAAAGGGATGTATAGGTAATCTTTCATCCATCTCCCTAAGGTCATATGCCATCTTCTCCAGAATTCAGAAATTGACCGGCTCACATAAGGATTATTAAAGTTTTCGGGGAATTTAAAGCCTATCATCTTACCTAAACCTATCGCCATATCAGAATAACCGGAGAAATCAAAATAAATCTGGAAAGTATACGCCAAAACTCCAATCCATGCGGTTGAGGTTGATATTGCGTTCGGATCTAAGCTAAATATTTTATCAGCTTCTGCACCCATTACATTAGCAATAAGAACTTTTTTTGCCAAACCAATAATAAAACGATAAAAACCTTTTATACGATTATCTACATTTTCGTTCTGCTCTCTGTTTGTAAGCTGATCTGCAATCTCGCTATATCGCACAATAGGACCTGCTATCAACTGAGGGAACAATAAGATATATAGAAAAAGGTCTGATACCTTATCTAAGGGCTTATGTTTACCTCTAAAAACATCAATGGTGTAGGTAAACTTCTGAAATGTAAAGAATGAAATTCCTATAGGCAAAACAATCTTAGCCATTGAAATTGAGCCAATACCGATTGTATTTAATAGTGCATTAAGATTATCTACGAAGAAATTTGCATATTTAAAATATGCCAATAACCCTATATTCAGAATAACTGAGAGAACTAAGTAAACTTTTTTTGTTTTCCCCTCAGAATTGTACATTTGACGTACTAAATAAAAGTCTGCCAGAATTGATCCTAAAACAACAAAAATAAAACGTGGTGCTCCCCATGCATAAAAAATGACACTGGCAAACAGTGCAACATAGTTTTTGTATTTTTTATCTGCAAGAAAATACAATCCAAGAAATATCGGAAGAAAATAAAAAATAAATATGTTGCTACTAAATACCATAATTATTCTACAGTAATTTCAAGAATTTCTCCAACATAATCTTCAGCTGGAAAAGGAATATTTTCAGTATGATACGGTGAGCCTGGCCACCAACCTGTATTATGAAATTCCTGAGTAACGATAAGCAACATCTGATTCCCAGGAATCATTGAAATAGTCTGATCAATGTAACCAACTTCGTACAACATATCTTTCTCCGGACCTATTCGCCATATTATTTTATCTGGTTGCAAGTCTATCTGAAAATAGAAATAATCTCTACCAAACACATCATCGTCAGGAGCCATATATTTTGTAGTAACTGCCCTATAACAATCTTCCCATCTGTGAGCCAAATATGTTTTACCATTATGAGTAACTTCATGACAACCGGCAGAGAAATTTTTAGGTTCCCAACATGCCATATCCCAATTAGTACAACAAACTGCTATATCTGCATCATGTTCCAACACATCTTCTGGTAATTCAGTATCCCAATCTCGTACTTTATTAGTATGAGCTTCGTAATTACTGTAAACTGGTGGAAACTTACTGGAAGGACAATATGGGACAGTCTTTAAAATTTCAAAATCAATTTCTGAATAAGCAACTCTTTCGACACGCTCATCAAATCTACCTCCCCAATATGTTTTCATATAACCTTTTTCACGACATGGTCTACGAAGATTCCATCCGGTTTCATTAGATCCTCTACCTCCTTGATAAATCAACCAAATTGCATTGGTAATTCCATTCCAGACATTATCATAGTTCAACAACTCTGTAAGATTAGCTTTAACAGTAAACTTACCATATGTAAAACCATGTCTGGTTATCATTCCGACATTTTGTTTTTGCCAATTTCCATATGTAGATTTTGGATTTCTGATAACAATTTTATCTTCAACGGAATCACTTAAAATGGTTTCACATGGGACTTTAGGCGTCTGGGGAACTACCTTTATACGATCTTCAGGGCCATAAAATGCTCTTAACCAGTTATATTCTTCTTTAGTAAAATTACCGTTAAAAAAATCAACAATTACAGGGACATTATTGAACTGTGAAGATTCATCTATATAATGAATAAACTGAGCCACCGGAGCTTTCTAATACATCTCATCAGATTCATTACAATTACAATTATAGTAATCTTCAAAACCTTCATCATCCTTATTTACGAATTTATATTTATCAATATAAACACCATCTCCAAGGTCAGGGGATGCTTTTACATTAATAAATTTCTCATTTAAACTTACCTGACATGATTCTAGCTTAGATCCATCGCCATGCTTAAAGAAAAAGAAAGGTGAGATAAATTTATCATTTTTCGTTTTGTTTATGTTTACAATTTCTTCTGGGATTTCTTTTAAAGTTTCCGAATTTACAATAACTATCATTAAGGTATAATCCCCAACTCTTGGATTACGTTTCCATCTGTCATTTTCCCCTTCGTAAAAATACTTCTCTTCATTTCTTGGATTTCCAACAATCCTGAAGGAGTCCTCAACTTTTATTTGCTCCCCTGATTTTATCTTTCCGCATGGTTTAAACCCAATTTGTGTATCTTCCCAACTACCGTAGAAATTCTCATGGGCAAATTCATGCTGTTGCCCTTCATCAGAAGGGTTTGCATCTGGAAATTTATATGATTCATTTTGATAATAAATATTGTAAAAATATTCTTGGTCTTTATCTGATGTGTTTTTTACAGAAAACTCTATATCAAATTTACCATTAGATGTTTGATTTTTACTTGGAATAACAAAACCTCTGATTGCGCCTTCATAATCCATCCAAATTGTTTTCTGCTGATAATTCGTTATTTTCAGTGCACTTACCTCAATATTTGAATTATTGAGAGGTTTCTTTTCATGCTTACAAGAAAATACAACGCTTAGGATAAATAAAAAGGGCAATATTATATTTAGCTTCTTCATATTATTCAAATGAGTAAATCTCCACTTTTTGACTTAGCCAATCAACCTTATGTAGGTTGTCCTGAAAGATAATTATTTCAGTCCTTTCGTCACCTACAAAATCGCCACAAATCAATTTATTAACTTCATAATATTTTGGATTTTGCTTTCCAGGATAGCCCACAAAATCGATATTATATAAGATCTCATATGACATTTTATTAAACTCTAATAACCTCAATTCAAACTTTTTGCTTTTGCTAAAACTAAGAGTTTTAAAATGTCCATCTTGGTCATATTTGCATAAATAATAATCATTATTAAACAAGAGCCTATCGTGTCCCTGACTCGATTTATTTACATGCAAATCTGACAAGCTCCAACTAGATGTAGATGCATTGTAATCAAATATCTGATATTTATCTATTCCGTTTTGTTTAAAGATAAATAGTACCTGATTATTATTTCCCAAAATATTTCCTTTAATAATTTTAACATTTCCAAATTCCGGTTGAAATAAGTATTGATCTTTAATTTTTGTAAAATTACTATTTGAATCTTTGTAAGTTTCAACACTACCATTATTGTAAAATATACTAAAGGACTTATCTTTATTACAAGAAAAGACTGCTACTTTTGTTGCATCTACATCATTTATCTCAAAATTCTTTTCAAACTTTGAATCAATATACTCAAATAAGAAAATATTATTATCATCAATATTACAAACAGCAATATATTCATCATCAGCAAACACACTATAATTACCTTGCAACTCAGGAACAAATTTAGGTTCGGAAACAATTATCTCATTGTCTTTAAAATCAATCATTACTGCCCCAGTCTTATAAATTGCAAGGATTTCATCACACTTATTATCTTCAATAAAATTTCCTACTAGAGTTTTTTTACTTTTTGTAAATACTTTTAATAATTCTTCAATATTATCATCCGAGATTACAACTTTTTTTACATATTTAAAATCATAAGGTGGATGATTTGATTTTTTCTCAAATTCTTGATTCTTAAGAAGATCTGCAGCAGGTTCAACATCTTTACCATCTCCGCTATTTTCTTTTATAACCAAATAAACATCGTCAATGTATATTGTATTCTCGTTTCTATTCCACAAATATATTTTTATTTTATTTGTTGAATCAATAGCTTCTTTAGGGATTATTGAATTACCATTTCCAATTTCCCAAACTCCAGTTTCATGGTTTTCAAAACTTAAGTGTGTACTTTGCCACAGAACATCATTTCCAGAACTATCAGTAATTGACAATACAAATGCAGCATCAACAACCGGTTCTTCACATAAGTAATGAAAACTGTAAGCAATACTATGCATATTCTCGTATTTGATTTCTTTCATTGGAATCTTTATTGCATACGAAAATGCATCTACTCCAGCAGCTATCGTACTATAAAAGCCCGATAAAGAATATTTTGAACTTATCTTCTTACTTTCACAATTTTCAAAATCAATAAATTTTGAACGCGGACTGTTTTGACTGGTATTCTCATTCATACTGATAGTTATATCATCAATATAAACGGCTTTGTCATAATCCTTTTGATTCCAAAAATAGATTTTCATTGTATTTCTGGTACTAACTAAATCTGCAGGGAAATTAAACTGATGTTGAAAGACCTGCCAATTGTCTGCAAGTAAATCTTCTCGTTTAATATTATATCCATCCCAGTGAATCTGGTTTTTATTCTGATCTAAAACACTAAAGACTAAGGTAATATTTACATCTTCACTTTCAGGGTTTAGCCAGAAATTAATATTAAGACCGTCTACATCAGTTGTGTCATCTGTTGGCACAGCGATGTTTATCGAAGGGCTATAAGCTTTATATCCATATAATTTCCCACTTTTCGAACCTGATAAAAACCTATCACTACTAATAGCTGAAGTATTTGTTAAATACCTGTTAGATTCAAAATCTATGACATACTTATATTCATCTGTATTTAAGTTTAATTCCGTCTGATGCTTTATATTTCGAGAGTCCATATACTTACCAATGATGTATATCATCGGCACCAAACTAAGTGAAACTAAAATAAAGATTATAAACCTAATACGCTTATTTCTGTTCACTTTTTGAGTATCTGAATCAGTCTTCTTCATTTACCTACATTAGAAATGCAAAGATAAAGTTTTTTTGAAATTATCAGAATTTAATAAAAATGTATTTCTGTTGGTTTAATCTATAGGTTTTTTAAGCTTATTCTCTTGGTTTGCTTTTAAGATTTCAAATATTGGTTTTAGTTTAAACATCCCAAGAATGAATGCAAAAACAATGCTTATCGTTATTGATGCAAAAGCAGTGTAATACCATTGTACATTATCAAATTTTAATTGCCAGTATAATAAAATGCTAATAGCAATAAATAAGCACAAGGATAAAATCAATTTATAATTAATCCTAAACTTGAATAGTTTAGTAGAAATCAAAAGTTGACTTATACCTGTTGCAATTTGAGTTACCATACTTGAAATAGCCGCTCCTAAAACCTGATATTTAGGAATCAGGATTAAATTTAAAACTATATTAAGTATCATCCCTCCTGTTGCCATTATGTTAAGATATTTTAAGCTCCCATTTGCTGTTAGCAAGGTTCCGAAAATATATGTTGTACAAACTCCAGCAAAACCAATTATAATAACACTAAGTACCTGAGAACTAACACTCACATGCTCCCAGTACATGAGGCTCATTATTTCTTCACTGTAAAATACACAAACACCAATCATAGCAATTGCAGGCACTATAATCATAGAAAAAGAGAGTTTTGATAAATCCTCAACTGACTCTTTCTTTTTTAGCATTTTTGCAAACATAGGTAAAAGCAATCCAGCAAATAAAAATCCAAACATAGATGCTGCCTCAAGAATTCTATATGCCTGAGCATAAATCCCGGCTTGTTCTTTCCCATCAGGTAAAAGGCGCTCCAACATTACAGAATCAATTCTATTGTAAAAAGCCATTAATAGAGTTAATAAAGCGTAAGGATAGCTCTGCTTTAAAAAGACTCTGAAAAATTCAAAATCAAAATTTAATTTGAAAAAATCTGCTTTACCTAAAACAATAAAAAAAGCAGTAATGGCAGTAAGTAGATATGCAGCAGTTTGGGATAGAACAAACAATTCTATTTTCATCTGGTGATCGGTAAACCCACCCCAAATCAGAATTGAACAAAATATAATCATTAGTAACCTATCCAAAACCGAAATCATACTATCAGTTTTAAAATACTGTAATCCACTAATATTCGATCTCAAATATAAAATCGTTGACAATAAGAACTGATTAAAAAGCAAAACCCCTAAAATCATCATCTGCCTTTTATCATAACCAATAATAGTAGCGATAAGAACAGATAAAATGCCGTAAACCACAGCTAGTAAAAACTTTAAAGCTATAATATTTGAAAAGTGTTTACTTAAAATACTAGGATTCTGAGCAATATTTCTGTTGTTAAAATTAATAATTCCCAAATCAAGAATTATATACAATATCATTGAAAAATTTAGTAGAGAGAAGTAAAACCCAAATTCAGATGCACCAACTATATTCTGAACAGACCTTTCTACACCAAATATCCAAAACGGCTTTACCAAAACGTTAAGGAAAAGCAGAAATATCAGATTTATGACAAATTTCTTCTTCAAGGGTATTACTTTAAAAACACAAATATAATTCTTTTAGGCTTTCTTTTACAAACAATTGCAATATGCTAACTCGAAAAATTTCAAAATTATTGCTTTTGGATTTTATTGTCGATTAATTTATCAAAACATATTCAAAAATATGGAATTTTATGCAGGAAAAGTTATTCAAAACTTAACATGTATTATCAAGCTTAAAATTGATTTTTCTAATTAATAATAATGTAGGGTTTGAACTTCCATATTTTTTATTATTTTTGTCAGCCAATTAAATTTAGTAATAAATTGATATAAAATAACTTAAAATTTAAATCTAGTATTGTTATATGAAAACTTATCAAACCGACCAGATCAGGAACATTGCCCTTGTAGGTAATTCAGGTTCCGGTAAAACATCTCTTGCAGAGAGCATGTTACAAATAGGTGGGGTAATCAAAAGAAAAGGAGACATTGGTAGTAAAAACACTGTGTCTGATTATCGCCCTATAGAACAAGAAAACGAAAACTCACTTTTTTCAACAGTACTATATACTGAAATAGGAAATACAAAAATCAACATTCTCGACAATCCGGGCATGGATGACTTTGTAGGAAACCTTGTTTCCTCATTATTTCCGGCGGATATTGCATTAATGCTAATAAATGCACAAAACGGAGTTGAAGTTGGAACTGAAATTCATAACAGATATATTGATAAAGCTGGTAAACCAATGATTATTGCTGTAAATCACCTTGATCATGAAAAAACCAACTTTGACAAATCAATTGATAATATCAAAGAAACTTTTGGTGGGAATGCTGTTGTTGCACAATTTCCAGTAGATGCAGGAGTTGATTTCACTTCAATTATCGATGTTATTACTAATAAAATGTACACTGTAAAAGGTGATAAGGTTGAAATAGCTGACATCCCTGCTGAGCATGCTGATAAAGCTGAGGAATACAAAACTGAGCTTATTGAAAAAGCTGCTGAGGCTGATGAATCTCTTATGGAATTATTCTTTGAGAACGACACTCTTACTGAAGAAGAAATGATGAGAGGTATAGCTGCAGGTTTACCACAAAGAGGAATTTTTCCAATTTTCTGTATTAATGCAAGAAATGATCTTGGTGTAAAACGTCTACTTGAGTTTATCTCAGGCGTTACTCCTTCACCTGACAAATTTGAAGCAGTTAAGGACACAGATGGCAATGATGTTGTATGCGATGCTAATGGAAAACCATTATTATTTATCTTTAAAGCATCAACTGAAGAACACATTGGCGAAATCTGTTACTTCAAAGTGTTACGCGGAACATTAACAGAAAGTATCGACTTATACAATCCTAAAACTAACGCTAAAGAAAGACTTTCATCTTTATTTGTTTGCGCTGGTAGAAATCGTGAGAAAGTAGAAAAACTTGTTGCCGGTGATATTGGAGCTACAGTTAAACTTAAAGCGACAAAAACTTGTCACACTTTAACAGCACCTGGAGATGATACTCAAATTCCTGTTATTTCATGGCCAAATCCTAAATACAGAGTTGCTATCAAGCCTCTAAGTGAAGGTGACGAAGAAAAACTTGGTGAAGCGCTTAACAGAATGAAAGACGAAGATCCAACTATTATTGTTGAGTATTCAAAAGAGCTTAAACAACTTATTGTTCAAGGACAAGGTGAATATCATTTAAATATACTTAAATGGCATCTTGACAATCAGTTTAAAATTGAAACTGAATTCTTAAAGCCAAAAATTCAATATAGAGAAACCATTACTAAAAAAGCTGCTGCTGACTACCGTCACAAAAAACAATCCGGTGGTGCTGGACAGTTTGGTGAAGTTCATCTGATTATTGAGCCATATACAGATGGAATGGCTGATCCAACAATGTTTAAAATTGATTGTAAAGAAATTAAAATTTCTGTAAGAGGAAAAGAAGAACACAAACTTGAATGGGGTGGTAAATTAGAATATTTCAACTGTATCGTTGGTGGTTCTATCGACGCTAGATTCCTTCCTGCAATCCTTAAAGGTATTATGGAAAAAATGGAAGAAGGTCCACTTACAGGTTCATACGCTCGTGATATCAGAGTTTTTGTAGTTGATGGTAAAATGCACCCTGTTGATTCAAATGAAATCTCTTTCAAACTTGCAGGACGTAATGCTTTTAGTGCAGCATTTAAATAAGCAGGTCCAAAAATTATGGAACCGGTTTACAATCTTGAAGTTTTAGTCCCTGGTGACAGAATGGGTGATGTTATGAGTGACCTTCAAGGTCGTCGTGCTATTGTTCAGGGTATGAGTAGTGAAAAAGGATTTGAAAAAATCACTGCAAGAGTTCCTCTAGCTGAAATGAGTAACTATTCAACTGCGCTACGTTCTAACACAGGTGGCCGTGCAATGTATGAAATGTCATTCTTTGAGTATCAGCAAGTACCACCAGACGTACAAGAGCAACTTCTTAAAGAATACGAAGAGAGTCAAGAAGAAGAATAAAAAGAAGAAATACCCACATAACAAAAGCTGTCTATATAAGGCAGCTTTTGTTTTATCACAAAGTAAACGTTTATAAATTCGATTTACTTTCGGCACAATATTTGAAAAAAAAGCTATATTTGTGAAAACAAACTAGTTATGAGATTCAAAGTAATATTAGTAATTAGCTTAATTTTTACTATTACGGCATGCACATATTATGAGCATGGTCCAGTACTATCATTTAAGTAAGTAAAAACAAGACTCTCAGGAGAATGGGAGCTTACTGATGTAATAATTAATGACAAAACTGATGATGTTATTCTAGAAAATGAAAACGATATAACTTATCAATTTGTTGAGGATGGTAGCTTAATTATTAAAAGCAATAGTAATACCAGATCTATCCCGGATGTTATCAATGGAACATGGGAACTTAATAATGATAAAACCTGTATCATATTGGATATAGATAATATCAATTCCGAAATTAGCATTCCCAAAGATGAAATGACTATTTTAAGGTTAACAGATGATGAATTGTGGATATATGACGAATGCTCAGCTTTAAGAGAGTCTGACTATATTACCGAAAGACGTTACAGAAAAATATCTAAACTATGAAAAATTACCTTATTGCAACTTTAATTGCTCTATTCGCTTTAGGTTTTACTTCTTGCAGTAAATACGAAGATGGTCCATTTATGAGCTTTTCTTCTCCTGAAAAAAGAATTGCCGGTGATTACACAGTTGAAGCTTACTATATCGATAACGAACTAATTACTCTTAATGAGATAGGAATAAGTCAATACAGATTGGTGTATAACGAAGATGGTACTGGTACTAGTTATATCACAGTAAATGACTTTACGTCCGAAAGCGAATTCGAATGGGAATTAGACGAAAAGAAAGAGAACATTCGAGAAAGAGTAAAAGGACAAAATGATCAGTGGAGTGCCTGGAGTGAATATAAACAAGTTTTAAGATTAACTAAAACAGAGTTCTGGTTTATTGATAATAACTCTCAGGAAATAACAGAATTTAATTTAATTGAACAATAATAACAATTTTTGTTATATATTCGCATATAAATTATAAACTAGTACTAACTAAATTAAATTAAATTTTTATGAAAAAATTTGCAATTATTTTAACTATTGTTGCTGCAACAGCAATGATTTTTTCTTCATGTGGTAAATACGAAGAAGGACCTGCGTTCTCACTTCTAACTAAAAAAGCTAGAATTACAGGTACATGGACTTTATCAGAAATGACAATTGATGGCGAAGTTCAAGATTTAGCAGGTATGACAACAACAACAGTTCTTGAAAAAGATGGAACAGGTTCAATGACTGCTTCATTTGGTGGATTTTCTTTCTCAGCTGACATAGAGTGGGAATTTGATGACACTAAAGAAAACTTAAGAACAAGAACTTATGATGCTGACTCTGAGGAGTGGAGCGATTGGTCAGAAACTAAAATCACAAAACTTACAAACAGCGAATGCTGGATGGAAGATTCTGAAACTGTAGGTGAAGTTACAGTTGTTACTGTTACTAAAATGACAAAAGAATAAAAGTATGAAAAAGCTTATTGTATTAAGCATCATTGCACTTTCTTTAGCTGCTACTTTTAGTGCGTGCACTACTTATGAAGAGGGACCTGCATTTACAGTTATTCCTGCAGAATCTCGTATTAAAGGAACTTGGAATCAAGTTGAGTGGTATGTAAACGATGAACTTCAGGACAATACCTTTATCGTCAACTTTACATTCAATTCTGATGGTACCGGATCCCAAACAGTTACTTGGGGAGGTATTACAGATACTAACGATATTGACTGGGAATTTAATGACGATAAAACTCTGATTATGTTCAAAAATACTGATGCTGAAGAATGGGATGAAGCTACAGTAAAAAGATTAACTACTAAAGAATTATTGATTGTTGAAGACGCCGGACTATTCGGCATCTGGGAATTCAGATATGAAAAGGTTTAATCGCAAATTATATTAAAAAAAAAGCTCCAAAATTTTGGAGCTTTTTTTTATAAATACTCTACAAAACATTAGTTAATAACAATTTATAAAAATCATGTTTTTTATGCCTAATCGCATTTTTTTAATCATATCTTTTTTCTACCTTTAGTCCCCAGAATAAAACAAAATAAACACTATAAAAATGCTAAGTAAAGACGAATTCAAAAAGCTTATTTCACAAGGCATTCCGGAAGTTTTACCAAAGCCTTCAAAAATTGAAGATGGTATTAATCATGCACCTATCAGGAAACAGATTCTTACCAAAGAGGAAAAAAAATTAGCCTTAAAAAATGCCTTACGTTATTTTCCAAAAAAATTCCATCAGGAACTAGCACCCGAGTTTAAAGAGGAATTAGAAAAATACGGTCGAATTTATATGTACAGATTCCGTCCGGATTATGAAATTACAGCAAAAGACATTAGTTGGTTCCCGCATAAAACTGTACAGGCAGCAGCTATTATGTTAATGATATCTAACAACTTGGATTATGCCGTTGCTCAACATCCGCACGAGTTAATAACATATGGTGGCAACGGAGCTGTTTTTCAAAATTGGGCACAATATCTTTTAACAATGAAATATCTATCAGAGATGACTGATGAACAAACTCTGGTAATGTATTCAGGTCATCCTATGGGATTATATCCCTCTCACAAAGATGCACCAAGAGTTGTTGTAACTAATGGTATGATGATACCAAATTATTCTAAGCCAGATGATTGGGAAAGATATAATGCACTCGGCGTAACCCAATATGGCCAAATGACTGCTGGTTCATATATGTATATCGGTCCTCAAGGAATTGTGCACGGCACAACAATAACTGTTATAAACGCTAGCCGTAAAATTAGTAAAGCAAACGAAGGTACAGCAGGCAAACTATTTGTAACATCAGGGCTTGGTGGGATGAGTGGGGCACAACCTAAAGCTGCTAATATTGCAGGTGTTGTAAGCATTACAGCAGAAGTTAATCCAAAAGCTGCATATAAAAGACATGAACAAGGCTGGGTAGATGAAATTATCGAAGATGCTGATTTAGCAATTGACAGTGCATTAAACTGGCAAAACAAGAAAGAAGCTCATTCAATTGCTTATCTGGGTAACATCGTTGACTTATGGGAAAAACTAGCAGAAAGAAACATTAAAGTTGATTTAGGTAGTGACCAGACTTCTTTACATAACCCATGGGCAGGAGGATATTATCCTTCCGGTCTGTCATACGAAGAATCTAATGATTTAATGTCAAAAGATCCTGAATTATTTAAGGAAAAAGTTCAGGAATCACTTCGTCGTCAGGTTACTGCAATAAACAAGCTTACTGCAGATGGAATGTACTTCTTTGACTATGGTAATGCATTCCTACTTGAAAGTTCGCGAGCAAATGCAGATATTATGGCCGAAAATAATATAGATTTCAGATACCCTTCATATGTACAATATATTATGGGGCCAATGTGCTTTGATTATGGATTTGGACCATTCAGATGGGTATGTACATCAAGCAAACCCGAAGATCTTGAGCTTACTGATAATATTGCAATGAATGTTTTGGAAGAAATTGCCGCAACAGCTCCGGATGAAATCTCTCAGCAAATGAAAGATAACATCAAGTGGATTCGTGAAGCTAAAGCAAATAAGCTAGTTGTTGGATCACAAGCTCGTATTTTATATGCTGATGCAGAAGGAAGAATAAAAATTGCAAAAGCATTTAATGATGCTATTAAAACAGGGAAATTAAAAGCTCCCGTTGTTCTTGGTCGTGATCATCATGATGTGTCCGGAACCGACTCCCCTTTCCGTGAAACTTCTAACATTTACGATGGAAGTAAATTTACCGCCGATATGGCAATACACAATGTAATAGGAGATTCATTCAGAGGTGCTACATGGGTATCTATACACAATGGTGGCGGTGTTGGCTGGGGTGAAGTTATTAATGGTGGATTTGGAATGGTCTTAGACGGTAGCGAAGATTCCGAAAGAAGATTAAAAATGATGCTTTATTGGGATGTCAACAATGGTATCAGCCGTAGAAGTTGGGCAAGAAATGAAGGAGCTGTTTTTGCTGCAAAACGAGCAATGGCAGAAAATCCGGATTTAAAAATCACTATACCCGAAATAGCAGATGATGATTTAATAAATAATATATTCTAAAATTATAACAGGCTTAAACTTCTTTAAGCCTGTTTTTTTTGTATTTTTGATAACGAACAAAACCTATTAAAATGAAAATAAAAAATTTAATTCTACTTTCACTCGTTTTTATTGCAGTGATTTCATGTAATCAGGTAAATAATGATCCAAAGAATCAAGATTCATTTGATTTTAGTATCTAAAAAGAAACTATAGACGAAACTATTAGATCTTTAAAAGAAAAATACTCTGATGCACACTCTTTTAGAATAGAAAAAGGCGTTAAGCAAGTTGCTGCATTATGGCAGGACACAGATGGGAGCGTAGAGGATTTCCAGACTTTCTGTCTTGAAAACTTTATTGCAGACTCAAGTGAATTAGAATTAGCTTACGACAAGATTGAACGTAACTTCGAAGTCGTTTTTGGTATGTATAACAGTATGACTATTAAACTTATGGAACCTCTTCATCTTGATATGGGAGATATTCACTATGTTGATGAAATTATGGGTTCTTACTCTCCTTCTTCTCACCTTACCGAAGATCTATTTAACAATAAAATGGCCTTTTATATCGCATTGAATTTCCCATCATATTCTTTAAAGGAAAAAACAGAGAATGCAGAAAACTGGACTCGTCGTGATTGGGCATATGCAAGAATGGGTGACATGTTTATTTCCAGAGTACCGGCAGACTTACAACAAAATGCTGCCGTAATCTCAACAAATGCTGATACTTATATTGCTGACTATAATATCTATATGGGTAAACTCGTAAATGACAATATGGAAACATTATTTCCTGAGGATCTTGTACTGATTACTCATTGGGGATTAAGAGATGAGTTAAAATCAAATTATAATGCTGAAAACGGGTTTGAGAAACAACAAATGATTTACAATGTCATGTTAGATATAATAAATCAGGACATCCCTCAAGAAGTAATAAATTCTGGAGATTACATCTGGAATCCGGTAAGCAATAAAGTATACGACAATGGACAAGAAATGTCCTTTACTACTGAACCATTTACAAGATATGAACACCTTCTTCATAACTTTAAAGCTCTATCCGCAATGGATAAATATAATCCGGTTTATCCTACATATATCGACAGGGCATATTATGAATCTATGGAAATCAGCAAAGAAGATATAGAAGCTCTATTTATCGAATTTATCACATCACCTGAGATTGCTGAAATTGCTAAATTAATAAAGACTCGTCTGGGAAGAGATTTACAACCATACGATATATGGTATGATGGGTTTAAAGCTCGCACAAACATAAACGAAGAGGATCTTAATAAAATTACTCGTAGAAAATATCCTAATCCACAAGCATTTGAAAATGATATTCCAAGAATGTTGGTTGACTTAGGTTGGTCAAGAGCTAAAGCTCAAGAAATTGCTAATAAGATTAGTGTTGACCCAGCTCGAGGCGCAGGCCATGCCTGGGGATCTGAGATGAAAGGCGATAATGCACATCTAAGAACTAGAATTCCAGCAGAAGGAATGGATTATAAAGGATATAATATTGCTACTCATGAATTAGGGCATAATGTTGAGCAAACATTAACATTATATGATATTGACTATTATATGCTCAAAGGAGTCCCAAACACAGCTTTTACAGAAGCAATTGCATTCTTATTCCAAGCAAACGATCTAAAGCTATTAGGACAAAGTAATAATGGAAATTCTGAGGAAGCAGAAGCATTAGCAGCTTTAGACAATTGTTGGTCTGCCTATGAAATTATGGGTGTGTCGCTACTGGACATGTATGTTTGGGAATGGATGTACGCTCACCCTGATGCTGATCCAAAAGAACTACAGGAAGCTGTTGTTAATATAGCAATAGAAGTATGGAATGAGTATTATTATCCAGTTTTTGGAATAAAAGACTCTCCAATCTTAGCAATTTACTCGCATATGATAACATCTCCTTTATATCTTGCAAATTACCCTGTTGGTCATTTAATTGAATTCCAGATTGAACAATATGTAAAAGACAGACAATTTGCTGATGAAGTTACAAGAATGCTACTTCAAGGTCAGATAATCCCTCAAGAATGGATGAAAGGTGCTGTTGGAAGAGAAATTTCCGGTGAACCAACGCTAAAAGCAGTTGATCATGCACTGGAAATCATTACAGAATGAAATTAAGGTACTTTTTTTATTTCACATTTTTATTTGCTATGCTAAACTCCATTGTTTATTCACAAACAATGGATAGCATAGTAAGTTACTCTCCTATTGGAGTTTTTCATACATATTATACTAGTTTTACTGGTGCACCCAGACAAGGGATTCAAAATCCAAATACAAAGGGCACTATCGAAATCTTTGACGACTATAAAGAAGGCCTAAAATACCTATCAGCCTTTGAATATATTATTGTACTTTATCACTTTAATGAGGTAAGTGGTTGGGATGAAACAATACAACCTCCTGGTTCAGATCAATCACAAGAATATGGTGTTTTTGCTACCCGAAGTCCCAGAAGACCAAACCCAATAGGTTTCTCTATTGTTAAACTTGAAAAAATTGAAAATGGCGTTTTATACGTTTCAGGAATCGATGCTTTTGATAATTCACCAATTATTGACATTAAACCATATTTACCCTCTATAGATTGCATCAAAAGTGTTCAAAATAATAATGCAGAAGTTAAATTTGGTCATCATGATGAATTGTTTTTAAATGATAGTAGTTTCTATAGATAAAATGTAATATTTTTGTCATAGAGATTTTTTTCATATATTTGATAATAAATCCATTTATTCTTAAAATATCTAAACTAAATGAAATTTTTATACACAATCTTTATTTTTACATGTCTTAGCATTTCTATTTTTTCACAAAACATTCCATATTATGCTAACACTGAACTCATAAGCTATGAAGACCTTTCTGGTTCAACAACTATCAATGGAGTTGAAGTTTGGAATAGTAATTATAGCACACCTGTATATTTTAATTTTGATTTCGAAATATTAGGCCAAAATTACACTTCTCTAAATGTATTGGCTGGTGGAATTGAATTTGCCGGTTATGGAGATAAGGAACTAATGCTTATTCACACTCCATTTGGTGGTTATTTTATGAAAGACAGAGGCAGTAGCTTAAGCGAATCTCCCATCAGCTATCTTATAGAAGGACAAGAAGGCGAAAAAATCCTAAAAATAGAATGGAAAAATGCCGGATTTGAAGAATGGGCAGCAGAATTTGATCCTGATAATGATTATACAAATTTTCAAATATGGTTATTCGAAGAAGATAACCATATTGAAATACATTGGGGCAAGAGTATGTCTGGTTATGGCGATACTTTCAGTGATTTTATAGATCCATTATTTTTTATTGATGATCCATTTGCATTTACATTCTTTGGAACAGCTGATAACCCATCCTATGATTATGTATATTATTCCGAACCAACATATTTTATGATAGACGCACTTCCCTCTGAAGGAATTGTATATAACTTATATCCAAATTTGGAATATACCAATATAAACCATGCTTCAAGTAGTTCTTTATTTGAGATTTATCCTGTACCTTCTAACGGATTTATCAATATAAAGTCAAATAGATTTGACAAAAGTAATTACAATATAGAGGTCTATGATATAAGTGGAAGACTCTGTTATAAATCTAATTTATGTAAGACAGAATCTAAAGTCTTAGATTTATCAGAATACCAAACAGGTGAATATTTACTTTATATTCAGAATTCAGAAGGAACAATAATCGAAACAAAAAAAATAAGTATTATCAATCAATAAGCTTTATCGGTTTTATGATGTAATGCAAATAAGAATTATCGACTTTGTTAATGATAAAACAATTCATTATTATTTAGCAAAGCATTATGGAATAATTCAAAAAGAATTATCTATACTGATCATGCTGAAACATGGAATTTAATAAGATTTAATGTAATACAAGAGCATTAATCAATAAGCTTTTTTATCCTTTCATATTCTAACTCTAACTTTGCTAAATCTACAAACCTTATCATACTAATAACCTCTTGTCCTGCAAAATAGACCTTAAGAGCAGGAACACTCATTACAAGGTTCTGTGCTGCTATGTCGGGATACTTAAAACAATCAACTATATGGACTTCCTCCCCCCATTCTTCGGTGAGATTCTGTAGTTGTGGCAGTAGAGAATCACAAACAGAGCACCTATCATTTTTGAAATAAATAAAATTAAGCTTGTCTGCGGATTTGAGTTCTTCTAACTCATCAATACTATTAATTAGTTGTTCCATCTTTATAAATCAAAACTGTTGAAATAGCACTTACTCCCTCTTCTCTCCCTTCGAAACCAAGTCCTTCTGTTGTAGTTGCCTTAACAGAAACCTGATTTTCTTCAAGCTCAAGAACTGAAGCTAGTGTTTTTATCATCTCGGGAATATAGTTTTTGATTTTTGGTTTTTGAAGACTTATTGTAGAGTCAATATTTGATATTTTATATCCTTCTTTAGATAAAATCTCGTGTGTTTTACTCAATAAGATTTTACTATCTATATTTTTAAATTCAGAGTTGTTGTCTGGAAAATGAAAGCCAATATCCCGAAGTGCTGCAGCACCAAGCAGAGCATCACAAATAGCATGTATAAGGACGTCTCCATCAGAATGTGCGATACAACCTTTAGTATTAGGGATTTTTATACCTCCCAGCCATAAATCCAATCCTTCTTTAAGGACATGAACATCATAACCGTTACCGACTCGAAAGTTCATTAAATTTGACTTTCACTGTTCAACCCACCTATATCAAATATAAGAGTAAAGCGTAATGTATTCTGTAATGGATTTGCCTGAGTTGTAGGAATAAGGTAAGCGAAATCTAATCCAAATACGTTCATTTTTAACCCGGCACCTACAGTAAAATATTTACGATTACCTTTATATTCGTGCTCTGAGAAATAACCTAAACGCAAAGCGAATTGCTTATCATACCAATATTCAAGTCCTGTAGAAATTGTAAATTCTGCCATTTCCTCTTTAAATGGAGAAGCTGAGCCATCATTAACAAATGCTGTTGCAACTCCTGGAGCGTCATACCATGATTTAAATAAAGAAGCACCAATGGAGATATTTGGATCTCTACCGTATTTAATTATCTCGTCACTAGGTAAAACAGTATCGCCACTTGGTAATACCTCTCCGGCATCATAATAAACAGGCGGTGTTGGAACCAAAAGTTTATTTACATCGACTGTTACCATAAATTCGTTATGCTCATCTAATTCCATATTATATCCTATACCGGTACGGAAATTCATCGGTATAAAATCTCTATATTCGTTTGTAGTATAAGAAATTTTACCTCCAATGTTGCTTAAATTCATTCCCCACATGAGTGTTCCTGGCATTCCGCCTAACTCAATTTCATCATTGTAATAGTAAAATGCAACATCAGCTGCAACAGTCTTTCCGGGGAAAGACTCACTCCCTTGCACTTCTATACCACCTGTAAGGTTTGAATAAATAAACCTCATGGTAACAGCACCTGATAATTTTTCGCTCAATAATCTTGAATAACCAAAATCAACTGCAAACTCATGAGGTGTAAAATCACGTAATAAAGCATTATTTATATCACGAAACTGAATACTTCCCAAGTCAAAATACAACAGTGATGCACTAAAAACATTCTCTTCATTCATTCGCTTGTATGCAGAGACATAAGCTAAGTTCATATCAGAGACCAATTGTCTCAACCAAGGTGTATAAGATATTGCAATACCTACATCATTTTTAATAAAACTATATTTTGCAGGATTCCAATGCTGAGAATTAACATCAGGAGTTGTTGCTACACCAGCATCACCCAAACCTCCAGCTCTTGTATCAGGAGCAATTAATAAAAATGGAACTGTTGTGGTGATTGTATTTGGAGCATCCCTACCTATTACATCATTTGACGTATTTTGAGCTTTAAGAACCATGCTAACACTCAAAACTGATATCAAAACTAAAACTGCCTTCTTGATCATTTCTTGTCTAATTAATTTTGTACAAATATATTATTAATATTTAAAATCAAGCCTTCTTGATAGAAATAGAAACGCTAAAAACAAAAATTTAGTATTTCAGGACTATTTTAATTCAGAATAACAAGCTTCTCAATCTCCTCAACAACATTTCCCTCTGCACTTCGAACTTTAATCTTATAAACGTAAACTCCCTTACCAATTTTATCTCCGTATTCATCTTTTCCATCCCAATGAATAGGTTGAGAGCGGAATCCGTCGCTCATCACAACATCTTCGATTGTTTTTACGTGCTTTCCTGATACTGTAAACACCTGAATAATCACATCAAGTACCTGATTTGGTTGATTATGATCAAAATAAAAATCTGTGCTTGTTGAAAAAGGATTTGGATAGTTAAAGATATGGTCAATTACAAGTTCTGCAGAATTTGCAACAATAAAATCAGTAACTGCTTCACCACTATTGTTTAATACGTCCCAGGCTTTAACCTTAACTGTGTGTGGACCAAGCTCTAATTCAGACATAGGATAGTTTATATCACCTGATGTAAAATCGTCAATGGTTGATTCATAGAATTTATTTAAAACTATCACATTTGAAGTGTTTTCATCAAAAGTCAATGTAATATCATGTCCAATTCCACTACCAACAGTATTAATCCCAGACTCATCAGCAATTTGAGCAAGCATCAATGGATTTTCGTCTGTTATCCCACCGGGGATAAACTGTTCATTATTCATAAACAACTGTATTTCCGGTCCTTCATTATCATTAAGATTATTTTCAGCCGATCCTCCAATTAAGAATGAGTTATCATAACCAGCAGCTTCAGTATCTGAACTATTGTGAGCGTAATAACTAACTTTACCTTCATCATAAAAATAAGCGATATCAATAGGTACAATAAATGAAAATCTAAATTTCCCATTGGTAACACTAGCCTGACCATTGAATATTACATTCTTTTGTGCTGTATAATTTAATGGGTCATAACCGTCATTGCCTCTGGTTGAATATTCCATTCTTTTATCAAAAACAGTAGGATAAATAATCCCATTAAAATCAGTAGCTAAGTTTCCTTCCGAATCTGTTATTTCTCCTTCAAATGTTACCATAGATGTTGCCTTGATAGTATCATTAAATTCAGCAACGCCCACACCATTTATTTTAGTTGTATATGCTGTATATGTCGGAACAGAAGGGCGCAAAGCCGGGTCTCCTAATAAAGAGAATACTCTTTTGTTGGTATCCCCAACTAATGCGTTTTTAGCATAAATTGCCGATAATCCAATCGGATAAACACGACCATCAGCATCTTTCAATAAAAGATTTTCATAGAATTTGTAAGACAATGATGCATTACTAGAGGAGAATGCTAATCGAGTTGTGGTAAACAATCCAATTCCTCCACCATCAGTATTTAAAAGAACCTCTTCTCCACCCGAAACCAGTGTATGATGATCCCACGGAGAAAATTCGCAAGTAGCAGTAACAAATATTGGATATCTATTAGTATTTTGCCAAGCAGATATCATGCTTAAAGTTAAAACACTTTCGTGAGCCCATCCTTTTTCATTTCCGTGACCAATCCAATTAATAACAAGAACACCATTATTTATATAATCATTAATAGCCTGATTAACTTCAGGATATTTATGTACCTGCACAGTTGATACTTGTTCATAATCATCAAGGAATAATTTCTCTAAATTATAATTTGGGAAATCTTCTTCTAGCTGTATGCCTAATGTATTGCTTTGAGTTTGATGTATAGTCTCTCCTCCTTCAGCATCATCTGCAATTAGTAAGAGCTTATTTTTCCAACTACAATAACTTTCAGGGCCATAATATGCCTGAAGTTTTGCAACAAAACTTTCTGCTTCTTCTACTGTTTTAACCGGCATACGGCCAATGCCAACATCAATGTCATGTGAACCATTAACAGAGCCTTCACCATCATCTAGAAAAACATAAAAATCATCGGAAACAAAAGAACTTGTAGGAGCAAGCGACGATTCTGATTGATAGGTTAATATGAAATTCGTTGCCTGATCATCTATTCCCAGATTATCATAACTACCATCACCTATTAATAATAGATTTTCAGGTATTTCATCATCTGTAGAAGCTCTATCATACAACATTTTCATAAAGTTTCTAATAGCTGAAACATCAGGTGTTCCACTTGAAAATTCATTATAAATCTTTTCAGGAGTTGTAATGAAAACACTCATCCCATCATAATTTTCATGTAATTGCTTAATTGATTCAGCTTGAGACATAAAATCAGAGTGAGTGACAATAATAAGATCAACAGGAGAAACACCATGCAAATTTTGATTACCCACATTACCTATGTCAGAATATCCAGTATATGTTGGTGATGGATAAGAACCATTTTTATTAAATGCAACATATTCACGCAAATTTGAAACATCAGCATTAAAACTATAAACCCCACTTGATAAACTTCCTTGCATTTTCTTAACATTATCTCTTTCAGTTATATCCCAAACAACCACATTAGCATCTGCATTAGAAATATTAAACTTTCCTATTTCACCCGATGCCAAAGATTTAGTATCTCGGAAGTGAAGATAGTCATCACTTATTTTCAACTTTCTCCTTAGTTTAATAGAGATATAATCTAACCAACCCTTAGAACTTGAACTTGTTTTTGTATATGTTAATCCAAGAGAAAATGTATTGGAACTTGGTTTAATTCTAAATGTATTAAGGTCGTTAGTTTTAGCGTAAATTGATAATGAACTATTTGTTGTTGCTGCTACATTAATTGTTGATTGATTTACACCATTAATAATAAGATTAAAATAACTTGCAACATTTGATCGTGCAGCAAGCATAACTTTAACTTCTGCTGTATCAGTTGTTGAAACATTATCAAAAGATTTTGTGAAGTCATAAGACAAATAATAATCAAACTCTCTCCAGAACAGGTTTCGACCACTATGTAAAAGATTTATAGAATCTTTCTCTAAAAATGCATAGTCATCATATGTATTAATTTCCGTATCAAAGGTTGCCTCAGAAGCCTGATTCGTTGCTTGTTTCCACGTTCCTCCATCGCTCACAAAATAGTATGAATAAGCTGAATATGCATGATATTCGTGCTCAACATCTCCATCTTCATCCCATGTAATTTGATGTGGCCCATCTGCATAAAACAATAAATAATCTCCAGAGTCAAAAACAGAGTTTGAATTAACATCAACTTTAAGAACAGGAAGTTCTTGCAAATCGTCATATAATTCCTCCCCAACAGTTTTAGGCACAATGCCTCCATAGCCAAATATTCCAATGCTACTAAAATCATTGAAACCCATCTCGGATAACTGTGAATAAGTTAGTCGGTAAATACCAGATTGACTAACTCTGATTTTATACCAATTTCCTGAGGCCAACTTACTAGTATAAGTATACGATTTGTTACTCTTAGTCGTTGTAAGAACCTCATATATAATCTTATATTCAAAGGATTTTAACCTTTCAATTTCTCCTGTTATTTTGTTCCTTTTCAGTGGAACCAATTCAAAGTTTAAATAGTCCTTTTTTCTAAATTTCGAATTGTATATTTTTACTTTTGGCATGTCTGATAACTCGTTAATATTTTCTACGTCAACAAGCTGATTTTTGTTAATAACTTCATATTCAGCATTAACTAATTCAATATCATTTATATACAGTTCTCCACTAACAGGAATTTTATAAAAATAGACCGGAAAATTATCTATACTGCTAATCTGTGCATTTTCAAAGGATAAAATATTTTGCTTATTATTATCGTTATCTATAAAAGTTTTATTATTTTGCCACCTTAAAGAATCTTTAATTGTCATAATTTGAGCTGTTAATAAACTGTTGATAAAAACGGCTGTAAGTATTACTAGGAATTTTTTCATAAAAAAATAAAAAATAAAAAAAACTTAACGAATTATTTTCATAAACGACAAAAATAACTTATTATTGTAGTTTATATTTTAGATTTAAAGGAAATTTTATTAATATTGCGCATTGTTGTTAAGAAAAATATTATTGTTAAACGTTACATAATCGTATTAAGTGCCTTATTTTTAGGTAGTTGGGGTTTGGTTAATGCTCAGGACGCACATTTTTCACAGTTCTATGCAAATTCGCTATACCTCAATCCTGCATTTGCGGGCTCAGAAAAGTGTCCCAGACTAAGCCTTAATTATCGTAATCAATGGCCCGCTTTAGGACCTACTTACGTTACTTATAGTGCTTCTTACGATCAATACTGGAATGCTTTGCAGGGTGGAGTTGGATTACATCTTATGAATGACGTTCAGGGTGGAGGTACAATAACAACCACACAAATTAGTGGGATGTATTCATACACATTGCCTGTTACCAGAAGATTCTTTGTTGCTGGAGGTTTCCAAGCATCATACATAATGAAAACCATCAACTGGGATTTTGTATTTCCTAATATGATTCACCCATTATACGGACCAATATACGCTTCACTTGAAAATCCTGATATCATTAACAACCAGCGCAATTATGTTGACTTTTCAACAGGGTTTATTGCATTTAGTGAACGTACTTTCTTCGGTGTTGCTATTCATCACTTGACACAACCTTCTGAATCTTTCTTAAGAGGAAGTGATGCTGTATTACCAAGAAAAATAACTGCACACTTTGGTACAGAAGTTCCAATTAACAGCAGTAAATATCGTAGAGGAGAATTAAAAATTGCTCCTCAGTTATTATTCCACCAACAAGGACAATTCCAGCAATTTAACTGGTGTGTCTATGTTGCCAGAAAGCAAATTGTTGCAGGTTTCTGGTTACGTCAGAACTTTAACTTCCAGTATGATTCATTTATCATGCTTGCAGGATTTAAACAAGACAATCTGAGATTTGCATACAGTTACGACTTGACAGTTTCCAGATTAAAGAACTCAACCTATGGTGCACATGAGGTTTCTGTAGCATTTACTTTTTCTTGTCACGAAAAAGATACCAAGCCTGGCATAATAAGTTGTCCTTCTTTTTAGTTATATAGTTATTGAATATTGTTAAATTATCATAGATATGAAAAAGAATACTTTGTTTATCTTAATAGTTCTTGCAGGAGCAGCAATTCTTGTAAGTTCTTGTAAAAAAGAAGTATCGAGTACAACCGGATGGAATTACAACGATCCTAATTTCGGTGGATTCCAAAATCATCCGTGATATGAACAAGAAACCGGACCTGGCCTAGTATTTATTGAAGGTGGTTCGTTTGCTATGGGTCGTGTTGAACAAGACGTTATGTACGACTGGAACAACATTCCAAGAAGAGTAACTGTATCTTCATTCTACATGGATGAAACTGAGGTAAGAAATCTGGACTACAGAGAGTACCTCTACTGGTTATCATATGTTTATTCATCAGACTATAGATTCTTATACAGAGAGGCTTTACATGACACTTTAGTTTGGAGAGAAAGACTTGCATATAATGAACCTATGGTTGAGCTATATTTAAGACACCCTGCATATGAGCAATATCCAGTTGTAGGAGTAAGTTGGGTACAAGCAACAAAATATTGTGAATGGCGTACTGATCGTGTAAACGAATTAATTCTTCTTCGCGAAGGTATTATTGATAAATATATTGCTCCTCATGATCAAGCAAAACATTTTAATACTGATGCATATCTTATTTATGCTGAAAACTTAGATTTAGCTGTTGATGAAACAGGTAAAGGTCCTGACGGAAAAGTTCAAAATCTTTATGTTGACCCTGCAACACTTCAGGCTGGTCGTAAAGGTGGCGCTGTAAACACAGGAGAAGACAGACGTTGGGTAAGAATGGAAGATGGAATTTTCTTACCACGTTACAGACTACCAACAGAAGCAGAGTGGGAATTTGCTGCATTAGCACATATCGGTAACCACTACAGAGAAATAATTTATGAAAGAAGATTATACCCATGGAATGGTCACTATATCAGAAACGATTCGCGCGGTGAGGAAAGAGGCCTAATGATGGCTAACTCAATGCGTGGTCGTGGTGATAACATGGGGGTAGCTGGAGCGCTTAATGATAAAGCTGATATAGCAGCTCCTGTTAAATCATACTGGCCTAATGAATATGGATTATATTGTATGGCTGGTAATGTTAACGAATGGGTAATGGACGTTTACAGAGATCTTACTTTTGAAGATATGGAAGAGTTCAGACCATTTAGAGGTAACATCTATACTGACTATGAAGTAATTATCGACCCACGATCTGGTGATATTGAATTAACTCCTGAAGCTGAAAACTATTTCGATTATTCTGGAAAGATTCTCCGTAAACCAGTTAGAGATGAAGAATGTTACAGTCGTGAAAACTATACAACTTCTGATAACAGAAACTATCTTGATGGTGACTTAGAATCATTAATACCAAACGGAAATGCTGAAGAATACTGGGTTAAAGGAGACAGATATGAATTTGAATCTGATGAAATTAAAGTGAACGATCCTGTTGCTGAAGGTCTTACCGCAGAAAATGTCGGTGACATCTATCCTGGTGCTACTTTAATGTCTGGTGGAAACGAAATTCTTCTACCTAATGGAATTAAAGTTGATCTTCAAAATATGACTTATATATTACCTACAGGTCATGAGAAAACTGCTGACGGAAATATCCTAATGCCTGATGGATCAATGGTATTACCTGATGGTAAATTGCAACTAGCAGATGGTAGTATTATCTATCCTGATCAGTTCTTCAAAAAGTCTACTCCTGGTATGTACCAAGAAGGTAATTGGGGTGAATATGGAGAATGGGGATTTGGTCAATTTGATCCTTCTAATCCTAAAATCAACAAAGGTGATGGTATAACAGGTGAACAAATGACAACTCTTGTATCTGACCGCTCTAGAGTATTTAAAGGTGGTTCATGGAAAGACAGAGCCTATTGGATGGTTCCATGTACCAGAAGATTCTTAGATGAAAAACTCGCTCGTGCTGACCTTGGTTTCAGATGTGCAATGGATAGAGTTGGATCTCCTATAATAGAAGACTAAAATATTTCAAAAACTAAAATAAAAACCCCAGCAATGGGGTTTTCATTTTTTTATGAGTACAATAGAGCAAATATATTCTGTTTTCAAATCCTGCAGAGCAATAAATACTGACTCTCGTATAAGTCAACCAAACTCAATATTTTTTGCTCTTAAAGGAGATAATTTTGATGGCAATAAATTTGTAGACCAAGCCCTCGAAAAAGGTTGTAAAGCAGCTGTTGTCTCTGACCCGAAATTCAAAGGTACTGATAATGTATTTATAGTTGATGATACATTAAAAGCATTACAAGATTTAGCAAACCTTCACAGAAGAAAACTCAATATCCCAATATTTGCTATAACAGGAACAAATGGTAAAACCACGACAAAAGAGCTTCTCGCTTCTGTCATGGCTCAAAAAGTAAGAGTATCATACACAAGTGGAAATAAAAACAATCATATTGGTGTACCACTTACCTTACTAGCAATGAATCATACCGTTGATTTTGGTATTATTGAAATGGGAGCAAATCATCCTGGTGAGATAAAAACTCTTTGTGAAATAGCAGAACCTGATTTCGGACTAATAACAAATATAGGTAAAGCCCACCTTGAAGGATTTGGTTCTATTGAGAATGTAAAAAAAACAAAAGGTGAGCTATACGAATACCTTAAGAAAAAACAAGGTCTTATTTTTAGTAATATTGATAACCCAATATTAAATGAATTGCTTAATAACTATTCTTCTGTAACTTACGGAAAGTCTTCAAAAGCTTTTTGTTGTGGAGAATACAAAGAATTTGGATTAGAAGCAGCTGTTAACTGGAAGGTTAATAATGAAACAGGGCAAGCAAAATCTAATCTTATTGGAGAATATAATTTTGAAAACATACTTGCAGCAATAACTGTGGGTTCATATTTTAATGTTCCCGGAACTGCTATCGACAACGCCATTGCTTGTTATCACCCAAGAAATAACAGATCACAGCTTGTTAAAACTTTAAGAAACTCTCTTATATTAGATTTTTATAATGCAAATCCTACAAGTATGTCTGCGGCAATTGATAATTTCAATAAAATAAAAGACAGAAACAAATGTTTGATACTTGTGGATATGCTTGAACTTGGTGAAGATAGTTTAGAAGAACATAAAAAGATTCTAGATAAAGTTGAAGCAATAAATTTTAGAAAAGTATTTCTAGTAGGTGAGCAGTTTTATAAATACAACGGTAAATACGAATTTAATTTCTTTAAAACAGTTGAAGATCTTGCAAAGTATTTTGTCACACATCCTGAAGCAAGTAAGTTCTTCCTCATAAAAGGTTCCAGAGGTATTAAACTGGAGAAATGTACAGATTACTTATAGTCCCTATCTTTACGGCTTCCTTTATAAATAGAATAACTCAACAATCTACATTCTAGCCTACCATTATATAATTCAATTTTCTTTTCAGGTTTCATACCAATAAATTTAACAGCAGCTAAGTCTGAAGAAATAATCCATGCAGTATAACCAGCAAAATCAAATTTCAGCTTATCCCCAATCTTTTTATAAAAGGCTTTAGAATCAGCAAGCTTAAGTCTCTCCCCATATGGAGGATTGCAAACAATCAAACCGCCATTCGTAAACCCTTTTAAATGGAAAAAGTTTTTAGGTAAAGTTTTAACTGTATGCTCTCTATCTATTTTCATTAAGTTTGACCGTGTCAACCTAACAGCATCAGGACTGATATCACATGCAATAATATTAGCATTTGTTTTGATTATCTGATCATGTGCGTTCGTTAAAATATTTTGCCATATAGCATAGTCAAAGTTTTTCCAATTTAAAAAAGCAAATTCTCTTCTTTTAATTGTTGGTGGGAATTTTGAAGCCATCATGTATGCTTCCGTAATAAATGTACCACTTCCACACATCGTATCAATAAGATCATCCTCACAATTCCAGCCACTCAAATACAAAATTCCTGCAGCGAGACATTCATTTATCGGAGCCTCCCCTATTTCCTTATCAAATCCTCTCAAATATAATGGCTTACCTGAACTGTCTAGGTACAATATGCAAATATCATCAGTAAGATATAAACTAATGTTCACTTGTGGGTTTCTGACATCAACATCAGGACGGTAACCATATTTATCTCTAAAATAATCAACTATTGCATCTTTTGTCTTTTGCTCAAGAAATAGACTATGATTCATTTTTGTCGATAATGAAACCGCACGTACAGCAATCGTTTTATCAATATCAAAGTAAGAATCCCATTCCACTTTTCTTATAAAACTATAAAGCTCATTTTCATTTCTTACCTTACCATATGAAATTTTCACTAAAACACTTAATGCTGTTCTAAGATGCAAGTTGCATTTGTATATTTGCTCTAAATCAGCTTCAAATTCAATAGCTCTTGATAAAACAGTAACTTCAGTTATTCCAATTTCTTCAAGCTCTTTTTTAAGTACTTCTTCAAGCCCGAATAAGGTTTTAATTACAACAGTATATTTCATTTTATTGATCTTTATATAATGTACGTGAAGTCTTAGCTGCCATATGACGAGCTGCTTTCTCACTCAACGAATAGAATACATTTTCATCGAGTTCTTTATATGTATATTCAGAATTGTCTTTATTATTTCCAAAGATAATTTGCCAAAATGTCCTACTATTAGAAAGTTTCTCGCCCTTATCTACATTTAAAGATATAGTTTTAATTTTAACCTGTTCTCCCCTACTGTTAAATTTATATAAATCACCACTGATGTCAATATCACATGTAACAACTTCAAAATACTCAGGTGAAGTTGCCATACTATCCATATAAACAGATTGTGCTTCATAAGTCTCAGTAAATGTCATATTCTTCATATCAAGAACATAGATCTTTTCATCACCTGATGGCTCTGTCCCCGCATTAATAATATAAATATTATATGTCTTTAATGAGGATTCTAGTTCAGTTTCTAAAGCAGAAAGATATTCATTCTCCAAATTCTGATTCAAATATTTATTGATTTCTGTATCAAAATATGTTTGAAAGACAGAACTTTGTATTTTAATATAGGCAGGTTTTTCAAGACTTTTTCCAATCCCACAAGAAGCTAGTAGAACACTAAGTCCAGCATAAACTAATAGTGATTTTATCTTCATCTTATTTTTTATTCAAACATACATAAAGTTTTGATGAACCCAAAATCAAAAATAGAATGCGATATAGTAAATTACAATTTTTTGCTCATATACTAAGAGAATACGTTTAATAATCAAATACTCTTTTATTGAAAATCACATATCCAAAATGCAGCATAAAATAAGTAGTGCTGGAATCGGTATCATAGTAATTTACCGTAAATGCTAATGGCCCAAAGTCTGTATTATAAACTAATCCTGCCATTCCAAGAAAATGAAGGTAAGCATACCTTTCACTATAATAAGGTTCGTAAACTCTGTCGATTAGCTCTCTTTTTAGTATCTTTTCAAATGGTGCAAAAGCATATACCTCAAATCTTAGATTTAGCCTATCTGTAAATTTAATAATTGGTTTTAAGCCCAAAGCGGCAAAAGAGTTTGCACGATAATTTGGTAAAAATAGTGTTTTACTATGAGGTGTGGGACTAAAAACAGGAGCTGACAATATACTTGATGTGTAATTTCTAAAAAGTTGTTTATTACTAACCAATAACTCTGCATAAACACCCATTGTGAAATGCTTAGAAACTCTTGAATAGGAATCCGAAACAGCATCAAATTGAATCCAAGAATGATCCATTCCATAATAATCAGTTAATGAGGTAGTAGATCCAGGAATATTTTCCTCATAACCAAAAGTATACCTTAAACTCATTTGATTTTTACTCCCCTTTGTTGTATATTGAATATAATTATGATTATTTCTGACAATACTAAAGTGGAAAGTATTTAACATAAATGAAGTATAATCTGCAGTATCATTTTGTAAAAAATTACTCACCTGAAAATAATCGTAAGTCTGAAATCCTGTAGCATAACCAAGTTTTATAACAGACATTCTTGTTAAAGGTGTAAATAAATCTACTCTAGTATTATTATCATAATTAATTAAATATGGGGGGCGATAATCCAACGAAAATAATCGCGAATTACCTTTGAAATAATCAAATCTATTTACGTTTGCTGCTACCTCAAGAGCCAAAGGTGTACTGAAAGGAAAATCCAATCTTCCTGAAATATGCAATGAACTATATAATCTTCCAAAATACAAATTTGCATTAAGCAAAGTCGAAACTCTGTTTAATATTTTGTAGTTAAAACCTACAAATCCAGTATTTGAATAACCTGTTGACAAACCTGCACCAAATAAAACATCTGCTCGTTTTTCCTTTTTTACATTAAATATTACATCAAAAAAACCTGTAGTATCATTAAATCGAGCCAATGGAGTAGCAGTTTCGATCTGAAAATCTGAGATTAGCTTATAATATTCTGATTCAAGCTGCCTAATATTTAACTTTTCTGACTTTCCTTTAAAAGAATTAATAATATAATCCTGCGATTTCTGGTCAATTCCTTGAATGTATATCTTATCAAAATCAAATACAGGGACTTTCGTCTGAAAATCTTGCCTTCTTTCTGCAAGCATAACGGAATCTTGTTTTCTTGGAATTCTACCTTTAATACTATCCATCATAAGCATGCAGGTTTCATATCCCTTTTGAGAAAACTCATCAATCCTGTGAAAATCAAGTAAGCTCACATTTGTAAAATCAATATTTATAGTAATCCCCTCGTCGGGTGGAACTTCATACTCCTTTTTTTCACCCATTATCATGTTTTCTATCTGCAGCATTAAATCATCAGGATTAGGTTTTTCCGAATAACTTGTAACACTAACCCCAATCATAATATCCGGATGAAATTCATTTCGCATTACATCAACAGGGAAATTATTATAAATACCTCCATCAAAAAAAAGAACACTATCAATTACAACAGGTTTAAAATAGAATGGAAATGTCATTGATGCTCGTATAGACTGTCCAAGGTCTCCTTTTTTGAAAATAACTTCTCGATTATTATATACATCAGAGCCGACACATCGAAAAGGAACAAATAAACTATCGAAATCACCATTTGCAGCAGCAGAGTATTGAGCAAAATATTCCATTATGCCAAAATCCATCGGTTGAGTAGCCACAAGATTTGTTGGTAATACAATATTAATATTACTATCCAATCGGGCTAGGCCAAGACTAAATGACGACGCATCAGGTTCTGTTGTCTTAAAATAATAATACTGATCATCAGGTATTTGACCTTTATAATAATTCAGAAATCTTTCTTCACGAAACATTTGCTCCATTTGATCGGGAGTAAGACCAATAGAATATAGCCCTCCGATAATTGCACCAATAGATGTTCCAACAACATAATCAATCGGGATATTATTTTCTTACAAAGCACGAATAACGCCAATATGAGCCATACCTTTAGAGCCTCCTCCACTTAAAACTAAACCAACAGTTTGTGAAAAAGAAGCTACAGGAATAGTTATAGTAAAAAGTAAAATCAATAATATTTTGGTTCTTATACCGACTGATGACATTAATTAAGTTACTTTATAATAATATAACGTAAAAACATCTAAAAGGGTGCTACAAAACACATATTATTTTATAACAAATTACATACAAATTTAGAATTTTAAAATATGAATTTTAAAGATTAAGATTAAATAATTAATAAATGTACAAATAGCTTTTAATTTAGGATGGTTTTAGTCATTTTTGTAAAAAATTTGAATCTTGATTTCTAAAATTACTAAATACTTAAATTTGGTGAAATTCAGCCACACTATTTTTGCAATGCCATTTGCATTAATTGGTTTCTTTAGTGCTATTAAACAAGATTCTTATGATTTTAACTTGCTTTTACTTTTGCTTATCGTGTTGTGTATGGTTTTTGCCAGAAATAGTGCAATGGCCTTTAATCGATATGCAGATAGAATAATAGATGCAGAAAATCCCAGAACTTCGAATCGTGAAATTCCTTCTAAAAAAGTAAGTGCAAGAAATGCTTTGACTTTTACAATAGTAAATTCTATTCTGTTTGTAGTAGCAACGGCTTTTATTAATCGAACAACATTGTTCTTGTCTCCAATTGCTCTTGCTATCGTACTATCCTATTCTTACACGAAGAGATTTACATTCCTTGCTCATATAATTTTAGGGATAGGACTTGCAATCGCTCCAGCCGGAGCATATATCGCAGTTAGTGAAACTCTTAATCTCAGAATTATACTTTTATCCATCGTTGTTCTGCTCTGGACTGCCGGCTTTGACATCCTATACTCTCTTCAAGATGAAGAGTTCGACAGAGAAAATGGATTATTTTCTATTCCCGCAAAATTTGGAAGAAAAACAGCTATGTATATTTCAAGTCTTATACATATTATTTCCATCGGCATTATGTTTTTATGGGCATATATTCAGGACGCTAATTATCTATTATGGTCAGGTGTTGGAGTATTTACGATTTTATTAATTTATCAGCACCTCATAGTTAAACCTAATGATATATCAAGAGTAAATCTAGCATTTGGGACTACTAATGGAATTGCTTCAGTATGTCTTGCAACACTAACAATAATATCCTATTTTATATAAATCCCAATACAATTGGTGCATACAAATAAAAACGTGCTATTCTGAACACGCCAATAATTGCTAATCGTTGCATAGGAAACTTCAACACTCCGGCTAATGTACAAACTGTTGCATATGGTAAAGGGAACAATGCTGCAATAATGACAAATACTGCACCCCATTTTTTAATTTTATCTAAGTGATTCGCATATAAACGTAAAAGTCGTTTACGAAGACTTGGAATTTTCCTTACCCAAACACCAATCAAATATGCATTAATCCCACACAAATAAGATACTGCACCTAATATTCCAACCCATAGATAAAAGCTCTCCATTTTACTAACCCATAATATAAAAAAATCAGGAGGTATTAATCCAAGTACACTTTCTGTAAATAAGAAGAATGCAAGAACTACTTCTTTTCTAAAATTATCAATAATATATTGAGGAATCTCACTAACTTGTATTATAAATGTATTTAAAATCCAAACAACCAGAATTACAATGCCAATAATTGCTAGAACCTTTATAATATTTGAAATCAAAAACGAAAGAATGCCTCTCGATTTATAATATCTATAATAAATATTAAATGTTCGCCAGATATTGCGTCTCTCTTTCCTCATTTCAAAAAGTAATATACAAAGAAACTAATTTATTAAATATAAAAACCCACTTTTTGTTCATCAAATAAACTTTTTTACAAAATCTTAGGCATATTTCTTGTTTTGCAATAATTAAACAAAATTTTTCACGTTGTAATATAGGAATAAATTAAAATAAAATATCTTTGTTGTTTGTATGTCAATGCTAAGAAATTTATACATAATAATATTGTTTTCCCTTCTAACAAGTTCTCTTGGATTTGGGCAATATATGTTTGAGTTTTGTAATGACATTGACGATAAAATACTTCTCAAAAGATATGATAAAGCTGTAAATATGCTAACATCCGGAAAGTTAGATGATGCAGAACTTGAATTTGCAAAAATTCTGGATGAAGAACCTGACTTTACCGAAGCATGGGTTGCTGTTGCTGAGATAAATTATTCAAGGTATAAAATGGCTCAGGATAGAAAATCACAAGATCTTTATTATGGAAAATATATTAAGTCCCTAGAAAGAGTAGCCTCATCTTGTCCTTCCTTCCAAAATTATGAGACAAACTACAAACTTGGTAAGATCTTTTTTGCTGAAGACGAATTAGAAAACGCAAAAAAGTATCTCAAAGTTTTTGTAAAAAATTCTAATAGAAGTTCAAAATATTATGCAGATGCAGAAAATACTTTGAATTATATAGACCAATACTTAAAGCTTACGCACAATACGGTACCATTCGACCCGGTAATTGTAGAAGGTATATCTACAAATAATGATGAGTACTTGCCAATAATATCACCGGATGGTACTATGGCCTTCTTCACACACCGTTACATGAAAGATGATGTAACTTCGATTTACGGGCCTAAATATACTGAAGAATATACAATGGCTACAGCTATTGATAATACTGGACTTAAATTTAAAGAGATCCAAGCACTCCCCTATCCTTTTAATGCAGGCTTAAATCAGGGTGCATCATCAATTACAATTGATAATAATACTATGTATGTTACAATTTGTAAACCAATAAGTGCTGATTACGATAATTGTGATATCTTTTATACAACTCGAACTGCCGGTGGAGGTTGGAATGAATTAAGAAGTGTTGGGAATAACATTAATGGTTTAAAAACATGGGAATCTCAACCGAGTATTTCTTCTGATGGTAAGATTCTGTATTTTGCAAGTGTTCGTGAAAGCAATATTGGTTTTGATCCTAACCACCCAACATCTGACATTTACTTTTCAGTGAAAAATGAAGATGGTTCATGGGGTGACCCACAAAATCTTGGAACAGTAATTAATACATCTGGAAATGAGAAATCACCGTTTATACACTCAGACAGCCAAACATTATATTTCTCCTCTGACGGACATCTTGGTATTGGAGGTTTAGACATTCTATTTTCTAAGTACAGAGAAGACTCATGGACAAAACCAGTAAATATTGGCTACCCGATAAATACAAAAAGAAACGATTTAGGTTTTATTGTAAACACCCAAGGGACAAAGGCTTATTTTGCATCTAATGATCTTGGTGGTCAAGGTGGTTGGGATATCTATTCTTTTGATTTATATCCAGAAGCAAGACCTGAAAAAGTATTTCTCGTAAAAGGACAATTAATTGACGATGAAGGAGCAGCTTTAACCGAGGCTAAACTGGAAGTAAGAAATATCAGAACCCAAGAAGTTTCGGAAGGTATTGTCGACTCAGAAACTGGAAATTATGCTGTTGCTGTTACAGTTGAAGAAGAAAAAGAAGATGACGATTATCTTATGGTTGTAAAAAAAGAAGACTACAGTTATACTTCTGCACTAATTGAACCAACAGAAGAAACATTTATAGAACCAGTAGAAGTTAATTTTGAAGTCAAGCCGATAGCTGTTGGAGAAGCTGTTGAATTAAGAGATATTTATTATCCTACTGCCTCGTATACTATCGATAACAAAAGTTTAGCTGTTCTTGATGGTTTTATTGAATTTATGAATGACAACCCCGGTGTAAAAGTAGAAATTCGCGGACATACAGATAATACAGGCTCATATCAGGGCAATATAAACCTTTCGAATCAAAGAGCAAAATCGGTTTACGATTACCTTGTTGCACATGGTATAAACAGTTCCAGATTGAAATATAGAGGATATGGCCCTGATAAACCAATTGCTTCAAATGATAATGAAGATGGTAGAGCAAAAAACCGCCGAACAGAGTTCTTTATAATTGAAAAATAATAACTCTCACTTTCTTTATGTAAAAAAACAAATAGCGCATTAGCAAAACAAACTTCTTTTCGTTATTCAAATTACTACTATTGTTTATCGCAATATATTTTCTACTGGTAGTGTTTAAAAAAGTGTGTATTTGAGCTTTTAAAATCGATAATAATTTTCTTTCAAAGGAAGCCTAATTTAAGAATTAGGACTTTCCTTATCAA
>PKTB01000007.1 GCA_002869385.1 Marinilabiliales bacterium
TGCTTTCGGGCTTTTCTCTCTTTCCTTCATTTCGCTACGCTCCATTTCAGAAAGAGAGAAAAATCAAAAATTGTTGCATTTACTAATTGAATTTATCAAATCTTCTACTTTTTCGAGAACTATTTGAATAAAAAGTTGATAGATTAGAATTAGATTGCCAAAAAGAATTAATATGGCGCCAACTATTTTAAGCAAATAGTATTCTGATTGTAATCCTTCAAGTTGTCCGCTGCCGGGTAGAAGAATCCCTAATAGGAGATAATATAAACTCAATAATATTAGTCCAAATCCAACAAATACTGGAGAAGAGTTACTTAAACGTGATCCTTTTTGCGAAAGACGTAATAGCATAAATACCATAATGAAAGCTTCTAATGAAAATGCAATTGCTGTATTAGCAGACTTTTCCAATAATTTATAAGATCTGTCACTAGATTGTATTGCATTATTTATATTGTCTTGATATTGTTGTTGTAAAACCTTTGTTGTTTGGTCTTTAAAATACGACTTTACCTGATTTTCAAAGATATTTAAACTTGCAAATAGAAATATCCCGAAAAGTAAACCCGTGCAAGCTATGGTTATGCCTACTTTATATTTTCTTAATCTGTAGAGTGTTCTTGTTTTTCCCATTCTTATTCAACAAAACTTTTAATTGCAATTTCATACGATTTTAACCCAAACCCTGTAATAATTCCTTCACAAACAGGTGCAATCATATTTCTGTTTCTGAAAGGCTCCCGTGCATAAACGTTTGAAATATGAACAAGAACAACCGGCACCTTAATTGCAGCTACAGCATCTCTGATAGCAACAGAGGTGTGACTGTAAGCTCCGGCATTTAATATTATCCCATCGAATTTGCCATCAGACTGATGGATTAAATCAACAAGATCAGATTCAAAATGAGAATTACTATAACTAATTTCAAACTTATCGAATATATTCTTTAGTTCATGTAAATAATCACTAAAGCTTATATTTCCATAAATATTTGGCTCCCTTCTGCCAATATTGTTTAAATTTGGACCGTTAATAATATGTAAACGCATTTTGAAATAACCGATTTAACATACAAATATATAATTACTCTCTATAAAAAATGAAGAATTGGGAAAATATTTTAAAAGATTTTGAATTTTATATAAAAATAGAGAGAAGTATGTCTGATAATACAGCAAAAGCTTACATCAGTGATTTAAATAAGTTTACTCAATATCTCGAAATACATGAGATAAATTTAACTCCAACACAAATAAAAACAAAGCAATTAACTGATTTTATTAACTATGTTGCAGAGCTCGGCTTGACAGATAAATCACAATCGAGATTAATATCCTCTTTGAAAGCATTTTTCAAATATCTTGCTATTGAGGATATAATTAAAGAAAACCCATCAGATCTTCTTGAAACCCCTAGAATAGGACGAAAAATACCGGTTGTTCTCAGTGTCGAAGAAATTGAAACTATCCTAAAAGCTATTGATGTTAGCGATTATCTTGGGCACCGAAACAGAGCAATAGTTGAAGTACTATATGGTTGTGGCTTGCGTGTTTCTGAGTTAATAAATCTTAAGCTCTCGAATATGTTTTTTAATGAGGAGTTTATTCGAGTAATTGGTAAAGGGGATAAGCAAAGATTAGTCCCTTTGGGGAAGTCTGCTCAGTTAGAGATTAAATATTATATGCAATCTTTTCGTAATCATATCGAGCCACAAAAAGGACATGCAGATTATTTATTTTTAAATAGAAGAGGTAAACAATTAAACCGTGTTATGATTTTTACTATTATTAAAGATGTTTGTAAAGCTGCAGGAATAAAGAAGAATGTGTCACCACATACTTTTAGGCATTCTTTTGCTACTCATTTAATTGAGGGAGGGGCTGACCTAAGAGTCGTTCAAGAGATGTTAGGACATGAATCAATTACTACTACTGAGATTTATACTCATATTGACAGAGAGTATTTAAGAGAAACAATAATTCAGTTTCACCCAAGGTCATAAAAAAAAGGAAGATTGAAAAAACAATCATTCCTTTTTATAAATTAAGCCCCTTGAGTAAAATATTTTATCTAACCAGTTGTATAAATCCTTGATGTTCATGTCCTATACCGTCAGTATCTGAGAATGTAGCATACCAATAATAAATCCCATTAGTGTAGTATTCATCACCTGCCATTCTTGAACCTTTAGTCCCATCCCAGGAGCCGTCTCCGCAGGAAGAGCATTCAACATCTCTGGCATACTTATCTGTTGAGTAAACCAATTCACCCCAACGATTATAAATAAGCATATTAAATGTGTGGTAATCTATACCATTGCCACATAACCTAAAGCAATCATTTACTCCATCACCATTTGGTGTAAATGCAGTTGGAGCCCAAATTGTATACTCTTCTCGTATTAGGACATTACGCCTTACTGTATCGGTACATCCATATTCATTTTCACTAACCAGCATAACTTCATATTCACCCATATTATCAAAGAAGTGTGTCGGATGACGGAAGTTAATAGTTGAATCTCCATCACCGTAATACCAAAAATAGAATAAGGCATCCTCATAATAATTGACAAATTTTATTTGTGGATCCAGAATGCTTGCAATTTCAGGCTCAGCAGCAAAATTTGCATATGGTTTCGGGAATATTTCAATTAAACTATCTTTTTTTAGTGAATCAACACAGCCAAACTCATCTCTTATTGTCAACTGAACATCGAAATATCCATCTTCTGTATATGCATGTGTTGGGTTCTTAATAAATGCAAAAACATCATCACCGAAATCCCAGACATATTCATAGTTTTCAGAAGTATCTAAAGAATGAAAATTTATAAATTGTCCTGGACAACCTTCGTTTATGCCGATTCCAAAATCAACAAATGGTTTATCGTGAACATAAATCATGATTGAATCTTGAACTGAAGGAGTTTCGCACATATCTTCAACTGTAAATACTAAGTTTGTATTTTCTTGTGGATAATATGTAAATGGAGAACTGATAATTTCTTCTCCTTCATCACCCGGTATAGTAACTAAATATGGTCCTCCGTTACCACCTGTAATGTCAAGCTCAATTTGAGTTCCGTATCCCAGGCAAACATTATTTACACTGTTGATTATATTTTCAATTGTTATTGGTGGATGAACAGTTACAACAACATTATATCCATCAACAGTACATCCATTATCATCTGTTACAGTTAAGTCGTAAGTTGTAGTAGTTTCGGGGTCAACATGGATTTGATGTTCCCAGTATTCTGTTCCGTCTGTACCTCTCCAATGGAAATGATAATAAGGTGTACCTCCAGTTGCTTGTGCAATTACCTGTGCTTCTCCTCCTATACATATTGTAGGATCGTATAGCGGCAGGACAATTAATTCGCTAGGTGCATCAATTTCGGCTGTTCCATATATTCTGCAATTGTGGTCATCAGAAACTGTAATATCGTAAGAACCTATTGGTGCTAATAATTCATTAGTTGTATTTCCGGTTTCCCACAAGTAATTATATGGTGGTGTTCCACCAACAATAATTACATTTGCGCTACCTTCTTCGCTATATGAACAAGGTGCATCTTCGACCTCCATAGTTAATATTAGAGCATTAGGTTCTTCGATAATAAACATTGTATCAGCAACACATCCTAATTGATCAGTAATAGTCAGTGTGTATAATCCTGCGCATAGGTCATCTAAGTATGGTCCTTCCGAAGCCCAGCTAAAATCAAACGGCTGGATACAACCTGTAATTCCAATAAGAGCAGAGCCATCACAAGAACCAAAACATGTATTGTCTTCTGTTTCTAGATCTAAATAAATAGTAGGGCTGACAGTAATATCTGTTGTTGCCAAATTGCTAGTACATCAATGATCGTCTTCAACATATACCGTATAAGTAATATCTTCGTGTGGGACAACCTGGAATGTTTGGTCACCTTCGACAAAACCATTTCCGTCGCCACTATCCCAGAAAAATGTGTAAGGCATAGTTCCACCCATTGGTTGTGATGCAACATTTACAGTTTGATTTTCACAAATTTCAAAATCTCCTGAGGTAACAACCTGTAACAAATCAGGCTCAGTAATCTGGAACACTTCCATTACAATGCAGCCATTATCATCAATTACAGTTGCTTCGTATGTTCCTGCAGGTATATTTGTGTGGTTGGCCATGTTAAAACCGTCACTCCATACATAACTATAAGGCATAGTTCCACCAGAAGGGATAATATTTGCATTTCCGGTATTTGTTCCAAAACAACTGACATGATTGTAAGTAGTGTCGTATTCCAGTAATGTAGGTTGGTTTATTGTATATGTTGTGCCAAAGGTACAACCATTTGCATCAGTCACTGTCAATCCATAATCGCCAACACATAAATTGTCAACGGCATTTGAGGTGGATGGCCATGAGTAATCGTATGGTGCAATACCACCGGTAACTACAATACTTGCGCTTCCCTGACATGACTCAAAACAAGGGTCATCAACTGTAGTCAATGTTCCATTAAGGACTTCTGGGATAAAAACTTCGATATCATAATCAGCAGTTGCAATATCTTCTGTAACAGTAAGTGAAATAGGGAAAGTACCACTTTCTGTATATTCAAGAATATATGGACCTTCACCTGTTCCGCTAATAACGTTAGCAGTACCAAAGTCCCAGTCAAATGTTGCCAATCCGTCAATAATATCACCGGTAAAAGTAATAGTAGTATAATCACCAAAACACAAAACTTCTGTGGCTTCAAAGTCTGCTGTTGGGATATGATAGAAATTAATATTAATATCATCAGATGATACACAGTTTGGAGCAAGACTGGTTTCTGTCCAGGTAAAGTTGTAAACACCAAATTCATCAACAGAAATAGTTGTACTTGAAGCATCTTCCGGATTAATACTTGCCGTTCCAGGACCACTTGTATTTGCCCAGACACCTGTATTTCCGGGAGCCATTACAGCATTAAGGTTAGTAATTAAGGCATCTACATCAATATCAGGTCCGAGATCAACAACAGGCGGCTCTATTACTGTTACGGTTGTTGATAAAGTAATAGTATCACAAGGATAAATAATATCTACTTCATATATTGTTGTAACATCCGGACTTACGACTATCTGATCGACATCAACCTCTCCTGTGTCCCATTCAATTGTGACATTATCCGGATCAGGTGTGTTAAGAGTTACAGTTAGTGTTGCATCGTCACCAATACAAATTGGGCCGTCGTTTTCGACTTCAGGGTCAACCTCAAATGCATCTACTAATGTGATTATATGCTCTGTTGTCCCGGCATCACATGGGCATCCGTTTTCGAAAGTTAAAATGATTGTTTCAGCACCTTGAGGAACACCTAAATCGTAAGCATCAAAATAAACAACTATGCTATCTTCGCCTATTGGTATTTCCAGATCTTCAGGAATTGCAGAATAGTCACTTCCTGGTGTTGCTGTTCCACCAACAGTCAGTTCGATAGGAACAGCTTCGGATAATGGAGTTGCATCAGTTCTTGAGAAAACAATGTAGTTTGAACAACCTCTCATAATTTGGAGTGAGTTTGACCATGAGTTAAAAGTTTCAACTTCATAACTTTCGCCTGAAGTAAAAGAGTTTGCTTTTAAAAATACGGCGGAATCATATGAAGCATCTCCAACATAAGCAACAGCAAGTTTGATATGATATACCTCACAAGCAGTTACAGGTATTGTTGCAATAAAAGTAATAGTCATACCATCATACTAAATGTTAGGGCTTGTTTCGTTATTTACATAGTATTGAGGGTAGTCTACATCATTAACGTTATTAATTGAAACTGCAATTGATGTTCCTGGAATAAGAGCAATGTTTTCATTAACATAGCCCTCAGGTCCACCGGTTACTAAGAAAGCAAAAACATCGTTAAAACTAGAGTTTGCAAATTCTGGATACTCATCACTAGCAAAAACATATTCAAATTCAATAACATCAGATGCCGGTGTAAAGTCAAATTCAAGAACAGCAGCATCATTTGTTACATCACTAATAATTGCCTCCAAATCGGCATCACCATTAGAGTAAAAAGATCCACTTGTGCTACCGGATGTGTTTGGTCCTGGAGCATCTGCAATGTCACCAGAAGACAGAATTACTCCTTCTTCGAAATCTAAACCTGGTATTCCGTTTGAAAAGTAACCAATTGAATTTGGTTCACCTGTGTAAGTAATGTTTTCAGCAGTAAGACAACCTGTAATTAGTACGTCTTGTACAAGTTCTTGAGGAGTATAGCTAATAGCATCAACAGAAAGAACTTTTGCAAATTGAGGAACATCTTCACCAGAAACACAAACATTTACAGTGCCTGAATCTGCATCGCCTAGTTTCCAGAATCTAACAAGAATATCTGAGTTTTCATATTGTTCATTTGGATAAAGAATTAATGCACCTTCGGTGCCACGGAAGACATCACATTTTATTTCCTGATATTCTCCAAATTCAAAATAATAAAATGCAATCCCAAAAAGAGTTTCCTCAGGAAATTGTAGTCTTACTGTTGCTCTACCATTTGATGGGACAGTAAATGTAAACCACGAACTTGCTCCGGGATACATTCTATGACATCTGGGAATGTTAAGATCATTTCCTGAATGTTGATAAAATGTGTAACTTGAATATATGCACGTCTGGTCAAGTGAAATACTTGTTGGGCTATCGAAATCACTGCTTAACGGATTTTGTGCAAAAACCGTTAATACAAGTAACATAATAATAGTACTCAGGCTTATTTTTTTTCGCATTTTTGTTTTTAGTTTTTATCAAGACGCCTAATATTATAAATAGTTGTCTTAATTTGCTTAATTTTTTAACCAAACGGTTTTAAACGGTTCTATACTAATATTACCTTCATTTTTTAATAAATCTCCAAATATAGTAGTATAGCTTAAAACCAAATTTTCATCTAAATTAACAATTTTATCTGACATATTATGAATGAAAATGAATTCTTCTTTATCATTCTTTTTATTGAAATACAGTAAAGAGGGATTCTGATTGTTATAATGCAAACTTCCTTGTGTAATTGTTTTATTGTTATTACGGATGTTTATCATTGTGCGCAAAGCACTATATACTTTGTATTCAAAGGATTTGGAATCAGACAGCCTTGCTTCGAGTTTATCCCAATTAATTCTACCTCTTACTAAATTTCGGGTATCGTTATGACCAGTAATTTTAATTTGAGATTGATAAAATTCTTTATCATTTGGTTTTCCAAATTCATCACCGTAATATATAATCGGAGTTCCTGTTAAGCTTAACATAATTGAAAATGCCTGAATGATTTTATCAATATTAAATTCAAAAAGTTCACTTAATCTGGCTGAAATTCCTTCACCAAGTCTAAAATCCCATTCTGTTTTATGGCAATAATTCTCGTGGATGTATTTTCTGTCCTCTTCATTTACATAAACTAGTTCCAGACTAAGTTCGTCATGGCATCGTAGAAATGTAAACCATTGTGACTCGGCCGGAATTTCAGGAGTTACAGCAGTGCTTAAAACATTTTTAATTGGTTCTGCGTTTTGCATTGACATCGATTTGAAAATCTGAGGCATTAATGGGAAGTTATACCCTGCATGACATTCGTCTCCATCACCCATATATTTGACAACTTCTTTTGGTGGTTGACAGGCTTCAGCGAGTAGAATTATTTCAGGATTAAGGAAATCTGTTACTTTTCTAAAGAACTTAACAATTACGTGAGTATTGTCCAGATTTTCACAGTCTGTTCCTTCTTCTTTCCATAAATATGGTATTGCATCAGCTCTAAAACCATCAACTCCTTTTTCAATCCAGAACATAAGGTTTCTGCACATATATAGAAGAACTTCAGGATTTCTATAGTTTAGGTCTGGCTGGAATTCGAAAAACCTATGAAAATAATATTTCCCGTTTTCATGCTTTTCCCAATTGCTATCAACCATTCCTTTAAATAGTAATCTACAATCAGAATATTGCTTGCCATCGTCACTCCAGATATAATAATCAGTATATTTATTTTTCTGTGAAGAGGCTGATTTTTTAAACCACTCGTGCTGGTCGGAAGAATGATTTATTGCAATATCGAAAATCACTCTAATGTTTTTTTTATGAGCTTCTTTAAGAAATTCAAGAAATGATTTATCACCTTTTTGACCTAATAAATCAGACCTGACTTTACGATAGTCCGAAATATCAAAACCTGCGTCACGCATTGGGGAATCAAGTATTGGCAATAACCATATGCAACTAACTCCAAGTTTTTCGAGATAGGATAATTTATCAGTCAGTCCATCAAAATCCTTATTAAAAAGATCAACATAAAGTGAGTACACAACGGCGTTTTTGTACCATTCGGTATCGGGATTGTCATTAAGTTTTAGTCCATTTTTGAAACCCTCCAACTCAAGGATAAAACTGTCAAGCAACTCGCTTGACTTATTAGGATATAGTTTTTGCCAAAGTTTCTGCAAATCAGATTTTAAGTCTCTCATAATGCTTCGTTTAGAGTATAACAAAAATAACTAAAAATTTAGATTAATGGCTGCAGGTTTTTAATAATTGGTTCTTAGTATATGGCAAAAAATTATAATTGAGAAAATTAATCAATTGATTCTCCACAAAAGCCCGTTAGGGCTTAATATTTGTAACCACGGACATAGTCCGGGGGATACAAATATCTGTAAACTAATTTTACTCGTAAACTTCCCGATTATCGGGACGGGCTGTGAGTTAAAGGTTGGCGTACATCTTTGCAACGACCATTCAGAAAATTTCTGAATAGGTCTGCAAAGATTACGATGTGCTGAGCTTTTTGTCGAAGTATGACAAAATCTTATAATGACCTAATAGCAAATTATTATCTTTGTAAAAAAAGAACCTATGAAAAAAGTTGCAGTAATTCTTTCAGGTTGTGGTGTTTACGATGGTAGCGAAATCCACGAAGCTACACTAGCAATGTTAGCTTTATCGAAAAATGAAGTTGAATATGAATGTTTTGCTCCTGACAAAGAGCAGTATCATGTGGTAAATCACCTAACAGGTGAAGCTACACAGGAGAAGCGAAATGTTTTAGTCGAATCTGCAAGAATAGCCAGAGGTACAATAAAAGCGCTTAATGATATTGATATCAATGAATTTGATGGTTTAGTTATGACTGGTGGTTTTGGTGCCGCTAAAAATCTTTCAGATTATGCAATAGTTGGTGAGAATTTTACTGTTGATGAGGACGTAGCACAGGTTATTAGAGATTTCCATGCTGCAAAAAAGCCAATAGCTGCTCTTTGTATAGCACCGGTTGTTGTTGCTAAAGTACTAGGTGGAAGAGTAACTATTGGTAATGATAAAGCTACTGCTGCTGTTATTAATGGAGTGGGAGCAAAGCATGTCGATAAAGAATACAACGAAGTCGCAGTTGACGAAGTCAATAAAATTGTTACTAACCCTTGTTATATGTTAGCTGATAGTATTTATCAGGTAAGCCTCGGAGCTGAAGCTGCTATTGCAGCTATGTTAGGATTGATGAAGTAGGGGAGTGACTAGAGTATTTGGAGTTACAAGTGACTAGAGTTACGAGTGACTAAAGTACTTAAAGTATTTAGAGTTGCAAGTGACTATCGTTATATTTTGTGAGGAGATTTTATTCCTCCTTTAAAACTTTTTTAGAAACAACTGCAAGGTCTGTCATTAAAATAGGAAGTAATGCAGATGATTCTTTAAGATAATCCTTAGATTGATTAAGACCTTTTGTTGCTTTACCTGCTTTCATGATTTTTTCACCTGTAAAGTCTTTTTTAGGAGTCATGTTTTTTGTCTGCTCAGTGAGCTCTTGTATTCTATCATCCATTTTTGGAAGGTCTTTTACAGCGAAACCAATGCATAAAATTGCATATTCATTATCTTCCGCAATTTCTCCTTCGTTTATCGCATCTACTGTTTCTCTAACTTGTTTTATTGTTGCATAGATTACAGCAGATTCTTCGAAGACTTCGTCGTATTTTACTTCTTCAATATATTTATAATCTACTTTGTCGTTAATAAAATCATATTCTTCGTTTTCTTGATAAGGGCTTAAGAGTGAGCTAACCTGACTGAGTGTAACTTTCTTTTCACTTTTGTCTTTAATTGGTGAATTGGTAATTGTTGGTAGAGCAATTAGTGCAACTAATAATGCAATAGCTAGAGTTTTCATGGTCTAAAAATTTTAATTAGCAATCGTTTGTATAATTTATTAGTGCAATATACGAAAAAATATATATACAGATAGAATTTTATTCGTCTCGACGAATGTATTTTGAAATTTGAATATTATTTGCCTCCAGACAAATCTTTATTCTTTCACAAACCACCCACTCCAATATTCACCATCTGTAACAATCCTTACAAAATAATTACCTTGCTTTAATTGGCTTACATCGATTGTGTTTTGCCAGCCTAATAATTCGTTTGTAATCAACAGCCTTCCAAGATTATCATATATTTCAATATTAATATCTTGTGCTCTCTCCGGCATATCAAAATGTAAAACATTACCTGTCGGGTTGGGGTAAAACGTAATTTCATTATTTGCAAAAACATGCTGCACCACACTACCTCCACACCCACAGCTATCGGTTTTTATAAGCCACATTACCTGTGGGCCATAAGCAACACCTGCCATAATAAAACCTTTATCTTCGGTTTGTTTCATTGATAATAAAGACATGTCTCCAATAGAACCTTCAGCAGAATAATAGTTTTTTGAAATACTATCACCTCCCGGAGATAAATGAAATAAAGCAACATTATTGTCATCTTTAACCGTAGCCCAGATGTCACCATCCTCAGCTAATGCAATAGTGCCAATACTTGTATATTCAGCTTCAATCCCATATTCTTTATTCCAGACTTCATTTAAATCAGAATCCAATTTTATAAAGCGATATTTCCTGTTATAAAAAGGCTCGGAAATAGGAGTTGTTACATAGCCTACAGGTAAAATATATTCATTTTGTGATGTTATAGCAATTGTATAAATCGACCCGTCATGATAAGACGGGTTACCGTAATGTTTTGTCCATTGTTGATTCCCTTCAATATCAGTTTTAATTAAATATCCGTCAGTATTCCCAAGTCCACATGTCCCACCAATTAAAAAGCCATTATCAGGAGTTTCAATAATACAAAATCCTGCATCATATCCACTTGTTCCATACTTTTTATACCAAAGCATATTACCCTCACTATCTGTTTTTACAAGTAGTACATCTCCGTCAGAATCATCTTCATCGTTACTACCTACAAGTGCATAACCACCATCCGTTGTTTGAATATGATTGTAAAATACTGTAAAATCAGGATTGTCGAAATATAGTTTTGTCCATATAGTATCAAAATCCTGATCAAATTTTGTTAACATACAAGCTCTGTAATCATTTTCAGGATTAGTTCTGTGGCCTGCAAGAGAATATCCTCCATCAATATTTTCAATTAATGAATTTCTTGTTCCATGATAGTAGCTATAGTTTGGGTCTCCAAAAGTTTTTGTCCATAATGTATCTCCGTAAAAATCAGTTTTTATGATCAGAATTCGTATTAAACCATTATTTGCATCAAACCCCAATCCAATGTATCCATCGTCCTGAATAATTATATTCCTTAAACCAGGTGTTTGTCCTGTATATATCCTGTTAAATACAACATCTTGTGAAAACAAGATATTTGCACAAAATAATATAAATAATATTGATATTGTTTTATTCATAAAAGAGTAGAAGGGCTTAAACCCTTCTACAAATATACTGAATATTACTTCATAATGCTAATTCCCGCTATATCAAATTTATAAAACCATTTTATAAAATTTGTTATTAACTAATCTCACCTAAGTGAATTTTACCTTTGTTGAGTTCTTTTAATGTAAAATTTAGAATATGATTATCAGGATGTTTTAATTCCGGATCTTTATTTAAAATATAGTCTGCAATTTCCTTTACATATTGTATTAGTTGACCATCCTGACTTAAATTTGCCATTTTAAGGTCGAACGCAAAACCACTTTGTTGTTTACCTTCAAGATCACCGGGACCACGTAGCTTAAGGTCTGTTTCGGCAATTTCAAATCCATCGGTTGAATTTACCATTGTACTGATGCGATTATATCCATTTTCGCTAAGTTTTTCACCTGTCATTAAAAGACAATACGATTGCTCGCTTCCACGACCAACACGACCTCTAAGTTGATGCAATTGTGACAGTCCAAATCTTTCAGCAGATTCAATAATCATAACTGTTGCGTTTGGAACATCAACACCAACTTCAATTACTGTTGTTGAAATCATAATATTGGTATCGCCCTTTTCGAAATAACTCATCGAAATTTCTTTTTGGTCGGGTTTCATTCTGCCATGTAGAACAGATATTTGATATTCAGGAATCGGGAAAGCTCTGCTATATCCTTCAACACCATCTTCCAGGTCTTTATAATCCATATTTTCCGATTCGGAAATCAATGGAAATACAACATATGCCTGTCTGCCAAGTTTGATTTGTTTTTTCAAGAATCCAAATACTCTTAACCTATCAGAATCTTTAAAGTGTTTGGTTATAATAGGAGTCCTGCCCGGAGGTAATTCGTCAATTACTGACACATCCAGATCTCCGTAAAGTGTCATTGCCAAAGTTCGTGGAATTGGAGTCGCTGTCATAATGAGAACATGTGGTGGCAAGGAGTTTTTTTGCCATAGTTTAGCTCTCTGCTCGACACCAAACCTATGTTGTTCGTCAATAACAACCATTCCAAGATTTTTAAACTTAACAGTGTCTTCAATTAAAGCGTGTGTTCCTATCAGTAAACTAAGTTCGCCGGACAAAAGTGACTCGTGGAGTTTTGTTCGTTCCTTCTTTTTTGTTGAACCTGTCAATAATTGAACATTAATATCAAGCCCGTCAAGAAATTTCGAAATGGAACGATAATGCTGTTGAGCCAAAATCTCTGTAGGAGCCATTATGCATGCCTGAAAGCCATTGTCAATCGCAATTAGTGCTGTTAGCAGTGCAACAAGAGTTTTTCCGCTACCAACATCTCCTTGTAAAAGACGATTCATTTGTTTCCCAGACATAATGTCGTTACGGATTTCTCTTAAAACTCTGGTTTGAGCATTTGTAAGGTCGAAAGGTATCTTTTTAAAGAAACACTCTTTTACAAGCTTGTCCTTTGATTTGTCAAATACAAAACCTTTAGAGGCTGCTTGTCGGTTTAGTTTTATTTGAATCAGATTAAGCTGTATGTAAAAAAGTTCTTCAAATTTAATTCTGTACTGAGCCTTTGTAAGTTCCTGAGTACTTGTAGGAAAATGAATTTGAAGTAAACTACTTTCTAAATCCTGTAAATTGTATTTTTTACGTAGATATGGTGGCAGACTTTCGGGTATTTGTCCTTTTAGCTTCTTGAATAATGTATCAACAAGTTTCTGAATAGATTTAGTGTTGATGTAATTATTTTTAAGCTTTTCAGTTGTGCTATATTGCGGGTATAAAGCATTGACAAGCTTCTTTTGCCATTTGTCATATTCTTCAATATCCGGATGGACAATATTTAATCTATTCCCAAAAGCTTTTGGTTTTCCAAAAAGTACATATTCCTTCGATCTGGAAACTGAATCTTTGATCCAATTTATCGACTGAAACCAAACAATCTCTACTATACCGGTATTATCTGTAAAATATCCGCTAAGTTTCTTTTTGTTTTTCCCAATTGTGGTAATTTCAAAATCCGAAAATCTACCTTTTATTTGTATATAGGGTAAATCTTTTGTCAATTCGCTGACTTTGTAAAAACGACTTCTGTCGATATATCTGTAAGGAAAATGAAAAAGTAAATCTTTAAAAGTCCTGATTCCTAATTCTTCTTCGAGCAGTTTAGCTCTTTTAGGACCAACACCTTGCAGATACGTTATTTCTGTTTCCAGCAATTTAGACATATTGTGTAATAGTTTTTTGCTAAATTTACAGCGATTGATTTATTTACAAAGATAAAAATAATTTGAAGTTTCCGGGGAACATATCATATTACTTAAAACCAAAACAAAATAAATTATTGCCCAATAATTTAGCGGACCTGATTGATTGTAATGTGAAAACAAAATCAATAAATAGGGTAGAAGAATATGCTGCGGAACTTGCTGTTGATAAAACAGAATTGAGCATTGTTGATATGGGAGCCGGGTCTAAAAATCTGTCAGGTAGTTTCAGATTGGTTTCTCAAGTTTATAAAAGCTCTGCGAGTTCAATTAAATATTGTCTTTTTTATCAAAAACTTATTGAGAAGTTTAATATCAAAAATGCTTTAGAGCTGGGAACATCATTAGGTGTTGGAACAATGTCTTTTGCCATAGCTTCATCTGATATTAATGTCACAACAATAGAAGCTTGTCCACAAACCATTTCGTTTACAGAAGAGAAATTTAATATCAAGAATGTCAATAATGTAAGATTTATAAATAACACATTTGATGAGGTATTTAAGCAAAACGCTCTTATAGACGAGAAGTTTGACTTAGTTTTTATTGATGGAAATCACGTTTCTGAAAGCACAATTTATTATTTCAATTATATTTCTCAAAACCTTGCTGCAGAGAAGTGTGTTTTCCTTTTCGATGATATTGATTGGACAAGGGATATGCACAAGGCCTGGAAACATATCAGTCAACAAAATTCAGAATTCCTGAGATTAAATATAGGAAGAATTGGGGTCGTTTTCTTTGGGTATAGTGAGTTCGAAGCGAGGGAGATATCTGTAAAAATAACTTACTCTTAGACTCGTAATCTTTTACCATAGTTTAATTGTTTGCTCACACCCGTCATCCGTCACCGGTCATCGGTCACCCTTCACCCGTCACCGGTCATCGGTCATCCGTCACCCCTCAATTAACAAATTATTAATAAAATCAAGTTTATTATCACAATTTTTGTAACTATTTCTTTTTATTTTAGTACACACTAAAAAATATCATTGTGAAGATAATTGAACTTAAAAATATCATCAAGAATTATTATGTCGGAACTATTGTTGTTAGGGCATTACGTGATGTTTCTATCGATATAGAAGAAAATGAGTATGTTGCAATAATGGGTCCATCAGGTAGTGGAAAATCGACACTAATGAATATTATTGGATGTTTGGACACTCTTACAGATGGGAAATATGTTCTTAATGGAACGGATGTCAGTTTTATGACTGATAATGAGCTTGCAACAATTAGAAATAAAGAAATTGGTTTTGTCTTTCAGACATTTAATCTATTACCGAGGTATACTGCCTTTGAAAATGTGATGCTGCCCTTGGTTTATGCCGGGATGCCAAAAAAGAAAAGGCTAGAAAGAGCAGAACAGGTAATTGATAATGTAGGTTTATCTGACAGGTCGCATCATAAACCAAACGAGCTTTCTGGTGGTCAAAGACAAAGAGTTGCTGTTGCACGTGCATTAGTAAATAATCCTTCAATAATTTTGGCTGATGAGCCAACAGGAAACCTGGATACAAAAACTTCTATCGAAATAATGACATTGTTCGAAGAAATTTACAATAATGGGAACACAATTGTCGTTGTAACTCATGAGGAAGATATTGCTTTGCATGCTCGTCGTATCATAAGATTGCGTGACGGGAAAATTGAATCGGATGTTATAAATGAAAATCCTGCTATGGCAAATAAAACAAATGCCGAAGTAAACAGTTAATGTGAAAAATATTACTAATGAAAGTATATACAAAAACAGGAGATAAAGGACAGACATCATTGCTTGGTGGCCAAATTGTAGATAAGGATAATGCTCGCCTGGAGGCTTATGGGACAATTGATGAGCTTAATTCCTTTGTGGGGATGATTAGGAACTTTATTAAGGATGAATATGATATAAACTTAATAGCATTTATCCAAAACAGACTTTTAGATATTGGTTCAGAATTATCTGCGGTTGATGAGGGGGCGGAGTTCCCATTACCGGAGTTGAGAAAAATAAAGAAATCAGATATCGACTACCTTGAACAGTCAATTGACAGATATTGTGTGAATCTTCCTAAGTTGAAGAATTTTGTGATTCCGGCAGGTAGTGAATTGATTTCATTGTGTAATATTTCACGTACAGTTTGTCGAAGAGCTGAGCGAAGAATTATCAGTATAGAAGATGCGAAAAATAAATATTCTGATATTATTATTTTTATTAACAGATTGAGTGATTTGCTCTTCGTAATGGGTAGGAAATTTGATAAAGAACAAAATGTTGATGAAATTTTATGGAATAATAATTTGTAATTCAGAAATTTTTATTTATTTCGCAGTCCATTTTAAAAAGTGTTTAACCTCAAATAATTAATAATATGTATTTGACATTGGAATTAGCATCGAAATTGGAAGATGCACCCTGGCCTGCTACAAAGGATGAATTGATAGATTATGCAATACGTTAAGGTGCACCGCTTGAGGTTATTGAAAACCTTCAGGAGATTGAGGACGAAGGAGAAGCATACGAAAGTATTGAAGATATCTGGCCGGATTATCCAAGCAAGGACGATTTCTTCTTTAATGAAGACGAATACTAGTAAAACAAACTAACTTGTAAAAGAGATTTAAAAAACCGATAATCAGTAATAATTTACTGACTATCGGTTTCTTTTTATATGAGCTTTTGTTTTACCTCTGTCTAAAATCAATACTAACTTTCCCAATTTGATATCCACTGCCTGGCAAAGCTTCATACTTCCATTTTTTAACAGCATCAATAGCCGCTTTAACGCATTGATCACATGTTGTGCTAACCAAACTAACATCTGAAACATTACCTTTTTCATCAACAGTAATTTCTAGCACAACAATCCCAAACATATTGTCGCTACTCTCTGGATCTACTCTTGTAAAGCCTCTGCTTCCTTGTAATTCTCCATAACCTGAATCCGGACCGTTATTATCTCCATTTATTCCCGGGTTGTCATTATTGTTTGAGTTGTTATCACTGTTTGAATTGTCATAATCAAATGCATTATTAAATAAATTATCCAACATGTTTTGATTTGGGTTCACATCTGATTCATGAATATTGTTTCCTGGTATAAACGGATTATCACTAATGTCATTTAATACTCTTTCTGAAGCATCAGATGAATTATTTGATGAATTGTCAGCATCGGAATTTTCGGAAGTGTTTCCTGAACTACCGCTGGAGGTAAAATCTAATAATATTCCTTCTTCTTCAGGTAGCGGTAAAGGTGTTGTAAATCCTAACAAGAGTAGTAAGGCTGTACCAAATCCAATAAATAATAAACTTCCTAATAATCCGTGAATGTGCTTTTTAAAATGTGCCATAATTCAAAGTTTTATATAAAACGAAATGCTGCTACGCAAAATTGCATAACAGCATTTAGATGGTTTACTTACTATTATTCCATAAATAGGAAGTAAAATTATTTTATTTAATATGTTTTTGTTTGCAGTGTATCAACTAAAATGTAATCAGTCTTTGTTTCTGTGTCGCAACCATCAGTATTGCAAACTGTTAGACTAACAGTAAAAGAACCCCCAAATTCTGCATTATATGTATGAGATGGATTCTGAGATGTAGATGTCCCTCCGTCACCAAAGGACCATGACCAAGATGTTGGATTACCTGTTGATTGATCACTAAAAGATACACTTTGCCCGGATTCGATTTCTGTTGGAGAACCACTAAATTCAGCATTAATATCACTTGATACTATAGCACTATATGTTTTGGAAATTGTGTAACCGGCTTCTGTAAATGTGTATGTAAAATTAAATGTCTGATCTTCGGCTGCATCAGTGTGGAATGTTAATGTTATACCATTTGTGGTAGTGCTCATATTATAACTAACATTTGAATTGCTAATTCCCGAAATACTTGCATATTGTGATGCTCCAGCGATTTGATTTGTAGTATATGAATCAATTTCAGAAACTTCTTCAGGTTTTCCTTCAAGTCCTCCATTTGAGAAACCAAAAAGACTTTTGATAGATGAAATAAAACCATCGATTTTTATCCACCATGAGTTAAATGAATTAGCAAATGAAATTATAGATGTTATTACACTATATGGTGAACTTGCATCGGCATTATAAATCGATCTATAAGTCGTTTGTATATTAAGTGTTACCGGATCATCATTTCCAAATGTAAAATCACTTTTTCCATTCGAAAGCTGGGAATCATGTGCTATTGCATTTTCACCATACATTTTAATCAATTGATATCCCGTTTGTTTTAAGGTTTTTATCAGGTAGATTGCAGCAATAGCAGCAGCAGCTTTTGTGAGAAAAGTTGGGTCAGGTGCAGTTAGTAGCAGACCAAGAGATGCTCCTGAGAATGCAATTTTAGGTAATTGATTAAATAAATAATCATTATACGATTGATATGTTTCTTGTGTCATCTTTGTATCTATTTTGCTTGACGAAGAAAAAATATCCCCATTTTCTTCAATAAAATGAGCTAAGTCTTCTTTCTCTGATTCTGATAGTTGAGCATAAATAGACTCGTATTCATCAATTAGATTATTTACAAGAGCTTCTGTTTCAGTGTCTAGTGTTGTTCCGGCATCACTTGCTTCTGTTTGTAGGTCTGAAATTATAGTGTTGAATCCATCTGTTACACCGCTAATGACCTGGGTTGGATTAGCAATTGGAGCAAGAGATGCTATGCTTAAATCCAATTCTCCTTCGTAATTATCTCCTTCAACTATTAAATTATAAGAACCAGCTGATAGGTTTGGAACCATTATTGAGAAATTAGTTTCATCAATAATATATACATAAAGTTCTTCGCTATTTATTGATGCAGTAATTTCGAAGGAGTTTAGATTGATTTCCTCAACTTCAATTTCGACAATTTCATAAGGGCTAACATTATTGTCTTCGATATTTAGTGTCAGAGTATTTGTTGAAGGATCTTCCGGATCATCTTCGCCTCAACCACCACAGCCTGGACTAAAAACAGTTAATGAAATAATTAAAATTAAAAATAGTCCTGATAGAATTGATAGTTTGTTTTTCATGGTTTTATCTTTTTTATTTGATACCCAAAAATATTAAAAGTTTATTAAAATAAGAAATTATTCTGGATAAACTATAATTGGACTAGCCTCATAATAAGTGTCGCAATCGTATCCATTACAAACTTTAAGACTTATGTAATATTGATTTGGGTATGGATATGTATAGTCATCGTAATAGTATGTATGGGAAGGATTTTGAGCATTTGATGTTGTTCCATCTCCAAATTCCCAATACCATGATGTTGGTTCACCGGATGAATTATCTGTAAATGTTACTGTTTGTCCGGAATTTATTTCTGAGGGTGTATAAAAGAAGCTTGATTCAGATCGTTGATAACAAATTGCAGAATATGTATTAGTTGATTCATAACCTGCTTCGGAATAAGTGTAGTCAAAAGTAAATTCTTCATGTGTGTTTGAACTACTAAAAAAACGAATATTTATGCTATTTTCAGATGGAGTGATTGAATGAGTAATTTTGGGATTTGAGATATTATTAATGCTTACAAATTGTCCACTGCCTGACTGAACACTTGTTGTGAACGAACTTATTTCATTTATTTCATTTGGCTTTCCACCCAAGCTCCCATTGGATACTCCAAATTTACTTTTAATTGTAGTGATAAAAGAATCTATCTTATTCCACCATTCAAAAAATATTTTAGTTTCATTAATTACTGATTTTATTGTTTCTGATGGCGAATCAATATCAATGTTATATAATGTCCTATAGGTAGTACTTACATTTAACTGAGTAGTAAAATAATCAGGAAATATAAAGTCACTTTTGTCTGATGTTAATTCAGAATCATTAGGGATGGCTTCTTTATCGTACAATTCAATTAATTTATATCCGGTTTTTTTTAAAGTTTTTACAAGATAAATCCCTGCTATTATTGCAGCTCCTTTTGTTATAAAAGTAGGCTCCGGTGCTGTTAAAAGTAGACCCATAGCAATGCCACTTCCGGCAATTTTAATCATTTGGAGTTTAAAATATGCATCATAATTACTGAATATATCTTCTGTTGTTTTGGTGTAAGAATAACTGGAGCTTTCAAAAAGAAATTCATTTTGTTGAATAAAATGTGCTAAATCTTCCTTTTCACTTTCGGATAATTGTTATAAAGTTGATTCAAACTCGTTAATAAGATTGTTTAATAGTATTTCAGTTTCTGAATCTAGTGAAGATTGTACTAAGGATGCTTCTTCTTGTAAATCACCAATAATAGTATTAAAGTCTTCCGTTGCACTTTGTATTATTTGTGTCGGATTGTCTATGTTAGGTAAAGGCTCAATGTTTAAATCAAGTGTAGCTTCACTATTATCAACAGATGCAATTAGTTTTATTGATCCTGATGATGTTTTATGTATCATTATGGCAAATGTTGAGTCATTAATTATGTAGGCGTCCAAAGTTGAGCCATCTATACTGACGTTTAATTCGCTTGTTGATAAACTTTTTTCATAAGTATAAACTTCAATTATGTCAAATGGTTTTAAATTAGTGTTTACTGTGCTTATGGTAAAAGAATTTACTGTTGGATCTTCAATAGTTTCTTCATCAGTAGTTTCACAATTGGAAAAAGTTACGGCTAATAGTGAGAATGTGATAATAATAAATGGTATTTTACTTATTGAATTCTTCATAGTTTTTCTAGTATTTGTTTTCTCATAAGAATTAACAATTTGATTTCAGAAAAGTTTTTTACGATTCTATAATTTTTACTTGCAAAAGAAAAATCTTTTATATGCAAACATTTAATACTTTTGTCCCTGATAATTAATTGATAAACATATGCAGAAGCAAATTAGGGAAACGCCTGAAATAAAGTCGAAATTACACCCAAGAAATAAGCACAGGACAAGATATGATCTAGAAGAATTATCAAAAGCATATCCGAGTTTAAAAGAATTCTTGATAATAAACGAATATGGTAATCAAACTATAGACTTTTTTAGTAATAAAGCTGTAAAAGCATTAAATACTGCATTGCTTAAATACTTTTATAAAGTCAATTATTGGGATATTCCACCACATTATTTAATTCCACCTGTTCCTGGTAGAGCAGATTATATTCATTATATAGCTGATCTGCTTGCAGAAAGTAACAATGGGGAAATCCCAAAGGGAGAAGATGTAAAGTGCTTTGATATCGGTGTTGGAGCTAGTTGTGTTTATACAATAATAGGGGTTGAAGAATATGGTTGGAGCTTTATTGCCAGCGAAATTGATAGAAAAGCATATGAATCTTCTGTTAAGATTGTTGAGAATAATGAAAATGTAAAACACAAAATTGATTTGAGGTATCAAGAGGATAAATACCATTTGTTTAAAGGTGTTCTTGAAAAATCTGAACTTATAGATATTACAATTTGCAATCCTCCATTTCACTCTTCAAAAGAAGAAGCAAGAGAAGCAAATCTTAGAAAACTTTCAAATCTTAAAAAGAAGAGAGCTAATAACGAAGAGAGAAATTTTGGCGGCATTAGTAGTGAGTTATGGTGTGTCGGTGGTGAGCGTAAGTTTGTTAAAAATATGATTCACGAAAGCCTTAAATATGGATATACATGTTTTTGGTTTACAAGCTTAATATCCAGAGAAGAGAATTTATTTCCACTAAAAAAAGAACTTGAGAGAGTAAAAGCAAAAGATATTAAAGTAATCCCAATGGGTCAGGGGAATAAACATAGCAGAATCTTAGCATGGACATTTCAAACAAAAGATGAGCAAAAAGAATGGTTTAAGAGTGATTTAGTTAAATAGACTAGTCAATATGCATATATTTCTATTGATATTAGTTTCCATAGTTTGGGGATCAACCTTCTTAATAATTAAAGATGCAGTAGATTCAGTAAATGAGAATTTAATTGTGTTTGTTCGTTGTGTTCTTGCATTTATTGCAATGTTTATTTTTGCTTTAATAAAGAATAAAAAGAGTTTATTTAATAAGAAAGGGATCATATATGGTTCAATCTTAGGAGTGCTTCTGGCGATAATTTACACATCTCAAACTATTGGCTTAAAGTTTACTAGTACAGGACATAGTGCTTTTATTACAAGTTCTGCAGTTGTTTTAGTACCGCTTATTTTATTCGCTATATACAAGTTTAAGCTTATAAAAATTGATGTAATTGCAGTAATAATTGTCTTTGCAGGATTGTTTTTTCTGACATATGACTTTAGCACAAGCATAAATATCGGTGACCTTATAACTATAATTACCGCTGGGTCCGCAGCATTTCATATTGTTACTGCAGGTAGAGTTGTTAAAAAAGCTGATGCTATTTCAATAATTACCTGGCAATTCTTTGCAGCATCTGTAGTTAGTCTAGCAGCATTTCTTCTTACTAATAGTGAACCAGTAGTTTTATCCGAGAAGTCTATTTATTCTTTGTTATACCTTGGCCTTATAGGTACTTTGTTCTCTTATTTTGTTAGTGTGTGGGTTCAGAAATATGTTACTTCATTAAAAGTAGCAATCATATTTAGTACAGAACCTGTTTTTGCAGCAATCTTTGGCTATTTCATTTTGAGTGAGGTTTTGACACCTAAAGAATTATTAGGAGCTAGTCTAATATTAGCCGGTGTAGTTGTTCATTCAATCTTTAAGTCAAAGATGGAAAAGAAAGCATTGCTAAATAATTGAAAAATTAGTATATTCATCAATTATTAATTCATAAATATTTATGGAATCACAAAGTGTCATCGTAATTACCGGTAGCACCAGAGGTATAGGCCATGGATTGGCTAAGGAGTTTTTAAATAATGGCCATAAAGTAGTCTTTAACGGTCGTTCACAGGAAGCCGTTGATAAAGTTTTGGAAGAATTTAAAGATTACTCTAGTCAGATTTGTGGAGTGGCAGGGGATGTGTCTATGCCGGATACTCACGAAAAGCTTTTTGATGAAGCTGTAAAGCACTTTGGAAAGGTTGACATTTGGATAAATAATGCTGGTATTCCACAGGAGAATAAACCATTTGTTGAATTAAAGATTGAGGATATTAAAAGATTATCTGATATTAATATTTACGGTTTAATTTTAGGTTCACAGATTGCTGCTAATCTTTTTTTGAAGCAAGGATACGGTAAGGTTTTTAATATGGAGGGTTTTGGAAGTAAAGGTAGGATAATGAAAAACCTAACACTATATGGTACATCAAAGAGAGCGGTTAATTATTTTACAAAATCCTTAGCTAAGGAGCTTGATGGTTCATCTGTTAAGGCATGTGTTTTGAGTCCTGGTATGGTAAGAACTGAATTTTTAGATGGCGCTTTGGAGGATAAAACGACTAAAGAGGCAAAACAATTTCAAAAGGTTTACAAAGTAATAGCAGAAGATGTAGATGTTGTAACTAAGTTTTTAGTAAAAAGAATCCTTAAGAGTACTAAGAACTATGACAGAATCGAGTTTCTTACTCCCGGTAAAATGATGATTAAAGGATTTAAAATGATGTTTTAATTTTCAATAAACTGGTGTATTTCTTCCAGACATTGTTCACTTTCATCAAATGGAAATATTATCCAATCATGAATCATATTATTCATAACTGTCATGTCACAGGAGCTACCTTCTGCTTGCAAAATTTTTGATTTAAGTCTTTGACAATCCGGATAAAACAATTCGTGAGTGCTAACAAATACTTTAATCTCTCCTAAATTGTTCATATTACCATATATTGGAGATACTTGAGGATCTTTTGTAGGCAATTTTCCTGCATATATCTGTCCACATTTAATCAGGCCATCCAAATTTAAAAGTACATCTTTTTCAATGTAATCGGTAATTTCCGGATTACTCATTTCAACATCCAACCAAGGAGATAAGAGGACTGTTTTATTTGGGATGTTTTGATGATTCTCAGAGACAAGCGTTTGCAAGAATGCTAGGGCAAGACCTCCACCTGCAGAATCACCCATAAGAATAAACACATCATCTGGATATTTTTTTTGTATTATTTGATAAAGTTCATTTGTGACTTTGTGAGTAAATGCAGCTTCGTTCTCCGGTGCTAAAGGGTATTTAATAAAGCTTACTTTGTAATTGTAAGTAAGACATATTTTTTCAATTAGCTTTCGATGAGATTTGGTGGCTTCAGCGAAGTATGCTCCACCATGAAAGTATATAATATGCTTGTTCGATGGTGTTTGGTTACAGATTGTTAAAGCCGAAAAACCACTACTTTCATGTTTTGTAATAGAGAGCTTCTTGTTAAAACGTTTTATATTAAAGTGTTTTTGATTCCTTTTAGGATTGGTTAGAAGTTTGTTAAATGTTTTTTCTGATAGATTAGTAATTCTAATGAAATTATATGTTGATTTAGCCTTTCTGCTTATTGATACATGGCTCGACTTACATTGTGAAAATAGCATAATTGTAACAATTATAAGTAAACAGAGCGTATTTTTATAATACATTGAAATCTTTTTATCTTTCTACTGTAAAAATAATAAGAATAGCTCAGAAAATAAATATTATGGATAGAATTACAATCTAAACTCAACAGCAACTGTTCCTACCTGGTAACCTGCGCCAGGCTTTTTCTCGTATTTCCATTGTTTTACTGCAGTAATTGCAAGTTGGGTACATTGTGAGCAGTTTGAGCTGACAACGCTAACGCTTGTTACATTGCCATTTTCATCTACAGTAATCTTAAGAACGACTCTACCTTCTAGATTATCTTGGTTAGCTGGGTCAACCTTTTTAAGCAACCCTCGTCCATCAAGACTACCACCATAACCTCCCGGACCAGTTCCGGAACCATTGTCACCTGTTCCTGTGCCTGGATTTCCATCTCCGGTTCCATCACCGGATGTGCCGGTTCCGTTTCCATCACCAAAGTTCATTCCATCCATAAAACTAGGTAAATGACTGGTATTTTGATTTGTGGTGGAACTTTCGGTGTTTGTATTATTGTTTGAGTTTGAATTATCACTAAAAGGATTTGGAATTGTACTTGATTGCATGGAGGCGGCATCTTCAAAGCTTTGAGTGTTTACACCTGTGTTAGAATAGTTTTGAGTCGAGGCATTTTGTTCGTTTGATGTGGCAGATGAAGACTCGCCGGCATTGACGTTACCACCGCCTCCAAAATCAAGTAATATGCCCTCTTCGGGGGGAAGGGGCAGTTTTGTCGTAAAACCTAATAATAATAATAGTACTATAGCAACAATAGCAAAAAGAGTTGCTCCTAAAATACCATGTATATGTTGTTTTACAAATGACATTAATATTGTAATTGTTGAGTTGCTAAAATCAATTTCCACTGATTTTCTTTAGCAATATTCATAATTTTTACTACTTCTTCCATGGGTACAGTTTTGTCTACGTTTAAGGAGACAAAAGGTTCCTCCTGTCCTGCAACTTCCTTCTTTAAAAGTGTTTCTATATCGTCAGGATTACAAAAGCTTGTTCCAACGGCATATAAGAAAGTTCCATCATGTTTGTCTTTAATTGAAACTGATGCAATTGGATTTGCTGATGTCTGACTGTTGCTTGAAGGTAACAATAGTTTTAAAGCATTAGGAGCAATCAGTGTTGAAGTAACCATGAAAAATATGAGAAGGAGGAATACAATATCTGTCATTGATGACATACTGAATTCCGCACTCACTTTATTTCTTGACTTTAAGCCCATATAAATTATTTAGCAGGTTCGTTTAATATGTCCATAAATTCTGTTGATTTGGTTTCTAACCTAGCAACTAGATTATTAACTCTAGCAACCAAAATGTTGTAACCAAAATATGCAATAATACCAACTATAAGACCACCGACTGTAGTAACCATAGCAGTATAGATACCATTTGATAGTAGCGTTACGTCAATATTATTACCTGCACTAGCCATATCGTAAAATGCCCTAACCATTCCCATAACAGTTCCTAGGAATCCAATCATTGGAGCCCCACCTGCAATAGAGGCAAGTACAGGTAAGCCTCTTTCAAGTTTTGCAACTTCTTGCTTACCAACATTTTCTACAGCAGCATTAACATCACCTAAAGGACGACCTATTCTAAGAACACCTTTTTCTATCATTCGTGCTAATGGACCTTCATTCATTCGGCAGTTATCAAGAGCTTGATCAACTTTTCCCTCAAAAATGAAGTTCTTAATATTATCCATAAAGGATTTTTGCTCTTTGGAAGCCTTTTTAATGGCGATAAACCTATCGATAAAGATATAGACTGCAATAACTGATAGTACAGCGAGTACAATCATAATCCATCCACCTTTTAGAGCCATGTCGAAAAATGACATAGTTAATTCCCCTTCCTGACCTGTCGAAGGAACATTTTGCAATGAATCTACCTGTAAAAATAACATATTAGAAATAACTTTAATTGATAATTGACGAAATTAGATACAATATGTCGAAAATTAACACCTTGAATCTTTATTTTATTAACAGATTTGTGTTAAATGCAATCGGCTTCTTTAAAACGAATAAGAGGTTTTAAATATTGTTAATTAAAATTTTGTAAATGTTTAGAAATAATTTAATGAGGCTGCTGTTTTTAAGGAATAACAACTATTTTTGTGCCATAATTTAAAAACTATTATATATGAAGTTTTTCATTGATACAGCAAATTTAGATCAAATTCGTGAAGCTCAGTCTTTAGGAGTACTTGATGGTGTAACTACTAATCCTTCTTTAATGGCAAAAGAGGGTATTGCAGGAGAAGAAAATATTAAAAATCATTATTTGAAAATCTGTGAGATCGTTGATGGAGATGTTAGTGCAGAAGTTATTAGCACAGATTATGAAGGTATGATAAAAGAGGGTGAAGAGTTAGCTGCATTACATCCTCAAATTGTAGTTAAAGTACCTATAATTAAAGATGGTGTCAAAGCAATCAAGTATTTTTCATCTAAAGGTATTAGAACAAATTGCACACTTGTGTTTAGTGTTGGACAAGCATTATTGGCTGCAAAAGCAGGTGCAACTTATGTTTCTCCTTTTATTGGTCGTTTAGATGATAATAGTACTGACGGTGTTGAGCTTATTGGACAAATTGTTGAAATGTACAATTATTATGAATTTGAAACTGAGGTTCTAGCTGCTTCAATAAGACACACAATGCATATTGTAAAATGTCTTGAGATGGGTGCTGATGTAGCAACTTGTCCTCTAAAAGCAATCGAAGGCTTATTAAATCATCCTTTAACTGATATAGGTTTAGAAAAGTTTTTAAGCGATTATAATAAGCTTAATAAGAAATAATGGCTGAGTATATAAAATTGTATGCCGATAATCCGGCAGAAAGACATATACAAAAAATTGTAAAAGTTTTAAAAAACGGTGGGGTAATCATTTATCCCACCGATACTGTTTATGGTATTGGGTGTGATATTACCAAACCAAAAGCAATTGAAAAAGTTGCTCAGCTAAAAGGTGTTAAAGTTGCTAAAGCTAATTTCTCATTTATTTGTTTCGATATGAGTCATTTGGCTGATTATACAAAACCTTTGAGCAATAATGTTTTCAAACTAATGAAGAGAAACCTTCCCGGGCCTTTTACTTTTATTCTGGAAGCAAATAATAATGTACCAAAGCTTTTTAAGGCAAATCGAAAATCAATTGGTATTAGAATTCCTGATAATAACATTATTCGTGAAATTGTAAAAGAACTTGGAAATCCTATTTTAACAACTTCACTTAAAGCAGACGATGAAATAATTGAGTACACAACCGACCCAGAACTTATATATGAGGATTACCAAAATCTTGTTGATATTGTTATTGATGGTGGGTATGGTGGAAATATTGCCTCTACAGTTATAGATTGTACTGATGAAGAACCTGAAATTATCAGAATGGGTGAGATTGAGCCTGAATGGTAATTGTTTGCGATTTACCTTTTCCAAAAATACTTTGTAAAGATAATTAGTACAGTAAAAAGTTCTAGACGTCCCATAAGCATCAGAAAACCTAGGAACCATTTTCCAAAGACGCTAATGTTTGCAAAATTTGAAGCTGGTCCTACATCTCCAATACCAGGTCCGATATTGCCAATACTTGTAGCAACAGCACCAAATGCTGTTTCAAATTCTAAACCCGTCAAAGACATTATTAGTGTTCCGAAAGCAATAACCATAATATACAGGATTGTAAATGCTAAAACATTGTTTATGGTATTTTGAGGTAGTGAGGCTTTATTATAACGTACAGGTAAAACTGCATGTGGGTGTATTAATCTTTTAAACTCCATATATGAATTTCTGAATAATATATGGATTCTGACTACTTTTACACCTCCACCTGTTGACCCTGATGATCCTCCGACAAACATAAGCATCAGGATTATTACCCAAAATCCTTTTGGAACCCATAATAAATAATCAACTGTGGCATAACCTGTTGTTGTTACAATAGAGACCACTTGAAACATTGCATGTCTAATAGAATATTCAATGTCATGACCCATAAAATGCCATAAGCCAAAAGCAACAGTAAGACTTGCAATTGTAAGTATGATTAGATAGAACTTAATCTCAGTGTTTTTTAAGACTTTCTTAAATTGACCGGTAATCATAAAATAACTAAGTGCAAAGTTTGTCCCGGCCACAATCATAAAAAAGATTATCACATAATGAATGTATGCTGAGTCGAAAGCTGCAATGCTCGCTTGTTTAGTGGAGTAACCACCGGTAGCCATTGTTGTAAATGCATGATTAACAGCGTCAAATACAGACATGCCACCCAAATAAAGTAATATCGCTTCAGTTAGTGTAAAACCAAAATAAACCATCCAGAGTTTTTTTGCAGTACCTTTTATTCTTGGATGAAGTTTGTAGGTAGATATTCCAGGGACTTCAGCATTGAAAAGTTGCAGACCACCTACTTTTATTAACGGAATAATAGCAATGGATAAAACAATAATTCCCATACCTCCAAGCCACTGAGTAGTGCTTCGCCAAAGTAATAATCCATGTGGTATTTCTTCAATATTGTTGAGAATAGATGCACCGGTTGTTGTAAAACCTGAAATGGTTTCAAAAAATGCATCAGTATACGAAGGTATTGCTTTACTTATGTAAAATGGGATGGCTCCAAAGAAAGATAAAATTAACCAACTTAAAGTCACAATTAAATATGCTTCTCGTTTCTCTACTTTTTTCTCTGTTTTTCTAAAAAGAAGGACTAAAATTAGCCCAGTAATTAGAGTTATACCTGTAGATAATAGCAAAAAAGGCAAGTCATATTCTCCGTAAATAGCTGAGACTAAGGAGGAAATGCCCATAAAGAAGCTCTCTACTAAAAGAAGAGCTCCCATAACCAATAATATTAGTTTATATTTAATCATCCTTTGCGCTGCAAATATAGAACTATTTTTTTGCAATTTTTTTTCAAAAAAAATTTTATTTTTCAAAAAACTGTTTACCTTTGCAGTCCGAAATTAAACAAACGTTCTTTAAATTTAATTTCATACGGGGTGTAGCGCAGTCCGGTTAGCGCATCCCGACTTTTGGGTCGGGAGGGTCGCAAGTCAGATTGTCAAAACCGAAAGTTCTTAAAAAGAATGAAATTAATAATACGGGGTGTAGCGCAGTCCGGTTAGCGCACCTGCTTTGGGAGCAGGGGGTCGGGAGTTCGAATCTCTCCACCCCGACAGAAATAGCAAGGGTTTCAGAATGTTAAATTTTGAGACCCTTTTTATTTGATACATTATTTGATACATTTATTTGAAAAGAAAACAACAATAAACGATAAGAAAAAGGAATATAGTATGTTACTGAGTGCCTTATTTAGTAAGCATTATCGTAAATTGACAATATTTAAAAACGCCTATCAAATTGATATTGTGATAGGCGTTTATTATTTCAATGAAAAAATAGACTGTGAGCAAGATATAAATTCTAAATATTTACCGTTGCATCCATAATAACAGGGTAATCTTGTAGCATTGTTTTCTTGTACTTTCTAGGATTGCTTGTTTGAAAGCGAATAAGTGCTTCTCTGGTGTAAGACTCCATAGGAATGACCCAATTGTTTGGATTTGATAAATATGGCTTTATCGCCTTTAAAACGCCCTCAGGCACCTTGTCATGATTGTGATTTGAAACAATAGATGCAGGGGTTAAGTTATATACTTTTGAACCTCTGCGAGGTGGCATTTTCCATATTTCAATAAGTTCAGGCATATATTTAGTAATAACATAATATGTTTGACCAGGAATCAATTTAGAATAATAGAATTCATGGTTTTCGTTAAGTTTGATATTGTCCAATATTTGACCTTTATTCGAAATAATTGTAATTTCGAACTCATTGTAATCAATAGCCTGAGGAATTCCAGTAACGATACCACTTTCATAAGCAGAAATGAAATCTTCACATAATTCATTTATGTTTCCAAAAACTCCACATTGATTTGGTTCAAGGCTAAAAGATAAAGGACATGCGCCATAATAATGATATAATGCATCAAAATAAGGTGTTTTTACTACAGCTATATCTTTGTCATAGTACAAACGGTTAAAGCATCCAATTTGTTCATCTCTATCATTTAATACGTTATACAGCACAATTAAACCAACAATTTGAGCAGGTTCCTTTACATTTTCTATAAAAGGAAAATCATGTATCTGCAGATACTTTGTATTTAAATCAACAGTCCCCATTTTTGTTATAAGTCTTATTCTTAGACCAACTACGTTTTTAGTTGAAAAATCCACTGGTAAAAGATGTGTTTTAAGGTCGATTACTAAATCTGCATTAGTTGAATCACCTATAAGTGAAACATCCAAAGCATCAGGTGGAATGGGGTCATATTCAAAGTCGATGTTAAACCCTTCAACTTCTGATAAAGGTGTAAAAGGACGCGGTGTTGTGTTTTCATTAACGGATTCATATATTTCATCCCATCTGTAATCAGCAAGAGGAATAAGCCAAAACTGACCTCTGTCAAAGAAATTTTTGAATGTTTTGCTACTATTAGCTTGTTCAAATTCACAATAGAAGTATCCATCAGGCATGTACTTTAAGAGATTGTCAATATTGAAAGTATAAGGTTCATTAAATTGTTTAGATACACCTAACATTGAACAAGCTATAAGAGGAAAATCTGAGATAGAAGAAATATAATTTGGATCTTCGTATTTGATTTTTAGACGGTCAATGTAAGGATCATAATCAGATTTTGTTATTTTAACTGGCAAAAGATTGTCTTTGCCAAATTTAATATTATCTAAATCAATATTGCCTAGTTCATCAACTACAGGCATATTGTCTTTAATTGCTTTTGCCCAGGGTGTTGTATTTACTGCATGATTAGAATTTAACATTTTAATAAAGGTCCCATTTAAGGGAGATAAAAAGGATTGCAGAGCCGACATTCTGAGTCTTTGTTTCTTTTGTGCTGGGGAATTTGCATCCGAAATTTTACCTACATACGCCCTTGCTGTTTTAATACGATTCCATTTAGAAAACACTACGTTTCCAAGCTTACCTGAGGCATCGCCAATAAAACCATTACTTAATTTTGCCATTTTTGTAAAAATTAAAATTACAACTTGCTTAAAAAAATAGATGTTGCCGGCATAAGCTGACAACCTCCATTAAGCCGAACTACCTAAAACATATATTTATTTATGCTAAAATTGTCACTGACCCAACATAAGAGCTATCTGCAACCTTGTCGCCAGCTTCAGTCATAAATGAAAGGTACACATGAACATCATCACCAACCCATGCAACAGGAACAACTATGTCATAAGTGCCATCAGCGCGCGTCTTCAGAGTCGTGTTTGAAACAACATTAGGACTATTAGGATTTAAAATAAGCATTAAAGCTTTGTCGGTTCCCAATGCATCGCCAGAACCAGTATTATCCATCCAATCAATTGTAACTGAATTACCTGCAATAGCAGTTGCAGAACTACCTTCTGAACCAGTCAAAGTACCTCTACTAACTAGTAATAGAGTGTAATCAATTTCATAATCAGGATAGGCACCTGTGATAACATTCTGAATGTTGGTTTGCATAAAGGAATTGAATTGAGACATTCCGATTGCTGTTTGTTTGAAACCTATACGGATGAATGCAAGAAATTTTCTTGAAAGTTCAACCATAAGTGAAAATTTAGATCTTTGTTCTCTTTGTGCGAGAGTTTTAGGGTTTCTAACCTCAATAGGTTTAGACCTCATTGTGTTTTTTCCAAATTGTTTTGAAAAAACTGCACTGGCGAATTTGCCTTTGGTGCGCCCAGTAATGGGATTTTGTACAATTGCCATAATTTTAAATTTTAAATTACTAACTAAAAAAAATACTTAAACAGTTCTTTGTATTCAAATTTTCAAGCGGCTTTGATTGGGAGTTAATACCTTTTTGAGTCACTTAATAAAAGTTGTTTTTAACGAACTATAGCAAATATACGGACAAAAGATGCCGGATATAACATGTCTGTAGCTTATGCAATGTGATGCTTTGAAATGCATTGTAATGCACAATAAAAAAAGAGTGCAGTGGCTCTCTTAATTGTTATTGAAGTTGATAACTTTGATAATTTCCATTAATTAACTCACAACCATATTTCAGTCGGATTTCGTCAATTGACATTGGTTTACTATTGGGAGCTTTGAATTCAGGTGGTCTAAAATACCACATGATTTTTTTAGGAGCAAAGAAAAATCCTAATTTTTTTAAAATGATACGGTGACAATACGTATTCCCAGAAAGCCAGAGCCAATCACCTATCAACTCAATGATAATTCCATTAAGCTTAACAATCTGGTCAATCAAATCAGGATACCTGAGAAAGTCATCTTGGTTAAGTTTGGACTGTTTTTCAAAAGAGAAAAACGGATTTTTGATGATTTGCGAGTACTCGCAGTTAATATTTTGCATTATTTCTGTGCTTCCACCCCTATCAGGATGGTGCAAAAGAGCTAATTTTTTGTACTAGCGCTTGACTTCATCAAGTGTTGTACAGTCATTGAAATACGTGGTTTTCATAGGCAATTTATTTTAATTTGAGTAACTAATTTCAATTAGTGCGAAAAAATCTGCGACAAAAGGCGATATAAAGAAAATGACATTAAAAAAAGCTTATGCACCAACCAAGCTGAGCGAAGGGTGAATTGCAAGGTTTTTGCAAAAAAAATACTACCTGAAAGTGTGTAGATTTTTTTTGCAAAACTTGTATAACCTTGCAAGGGCGTTGGGGGCTTATCTTTGTATAAGTTTTTATTAAATGACACAAAATCATTAGTATAAATACAAATCAAACAATCTTACTAAATCATTGGATTTTGGCCATTGAAGAATCTTTTAATAAGTGTGATAATTTTGACGATGTAAACAAAGACAAGAATTTTTGTGAAAAATCTTGTAATAGCATTAATCTTTGAGACTGAAATTCTTGAAAGAATTAGCGTAACTAAAGTAAACCATGTAAAATACGCAATCAGAGTGAGCATTAAATAATCTGTAATCATAAGTAATAATTTTATTTTTTTGTTATTCTATGCGCGAAGTATAAAAAGTTCGCACATGCAATAATTAATAAGCATAGATTGCCAAAAAGTAAATAGTTAAGCTTGAAAAAAATAAAATATTTTGGGGTGGGTGGTCGGGGGGCGGTGTGTTGGAAGGGTTTGGTGTGTGTGTTTAAATTTGGTTAGGATTGAAAATTTGGCTTAGATTGGCATGGGGAGAATGGCAAAAGCCTAATTTGGTGCGGTAGCGAAATGATAGCAATTGAACGAAGTGGAGCTGATTGAGATTCTGGAAGTTTGCGGACAGTTTCAAAGAAGCGTAACTGAGTGAATGAGCTATTATTACAGCAACAGGAAATTTAAAAACCATATCAAAATCGAAGGGTTGGCAAGGATGGGTTAAATAAACTTGCATAGCTCCTATGAGGGAGATGGGTTTTTGGCGTGATATTTTGTACAGAGGAAGGAAGGATAATTTACTTTCATGAGGTACGAAAAAAGTGTATTATGTGTGAGTGCGAAATTAAAGTGACTGACTGAAATGAAACGTAATGTTTATCTGGTAGCTTGCGGACAGCTATAATGAAGTGGAAAAGAAAGAGGGCACTTTGATTGCAGCATAAAGGCATACAAAAGGCATGACAAAAAAGAAGGACATTGCTCTATAGTAAATAGATGATAATACCTATGATGGTGTTTTGCAAATTTGAGGGTTGGCTCTAAAAAGGGTAGGCTGTGGGGCTATTTAACATAACTGACTTATGTGACAGCTTTGGTATTATATAGGGATTGTGTGGCTGCGCACATAAGAAGCTGTTATGTTACTTAGCTTTGGGTTGTTTTATTTTTTTGCGCAAACGAAACGGTGGGGGCGGTTGGAGTGTAGTGTTTTTTTGATTAGCATGAGTATAAGCTCTTTGCATTCGGAGCGCAGTGATAACCAGCAATGATATGCAATGTGCTTGTGTGTGTTGGCATTGCAAAAAATGTGACAAAAATAAAATGACAGAAGACTTGGCTAAGGTTGGAATAATAAAAGACTGCCTTTATAAAGTAAAAAGACCATGCAAACCACGAACTTTATTTTAAACATGAGTGGTGGGGATTTTGACTAAATAACTGCAAAAATCAATCTTGATCAGCAGCTAATTTTGCCAGAGCTCCAAGAGCTAGGGCAAATAACCCCCAACCTGCAACTTTGCTATTTTTGGAGGCTAATCCTGCGACAACGGCAGTCCCTCCTGATAATAGTAAAGTATTACTTGCTGTATTTACTTGACGGCTATATTTACGACCTATCTGTACGAAGTTTTTATAATGTTCGCAGTTGTTAAAAATGAGATTGTAATTTTTACTATCTTTATAGGTAAAAGCTCTTTGGACTGCCAAATCCCGTTGATGATTAGTCCAATTAAAGCGATCTATTTTTGTTGGTTCAAGAGTTTGTAAAAAATGATTGACTTCTTTATCTGTAAGGATAGTTACTCCATTGGTATAGTTTGCTGCAAATACTGGACGATTAGTGTATTCTTCTCGGCCAAGATAAACAGTAAAATGATCGAACATACCAAAGAACTTTTTTTTGAGCATGATTGCATCCCCTGGTCTTAAGCTGTTGTTTATTACAAAATGTTCTGAATATGACATAAAACAATAATTTTAAATTTCAAAAACAAAAATATATCAAAAACTTACTAGATTGGCAGATGACATTAGATGACAGGGTAGATGACATAGTAGATGACAACATATTTATTTGAAAGCATTAAATTGATTTGCAAAACTTTTACTATTCTTAATCCAAGCAGGATGTTTTTTTACACTATCAATCGCTCGTTGAGGGGTTAGGTTATGTAAAAATAAAGAATCAAAATCAACGACATGAAACTGTAGTACCTGGTAAAAACCTTTGCAGCCGTAATAAGTAATGAGTCCTGACTTGTTAAGATTTGCGAGGAACTGCAATGTATATGCGTGCATCAGATTATTAAAATCAATTGATAAGTTTTCCTTTGGATTATGAAATAGTAAATGAAATTTATTAAAATCTTCATTGAGACAAATTCCAGATTCTTTTACAAATTTAATAAATTCATTTTCTCCATCTGATTTGCCCATCCAAACATAACCCGGGATTTGTCTAGACAAGGTTTTATTTACATTTTTAACATTCTGGCTAATTGATTCTGCCTGTTTTTCATTTGCGGTAACATTTATTGAAAGAAACTGCATTAATTTAGAAAAATCATATTTATAGATTGTACAGGTGTCCTGCAAAGAAGAATAAAGTGCTTTTGTAAAAAGTATGTTAGTAGGCTCTGGGATTTTGTCAACAATCATTATAAAACATCTTCTGAAAATAGACCCCAAAAGATATTCTAGAGACTCTTTTTCCGCGATTTGATTTTGAGAATCAAGAAATTTTAAGTATTCATTAATACTAATAAGAAGACAGGATGCAATGTGTGAAATAGATGGAACTCCATAGTTATGAATTTCTTGAGATAAGTTTTTAAGTTTTTTATTTATAATCGACAGACTCTGAGTTATTGGCTCATGTAGTTTGTGAGAAACTAATACTTCTTTTATCTTTTCAAAATCTGCATCTGCAAATTCTGCTTTAAGGATATTGGCTAAGGTTATCATAATTGTTTATTTACTCCCCAATTGAAATAGAATAGTCACTTTCAGAGTTGTCTAAAATACTAACTTTAGAACCATGTGCCCTTAAACAACCCACAACCTCATCATCAATATATTTATCGCCAGAAACAGCAGCATATTTAGGTCGCATTATATTAATTAATTCAGTTGATAGATTATTTCTGCTGGCATGGTGTGGGATTTTTAAGAAATACAAATTTGATAGTTTCTCTTGATAATTCTCAATTGCTTTAAAGGATTTTATATCAGCATCGCCAGTAAACAAGAGGTTGTCTCCATTAACATTAATATTTATTATTATGCTAGCTCCATTTGTTTTAGTAACTTTCTTTTTGTGAGAATTTGAATCAAGAATTTCACAATCTGAAATAAGTATACCATTTGCTGATTTAATTTTACAAGAGGAAGATAATTCGATTTCTTCAGTTATTAAGTCTTTAAGTATAATGCCACGAGGAAAAAGGTGATTGAAATACCCTACTGATGGGCCAAATACTTCTATTTCGAGCCAGTCTGGACTATATTTGTCTCCAGCGAATGGTTCTTTAATCGGAATATGTTTTGAGTCTATGTAAGTAACCAATTCATCTAATTGATTTAGACTTTCTATAATAAGCTTCGCTTCTTTCAATTGATTTTGTCCTGTAAAGTAGCTTTCAATTACAAATCTGTTATATGTGGGCACAACTTCCAACATATCACTTTTATAATCTATGGATTCTTTCACAAGTGATTTAAACTCATTAGTTGGTCTATGTAGCCAGACTTCACCAATAGTTGCTTTTTTCTTTACATAGTGTTTTATTATTTCTAACATGCCACTAATGTGATCACTATCATAATGTGTACAAACAATTAGGTCGGGAGCTGCTTTATTTTCTATTGCGAGAACAGTATCAAGTTTAGAAATTACATAATTTGCATACTCAGCTTAGCCGCTGTCTATTAAGATAACAAGATTTTTATCTTCTTTTTGTAAGGTAATGATATTGGCATCACCATCTTTAACTCCTAGAATACTTAGGTTTGCTTTCATGGTCTTGGTTTTTTGATTTATAGTATTATTTTGAATTTTATAAAAAGTTATTAATTGATTTAAATAATTAGATTAGGGTTAAATTTATATTTTCATTGTTTGCATTTGGCAATAAATATTTGACATAAAGTTGAAATGTATTGGCAATATTTTTTTTAATTAACTTAATCTTCCCATACAACACTAAGAACTGTATTAAAATCTTTAGTAACAATTGCAAATTCATAGTATGCATCCGCTGAGTCATAATCTTTAGTTTCAAACCATGTTGATTTTACAATTTCCTGTGCTGAATCATTTTTTGTATATATAGTTCCAGCCTTATAAAATTCCATAGCCACAGAGTCGTCAGGAGGAGCTAATCTTGTAATTTCTTTTACCTTACGGAAATAGTTTGGGGAATTTTTCCAATATATTACTTTTTTATCTTTAGAGTAGAAAACAGAAATAGGATGTTTGCCGATTTCTAAATAACGAAAAGTCGCAGATGTGATACTTGTTTGAAAATGCTCAGCTATTTCACGTAGTAAAGCTGGAGAAAATAGTTTTCCAGTAATAAAATTGAGGAAAGAAGATTGGGGCATAAGTAATTCTGTTGCAAATTGATTTGCTTCATATTCCTGATTCCCAGATTTAAAATAATCAAGAGTTAAAGAATTGTCTTCTAGCTGAGTGTTTATGTTGTGATGCATTTCAAAATGTCCTAATTCATGTGCAAGAGTAAATCTTCTTCTTCCTGAATGCTTAATATCAGAGTTTACTGAAATCTTTGATTTGTTATTGCCAAATACGATTCTTCCATCTGCATTTTGAATTTTCTTTTCTTCTAAAATGATATCTCTTGCATGAATCAAATCTTCAACAGAAAACTCTGACAAATCATCTAAGCCAAATTCATTAAATATTTTTTGAGCAGCAAAAGCACCTTTATTCATTTGTATGATCAGTTTTTTCTAATTCTTCGATAATTTCAATAATACTAAGATCGTCTAAAATCTCAGACAAATCATTTATATCAAGTTTGTTAATATTTCTAAATTGGAATTGAGGCGAACGCTGAAAAATTATTTTCTCGATTTTTTCAGTTAACTGATTATTCGAAGAAGCCCAGACCTCTTGAATTCTTTTTAAAGCAAAATTAAGCCTTTCTTGATTTTTTGGTTTATTGACTTCAACGATAGATTTTAGTTTAAGCCGTTTAATCATTTTTAATTTATCAGTTAAGTATTCATCTTTTGAGACGCCTAACTCATCATAAAAAGAATCTTCAGTCCGAATAGAAGCTTCACTATAAAGTTCATAGAAATTATCTATTATATTTTGGTTTGTTTTCATATTGACTTTTCTTTTTTTGTTTGTAGATATTTTTTTACACGAAGGCCAATCTTTTTTTGTAAGGCATATAATTTTGTTTTGTCAAATCCAGTGATATCAGAAAGTTCATCAAATGTTCTTCCTTCATCGAGAGCAAGAACGTATAGTTGTAAATCTTCATTATCTTTTGAGCATTCATCTAAAGCTTGACGGAATAACTTATATGTTTCATCTGAATAATCCTCTGAAGCATTCTGAGCCATAATATTTAAAACGTCATCTTCAGTTGTGGTAACGACAATTTTTTTATTATTATAAATTTCTACATTTGAAGACATCATGCTACCAATCGTTAGCTTTAATTGCTCGAGTAATGAATATTTCTCATATTTCCAATCCCATTTTAAAGAAAATATTTTTTCAATTGCACCATTGACATAATAATTAACAGCATCAATACCAAGATTTTGTTCTGAATGTGCCCCTTTTTTCATTTTCCAGCCCTGTAATTTAAAATGCACAAAGGCGGTCAACTCATGGATAATATTCATCCATTCCTTGTCGGAGACAGCTTCAAGCCGTAATTTAATTTCGTTACTTCTATCCATAAAAAGTGCTATCTATCTAATTGTATATTAATAGAAAATTTTAAATTTTAGTCAAAGTCATTACGAAAATAATTATTCTCCAGTTAAATAGCAAATGATAAATGTTTATTTAATGATAATATAAATAAATGTAAGGGTAAATATTAAAAAGTGTGCTTGATTGGGATTGATATTTATTTATTTAATGTAGGTTCGATTTGGTTGAGTGTTGTTTATGAGAGTAAAAGATGGCAGCTAATTTTTGAGAAAGCATGGAATTAATTAGTATTAAAAAAAAATAAAAGAACCTGTAGAAAGCAGGAATAAAGCTACAGTTGTTTGAATTAGCATAGTCTTAATAGATTATTGCCAAACGAAAAATGAGAATTGAATTGATTTTCTAAAAGAAATATTCCTTGGGCAAAACGAGTAAACGCCTCAGTATTAAATTGGTTACTCAATGTTTAAATAAGATATATAATGAAAAGATATCGAATAAACAAAAACACATCTAATAATCCGAACGGGAATAATGAGGTGCATAATGAAGATTGTTATTTCTATAGCAGAATTCTTTCTTATGAGGATTTAGGATTGCACGTAAACTGTCAAAGTGCAGTAGCGGAAGCAAAAAGGCGCTGTTATGTCAGGGCAGATGGATGTAAAACATGTTCGCCTACGTGCCACAGAGGATAATCTGATGTGTCAGAGAATTAAAACCTGAAACCTTCGGTTGAGAGAGAGGGAAATTGTTTAACAACGTAGATTTTAATGCCTATGGCAAATGTTTACAAAAGTAAAAGTAAAGCTACAGTATGCAATGGCAATAATTGTGTAACAGTGTATGGTGAAGCAGCAAAGATTGTTGAGGGGATTGTAGTAAGTACGATTACAATATTAGCAATTGCTTTACTGTTTAAAGCTTTAAGATGATTGAAATAAGGACTGGTTCTGAGAAGAATCAGTCCTTGTTTTCTACTTTATTTGTTCATTTTTACAAGAAATCGCTCATTTATTTCGTGTGAGCCGTTACTTTTGCAAAGATTGCAAAGATTGCAAAGTTTGCAGAATTTAACATGAGATTTGCTTATGAGCCCCGATTGTTGTTTATAGGTTGCCAAAAGTTTATTTAAGAATTAGTATTTGATTTTGAGTATTTGATCGGGAATTAAAAATCTTAAGCTAACGAGGTAACAAGCCATATCTGCATAGTTTTAATTTAAAATGATATTCTTTAGTACACAAGAGATAAAGACAAGAGTCGCATGCTTTGTTGAGAGTTTGCTATTGTTTTAATTTATATCCATCTAACATTCTTGAAAAGCAAGTTATTATTGTGTGAATGTTTTAGTTCTACAAAGAATTATTTATATTAAGTATGTTATAAAAAATAATATTTGCTAAATAGTAAATTAATTTTGTATTTTTGTAAGCACAAGAAAAAACAAGCCAAATGATGGAAACTGCAGTTTGTAAATCAGAAATAGAAAATACTTTTTCAAGTTTAAGAAGAATGTCTTACGATGAAAAAAACAGTCCATTGTTAAAAGAAAAAGTAATAAATAAATTCTTAGATTCTATAAATGAATTAAAAAAAGATCTCCAGAAGAAGTCTCAATTTGTATATGATATTAATGAGAGAATTGAAAAAATAACATGGTTTAATGATTTAGATGATGAGTGTTTAATGCTTATCAATGATTTGATATCTACAGCAAAGGATTTGCACTCTACTTTAATACGTCAATATGTTTCAGTTGGATTTTTAAAATTAAAGGGTATCGCCAAAGAAGAAATAAAAGACTTTAAAAATGCTATTGATGAATTAAAAGAAATATGTCAAGATTTAGAATCTATTTTCTTTTACCTTCCTCAAATGCCGGAATTTGTTGAAACTACAAAACAACTTTCTCTTGTCTAATGGAAATATTCTGTTTAGAGGATTTTAAAATACAATTTGAAAAACTTATTTCAAAAAAGAATTATTCTATCCTTGAGCAAGAAATCAGAGATTACTTTTTTGATAAATCTGTTGAGGACCTTTGTTCTGGAAGAAGATTAAACAATAGTGACATAACCCCGTACATTAAAAAGAGACTATGTGGTAGAGGAGGGTTCAGAATGTATTTTCTTCTGATAATTAAAGAAGAAAGATTGTATCTAATGTTTGTACATCCAAAAACAGGTTCGATGGGTTATGAAAATATAGATGATGAATCAAAAGCTATGCTTTATAAAAAAGTTTTGAGTTGTATTATAACAAAGGACTTATATAAGGTTGAAGTAAATGAGGAGAGAACAGGCCTTGTTTTTACCAAAGTTGAGAATTAGCTAATATTGAAAAATACAATGTGTTTTAATAAAAAATGTTGAGACGTTTATTTTAATTTTTTGATTACTTTTGCAATAACTTTTATAAGTTCATTAATATGAAATTTTCTCAATTGACTTATTTCTGAATTAATGATTTGCTCCAGTCTTGTCTTTAAATCAACAATAATTGGATAGTCAGTATGCAGAAACTCTTTACAATTAACAGCTCTATATCTAAACTCAAAAAAATCCTGCCATTTAATAAAGTTCCTATTTTCAGTTTTCACGATGTGTTTATAAAGAATGTCAACATCAACAATATCAAACATTGATTGCATTAGATATTGATTATAGTCGTTATAATATTCACCCCCTGTTGAAACCAAACTTAGCATTTCATCGAATTTAACTTTGTCATCATTTTTACTGATTTCTTTGTGAATCTGAAGTATTTTGTCTGTGTAACTTTTTATTTCTATGTTGTCAGTTTTGAAAATACTAATTCTTTGTGCTTCATAATCAGACACATCAATATCTCTGTTAATATTATCAACAGCCGAATCAAATAATTCAAACAGCTTAGTTTCACTTATATCAATCAGTTGATTTTTATTAAAGAAATAAAGGAAGCTAAAAATGGATGGATAAAGGTAAAGATTATATGTCCCAGACTTTACAAAACTCAGAAATTTAGGTATGTATTCATCAAATTCTTTGTCATCAAGTTGTTTGAAATTAAACATCCTATTCAAAATGATATCTTCCTTCCTAGCTTCAGAATCAATTTTAACCGAGGCAAGTTCTTCATTCAACAATAGATAGTCTAATATTCCTGAAGAAATGAACTTGAAAATAGAAAGGAAGAAATAATATTTATCAGGATTAGCTTTGATATATTTATTGTAAAAGTCAATTAAAAACTTTTCTTCCGGCTCTTGGGGAGGAATTTCAACTTCAGGACTTAGTAATTTTTGGGAGTTTAAATTAAGATAGAAATTGTCGTTAATTTTATCTAACCCTTTGTTGTCATTTTCGTTGCTTATTGTTAGTTTTCCGTCCTTATATTCCTTAGTTATAATAGTTGAAAAGAAAATTATCTTTTCTGTATGGAGGGTTACAAGTTTATTGTCACAAGTAGAATGTATTTCTTTCAAAATTTCTAATATGAAAATAATCGTTCTAATATTTTTAATTTCTAATGAATTGAATAAGAATACTGCAAATTCTTGATGAGTGTTCAATAATTTATAAAATTTTTTATCAGATTTATAACTGAGAATTATTTTAGGAAACACATTAAAAAGATTCGTTTTAAAGTCCAAGGTTAAACCAATAAGTTTTTCTTTAATCTGCAAATAAGCCTTCTCTTCAAATTTGCTTTTAAATTTGGATTCATCAGCAATAATGATAGTTTTTATATTGTTATGTTCAACAAAATTTGTATTGATAAACCCAAAAATATCGGAAATGCTGATTTCAGTGCTTATTCTTTCCAAATCATCAAAAATGAGGATATTATTTTCGAAAGAAAGGAACTGCTCTGGTTTAAAATTGTCTTTAAGATTAATATTAAAGACGTTTGCAACTGAATTTATTACTCCAAAACCTATCTGAGCAGATTTATTATCAGTCTTGTATTTTTCAGCCGCGATTTGTCTATAAATATCATCAACAGTGGAAATCCCACTTAGTGTAACATAAACGGCTTTTAAATTTTTGTTACAAGATTTGATAGCCTCAATTTCGGGTATAATCTCATTTTTAAAATAATATGTTTTCCCAGAACCCCATTCTCCGTTAACCAAAATTGCAAAATCGGTCTTTTCTTTCTTTATATAATTAATGATAACTTTCTTTATTTTATCCATAGGGTGATATTTTTGTTTAAACAATCTGTTTGGTAAAACAATAGTTGTGAGATACAAAGAAAATGATTTCCATTGACTTTTTAAGTGCGAATATAGTATCCTTTTTTGTAAAAATAAAATGATTTAGCTTTTAAAAGAGTAGTAAGATAGTCGCTTAAGCTTTCGACCAATCATCACTTAGAATTAAATTTATACCCAGTCTAAAAAAAACAGTAAAATGTTTCAAATAGCTGCATCTCATTAAAAAGATCTAAAAGATATAATATCTTTATATTAGATACTTTTTAAGAATTCCGACTCTGAAACAATTTCAAGTTCTGAGCCTTTTTCGATTAGTTTTATTGCTTTTTCTTGCTTAGAGCTCATCCCATCTTCACCGACAATCCTATAATCCTGATGACCGACAACTAAAAAATCGGTATTTTTAGTAATAGAATTTGCATTAATTCCACCGATATCTGTTATGATTTGTTGTGCTTCGGATCGAATCATTGAAGATAAGGTTCCAGTAAATACGACTGTTCTACCATGGAAAACACTTTCTATATTATGTTTTGACGGATCTCCGACAATTTTTGACAAATCTTTTGCTTTATATTCTCTTTTTGTATTTGAAGGGTTATAGCCTCCGTTATACAAACGGCCAATGGATGTTTTCAATTTATCAGGGAATTCCTCAATGGAATTTGTTCCAGATAATTCAAGGGCTTTAATTGTTAATTCGGCACAAGCTTTTGAATCTGATTCCGCTTTATGATGCTTCAGATTTATTTTATTAATTTGACAAAGTGTTTTTAAGTCATAGGCTGGTAATCCTTGCCATACTTTTTTAGAAATAATGTAACTACATGCATATTGTAATTCAGGGAAATCCAAATTATAATAATCCAAAGTCCACCTTAAAACACTAAAATCAAAACCAGCATTATGAGCAAGCAAAAATTTGTTTTCAATCATCGGTTTTATTATTCTCCAGATTTCTGGAAATTCCGGTTCGTTTTTCACATCTTCAGGTGTAATACCATGTATTAATACGTTAAACGGATCAAAGTATGGAAAAGAGTATGGCTTAATCAGCCATGATTTTGATTAAACTATTTTATTGTCTTTGACAAATGTTAGCCCTATTTCACAAGGACTGCATCTCTCAGATGTTGCTGTTTCGAAATCAATTGTAATAAAGTCCATGTAATAATTATTTATGATTAGCGAAAAACTGCCTCAAATTATATTATAAGAAATTAAGCGTGTCACATAAACAGTCAACATATACAACCATTCATATTGATATAATTAGTTTCAAAAATATAAATTAAATTGTAATAAGTGTAATCTTTTAGATATAAATTCGAAAAATGCATGAGTTATAAAGGAGCCACGCGTTTGGAAACGCGCGGTAGCTGTGTAATTTAGACTGATGTATTGATAAAAAATACTTGATGACTTGATTAAAAATTTGGTTGCTTAATTTTGAGGTACCACGCGTTTGGAAATGCGCGGTAATTGTGTTAAAACCTAACGATACTGTTTCGACGTAGCTTAGCAAACTTTGTGAGGTAGTAGAGGTATTTCTTCAGAATTTGGGTTATTGACGGAAATAATAATTTTATTATTTCATGTAATTGTATAAAAAATCTGTTGGAGGAATAAAAGTCTCTTTTACAGTTCTAGGACTAGTCCATCTTAAAAGATTTAACTGTCCTCCAGCTTTGTCATTTGTGCCAGAACCTCTTGCTCCGCCAAAAGGCTGAAGCCCTACCATCGCACCTGTAGGTTTGTCGTTGATGTAAAAGTTCCCAGCAGCATAACGCAATATTCTGCAAGCCTGAATCATAGCATATTTATCATTACTAAAAATTGCACCTGTTAATCCATAAATTGAAGTTTTATCACATATTTCTAAAGTCTCAATAAATTTATCGTCTTCGTAAATATAAATTGTCATTACCGGTCCAAAAATTTCCTCCTCCATAGTGATAAAATGTGGGTTTGATGTAACAATAATTGTTTGTTCAATATAGTACCCGATAGATTTATCTCCATTTCCACCTGCAATAATTTCACATTCATTTGATTCTTTTGCAATGTTTATATATTCAATTATGCTATCAAAAGAATCTTCATCAATAACAGAATTAACAAAATTATCAAAACAATTTACGGGACCCATTTTAATTTTGCTGTGCATTTTAACAACATGAGTTTTAATTTCTGGCCAAAGCGATTTAGGAATATAGGCTCGTGAGGCAGCTGAACACTTCTGTCCCTGATATTCAAAGGAACCTGTAATGATTGCAGTTGCTACTTCTCTTGGAACTGCAGAGCTGTGAACAAATATAAAGTCTTTTCCTCCGGTTTCACCAACTAATTTAGGATAAGAAACATATTTATGAAGGTTATTTGCAACGCCTTTCCATAATGTATTGAAAGTATTATTTGATCCTGTAAAATGAATTCCTGCCAAATCTTTATGAGCAAGGACAGTTTTACCGATCATACTGCCTGATCCAGGAACAAAATTAATTACACCGTCTGGAATTCCGGCCTCTTTGAAAATATTCATAAGAATGTAATTTGACAAAAGAGCCATAGTTGCAGGTTTCCAAACAGTTGTATTTGCCATAACTATCGGTGACATATTCAAATTAGAAGCAATGGCTGTGAAATTGAATGGTGAAACTGTAAAAACAAATCCTTCAAGAGCTCTGTATTCCAATCTGTTAAACTGATTTTCTGCAGATGATGGTTGATTTTGATAAATTTGAGAGGCGAAAAATACATTAAATCTCAAGAAGTATATAGTTTCGCAAGCTGCGTCAATTTCGGCCTGTTGAATGTTCTTCCCCTGCCCCAACATAGTAGCGGCAATAAGCAGATATCGATACTTTTTAGAAATCAATTCGGCTACTCTCAACATTATAGATGATCTTTCAAGCCAAGATATGTTTTCCCACAGAGGTTTCGCTTTGAGAGCAGCATAAATTGCCATTTGCACTTCCTTTTCTGTTGCCTGATGATAAACAGCCAAAACTTTTTTATGATCATGAGGCATTACAAATTCTGCCGTTTTCCCTGTTGTTATTTCCTTGCCTCCAATAACTAATGGTATTTCCATAGTTCCTGAACTCAATTTTTCAAGTTCGGTAATCAGTAATTCCCGTTCTTTGCTACCTTTAAGGTACTGTTGAACCGGCTCATTCTGAGGTTTTATAAAACTAAATACTGCATTATTCATAAGTATAATTTAAATTTAGAAAATTTAATAAAATCTAGTTGCAAATATATGCAATTCGATTTTGTGTTTTAATGTAAATTGTCATATTTTTACAATTGATTGACACTTTATAAAATTTGATCAGTTTATCGGGTATAAGGTTCCGTTTTGCTGTCCATATATCCTAATCCAGACAAGCTAGAATAAAAAAGTGAATAATTTTTGTAATATGTGCCGCAATTTGGGGTAACAGGAAGTTTGCTGATGGAAATTTTGGATAAAAATGAAGTGTGTGTAAAAATTATGTAAAAACAGTGTTAAAGGACTTTGATTTAGGCTGATATCTTGATAAAGGATACTTGATGACTTGATTTGAAATTTGGTTAATTAGGTTTGGGGTATCACGTGTTTGGAAACGCGCGGTAGCTGGAGAAATTGTTATTTCTTGAGAGCCTTGTGTTTAAGGGTGTAAAAAGGGTGTAATAGCAGAATAATGACATTGTAATTGAGGTTTTTAGGTTTTATGTTTATTTAAGTTTGGGATTATAATAGCACTAATAGTTTCAAGTTTTATAGATTGTCGGGGGAGCCACAAGGTAGAACTGTGAGGAGGCAGAGAAATGTTTAAATCAAGTTTGAATGGGTGTAATAATGGTGTAGAAACAGTGTTAAAGGACTTTGATTTAGGCTGATATCTTGATAAAGGATACTTGATGACTTGATTTGAAATTTGGTTAATTAAGTTTGGGGTACCACGCGTTTGGAAACGCGCGGTAGCCGTGCAATCAAGCTCACTTCTTTATATGATAAAATAAATGCGATAATAAATGCTTTTGTTAAAATATTAGAGATCGAATTAGTTTTTCAATTGTTATAACAGAAGTATAAATAATGTTTTTATTTGTTCCCATATTTATTGAGATTATCAAGTTAAAGTTATGTTTTTTTTTATTAAATAGAAAGTTGTATGATACATAAGTAAAAGTTATTCTGTCAAGAAAGATGAAAATAGTTACCTAACACTAAAATAGAAAGGCTATCTCAAATATCTATTTATAATAGTTAAGGTGGGTGTAAGAATTGTGTAGAAACAGTGTTAAAGGACTTTGATTTAGGCTGATATCTTGATAAAGGATATTTGATGGCTGGAGTGCCACGCGTTTGGAAACGCGCGGTAGCTGTGTAATTTAGACAGATGTCTTGATAATGGATACTTGATGACTTGATTCAAAATTTGGTGGTTAAAGTTTGAGGTACCACGCGTTTGAAAACGTACGGGAGTGAAGGTTGTCTTGAAAAACACGCTTTAGTCTATCTGCCCAACTGTCCGAACAACTTGCGGGTCTGCTCAGGAATCTAATCTCAGAGACATGTTACGGAACCTAAAATGTGCGGTAAAAAGTGGGGAGTGTAAGAATTGTGTAAAAGTAGTGAGAGAAGATAGTAATTGAGAATGTTTAAATGTGCTACTAATATTTAATAATGTTTTTTTTGCGTTGACTAGAAACTATCGTTGGGTAATAATGACTAATATGCAAATCATACATCTGTAAATACATTGTAATGTTTGGAGGGTGTAATAATTGTGTAAAAGAGGTGTAAAAAAACTGTGATTGAGAATGTTGTTGTTTGTTGCTAACACTCTAAAATGTTAATTTAACCTTCATAGGGTAGTCGTCAATAGTTTGGGATCCACTCATTCGCCATTCGAACCTTCATACTATGACTTGGCTAGGAAACTAAGATCAGGAATAGTGTGTTGCAGTGGTGGCTGTATCACTAAGAATATGGATGTAATTTGGCTTAATTATGGGATTTTATTGTATGATTTTAAGGTGTATTTTTATCTTAAAAAAAGTTAGTGTGATTAATCTGCATTTGCCAAAGCAAACTTTTGTTTCAATTGTTTTAATATTCAGACTGTTGGATTTACTCATTTTATAGTTAATAATTCTGAATTACAAATAATTGATAGAATTAGATTAGGAAATATAGGTGAGATTTTTAAAAATTAGTAATAATGTTATAAAGAACTGAGATATGAGAAAGTCTTTATTATTCATTACATTTGTGATTTGTTCTGCGAGTTATGCACAGAATAATTTAAAGCAGGGAAACACCTGGGGCTCGGAGATATGCGTAGATGCCCCATATCATATGCAAAAGTTTGATTCTCTAGGTATCCTAAATCCGATGCCATTACATATATATGTTCATGAAGCATCTTGTTTTGGTTGTAATAACGAGCTGATGAATGTTGTCGTGAAAATAAAAAATGCAACGGATAGTGTGTTTCAAGACACAATTCTCTATGGTGATTATACAGAGGAGGAATTTTGTTCTTTGTTTGTACATAAGTCACATAATGATGAGTATCTTGATATACAGCCTTTTGATGAGTCGTTACCTTTGAGGAGTAGTGAATATACTATAGATTTTACTTCACACTCGGACTCATTTTTTGGAACAACATTTGTTGATATAACTCATGATTTTTGGTGGTTTACAATGATGATACCAGGTGAGAAACTTGAATGTTATGATAATGTTTTTGATTTAGAAGTATATTGTGAATTAGACTGGGATTCAGATTTTATTAAGTATCTGAGAGTATTACGACAGGAAGATGAATACCCATCAGTTAATAACTGGTTGCGTGGAGATGTCCATTATCATGGCATGTTTACGCAAAATGATGCCGAATTAGGTTTGCCTTTAGATGCAACGAAACTGATGGGTAAGTATTGCGGATTGAACTGGATCGCAATTACTGACCATTCATGTGATTTTGACAATTATGGCAGTGGGGATGAAATTGCTAATTGGGATTTATTAAGGAGTTATATAAGTGATTTAAATGTTGAGGATACTTCATTTTTATTTATACATGGTGTTGAGCTTACAGTTAAGAATTCTGCCGATAATCAAGTACATGTATTGGTTTATCCATCTAATGAGAACCCACTTGAATTGCCTTATTTCGGTGATGGTTATGGAGATGCGACCGAAACAATTGTTACTGTTGATATGATGGTTGATTCTTTATTAGCTTATGATGCATTTGCTTATCCTGCTCATCCATTTGCACAAGGAGATATTTTGTCTTCTGTGATAGACGGAGATGTTTGGAATTTAGGACAAAGTGATTTTCCAGTAAATGGGGTCTCTCATTCATATTTTGGGTCTGTGATCTGTAACGATACAACAATGAGTTCAGACTTATTGTCTTCTGAATCAGATGAATTTATAAAATCAAATATTGTTGGCGCACAAATTTTAAACTGGGCAGATATTTTAAAGTCAGATGGTGTCCCAGAAGACCCATGGGATGTTTTTCATACTAATGGACACGGATTCTATGAGTATCCAGAAAGTGAAGACAAGCAATATATGAATCGGTTTATGCAAAACCTAGAGGTTGTGGAATTTGTCTGGAGGAAAGGGCTGGAAGCCAAAAATGCAGATGATATGATAGAGAACTGGAAATTATTTATATCAGCGGGGAGTGATGCACATGGGTCTTTTAATTATTCTACAACTGAATATGTGTTAGGCATTTACGGTTTTGTAAGTAATAATGCAATAGGAAGATTTTCTTCACTTGCTTATTGCCCAGATGGAATGGGAAATAATGCTGGGAATGTACTTAAAGCATTGAAAAATGGGAATATTATTATTTCGAGTGGACCTATTGTTAGTCTTGATATCGATACCAATGGAGAGAATGATTATCCTGAAATAATTATTGGGACTGACACATGTATTGAGTTTTGTTCATTGGAGAATGCGAAAATCAATGTTTATTCTGCAACATCTGATGAATATGGGGAAGTTGTAGATAAAAAGTTGTTTGTTAAAACAGCTACTGAAGATTTTGAAATGTCTTTGCCACTAAATACAAATGATTGGCAGAACAATTTGATACATATGTTAATTGAAATGTGTGGTAACGAAAGTGGTTTTCTTGATCAATGGATTCTAATAAGGGGAACAATGAAAACGCATAAAACATATTCAAATAGTGAGATTTTTGCATGTGAAGAAATGGATTTCTGGTCTTTTACAAATACAATGTGGTTGAAAATAAGTTTGCCAAACAAAAGAGAGATTGTAAATCAGGATAAGCTGTTTTCCTTTTATCCGAATCCTGCGAATAACAGTTTAACTATAAGTACAACAGTTCTAGGGAAAATTAGTATTACTAATCTTGTGGGGCAGACATTATTGGAAGCTGAAATTGCAGGAACTGGGGTTTTTGATATTTCAGAATTCGCACAAGGAAGTTACTTTATTATGTTGGAGACGAAGGTAGGCAAAATAACGAAAAAAATGTTAATTGTGAGATAGGTTTTGATTTTGTCGGGAAACCTATTTGGGGAACGGAAGGTGCGAACCGACACGATAGGAAACGCAAGGTAGCTTGGGGTGTAAAAATTGTGTAGAAACAGTATTAAAGGACTTTGATTTAGGCTGATATCTTGATAAAGGATACTTGATGGCTGGGGTGCCACGCGTTTGGAAACGCGCGGTAGCTGTGTAATTTAGACCTTGATGTCTTGATAAGGGATACTTGATGACTTGATTCAAAATTTGGTTGTTTAAGTTAGGGGTGCCACGCGTTTGGAAACGCGGTAGCGAGGATACATTTGAATTATAGACAATACGCAATTTCTGTTTTGTTCTGATATGAACATATGTAAAGAAAATCCAATGATTTTAAACGATACAAAATTGTATTGTATTTGCCCAGATAATACATTTCAAAATATTGAAGGATTTGCTAACCCGATAATCTTAAATAAAGATATAATAGGAATGAATGGATTCAATTTGGAAAAGAAAGAAAAATATAACTACCAAGCGCCGTAAAACGCTGGGTAGTTTTAGAAATAAAGCCTGTTTACCAATTTTCTTCAATCCAGAGTTTAATTTTATGCTGACTATGAATATTAGATGGTACATCGTTGCGAATCATTTTTTAAATTCTAATGGCTGATGATTTGTTTTTTAAACTATGCAATTCGGCAAATTTATTAATGAAGTACAATATTTCGTAGCCTTCATTTCGGTTTAATAACGTGCTGTCAGGAGTTCCGGTTATTTTAGGATCATCACCTGAGGATGCTGTCCATGAGTAATATTTGTAATACAAATCTGATTTTGAAATTAGTGCCATTTTGTTTAAAATTTAATTAATAATAATTGTTTTATATTAGTCCTGTGCTACCCAATGACATAATTATGAAGTAACAGAGGATTTTTCTTTTTAAAAATATGACTATAGATAAAATTTTTATTGTTCCAGGTTTCCAATTGTTACATCCACAAAGTCTTGTAGATCCGGATTACATTTATGTATTACCTCAAAAGAGTTTTGTTCTGTATAAAAAATCCTAGAAAGGAGGTAAGTCCCATTATCTAAGACATTTCCATTACCATCTAGTTGAGCTTTGATTAATTTGTACCATTGTTCAGTTGTTTTCCCGATACACATAAATACAAAGGTTGTTTCTAAGCATTGTTCAATTTGTTTTGCTCCGTTTTGGTGCAAAAAAGTTATAATAGCCTCCCGAATTTCCTGACCGTTACGTTCATCATATTGGGCATTGTAAGTAAAAATAAATTTTGCCATAGTTGTTTTATTTAATTAAATATGTGTATTGTTATATAATAAAATACTAAATAGTTGTGAAAAAGTAAACTGTTTTTGAAATAATAATTTTTTTTTTTAAGCGAAGATATATGTTAATAGCAATAAATGCAAATCTATATCAGAATGTTGATTAAAGGAAAAAGTATTGATAAGGGTTGCTAAAACGCTGAATGCTAGCGATGTGAAAGACTTGTGACGGTTAGTGTCAGCTAAAGAAAAGCAGAAAGGATGGCTATTGATAGCCACAATAATAGCCACCGATAGCCATTGAAAAATTGTTTGGTAATTAGCAATTTAGCATTGTTGAATACGATTAAATTTCATGGTTTATAAACTCATTATTATGTTGAATTTTTATTGGTTGGGTTTTGGATATAAAAACTATTGTTTTTGAAATAACAATAGTTATTATGAGAAATAAATTCAATTTGCACTTAGAAATTGACTAAATTTGTAAGTGGTGGCTATTTCGTTTTTATCTAAGGAAGAGTTGCTAACTGAGAATTAGTGGTTTTGAAATAAAGGGATTAAACAAATATGGTAAAAGGATGTATAAAATATTAAAATCTATATTATTATTGTTTGGGCTTGTTTTGGGATTAATCTTACATGCTCAGGTAAATATTGATAGCTTGAAAAGTATTGTTAACAAAGTAGAGAAAGATACGAATACAGTCAACTCATGTTCACAACTTATATTAGCATATATGTATAGTGATATTAATCAGGCAATATCATTTGGTGAACAAGGAGTTAAAATAGCTAAAATTATTGATTATAAATTAGGAGAGGCAAATTGTCTTCAAAATTTGGGGATGTGTTTGATGAATACTGAAAATCTTGTACAAACAAAAGAATATTTGAATGAGGCTTTGAATTTGTATATTGGGTTAAATAATGTAGAAGGAATAAATAACTGTTTAAATAATCTAGGAGTGGTTGAATTATTCCTTTGAAATTATGATGCTGCGATAGATTATTTTAATAAATCTTTAGGTCCAACAAAACAACTAGGAGATACTGTTGGTATGACTATTAGTTTAATGAATATCTCAGCTGCATATTTATATCAAGGTAAATATGCAATTTCAATAGAATATAGTAAAAAAGCGTTAAAACTGTGTGAAGCAATCAATGATAAACCTAGGATGTCTACATGTATAATTGGGATAGGTTCTGTTTATGAAAAGCAATTGAATCATGTTGAAGCAGAAAGGTTTATGTCAGAAGCATTAGCAATTAATCAAGAAATTGGTGATAGTAATGCAATTGCTTTATGCATTGCAAACATAGCAACAATTTATAATGATCAAAAGAATTATAGTGAAGCATTAATAAATTATATGGATGCTTTGAAAATTTATGAAAGTATTGAAAATGAGAGGGAAGAGGACCATTGTTTAAACAATATCGCAAATGTTTATTATAATCAAAAAGAATATAATCTTGCAATAGAATATTATGGAAAAGCCTTGGAGATTGCTGAATCAATTAATTTAATGAGAGATGTATCATATTCTTTAAGTGGATTAGCTTATGCATATATGATGATCAAAAATAATGATTCGGCAATTTCTTATGCAAAGCAATCCCTTGATGTGGCAAAGGGAATTGGGGATTGGGAAAATATGAGGGATGCCAACGAAGTGTTATATCTTACATATGTTGAATTAAAAGATTTCGAGAACGCATTTAACTATCATTTATCATACAAAGCCGTAACCGATAGCCTTTATAATATCGAAACACGTCGCATTGTTAGTGAAATGGAAGCTAAATATCAGAATGAAAAGAAGCAGAAAGAGATTATTCAACTAAATGAAGAAAGTAAGATACAGAAGCTTAAAATAGAACAAGAACAAGAAAAAAGGAAAGTACAGCAATATGTTTTTATTATTAGCATTATCATTATTTTCTTGACAAGCATGATACTATATTTAAGGTATAAAAACAAAAAGAATCTCTCAATTGCTGAAATGCAAAAAAATCATTTTGTTGAAGTAATTGAAGTTGAGGATCAGGAGCGTAAAAGAATTGCAGCTGACTTACATGATAGTATCGGTGTAATGCTTGCAACAGCAAAACTCAACCTGATGGAGCTTAATGATGTGATTGAATTTACATCAAAAGAGGATAAAACAATTTTACAAACTGTTTTAGATATCATTGATGAAACAAGTCAGGATGTAAGAACGATTTCGCATAGCATGATGCCAGGAGTATTAAGAGAATTAGGAGTGTTTGTTGCAATTGAAGACCTCTTGGCAAAGATAAGTACATCGCATAAAATGAATGCTGTGCTTTTAAGTGATTGTGATGAAGATTGCTTTGACGAAATGTCACAAATAGCAATTTATAAAATCATTCAGGAAATATTAAACAATATTATTAAACATGCAAATGCGTCAAGGATTAATGTTAGGTTTGAGAATAAATAAAACTCTGTTGAACTAACAATAATTGATAATGGAATAGGAATAAATACATCTAATATTGATAAGTCAGATTGCATAGGATGGCAAAATATTTATTCCAGAGTTGCCATGCTAAATGCTAAAATTGAAATTTTGTCCAAAAAAACCAGAGGAAGTAAAATAAAAATTGTTATTCCCATAAAAAGTGTATAAAAATGGAAGAAAGAACAATAACAAATGTACTAATTGTTGATGATCATAAGATGTTTATTGACGGGGTGAAACTTGTTTTACGCAAAGTTGCAGATGTAAACATTGTAGGAGAAGCAAACAACGGTTATGATGCTCAAAGTATGATAGAGAAATTACAAATAGACCTAGTTATTCTTGATATTCACATACCTCAGATATCGGGAACAAAGCTTGCCAGAATAATAAAGAAAGAACATCCAAGCGTTAAAATACTTGTTGTAACTTAGTATCAGGATGAAAAAATAATTGCTGATATTTTTGAGTCTGAAGCTGAAGGTTATATTTTAAAAAGCGCAGGGAAGCAAGTCCTAATAGAAGCTTTAACCAGAATAATTTCAGGAGGGGTGTATTATTGTAATGAATTTACCTATACGATGTTAAAAAATTTTAAAGCTGATAAAAAACGTATTGAAAAAGTTAAGGATCTTACCGAAAGGGAAATTGAGATATTGAAGCTAATTTGTAAAGAGTATACAACTGCAGAAATAGCAGAAAAGCTTTTTATTAGCCCGCATACAGTTGATTCACATCGGAAACATATACTTGTAAAAACGAATTCTAAATCTATAGTAGGATTGATAAAGTTTGCTATGGAAAATAAGATAATTTAATTTGTGCTAGTGCTGGGGGGCAGTGCTTCGACTCCGCTCAGCAACCGTGCTTCGACCCTTCGACCCTTCGACCCTTCGACAAGCTCAGGGACCGAAGGCTCAGGGACCGAAAGCTCAGGGATCTAATGCTCAGCAACCGTGCTTCGACTCCGCTCAGCAACCGTACTTCGACTCCGCTCAGCAACCGTACTTCGACCCTTCGACTACGCTCAGGGACAGAAGCTCAGCAACCATTGTGTAGGCAATTTTGAATTTAAAACATCCCTAGGTGTAGGGATTGGGATTCCCCATTTCTTGCTATTGACCACTATTGGGCATCAATGTAACTTTACCATATAATTTAATATATGATATTATTATGTTGATTAAATGCACCTATTCAAAAAAATGTCTTGTTTCTTTTTGCTCATTAATTTTGTGTTTTAACACTACAATCTGTTTTTCACAAAAGGAATTAAGTTCTGATTATTTGAATCCAACACAAATAGATGTTAATATGGATTGTGAGCTAGAAACTTTTGTTTTACGGTCAAATGGGAACGGCAATGATAGCACATTACATGTCAGCACAAGATATGATCCTGATAATGTATATTTTTTTCAATTTAATTCATCAAAAAAAGATATTAGTGAAGTTCAAATAGAATTTGATAGAAATCTGTTGTGGGGGATGGAATTCTTTATAATTGAAAATGGTGAGTTTAAATTTTTAAAGTCTGAAACTTACAAAAATTCATATGCAAAGTTATTCTTAACAACGAATGATTCCTGTTCAAATGAAGAAATTCTAGTAAAAATATGGACAAAAGGTATTAGCAATTCTGATAGTGTGAAAATTTGCATTACAGAACATGAGGCTGGGTTAAGTACAAAATCATTAGGTATAAGTACAGTGATGTATACACCTCAGGAATTAGTAGAAGATGTATTGATTTCTGGTTGCCTAATAGCTGAAAATATTGTTTATACAGGTTCGCTATATTCAATTGCATACTTTTATAACGGAATACCAGGACTTGATTTTGAGGATGGAGTACTAATTTGTACGGGTTATGCTTCTGATGCGTCAGGACCTAATCTGTCAGAAAGCACAGGCGAAGATATGTGGGAATATGGGGACCCTCAGCTAGATGAAATTGCTTTGGGTTGGACTCAGGATGCTGCTGTTCTTGAATTTGATTTTGTTCCGGCTTCTGATGTAATGGAATTTGAATATGTATTTGCTAGTGATGAATATCCTGAATATGCTAATACTATGTATAATGATGCTTTTGGATTCTTTATTTCAGGAGGTCCTGAAGGATATGTAAATGAAAATATTGCACTTATACCAGGAACGTCAATCCCCGTTACAATTAATAATGTTAATGATGTAGATTATCCAGGATACTACAATGATAATACATATGGGCCAAATATAGAATACGATGGAATACTAAATACATTTACTGCTATAGCTCAGCTTACAGCTTGTGAAACATATCATTTAAAACTTGCAATTGGAGATGTTGGAGATGGAGTTTATGATTCGGCAGTATTTTTAAAAGCAAATTCATTTTCTTCGGGGGCAGCCTATACTGTAGAATCATATAATGCATGGGATCCATCACTTGATATTATGAGGGGGTGTCTTAATTATATAATAATTAGTCGAACAGACTCAAGTTCAATAAATATGTCTGTTCCAGTTGAATTCACAATTAGTGGTACAGCCAGTTCAGGGGAAGATTATTCTCTAATTCCTGAAAGCCTTGAAATTCCGGCAGGAGAGCAATCGATAACTGTGTATTTTGATGCTTTTGACTTGGGCTATCTACAAGGAGATGAAACGATAATAATTGAATATATTAATGGATGTCCTTGTGAAGCAACTCCAACGCAATACGTAATAACAATAGTTGATCCATTTGAAATTGCTCCTCAAATAACAAATAACAGCCCTATATGTATTGGAGACACAGCAGAAATTAGCCTAGAGCTGAATACTAGTCTGCCAGAATATGTGAGTATTGAATGGAGTACTGGAGAAATTGGGACAAATCAAATACAAGTAAGTCCAGACGTTACCAGCAACTATTCTGTTGAAATTGTGTTTCCATGCGATACAATTGTGTTATCGACAGAGATAGAAGTGGTTATGCCTCCAATTGTGGATCTAGGACCTGATTTTGAAATAGCAGGATTATCCACAAGTATTGATGCTGATATGGAAGCTGGAAATGATGGATATTGGAATTTTATAAATGGGCCAGGCAATGCAGATATTGATCCTGATACAGAGTCTGTCACATTTATTAGTGTTGATCAATATGGGATTTATACTTTTAGTTGGACAGAAATAAGTCTTGCTCCAAATTGTGTTAATTCAGATGAAATAGATATTAGTTTTTATCATGTTCCGACAGCTGATTTTAGTTTTAGTCCAGTATTATGTTTTGGAGATAATTCAAGCGTATTATATACAGGGACAATTATCCCGGGATTGACCGAGCTTGAGTGGGATTTTGGATTAGCAGAGCTAGTTAGTGGTTCAGGAGTCGGACCATATATCCTTTCTTTTCAAGAACCCGGCACTTATATTATTAGTCTGACAGTAACGGAAGACTCAGAGTCTGTTGTACACAGTCATAGTATTTTTGTTCCAGAAGCACTTAGTGGGAATCTTGTATCATTTGATGATCCATGTTTTCAGACCTGTCAAGGAAGTGCAGAAATAAGTGTAAGTGGCGGCACTCTGCCCTACTCATATTCGTGGAATTCAAGCACTAATGAGATTAATGGGTTATGTGCCGGAGATTATAGTGTTACGGTTACAGATCAGAACTTATGCACTTTTTCGGATATGTTTACAATTATGCAAGCAGAACCCATTGAATATGACACGAGTTTTAATAATGTAGATTGCTATGGAACTTTTACAGGGAATGCCTCAATAAGTGTATCAGGAGGGAGCTCTCCTTATCAATATATATGGAGTGATGGCTATAATATGCCAATTCATAATGCTATAGGAGAAGGTATCTATATTGTTACTGTTGTGGACTCGAATAATTGCAGTATAAGTGAAACGTTTAATATTAACCAACCTAATTTATTGCAAGTTTTTACAAGCGGGAATCATGAAGCTTGTGAAAATGAATCAGTGGTTATATCTTCACAGGCAAGTTGTGGAACTATGCCATATATTTATTATTGGGATGAGAACAATACTGGATTTGAACAAGGGTTGCCAGTTTTTGAAATTACAGCAGATTATAATACTTTTTATACAGTTTATGTGGAGGATGCCAAGGGGTGTGTTAGCAATTATACATATAGTCAGGTAATTGTTAGTCCAGAAATGCAAATAGGATTGTCTGTTATTGATGCGCAGTGTGAGGAAACTTGTAATGGTGAGGCTTTTGTGGAAGTTACAGGAGGGTTACAGCCATTTAGTTATAGTTGGAGCAGTAATTCGCCATTACTTGAAAATTTATGTGCTGGGATATACACATTAACTGTAACAGATAATATTGGTTGTTTTGCTGATACCGTGTTTTTTATTGAAGCTCCGACGGCCTTGCAACTTGAAATAGAGACAGAAGATGCGGCATGCTCATATAGCACAGGAACATCTACAGCAATTGTTTCTGGGGGGATGCCTCCTTACAACTATTCCTGGGTAAACGGAGAAGATTCGAATATTCTAGAAGGCCAAGTAGGTATGTATTATCTTACTGTCACAGATAACAATAATTGTCGAATATTAGGTACAGCAGTAATAGATTCTCCACAAGAATTATTAGTGTCTTTAAATAGTAATTATACTATTTGTCTAGGGGGAGAAGCAAATGTTACTGCACAAGCTACGGGATGTAGTGCTCCATATTATTTTTCGTGGACAGGGAGCGATAATAGTCATTATTACGGTCACAATATTAGTGTTAGTCCCGAGACCACAACAAGTTATTATCTTAGTTTAACTGATGGCAACGGGTGTGTTATAGATGGATATAGGGTTCAAGTTAATGTTTTACCTCCATTAGAAATTAATATTATTAATAGCATAAGTAGTATTTGCAGAGGAAGAGGGACAGAAATATTATTTGATGTTAGCGGTGGAAATGGAGGGCCATATCAGGTTAACACGAATGAAGGAGAAATCGTGATTTCGCCTTACATGGTCTATCCCGACTCGACAACAAACTTAATATTTACTGCGGAAGATATGTGTGAAACCCAACAAGTAAGTGACTCTATACTTATAAGTGTTTATGACAAACCTTTTGTTGATTTTGAAGGTGATATCTTACAAGGATGTCCAGGACACGAAGTCCATTATTTATCACTTGACACATCCTTAAACTACCAGTATGTTTGGGATTTTGGAGATAGTATTTTTGCATTTATCAGAAATCCTATACATGCTTACGAATACGCAGGCTTATATGATGTAATGTTGACCATACATGACGAATTTGGCTGTGCCAATAATATTAGAAAAGAGAATTATGTTGAAATCTATCCAGGCCCATATTCTAATTTTGAAGCAGATCCTTTAATCGCAAGTATTTTAAATCCAAGAATTAAATTTTTAAATCATTCAGATGCTGCAATGTTTTATTTTTGGTATTATGGTGATGGAGATTCAACAATAAACTTCCGTAATCCAGTGCATACATTTCCAGCAATTGGGTATTATGATGTTATGCTGGTTTGTGAAAATTAGTATTCTTGTACAGATACTGCAGTACGAGAAATATTTATCAAAGATGAAAACACAATATGGGCTCCAACTGCCTTTACTCCCAATGGCGATGGCTCTAATGATTGTTTTAAACTGTGTGGACATGGGATTGACCAACATTTTTTCACATTAATCATTTATGACAGATGGGGAATTCCGGTTTTTACAACAAATAAATACTTCGATTCAGGGGAATGTGTGGCTTGTGGAGAAGGTGCTTGGGACGGTAGTAAGGGAGATCGCACCAAGGGAGATGAATATTGTCCAATTGGGTTGTATTATTGGTATGTAAAATTTCTGGATTATGATGGGATTGGATATGAGTTGAGTGGTAAGGTAAGTTTGATTAGGTGACCCTTCGACACTTCGACTTCGCTCAGGGACCGAAAGCTCAGGGACCGTGCTTCGACCCTTCGATCCTTCGACTTCGCTCAGGAACCGATGCTCAGGGACCGGCTCAGTGGCCATCGCTCAGGAGCTGAAAGTACATGGGGCAGAAAGTTTAGGACACCTTTGTGGTACCACTGAGGTTGTTTGTTATTTAACCCTCCGAAGGCCACGCACAAGCATTGAAAACCTTCGGAGGGTGGAGGAGCATATTTTAGGATTACCTTATTTTTAGCACCACACGTCTGGAGACGCGCGGGATACACAGATACAGCCGTAGTGAGTGAGCGGATAGGGTTACTAGTCGTAAATTAAATATTTTTCTCAAATATTGCATATGTATAAAATAATGTATAATTTGGCAAAGAAATTGACTCGAACAAAAGAGTGGTTATATATTGAAAATCATTAAAAGATTGTTAATAGTTTGGGGATGAGGTAGTTGGTTTTAATTTAAAAAGAAGAGACATGATTGAACAAAAGATTAAAGAACAAATAATAGCCTTTGCAAAAGAATTCTATTCAAAGCTTGATTTTGCACATAATATTGAACATGGATAAAGGGTAGTCTCAATAGCTCTTAAGATAAATAAATTCGAAAATGGAAATGTTGAGTTAGTTGAAATTTGTGGGTGGCTTCATCAATTTCATGACAATATAGAACAACTGGAATCTTTTTTAAACTCCATAGATTTAGATAAAATACTGATAATAAAACTATTGGAAATAGTAAAATATTGTAGACAAACATTAATTAAGGTATCTCATTCCATAGAGGCAAAAATAGTTTTTGATGCTGATGCAATCGAAGTTCTTGGTACGTATGGATTCATTCGTGAAATCTTTTGTAATATAAAACAGAGAAACAAAAGTTGGGATGATAGTATCAATGATGCTATCGAGGTTAATAAAATATTTAAGGATAAGCTGAAGACTAAAACGGGAAAAAAACTAATTGAAGAAAGCAATATTATTCTTGATAATTTCCTATGTGATTATCATTACTGGAAATTAATTAATTAATGATGTTAAGTATTACAATAATTGGCTCATCAGGTTCAGGGAAATCAACTCTTCAAGCAGGATTAAAAAACTATTCACCTAAATTCGTAATGTTTCCTAAAATGACAACCCGTAAACAAAGAATTTATGAAATTGATGGCTGTGATTACTATTTTGTAAATGATAATACTTTTGATGAATCAATAGCAAAAAATAAATTAATCCATGTTAAATATAGTGATTTTGATAATTCGAAATATGGAGTTGATAAATCCAACATAATATGTTTTATAAATAAAGGATTAATACCTGTATTTACATCACACAGTCTTGAAGAAGCCCAACAACTAACTCATTGTCTTAATAAAATTAAAGTATCGAATTTTTGTATTTATATTTATACAACAGAACAAAATAGAAGGAAATACCTTTTTGACAAAAATGAAAATGAAAAGTATTATCATCGATACTATGTGGACATAGCTTTCAAAATGCAAGCATTTTTAAAAAAGTTTCAAGATTGTCATTATTTCATTTACAACAATGGTTGTAAAAATGACTTATTAATGCATTGTGAAGTCATAGACCAATTATTGCATAAGAAGAAATTTGGAAAATTTGCTATTGAAAAAACTATTTGTCATGCAATGGAAATTGAAATTAACTCTTTAATTCAAAAGATAGATAATGAGTAAATCTAAAGAAGACATAGATTTGTCAAAAGATGCAATAATAGCTGAATATAATGTGCTTAGAGAAGAAATTAAGCAATATCATACTGAACGAAATAATTTTGTTAATTATACGGTTATGCTTTCTGCAGGCTTTATTGGGTCAATAGCGGTAAATAAATTTGTTGATGATAAGTTCTTAATACTGTATTTAATATTCCCATTTTTTTACTTCACATTAGTATTGCTATATCTTGATAAAAGCATAAGAATTATTCGATTAGCAGACTATATTCACAATCATTTAAGAGAAGTGTTTATAAAAATTAGCAACTCTCCCAAAGTTTTTAATTGGGAAAATTATAAAAAGAACACCAAGAGATTCCCAAAATGGTTAACGAAACTAATTGATAGATTAAGAATATCAATTTTTATTATTCCATCTCTTATCTCTATCTTACTTTTCTTTATTCATAAAAGCAATGAGTTTTATTATTATGAGATAATACTTATATGCCTTGATATTTTATCTGTTATGTGTATTATTATGATACATATAATAGCTGAAGAAACTTCTGGTGCAAAATCTAAAAAGTATGGAAAATATTAATTTTAAAGAAACAATGTTCGAAGCTATTAAATTAGCAAGTAGATATCTAAATGATTTCCAAAAGGACAACTTATTTGTCGATTATAAATTAAAAAATGACTTGGTCACCAAAGCAGATTTAACCTCGGACAGAATAATTAAAGACACAATTAAGAAGTGTTTTCCAGATTCATCATTTCTGAGCGAAGAAGGTGATGAAATAAAGTCAGAGTCTACGGACAGATGGATTATTGACCCAATCGATGGTACTGTTAATTATATTTCTAACATACCATTATACGCAATATCTATAGCTTATGAAAAGAATAAAGAGTTGATTGCTGGTATAATTGCTCAACCAGCCTTAAATAGAATTTTTTATTCAGTAAAAAATGATTTTTCATATCAAAATAATATAAAGTGTAAAGTTTCAAATACAACATCTTTGAATGATTCAATAGTTTCAATAATTACGACAAATCATTTTTCAAATGATCTAAAGGATTATGTTGCAAAGATTTTTCTGCATTTATCAAAAAGATGTAGAGGAGTAAGGGTCTTTGTAAGTGCATCACTTGAACTTTCATTAGTAGCAAATGGAGAACTTGAAGCAGCCATCTTACCAAATGCAGATTTATATGGTATCAAAGCTGGAGAACTAATTGTTAAAAATGCCGGGGGTAGATTGACGAATCAAAATAATCAGCCGTTTACAAAACCTGGAGACTTAGTGATTGCGTCTAATTCAAAAATACATGATGAATTGCTTAGTTTAATAAAAAGCATTGAAAATGAATGAACTAAACACAATCATGTAGGTAGTCTATAAGCAGATTTTATGATTACTTACGTGGGATGCTAGCTGAAAACAAAAGATTCTCATTAAGATTGCACAAGTATAAAATATTGTATAATTTGGTTAATAGATTAACCTAGACTAAGGACGGATTCAAGCGTCAAAGATGCGCGGGATTGGTAATTTTTTTTTAGTTTAGGACAAAGGAGTTGGCAATCATGCAAGAATGACATAAACCTATTAATATTAATTACTATGAATGATAAAGACATGCATGAAACAACACTTCCGCTTTGGGAAGCATTAGTTAAAACTTCATATCAAACTCAGATAACACATCCATCTGATAAGAATTGTGAGAATCCAATCGTATTTGGAAGCGGTTTTATCGTGGAATATAACAATAATGTGTTTTTTGTAACTGCGGACCATGTTGTTCACCCGGATGATTACGATTGTAAAGAAAGAACAGGTACAGACTTTGTCGTTTCAATATTCAATAATGTAAAACCGGAATCAAATTTCTTATCTACAATTGTAACACCTCTAGGGGGTTTTTATTATATGGAAAAATTTGATTTGGACAAGCCGCATGAAGCATTAAAACTACATGATGTAACAGTCTGTATTATGAAAGAAAAACATTTTGAATACAGATTTCTAACTAATGAAGTCCGTTTTATAAGTTTAACCATAAATGCGGGCGACCCTAAATTTCGAATTCCATCAGATCTTTTTGCAGAACCTTCAAAAGACAAATTGTATTTTGTTTATGGTAAAATTAGAACAAAATTAGTAGGAATCATATTGCATAGTGAGGACACTCTAAAAGAAGGTCTTAAATTTATGGATAATTCGGGAGATTATTATTTATTAAATACCCCCGATGTAATTAATGATTACGAAGATTGGGCTGGATTGAGCGGTTCGCCTGTTATAAGTGAGACAGGAGAATGCATTGGCGTTTTATGTTCGGTAAATGTAAATACAAAATCAATTTGGGTTATGCCAATAAGTCATGTAAAAATGCTTATGGACATTGCCATATCTCAAGAAGAAATCTTAAGTTTAAAAGACAAACAGATGAAAGAAAATAAGAGAAAAGGTAGTTCTTCAGAAGAACTTTTAGATAAAGAAATCATTCTTGATGAACTTCGCATTACTACAGGGCAAACAATTCTTGAAATAGGATGTGGGAATGGTTATATGTCAAAAGAATTCTCAAAATTAGTTGGAGAAAAAGGAAAAGTCTATGCTGTTGACATACAGATAGAGCTTATTGATAAACTGAAAAAAGAAATTAGTGAAACAAATATTATTCCTCTATTATCTGATATTACGAAAGATAAAATTGAGGTAAATGATAATTCAATTGATTTGATTTATCTTGCGACAGTATTCCATATTTTTTCCAATGAACAAATTGAAGTTTTCCAAAAAGAAGTAAACAGATTATTGAAAGTTGGAGGGAAATTAGTGATTTTAAATATTGATAAAAAAGAAAGTTCATTTGGACCACCACAAAACATGAGAGTTTCAAATGAAGAGCTTAATCACATAATTAAAATGAAACCGGTAATTTCTGTAAAATTAGGGGAGTCTTTTTATATGCAAATATTTGAGAAAATTGATAAAAATTAAAGAATGCTATTGGGATATTGTATGTTATTGTACCACGCGTCAGAGACGCGCGGTAGCGGCATTAAAGGTGAAATCAAGTTCGAATGGACATCTTAAAGAAGTGTTTTGGGAAATTATAAAATAGAAGACCCAATATAGATAAGGACCTCACGATGTAATCGCGAGGTAGTGCAGAATTTAATACACAACAAAACTTTATGGTATGAGTAATGACAAAGATGCATGGGTAATAGATGAATTTAGGAAACGTTGGGAGGCGATTTTGAAAGTTCGAGATTGTCGTAGAACTCAAAATGAAATTATTGATGAACTTAGTTCTCTAATAATGGATTTTCGCAAAGAATCTTTTATCCCATACTTGATTCAAATGATGATTCATATAGAACAACGGAATACATCAGAGGCTTTTAAATATCTAATGTCTCCTATGAAGCAGTTTGTCTATTTAATTGATTTATTATTTTCTGTTGAAAAAGGAGGAGATAAAGAAGGGCTTTCAAAAGAGGAATGGATGAAAATTACTATGTTACTTAACGAGATTGAGATGACCTATTTTTGTGATATTGGTTTCTTTAATGAAAATACAGAGAACGGTATTGATTTTGACAAAGTTTCGGTTTCCTTACAAACCTTTTTGAATTATTTTGGGAGTGCCCAATTATCATATGATTAACAGACGTTAGAACGGTTTGAATCAATTTGTGGAGCTTATAATGAAGATTTAATAGATTTGTTTGGATTTTCAGTAGATGATGTAGTTAAATTTTGTAATCATATAAGAGGGCTTGTAAATAAAAAATTAAATGATTGTAACTATTACTTTCTTCATCAAGATGAGTGGCCAAAGCTGACGTCAAAATTTATTGAAAGAGGCATAAAAGACTATAAAGATTGGTTAAATGAGCCTGAGCTTGCCATGATGAAGGAATATATATCAAGACCGGGCTATGTTTTTATTCAAAATATCAATGATATAAAAAGAATTGGGATATCAGAAAATAGAGTGGCAAAACTTATTGCCTTTTTAACTTATAATGAAAATTCTAGAAAGGGAGAAATAGTATACTATGCAGATAAAAATCCATTTTTTGACACTCCATTAATTCAACTTAATGCTGAGGAGTTTTTATGTCATCAGTACAAATTTCTTATAGAAAGCTTCTATAATAGAATTAATACAGAATTATCTAAGACAAAAAAAGAAAAATATACTCAGTTTAAGAACATGATGCTTGAAAAAAAAGCAGCAAAACTTTTCAGAAAACTATTTGGAAAGGAAGCTCTGATTTTGCAATCGTATTACTTTGATGAAGCTCGTTCTGAACAAGATTTATTAGTTATTTTTGAAGGTTTCTATTTTATTATTGAGGTAAAGGACACTCAATTTCGTGCACCTATGCGTGACCCAATCAAAGCATTTGATAAGATTAAATCTGATTTTAAAAAATCTATTCAATACGGATATGACCAATGTAAAAGAATGGAAGATAAAATTGAAGAAAACAAATCTTTCAAGATCTTTGATAACAAGACACATAAAGAATTAATAGAAGTTAATTCGAATAGTGTTAAAGATTATTTTTCAATAATTATTACTCAATTCAAATATGGTGGTATTCAGACCAATCTTGATGATTTATTAACAAAAGAGGATGATGCATTGTACCCTTGGTAAATATGCATTGATGATTTAGAAGCTTTCATCTTAGCATTGAGAAAAATAAAAAAAGGCAAGGCAAGTAGTGATTTTATAGAATATTTAAAGTATAGAGAGTCTTTTCATGAACGATTAGTATGTAGTGATGAGCTTGAACTGTGTGGGTTTTTTATAAATGCACCGAAAGAGTTCAAGGAGCAATCACAAACTGAAGAAACATTTGTAACATTTGCAGGTATGTCAGATTTATTTGATGCAGAATATAAGAATGGTATTGGCTTCGAAAACGAATTGGATATTGAAATTAAGAAACATTATCAAGTTCCAAAATATCCGAAAAGTTATGATATCAATAAGATAAGTGGACTTGATTTTTTGCAAGAAAACGAATAAAGGCATGGGACTTATAGTCCCACGCGTCAGAAGACACGAGTTAGCGGAGTTGCTTTAATTTTCAAGTATTACTGTCAATAGAATGAAGTCAAATTTCTTTCCAGTTGAATTTGTCTCTGTCATTTTAGCTGTGCTTGAAGAAATAATTTTATACCCTTTACTTATTAGGGAGTTTAGTTCTGTTTCAGCATTTTGAGTTGCACCATTGGAGTCGCTCAAAGGATAGTTTTTTATTGTTATCATAATTTTTTAGTTGAGATTAATTATTCGTAAACTTTCTTCTCTGTCGTTTATGTCTTTGATGATTGCAAGTCGATTTCTGAAAAATGTAATTATAGATGTTTCTAAATGTTTGTCTAATTCTTTATTATGAGTTTGATTTACAAATTTTGAAACCTCTGGTTCAATTATTATATAAGTGTCATTTTTGAAGTCTTCAATAATAGTTTTTATAATTTCTCTTTTATTGAATTTTGTATTAAACCTTTCGTCTTTGTCTTTAAGGTTACGAATTGCAAGTTCAATTCCAGTAATAAGAACATTGTAAGAGTCCTCGTTTAGTTCAGCAATACAATAATTTATAAGTGTCCTTTTAAGTAGTTCAGAAATATCAAAATATAAATCAATAGAAGTTTGCTGGTCTAGATTAGGACCTAACATTTGATTTATTTTAAGATTTACCTTATCAATATTTTTTTTTAATTCTCTAATTTCTTGTGTCGTGTTTTATTTACTTTTTCATTCTTAAGTGGTTTGTCAAAGTTGCCGCTAACTACAATATAACCCTAAATTTCTGTTTTTTAGGCTACTGATTTTGAAATTATAGTCATACTTTAGTTACAGTTAATTTTATGCTAAGCTATACAATATTTTATATTCGTGCAATATTTTAGGATTACTTTTTTAAATATAATGAATTGTAGTATTGTAGAAATACAGTAAGTCAATCAATAATGATATTATTATTGATTGATGGAATGGTGTGGGAGCATGGCAAGAGCCATGGATTATAATATAGTCTGAGGCAGGAGCCTCAGACCAACAGGGCATGCGGGAGCAGTTATATCTGTTAATTTAGTGAACTAGGAAGAACTAAAAAAATATGGTTTAGTTCCTTTCGTTTACCGTCTAAAGAATATATTGATAGATATTGATGTTTGTGTTTGGTCAAACGTTCGTTGTATGTGTATGTATCAGTAATTTTAAGGTTTATTTTTACAACTATTTTCTTAGTTTCTCCATTCAGAATGTAACCAAGCATAAATCCATCTTCTTCATAAATTTTATTGATAAATTTCCCCATCCCCGCATTCTCAACATATTCTCTAATTAGAGTAGTTGCATTTTTGGATAAAGTATCTGTTTCAGCTAATAGCTTTGCTTCAACACCAAATTTGAATCGTGGTTTATATTGGAAGTGAGTAAATAGCAAATCAAAACGCTTAGCTTTGTTCGGATTTACCTTGCCTTTTTTGATTTCAGTAGTATATTGGTGTAATTCCGGAATAACTATAAAGGGTAAGTCAACTTCGTCAATTATCCTATCAATATGGTCGTAAAGACCTGCTGTAATTATTGTTTCATCTTCTGAAAATACTTTGTCCGTATCAATCAGATAATTTCTGTAACCAGTCTCAATTAGTTCAATACAATCTTGCTTAACATTTTGATAAAGTAGAAGAACAATATCATTGTCTAAAGTGCCTGTGTGAATAGATTTGTTTTGTTCTGAAATATATCCCATTAATTGTTGCTTTGGTTTAAAATTTCGACAATCAAATTGTCTGCATCATTTAGAGCTAATGCTTTTGTCCAAAAACGTTTTTGATTGGGTTTTATAAGATAAAATGCATTTTTCAAATCATATTTAATTATTCTTCTATAATAAATACTGGCAGAATACTTTTTAAATGTCTGCTTGTTTATTTCATGTAACAGTTTTGAGATTTCTATTTCAGTTTCTTCTATACTTTTTTTATTTTAATTACTTTTTTCAAAAATAAATTTCACGCAAATTAATTCGTCTTTAGAGCTTGAATTTGTGTATATCTCTGCTCTCAAGCGGATTGAGGAATCTTTGAAATGCTTGTTTATGACTTCTAAAAATATTTGACTGTATTTTTGGATGTCAATGTTTACTATAACAGGTTTTTCAGCACCAGCAGAAATATAATTACTTTTTATTACGTTGCTATAATTAAGAATATTATCAATAAGTATTTGTTCGGAATTTGATATTTTAAGTTCTTCATAAATAAGCTTATCTATATCTAATTTAATATCTTTAATATCTTGATTTCTTTTTGTATAATTAGTTTCTCCGGAAATAATTTGTTTTAATTTATCAAACCATAGAGATAATTTATTTATAGTTTCTTCCGAGAAGGCTTCAGTTATCGCGGGGAATGATATTGCCTCATTATTTTGCACTCTATTTCTATCAACTCCCCATGAAGAAGAAATAGCAATATAATAGTATTTTGCTATTGAAGAATTTAGACAAAGCGTCAAAGCTTTGTGATAAACGGCATTTTTTCCTTTTAATGAAATGCCATAAACTGAATTAGGGTAGATGCAATTATAATCTAAACAAGTAATACATAAGTCAGATTTCTTACTCCCCTCGTTAATTAAAATTATGGGTGAATTAAATATATCATGATTATTATATCTGTATCTATTCAGTTCATTGTATTCCAAAGTTTTAAAGCTGCTACTTTGGGGTATGTAATAAGGCTGAATTGCATTTGATGGAATATAAATATGATTTTTAAGATTATCATTGTTTTTAAAATCTTTTGGGCCTTTTGTTTTTAAGCCTATTCCTCTTTCTTTTTCCGTTGTTAATTCAAATATAGATTTTATTCTATTGAGTTTATTTATAAATTTCAAATCACGAATGCTGCCATACATTCCAATTTTAAAAATTTTGGAATTTGTTTTTAATATTTCCTGAATTGGTAAAAATTTTATTTCTGATGCGTCAATTGTAATGGTGTTACGATATTTTATTGATGAAGATGTTTTTGGAACACAGTAAGTAATGCATTCGGTTGATTCTATTTCTTTTTTATTGCGTGGAGAATAAATAATGAGTGCAGCAGCTTGCTTTGCATTTTCAAATAATACATGCCTTACTACAGAAAAATTTGTAATAACGCTTACTTTATTTTCAGAAAAGAACCGAAAACGAAATTTCTCATCTGTTCCACTTGTATTAAAAAGAACTTTTGCAGATGCAATAAGAGCGATGGTTGCTTGAGGGGCAATTGATGGTGCATATGCTAAGAAGCCCTTGATGACATCTCTTTTTAAGTCCCAATGCTTCTCTTTAGCCCAAGTTTTAATTTCATCATCAACATGTCCACTTTTCCAAGGTGGGTTCCCAATTACTATATTAAATTGAGTGTCAAAAAAGGTATTAATTTTTTCAATTGGATCTTCTTTAAATGCTTTGCCTTCACGGATAAAAGTATTGGCTCGTAAAAGGTTTAATCCGAACTTTTTCTCATCTTGCTGTTCTGTATCGCCTTTTTCTTTTGTCCAATAAACTAAAGGGTTGAATTTGACTTTACGCAAAATATCCCTTGGGTTCATGTAGTGCAAAAAAGTTAGGTATAAACTAAAAGCAGTAATCTTTATAGCTTCGGGGTGAATTTCTACTCCATGAATATTATTAAGTAAAAGGTCTTTCAATGTTTCTTAACTAAGTTTTGATTGTTTATGTGAAAATTTCCATCGTTCAATAATTCGCTTAAATCCTTCCACCAAAAATATACCACTTCCACAGGCAGGGTCTAAAATTTTGATGTTGTAATTGTGGTCATTCTCGCTTGGCATTGGCAGCATTTCGTTGTACACAAATTCCACTAACATTTGAGGTGTGTAATATGCCCCTAATTCTCTTTTGCCTCTTTCTGCCCTATCAATAATTAGATTTTTCTTTTCATCTTCTTCACTCATAAACTCTTCGTAAATCGCACTAATGAGTTCTATAGGGATGTGTTTAAAATCAAAGAAATTAAATAAGGATTTTTGTCCTGTTCTTAAATCCGTTTCATATGTATAGCATTCATAAATGAGTGTTAGAATTTTAGAGTTTTGATTAACTGCATTTTCTTCCTTTGGTGTTATCGGGAATAAATCACCGTTAAATTTTTCTTTTAGAAAACGGAAAAGGGTATATGTTTCAGTTGGATAATTTTGAAGTAGGTCAAAAAAACTATCAGAAACTTTGGTTTCTAATTTTATATCTTCCTTTGTAAGGATATCCCTTTGCTCCAAATACAAAGTGAATAAACTTCTTCCTAATAAATCATGAATAGTGCTAAAATCTAACTTGTATTTATCGTGTAATTGTTTTCGTGATACCCTTAATTGGCTTATCAGTTTTTTATCTACACGTTGCTCTGTGTTTAATTTAAGCGTATAGCCTAAAACTTGTTCACTATCTAGTTTTGATTGTTTTAGCAAATTGGCTAGCCTTTCAAGGCCTTCATCTGTTGTAGAAAACTCATCTAATTCAATGTCTTTTATTCTTGTTGCATTGGACGCAGGTTTAGCATAATTGTCTAAAATTTTAATGACTTGAGGCGTAATAATAAGTGTTAATGGTGTTCTGCACTCATTCCAAAATCTTTTTTGAAGTTCAATAATTTCAGCAGGATTATAATCTTTTAAAGTCTTTATGTAAATAACAGTGTTGGTGTGATTAAAATAAATTGCATCTAAGTTTAATGAGACATCATTAAAAGCATTATTTGCAATGTAGAATTGGAAAGAGAATTTGTCACTAGTTTGTTGATTTAGTGATTGTTTAGTCACTAAGCCGTTCTGCCAACCGGCTTTAGAAGTTATTTTTTGTAATATGTGTTTTACTTCGTTTGGCATCAATTAGTGTAAATTTTCACTGACAATTATATAGGTTGTGAAGGTAGTTTAAAAAAATGTTATTATGTTAAAAATTGCCGTTAAATTATCAACTGTTAACAGGTCGGGTGGTGTGTGGATTTTGGGTGTAGTTGGGATATATTTTCCATATTTATTTGTTATCAACAATTCTAGTTTTATATAAAATTATCCACAAACCTATAGAATAACTCCACCTCTCTTTTTGTTATACTACTAATTTTGAAAATAACCACAGTTTAGTGCCGGCTAATTTTTATGCTAAGCTACACAATATTTTATATCGTGCAATATTTAGGATTACTTTTTTTTGAGCCACGCGTCCCATTCGATCCTTCGACAGGCCAGGGACCGAAAGCTCAGGTACCAGAGACGCGCGGTAGGTGTTGAGCTATAGTCCCACGCGTCAGAGACTTGCGGGAGCGGGGATTGAGGGAATGGTGTAGGAGCATGGCAAGAGCCATAAATTATAATATAGTCTGAGGCAGGAGCCTCAGACCTACGGGATTAAGAAATTGCAAAAATTAGTATTAACAGACAGGGAAACCCCATATCACTACTCTTGGGGATGAAAAATGGCTGGGGATTGCGATTGTTCGGGGTCTTATTAACTCGTAATTTTACAATAGTAAAGTAATGTTATTTGCTTTTTGCAAAACTACAGATGCGAATTTTAAAATGAATGTATGAATAGTTGCGTAGAAACATATTTTAAGCTTAATACAAGAATCATTTTATTGTTATTGATGAACTTGTTGTTGTTAAACTATATGTGTATTGCGCAAAACATTTATGTTGGTACAGGAGTTTTTATTAAACAAGTATCCAAGGTAAATATTTCGAATTCATTATATGGCAATTCTGGAGCAAACATTGATAATAATGGGAATATTAATATAGGTGCAGGATTTTATAACAATCAATCAGAAAGTCTTATTGTTAGTACAGAAAATACTGGGGAGTTTAGCTTTAATGGGAATTCTGGATCTCAAGAAATCGGAGGCAGCTATAAAACTGAATTCTATAATCTTCGAATTAACAATACTGCGGATGGTGTTTTGTTTAATCAGAATGCGGATGTGATTAACAATCTTTACATGTCTAATGGTGCCCTGTTTTTGGAGAACTCTATTTTGGATTTAGGGGATTTAGGACAAATAGTTGGCGAAAGTGAAATAAACAGAATAAGGGTTTCAGATATTACAAGTAATACGGGTCAAATTCGTGTTTCAAGAGTTATTGACAATACTACTATAAACCCAGGGAATATCGGTCTTGAAATAATTACTTCAAAGAATATGGGTTATACAACAATTTCCAGAACGCATAAAGAACAACAAGGTACTGGTTCGTTTTCAGGAAACTTTAGTGTCTGTATAACTTTTGAAATTTCTCCAACAAATGAAGTAGATTCTGAAATAAGATTCTTTTATTTTGAAATTGAACTCACAGAAGGGACAAGCATTCATTTGTAAGATGAATTAATAATGTATCATGATGTTGAGTACTGGGAACCTCTTGCAACAACTATTTTTTTAACAGAAAATGAGGCAATTGCAAATACATCACGATATTCAAAATTTACCTTAGGGAGCGAATCAATTCCATTGCCTGTTGAGTTGGTTTCAATTTCTGCAAATTGGTTAGATCAAGATAATAGTTCTGCAATCATTAAATGGGTAACAGCATCAGAAACGAATTTAGAATATTTTGCGGTTGAGTACAGTGACAAACCTGATAATGGGGAAAAGAGCTGGCATTGTTTGGGGACACTACTACCTATAGGGAGTAATAATGAGGACAGGGATTATTTTGTTTTCGATAGTAGCCCGAATTTACATTCTATAAGGTACTATCGGTTGAAGTCAGTTGAATTTGATAACCAGTTTGAATTAAGTAAAATAGTTTGTCTTATCCCAACAATTAGTAGCAACGACAAAGACATATTGTTATATCCAAATCCTACAAATGGGAATGTCTATATACAGATGTCAGAAAATTACAATGAACTTTTGGTGTCCATTTATAATTCATCTGGACAATTAATAAGTGAAAAGGAAGTGATTGATTATCAAAAGGGTGGAGTGATAAGTTGTGATGTGCATGCGGGCACATCAGGAGTATGCTTGATGATAATTAAGTGCGGAGGGGAAGTGGTAAAAACAGAGAGGATAATAATACAGAAGTAAAAGATTAAAGAAAGAAAATATTTATAATGGCGAATACTCTTAAAATACTTTTTGTAGCAATTTGTTACTTATCTTTTAGTCTCTATGGTGATGTGTTTTGGCATGGAATAGCTGTTTGTGTTAGTAAAAATAAAATTGACAAAGAAAATGAAATTGAAATAAATACAAATGTATGCGCAGGTGTCTTATACAGTCCTCCTAAAAATAACAATACTCTATATTCAGAGAAATTCTTTAACAAGAAAAAAATAAAGAATGCAAACGATAATTCGTTTTATAAGGCACTAGCGCTTTTTATTAAAAATTGCAATGGAAGAAACATACAACCAGCAGACCAGAATCTCAAGTTGTATAAACATTTTAGAAACTTTGATATACAATTACCTGGGAATCAATATCTCAATGCTCGTGTTTGCAACTATTTTAAAATAGGCCTTCGTAAACATCAAACAATCCTCTCTATCTTAGATTCCAGGGATTGTGTGTCGTTTCTAATTTTTCACTTACAAAAATATTTAGTTAGTTCTACAATAAATAATAAAGGTATAAGCAGTTCGCATAAACGTAAATCCCAGAAAATTTATAGTAATAGTTTTTTCATAGGCATTAATAACAAAGGAAATATTGCTTATAATTTTAAATGCGGAATTGCTTTGCCTTTATTTAATTGTGACACAATTAGACATATAGAATTATACAATATAGGAACGAGTTGTTCGGGGTTACACAATTCTAAATATCCGAGACTCAAAAGTGGCAATTCAGTACAAGTCATTACTCAAACGGAAATTATGATTAATAACAATAGGATTGTGTTTTCGGACAACGAGTTCCTTTTTTTGAAAAGAAAAACTATAAATAATGAAAATATGATTTTATGAAAACATTAAAAATTGCTGAATTATTATTTTTAATACTCTTAGGGTGCAATGGTATGTTTGCACAAGGGGTTTCAATAAATATGACGGGAACAGAACCTGATCCATCGGCTATACTGGATGTAAGCAGTGAAACTCAAGGAATATTGATTCCCCGAATGACAACAGCACAGCGCGATGCAATAAGCACACCCGCACAAAGTCTGCTGATATTTAACTCAACTGACAATTGTTTACAGTTATACAATAATCCTGAAGCCCGATGGGAAAATATTTATTGTATGGGTAATTGTAATCCATTAATTACAACACACCCGGTAAATACAGAATGTTGCGAAAACGGTAATGCCAATTTTAATGTAATTGCAACAGGGACAGGCTTAAGTTACCAATGGCAGGAAAATGTCGGAAGTTCCTGGGTTGATCTGTCTGATGGCGGGATATACTCGGATGTTACAACATCAACACTAAATTTAACAAATGTAAATTCGGGTATTGACGGGTATAAATACCGATGTGTGGTATCCGGATCATGCGAACCGTATGCTACGTCCAATGAAGCAGAGTTAAGCATCTTTATACAACCTGGTGATCCAACTGCTGGAACACATGTTCCCGGAGAATATCAAATAGAATGGAACTGGAACTCTGTATCTGGTGCAACAGGGTACAAATATAATACTGTAGATGAATACAGTACTGCTATAGATAATGGCAGTAGTACTGCATATACTCAAACATCATTGGATTGTGAAACCGCCTATACACTGTATGTATGGGCTTATAATAACTATTGTAATCCATCTGGTTCAACTAGTCTGAATGAAACGACAAGCTTATGTCCACCATGTGGAGGACTAACATCTGTAACAGATTATGATGGGAATAATTACAGTACAGTAGAGATTGGAGATCAATGTTGGATGGGAGCGAATTTAAATGTAACACATGATCCTGAAGGAAACAGTATTACCAGATATTGTTATAATAATAATTCTGCAAATTGCAATACTTATGGTGGATTGTATACGTGGAGTACAATAATGGATGGAGCCACAAGTACAAACGCCAACCCAAGTGGTGTTCAAGGTATTTGTCCTGATGGTTGGCATGTACCAAGTGTGTCTGAATGGTCAGAATTAGAAAATTATTTAACCAGTAATGGATTTCCTAGTGTAGAAGCTATCGCAATTAAGTCGACATCTGGATGGGATAGCGGTGGAAACGGAACCGATAATTTTTCCTTTACTGGTTTACCAGCAGGTTATGGAGGTAGTACAACTACATTTTCATTTCTTGGTCAAAGAGCGGCATGGTTCACAACTGTTGAGAATGAAGCAGTACGGTTGTTTTATAATAGTAATGTAATTGAATATTATGTATTACCTGCTGGTTATAAACCTGGGTTAAGATGTGTAAAAGACTAAAATAATAATTAAAAAAAATGTTATGAAAATCTATTTAAAATTAATAATGCTTGTATGTTTTGTTTTATTTCTTGAACAAATCGCTGTATCACAAAATGTAGGAATAAATGTAACCGGTGCAGAACCAAATGAGAAGGCATTGCTGGATATTGATGTATCTGGAACCAACCCTAAGGGACTGCTTATACCACGTATAACAGATGAAGAAAAACTATCGATTACAGCGCCAATACCAGAATCTCTAATGATTTATAACACAACAACCCAATGTTTTGAGGCTTATAATGGAACCGGGTGGATTTGCATTGGATGTATTGATGGAGAGGTGCCAGCTACTTTTAATACAGGAGTAGTGGAAGTTCAGAATTTATATACTGGGAGAATATGGATGGATAGGAATCTTGGTGCAAGTCATAAAGCATATTTTATGCAAGACACTCTTGCATACGGGGATTTATATCAGTGGGGTCGGAGAGCAGATGGACATCAGAATAGATATAGTGAGGTTACAGATTTGCAAACGCCTTTTAACAATCCAGGACATCCGTATTTCATATCCGAATCCGATGGTGGTACTGGCAGTTTCATTAATTGGAGAAATCCAGGGAACGATAATTTTTGGCAAGGAGTTAATGGTATAAACAATCCTTGTCCTAGTGGTTTCAGGGTTACCACAGCTCTTGAATGGGAACTAGAATATTTAACCTGGCCTACTCAAGATGCTACAGGGGCTTTTAATTGTCCAAGAAAGTTTGTCCCTGCTGGAAGAAGATTTGCCGTATATGATGGCGCTTTAAATGATGTTGGAACAAATGGTCGCTATTGGACTAGCACTTTTATTCCAGGAACGTCATTTGCAAAAATTCTTTGCTTTGGTAGTACTGGCGTAATTATATATGATAATACTAATGGTGGTGAATTTTCCGGTGGCTATTACGTTGCTGGAAGGACAACAGGAGCAAGTATTAGGTGTATCAAAGATTAGTTATGTAAATTATGAAACAGACAATATTTTTTATATTGATTATCTTATCATGTGTGATTGGTTATTCACAGAAACAGATTAATGTACATCTTGCATATAATGCTTCTACAAAAATATATCTCTATACGTTTGATGGATTTAATAAAACTCTTGCAGACAGTGGAATAACGAATGAAGAAGGAAAGGTAACATTGATCAGTCCTAAAAATTATAAAGGAATGGGTATTGTTAGCTTGGAAAATGCAGGGGATATTTTTGTAGTTCTTGGAGAAAAGAATGTTGATATAAATATGAAAACTTTACAGGATTATTATAATCCAAGAATACAAAGTAAAGAGAACGTTTTATTTGATGAATTGATGCTCAAGCATCAAAAAAACAAAAAGATATTATTTGGACTATATTGGTTAAAGCCATTGTATGAAGGGGAGAATGATAAATCTGAAAATTTTATTATTCATGAGATAGACAGTATAGAAAAAGTTGAAAAAGGACTTATTGCTGAATTGCCAGAGAGCATGTATATTTCATATTATCTTCCGCTCCGTTGGTATGTTGAATCCATTCCAGGATCACTACAGGGGACGGGTGAAAAGATCCCCGTACTTATAAACGATTTTTTAAAAATTGATTTTAGTGATGACCGTATATGGCACAGTGGACTTTTAAACGGGTTACTGGAAAATTATTTGATTATGTGCGAGTCTGCAGGTGTTAATTCTCCACAGTTTGATTCTGTTTATACACTTGTAAATTCTGCAACCGACTTTATTTTTCAGACGATTAAAGGCGATCCTGAAAAAACCAATGAAATGGCTGGATATTTATTCAAATTGTATGAGAAGAGGAGCCTTTTTCCATGTGCCGAATATTTAAGTTTGTATTTCCTTGAAGATACTGAAAATTACTGTTTGATCACTGACAAGTTGAACAGGCAAATGGAACAATACAGGGTGATGAGAAAAGGAAATCCTTCTCCTGATATTGTTTTTAATGATCCGCTTGACAAGTATAATAAACTTAGTGAAATAGACAGCTATTATACACTGGTGTTCTTTTGGGCTTCGTGGTGTGGTCACTGTATGAAGGAACTCCCCAAACTTTTAGCTTTAAACGACAAACTTGTTGAAAATAGCATCCAGGTATTAACAGTATCATTAGATACAGATGAAAAAGATTTTAAAGAGGCTATTCAATATTATCCCTGGTTAAATTATTGTGATTTCAAATCTTGGGATGGTAATGCCGCAAAGAATTTCTATGTTTATGCAACCCCGACAATTTACCTGATTAACAATAATACCGGATCAATTGTAATTAAATTAGCAGATGGCAGGCAACTGGAAGCATTTATTGATCAGGGGTATCTTAACAATATGTTAGGAACAAAAAAATGATATAATATTATGAAAAATAAAATTACTTACATATTATTAATAATTCTGATTGTTTTATTGGTTGTACCACATTTGACAAAAGCACAGAATAATATTTTAGTCCTCAATGGAGCTAAAATCGTTTTGAACGGAGGCCGTAAAGATACATGTATAAACCTGGTAATAAATCAGGCACACACCTCGGGGATACAGCGAAATTCCGGGTATATCATATCAGAAAAACAGTACAATTATATAAAATGGATTACATGTACTGCAAGCGGGACTTATGTAATGCCATTCGGGCTTGAAGATGATTATATCCCGTTTTCGTTTACAAAGAAAAACGGAAATGTTGACTTAAGTTTTTCTACCTGGGGAACAAACCAGCAAAATATACCCCATCCTGACCAGAGCAGTGTTGCCGGGGTTAATAATATGGCAGAAGAAACAGACTCGATTGTTTATGCAATTGACAGGTTCTGGGATATCGTTTCAACAGGAGCGGTAAGTGCTTATATTACATTTTCTTACAGGGGAGTTGAAAATACAAAAGAAACCCCTCAGAGTATTGTAAAAGCACAGCACTGGAATGGTAACTTCTGGGATGACCCAGTTGGATTAGGAAATGTTGGAGTAATAAGTGGTGTAGGAACTGTTGGCCCAATAGCTGATATTTGCACTTTTTCGCCATGGGTTTTGGTAATAAACTCTCCATGTATTCCTGCATATAATTATGTTAGTGAAGAAATATGCGAAGGAGAAAGTATTTATTTAGCAGGAGAATACCAAACTGAACCTGGAGTATATTATGATATTATTTATGAAGGGAGTGTAAGCGGGTGTGATAGCATTATTGAGACAACGCTTATAGTATATGACAATCCTTATTTTAATTCAATTTTGGTAACAGATGTTACAACTTGTACGGAGCCTCATGACGGAGAAATTGTTGTTGAGGCTGTAGGAGGAAATGCTCCTTATGAATTCAGTTTTCAGGGGGGGAACTATTCATCAAATAACACATACGGAGGATTAAGTGTTGGCGCATATTTGTTAGATGTTATAGATGCGAATGGATGTGGTAGCGATACGATTGTCTTAGTTGAAAATAATACTGGGTTTTATATTGATTCTGTGGAAGTCTCAGAACTTACATGTTATGGTGATACTGATGGACAGTTAATAATATACTCAGAAAATGCAGTGAGTTACAGTATTGATAATGGAGACAATTTTAGTGCTAACAATACTTTTATAGGTCTTATGTCAGGAGTTTATTATGTAATTGCTAGAGATGGCGGAGGCTGTGAAGATATTATTGTTGCTTATGTTAGCGAACCAGATGAAATAGAAATAACACATATTCACTTTGATGCTACTTGTGGTGAAAGTGATGGTTCTGCAAGTGTGATTGTAACAGGTGGTACACCGCCATATTTATATTTATGGTCTAATGGAAGTACTACACAGGGGGTAAATAATATTGAAGCTGGTGAGTATGGTATAAGTGTTACCGATGCCAACGGATGTACTATGTCTGAAACAGTTGTAGTCGGCAATACAGGGAATAATATAGAACTCGGAAGCCCGTCATTTTCGAATATAAATTGCTATGGCAATGAAAATGCCTGGATCAAAATAAATATTACAGAGGGAACCGGACCTTTTACTATAAGCTGGTCAAATAGTATGAGTACAGACAGCATATTTAACTTGAGTAGTGGCACGTATTAGGTTACAGTATCGGAAGCAGGCGGTTGCTTTGCAACAGGGATATATACTATTACTGAGCCAGATTCATTATCTCTTTCAGAGACAATAACAGATGTGAGCTGTACTGGGAATAATGACGGACAGATATTAATAAATATTGTTGGAGGGACGTTTCCTTATTCATTAGTTTGGAGTACAGATACTGCACAGACAGATACATTGTGTTCAAATCTTGTTGCAGGAGATTATACTCTTACTCTTACTGACGGCTTGGGGTGTGTTAAATCCAAAACATATACAGTATTGGATGGTGTTATTGCCTGTGGTTAAAATGACTTACTAATACCAACAGTATTTACACCCAATAACGATGGAGTGAATGATAATTGGGAATTGCAAGGAATAGGTGGTTACACAGATGTGCAAATTGCTATATATAATCGCTCAGTGGAACTTGTTTATGAGTATTCGGGAAGTGGGATTGGTTATGATACTGATAGATGGGACGGCAAATTTAACGGAAAAAAATTGCCAATGAGTTCATACATTTTTGCTGTTGACCTGAAAGATAATACGGAAATTATTAAGGGGATTGTGTCGATAAAGTATTAAGGTACCACGGTACCACACGATGAAATCGTGCGGTAGCTGGGAAATCGCGCGGTAGCGGTGTCCTTCGGCCCTTCGACCCTTCGACTTCGCTCAGGGACCGAAAGCTCAGGGACCGAAAGCTCAGGAACCTAAAGACGCGCGGTAGCGAGGACGTGGGCACCACACGATGAAATCGTGCGGTAGCATCAAGAGTTAAAAAAGTTTAAAAACGAAAAATATGAAAAAAATATTTACATGTCTTGTTTTGTTGATTGTTGCACAGCAGTATGTTGTTTGCCAACAGACGCCATTATATAGTCAATATATGATGAATGAGTATTTAATAAATCCTGGCATAACCGGGAGTTTAAATGCAATTCCAATAAGACTGCAAGCTCGTCAACAATGGACTGGTGTGAAAGGAGCTCCTTCAACACAAATAATCAGTGCACATAGTTTGCTTAATCCTGAAATGGGTGTTGGCGGATATATTTTTAAAGATAAATTTGGGCCAATAAGTAGTACTGGTGTCCAAGCAACATATGCATATCATCTGAAAATCAATCAAAATGTTAAACTTGGTCTTGGTGTTGGATTCGCTTTGTTTCAGTTTCAATTTGACGAGAGAGATCTTATTTCGATTGAGGAAAACGATAATGTTTTGACAGGTGGAGTGGAAAGCAGATTGGTTCCTGACGCAAATATTGGAGCTTATTTGTATTCTGAGAAATACTTTGCAGGGTTATCTATACTTCAAATACTTCAGAACTCGATTGGTTTTGAAAATCAGACAGACGGGGCAATAACACTATCGCGTCAATATTATTTGTATGGTGGATATAAGTTTGAACTAAATGCCAATTTTTATCTCCAAGCTTCAATTCTGCTAAAAGTGGTAGCAGAATCTCCTTTTGAACCGGATATCAATTTAAAGGCTTTTTACAAAAAAAACTATTGGCTTGGATTAAGTTATCGTTCGGATGACTCATTTGTAACAATGTTGGGGATAAAATATCAGAAATATTATTTTGGTTATTCTGTTGGTTTTTCTTTCAGTACACTTAAGAATTATACACATGGATGCCATGAAATTGTAATTGGAATCGACATTCCAAATAAAGTTCTAAAGAGTAAGAGTAGTTATTAGTCAAATTAAGTGTAATTAAGAATCAAGACCATTGATTAATATGAATCAAAAGAAAGAAAGTATTTCATGGCTAATAAATTTCTTACTGTCTGGGTTAGGGTTGTATTTGTTTGATAAATTCATAGGTTCTCGAATAGACTGGACTGAGATTGACTTTTTATCCTTTCTTAGCTATCCTGTTACATTAACAGTGGTTGATATATTTGTATTTATTTTATTATTCCTTGCAGGATATCTGATAATAAAATCGGCTTACATTCGGCAACAATCATATTACACGAAAGATCAAAAGAAATTAAAGGAGAGGAATTGTGAATATAATGCAGAATTAGGTGTGTTATTTAAATGGCATGTTCTTTTTGATTATAATGATAAGCATTTTATAGGAGATTTAACTCCATATTGTATGAAGCATGGGAATCCTCCATTGCGAATGATAAAACGGCAAAGTCATTATTTAATTCGATGCTTTGAATGTTCAATTCCAGGATGTAAGAATGAAGTAAATTTAGCAACATATCAATTTGTGAAAAATTATATTGAATCTGGGTTGATACAGGAATATAGTCAGATGAAAGCCAAGAAAACGAAAAAAAAAGTGAAGGAATAAAGAAGAAGGTATGAAAAAGTTAATAATTCTAGTAGCAATTATTTTATTATAAATTGTTTCATTTAGTCAGGAAAATGCATCTTTACATTTTGATAAAAAAAGCATTGATTTGTCTGGTGGTTTATGTTTAGGAGTAATGCGTGACCTAGGGGTTTCGCCTCTTTATTATAGTAACATAATTCCTGTATTTGAGGCGAGATATAATAAGATCACAGAAAAAAGATTTTTCGATGTTGATTTTAGTAGTTTAAATGGGATGCAATTTAAAATAATTAATGACCAATTTTATAATAATACAATAAATGCTATAAATTTAAAATTTGAATATGCTTGGTATTCTGGCTTCTATAGTTTGGAAGGAATTAGTGATTATGTAGGGATGTCTGTATCCAACTTTGCAGATATGCGAGTAAATGAAAGCTTTTCTAATGCAGCACTTTCTTTTGATAATTTAAGCAATATTGCTTTAACGTACACATTGTTTAAAAAGCTAAACAGACCTCAAAAAACAAAAAAGTTTTTAGGGCTAATTAAATTCGATCGTAAAGAAAAAAACTATTTGTTTGCTTTTAAAGTTGGGATTCCATTATATACATTGATCTATAGGCAGGGTTATACTAATCCAGGCAACTCAACTGCCAATATTGAAATCCTTTTTCCAGGATATGAATTAGTTGGGAAATTCCTGACAGGTTTGGACACAGATATCTCGTTAACAAGACTTTTAAAGAACGGGAACGGAATAAAAATCAATTATAATTGGATGGCTTTCAGTTCTGGCAAGAACGAAATTAACAGCTTAAATTTTTCACAGCATTCAATAATGCTTGGACTTAGTTTTAAATTAAATTAGTAAAACAAATGATGAAGCAAATAATTAAACATATTAGGGTGTTAACAACAATAATAATAATGCTTTTGAATTTGGCATTTTTAGTAAGTTGTGAAAAAATGGTTTTTGAAGAAGAGACTGATAATAATCCTAAAAACAATTTCGATTTTCTTTGGAATGAAGTAGATGGGAAATACGCATTTTTACAATATAAAAATGTTAACTGGGATAGTATTTATGAAATTTATAGCGCGAAAATTTATGAAGATATACCAGAAGATAGTTTGTTCCTAGTACTAGGTCAAATGTTAAATGAATTACGTGATGGACATGTGAATTTGTTTTCAGAATTTAATATCTCAAGATATGATATTAGTTTGCTTGGTCCAGTAAATATTGATGAACGCATAGTAAAGGAATTTTACCTTGGAACAAATTATTATATTACTTGTTGCTTTGAGCACAACTTTATTAAGGGCAATCAGATAGGATATATTCAAATTTCGTCTTTTTATTATTCTGAAATAACAGAAGAAGAAATAGATTATTTGTTAAATCGTTATAAGGATACAAAAGGACTGATTATAGACATTAGGCAAAACGGTGGTGGTTATGTTACTAATGTGTTTTATTTATTATCATTGTTTAGCAATGATAGTCGTTTACTTTATTCTACTCAAATAAAAACTGGACCCGATGCGGAGGATTTTAGCACATTGTCAGAAGTTTATTCGACTCCAAGAGACGGTGAAACATATGATGGTAAGATTGCTATATTAACAGACAGAGGCTCGTACAGTGCTTCTTCCTTTTTTTCTGTCTGCACTTATGCATACGACAATGTGTTTTTAGTTGGTGATACAACAGGAGGAGGTCTGGGATTACCGAATGGTGGTCAGCTTCCAAACGGATGGACATACAGGTTTTCGATTACCAGGACAATAGCTGTTGATGGTGGAAATTATGAAAGTGGAGTGCCTCCTGATTATACTGTGATACTCGATGAAGATGCATCACAGACTGGAATTGATAATGTTATAGAATTTGCCAGTATTAGGATTTTAGAATAAGGTTAGGAACCAGTGTGAGTTGTGCGTGTATATTATATACTCAACGGGATACTATGAGAATGAATGAAATGTGGTTGTGAGTAATAATTTATAGTTATGGCTGAAGATGGTGTTGTTTTGATTATTAATGGGGATATTACAATTAAGAATAATTTAAATGAGATACAAATAAATGGAGAAATTAAAATTGACTTAGACAATTTGGATAGCATTACCAAATCAAAGATTTTAGGTTCTGGAGCTTTATCTATATCAGGATTGTTAATTGAAAAAGGATTAAAAGAGGAGATTGAGGATAAAATAAAAATAAAACCTGAGATTTATCCCAAGCAAGTTACAGATCATATTAATATTATCTGTGCAAATTGTGAAGCAAATACATTCGAAATTGCTATTTTAAGCACGAATGAAGAAATAATTCACAAAGAAACATTTAATTTACTCCAGAAACAGATTAAAATAATTATGCCATTAGACGAATTGCCAATAGGAGCATATGTCCTTAAAGTAAAGGTGAAAGATACTTGCATAACTAATAAATTTGTGAAGATTGGATAGGTGAATGTGAACTAAAAATTCATGGGTTTGGAAAGGCGCGATATTTATCTTTCGTGTACCACTTTGTGCTTGAGTGTGTTTATAAAGCCATACGTTTGTATTTCGACAAAGAGAGCGAACAACAAGTTTTTATTTTTGAATAATCAGCTTTTTATTAATCACAAATTTATCACTGATGATATCAATAAAATACAAACCATTTGAATATTCAGAAGTTGATAACGGATATATAGTACCTGAGAATTCTGATAAACTATAGCTATTTATTTCTTTCCCAATATTGTAAAATATTTTGATTGTATTTACTTTTTCAATACAATTATTGATGTCAATATTAACAATGTTATTTGCCGGGTTTGGAAAAAGTGAGATAGAATTTGAAATGTCTTCAATTTCATTAATTCCGACATTTCTGGTTACAGATATATCAAGTAGGTATGATCCAGTTTCTCCTGTAAAATATGGCGCTACATTAAAAATAACAGTGCCCCCGTTTATGACACTAATATTTGAAGTCATAATGTCATCAAAGTTATCAGACCACCCAGAATTATTTTTATAAGAAAACATAACGTCTGCAGTATATGTCTGACCATTTCCACTGTTATAACTGTCGTGAATTCTTGCGTTGATTGAGTAATTATAGCCTGCAGGCAGGATAATCTTATAGTAGTCTAAATCTGAATTTATATGAATATTTGAACCTATTGTTGTTTTTGTAGCTGTTCCCCCTGAAAAAGATAATGGTAAATTGTATGCAGAACCTTCATTATTATTATCTTCATAGATGTCGGGAGATAAAGAGGGGGAAACAACCGTAATATTAATGGGGTTGGAATAATATTGGCCGCCAACCAAATACCAATTTGAAGAACCATTTTGTAATTCTTCAATTGTTAAAATGTAAGTGCCAGGAGTTGCGATAACAGATGGTGTACTAACTGTTATAAAAGGGGAAGAATAAATATAACCTTCAGGCAAACCATTTGTTTCATTGATGGTTCCAATTGTTTGAACAAAGTTACCCTCCAAATCATATAAATTTGCCCTATAAGAACCATAATATGTGGTGGTGCTGCCATTAATCAAATTAAAATTTACGGATGCTGATTGTCCTTGAACAAAAGTACTCGGATCAATAGCCGAATAAAGTTGAATATTGTTTGCAGGTGAATTAATGGTGACGTTTATTGGATTTGTATATGATGAGTTCCCAGCTAGAGTCCAATTTTCATTAGGATCCCGATAAAATATTCCCACCTTATAATTATCAGGTACCGTCAGAATGCCTGAATTTGAAAATGTTAACCCATTGGTATAATGGTAGCCCGGCTGTAAAGGGGAACTACCTGCAGATAGAATTTGAATATAATCGATAAAGTTGCCTGATGCTGTAAACAGGGCAGCACAATAATCACCACTAAAATTATTGGTGCCAGCATTTGTCACATCCACGTTTACAGTAAATGATTGAGCAAAGTTTACAGGGTTTGGAGAAATTGATATTGAGGAGAACAAGTTGATTGTTGATATAACGCTTCCGGGAACAGGTTGAATACCGATTAAAGCCTGCTGCCCTTCATTATATGTCCCAGCACCAGCACCAGTCCCGCCAGTACCCGGATTCAAAGCATCAAGGGTGAAAAATCCGTCACAATATCCTCCCCAGCCCCAATTCATGTGAAAATAATCATTATTATCATATCCATCACAGACAAAAGTATGGCCACCTTGACCAAAACCAGCATATTGAATTGGCCTTCTGGCATTTAAGTCTGTTTTTAAAATATTTATCCAGTTAGAGTCAGAATAATTATCCCGTTTTAATCCTTGTAGAGTCGTTGGATCATAGCCAAAATATGTTTTAAATGCATATTCAGAACATTGTTCAGGTGTTGGAGATCCTGAAATAATAACATAAGACCCACTTGAAGTTGGTCCATATCCCATTTCGACAGCAACTCCACAATGATACATTATTGTTGCAACAGCCGTGTTTGCACCATTAATATTGTTTGGCATTGAGCTCCAATCATATGTTGTAGCGGCAAAATTTGCGGATAATGTCCCATATTGATCATGATTATATGAATGAAATCCTGTGCCAGTTGTCGGATAGTTCCAGAATTTCATAATTTGAGCCATGGCAGTTGCCGGACATCCGGCAACACAATGATATCAATTTGCAGAACCAGCATCAACGTCGTAAGGGCATAAGGCATTTACATAAGGTGATTGTGACCAAGTTGTCGTAAGCAGAGGATATACACTCATTGTTTCTTTGTCAGTATTAATAGGATACCCGCCCTCTAAGGATTTCCATTCATTTTCAATAAACAGATCGGCTTTATAGCCATTTATTAATACATCAGTTATTTCCTTTTTGTATTTTTCGATTAGTTTTATGAATGCGGGGGGCAAATTAGAGTCAAAATAACTGCCAGAAAGAGAATAACCTAAAATGGGGGTAATATTATCATCTGCCGAAATAATCACAAAACCATCGCTTTGCTCAACATTAAAAATATATAGCAAAGCCGTTTCCTTAATTGTCTCTTTTTGATTTGCGATTTCATTCGACTTAGCAATATAAGCAAGCGAAAATGAAACTTCGGACAAACTTTTGTCTTTGGCTTTCTGTATGTAGAAATTTTTAGCAATTTTTAATGCCAATACCGGGTTTACCGGGTTAGTGAAAATATTTAATGTAAATGCACAACCCAATAATAAGAGCAATATTTTTTTTATAAACATTTTGTTTTTGACGATGTTATTAATTCGTTAGAAAAGCGATGTTGTATATAGTGCCGGAAACCCACGCGTTCAGGGAAACCCACGCGTTTGGAAACGCGCGGGAACGGTGAGGTAAATAGCTCCTGGTTACACAATTGTGATTTTTCATTTACTATAATTTTATTATTGGTTGAGTTTTTAAAATGGTTCCATTATTTTCAATAACAATGAATATCAATCCAGAACTAAGCTGAGACAAGTCTATCATTTGCTCCCCAGTAGTGTGTGGATTAATTTTCAAGTCCATATATAATAATCCTATATTGTTGAATATTTTTATATTTAAAGTTTCATATGAATTGTCATTGAATTTAATGAAGAGTTTATCATTTGTAGGATTTGGGAATATTTCAATATTGTAATACTCATTGTCAGTAACAGAGATAATCTTTGATAAATAGAATTCACCATCATAATCAACATTTCTAAGCCTGTAATACAGATAATTATTTGCAGGAAAAACAGGAGAATAATCTGTAAGAGAATAGAATTGAGTTGTTATTGAATTTCCTTTAGAGTCAACAATGCCAACCACATCAAAATCAATAGAATTATAAGATCTCTGAACTTCAAAATAATCAGTATTTAACTCTGATGCAGTTATCCAGGAAAGCAACACATTGTCGTTTTTGTATATTCCGTTAAAATCGAGTAGTGTAACCTGTAATGGTGAAGATTCATCTGAAATAGTCCATTTGCTGAAATGTGTTGTGTTTACACTAATTGTTCGAGGATCTGAAGATGAAACATCTTGGGTCGAACCAATTTGTTCCCAGACGGAATAAGGAGATTCGCTACTCCATATAACAGCGCTGACTGGGTCTTTAGCATTATCAAATTCTGAGAGCCATGAGAATTGCAAACTACGTCCATTATCAGGAGAAAAATCACTTTCGATTATCCAAGATGCAGATATGGAAGTGTTACTTCCACTTGTAATAATACCTTCTGTTCCATTGATTCTAGTAATGGTAAGATTGCCGATGTCATCAGTTCCGCTACTTATCATGCAACCTAAAAAGTCGATTGAATTTGTTCCTATATAACGGCTAGTCATTAATGCTTTACCAACTATATAGCTTGTAGATGTTTCTGAAGGAGTTGAAGCTCCAGTATTGAAATATAGAGTATTTAATGTTTCGGGTGTTGAGGAATTATGTGTGTGTACAATACCGTCTGAAAAAACGAATGAGTTATTAATAGTAATGTCATTAGATAAATATATTCCGGACGGATTATTTATTTCGGCATCATAAAAGGTAAAAGGACAGGTAGAACTTAGTATGTCCTGGGAGCTACTCCCGTTAAATAATATTTTGGAATTGTTTCTTGATGTAAAAATATTATTATTAATCAGATTGTCTTTTATTTTTAAAATGCCTGAAACGTCAATTGTGCCATTATTCTCTATGATACCAGTACTCTGGATAGCGCTGTTTTGCAGAAGGGTTAAATTAGTTGAAGGAGTAATGAGTATTTGTCCAGATACAGATAAAGAAATGTAAAGAAAAATTAATACTGTGCTCACGCGAGTAACTCGCGCGCGAGTTTTCGCCTTGGTCCTTTGACTACCCTCTTCGACTACCCCTTCGACTACCCCTTCGACTACCCCTTCGACTACGCTCAGGACTATATGCTAAAAACGCAATCGAAAGCAATGCCTTGATATTGCATGATGATAGAAATTTGCATTAACAATAATTGGTGCACAAATAGTACTTTTAATGCAATAGAGAGGTTGTACTAAGGGTGGCATAAAATAAATTGATAAAAAGCCACCACACTTGGTTCCTTTTCGCTGATTTGCAGCTCTTTACATTTTATTTTTTGAACCATAATTACTAATTTTAATATTAAAGAAAATTTGAATTATGGAAAAAAGAACAACACTAAATTTATTGTTTTATGTTAGAAAAACAAGATTGCTAAAAAATGGGGAAGCTCCTGTTTATATGCGAATTACAGTTAACGGAGTTAGAAAAGATTTAGCACTAAATCAAGGGATTAATCCAAAATTGTGGGATTCTGTTAAAGGAAAAGCAAGTGGTAATTCAAAAAACGCTCGTTCATTAAATTTGTATTTTGAAAGCATTAGAGTGCAGTTGCGTCAACACATGATAAATATGAGAGAGGAAAACATTCCAATTACTGCATTGACATTAAAAAATAGATTTCAGGGAAAATCAACAAACGCAAAATACCTTATTGAAATGTTTAAAGAACATAATGAGAATATTCAAAAGCTTTCAGGAATTGATTTTGCACCCAATACAATAAGTAAATACAAAACAACACTGTTTTACACACAACTTTTTCTAAAATTGAAGTACAAATGTGATGATATAAATATAAAAGATGTAAATCATACATTTTTAACCAACTATGAATATTATCTCAAAACTGAAAGAAAATGTTCCCACAATACCGCAATGCGATATATCAAAGATCTTAGAAAGATTGTTAGAATTGCTCTTTCAAATGGATGGATTGGTAAAGACCCATTTGCAAATTATAAAATAAAATTTCATAAGGTTGACAGAGGTTTTCTAACTGAAGATGAATTACATGCTATTATAAATAAAACATTTACCATAAATCGATTAGAACAAGTTAAAGATTGTTTTTTATTTTCTTGTTTTACCGGATTGGCACATATAGATTTAAAAAGATTAACACCTCAACATATTTTTAAAGATTCAAATAATAAATTATGGCTAAAAGTAAATCGTAAGAAAACAAACAGCTTATGCAGTGTTCCATTATTACCAGTTGCTTTACAATTGATAGAGAAATATGAAAACAATCCATATTGTGTTGAAAATAATTTGTTATTACCTGTTCTTTCCAATCAATCGATGAACGCATATCTAAAAGAGATTGCAGATATTTGCGGAATAACAAAAAGGCTTTCAAGCCACTTGGCAAGACACACATTTGCCACAACTATTACTCTTAATAATGATGTCCCAATAGAAACTGTTAGCAAAATGCTTGGGCATTCTTCAATTAGTGTCACAAAAATATATGCCAGACTCCTAGACAAAAAAGTTGGTCGGGATATGCAACATCTTAATGATAAATTTACTTTATCTTAAAACTTGCTAACTATCTATTCAATATTGTAGGGACTTTATGTCCCTTTTATTATAAAACTTTTTGTTAAGTTTAGTAGAACAAGATGTGTGTAATCGTTAGAACTATGCAAAGTCTTCATTTTGAAGACTTCTTAAGAGTCATGGCTACAACCTTTGTGCAAATTACTACCGTTTCAAATGGTTATATAATATGCTATTGTGGGTACTTTGAAACCAGAATTATTTATGTCTGTATTCCTTGGCTATTATATCAATATTTTACTGAAGTGCAATTCCCATTTTCATTTTTTCCTCATTAGAAAAACTTATTTCTTTTTCACATTTATAATATGCAACTAGATAGCTAATTGAAGGATGGTAATATGTCTTATCAATAGTCTTGTCATTGTTTTTAGTTTCTGCATAAATCAATTTTCCATTATTAATGTAATAGTTAGTCGTTTCATTTTTATTTTCGTCCCTTAACTGTACAATTTTAATTTCTTTTTCTTTTTTAAATACACATTGATTTATATTGCTAGTTTGAATTTTACTATTTATCAAGTTATCTGTTTCACATATTATTTTGCGATAAGTATACCTTTCATTTTGTATTTCTAACACAATGTTATCTATCAAATCTATCAACTGTTCTTTACTTTGACTTTGCAATTCTGTATTTTGCCCAAATACACTTGTTATTGGTGATACAAATATTACAAATGCAAATAAAAATAGCTTTTTCATAGTTTATATAGTTTGGTCTTAGTATAATTAACGCAATTTTAGTTATATTATTATCTAGGAACGTAGATGCAATATATCACTTGTAATAGAAATTCAAACTCACTAGATTCTAATCACATTTTTATTTAACGATGAACGAAAGTTAGACGACTAAACGTTACGATCTTTCTCAAATGGTAAATAGGTGTTGTTCCTACTGGACACTTTATGTCTCAGTAAAAAATGAACTATCATTGGAATTTTTTTGCTGATAATTGAATTGAGTCTAAATTGTCAAACTTCAAACTAAATAAATATTGCTATAAAGACTTTGGCCTATATTTTTTCAAATATTCATCTAGCTTTAAGATTAACTTTAAATTAAGTCTCTTAAGTTTTTTTTCGTTTTTCTCATTCTGTATTTTTTTTGAAATCGTGTGTATCTTATAAATTTCATTATAAATTTCAGGATAATTTGTTCCACCAATATCGTAAGTTGTGTATGAATATGTGGAAGCATCATAAATTGCCATTTCTTGTCCAACGTACTCTGCATTAGAATGGATAAACCATAAAATGTTTGAACATTCCTTCTCAAGTTCTGAAAGGTGCTCAACGTCCTCAATATCAATAGTCTTATAATTATTATAATTCTCTGATAAGAAAACATAAAATTTATTTAAATCTGTTTTAGAAATGAGAGTATCTTGATTAAGTGATTTTGCGTCATTTTGAGCAAAAAGACACAATGTTGACATTGTAAATAGTAGTGTTATTACATGTTTCATAATATATGTTTTTAGTTTTTTTATCTCTAATAAGGGTCTTCAATTTTCTTTACGTATTTTATTATTTATTGTTGGGTAGTTTCAAAGAAATAACATTTGGAATTGCAAAGCTTTTCAGCCGGGCTGTTTTTTATTCTTCCTGTTCTCTACTATCGAATAAGCTAATTGCTTTCAAATATTTTTCACCACCAGTTTTGGTCATATCGTATATGAATCCTTCTAGATCTGGGTGCTCAACATTTATCCACTCGACAAGAGAATCCCTTTTATTAACCCACACATTCCAGTCAACATTAACACTTTCTAATATTTCGATTTCATAAATTCTATTCTCTTTATAGAAAACCTTTTGTTTAGTTATCATTGGATTGTTACCAAGGAATTCGAAACGTTTTGAATAAGTTGATATAGTTAACAAAACATTATTTTCACTTGAAGATATTTCTAATATTTTTATTTCTGGATTAAATACGGAATCCCATTGATAGTATTGATGGAACTCTTCTAAGGAATATGTTTTTTTATAGTCGCCATCAACGATTGAAATGCTATCAGAAAGGTATGGTATAATATATTCATATTTCTTTTTTGCATAGTCATTAAAATAATTTTCTGTAATTCTTATATAATCGCTTTGTTTACATGATATGAAGAATATTATTAGAATTATTAATATTTTATGATTTTTAATCATACTATATGTGTTAGTTAGGTATTTGAAATCTGTTTTAGCGTCTATTTTAAATTCTGACTAATGGTAAAGTTAAGTCGCTGTATTATAATATTTTATTGTTTTCATAAAATGATGTAATTATTAATGTTTTTTCGCCCTTTTTCGTAAGCAAAAGAATTTAATAAGATTCGGATAAATAGATAAATTAATTCACATCTATTGGGGAGAATCTTATGCGTTGAATTGCCCATTACGGTTCGCTCACCTTTGCGATGTTTTGGTAAAGATAAATGAAATTTATCTTTTATCCAAAATTACGTAAAGGCGCCTGCCGTACTCCGTCCCTCTGAGACTACATACAACAGGCGCCGTAAGGTGAGCGAACCGTTGCTCCGCAGAGCGTAGGGCTTGCGGAGCAACGGTTTTGCAATATGGAAAGTTGGGAATTTTAGAACGCGTTTGTATCCACAGATAGCTAAGCTAATTTGGAAACAAAAGTTGACGTAACCTACTCAGCCCCAATTTTTTATATTGCATGTTAGCGGCTGGGTTTCATTCAATTTAACAATTGGGTCAACCTTATCCTTTGTTCCCTCAATTTGCTCTGCTGCTGCTTTACAACCACCTTTACACTTATCATATTTTTCACAATCATTACAATAATCAGGAATACTTGAAATCCAGCTTAATGAATAGTCTGAATACAACATATCCTCAAATGAATCATTATAAATATTGCCTAAATTTATCATAGAATGATTGCATAACCTAAAATTACCTTTATAATCTACTGTAAGAGGTTTCATTTTGGAATCATCTGGACACAGTCCAAAGTGAATGTTTGAATAATCACTTGGATTTATAATACAATGTGGAGTACAAACATTTGAAGTAATTATCAATCCATATTTTGCTGCAAGATTATCAATAATATTATATCCTTTTCGTAACTCATTGTGGTTTAAAGTTAACTCTTTATAATGTGGATTATTACTCAAGTTATATCTATTGACAATTATGGTATTAAGATTATTCTCTTTAAGGAATAAAAATGTGTCCTGTATGGTTGATAGGTTATATTTTGTAAGTATTACTGTTGGTATAATTCTTCCATTATTTGCTAGAATTAATTTAATATTCTTTAATACATTTTTAAGGTATCCCTCTTTGCCTGACAGGAAATCATAGACTTTTTGATTTATTGAATTTAATGTTATTTGAAAATCAACTCCAAAATTTATTAACTCCTTGTATTTATTGTCATTATTGATTGTAGCATTCGTTATTACAGCAACCTTTGAACCATTTATTTTTGCATGTAATATACATTCAATTAATAAATCTGAAAGCAAAGGTTCGCCACCAGAAATTGTAAGCTGTTTAATTTTAGCTTTGCTATACAATTTTTTAATTGTATTAATTGACCGAGAAGAATCTGAATTACCTAGAATAGTTGAATTATAACAATACTTGCATTTTAAATTGCAACTATGGGTAATCTCAAAGTTTATATTAAAAAACTGGCTTTTCATTCTTTCGGGAGCCTAAAGTGAATTACAATAGTTTTATTCATAATTGTCTTCTTAAAATTTTTGCGGCCAGGTTTAAATGGTGGCATTAAACTAACTAATCTTAAAGCTTCTTCATCTAAACCGTATCCTTTGCTTTTAAGAATACTTGATTCCATAATATTCCCATCCTCATCTATTGTTAAGTTTATAGCAACATTTCCAGATATTTTATTCTCTAAAGCAGATTCTGGATATATAATGTTTTCACGTACAAACTTATTTAGAGCAATCTGACCTCCTTTAAATCTTGGGTTTTTTTCCCAATTATCATTATCAACAATAACTACTTCATAACACATAGTTACTAAATCCTCTTCCATTTCAACATCAATAGTCAGTGTGTAAATTTTACTTGAATCATTTGGGAAATCAACCTTTTGTGCATGTAATGTTTTATTACTTAGAAGTCCAATACCAACTATTATTTTGAGTTTTACAAGAAAAGGAATTCTAATTCTATCAGTAAGGCTGAATAAAATAGAATACACTAATGAATATATTGATATCTTAATGTTTCTTAGTTTTCTCATTTTTCTTGTTTTCTCTAGTAATAAATATTTCTTTTTTCTTTAATCCAATAAGTGAAAATTCTAATTTAAATTCAACTAAAGAATCTGGAATAGAAATCTCATAATATCCATTTTTATCTGAGATTGTCCCACCGATATATTTATCATTGTGAACGATTACTACATTTACTCCAATTAAACTTTCTCCGTAAACATCATTAACATTTCCTTTTATAATATCCTTCTTGTTTTGACAGTATAAATTACCACAAATCAAAAGAATAAATATAATCAAAATCGTTTTCATTATCAGCTAAATTTTTGGTATATTGGTGTTGTCATAACCTTGCCGCTAACTGTTCGCTCGCCTTGGCGATGTTTTGGTAAAGATAAATGAAATTTATCTTCTATCCAAAATGTGGTAAAGGCGGCTGTTGTACGTAGTCCCAGAGGGACGGATTACGGCAGGCATCGTAAGGATTGCGGAGCAACGGTCTGCGGCATGAAACGTTGCGCATTACAAAGCACAAACCTATCAAGCCAAGAAGCCGTTGATTAATTGCTATGTCGTTTAGATTTAGCACTATCTGCGCAATGTTTTATGACAGCTTGTTGTGCCCAGTATTTCACTCAGAATCTGTAGTTTAATCCAATTCCTAGATTCAAATAGCTATAAGGTAAATTTCTGTCTGTATTCGTAAATTTATACATTAAAGTTCCTCCAAGTTTTACAATAATTTTTAATCTATGTCCTCCAAATCGTATAAATCCAACTGGCTCAAGCAAAATACTTTCGTCATGATAAGTCTTAAATGGTCCCGTTTCCGAAGTCCAGCCATAATAATTCCTGTCTGTTAGATTTGAATGAAGGTAACCAGCTTTTATTACAAATCCAGTCTCAAAGTTTGAAGAATTACTTGAAATCTTCCCGAAATTTGCTTGTCCAAAATATAGTTGATAATCACCTAATAGATTTCCTGGATTCACATCTTTGTAGGCGTTTCCGTATCCATAGCCAAATCCACCATAAAGTTCAAAAACCTTGCTGTATTCTTTATTCTTGTATAATCCAGTCGCTGCTTGAAAATAATATCTATCATCTGCTCCAATACTCCCAAATCCTTGAATTGCTAACTTATCAGTCAGTCCGTATGAAACGGTCGCATTAGCAGAAGGAACAAGCGAAATTCCTGCATCAATTCTCAAATCGTTTTTTTCGCTAATCAACGGAATATCAGTTGTCATAGGATGATAAACTATACAACTTGACATCATAAACGAAATCAAGAGTCCAAAGATTATTAATCTATTTTTCATAGTTCGAAGGGTTTTTCTCATATTGCGCACCATCGATCTGCAGAGCGTAGGGATTGTCTTGTCCTGAAATATGACTGCAGGTTAAACATATGATTAAGCTCTGTATTTAAACACCATATTTGGGGTTTTATACTTCAAAGATAAGTAAAATCTTTTATTATATATGTTGATAGCATTTTTTAAGCTAAAGAAGCATTGGTCAAAATATAATTCATCTTTCAATATACCGTTAACACGTTCATCAATATCATTTTCACAACTATGTTTCATCTGTCATACCTATTTTAATATCGCTTGTTAATTCATTTACAATTTCACTACTCTATAAATAGCTCTACTATTATTAGATAAAAGCTCCATAAAATAGACTCCTTTACTACCTACAATGTCAAGTATAATTGTGCTGTTATCAATAGAATATATGCTTTTAAATAATTTACCTGTAATGTCGCGCACATTAATTTTAATTATATTATTATCTGATTTTGATGTTATTGTTATTTTTCCAGTAGTAGGATTAGGATAAAACTCTATGTTTTGACTAAATTTATAGTCTGCATAATTCTCAATTACTTTCATATCTGATAGATTCGGACGATAATAATGCAATACATATTGCATTACTGCTGCTTTACCAACCGTGAAAGAGTTTTGACAATTCCCACTAGAATAATCCATATAGTTTTCAACCATATCTGGTAAGTCTATTCCGTAAATATCATCTAAGCAAGTGTTTCGAGTTTTATTGCAGTTGTACTGACTTGCAGCATCACTGCCAGGCGTATCATACACAAAATCATCAAAGCTACAATCCCCATCACCCCACGTATGGCGTAAACCTAAAAAATGTCCTATTTCATGCACAAGCATTTTCCCAGTTGTCACAAGTCAATTGTATACATTATACGGTGAAGGAAACGAATTTGGATTATTGGCGCCGATATTTATGTAATGCAGTAATACCCCTTGCTCATATATGTTAACAACATCTAATAATGAATCTGGCCAATTGTGATGGTCCATCGGAGGTGTTGATAATCCGAAATATACTAATTCTTTAAAATTGTCAAAGTTAGGCTCTAAGATTCTTAAATCTCCTATCCAAACATTTAAGTAATTTTCAGTATCCCAAGGACTAATACCTCCAGAAGTATCTTGGGTAATACGGAATAGATTATAGAATAAACTATCATTAACCCAATCAGTGATTTCTTGATCTTGACCAGATGAATAAGGCAAAATGCCACCGAAAAACTCAACATCTGAATATGTTCTCGTTATTCCTGTTGTTGGATTTCCAAATGGATCAGTTTCTGCAAGTGCAAACTCTATTTTAGTATCACTGACAATGTTTTGAAATAAAGTTCTGGTGTTTGTTGTGTCAGTATTTGTTCGCCTATAACAATCGTTTAAAACTTCAATTTGATTATGAATTACTGAGTCTGGAATATTTTCATCACTATTGTTATAAACTATGTGAAATACTACGGGAATGACATTTATGCTATCAGTTGTTTTTGTAATATTTTGAATAGACAAAAGATTTTCAATATATTGCATTGATTGGTTTGATAAGTCTAAATACCCAGATTTCTTACTATCTAAGTACTTCATGAAATCGTAGCTACCACAACCTATTGTGAAATTAGTTGATGGTTGTATATTATGCTTACTTTGCATAACTAATCCTTGAGCCTGGGCTTGGGTAAACAGTATCGTAAGAATAACAATTAAGAATCCATTATATTTCATAAATAAGTATATTTTAAAGTTTTAAGAATGATACTTTGATTTTGTTATACGTAATTTATTTTATATTGTTATGAAGCTTTAGCAATTGTTTGTTGAGTTGCTATCTGTTAGCCTGTTTGCCAACGATAAATTGTATATTTTCAGGGCGATGGTACTTTCCTGTTAGACTGGGAGACCGCCAGGGCAGACAACAAACCTTAAAATAAGCACTTTCGACCGCCCTGAAATATGCAAAATGTTGTGCACTGGCTTTCATTATAATTTTATTACATCAATACTTTTGTCAATTAATTACCTAAGCCTTTCAAGTTTCTGTGTGTTTTTAATCTCGTAATGCACTGGGATTACTATTCGAGGTTTTATTTGTTGATTATTTGAGCGGCTTCATCTTCATTCAATGTCAGATTATCTCCACCGATTGCTATCAAAGTTAAATAAATGTCTGATATTTTATCTATTTCGGGGATGTAATCTGTATCTCCTGTATGATAAATATTAAGTGAGTGGTTTACTGTTAAAGTAAAGCCAGTATTTTCTTTCCTCTTCGGGTGAGCTTTTAGTCAAAGGAATAAGCTTTTTGTATTGTAAGCAGGTACAGCCTCTATTTGAAAATCATTGAACGATAATGTGTCGTTTGGTTTTGCAACTATTATTTCTGTTCCTGTTTTTTTTAGTGTTTTTAAGGCTCCTTTGGAACATTTAATCTTTGTGTCTAACTTTTTAAGCTTGGTAATATCATTCATTGAAAGGTGTTCAGGATGACTGTAGGTTATCAGGATATAGTCAGCTTTATCAGCATTTGTGCCCACTTCAACGGGATCAATGTATACAACCAAGCTGTCTGTTTTTAGCTGAAAACTTGACGGAATAAAACCAGATTTACTAATTCTTATTGCCCCCCCAAGTTTTTAAAATAACATTGTTTTCAAGTTCGACTGTCATATGAAGCGGACTTCTTTTCTCACTAATTGATAATTTAATCATATTACAACTTTGAATTATTAAATAAACTATTGCAATTAAGATGTTTTTCATTGTTATTTCGACTTGTTTTGCCTGTGTACGGTCGCAGCTATGTACCGTGCGGGACAGTAGTCCCGAAACCACGGTCGTATTAGCTGCGATACCAAATTTTTTTATTTTTTTTTATTTTCTCATTTTACTAAAGCCAAAGTATAAAACTTGGCGGTGATTCGGAAAAGCGACTGCCTTGATTTAACTTAAATCCCTCGAATGGTATAAAGGTGTCATGAAGTGCTTGCTTTGTATTATTTATAACTTAGTATTAATCCTTGCTAATCTCCAAAAAATTAAAATAATCTTTAAAGTGAACCATTAATACTTCTACAAATCGCCCTAAAATATATCCTTGAATCTCTTCAGCTGGTTCTTCGTTCTTTTTCCACCATTTTACTACAAATGACACATAATCATCGTAAACAAATGGCTTAAGCATTGATTTTTCATCCCATTGCTCTGGTATATGTGAATACAAAACTTCTTTTTTATCATTATGTACTATACGCCAAGTTTTTAAATTGTCATCTTTAATAGCTTTATTAATAGCATTAACCAATTTTTGAGGATTTTTTGAGTTTGCTTTTATTTTCATAATTATTTATTTTTATTCTATAAATACCAAATTATTAATTTGGTGAGGCAGAGTTTTATTGTATTAATATTTTTTCAGTACTATCTTTACAATATCTATCACTTTTTAAAATATCATTTTCCCAAACAGTGATGAGATTCGACCTGTCGAATCCGCACAAACCCAGCCATGTCTTATACCTATGTTAGAGTTTCTTTTTTTTATCTTGTTGATATAAAATCATATAAAAAAGTTGAAGTCCTTCTTAGTAATTCTAATTGTTCTTTTGATATCTTGTCTGGATGAAAATGCATTACTCCATTTCTGATTTCTCTAATGCAATGTAAATTTTTCGTAAAATCAGTTTTGTCAAATGGCAGTTTTAACAACTTCCACATTTCAGGATTTTCAATTACAATTAAATATTCCCCAAAGGTTAAATCACTTAATGAAGAAATCTCTCTATCATAATTGTCAATCGTAACTAACTTTAGTAAGTCTTCTAATATAATTTTGTTATCTAAAATTAACCGAATAAAATTCTCTATCTGTTCAAGTAAGATAAAGGGTTCAACTTGTTCAATAAATTCTTCGTTTAAATCGAAAGGTGTTACTGGTCCTTTTATTAAATTGTTTTTGTCTTTTACGAAAACTATTCCAAAATTAATTACTTCTTTAATGGCATCGAATAGAGGAGTATTTTCACTTAATACTTTATAGCTTCTGGAAATGAAATCTTTCACAGTATCCGATTCTTTGTTAGCAATTAGTCCTTTTGCTATTGATTGCCATGTAATTATCCCAATTATTTCACGTTCATTATTCATAATGGGCAATTGTGAAAAATCATTTTGCCACATAAGATGATAAGCTTTTTCCAACTTTGCATCTCTCTTTACTGAAACTGGAGTTTTCGAGGCTGCTTCTAGTAGTGAGAGTCTACTTATTGGATCAAATGTTTCTAACTCTTCGTCGCAGGTTCCTTTTGCAATTTTGGCTTTGTCTTTTTCCTTAAGTTCAATTTGTTCATCTATCCAACCACTTTGATAATTTGGGACAACTATCATTTTTTCTCTTTGAAGATATTCATTAATTCTCCAAACATTTCCACTTGTTCTTTTTTCATACCAATCAAATAACCAAATAAAATCTCGTTTAGACATTTTCTTTGATTTTCCTGATTTTTTAATCTCTTTTACTAGTTCTATAAATTCTTTTCTAGGCATTTTAGTTTTTTTTTAATGAACGCTCACGGTCGCAACTAATTTACTATTTTGATTTTAATTTATTCATTCGTAAAAGCCAAATTGTGAATTTGGCGGTGGTTCGGAAATGCGACTGCCGAACTTTTACCTATATACCCCGCATTGTATATAGGTGTTGTTATAGCCAGTTCTTTTTTATATTCTTATACATATCCCAGATTATCCATTCTAATAATATTTTATTATGCGTACACATTCTTTTATCTAATGACCATAAAGAATCACTTGAAATTTTAGCTTGATAAGCACAACCTCCACCACAAATTGCAATAGCTTCGCAATTTGTGCATTCTGGCATATTTAAAGGATAACGTTTAGACCACTCTTTAAACGATGAGTCAATTGAGATTTTTTCAGCATCCCATAATTCACTCTAATAGTATTCCTTATTGTAAAGAAATCCTTGACACGGGCCAATTAGACCATCAGGAGTAATAACGATTTGATTACCAATGGCACCACAATCTTTTTGATACAATTTCTTCTCAACAAATGGTTTTAATTTGCGCATAATACGGTCTTCATACAAACCATTCTTTCTTAGAAATTCAAAGGTTTCAAGTAAACTTTTAGTTGCAATTGCAATATCAACAGATTGAGGATTAACAGTTTTAGGAAAGTCTATTAAGAAGTTGAAACCAAAACTATTAAAATTGAACTCAGTCATTAAATGTTTTGTTTGATCTTTTAGTGTTCTATAATTGTGTTTTCAAATAGTAACTGAAGCACTAATGTTTGAGATGCCTGCATCTCTTAGATTCTTAACACTTTTCTGAATTGATGAATAAGTACCTTTACCGCTAATGAATGGTCTAACAGAATCAGTAATGTCTTTGTTACCATCAATTGAAATTGATATTTGAACATTATGCTTCTCTAGAAAACTTGCATCTTCTTTTGTAATATCGGATGCATTCGTAATTATTGATAATTCAACATCATTTTTTAAAATTTCTCTCGCATAGGATATTCCTTTTTTTAAAGTTTTTTTATTAAGAAATGGTTCACCTCCATAAAAGATTATCCTTCTATTTTTTTTTGAAATTTTTGAGAAAAGGTCAATAGATTTAGAAACTAAGTCTTCAGTCATAAAAACTTTTTTCGCATCTTCAGGAATAGAATTCTCAATATAACAATACTTACATTTCAAATTACAACTATCTGTAACAATTAGATACATAATCTGAATATCAATGTTGGAGTGATTTTTAATATAAGCAGAATCTATCCGTTCGCGATTATTATACGTCGTAATAATTCCATTCTGAAAGAGAGACTCAAATAGTGATAGAATTTTATTCTTATTTAAATCTGGGTTAACATGACAGAAATCTTCAAGAGTTTTATGCTTTTTTAAATTATTGAAAGTCGCAAATGATGATTTGTTTAAATAAACGACATTCATGTAATATGCATGATAAAGTGCATAAATATTTTCATTTTCATAAACGTGAAGGTATTTAGACTCCTTAATTTCTGTTGTAAAAGTTAATTTATTCATTTATTTTAATTATAATATCAGAAGACTCGACTTCTTTCTGTGGAATATAACAAGTACAAACATTCCCAGGACAGAAACATGCTGTTGTACAAACACATGAAGGTTTCACGCAAACATTACCAGCACAAACACCTATACATGTTCCTACTGAATTATCACTTGAACCAATTGAATCAATAGATTGTTTTCGATCAGAATCTGTAGGTGCATTAAATTTAATTTCTTGGTTTTTCATAATTTATTATTTTATTGGAACAATTTCATTTTTCCATCGATTATATAATTTTTCAAAATTTGACGCTATCTCTATATTAAGTTCTTTTCTTCTTAATTCAATGTATGGCTTTAAAGTTACAAAAGTATCTGTTGCAACCACAATTAGTGAATCAGAAGCAATTTGGTTATCATAGTATTTATTATTAATTCCTAGGGAAAGATTATCAAAGTATGCAACAATTCTTAAAATATTGGCTCTGAAAGTTGGGTTTTCTAAAAGCTTTTTAAGTTTCTGTTCAGAAATTGAATCTGTTCCAGAGCCTTTAGGAACTAGTTCACTTAATACTTTTCTATTGATTCCTTTCAATTCAGTTGTATATATATCTATATATTGAAAAGTTGCATTTTTTCGATTCCAATCTGTTTGTTCAGCCATTTGTACTGTAGAAAACTTTAATTGTTTTATTAATAAGTAAACTTGGTAAAACGCAAAAGGTATTCCGACTAGAAGTGCGACAACTTCAATATATGTTTTAATACATTCAATATTCATATTTTGATGATTTTATTACGTCTTTGTTTGAATTACAACTAACCGTAAAGTTAATTGTTAATTTATAGTTTCTTAACATTTTTAAATTATATCCACTTTTTCCTCAATTTACCATATCGTTAGCGAAAATATTCATCGATATTTGGGTCGAAGTGGGATTGGCTATAACTGTCTCGTGTATGAGCAGTAGCAGATTTCAATCCACTAAACTGTCAGATAGCACCGAACTTTGATTTATAGTATTTTATTTCAAAATAGCACTGAACCCGCTATTGCTTATACACATTGTTGTATGCCCGTGCTTTTTCATTTTCTTTTCTGTCAGCGTTGGGGCAGCCATACTCTTTGGCAAGTTTTGGCTTGTGAGGCTGCTTTGAGCGACTTGCCAATGAGTATGGATGCGAAGGGTTGGGAATTAAAGTGAATCAATAAATTCCTTGATATTATCCCAAGTCCAAACTCTTGTGTAAACTCCTTCTAAGTCAGTTCTGTCATCATAATAAGCCCAAATTCCTCTAACTTTTTTTCCTTCTTCTCTTGCACATTGAATTTCCCATTTCTGACCGCTTGAAGTCAATGAATTCTTACTCACCAAAGCAATAACTCCATCAGAGCGCTTAATTCTAGTCCTTACTCGTTCTTTCCATTCTTTGTCATACGGTTGTTTTACTGACATGTCAATGTACTCGAATGGTGATTTCGTGTTTAAAGATTGACCTTTTAAAAGGTCTCTTTGTTTCTCATCTTCAATTGCAAATGCAATAAAAACTACTTTTTTATCTGCCATGATATTTTTATTTATGGTTTAAATTCTTTTGTCTTTTACTAGTCGCCAATAATGATAACCCAATGCTGTAAGTCTGCAAGTTTTTGAATGCATTGCTGCGAAATACATATGTTGTTCATCAACTGGAACAACTAAACCCACACTTGCTAACTTTTGTAAATCCTTGAAGACCGAAACATTTTTCTCATTTGCATAAGGTTCTGTAAACTCATGCTCAATTGCTGGATCATTTGTGAACTCAAAGGATGGGTCAAGTTGAAACTGTTCTTCAGGTGATGTAAAGTATTGATTTAATCGTCTAAGAATTTCAGGCGAAACCTGTGGTGAAACTGTCCTTAATGATGTAAAGCGAGTAATGTTTGTTTTAAATACTGGTCTTTGATCCCATGGACCAAGAGCTTGGTCAATGTAGGAATAAATGCTGCCTGGTGTAATATGACCTCTCAAATCTGCTGCTCCGCCTTGCAATGCATCCAGCAAAAGATTCGTAAAAACACCATGTCCGTTAACTTCCATAGAAGCTTCGTCTTCCTTACTCGCTGTTAGAATCGAGACGCCTTCTCCGATTTGAGCGTTTTGATTACCACCTAATTTCGGTGTACCAAATGCACCTGAATGGCAACAATCAAGTATGATTACACGGTTTTTGGCTTTTGATTCATTTGCAATGTTCAAGATTTCATCCATTGAAATACCTTCATCATTCGCTTTGAAGTCTGGAGTAACGATTATTCCTCCTCCAGTATCATCAAAAAAGCCATGACCAGAGAAATAGAATAAAGCAGTTTCACAATCTCCAGCGAATAATTCTTTGATGTGTCCTTTTAATTCTCCTTTTGTTGGAACATCTGTTAGTAAACGAACGTCAAAATTTGGAGAACCATCTCCATTAGTTTCTAATGTATTTCCAAAAGCAGAAGCATCATTGATGCAGCCAAATAATTCTGATTTTGGGTAATTATTGATACCGACAACAAGTGCTTTTCTCATATTATATTTTTTTAATGACCTTAGATAAATTATCCCAAGACCAAGTGATTACTTTTTTGCCTCTCAATTCTGGCGGAATTGCTCCTTTATTATTCTTTTTGATATGCATTCCGATTACTGGCAATCCTTCTTCCTTAGCACATTTTATTTCCCATCTTGCACCGCTTGAATGCCAAGTGTTTTTGCTCAAAAGGACTATCATCCCGTCACAGGATTTGATTTTGGTACGGCATTTCTGTTTCCAAATTTTCTCGTCCCATGGCTGTTTTACTGACATATCTACAAATGAGAAAGGCGACCGTTCATTTTTGGCTTGTTGCACCAAATAATCTCTGTATTGCTCATCTTCAATAGCAAAGCTGATAAAGATGCGTTTCTTTATTTCCTTACCTGAATCTTCTTCATCTTCAAAAAGAGCTTTCAAAAGAAGAGCAACTGCACCCGCACCAATTATTACTGGCCACATATTCGACTTTTTTTTATTGTACTCATTCATATTAATTCTTTTCAGCGTTGGCAAAAAATAGCTCTTTTGGTTTTTTAGCGTTTGCCTTTGTGTCGGCAGAAACCAAATGTGCTATTTGTGCGGTCGTCTTTTTCAGCATGGCATACAACTAGTTTATGCCCGGATTTTAATTCTCCATAATTATTAATAAATAACTTCACCTTAATTCTTGGTTATATCTATTCATTAAATAAAAACTCTGATTTCACACAAATCTGTTAAATCATTATAAATCCTATTTTTCTGCATCATTTTTTTGTAAATAAATAGAAATTATAACATTCACTTTCTTTCGCTCGAATTTACATTTTTTATTTCTGATAGAAGAATAAATCTTATACAAAATTAACGTGGAATTGAAAAATCATAGTTTTATCCAGTTGAAATAAGGGTAAACCCTTAGCTTTTTTATAAAGAATTTGAAATTTAACAATAAAGTAGACTAGAATTTATTTATTGTGTACTTAAATTTTAAACATCTAAAGAGACTTTCCAAACCACCAATTCCCAAAAGTTCTAATCAAATAAGATTACTGCTTATTGTATCTGCGAAGCTGTAAAGCAAAAACAACTGCTACAACAGAAGATATCCCGAATTTTCAATTCGAGGATGAAAATAGATATTCCTAAGAGTTCAGAAATGTTTTTTTTTATCCCTCCGGGAAGGTTGTGGTATTTCTGAACACTAAGGACTATCTCTGTTGAATAGCCGCTGTTTATGGCTTTAAGTTCAGCTGCAGAACAAACGCAGAAAACTAATTAGATGTATAAACTTAAAAATAAATATTATGTGTAAAAACTGGAAAATATCAGAATTGAAAAGAAACGAACACCGCTTCAAATCTATTATCTGTATAAACCATTTTGCAAGTTTTAACACATCTAAAATAGAAAATCAATTATTTATTAATCTTTAAATTTTATTATTATGGCAACAGCAATTGCAAAAAATGCGAATGAGAAAGTTTCAACTAAAGAAACAAATGTAAATTCAATTAGTATTAAAGCTATTGAAAAGAATGTTACTGCAAACAAAAAAGCAGAACAGGTAAAATCAATTGAGAAAAAGGTTGAAGAACCTGTTCAGAAAGTTGTTGAACCTGTTTTAACTCTCGAACAGAAAATCGAGAAAGTAGAAAATCTCAAAACCTTAGTTGACAAAAGAGAAAAACTTGAAATGAGTCGTAAGAAATTACAATCTTTTGTTGTTGGAGCTAATCAATTTAGTGAAAACATTGTATTAACAGATGAAAACGGCAACACTTTTAAAACTTCAAATACTGAAGTATTTACAAAAGTTGTTGAGGCTATCAATACTACTTTGGTTGGCAAAATCAGTGAGATTGAACAACAAATCCAGTTTTAAATTTTTGAGGTCTGTTCCGGCAGACCTCATTTAATCTTTTCAATTATGAACACTTTAAAGACTAAAACAAATAAAATCGGTAAAACGTCTAAAAGAAAGAAACAGAAAGAAGTTTTAAAATCAATGATTAGCGAAAATCCGAACATTGACAAGCTTATTAAAAGTTTAAACATTGTATTAACTAAAGCATAATAATCATGAACACAAACAAAATATACGAGCGTATAACAGCTACGATAATCGAAATGTTAGAATAACATAAAAACAATAATTTTTCTGAGTCATGGTACAGTTTAACTGGAGAAGTATTTGCACGTAATATTGTAACAAATCATGTTTACAATGGGATTAACCAATTATTGTTGGGCTATCTTAAACGCAAAAGAAATTACACTCTAAACCGTTGGTTAACTTTCAAACAAATTCAAAATTATAATGCCCGAATAATCAAAGGCAGTAAAACTGCAATGGTAGTTTACACCTCTACTTTGTATATTGATGAAGAAACAGGACAAAATATTACACGAAAAGTTGAAGAACTAATTAGAAAAAAACAATCAATAGATCATTTAAATATTAAGAAAATCGGATATTTAAAAGATTACAAAGTCTTTAATGTAAATTGTGTTGAAGGATTACCAGCGGAGTTTTACGAGCAATCAGAACTTGATAATTTGATAGAAATTGAAAGAGACGAAAGAGCAGAAAAGCTTGTACATAATCTTGAAGTTAATATTTGTTATGAGGCTCAAAATGAGGCTTATTACAGACCTTCTGATGATACGATATTTATGCCATTGCCAAAACAATTTGTTTCAAAAGAAGCGTTCTTATCAGTTTTGATGCATGAAGCATCACATTCGACAGGGCATCCTTCAAGATTAAACCGACCTTTAAACAATGTTTTTGCTTCACCTGCGTATGGATTTGAAGAGCTCATAAGTGAGTTGTCATCAGCCTTTATTATGGCTTATTTAGGTTATGAAAGTAGAATTACAGACAATGTTGCATATATTGAAAGTTGGTTACAAGCAATGAAGAATGATAAAAAGTTTATTGTTTCAGCAGCATCCCAAGCACAAAAAGCAGCAGACTATATTTTACAATCTGAAAATGCTAATGAAGTAGCAGCTTAAATTTTTATTGAGTTTTCTTTTCTATGAGTGAGAAGAAAATTCGTTTCACCCTGACCTAAGCCCAAATTGATAGTTGAGTGCTGCACCCGCACCTAAAAGAATTATCTTCATCATCGATTATGTAGAATGTAAAGATTTTGCCTACTCACGGCTATTCACACATAATCAAAACTACTTACAAATAGCAAAAATACTCATAATACAAGTAAGGTGGGCACTGCTATGAGTTTACCCAAAATTATTAATGTTATTTATTTGTCAATTTTTCACATGTTTTTTAATGATTATTTTTATTTATTTTTAACACTAAAAACCTTTGATAATAGCAGTGTTTATCACTGTTTTACATTTCTCAGTTCAAACCCGATTCTTACCTTTTTCTTACCGGATTGTTCCTTTACTTTTACTGGACTATTTCCGGATGATTATCCGATCATTACCTGATCTGAGAATTTAACAACATTTAAAGGCGTTTTATGTGATTTTGCAGAAAATCAATATTTTAAAGTTTTTAGATTTTAAATAAACACTTATTTATGGCTAAATCAAAGATCTTATCAAAAGAGGAAATGTACCAGGACAATATCATTGGAGTTAAATATGTAAATGGTACACGCAAATATGAATCCTGTGGTGGACTTGCCGGAGTACAAGACTATATTACCAAAGAAATAAAGCGAATACAATATCTCAAGATCTGCTGGAATTGTGGATCGCCATACGAAAGCAACAGGTACAATTCATTTGCCTGTAGTAATAAGTGCAAACAAAATCTTATTCATAAATATAATAAAGGATTAAAGCCTCCTGTCAGGATGGAACTCCAGACCAAAGCAAAAAAGATAGAAAAGCTAAAAGATAAATTCGGGTATCTTTAATTCTCAAATTTTATTTGTTAAAAAAATAAGGAGGTAAATATAATGGCTCACCTATATATTCCGAATCATTAACAAATTTAATAATCATATATTTTTTGCTTGTATTAAGCATTACGGTAGGATAGTTCTTTTCTCCGTTGGCAATTACTAATAGTAAATCAGGAGTATCATTCTTTTCTGAGTAATTTGAAATAAATTGCGAAAACTTTTCAATTTCAGCACATTTGCCGGAAACGAATTCATGTCGTTGATTTTTATAAGATCTGAGGCTCCAAAGATCATAACAGGGGAAAATCTCATACTTGATTTTTTCTAGCAAATACTCGTTATAAACTTGTGCATTGTGTATGTTTTTAATAATCCTATCATTAAATAATTCTGATAATACAAAGATAGATAAAATCTCTTTGAACTCTTATATACCAAAAGCTGCAAATGAGTGAATAAAAGAGCAATATTGTTATTTATCTATTTATAATAATCAAAACACTTATTTTAAACTTCTCCAAGTGCTTTCAAATAGAATAATCAACAAATTAAGGTTATTAAATAATCCAAATAAATGCAAAAAAAAGCTGTTTCGGGCGAAACAGCTTTTCAACTTTTATAAGCATTAGTTTGCAACTAAACAAACATTGCAAAAATGTACAGGGATTGTACATTTGTTTTTCAAATATAATAGATTATGTAATTGTATCAATAATATTGTTGAAAAATGATATGCATTTTACCAATCTCTTATACAACGTATAGAATAGCCATTGTATTCATTTGGACCACCTCTCCATAGGTATGGATACAAATAATCAATATGGCGACACCACACACCTGTTGATGAATAATATGTAGTTGACCACCATCTGCAAACTTCATGTATGCCATTAAATTCACCATCAAAGTATCGACCTCCACTTGTATAAGCAGAAAAATAGCTTGTGTTAGTAGCAGCGTCATTAGGAGGTAGCCAATAATCTGTACCTTGAATTTTCATTTTGCCACCTGCAACAAATTGACCACCCAAATAATCATTTAACACAGTCCACTCTGCATCACTTGGGACGTGCCACCCTTCCGGACAAACATTACGCTCATCAAAAACTGCATTGATGTTATACAGTTTACCGTAAGGTATATTGTTGTTCGGGTCATTATCATAATACACCCAAGCGTCTGTTTCCAGTAAATACCAGGATTCATCCGGCAAATGTGTGATATCATCTCCATTTGCATATTTAGAAGACCTCAAATTTTCCTTCATCCAGCACTGATTACCTATTAAAACCGTGTTATATTTCTCACTATTTATAGTATCATCAAATTGATATTCAATAAATCCTTCGTATCTAGTTTGAGATGAATGATGACAATCGTTATAAGACCAAATATAAGTGTCTAATATAATTCCACATTCAACATCTGTTGAAAATTCTCTTGTTAAACCATAGGTTAAACCAATATCAATTGCTGAGTAGAAATCATTAACAGTATTATATTTAAAGCCACTGGCACCTATAACATCATCCCAAGTAAGTTCCAAAGTTCCCTCTCCAATAATTGAAGATGTAACTGTAGGTCTTGCCGGGCGTTCAACAAATAAATTAAAAGTATACAATTTATCCCCTTCAGGAATATCTATTATTTCTTCACTTTCGCCATTGATATACACTGTATATTTCAATTGATCTCCAATTGCAAAAACAAAATTTGATTTTGTACTCCTGGTGAGTAAATTTGATTGGTATGAATAGTCATTATAGATCAATTTAAAACCAGAGTTCTGCGAAACTTCTCCACATATCACCAATATTCTTTGAGCGTATTTTTCTGAATTTACAGATATAATATAACTACCACTCTGACCTGAAACAAAAGTAAACTCATGCACACCTCTTTTTAAATATTTATTGGTCTTTGCAACTTGTTTTCCGGTAAGATCAATTACTTGAAAAGAATAATGGTTATCTTCAATTACATTTACCTCAAATTTAGTCTCATTTGCAAATGGATTAGGATAGTTTTGTGAAATATAAAACCCTTGTTTACTCAACAAATGCTCCTCAATACCAGATAAGTTAATTGTTAAAACAGTGTCAGGGTAATACAAAACTGTATCTCCACCTTGTGTTAAATTCTCTACCTTTACACTATCTAAACCTTCGTATGCACATGCATAGGTTGATTTGAAAGTGAGATTGATTTCTTGCGAATAAGATAATGTCACAAAAGTAGTAATTGTGACTAAAAGCATTACAATTGTTTTATAGCTCAAACACATTCTATTTTTAATTAGATCATTGTAATTTTATTTAAAATAACAAAATTTACAATATTATTATGGTTTTATCTTATTCTATTTTAAAATTTAATTAGCCATATATCAAAAATAATGAAAAAAGGACAAAAGCAACACAAGCAATACTATAAATCACATCAAATATAGATGTTTTACTATTAAAATAAATAAATAAATACTTCACATTTAAAAGTGTAACATTTCTTTTGTATTTATTAAAAGAAATCTTAGCAAATAAACCTACTAACATACAACATATCAAAATTGAAGTTAATATCTTAATATATTTATATTCACTTCCAAAATAATATAGCACTAAAATAAATCAAATTATACACAAAAACAATAAAAATAAATATAATATCCAAAAGAGTCTAGTATTTTTAACTAAAGTCAATAGTTGTATAATAATGATAACACAAATGTAAAATAGCTCTTCGTAGTACATACAGAAAATTTATTTTTCTTCTTCCTCCTTAATATCATGATATATGTTGTAGGTGCTATTTATTGCGTCTACCACATCTATTAATTTAGAACCAAAAAACATATTAAAAGCACCAGTAGTCGATATTACTGGGTTGATAACTCTTTGATATACTCCTTTTTTTTCTATCCCACGATAATCACTGCCTGTGATAATTGTTTTAAAAGAATTTACAACAACTGTTGGAGGTAGAAAATAAATAGGAACTATTGGTGCTATGTATTTATTAGCAATTTCATAAGATGTTTCTCCTACTTGTTCAATAATGCTTCTTCCTCCTCTTAAATAATTCTTTTTAATACTATTATATATAGCATCGTTGGACACAACTCCAGATGGTTTATCTGCTCCAATAGTATGTTCTGTTTTTGTGTAACTATTTTTAGGTTCTTTACTTCTTCCTTCACAATAAACTTGAAATACCCAATCCTCATCTTTACCAGTACCTGCGTTACGATTATAAACCTCTCCAATCCTTGAAATATCTTTGCCATGACGTTCCATTTTGCGGACCAATCTTCTTTGCTTCCTTTCAGCCTTGTTCCTACTTTCATATAATCCGTAATTATCAATATACTTTACAGGATTTTGAAATCCATATCTGTATGGTGTCCAACTAGGTGCAATATCTAGGATTGGGTCAACACTTATCCAGTTACTTAAATCTGAATCATAATACCTTGACCCAAAGTAAGTATAATCAGTTTCTGTATCAAGCTCTTTTGCAGTAAATTTATATCTACTATCAAAACTCTTTGTACGTTGTTGTACAAATATCTCTCCATAAGGAAGATATTGAATATGTTCTTCAGTTTTCCCATCAATATTTGTAATAAAACTACTACTTCCAAGATGATCTGGATGGTAAAAATATCGCATGTTTTCAGGATTATCCATTAAGTCATATGCAGGAATTAACTCATCATCTATTCTGAATCTGCCGCTAAACACTGAACACGCTATACTACTACGAACCATTTTTCTCAGATCATTTGCTATACTATTTGCATTACCAAAGATGAAGTCTATAGGTAACTCAGTGGGTGCAAAATCAGCTGATCCAAAACAGCCTCCAATTTTACTGCAAATCCTTTCACCTTCAATAAAATAGTGTTTTGTATAATCAGTTTCTGTCATTACCATAAATGGGCTAGCGTATAGAGTTTTTTGTAAAATTGCGCTTGAATGTACTACATGAGCATTTAATTGCATTAATACTTCCGGACCACTAAACTTCCAAGTTCTTTCTCCTCCGGCATCGTAAAGATACGAAGAAATATGATTCAACTCACCACTATCATGTACAGAAAGTAATCTATTCTCTTCATCCCAGCACAAATTTCTTTCATTATTAGCAGTTAATGGAGTACTTCTTCTAATCATATTCCCATTTAAATCCCACTCAAATACTTTACCTGTAATTGAACTTACATTATGAGGCCGATCTTCATAAGCATATTTTCTACTATAGCTAATAGTATTTGTTACTCCATTAATTAAATTTTGAGAAACAAGACGTTTAGTCCTAATATTCCCAGATGAAGAATATGTCATTTGTAGAGCATAGTCCATTGTTCCGTTACCATACGATGAAAAATCACCATAAGATTCCTCTAATCTGTTCAAATCATCGTATTTGAAGCTATAATGAAATACTCCTCCAAAATTCACGTTAACATAATCTCCTGTATTATCAATCTGCTTAATATTACCAACAAAATCATATAAATAGTCTAAATTTTGCATTAACAAACCTGTACTTTCTTTACTTATAAGATTGTCTAACCTTAAAGTCAAATCATTATATGAATAATCACTCATTGTTCCATTACCATATTCGATGTGAGTTTTTCTTCCATACTTATCGTATTCAGTTTTATCAATATACTTAAATGTTTCCCCGGCTTTAAGTCCTTTCATAGAATATAAATCTCCACCTTTATCGTATTTATATGCTACTGTTTCTCCGTCAGGATATTTCATTGCTAATAACCTGTTCCAACTATCGTAAGCCCATTGCATTTTAAAAGTGTATGCTTCACCACCAGGGACAACATAAGTGTGGATATTTTCAATAATCTCGCCCATATTACCATAAGTAAATGTTTGAACGCCCGATGCATCCTGTTGTTTAACTAAACGTCCACTTTTATTTCCCGTTCCTGCAGTACCATATTCATAATAGACATTCATTTCAGGATTTAAAGGATAAGAAATTTGTTTTAAACGACAATCTTCATATTCATAATGTATCAATTCTCCTACTGCATTTAGATTTTATGTCTGGACAGTAATAATGTTTCCTGCAGGATCATAAGTGTAATTGGTACTATTTGCATCAGGATGTACTCTTCTGGTTAACCTCCCAAGCATGTCATATTCATATAATGTTGAATTGTTCTCAGGATCTGTGGAAACTAATAATTCACCAAGAGGAGAATATTCAAAAGTTGTTTGTACATCTAATGGTTGTAAAATGGTTGTTTGTAGGTTGTTAGCATTATTAAAAACCTTTGTTGCATGACCATTTTTATCTGTAATTTCAGTAATAAAACTTGGTAATCCAAACGCATCTGTTCCAATCTGATAGTTGTATGAAACACTTGTCCCATCAGGAGCTGTGACGGATAATAGTCTGTCTAAGACATCATATACAGTAATTGTAGGATTTAAATCACCAAACACCGAATATTGTATAATTCCAGATTGATCATAATTTTCAGTAGATGGTTGCGATGAAGAAATAAGCCTGTTATAATTATCATACTTTAGATTCCCAGAGACAACAACTTTGTAGTTCCCATTAATTTCAGAAGTTTTTTTACTTTGAACAATTCTTCCAAAACCATCTGAAATATTTACTGTGATAAATTCATTACCTTGAATATGAGAGTCATAATGCTTTGTCATTGCCCAAAAATTTCTATTAGAAGTCACTTCGTCCCAATATTCGTATTTAATTGTGTAAGGGATATTATTAATTACTTCATTTGGCCCGGTAATGGTCTCTATACGACCATCCGTAAGATATGTATACAGTAATGTGGTTCCGGTATGACTTTCTACCACTAAAGGCACACCTAATGCATAGTCATATGTCGTATGCATCTCATTACCCCAGTAATCATAAATAATTACAGGATAAGAATGTACAACTTCATCATAAGTGTAATGATATGTCATTCTTTCTAAATTTGCATCTACAGGATTTTCAATTCTTTCAATATTACCGTATTGATCATAATATAAGCTTGTTTGAGCATGTGTGTCACCATAAAAGTTTGTGATTCCAATTAAATTTCCATATTCATCGTAATCTCCTTTGGATTTTCTTAATAATGTAGACTGATTATCATATACATGCAGTTCATCAACCAAATTCATCAAGTATAAATCAGTATTCGGAAGATAAGTAATAATAGCTATTACGTCATCATCAGAAGTCCCATAAAGATTTAAATTGTCATATCTGATAATATTTCCATACGAACCATGAGTATAAATCTTTTCTGTAGTAACAGTGTTAGCACTTGTTGCATCATAATACCAATTAATTACAGAATCTAACGCTGGATAGAATGCTCCAAAACATACTGCTTCATCTTCAGGAACAATGACACCTGTTAAAATATCCTTTTTCTTCCAGATGTATATGTTTTCAATTAATGGGTGATTATTTGCATCAAATGTGACCTCTCTTGTCTTTATCCCATTAAAAATATAGTTTTCATTATTATATTCTTCAAGAGTAGTACGATATACATTTTCATCCTCAAAACTATCCAGTTGATTTGTGTAAACCTGCGCAAATCCATAAGATTCTCTTTCAAGTCTATGATATTTTCCATTTTCGTAATTAAATGTGTAATATAGTTTTTGTGGATCATCGCCCATATCATCAAATCCATTATTTAGAATTAAAGAAGTCAGTAGCCATTTTGATTCAGGATTTTCAATATCTGGATAAGATTTTTTATAATCTAATGTGTAAGTGCCTAACCCAGGAGTTGTAATATTCCTTAGAATATTTGCTTTTTGAGGAATTGCAAATTTTGCTTTAATATCAGCACCTTCAATCCATAATTTATCTATAGCTCCGTCAGCATTTATATCCATAAATGAGCTTCTTTCCCTACTAATAGAATTCCCAATGTCTGCATAGCCTGTAATTGTCATTTTGTATAATCCTATTGTAAAACCTAATGTGCCAGCAAAATTAGATACAATATTTGATGATTTGGATTCTGCTAATTTATTATCAAAGTCCTCATATAATACCAAAGGTATGAAATCAGACCCGGTATTTATTAAAGCTTTTAAATCATTTATTCCAGCTTCTGCTGGCACAAAAATGAAATCCACAAGACCATCATTATTGATGTCATCGATTGAAAATTTCAAATTACTCGTACTTCCATTTGCACCTAAGCCAAATGCAAGACTATAATGTTCTTTATTAAGAAATTCTGCATTTATTGTTAAGCTCCCAGCATTTGTATTTGTTTTAGAGATTTTAGCATCGCTGTCTGAAATTATAATAGTTCTAGGTTGAGAGAATCCATATCCAAGATTATATTCAATTGTTAAATTAAAATCACTCTGAGTATTTATTACATCTGTTGATTCAGTGACACGATCAGGCAAACCATCACCATTCATATCTACATAGAGTACTTTTGATTTTGAAGTACTAAAATTTGCTCCAACTCCAAATGAGCAATCCAGGTTGTCAAGATGGCAATTCCCCTGCGCAGAAGTACCTGTGTTTTCTAGTAAAGTCGCTTTAACACCAGCTGATGCACCATGAGTATATCCATTTGCCTTTGAAACAAGCTTTTCTTCAAATTCTAACATATCATCTGAGATTCCACCCATTGCATTTGAATATTGAATTGATTTTGTTGTTACGATGTCAGGGTATCTATCTCCATTCATGTCTCTAAAATCAGATAGCCCTTTTGTGTTTGTATATGTAAATGTATAGCCTAGATTAGCCAAAGGCATTGAGCCAATACAAATGGAATTATTAATTACTTTGTTCATCTTATTTATAACAGGTGCTTCAAAATAATCTGGAGATAATGTGAGGCTTGCTTCCGTAATAGTCTCATCAGAACCAAAAACTTCAGTTTGACCTTTTTCAGCACCGACTCCTGAACAAATTCTATCAATACTCACCTCTGCACTTAATGCATAATCAATCCATCTATTATTTTGACAATCTGCTGTCATTATTGCAAAAGGATTAATATTGTCTAAATCTATACCATTTGAGTTTAAATCACTTTCTGCGTCTTCATATGTAGACTCATCTGTATATTCATTAAAATCAATATTTTCAAAGAATCCTTCTGCCGTTGCAGTTTCATTAACATGCAATAATGATTCGTCTATTGGATATACTTCACCATTATTACTTCCATCAAGATAAGAAAACTGGCCCCAACCTCTACAGAAGTTACCAAATTTCGAATATTCATCAGATAATCGTGAATAAAATCCTGCTCTATATAAATAAGTGTTATAAGCATAAATATGTTTTACATCTGCTGCAATAATCATATCAGGAGTAATATCTTCTATATTCGTATGATAATCAAAAAATACTTCTGTACCATCACTAGGGATATTAAAGCTTATTGAATACCAACTCATATCTGCAGGCAGTGTTCCATTTACAATTGGAATTTCTTTACTTACAAGCAATTTTCTATTTGTTTTCGCTGTTAATACAATTACACCTGTCGCGTCAAAATCTTCTATAAAGCTTAATGATGGAATAACAGTATGATCATCAGCTTGAAATACAACAGGATTTGATAGTTTAACTACATTCGGATATATAGACATATCTAATGATGGGTAAAACTTAGAATCCTCCAATGGTGGTTTATTAGTTGGATCATCATAAGAAGTGTACTCTATCGAGGCGAAGAAATCAATATTACTCCATTTGATATTTGATTGTGTTTCAAGTTTAAACTTTATCATTTCACCTTCTTTAACAACAAGTTGTAGTTCTGGCTCAATAGGTGAATCATAAGTAATATTGCAAATATTAGGGCTTTCTACTACAATTTCATCTTCATATTCATCTCCCTCTTCATCCAATAAAGCAATTGGTATCAAAGTGACTATTAGTGGAAACTCTTTGTAATGAAAAATTGTATAATGCATATCATCACTTTGTGCTAAACCACTTGAATTTAGATTTGAATTTATAATAACAGTACCATCATAAGGAACTGTAAAATAGTTTCCATCTTGAATAACTACTTCATCTTTATATGTATAGCTGTAAATAAAGTCTTCATTTGCATCAATCATTGCATAATTATGATCATATTCTTCCATTGTAATATTTGGTCCTTTAATATCAATATCCCAATCAATATCATCAAAACCATAGTTCTTTTCTGCATGTAATCTAAAATAAACCACATCTCCATACGACAACCTTAAAGAACTTTCTATGGGATGAATATCAAAATTATCAGCTTCTATAACTCCCACGATCCTATCATCTTCAGAAAATGAACCATTTTTATATACATCAATAGTATAAAATACTATACCATTATTTACTTGATCTCCTTCAATTCTTTTTATTTCGCATGTTAAAGTATATGTATCTATGCGATTAGGTATAGGGCCAGGTGCTTTAAACATTATTACCGGGTCTCTTCTCGTTTTGGTTTCTTCATCATCAGTAATCTCGACATCAACCACGCTCCCATTGTATGAAATACTATAACAAGGATCTATTCCCATTTCTTGTTGATCTTCAGAACCCATTATTTAAAATACTGGGTTTCCATCTTGGTCTGGAGTATTAAAGAATACCGTACCATTATTAACATAGTCAATAAATCCATCAGAATTAATATCTTCAAAATATTTGTTTGTTGATTCTGTATTACTATTACGATTGTAACTAGCAAAAACAGCAGGCAATGCATCACCTCCATTAACTTCACCTCCAAAGCTATGAGCTTTTGAAGATGATTCTCCAAGTGATTGCAAGCCATCAATTATATGCATTTCATTATTGAAAAGTAATTGATTATTTTCGTTAAGGTATCCTTTATATAGTTCAACTTGTCCATTAAACAAAAGTAGTTTGTCCAGTAAACCATCACCATTGATATCCATTATACTAACCTGTTCTACATTATTTCCAGTAGTATAGGTATATGTTCCTCCAATAGTTTGAGCTTTAGAAAATATATCTGCTCCTAAACCAAATCCAATTGTTCCACCAAAAGAATAAGACTTGCTGTGGTTTCTTCCCAAGCTTTGCTCATCACCTTCAAGATCAATACCAAAAATATTGTTACTAAAACTATTAGGTTCCTCTACAGATGAGATTATTACATCTTCTGTTTCAAATTAAATATCATCTTCCTTATAATAATCAAAAATATGAACAGTTGCACCTGAATATTGTATTGGATTACTATAATTATAATTAACTGTGACCTGATCAAGCAGTGTTTCATCTGTTACATCAGCAATAGATTTTAAAAGAGTCTTTCCATACACACCTGTTTCATAGTTAAAAGCATAAGCACGTACAAATTGTCCTTGAAATTGTACTCTAATCCCTTTAATTAACTTGTCGTTAATCTCAAGAAAACCATAGTTACAAGAGAAGCTATAATCACTTTTATCTGAATAAATAAAATTTATTACATACTCACCTAAGTCTGTTTCATAGCCAGTATAAAATATGCATTCCAAATATAATTGTTTACCAGCTTCATATGGATTTAATATATGTTCATGTGGTGCATATTTATAGCTCATTTTATTTCCATGTACATCTATTACCTCTTTTAACATCCATTTTGCAATATTCCCTGTTTCGGGCTGACTTAATACATTAGCAGGATTTACATTTTCTTCAATACTTGATTTTCCATAAAAATATCTGGTTCCATTTTTATCAATTATTTCCCATGTGTAAGTATCAGGGCTATTTCCATGTCTGATTATTTTATCAAATTGTCCTTCCACACGATATGCAAAGTGTGTTTCATTTGAATTTGCTCTATCTCTATAACCTGTTCCCATATGTATTACAGGAAGTCTTGAACTTAAATCCTGAGGGTCAGAAAGCTCAACAATTTGCTGTCCATTAACCAAATATTCCTCTGTTTCGAATTCATCGCTATACCTTGGTACTCCCCATCGCGTATCAACAGTAATTGCAGGTATATTTACTGTCCAACCTACACCACACATACCGCTACCACCATCACTACTGTATGATACAGCCAGATTCGGTTGCATACCCTGTCTTCCTGCTGGTACTTGTATTGGAAAAGACAAATTGGCTGTACCACTGTTGTTTGCTACAGGTGGACTCATTATATTTATTCCTGCCAATGGATTTGCATAGTCCAAATCTTTCAGTGATGTTGGAGTAAATGCCTCAGTCGTTGGTAGTTCAGGTGTCTTTAATATTGCATTAATAAAATCCGTAAAATGATTTGTTTTCGAGATTATCATATTGTTTGCAATATCAACAGTATCATAAGGTATCATTACCCATTTTTCATATACGTCATCATAGTAGAAAGTACGGATATCTTCGGGTCCATATCCATAAGGAATTGCTGCTGTGTCATATTTAACGGCAATTTCCATATCCTCATTAAATACTGAACCATGAGGTAAACAACGGAATCCATCACTTTCACCTGTTACATTTATCATTGCAACATCAGGTAGTGGCATATCAATACTTCTTAGTCCTGTAACTGATATTGACATTGAGCTCTCAATAAAGCCTGCGGGAGCATTTAGTGAAATCCCGGGTAATTCAAGTGAGAAATCCATATTTGGTTCTGCAAGCATCTCAACATGGTCAATTTCTCTGTTCCCTGGTTGAATATATGTGTATGAGAACTTGTTCTCAAGGCTTACTGTTTTGCTTTCCAATAGTTCATCGCCTGAATATGCTTCAACCAAAACTGTGTTTTCTTCATTTTCATTATTTACAGGAATAATTCCTTCAAATGTTCCCCTGTAACAATCCAGTTCAATATTATTTGCTACTATACTGATATTTTTTGAATGATCGTTTACAAAACCACTTACATAAGCATATTCGCCGTAAAATGACCTTAATTCGTCTTGTCTGATAACAAGTTGTTCTTGCTTTTTGCTTTTCTCAACTCTTACATTTAAGTTTCTGAGTTTGTATTGTCCCTGAAAAGATTCTGGCAAATTCAGAACAATCGAGTTTTGTCCTTTTTGTACCTGGTAAGGTGCTATTTCCTGAACCTGTGTTGTCCATTCCTGATTTGTACAAACAACCATTCCCCCTTGGGAGATATAATCGTTAATACTCATACAAACAGAATTGTAATCTGCTAATCCGTAGAGTTCATATTCCAAATAAACTTTTGAATCTGAATTTATCTCCTCGTTAATACTAAAGTGTATAGTATTGTCCAGTGGTGAGTCATAATGTGTTGTCTCATCCATACCAACAATATAGACTTTGGGTTCTGCAACTACTCTAGGTGCTTCGTCCAATTCTTCAACAGTAGAATTCAACAAAACCTGATTTGAGCTTTGATTAATTACTGTAGGTTCTAAAATAATTGTATTTCTCTCTACCGGAATTTCTGTTTCTGTTTTATCTTCTGCAACAGGATTTAACTCCTCAGTAACATTGTTTACTTCTGTATTTACAGTTTTCCTATTATTGCTCTTTGTATGAAAATTATAGTTCTTATCTACATAAATAAATAATCCTGATGATAATAATACAGCCAGATATGTTATAAATATATTTCTCATTTTTTCACGTTTTCTATTTTACAACCAATTTAACAGTCTCTTTTCCCTGCTCTGTTTCAAGCACTACCAAATAACATCCTTTAACAGCTATTCGCTTGTTAAACATATATCTGTCTGAACCATTCAGGCTTATTACCTCAATTACTCTTGAGTTTTCATCTAGAATAGATACTTTCCCATTAGTGACCTTATCAATAACTACCTCAATACTGAACTCTCCGGTTGTCGGATTAGGATAAACTGCAAAATAGCTAAGCTCATCAATTTCATTCACTTCCTGAGCTTGATCATTCTCATTTTCTTCCTGTGTATCTTCCAAAACTTCCGGATTGTTTTCAACAAATTCTAGAATTTGAACATACACCTCTTCATCCTCTTCAGTTTCCTGCGTACTATAATTATTATTTGCTAGATATTCAGCTAAATCAAAATACTGGAATGCAAAAGCATCTTCTCCTGAGCGATCAATATCCCAATAAATATCTTCAAAATAGAAGTTTCCAGTACTATCCATGTTCATCGGGAAAATTATCTCACAAGAATCGGTTTTAAAATCATAGTCAGTTTCGCGACTTATAACAAGCATGAGTAAAGTACTGTCGGGAAGCTGTGGAGCAGCAATTTTGATTTTTGTATTTATATCGGGAGCTGTTACTCCGGATCTTGTCATTTTCCATTTTCTATATGATATGCCTTTTAAATATTCATCAGGTAGAGTGTCTGACTGGTCAAAAGAAAATGGATTTCCATTATCCGACCATATCAGAAAATCGTATTGATTTAAGACTGTTTCATTATCAAGGTTTTTATTTTCAAGGTTTCCTGTGTAGATATCCATGATTGATGTTCCGCCTAAAGCACAGCTTTGCTTTTGGTCAATATTCAGTATTGTATCTTTTCCTATTCCGGCAACTTCATTTGAAAAGTATTCATTTTTTTTGTAATTCCAGATTGTATCTCCTGCAGAATTCATATAGTCCATCTGGTAAATACTGATTCCATATTTCATTGCTAAATATGTATATACTTTAGTAATGTCATCCTTCTGCATTATCGTATCATAAAGCATGAACTCAGCAAAACTTCCTTTATATGGCAATGAATCACTCCCGAAAATCCTTAATTCTGACACTGTAGAATCAATATTTTCGTGCATCCATTTTTGTCTAAGAAGATTTATTACTTAGTAGTTATCTGTTGAATCAGCAAAAATGGTTGTTTCATTACTCAGGTCTTTTATATCTTGTGTGCTAATCGAAATAACAGCTGCTGTATCAAAAGTCATTGACCAGATCCCCCAGGCATTTTTATCTGCTGTAGGACGGTAAACAGAAAACACTGTAAGTTCACACTCATCTTTAATCGTGTAATCAAGTAACACATGATTAAACACGCTATCAGATATTAAGCAATTTTGATAGTTAATTAAAGTATCATCAAAATGTAAATTCTGATCTAAAACAATATGCTTTTCATTTCCACTTACATCGTAAATGCTTGAAAGGCTATCATTAAAACTATCAGCTTTATACCACAGCACAGGACTTGGTACAGTGTCGATTAATTGGGAAAATCCCAATAGTGAGACCATAATGAAACTCACTAGAAAAAGAAGTTTTCTCATGCTATTATTTTTAGTTTTTTTTGTTTCCTTGTTTTACAACAATACTTAAAAAAGTCATTTAGTAAATATCGTAGTAAACTTATACGAAAATGCATTTGGATGCAAACAAACCGGATATGAAGTTTTTAACATCCATTAAGAATTTTAGTTAATATCTCATACAAACTAATTGATTTTACTGTCAAATAGCATTCTTTTTTATCTCATAAAGAAATGACGAATGCAATTCGTCATGTAATAAAATATAGAAGAGAATCTTTATGAAATCTTTATGTTTACAAAGTAATCTTAAAATTCGGTCAAAAAACAAATATCAAATATTTAAGAATTTTAAGAATAATTATTTTTTGTTCCAAAAACTATATTTTGATGCAATCCGATGTTGTTAATAACTTTCAAATTATATCTAAAAGTTAACATTCTTTTAATATTAAGTGTGTTATTTGTCAATATTTCGATTGAAATATCAAATAAATTTGATGAAGAATCGAAAAACTTTGAGAAAAAAATAGAAATTTTTTAATAATGTTATCAAAATATATTCAGTGCAGTCATTTCTTAATCAGAATCGGAAAAATATGAGTTAATTCAAAACACATTCTTTAACATTTATTATCCAAGAAAATCCTTTATCAATTTAACCTGTTTAGGCAACAAGATTCGTAGTTTTTGTTTTCCTGGGTTCATTTCCATCAATTGCTTACGAATAGGTTTTATCCATCTATAAATAGTACGTGGTGTTGTCTGATAATAATCTGCTATTTCCTGATAGGTATATGTCGGCTTGTTTTCCATAAAACAAATATAGATTACACATAATCGAAATCAAAATGCAAAGGGGTTGTGTTTAGTGCAATCGAGACACTTTACTAAAATTTAAAATAAAACTTCTATTTTATAAAAAGCTTAATAATAAAAACTTTTTTTTCGATTTTCCACATACTACTTACTCAAATGGACTTTCGTCGCTGAATATCAATCTCTTAGCTTTCGTCGTAGGACAAAATCGATCTTACTTTTCTTACTCATCAGCCTAAATTTTATCTTTTGTTGTAACCTGTAGTAAAAATGAATAAGTATTATACTACACTACTTTTGTTTATTTTCAATGCTTATAGGTTAATGTAGTGATGTAGTAAGTGGATTTGGCGTTTTTTGCAAAATACTATAAAAAAAACGAATATTTATTGTTTTTGTTTGTTTTGCTGTAATATGATAAGAGAATGTGGAGGTTTTAGGTATTTGGTGTTATGGGGGAGTTGTTGGAGTTAATTTCTGGTTAACATATTATAATTTGACTACTTTAGATAATCATTGCAAATGTTTTTATGCATTCCTAAATCAAAACTTTTTTGATTTATAAATATTAGATTGTTTACAAATGCTTTCCAATATGCCCTATAAGTATTTTCCCTTCATGAATATGTTGTTTACCTTCATGGAAGTAAATTCGCCTTTCGTTTGAGAAAGCATCAGAACAATCACTATAACAAAGCTTTAAATGAGGTTCACAACAAACCATTTCAATACAATTGTCACAATTGTTGAAATCAAAAGTGAAATCATTTTTTCTATCTGCATTTCCTTCTAAAGAAGCATGACTGTAAAGATTGCTTATTTGAGAAAACTTAACAAGAACTTCCGTTCTGTTCATATTAGATTGATCAAACGAATAAAACTTATCATTTAAAGCACTTAAATGATAAATGATTTTTTTTGGACAATCATCAAAGATCGCTGTAATGCTTGTCTTATTTCTTTCATGAAAAAACAAATTAGGGAAGTATTTTTTACATTCATCAATAAAAAAGCTTTCATTTTGAGGATAAATACCTAAAAAATATCTTCTATAATTAAACCATCCTTGTAGATTGTAAATAATTTGATATTCTTCTTTTACATTAGGAATAGTACTAAAACCGATCAAACCATGACAGAGATTTTCATTATGCTCACTCAATAGAACTTCAATTACCTCTTTAGAGGAAATGTCTGTAGTTTTAGACTCTATTATTACTTTTTGTAATGCATTGTATGCGTCTCTATCTATGTTTTCCTTTGCAATTTGAGGGTTATACAATAAATCAGATAAAACAATATCTTTAATAAAAACTACATTGTAAATATCTGGATGTATAAATATTTTATTTGTGCTTTTGTATTTACGAATATAAATAAAATCATTAGCTAATGATTTTATTTTTTTTTCGATTTCAACAACTGAAAAACATTGATTATTTTCAAATGATTCCGCGACAATATATAACTCTGCAATCATGCCTTTACTTTGAAAAATTGAAAATACTTGCTAAATCTATTTCTTGTTGATCAAAAAATCCATTTGGCCAATTTTCAATTTTACCTTTCATGTCTAATTCTAATTTTTCCGAATTAAAAAATTCATCAAAATAGTAAATAGACACTTCTTCATTTGATAATCCAAACTTTGGATCTAAAGCTGCAACTCTAACCCCATTCAATATATGCTCGCTGTGAGACTCAATAAACATTTGCACTCCATTTATCGATAAAAGAGTTAAAAATTCTGTCAACCTTGATTGAGCACGTGGATGCAGGTGTGCTTCCGGATTTTCTACAACGAAAACATCACCTGATTTTGCAATTAAACCAGTAGCAATAATAGGTAAAATATAGCTATATCCAAATCCAACATTTGCAGGTTTATAGAATTTACCGTTTTGTTGAGAATTTAGCAAAAACCTTAGAATACTTGATTCCTTTTCATCTCTACCTTTTACATTAATATTTGCTCCATCTAAGATATAGCTTAACCATTCTACTATTTGCCCTTTTAATGTTTTGTTTTCATTTTTGCAGATAGCATTTTCAATTTTTAGATTTTCATTATATGCTAATACATTCACTAAATTTTGACCTTTAATACCTATGTTTAATGATTCTGGATTATCAATCTTTTTTACGTACTCTACAGGTCCTAATCTATCTGCAGAAACATAATGAAATCTATGGAATTGTGAAACCAACTTAACCGAATCTAAAGGTAATAGATTTTTGTTTTTGATTTGTTTATTAGAATTCTTACTTTTCTTATCAGTAAAATTAGATGTACTGGTTGCTTCAATGAATTTTTCTTCTCCATTGACAACTAAACTAACAATTTTTGCAATCCTTTCACTTTCTTCAGCATCTGTATATTTAAAACATACATCATTTTGATCAAAATCATTAGTTTGGAATCTAAATGATATTACATTATTTTCATTTGAACTATCATTCTTTATATCATCAAATGTCCCCAATTGAACCCACTCACCATTTAGAACTAATTGTTGAGGACTTCTTTTTTTTATAAAAGTTTGAGAAACTAGAAGTAATGATTGTAAAACTGATGATTTTCCTCTTCCATTTATACCAGTCAAAAGATTTAATTTTGAAAAATAGAATGTTTCTTCATTTTCGAAACATTTAAAATTCCCTAAAGTAATTTCTTTAATCATTAATTATTCTTAATTTTTCATTCGTATTTTTTTAACCATTCCCATGCAGTCTTTTGTAACCAACCTTGTTTGGGGCTTTTTGTTATTTCAACAACAAAAATATGGTCGTAATCACTAATGGTTTCTCTAAGTTTATAAGTGATTTTATTAACATCAATCTTATAGTTTGGATGAAGTAACCAGACAGACTCTAAAGGATGAAACCAATCCCCTAAAGACTTAATCTTGTCATACAAATCATTGTAATCTGTAAATTTAGAATTTATATCATAAGTGATTAAATATATCATCTTGTTTTAATTAAAAAACAAAAGTAGTATTTTTTTAATAATGAACATCACAATAGACAATTTTTCTGTTTTAGTAAATCTAAATATAAAAACAACTATTCTTTGAATCACTTCAAGAATCAATTTCTTATTTACATTTCATGATTTTTTATGACCTCAATGATTTTTCAATAAATTTTCCTGCAAGAAAATAATAAATTACACTAATAGCATTTACTAATTGTTCAAGCCTTGGAATCCATTCGTTAATTTGATTAACACCTAAAGAAGTCTTAATCTCTCCTTTTTCAAAGAAAGAATCATTAGGGTAAAAATATTTATGATTATCTATTAGTAGTTTAAAAAATTCAAGTTTTTCATCATCATCAACGAATTTTATTTTTCCCTGATCACAAAATGTCATATATAAAGTAATTAGATCAAGTGATTTTTGTAAGTTTTTTTGGAACAAGCCACCTGTTTTATCAAGATAGTTCTTCAGTATTTTTTCATTATAATCTTCTATTGTTTTATTATTAAAATATTCTAATTGGGAAAATTGAAATGCTAACAGATGAACCATTGAGGTAGATTCTAATAACTTGTCTAAATTTATAAACTCTGTTAATTCAGTATTCCATGATTTTATGGTATATTTCTCAACATACTCTATTGGTATTTTATGAGGTATAAAATGAAGCTTATCTAATTAATCAACCATTCTTTCTCGCAGATTATATGCTTTAAATATATACCAAGTTGAATTTATGCTTTTTCCATAAACTTGGAGAACTACATTGAATGTTGGATATTTTGTATTCAGCAGTAGATATTTTATTGAATTATAGTCAGGTTGGCCTATAAGATCAAAGAGCTTATTATAAATCAGTTCAACTAATTGAAAAGTTTCAATCGTATTATTATAATCGATAAGTATTATACAACGATAAGATTTTTCATCAAATTCTATTTTAATTTCAACATCATTTTCTTTAGCAAATTTTCTTAATCCATTACAAATATTATTTCTAAAATTAGATTCTATTTCTTTAACCCTATTAATGGCTATTTTTGCTGCATTGCCAATAATAAATGAATCTGAATAAATAAATTGACGATATAGAACTGACAAAATTGATATATTTTCAATTTCTGCAGTCTCTATTCTTTTCAAAACTACAGGTTCTACAAATTTGTCAAAGTACTTTCTAAATTCTTTTTGATATTTAGAAACAATTTCAAATGCTTTGAATAGATTCCCAACAAGAGCGATTCTTGAATTATCTTGCAAATCAGAAACATCTTCATTCAAGAGAATTCTTATTTTACGGTATATACTTTCAACACTCTGCCATAGAAAGTTTTCCAATGAATTATCAAAAATACGGTATAATTCAACAAAATCAGAATATCTTTTTAATGCGAGTAATTGTCTATATTCTTCATTTATTTCAGAAGCTGATGATGAGTCAAAATTAGATTTAATTTTTTTAGCATTTCCCTCCCCGTATTCTCCCCATAAATCGATGACATTTTGAGGTAATTTGGGAACTGAAATTTCTTTAAATTTTTGATGAAAGTTCTCAGTATAGTCATGAACAAAAGTAGCTAATGGCTTTAAATGTTTTTGTCTATGATACAAATAGAATGCTTTTACCATTTTCGACATAATATCATTAAATAACAAACGCCTGCTTATTATATCTTTTACATACTTCTCCCATGACTTTGGTCTTTTGGAATAGTTAAACAAATTTAAATAAGTTTAATTTATTTCTATTAATGGCTTTAGTGGTAAATTTTTCTGAGGGATTCTTTTTATTGATGAGTCATATTCGGAAGGCAAAAATGAGAACTTGTGCCCAACACAATTTGAATTGTATTGTTTCTTTTCTGGGAAAGCAAATCTCAACAGGTTAATTACTTCCATTGATATTGCATTCAGAAAGTCGCTTTCTTCTGTTTCAAATTTATCATCTACTATATCAAGTAAGTAATGAAAACTTATATCATCTTCATGTTTTTCAATGCAAATAATATTATACTTTTCAGATAATTTGTGAAGGAAGATATTTTCAACTAAATCTACATAACTATAAGATTGATTGTTATATTTTTTAATACCATATAAAGTGTGAGAAATAGAATCTAATGAATGGAGGCTTAAATCCTTTTCAAACTCAAATTTGCTCAAGTTTAATTCAATTGAATTATATCCAAAATAATCTAACCAAAAGAGAAATAGGCCAAAGGAATTCCATTCGACATTTCCTATTGGGATAATTTCAATAGTATTTATTCTAGAAAGCCAATCTTTACAATATGAAAAAATCTCTACCTTATCTGAGAACTTTTTATTTATTGACTTAGCATATTGTTTTTGCTCATCTGTGAATATGTCTACATTTTGCATCATGCTTCCACCATCAATATTATTGGCAAAATCAAAATTTACAACAGTTATCCAACTTTTACCATAATCTGAATAGACTTCATTGAGGATACCGATATTCTTTTCTGTATAGTCAAAAATCCCCTTCCATAACAGCCCTCTAAATATTTGAAGATACATTTGCCATGTCTGTGGTTTAAAAAACTTCAATCTTTCAATTAATTTGTCAGGCAAAAGCCCGCCATAAAAGAAAGCATTTCGCAAAAAATTAAGTACTGTATTATCATTTATAAATGATAACGCATCTAAAACGAAGTCGGACTCTTTATTAATTTCATTATCAAAGAGTAAATATTTTATTATTTTTGATCGCACAGGATGAAGGCCAATGATATGAGAATTATCTCCTGAAATTTTAATCAAATATTCCTTTTGCAATAAGCTAATTAGAAAAACAATATCATTTTTCAATTGTAAAAACTGATTAAGTTCTTTTAGTTTTACTTTTGAACCATAGCTGTCTGCAAGTACGGTATAGCGCAACAATCTTATTTTTTCTTTCCCAACATCTGATGAATCAATCAATATCTTTTTAATTTGATAACTTAACTTTGCAGTTATACTTTCATTTTGTGTAATTAAATAAACGAACTCCATTAAAGGACCTTTACCTCCGAAGTTATCCCATGCATTTTGAAAATTGACAAATTTTAAATCTTTATTATAATAATCTAACGATTTATAAATAGACTCTGCCTCTCCTTGTTCAAAACTTAGTTCCAATTACGAAAAATTAAATTTATCTCCGACTTCTATTGAATTCCAATCTTCTTCTCTTATTGTAACTAAAAAGTTAAAATTCTTTTTTGATGATAATTCCATTAGAATATTTATCCATTCTTTATTCCCAGGCTCCACATCAATATAGATAGTTATTGGAAATCTAATTCCTTTTGAAATTCCTTCGAGTGAATTTATTACATTATAAATTGTTGTTATGTTTTCTGGTAAATGTTTTAATTCATAAACAGTTGTTTCTGAGCAATTTTCTTTTAAAAATCTATATGCCAAAGTACTTTTACCTTGCCCAGAAGCACCATGAATAAAAACTATATTAGAACTGTTAAATTTCTTTCTTATTAAATTCAATTTATCAATTCTGACAACATCAACATCTGCTAATATATGTTTGTAGGTAGCTGAAATACCTTTATAAAAATCTTGTTTTAAAAGATCAATATTTTCTTCCTGTATGTTATTGTCTAACAATTGAATAAGATAATTAAATGTTTTGCTGAAGCTAATTCTTTCCCTTTGATATTTACATATTTTTTCGAATTGCCCCTTAAAGTCTTTGGGTAATATTTGTATTTGTCTTTCTGCTGAATAATAAATCCAATAAATAAGAAGATCAAAGGTCATTTCAAAATCTACTAAGCACCCCCATTTATCAAGGCTTAAAAGGATTTCTTTTTTTATTTCTTGTTCGCTAACAATTTCATATTTAAAATGTCCTTTTATGACTTCTATTTCTTTTTTATTAAGTCCTTGCTTTTTTAATTTGTCAATGAGCCCTGCAGAATAATTCGAATTTGTAAGGTTTTTAACATCATCATTAATTTCTCCAAATGATACTAACTTAATAATTGGGTTATATCCTTCATTGTATGCTTCTATTGCCCTTCTAAGAAAGGTGTTCTCTTTTCTTGTAGTTACAACATCCGATAAAGTAATTACTTTTCCTAGATGCTTAACTTGAATTATTTCTTCAACATCATTGTTGTGGTTATATATATCTATATCTTCAAATCTACCTTCTGGATGAAACTTATATTCAGACTCATTGTAAGTAAGTATTCGATATAGTGTATACAGAAATTGTACTCTATATCCTTTCAAAGCACTGATTGCACCAAGATTATTTGATAGATTAGTCATATAGCATTATTTTTCAAGCATTGCATTTTCAATAAAGTATGATTACATGAAATAGGTTCACCACCCATTTAAAATTTATTGTTTTTAAGTAAATATGTCATTTTCAAATCTAAATAAAAAGTATTTCGCACAAAAAGAATAAACTTTTTATTAACCACATTTATCTTAAACACTATTTAATTCTTTTTACCTGTATTAAAAGCTGTATCCTCAGCCTCTTTTTGCCAGGGTTCATGGCAAGTAATTCATCACGTATTAGGGCATTCATGTGTAAACCTTAAGTGTTAGTCTCACAATAATCGGCTTGTTTCTGAAGAGTATATTTTGACAATATATGTATAAAATAATAACACATTTAATACGATCAATACACAAATAAACTTTATTTGGAATAATGTAGATGCTTAGGTAAAGTATGATAAAAAAAATCTAATAAAAACTTTTTTTTCGAAAATCCACCTACTACTTACTATCTTCAAGTTAATGTGTTGTTATTCAATGATGTAAGTTCTGTAGTAAGTCAAAATTATTCTTACTCATCTTACTATTTTTCGTTTTTTTTTATTTTGTTGTAACTTGTAGTAGAATAAAAATATTAAGTTACTACACAAATATTCTTTATTTTCAATACTTATAGAGGTTTGTAGTAATGTAGTAAGTGGATTTAGTGTTTTTTGCAAAAAAATAAAAGAAAATACATCATATATTGAATTCATTAAAATCAAATTCCAAAAACCTTCAACAAAAGCACATAAAATATTATATAAATATTCATGTCAGAATTCTTGTATTTATTTGCTCTATTTTGTACATTTGTAATGTAATTGCAAAGTGATGCAATTAGGTTCATTTATATCATGTAAAGTATTGTACATCGCAAGTTGCCAATTCGGTGGCATTGTAAATTTAGAGTTCTATAAGTATTGCAGTAGAGGAGCTTTAAAATTATTTTCGACTACGCTCAGGGACCGGCTCAGGGACCGGCTCAGGGACCGGCTCAGGGATTGGCTCAGAGACCAGCTCAGTGTGGTAGGGCAAGTAGAGGTACCACACGATAGAATTCCCGATAAAACGGGATAGACTGTGCGGTAGCGGCGGTAGCGGTGATAGAGATAAACAAAATAGTTTATAGAAATAGAGTATATGTTATTTGAAAAAGAGGCTAGTATATTTATCTTTTTTACAAAATGTTTTGTAATGAATCTTGCCAGATGATATAGAATGGCAAGTATTATCATTAGGATTATTTTAATTATAAAGCTCTTATCCATAGTGTTTAAGTTTTTATTTGTTTCGAAAATATCATCTATTGTGAAGCAAAGTTTTTGAATTATTCAATCATTATTTTACTTCTGTAAGTTTTGTCTTTGCTTTTTAATTCAATAAAATAGATACCTGAATTCAAATTTTTCTTCAATAAAAGAATTTCATTATTATTGATTTTATCTATCTTTCTAACAACCGAACCTTTTAAATCAGCCAGAATAAATGTGAATTGAGAATTATCAGGATTGTATAATTGTATTGTTGCACTTTCTGAGAAAGGATTAGGATAAATAGTCAATTCGTTGTCTGTATCACTATTAATAACAACTGAAGAGTTATTAAAGAAAGCGCAATTATCAATGATATTACTAAATGACATGTTTCCGTTAAAGTTTTCAGGATTGTTGGTGTAAACTCCAATCATGTAATAATAAACTGAATCTACATTGAAATCATTATAAGTATTGATGAAACCCCAAACAGAATCATGTAGAATCATGTTAGACTGAGAAGTTCCTCTATATATGTAGTATTGTTGTGGAGAGAAGGTATCACTTTCATCAACGTACTCATCCCATGCTAAACCCATTATTGAATTAAAAGCATCAAGTGAAAGGTGTATGGTTTTGTGATAATAGCTTGTTTCCGATTCGTTACCACAAGTGTCAATCACTGTTATTTTGTATTTGGAGCTTTGTTGATCTGGGTGTGAAAAGATATCAATAAATTCTCCGAGAGAATAAAAAGAAACGTTACCTACCTGTTCATAATCGTAAGGTACTGTTTCCTTGTAAATGATATATAGCATAGTCCCTGCATCGTTTGTTTTTTGCCAGTAAATTTTGTTTTTCATGATGGATGTGTCAACAGTAACAAGGCAGACCTGCTCATTTTGATACGGCTGCTGTACAAATATATTTATCTGATCGGAGGCAGTACATCCTAACTGGTCTGTTACCGTTACAGAATAATTTGTCGTAATCGAAGGAGTGGCAGTAGTTGTACTTATATTTGTGTCGGAAAGGCCTGAAGAAGGAGACCATAAGTAACCGAAAGCCCCGGACTCTACAGGATAATTACTTGTACAGTAAGCCATAAGTTTGGCAGACTCCCCTGGACAGAGGTTATCTGCCGTGCAGGCATCAGCATCAAGCTGTATAACTTTTAATTTGGCAGTATCGCTGGTAACTGAACGGCATAGGTTTGTTACTTCGCAAGTGAAATTTCCCTGATCTGTTAAGTTCAAATTGTTTATCGCATAGATGCTATCTGTAGCCCCCGGGATATCAATACCGTTTTTTTGCCACTGGTAAATTATGGGGGATGTGCCTTCGGCTGTTACTGAAAATGTAACATTACTGTTTAAGCATGTATTTTGTGCATCGGGGGGTGTGGTAATGCTTACTGCTAATGGATTTTGTAATACAGATGAATATAAATATATTTTCATACTTAATTCATCAGATGTAAACGAACGAATACAATGCACACAACGATTTGTATTTTTTTGTTAACCAGAAATTAAACACATATTTGCTTCTGCTGATGAATGTAGACAACATATAGCGCTTAGCTCACTACCACTTGATGAGCTTGTCCAATAATAACCAGCCCCTATATTAAGTATTGAATTTAAAGAACAGACGTATGTCATTTGATACATAGCAGGTAAAAACCAATCATTATAATCGTTAAGTGAAAGTTCATCGCAAATACTGGCTGCAATAGGACGATCTGCACAATTCGCAATAATTAATCCGGTGTTTTCTTCTCCATCATAAAAATCATCTGTGCCTGAAATATTGATTCCATTACAACCCCATTGAATTCCTGTACTTTGACTGGCGAGAGGAGATATTAGACCATTACCTACGCTATCAATAAAATAGACAATCCCACCTTGAAACAAATCACCAATAATAAGGTTTGCGGTAGTTGTTATTATTTTTACCTTAATTAAACTACTATACCAATAAGCGTTTTCACAGATAGTGGCATTTGAAATTTCTGCCCTGTAAAACCATTTGCCTGTCGGGCTAAGCGTGGTTAAAAATTCATAAGGTGTTTAGGTCGCACTTTCGATGTTTATCCAATTAATACTGTCGGAGCTTTGCTGCCACTGTATTGTGCCATTTTGTCCACTTACATTTAAAACTATAGTGTCGCCAGCAAAACTTGCATACCATCCTGTTTGGGCAATTGTATTTAGGCTAATAATAAGTACAAAAATAAGAAATAGAAAGTTTTTTAATGGAATCACATGATGCACTACGTACGGGAGTGAGTGTAATTGGTTGAAGTGTTTCATAGTAAATGTTTAAATGTTATTTTATCATTATTTTTCCTGTGTAAACAAGGTCATCGCTGATCAATTTTAACAGATATATTCCGTGGTTAATTTGCTGTTTTTCAATTTGTATCTCATTTCCAGTAACATTAAATGTTTTTCTTATGATAGTCCCTTTTATATCACTTAAAGTTAGTATAAAGCTTTTGTTTTCAGGGTTGTAGAACTTTACGGTAGTAGTTTCATTAAAAGGATTAGGGTAAATAAATAATTTATGCTCTGTATTATTTTCAGATACATTAGAGGAATTATTAATAAAACAACTGTTGTTAACGATGTTACTAAAAGACATATTACCGTTAAAATTATCAGGATTGTTTTTGCGGATACCAATCATGTAAAAATAAACAGAATCTACATTATAATCATTAAAAGTGTTGATGAAACCCCAAACAGAATCATGCAGAACCATAGTTTCCGGTGATGCCCCTCTGTAGATGTAATATTTTGTAGGGGAGTAAACACCTGTCTGGTCAATGTACTCTTCCCAGCCTAGACACATAATGTCATCAAATGCATCCATGTTCAATTTTATAGTTTTATGGAAATCGGACAATCCTGATTCATTACCACAAGAGTCCACTACTGTAATTTTATATTTATCACTATGTAAATTGGGGTGGGAAATAAGATCTGTGAATTCACCCGGATGTGAGGGACTGACATTGCCTGCTTGTATGTATATGTCAGGCTCTGCTTCCTTATAAATTATATATAGCATTGTACCAACATCATTTGTTTTTTTCCAATAAATTTTGTTTTTCATAATGGAAGTATCAACAGTTACGAGGCATACCTGCTCATTTTGATAAGGCTGTTGTACGAAAACGTTTACCTGATCTGATGATGTGCAGCCTAATTGGTCGGTTACCGTTACCGTGTAATTTGTTGTTACCGAAGGATTTGCAATAGTGTTAGCCTGAATTGTGGTTGAAAGACTTGTTGGGGGAGACCATAAATAGCTAAAACTTCCTGATTCGACAGTGTAATTGCTTATGCAGCTAGCATTTAGTTTAGCAGTTTGACCTGGGCATAAGTTATCTACAGAACCTATGTTTGCATCGAGCTGAATAACTTTTAATTTAGCAGTATCGCTGGTGACAGAACGGCAAAGGTTGGTTACTTCGCAGGTGAAATTTCCCTGGTCTGTTAAGTTCAGGTTGTCTATTGTATAGATGCTATCTGTAGCCCCCGGGATATCAATACCGTTTTTTTGCCACTGGTAAATTACGGGGGATGTGCCTTCGGTTGTTACTGAAAATGTAACATCATTTCCCGAACATTTATTTTGAGTATTTGACTGTATAATTATATTTACTGAAATAGGATTATTTACAACAGTTGAGTACAAATATGTTTTAGCACTAAAATCATATGGAGTAAATGACCTCATACAGCGAACTCTTGAATTGGAATATCTTGGTGTGTTAGCAATCAAGGTCTGATAATATATGTTACTTGTCGCAACAATCGCACGTTGGGGGTTATTGCAGGATGCGCTATTAGTGGAAGAAGTCCAGTAAAGTTTTGACATATCAGTATATCCTCCTTCATAATCTGTTGAATGTATTTCTGTAAGATGGGAAGTGGGGTCGTTAAGTATAGGTATGTATTGAGCGATTGACGGTAAATACCAGTCGCTATATCCATTTAAGATAAGATCATCACAAATACTTGCTGCAATTGGTCTTGTGTTGCAATTTGTTAATATTGTTGAAGTATTAACAGCCCCGTCAGTATCAGTTACATAAAACACGAGATTGTCGCAGCCCCATTCCATGCTATCGCTTTGATCGTTTAATGGGATTACTTCTCCATAACCAGTACTGTCGGATATTGTTGTTAGACCACCATGAAACCAATCGCCTACAGACACTTGTGTTGTGTTTGTAATTATTTTTTGTTTCAAAACGCTACCATACCAGGAAGAATTTTCACAAAGAGCAGTATTTGTAATTTCAGCCCTGTAGAACCATTTACCTGTAGGACTATCAGGGGTTAAAAACTCGTAAGTTGTAGCTGTCGCGTCATCAATATTAATCCAATTAATACTGTCGGAACTTTGTTGCCATTGGATCGTTCCATTTTGTCCACTTACATTTAAGACTATTGTGTCGCCAGCAAAACTTGCATACCATCCTGTTTGGGCAATTGTATTTAGGCTAATAATCAGTACAAAAATAAGAAGTAGAAAGTTTTTTAATGGAACCACACAATTAAATCGTGCGGTAGCATTGAGGAGTTCGTAGTTCGAATCTGCTGATGCAGAAAATTTTGATATTTTAGTCATATTTTTCATTACAGTTAATAGGTTTTAATTATTTTTTTTATTGAAATAGGATTGTTATCCTTGATAATACTTAGAAAATAAACTGAAGGGTTGTAAAACTTCATGTCTATCAAAGTTTCATTGTTCTTTATAAAGCCACTGTCAATAATTTTTAAATTGGCATCAGTTAATATGTATTTATAGTAAACATTGCTTTTGTTGTTGTCTATTTTTATTATTAAATAATTAGTAACAGGATTAGGGAAAACTGAGATATTGTTGTTATCAAAAGTTGAAAGTTGTAATGGGATAGAATTATCAGACACCGTCCATTTGCCAAATAATGTGGTATTTACAGCAATGTTTCTAGGATTAGAGGCAGAAACATCCTGAATTTCACCGATTTCGCTCCATGTTTCATAAGGGGCTGTACTTGTCCAGGCAATGGCATTTGTTACATCAATTTCATTATCAAGACCGGCAAACCATGAAAATTGTATCTCGCGTCCGCTTAAAGGTTCATTGTTGCTTGTTATTGTCCAATTTGAAGCAATAGAAGAGTTTTCTACGGTAATAATGCTTTCGGGGCCGGTAATACGGGTAATTTCGATATTACCTATATCATCTGACCCATTACTGATATTACATCCAAGAAAGGCGAGAGCATTCGTTCCCAAGTAACGGCTGCTCATTACAGTTTCCCCGAGAATATAAGCAGAGGATATTTCTGTAGGGTCGGATGCCCCGGTATTAAAATACAGCGTGTTAAGAATTTGAGGAGAAGCCGAATTAAAAGTATTAACATTGCCATTAGATAATGCAAACGAATTGTTAATATAAACATCCGATGATAAATAAACGCCAAAAGGATTATTTAGTTCTGCATCGTAAAACAAAAGCGGGTCAGTATTACTCTCAAGGCTTTGCGGCGTATTACGGCTGAAAATGATTTTTGAATTGTTATTAGATGTAAAATCTGAAGTATTAAGCAAATCGCCTTTTGTAATTATTGTGCCGTGGTTGTTTATAGCACCATTATTATTAATAAAATCAGAGCTTACTAGTTGTGCGTTTTGTAATATGTCAAACGTGGTAGATGGGCTAATGCTTAGTTGAGCTTGTACGGAAAAGTTAAGTAAAGCGAAAAGAAGTAATAGGATTAAACTGTGTGCCCACGCAAGTAACTCGCGCGGGAGAGCTGAGCTGACAATGGTACCACACGATACAATCGTGCGGTAGCGATAATGGTACCACACGATACAATCGTGCGGTAGCGATGATGGAATATTAAAAAGTTTTTTCATAAGATTTTTTTTGTATTATTTGAGTCCACCAAAGTTGACTGTATTTTTGACTGATAATTGTGCGCAGATTGTTCTCAATTATAATTAAACTGAGGTTTTTTGCTTCATCAATAAACCAAGTGTTGAAATCCACTTTTTTTATAGTGTATTTTTCGAAAATAAGATTGGTATTGTTTTTTTTTATTAGTTTTAGTAGAATAAATGCGTTTTCGATTTCGATAACTGAAGTTACTTGGCCAGGTTTAATGCTGTTAAGGCTCAATCTGATTTGTGACTCTGGATTGGTGCAGTTGTAAGATTGTTTTTGATTGTATATTTTTGAGAAATCCTGTTTTAGCGTGTCGGTTGTGAATGAAAACTTTTCTTTTGGGAGAGGCTTTCCATTGGAGAGTGCCTTGAATAAATCTTCGGCATTAAGTATGCTTTTGATGTGAAATTAGGGAGTGTACCAATAGTAGTTTCTTAGTTTTTGATTAATAATTTTAGGGGTAATGAATAAACGATAAAATGAAGCTGTGTCAGCACCAAAGATAGATTTAATTTTTTTTAAAATCTCAGGAGCGATTGTTGTAGAATCATAGTGATTGATAAAACTAATAACTTCTGCATTAGTTGGGAGAATCCCATATTTTTGAGCGATTAGCTCTTCAAAAGTATCATTAACTAACATAATGAATGCCAAGGGAGCATCAACCTCAACATTACCGTATACTTTTTCAATATTTATTTTATATTGCACATCCTGAAACGAGATGTTAATATTATCTATCTGTGCAAGTATCTTTTGGTTAGGATTTAAAACGATATCTGTTTTTTCTGCAGTACCGATTTCGAACTTTTGGAACAAAAAATACAGTAAAAAAATTAAAACGCATCCTAGAGCCATTAAAAGAAATACTATTTTAGTTAGCTTATCCATTTTTATTAGTCTGTAATTATTAGTTTTTGTTTTTTTACTAATTTGGAATCTTTAGACACTAACAGAAAATATGTTCCTGAAGAAATATCTTTATTAAAAGTCAATTTTGTTTTACCTTCGGGGATATTACCGACAAACAAGGTTCTAATTTTTTGTCCATTGATGTTATATAAAGTAATTTCAAAGCTTGCAAGTTGATCGTTTTGAATATTGACAAACCAAGAATCGTTACAAGGGTTTGGGAAAACACTTATATTATTATCAGCATTATTATTTAAATCGATTGAAACTGTGGCATAATTTATTTCTGCAATCCAAGTATCGAGACAGTGGTGAGTAGAACCTGAAAATAGTTTTTCATTTCCAAAGCAACCTGCAAGCCAGACCGTTGGGGATTCTGCATTATGCTTTCTTGCAATGCCAGTATATGCACCCCAAGGAGCAAGTCCATCAGATTCACCAAAATCAACGTAAGAGTTCCAAGATTTTACTGTTACAGGATTTGACCAATTGAGTTGGTCATCACAGGATACTGCCATTAGTTCTGGTAAAATGTCGGGACTGGATCTTAAAAATGAAATAGCGACAGTTTTGTCATTAGAAGAAGATGTGAAAGAAGCAAGAGAGGGATAGGAACAGCTAGAATTCTCCAAACTAAAAACGGAAGATATATTTGTGAGAGTAGCTAAATTAAGGCGATTATAATTAATAGAGTTATTCCCTGAATCATCCTGATCAGAACTGAAAACATAATGGATAAACCCATCAAGAAAAAATGCACTTAAGATTCTACAATCTCCATTGTTAAGGTAAACATCAGATTGAGCCTGAGAAACGCTGTCGGCTATGAAGAATTCAGGAACCTCAATTGAATTGATTTCAAAAGAAGGATTATTAAGCATATTATCAGTGAGGTGGTATAAGCTAACGGTAAAATTATTTAATACATGAGCTACGAAAAACATACCAGGGCCATAATTACCTAACGCGCCATAAGAAGCGGGAACAATTGTAAAAGGTTTGTCGTCAATGTAATAGTAATAATTAAGGATAATATCGTCTCCACTGTAACCATTTATTTTAAGGATTTGTAAAATTATTGATTGGTCAAAATTTCCTGAATCTTTATGCAAATTACCTGTTATAAAAATCTCATCAGTTGAAACACCAATTCTAGGGAAAAGTAATCTTGTGTTGTTTTCCAAAAGATCACCAGGTATGACATAAACATTCCATTCGTCTAAAGGGTTGTTTGTGGTTGAGAAACAAATGACAATTTTTGCATTTTCGGCAACATAGCCATGAATAGCGGTAAAAACAAATCTGTCAGAACCGGAATCATATAAAACAACTGGGTCGTGCAGAGTAGAAGTTATATCGGGGTGATCAATAAAACTATTTAAAGATGTTGACAAAAAACAATTCCCAAAACTGTTATAAATGCAAATATTAGAATTTGCGAGACTTACTATATATCCATCATTAGAAATAGCTAAAGAATTTTGAGCTGGAGAGTAGCCGTTGAAATAATTAGCTTCGAAGTTAGCACCTACAGTTAAAGATGTAGATGATTCTTTGGTGCCAATGGAGCCACGCGTCTGAAGACGCGCGGCAGAGAGAGATTTGTCAGAGGTGTTATAGTTATGTTGAATACTATTAAAATTTTCTTCAAATTTTGCAGTTTTGCCAATAGAGCAAAAAGATAAAACACCTGATTTTATTGCTGCATTGTGTTTTGATGGAGCTGTAAGATTTACTTTAGTTTCTTGTGCATTTGAAATAAGTATAGAAATAAAACATGAGGTAAAAAGAATAGATTTTAGAATTTTAGTTTTCATTTTAATGATTTTTAAGTTATTATCAAATTATTTTAATCTTTACAATGTATGTAATAAAATGTAATAGGTGAATACTCCTTAATTTCTGACAACTGAACACTACCATAGCCCCCTATTGAATAAATTTTATTATTACAACGAACAACGCCATGTCGATATCTCGCAGTAATCTTTGCTAGATTCGGGAAGCCAACATACCATGTGTTTGTTTCGGGGGAATAAGCATCGTTTAACTCAACTGATGTTGAACCACCTATAAGGAATATGAGCCCATTAACTTCAGCAGCTCCGAAACGTGTTCGTGAAGAAGGGATGCTTGCTTTAGTAGTCCATGTGTCTGTAGCGGGGTCATATTCTTCGTTGGACGTATTATTAAAAACATAAATTTTATTATTATATGCAACGGCAGCCCCATATTGCATTGATGCTAAAGAACTTGATTTTATATTCCAAGTGTTTGAGACAGGGTCATATTCATAACAAGCCTTTCCATCTGTACCTGCTCCGAAAACGTAAATTTTATCATTTACTACAGCAGAGCAAATCCCCATCTTTGCTCCAGGCATGGGTTGTTTTGTAGTCCAAGTGTCTGTAGCGGGGTCATATTCTTCATTGACTGCAGATTCAGTGTAAACATAAGTATAGGTATAAGTGACTATGCAGCCTCCAATAGCATATATTTTTCCATTTGCTGACGATGAGGTAAGTTTTATTCTTGCTGTTGGCATAGTTGTTTTACTCTGCCAATTGTCTGAAGAAGGGTCATATTTGCGATTCAGATTGCTTGCATATTGAGAACCATTAAAACAACCCCCAACAAGGTATATGTTCCCATTTAGCTCTGCGACCGCATGGTCATAAACAGTTCCAGACATTGAAGCTTTTGTTGTCCAATAATTATTAATTGTTGAATAATCGCCAGAATAGGAATATCCTGCAGGTGGCGTTATTGAGTTGCTAGTGATACAGGTGTTTGTAGGAATGCCAAAATTGCCAAGTTGTCCAAGTATTTGAAAGTTAGAGCCATCAAAAATAATTGAAACGTACTGACCGTTTAAGATATAGTTTGTTTCAAGAGCATAACTATAATTCTTTTTAATAGCAATGTTTCCTAAAGAATTTATATTTATTGAAGCAGACCCTGAGTTTGAAAAAGTTGCTTTGAAATGAATAATCATGCCGGGAGTATATTCTGTAAGGGCAGGATCCAGATTTACGACATAAGCATTGTCAGAACCAGATGCGACAGAATAAATCAAAGAGTTTTTTTGAATTGTGGCAGCATTTACGGCATCTGCTGATGCTGTGGGTGCAGCAAGGTTGTTAATTTTAAAGCTATACATATTGAGATTCATTTGAGCAATATGAGAACCGAGATTATCAGAAACGCATTTCCAATCAGGAGAAGTAGGCAAGCCGTAGTTGTAATAAAATCCTTTTTCTACATCTGTTTGAAAAACCATTAGCCCGTGAGCAGGATTGCTAATTGCATTTCGTTCTGTCTCAGACATTCTTGGGATAAGAATACCTTTGTCTGTGGATTTAACATCAAGCATTGATGAAGGGTCGGGGGTTTCGCCAGAAGTGCTAATTCCAACCTGAGGATACAAATTGTTATAAGTAAAAAGAATTAATAACAATAATGAAATAAAGCTAATTTTTTTCATAGTTAAAAGTTTTAAATTATATTTTAATGTAAAGGTATGTCAGAAAAGAAGGATAGAGCAAGGGGAGTATGTATAAGTTGATAAATTGAACCACAATACATGCTTCGACAAGCTCAGCAACCGTGCTTCGACAAGCTCAGCAACCGTGCTTCGACAAGCTCAGCAACCGTGCTTCGACAAGCCAGCAACCGTGTTTCGACCCTTCGATCCTTCGACAAGCCAGGAACTGAAGCTCAGGGATCAATAGTACACCTTAGGTTCGTAGGTTTGCTTATGAGGATTAATACCACGAAGGCACGAAGGCAGTACTGTATATGAAGGAAAAGGAAGCAGCTTAGAAATAATGAATACTGAGAAACGCAGAGCTGAGAAATGTCACGCAAAGACGAAGAGAAGAAAAATGTCACGCAAAGGCGCAAAGATGCAAAGAGGAAATGTGAGGACTGGCTTGTTCCACTTCATCAAATCGTGTTGAAACAATGAGTCGCATTGATGGGATTATGATGATTTAATTTCTTTTTGAAATTCAGATGGAGATACTCCGGTGTGCTTTCTAAAAGCTCTATTAAAAGAACTTTTTGAGTTGAATCCAACAGATAAAGCGATGCCTTCGATTGAGTAATAATCGTATTTTGAATCAGAAAGTAATAAGCGGGCCTCTTTAACACGAAGCTCATTTATAAAATTATTGAAACTTTTATTGTAGTAATCGTTTATAATCTGAGAAAGATAAGATCTATTAGTTTCTAAAATCGCTGCAAATTTTTCAATGGTGAGGTCTTGATGCAAAAAAACTTTATCTTCTTCTATTTGAGTAATAATCTTTTTCGCTAGAATTTCGCGAGTTTCATCAGTAAGATTGTATGATGTGTATTTGTTAGCATTATTATTTAAAGTGTCTGTTTTTGCATCATTTTCCAGAAAATTCAGTTTTACATTTATATTATTACCAAGAGAATTTACTAATTCTTTAGATTTAATTAATTCCTTTTCGGTTTTGGTAATTTCGATATTTTGCTTAAGTAACAGTTTGGATGCTTTTGTCTTAGAAATGTAGATATAAATGAAAATGGCAATAAATAAGATTAATAGAATGATACCTGCAAGATAAATGTTTTTTAGTAGAGTTTGTTTACGTATTTCGAGTTCTTTTATTGTGTTGTTTTTGTGAAGAATTTGATTTTCTTTTTCTTTTTTATCGGTGTTATATTTTACCTGCATATCTGCGAGTTGCTTTGTTTTATCTTCGCTAAAAATGCTATCGTTTAATACAATACATTCTTTAGAATAAGTATAAGCGTTTGAGAAATCGTTCATTTCTGCATAAGTGTTAGCAATGCTTTTACATATTCTATATTGTAATCGAATGTTTTTAATTTGTATGCTAATTTTCAATGCTGAAAAAAAAGAGGGCAAGGCGTTTTGATAATCAGCTTTAGAGAAATACAATTCACCAATGCTTTCCATTACAGTTGACATTCCTTTTAAGTCTTCAATAGATTCAGATATTTCAAAAGAAGAATAGAAGTAATTTATCGCAGAATTGAAGTCTCCTGTTTCCATAAACACTTTACCTAAATTCATTAAATAAACAGCTTTTAAAGAAAGAAACCCATTTTGTTCGGCAATTAGAATGCTACTTTCAAAGTTTTCTTTTGCCTTGTCATAATATCCATATTCCAGGAAAATTGTTCCTATATTATTCAAGCAGATACATGCCCCTTCAAGATTCCCAATTTCCTTTGCGATTCTTAATGCTTGATAATAATAAGTTAGAGCATTTTCTTTGTCTTTTTGAGCGGAATACAAATTGCCTAAATTACCGCTAATAATTGCAATTCCCTTTTTATCATCAATATCCTCCATTATTGACAAGGCAGAAAGATAAGACTCGAGAGCCTTAGGATAGTTTGACAAGTTAAAATGAATTATACCATTTTCGATCAGGGTTATTGCAATACCGCGAGGTTCACCAATATCTTTTTTTAGTGCCAAGGCTTTTAAATTATACTCTAAAGCTTTGTCGTAATAATCAATTTGGCGATAAAGAATAGAAAGATTATTTAGAGCCAAAGACATAAACTTTTTATTTTGCCCTGAGAGAGCTAGATCGTAAAGTTCCAATAAATATATTTGGGCTTTTTCGTACTGGCTTTGTTGTAAAAGAATTACACTGTATTCGTTTAAAACGGATAAATAAAATTGAGTGTTATTTGTCTTTTTTGCAAGGACAATGGCATTGTTCCCATAATTTAAAACTTCTTCTTCTGGTAGGGAAGAGTTGCAAGAAGCCATTTCAATCATTAGACGTACTTTAACTGTATCCTGTGAAGCTGATTTTAATTGAGTTCTTAGACTATCAATTTTTAATTGTTGTTAGTAAGAAGCTGAATATAAAAAGCAAGTAGCTAAAATTGTTAAAATATATGTAAATAGATTTTTCATCAGAATCAAATTTTAAGAAATGGCACTAATGTTATTCTCTTTTAATAAGCAAATGTAGCAAAATAAATCCATATAAGAATGTCCGATAAAACAAAATAATAATAGATGAAAATTTGTGAATTATGGTTATATGATACCATAGGGATTATTTAATCTTTACGAAATTATTTGTGATACATGTGTTTTTGTTTTTTAGTTTCAAAAGATATGACCCAGGTGGTAATTCACTAAGTGGCAAGCTGATATTTATTTTAGATTGAAGCACATGAAAAATATGATTATAAACAATTTTCATATCCGTATTTAAAATGCAGATCTCGAACGCAAATGCATCAGAGTTAGCACAAATAATACAATCTTGCTTATTGAAATTGTTTGAATGTGATTGAATTTGATCGTTTGAAGTAGGGTTATCATCGTGTTTACACTTTGCCAATTTGCAGGGAATTACAAGTTTGCAGGTTTTAGAAATTTCTGGATTTAATTTCGTGTCGAATAAATTATCTTGACAATCAACAATTGCATCAATAAAAATTTGGTTTTCGTTATTTATTGTATTAATATCTGTATTGATTATAAAAACGAGCTTTTTTTTATTCATAAGATCCACTGCACTTTATCTTTAAATCTCTCTAACATTAAACATTGTAATTCATATCATTTGTCCACGCATTTTTAAAGACGTGATGTGAAAATTGTCTTCAATAAAAGTTAAACTTTTGTTCTGTTGTAACAATTTCTTTAAGGAACAACACTAATAAAGTATGTGAAGAATTTATTGTAAAAATTCAGAATTTTATTGAGAGTCCACGAAAAATAATCACTTGGGTAGGTGATAAAATAGTCTAAAAACAATGATTCATATTTAATACGCTTTGTTCTTACGTAGGAAGGAAAGGGAGCACTTGTGCGATGAGCATTATTTATCTGGAGTGTTTTAATAGTGGAATTTTTTGATATGTGTAGAATATCGGATTCCTTCTTTTTTTGCACTAGTACTCCCTTTGTCTTTTTATAATAACAGTTAGAAATAAAATTTCTATAGGCAGAGATTGTTGTAAATTTTGTTTTGATAATAAAAAGCATACAAAATTCCCGGAGGGTATTGTTATAAAGAGGTGTTGAGTTAGAGTACCCATTTAGAGTATCCGTAAAATAAAATATTCTGTAAGTAATAGCAGAATTCAGATATAAAGATTTTTGTATGCTTTTATAATTTTGAATGATAGACTTTGAATTTGGATTATTGTTTCTTTTATAAAAAAACGACAAAAGTGTTTTATTTATGTTTGATAGAACATTTGGCTCATTGTTATTTGATGAGGATTTTTAGCTATAAGAGAAGATAGAGCTTACACTTTTGCCGTTTAATAAGTTTTTTTTCTGATTAATATGATTGAGAACATTAAAACTATTTGATTGTGTTGCAATTAAATGGTTGTCTGTAAGAAAACAATTCCCTAATAAAATAGCAATATATAGGTTTAGAAATACATATATTTTTGAGGTATGGTTCATTTGATCCTTGTAATATGATATTTATTTAAATAAAAGTTAGGATAAAAGTATTTTGAAAAACAAAGACATACAAATTTTGTGTGAGGCAGTTGATAAATTGGTGCAGATTCGGAGACCCACACGTTAGCCCTTCGACCACTTCGACCCTTCGACAAGCCAGCAACTTTCGCGCGGCAGCTGTGCTAATATTAAAGCATTTTTGGTTATTTGAAAATATTGTTTGATAAAAGCATGTCTTATTGCAAATATTGGTAATATTGCATGAAGTTTCTTACTTATTTGAATGTTAGCAGAAAAGCAAAACCATTTAAACCTAAAATTATGAATATTGAAAAATGTGCAATTATTGGTTATGATCTTAAGCCAAATGAATTAAAGCCACTGACAAGTGCTACAATTGAATATGAAACCGAATTTGTTGGTAAAGTAAAAATTACAATACCAGCATATATGGAATTATTTAAAGGTGATTTTGAAATATATTTAATTGCGGGTATTTGCAAACAAAGAACAATAAATGGGTTAGAACCCATATTAATTGATAATAGTTTTATTCAAGAAGGATACAAAAAGTTTGCACCTAGTAGTTTTGATGAAAAATGTATGCTATTAAACAAAGTCCTATATCAATTATTTGGTAAAGAAAATATTGAATTTGAATTGATGGCAGGTAAGCATTTTGCACTGGGTTATGCAAATCCTGAAGAGTTTTCTAGGTTAATGGATCAATTAATAACGGAAAGATTTCTCACTGTAAAAAACTTAAAGAAGATGTCTCGTTTTGATGGCTCTGAAATATATATTGGTGTTAAAATGACATCTTATGGAAAAGAAGAAGCAAAAAAAGCTTTACCCAAAATGCCACTATTCGGATTAGTAAATCAAGAAATTGAAACTGGAAATAAAAAAATAGATGAAAAAATTAATCACGCAAGGACTTTATTCTTTTCTGAGCCTCAGACAATAGATAATATGCGTTCTGCTTGTGAAACACTTAGTTTTATATTGGAACCATATCGTGATTCTCTGAAGTCCTATTTTAGTTCGAAAGACGTTTCTGATTTTTTTCAGCTTGTAAATGGATTCGATATTAGACATAATAAAGATGCAAAAAAAAAAATTGAAGAACCAGAGCAGCTGGAATGGGTGTTTTATTCTTTGTTAAACACAATCAATACATTTGCTAAATTGGAAAAAAAGTACTCTAAATAGTATTATTCGACTTGTTTGTACAAACACATATTGGAGTGATGATGGTGTGTGAACTTGGATGACTGAAACATTGAATTTATCCACCAAATAGTAATTGGCATTTTGGCCAACAAAAACAAAAATAATTAGATAAAATGGAAGATATTTATAAAGAACTAAAGCGTATTATTCTTGAAATTAAAAATACTGAAAGTGATTTCACACCAATTACAATTGATATTGCAAAATATTTTAACACCAGGAGTTATGGAAATCTTGTTTTAGAAATAAATGAAGATATGGAAAGTGTACTATCCCATATCAAAGAAATTTTATACTTCGAAAGACTTGCAGACATTGTACATGGATTTAATTTCACCCTTAAAGCATGTCTCTATAACCAAAAGGAGTTAACAGTAATAAATGAATTGTTATTAAAAATTTCAGGAATTTCTATTGATAAGAATGAAATGGATTTTGCATTAAGATCACCTAAAGAATTTGTTCAGTCAAAAATTGACTATAAGACTGATGCTGAAATTCAAAAATTATTTGATGCTCGGATTTCAGTTTACAATTACACTCAAAATGACAATACAAATTACACATTATATAAAAAGGCTTTTGTCATTTCTGTAATTTTACTAAAGAATGAGATTGAGAAATATTTTAATCCAATCGAAGAAATTTCAAATGATTATTTATACCTAAAAGGACATTATACTTCAAAGGGAATTGATCTTATGAATGATCCTCAATTTTCAAGTTACCAATTAATTTCTGTAAATGATAATTTTAATTTGCAAGATGTATATCCTCCTAGAGTATATGATATAAATTGTGGATCAACAATATTTTTGAATGGGGTTGAGGATTATGTCTATAAATATTTACTTGAACTTTATAATAAATATAAATTCAATTTGTCCCTTAAACCAAGTTCCATATTTTTTCTAAATGGAGAATTTAATCTTGTAAAAATAGAGGAACATTTAGAAACGGGTAAATACTTTGACATTAATAATTTAAAGCAAAAATTAATCACAAAGCTTTATAATGAAGAATATGATAATTTATGGATAAATGTTGATTATAATGATTTGAAATTTGAAGAAATCCTTCGAGATTTCAGTTGTTATAAGGACATGATTGTTACACAAGTTGTACATTGTCAATATATAATTGATAACGACAAAATATTTATAACACATTTAGATCATGAATTTATTTTCTATACCATTGATGAATTTGACAAAAGGCAGACAAGTCCTCTTCAAAAAGGAGGAGCTATGACCCGTATTAAAACATTCAAAATAGATAATAGTAAAATACCTATCACTGAAAATGATAACGCATTATTTATGATTTTAAAAATGAAGTTTAAGAATACTGAGTTACTTGAAGAATACTTTGATAAAATAGAAGAAAATTAATGCAAATAATGTCTAAAAATACAATAGAGATAAATGACTTTTTAGAAAGGCACAAATTAGAGATTAAAAGTTTAATTGAAGAATTTGACCTTAATATAGAGTTTAGTTCACATGATTTTATTGAAAAGTTTATAGTGAAATTTGAAAGTGATTATATTGAGATGCTTGTAAAGTATCAAAAATCTGGACAAGCATTTCGAAAAGTACATGGTATGATGGCTAGATTTTTAAGCTTAAATATGTCTAATTTGAGGATTGTAAAAACTCTAAGAAAAGGAAGTGAGAATGTTCGAGGAAAAATTGACAATATTAAATGGTGGATGAGAATTAATTAAGAATTCCCAAATTTGAAAATAAGATAATAAGAAATGGTTCCATTATTTGTGTGGACTAATAAGTTATTTTCAGAATTTAGAGTATTGTCCGTAAGCTTCTTGAGTTAAATACTTGCCAAGTAGCTGTTTTAAGAATGAATCAACAGAACGTTCGGACAATCTGTGCTTTTTCCCAAGAGCAACAGCTTCAGCTCTTTTAAAGCTCTCGGGTAATGCATCGAAGAAATGTTGTTTGTAATTTCCTGATTTAAGAATCTGTTCCTTATCTTGAGCTTGTAAATTGTGAAACATGAAAATACTATGGTCGAGATATATTTGGGCAAGTTTTATTGCTGTTTTGAAATCTGTTTCGGAACAAATAATAGAGTGGCTCATTTCAGCATTTTCGAATTTACGTAAGGATGTGAAAATCATTGCAATTCTGTAAATAATTAGTCCTAATCTTTTTACAATGCTTGCAGAATCTTCGCCACTAAAAATTACAACCTGAGTTAGCCAGTTTTTACAAGTTTCGTTAAGTAAATCCCATTGGCTTTTTGTAAGCTTGATTATAGTCTCTTGAATATTTAAAAACTCTACTAGTTTTACGATATCAGATGCAATGTCATTTAAATGTGCTGTCAAATTTATATTATTGGCAAATGGAGACACATCTCGCCAAACCTGATCAACTTTGAAGACATAAAATATAAATCTACTAAATAAGCCATCTTCTGAAGAAACAATAAGGTTCATCACCTGAGAAGGAGTTCCTGAAAGGGCAATTGATATTCTTGGTTTAGGGACTTCTATATACTCATTGTTTGTTTTTTTTGAGCTGGATATTAGTTCATGATGAAAGGCTTTACGAAGCATGTCAGAGTATGATCCCCAGTCTTGTTTGAGAACATTACCCATGGTGTCGGCCTCAGTTTCACAAATTATGCCGGACCCATTATTTTGATCCATGTGAGAAAGAATCTTTGCATAACTTGTGTTTGCAGGAATAAACAGAACTTTAAAAGGTGGTTTTTCCGGAGGATCTTCTGGACCTTCACTTTTTTTTCTGAATCTTTGACGATATAGAAAATCCCGTAATTCAGAATTGTATTTTTTTTCATCCTGTTTACTGATGTTGATTATTCTCTCATGCTCTTTTTCGGCGAGCATTTTCTAGAAATCCATAGCCCCTTTCCCGCTAGCTGCAGGAGCAATAATAAAACTAAATAAATTGGGATATACTTCTTTCTGGGCATAAATGCCTGAGACACCAGGTAAGCAACCACTCAATATAGCAATTGCACCAGTTAAAAAAACATCTCTTTCTCTCCTATCACTAAATGCTGAACATCCGGAGTTAAGTACTTCAGGTAATAATGAAATTACATCATCAGGAATAAATGGTGTGTTTTTAAGGAAATCAAAATTTGAATCATTTGATGAATTAGTTTGCAAGTTTGCAAACTTTGCAAGTTTTGCAAATTCATCAATATGGTTTGAAAAAGCACTATTTACAGATTTTGAAATTTCTGTAAAAGCTAAGTCGTAATTAGAAGAAATCAGAGAAATTGCTTCATTTTCAGGAATTCCAGCTCGATTGCAATTAGAAGCTAGTAAATAAATATAATTGTTTCTATTGCCATTAATATATGAGAGTTTTTTCTCAGTTAATAATTTACATCTCTCAAATAGAGTTGTGTATTCATTTGCATTTCGGCTAACAAAAGAAGAAGCCTTATTTTGTGGTTTTTCAAATAAATTAAACAACTGGGGATTATCATTAATATAGGTGTTTGGATCGTAAGACACAAAGCAAAGTCTACTTATGTCTTTACAGCTTGAGTCGGCAATAATGTTTAGTTTGTCTTCATAGAACTTTTGAACCTGCTTGTAAACATATGTATGTTGAGTTGCTTCTGCATTTGTTTTGATAAAAACTTTGAATCCATTGTTACGGGGGCTCCGAAAACAAAAAAGAGTGTAAGGGATGGCAATTATCTTATCAAAAATATTATCCAATTCAGATTGTTGTAATTTGTCAAAATCGAGATGAATAATACCATTATACTGATTGAGGAATTCAAGTTTTCGACCTTTCGAAAAAGATGCAGAGGGAGTAAACGCGATTAGTTTTTTCTTTAATTAATCTGTTCTTTCAGTATCTCCTTTTAAGAATGATTCACGAATATTCTCAATTTCCTGTTTGAAAGCTCCGTTTTTAATGCGATTAATTATATCTAACAGAGAAATATCTTCGAGAGGTTTCGAAAAGGTTTTAAAAACAGTTATACAGTGTTTGGTTTCAGTAAGTTCGGTAGTAATCATAATCTAGGGATTTGATGGATTGTAAAACTTCTTCAATAAATCAATAATATCACTGAGCCTATAGTAGAACTTTTTGCCAACTTGCGAATATCCGATAATATTCTGACTACGCCATTCTTGTGCAGTTCTTTTGCTAATATTCATTATTTGAATGAATTCCTGATTATCTAAAAACATTTGATCAGGATCATTCTTTTGGCTAATTCGGATTTTGAGCACTAGTTTTTCTAAGCGCTTTTGAATGTCTTCTAAGGCTTCCGTATTATGATTTGATTTTTCCATAGACTATTTATTTTTTCTTAATAAGCAAGAGCCGGCATCTGCTTTAATTTCATCTCTTGTTTTTTGTCTGCCAGATTTTAGATATACCAATAAGTCTGCTTTAGAAAAATAGAGTCGTTTTGTCCCTGCGGGTTTTAGAACAGGGATTTCGTTTCGGCTCACCTTTCCATAAATAGATTGCTTGGCCAGGTTAAGAAATTTGGCTGCCTGGTCGATGGTTAATAAATTGTCTTCATCTGCATCACTTGCAGACTTTAATAATAAGAGTTGTTCAATTCTGTCAACTTTGCAGGTTAATTCACACACTGCTTCAGGAAGTTTGTCGAAAGTAAGATTGTTATTTTCCATTTGCTAAAAATTATTATATTTATTTAGCAAATAAATGGAATTTTGGATGATATTATTTAGCAAGCTAAATCATGCTAAATGTTATTTGTTAATCGCTTTATTTCTTTATCAAATTGAGGTTCGAAAACAGTAGAATACGTATTTGATGTATTTTGAACAGATGGGCCTGAAATTTTAAAATCTTTAATACAGTTTGATAAAACAAAAGCAATTACATCCCTATTAAGATTTGGTTTAACAATACCCTTCCTTTTTAAAACATTGAAGTAATATCCGACACAGCTTTTTTGTGTTTTGTTGTTCCAAATATAATGATAGTGTTCTGATGACTTTAGCAATAATGGGGGTTCACATTTTATTAAGACATTTATATAATCTGAATAATTTGAATGGCTTTCCAGAAATAAATCTTGAATTGACATAAGATTTGGTGCTGAATGAAAAGCATTGCATTTATAGTACGATTGAGCTTTTTCATTTTTCAGATCCTTATATTCGATTGAAAAATAGTTTAAAAGAATCTCGAGCTTCTTTATTTTTATGTGAGTTTGAACATTGTGGTTTTGAAGCATATCAAAATCTGAGTTGATAAAAAGAAAATAATCATAATATGAAAAGTAATCATAAGAGTTGTTATAAATGATGTCTTTATTATTATGTCCACATAAGTCATATAAGGAGTTGCGTTTTTTCTTTAATTTCTTTAATTTCTTTTTTACTTTCTTAAGTTTTAAATTCAAAGGCATTGCAGAGTATTTTACCAAATAATATTTTAAGATATAATCTGCTTTACATAGAGCCTGTTTATTAATTACATTTTTAGCTTCAAATAGAATCTCATTTTTAAACTCTTTACAAATGTCAAATATCCCAAAGTCAGATTTTTCAAAAGCGCCCATTTTAAATAGTCTGCTAGCATATTCTAATTCATCATGATCTGTTTTGTTGTAAAACATAAGTAAAGAATTTTATGCAGACAAATTTATAAAAATAATGATTAGATATATAAGCTAACAATAAACAGGTAACAGTTATAATTAGCTTGCCCATTATATAAACACTGTAAAAAACCATATAAATTATAACTCGCAGCATTTATTATAAATGAGCTTGATATGAAATAGCTATAAATCCATTAGTTTATCAGAAATGTTTTTCTTCATATCATCAGTAAAACCTGCAAAATAGTTTTGTGTAGTATTAAGGTTGCTGTGACTTAAAGCTTCGCTTACAAATTCCATGCTTGCTCCACTACGGATGGCATTAGTTGCAAAACTATGCCTAGCCCAATATTTAGAAACATTTTCTTTAATACCGTTTTGTTTTGCAAATTTTGAGAAATGTTGATTTACAAATCGAATGAAATTTTTTAATTGTTTATGCTGTTGTTCTGGTGTAATTTCATGATCCACAATGTCAAAAATGTAATGTTCTGGCTTTTTCTCTGTGTTCCCGTATTTCTCAATAATCTTTTTAATATAGTCATTTACATAAATTGTAACAGCTGATTGGTCACTGTGTGTAGATTTTGTTTTCTCTCTATAAAAAGTAATAGTATCGGAATTGTAGTTTTTGAATTTTAGGTTGGCAATATCTTTAAAGTTCATTCCATTGCAAGTGTATGAGAAAAAGAAAAAGTCTTTAGCTTTTTGTTGGTCTGGTGTTTCGGGTTTAGCATGAAAGAGTGTACTAAGCTGTTCTTTTGATAATGCTTTTTTTACTCCTTTAGGAGACGGGATTTCATATTTTTTCTTGCCAAATGGATAATATGCTTGGTAAACAATTTTTTCTGTAATCGCATTATTAAATATAGCTCTGAGTGCTCTCAAATAAATAGAAACAGTTGTAAGGCTTTTATTCTTTTGGACCATATGGTTTTCATATTGCTGTAATAATAAAGGTGTAATTTCTTTGAAGCTAATTTTAGTTGGTATTTGTCCAGTCTCTTTTTCGAGGAAAGCTTTGATTGATTTTAGGCTTAACTCATAAGTTTAAGCTGTGCTAATTTTTTCTTGGTCTTTGAATTTCTTTATAGTTTTTTCATACTCAAAATAGATGTTGTCTAGATCTGCAGAATTTCTTAAAATCATCCTTTCAAAATCAGGTATGTTAAAAGGAGTGATTTTGTCTGCAACTTCATAAGCGAAGTTTTCAAGTTCTTGGAGCTCAATTTTAATAGATCTGTATTGCTCACGAACTTTCTTACTAATCCAAATGTTGTAAAATTCATTTTCGGTGAATTCAAATTTCGTTGGATAGTACTTTCTTTTCTTAGCTGGCTCGTTAACATATAGTCTTAAAGTTACAGGGTACTTGCAGTTTTTCTTAATACGCCTTTTGTCTAAATGTACTGAAATAGTGTAGGCTCTTTTGTCAATAGGTGTTTCCATGAGCAAATAAAAATTTGATACATAATTTGATACACAAATATAATAATTATTTGATAAATACCAATAAGAAAAGATAAGTAAAATTACTGTATATGCTGGTAATCAACTATGTTAAGAGTATTATTGAGAAATAAAGAAATAACTTAATTTATGCTTTGGGAGAAGGGGGTCGGGAGTTCGAATCTCTACACCCCGACAAACTTTTGTAAGCCTGACACAATAGTGTCAGGCTTTTTATTTATCACATACCTGAACTTGTTTAAGGTATGTGATAAATAAAAAGTCTGGTTTTTAATATAAAAACAGGCTTACAAAAGTTTGGGTAACCTACCGCAAAACGAGATCACGCAAGTAATCTCTTTTTTATTTTTAAGGTATGTGATAAATAAAAAGTCTGGTTTTTAAAATAAAAACAGGCTTACAAAAGTTTGGGTAACCTACTGCAAAACGAGATCACGCAAGTAATCTCTTTTTTATTTTTAAGGCATGTGATAAATAAAAAGTCTGGTTTTTAATATAAAAACAGGCTTACAAAAGTTTGGGTAACCTACTGCAAAACGAGATCACGCAAGTAATCTCTTTTTTATTTTTAAGGTATGTGATAAATAAAAAGTCTGGTTTTTAATATAAAAACAGGCTTGCAAAAGTTTGGGTAACCTACCGCAAAACGAGTTCACGGAGTAATCCTCAATAAATCTCACTCAAGAATTTGATTAAACAAAAGAGCCTATTATGCATAGCATAAGGCTTACCACTCATATTTATTATACCATGTGTAAAACTCATTTATCTCATCCTCGTGACTTTCTAACCATTCTTGTATTTCTTCATCTTCTGATGAGGCGTAGACAAGATATGAAAGCGTATTTACAAACCCGGCTTTTTGAAGGTCGATAAAGAATTGACCATATAAGTCCCAGTAAAATCCGCTATTATCGTCTTGAATTTCCCTCATAATTGAAAAGATAACATCAAATTTTCTTTCAAATCTTTCAGGTTTTGATTCCTTTTTATATTTTTTATCATAATCCAATGCTGAGCTCATGGCCATTAATAATTCAACTTGAGAAAAATCGTCTTTTGTTCCCGGTTCTTTTTCTTCAACCAGTCTGTCAGGGATATTGATGCTTACGCTTTTTTTGCCTGTTTTTTCTACATACATAGCAAGTATATTTTAAATTTCCTGAATGTTTAATTTAGCTCTAGATCCCTCTGGTTCAATTATAAGAAAGTAAGTATAGGCTAGAACTGCTGGTACGTAGTTTTCGTCCATCTGATTCAATCTGGCAATACCGTTATGCGAACTTGCGTGATTGATGTTGAAAGTAATAGCTTCTTCGAAACACGAAAGAGCTTTGTCATAATATTTGTTTGAAGAATAAGTAATTCCTTTATTAAAGTATATCAAATAGAATTCAGGAAATTTTTCTATCCCTTCGTTATAAATTTCGATTGCATCATTCATTTCACCAATTGCGTCGAGAGCATTTCCCCAGACGACATAAATCATATCAAGATCTTCATCATCGGGATGGTGTTTCACTGCCAGCTTACAACATTCTATAGCATCTTCGTTTTTGCCTATGGTACTAAGAGTGTAAGATTTTTCATATAAAGCTGTCAGGTTGTTTTTATCAGCCTCAAGAGCTTCGTCGTACTTTATAATTGCTTCATCAAATTTGCCTGCATCATGAAGTTTCACTCCCTGATATATCAAATCGCTGGCAACATTAAGTTTTACCCCCTGATTTGTCAAATTCTTCGCAACACCAGTGTTTTGACCAAACATAAAAACAGATATTGTTATAAACAAGCATGATAACAGTGAGGTTTTCATAATAGTGAGTTTTAAAGGTTTTTTAAATAACAAGCTTTGAAAATGCGTAATGATTTTATATATTTAACAAATTATATTTGTCAAATATTGTCTCTGTTAAAATGGTTTTAAATATAATAAAACATTTTTAAAACAACTAATGCTACTACTTGTATAATATTAGAACTGCTTTTAGTAGTAAAATGATAATTTATATAATTTTACAAATTATATGCAACCCAAATAATTTAAAAGGGTCTAATTGGTGTATTTAAAAACTATTGTTATGAAAAAATTTACTTTGATCAGTTTTTTATTGATTTTTTGTTTTGTGGGATTTGCACAAAACTCGTGGATAAAGTTAAACGCATCATCAGATGTTGAACCTGCATTTCAGGTGCTGGAGTCCACAAGTGACGGTATGGTAATCAAGCTAACTGTAAATGCTTATGCTCTTAATGAGGTGCAGACACCTCGTGGGACAGAAGTAATTGTTAAAAGTCCGGAATGTCCAAATTCTTATGTTAAAGGAAATCCAAATCTTCCTTTTATAACCACTGCAATAAATATTCCTGATCAAGGTGGAGTTAAAGCAGAAATTATTTCATCAAGTTTTGAGACTATTGAAAATATTAATATTGCTCCTTCTAAAGGATCATTATTAAGAACAATTGACCCAACTACTGTTCCATATGAATATGGCAAAGCATATCAAATTGATGAATTTTTGCCAATCGAACAAATAGAATCTGGTCAGCCGTATATCCTTAGAAGTCTAAGAGGGTTAAATCTGACATTATTCCCATTTCAGTATAATGCTGTTGATAAGGAGCTAAGAATTTTTACTGAGATAATTGTAAAGATTAAATATGCACAGTCTCCATCAATTAATGAGATATATTTAAGTAAAATTGATATTGATGATGAGTTTATTGGGGTTTATGATAAGGCATTTTTAAATTACAGAGAAAGCGAAAAATATACTCCTGTTGAAGAAGGTGCGCCAGGTAATATACTAATAATTTGTGCCGACGAGTATGAAGCTGCCATGGCAGACTTTATTACATGGAAACATGAAAAAGGGATTCAGACAGAACTTGTATTGATGAGCACTGTTGGAAGTTCGAGCTAAGATGTTGCTACATATATTCAGAATTATTATGATACAGAAGGAATGACATTTGTTCTTTTAGTTGGTGATTCTGATGATATTCCTACTGCTAATGAAGGCGGAAATGATTCTGATAATGCTTATGCTTATGTTGCAGGAAGTGATGGTTATGCTGACGTTTTAATAGGTCGTTTTTCTGCAAATTCTGTAGCAGATGTAGAGACACAAGTTGAAAAAATGGTAACATACGAAAGAGATATGAGTACATCCGATACATGGTTGGAAAATGCTTTAGGTTCTGCATCAACACAAGGTGAAGGTCAAGGACATGATGGTGGAGAATCTGATGAAACTCACATGAATAATATTAGAACTGATTTAGAATCATATGGATATACTGTAACTCATGTTAATGAATCAGGAGGCTCTAATGCTCAGATAAGTGCAGCAGTTAATACTGGAATTGGGATTGCGAATTATATTGGCCATGGTGATGTTACTTTATGGGTTAATACAACATATACGAATACAGAAGTAAATGCTCTAACAAATGTAAAAAAACTCCCATTTATCTGGAGTGTAGCATGTGTTAATGGTGATTTTAATGGAAATACTTGTTTTGCTGAGGCATGGTTGCGTGCAACAAGTGGCGGTAGTCCTGCTGGTGCAGTTGGGTTTTTAGGGTCAACAATTAACCAGTCATGGGCAGAACCTATGACTGGGCAAGATGAAATGGTTGATATACTAATGGAAACATACCCAAGTAATATAAAAAGAACTTATGGAGGTCTTTCTTTTAACGGAATGTTTCAAATGATAGAAGAGGGTGGCGCAGGACAGGAAATGGCTGATACCTGGACTCTTTTTGGAGACCCATCTTTGGTTGTTCGATCAATGGCACCGGAAGAAATGACAATATACCATTTAGGAACACTTAGTGTAGGTCAGACAGAATTTGCGGTGAATTGTGATGTAGACAATGCACTTGTTTCACTAACAAAGGTAGATGCAGGAGAAACAGTTATTTTAGGTTACGGATATGTTACAGGTGGAATTGCTACTGTGACAATTCTTCCTTTTGATGCTCCAGGGAATATGAAAGTTACTGTTACAGCTTATAATAAGGTTACTTATCAGGAAGATGTGATGGTTATTGTTCCTGATGGTCCATATGTTGTTAATGATGGTTATACTATTAATGATAGTGAAGCAAATAACAATGGTTTGGCTGATTATAATGAAACAATAAAGATTAATCAATCATTATTAAATGTTGGTGTGGCGAATGCTATTGGCGTTGACGTGACAGCTTCTACAGTAAACACAGACGTGAATATTACAGTTGCAGATGCAGTTTTTGGTGACATTACAGTTGATGAAAGTGTAACAGTTAATGATGCTTTTACTATGGAAATTGCAGATGGTATTGCTGACCAGACAAATGTAATGATTGATCTTGCAATTACTGATGATGATGCTAATGAATGGGAATCTTCATATAATATTATTGTAAATGCACCAAATATGAACCTTGGTTTCGTTCAGGTTGACGATACAGATTCAGGAAATAGTAACTATACTTTGGATGCTGGAGAAACAGTTAATATAGTTGTTGAAGTATTAAATGACGGACATGCTACTTCAGAAGCTGGTAATATTGTGATTTCAACAACCAACGAGTATGTTACTTTAGGTGCTGTTACATCTGTTGACTTTGTCGCTCAGGATATTAATACACCAATAAATGTTGAATTTGAAGTGACTATTGATGCAGGAATACCAACAGGCGAGTCTGTATGTTTTGACTTTGACTTAACTGCCGGTATGTATACAGCAGATTTAAATACTTGTCTTCCTGCAGGTTTGCAAATCGAAGACTGGGAATCAGGAACCATAACTACTTATGCATGGGAAAATACTTCAACTTATCCTTGGACACTTGTAACTAACGAAGTTTATGAAGGAACATATGCGCTTAAATCAGGAACACCAACAGGTGGAGGGTCATCATCATTGATTATCAATATCGATGTTCTTAATGCTGATGATGTAGAGTTTTACAAAAAAGTTAGTTGCGAAGGCTTATTGTTTGGAACAATGTATGATTATCTTGCTTTCTCTATTGATGGTTCAACTCAAGGACAATGGTGTGATGAGGTAGCATGGTCACAAGAATCGTATTCAATTTCAGCAGGTGAGCATGAACTGTCTTGGACATATGTTAAAGATGCTTCTTTTGATGAAGGTTCAGATTGTGCATGGGTTGATAATATTAGATTACCTGCTCACCAATCAACTATAACAATTATTAATGATAATGTTAAAGTTGCAGAGAATAATGTTGATGTTTATCCTAACCCTGCGTCTGATATTGCTTATCTTAATGTTGATTTAACAGATAAAACAAGTGCATCTGTTAAAGTTATGAATATCAGTGGACAAGTTGTTTATGAATATAGCAATGAGTTCAAACTTTATCAAGGAGAAAACTCAATATTAATAAATACTTCAGACTTTAGTAATGGCTTATATATAATTGAGTTGTCAACTGAAACAGAAGTATATCATAGAAACTTAATAATAAGCAAATAACATATAATGCCGGTAATTCCGGCATTTTTTAAATTTTTAGAGATGAGACGAATTTTATTTACTATACCTTTCCTTGTTTTTTTAGGTACTTTGTTTGCTCAAGAAGTGTTGCCACCTGAGTTGCAGAGTAAATATCATATGATTTATGCTGATGAGATGAAAAATCTCTATATGCCTAGTAAAGCTTTTGAAACGACACCGCCTCCGACTGGTGGAGTGCGTAATATTGCTGAGTTTGAAAGAAATCAGGGGGTGATTATTTCGTATCCCGGATATTTTGGAATTCCGTATACTTTAATTTCTGAATTAGCTGAAGATGTTACTGTGTATGTTATTTGTGAATCATCTGACCAAACAAATGTTTATAATGATTTAGACAGTGAAGGTGTTAATATGGCAAATATTGAGTTTGTGGATGCACCTTTGGACTCACATTGGGCAAGAGATTATAGCCCATGGTTTATTGAGCATGGTGAAAACAATGAGCTAGGGATTGTTAATTTTCCATACAATCGTCCTCGTCCAAATGATGATGAAATTCCAGTTGTTTTTGGAACTTATCTTGATGTAGATGTTTTTGGAATGGACTTAGAACACACTGGAGGGAATTACATGTGTGATGGTATGGGTACTTCTGCTTCATGTAATCTCGTTTATACTGAAAATCCGGGTCTAAGCGCGTCAGAAGTAGATGATTTAGCGTTCGATTATTTAGGAGCAGATACATATCATTTAGTTCAAGACCCTTTAGATGATTATATTGAACATATTGATTGCTGGGGTAAGTTTCTGGATGTAGATAAGATGCTTGTTGCAAGCGTTCCTGCAAGTGATTACAGATATGCCGATTTTGAAGCTATGGCTGATTATTGGGCTAACGAGACAACTCATTATGGCAATAATTATCAGGTGTATAGAACAGCTTGGATGGTTGAGGATAATGCTTATACAAATTCGCTTATAATGAACGATAAAGTTCTGATACCTTTTAATACAGGATCTGCCGGTGATTATAATGCTGCAGCTGCTGAAATTTATGATGAAGCAATGCCTGGTTATGAGGTAATCGGGATTTCTTATAATGGCTGGTATAGCACCGATGCTCTACATTGTCGTACACATGAAGTTCCGGACAAGGAAATGTTGCGTATTGAGCATTTCCCTACATTAGGAAGTGTCGAATATCAAGAAGTTTATGAGTTTACAGCAGATGTTTATACTTTTTGTAATGCTGCAACAATTTCTTCTGTAGAATTTTACTACTCTGTTAATGGAGGAGCATATTCTTCTGTGCCTATTAATTTAGTTTCAGGAGATACTTATTCTGTAAGTATAAGTACTTTTAATGAGGAAGAAACAATCTCATATTACATTGAAGCTCAAAACTCTGCTGCTAAAACAGAAACACATCCATTTATTGGAGAGCCTGATCCACATGTGTTTACAATTCAAAGTTCGACTCAGAATATAAATTATGTAGAAAATCCATATGTTAAAGCTTATCCAAACCCTACCAAAGAAAGTCTATATTTAATTACTAATAATCTTCCTCAGGATGAATATGTCTGTACAATTTACGATCAACAAGGGAAATTGGTAATTACTATAAATAAGGACATGTACTCCAGTGAATGGGATTTAAGACAAATCGACATTTCAAGTCTGGAAAGTGGTCTTTACTTTGTCAGAGCTACATCTGAAGGAAATACTTTTACTACGAAGTTTATAAAACTGTAGGTTTTATTTTAATAATATATAAAGTCCTGATATTTATTTATCAGGACTTTTTTTGATTTATTACTGTATTGTGTATGTTTTTTTTATAAATTGTACTCGAATTAACCTCAAAAGCCATGAAAATAACAATTATTACAGTATTATTTACAATACTGGCATTCAACCTAGATGCACAGGATATTTGGTCATGGGCAGAAAATGGAAACTGTTCAGATGATGATTATTCCTATGAAATAGCTATTGATAAAAATGAAAACATTGTGTATTGTGGATTATTTATGAGTGATACCTTATTTATATGTACAGATACACTGATTAATGAAGGGATAAGCGATTTGTTTATTGCAAAATGTGATGCTTATGGTAATCCAATCTGGGCGAAAAGTTTTGGAGACGATGTAGAAGATGTAGCCTATAGTGTTGCAGTTGATAACTACAATAATATTTATTGTACTGGGCATTTTAATGATTCCTTGATTTTTGGTTCAGATACACTAAAAAGCAGTGGTGATGCTTATGTCTTTTTAGCAAAATTTAATTCTGAAGGTGTTCCGGTTTGGGCCGTTAAGGGAGGAGGCACAGATGCAGAAAGAAGTAATAAAGTGTATGTTGACGAAAGTTCTGTATATATATCTGGTTATTTTACCGGTAATGCGAGTTTTGACGCTGAAACACTTAATACAACAGGCTCTGATGATATATTTGCAGTGAAATATGATTTAAATGGTAATCTGATATGGGCTAGGAAGGCAGGTAGTAGTTCATGGGACAGAGCCTATGGTTTAACAGTAGACCTAGATGGGAATGTTTATGTTACCGGTTGGTTTTGTGGTGCTTTCGGATTTGGAGCGTCTAGTTTGTCATATAACGGTTCTTATGATTTCTTTTTGTTGAAATGGCAAAGTGATGGCACTCCTGAGTGGGGTTTTAGTGCTGGTAGCAATCTGGAAGATGAAGGGTTTAGTGTAACAACTGATAGTTCCGGATATGTTTATGTTACAGGAAATTTTCATAGCAATTAAATGAATTTTGGAGGAACAACAATCAATTCAAATGGTGATAGAGACCTTTTAATTGCTAAGTTTAATTCTTCGGGTAGTGTAGAGTGGGTGAGAAATCTTGGAGGTAATGGTCAGGATAGAGGAGAAGATGTGAAGGTTGATTATAATGGAGATCTTGTAATTGCCGGATGGTATGGAAGTTCAGATTTTGATTTTATGGGAGAAGCTCTTGATTTTAATGGAACCTTTGATGTCTTAGTGTGTAAAATGGATACTACCGGAAATGATATTTGGTCAAAAACTGTCGGAGTAAGTGATAACGACAGATCAGTATCAATAGTTACTGATAGCATAAATGATATTTATATTGCGGGATCTTATCTAAGTAGTGAGATTGATTTTGGATTAAATCCTATTGGTAATAATGGAGGAAGTGATTATTTTGTCTCAAAAATAGCATTTTGTGATATTAGCATAAGTTTGGGTGATGATGTTGATAGTTGTGGCACAGCAATTATTGACGCAGGAATAGGATACGAGATATATACATGGAATTCTATTGAAGGTGAGCAATCTTTAATAGTGAATGAAACAGGAAATTACAATCTTATTGTACAGGACTTTAGCGGATGTACTGCAAGTGATGATATTTATGTAACTATTTATAGTTTGCCTGAAATGCCTGTTATTACTCAAGTTGAAAATCAATTAGTCTCAAATCAAGTTGATGGAAATCAATGGTATGAATCTGGTGAAATTATTATTGGAGAGACATCACAATATTTTACTCCTTCACATACTGGTTATTACAGCGTTATATACACTGATGAGAATGGTTGTTTTGCTGAATCAGAAGAATATAGTTTTATCGGAGATGCTATTACTCTCAATAGTTATTCTGGGATATGTGTTTATCCGAACCCTGTAAAAGACAAAATTAGTGTGTGTTTTAAGTACGAAGGAAGTAAAGATACTGAGTTTGAGTACTGGGTCTATAATGTTGACAGTAAGCAAATACTAAATGGTAAAAACAAAGCTTGTGATTTGGATATTGGAACTTGTAATTTAAAAATAGATATTTGTGACTTACCTCCAGCTTACTATATAATTCGGTTTTGGGGAGGAGGAAAGATATACACTGCTAAGTTTGTGAAAGAATAATCAAGATATTTTATTGTAATTGTTATTATCATAATGTAAATACGCACGACCGTGCGTATTTACATTATATAGAGCCCTTATAAATGTGCTATTTATACCCTTTCTAAATTACATAAATCATCATATTATATGTTGTTAAATCATATTTTTCCATGACAAAAAAGTTACTTTTGTGAAGATTTTTACAATGCATTGTGATGAGTAAAAACTCGACAATTGAACATAGTGGGGTGGTTTCAGAGATAACCGAAGATGCAGTTATTGTTGATTTGATGGTACAATCTGCATGTTCTGCATGTCACGCAAAATCGGTGTGCGGAGTTGATTCTGCGCAAAAATCCATTGAAGTACGTACGACAAACAAAGCATTTTCAATAGGAGAAAAGGTAAATGTTATTATGAGAGAGTCATTAGGGATGAAGGCTTTGTTTTTGGGTTATATTTTACCTTTCTTGTTTGTAGTTACTGCTTTACTTATTTTGCTCGAAACAGGATCTTCAGAAGGATTAGCAGGATTGGTTTCACTTTCTGTTTTAATACCTTATTATATTACATTGTATTTCTTTAAAGATAAAATAAAACGAGAATTTAATTTTTATATAGAAAAAATTTAATTTTTAAACTATGGACATTATTCTTAATACCTTAATTACTTTAAGTGCTCTGGGAGTCGTGCTGGCGGTTATTTTATACGTAGTTGCCCAGAAATTTAAAGTTGTTGAAGATCCTAGGATTGATGAAGTTGAAGAAATCACTCCTGGGGCAAATTGTGGAGGATGTGGTTATCCTGGATGTCGTGGATTTGCTGAAGCATGTGTTAAGGCAGACAGTCTAGATGGGTTATTCTGTCCTGCAGGTGGAAACGATGTTATGAAAGGCATTGCAGATGCTCTAGGTTTGGCTGCTGAAGAAAAAGAGCCACAAATTGCTGTTGTTAGATGTAATGGCTCTCATGATAAAAGAAGGAAAACTTCTGATTATGACGGCCCTTCAAGTTGTGCTATTTCTGCTTCACTTTATGGTGGTGATACCGATTGTGCTTATGGTTGTCTAGGACTAGGAGACTGTGTTGATGTATGTACTTTTGATGCAATATACATCGATGAGGAATCAGGATTGCCTATTATTGACGAAGAGAATTGTACTGCTTGTGGTGCATGTGTAAAAGCTTGTCCTAAAGATATTATTGAGCTTCGTAATAAAGGAAAGAAAAGTAGTAGGATTTATGTTTCATGTGTAAATCATGATAAAGGAGCTCCTGCAAAACGTGCTTGTGAATCTGCGTGTATCGGATGTAACAAATGTGTAAAAGTTTGTCCTTTCGATGCAATCGTTGTTGAAGATTTCTGTGCATATATTGATTACGAAAAGTGTAAACTTTGTCGCAAATGTACTCAGGAGTGCCCAACAGGTGCAATTTTAGAGTTAAATTTCCCTCCACGAAAAGTAAAGGTTGAAAAACCGGAAGAGAAAACAGAAGTTACAAACTGATTATAAACTAATTATAGGAGATATAGCTGTGTTAAAAACATTTCCAAAAGGCGGAGTACATCCAAAAGAGAATAAATTCTCTGCAGGAAAGCCTATTGAGACAATTGAGTTACCTAAGCAGGTAAGTATTCCTATTGCTCAACATATTGGAGCTCCATCCGAGCCTGTTGTAAAAAAAGGCGACGAGGTTAAAGTGGGGCAGTTAATCGCAAAAAGTACAGGTTTTGTTTCAGCAAATATTCATTCATCTGTATCAGGAAAAGTTGCAAAAATTGACAAAATTCTTGATACTTCGGGATATAAGCAAACTTGTGTTATTATAGATGTTGATGGCGACGAATGGTTAGAATCTATTGACCGCTCTGCAGACCTTAATACAAATACAGATATTTATGTTGATGATATCAGACAGAAAGTAATTGATGCAGGTATTGTTGGTCTTGGTGGTGCAACTTTTCCAACACATGTTAAATTGTCTGTTCCACAAGGTAAAACTTGTCAGCATTTAGTTATTAATGCTGTCGAATGTGAACCTTATCTTACTGCAGACCATCAGGTGATGATGGAAAAAGCTGATGAGATAATGATAGGTTGTAAGCTTATTCAAAAGACTATTGGTGCAGAAAAGGTTCTAATTGGTATTGAAAACAATAAACCAGACGCAATAAAACACATGACTGAAGTGGCAAAGAAATACGATGCAATCGAAGTTTATCCACTTAAAGTAATGTATCCTCAAGGAGGTGAAAAACAATTGATTAAAGCTTTATTAAATCGTGAAGTTCCTTCAGGTGGGTTACCAATTGATGTCGGATGTGTAGTTCAAAATGTGGGTACTGCGTTTGCTGTTTATGAAGCTGTTAAAAAAGGGAAACCATTGTTTGAAAGAGTGGTTACAGTTACAGGTAAATCTGTTTCTAAACCATCAAATATACTTGCAAGAGTTGGAACACCTATAAATGAGCTTATTGAAGCAGCAGGAGGATTGCCTGAAGATACCGGCAAGATAGTTAATGGTGGTCCAATGATGGGTAAATCTGTTAACTCATTAACTGTTCCTGTTACAAAAGGGACTTCAGGAGTATTAATTTTCCCTGAAGAGACAGCAAAACGCCCCGAAGAAAACAATTGTATCAGATGTGGACGTTGTGTAACTGTATGTCCAATGGGAATTGAGCCTTATCTTGTTAAGAATATGAGTAAGGTTAAAATGTACGAAGAACTTCAGAAAGAAAGAGTTCTTGACTGTATTGAGTGTGGATCCTGTGCATATACATGTCCTGCAGGGGTTCCACTTCTTGACTACATCAGACAGGGGAAAGCGAATTTAACAAAAATATTAAGATCTAAAAAATCATAAAATAATGGCTATTAATAAATTAACAGTTTCGATGTCTCCACATGATTACGGAAAAGATTCCGTAAAAAAGATCATGTATGGAGTTATTATTGCTATGATTCCGGCTTTATTAGTATCAGTTTATTATTTTGGACTGGACGCAATTAGAGTTAACCTTATAGCAATTGCAGCATGTGTGTTTTTTGAATGGCTAATTCAGAAAGTATTTATAAAAGGTAAAATGACTATCGTTGATGGTTCTGCAATCGTTACCGGTATGTTACTTGCTTTTAATGTTCCTTCAAATTTGCCTTGGTGGATAGTTGTTATTGGAGCATTGGTTGCAGTTGGTATCGGTAAAATGTCTTTTGGTGGTTTAGGTAATAATCCATTCAACCCTGCATTGGTTGGTCGTGTTTTCCTTCTTATCTCATTCCCGGTTCAAATGACATCATGGCCAAAGGTTAATGTTTTGAATTTTGCCTTAACTGATGCACAAACAGGTGCAACACCTCTGGCAATTGTTAAAGAGGGAATTAAAAACGGTGAAAGCTTTTCAACTGTAATGGATTCCATGCCACATTCATATGTCGATATGTTTATGGGACAAATTGGTGGTAGCCTTGGTGAAATTTCTGCAATAGCTTTAATAATTGGCGGACTTTATATGCTTTTCCGTAAAATAATTACCTGGCACATTCCTGTTTCAATTTTAGGAACTGTTGCAATCTTTACAGGTATTCTTTATGGAATTGACCCTTCAAAATATGCCGATCCTTTATTCCATTTATTAACAGGTGGATTAATGTTAGGAGCAATTTTTATGGCTACAGATATGGTAACATCACCAATGACCGGAAAGGGAATGCTTATATATGGTGTTGGAATAGGGGTTATTACTGTGCTGATTCGTGTTTGGGGAGCATATCCCGAGGGTGTGTCATTTGCGATTCTTATTATGAATGCAATTGTACCTTTAATTAATAACTGGGCAAAACCAAAACGTTTTGGTGAAACAATTAAAAAGTAATTATTATGGCAAAGAAAGAAAGTACATTTTTTAGTATGACGCTGACACTGTTTATTATTACAGCAGTTGCAGCAGTTGCTCTTGGATATGTGTATAATATTACAAAAGATCCGATACAAAAGGCAAAAGACGAAAAGCTTAAAACTGCCATTAATATCGTAGTACCCGGAGCAGATAAAGGAACAATTGAAACAGATACTGTAGAAGTTGACGGTAAGGAACTATATTTTTATACTGTGACTGTTGATAATGCAGTTATAGGTACAGCAGTAAACACTTATTCGAGTAATGGGTTTGGTGGTATAATCCGAGTAATGGTTGGATTCGATGCTGATGGTAAAATTATAGATTCAAATATTCTTGAGCATAAAGAAACTCCCGGATTAGGAGATAAATCTGATAAGAAAGTTAGTAATTGGAACGAACAATTTAAAGGAATGGATATTTCAACAATGAAAGACCAAGTCCTGAAAGTTACAAAAGATGGTGGTGAAGTTAATGCAATTACTGCTGCAACAATTACTTCTCGTGCTTATTGCGATGCTATTCAGCGTGCATGGTTAGCTTATAAAGATTTTAGTGTTTCTAAATCTGAAAACAATGTTGAATCAAATGAAGGAGGAAACGAATAATGAGTAACTTAAAGAATTTTACAAAGGGATTTATTAAAGAAAACCCTGTTTTTATCCTCTTATTAGGATTGTGTCCTACACTTGGTGTTACAACATCAGCAATAAACGGTCTTGGTATGGGATTAGCAACAACATTTGTTCTTGTTGGATCTAATGTAGTTGTTGCTTTGGTTAAAAACCTTATTCCGGACAAAGTTAGAATCCCGTCATTTATTGTAATTATTGCTTCGTTTGTAACAATAATTGATTTAGTAATGGCAGGATATGTACCTGCTTTATATGAATCACTCGGACTTTTTATTCCGCTTATTGTTGTTAACTGTATTGTTTTAGGTCGTGCTGAAGCTTTTGCATCAAAAAATACTGTCTTTTCATCACTAATCGACGGATTAGGAATGGGACTCGGTTTTGCTTTTGACTTAACTTTGTTAGGAGCAGTAAGAGAATTGCTGGGTAGCTATTCATTATTTGGATATAAATTTATCAATACTGATGGGATTTTAGTATTTGTGTTAGCTCCGGGGGCATTCTTTGGACTAGCTTATCTAATCGCAATAATGACGAAAATTAAAAAATAGAAATACTTGGTAACTTTAAAATAATAGATTATGGAATATATATTAATAATAATAGCAGCAATCTTTGTTAACAACATTGTGCTTGCACAGTTCCTTGGTATTTGTCCTTTTCTTGGTGTATCAAGTAAAGTAAAAACAGCTGTAGGTATGGGTGGTGCTGTACTATTTGTTATGACTTTAGCAACAATTGTTACTTGGTTAATAATGACTTATGTGCTAGTACCATTCGAGATTAAATATATGCAGACAATTGCATACATTTTAGTAATTGCATCATTAGTTCAGATGGTTGAAATTATCCTTAAAAAGATCAGCCCTTCATTGTATCAAGCATTAGGAGTTTTTCTTCCGTTGATTACTACAAACTGTGCAATTCTTGGTGTTGCAATATTGGTTATCCAAAAAGAAATGAATCTAGGACAATCAGTAGTCTTTGCAATTGGAAATGCTCTTGGTTTTACTCTTGCACTTGTTATTTTTGCTGGATTACGTGAGCATCTCGACAAACTTCCTATTCCAAAAGGAATGAAAGGTGTTCCAGCTGCACTTGTTATTGCTGGTATTCTTGCACTTGCATTTATGGGATTTGCAGGATTAGTTTAAAAAGAAAAACATCAAAATATTAAACCACCTGAAAGGGTGGTTTTTTGTTTTATATATAATCAGATCATTGATAATTAAATTTGTACATTTGTATCAAAATTTAACATCGAATAGAATAATGGATAAAAGACTGGAAGAATTTCAAAGATTGCTTGATATAATGGATGAGTTGAGGGAGAAATGTCCGTGGGATAGCAAACAAACAAACGAAAGCCTAAGGACACTAACAATTGAAGCAGTTTATGAGCTTGTAGAGGCTGTTGAGAGTGAGAAGGATAGTGAAATCAAGAAAGAGCTTGGAGATATTTTGCTACATATTGTCTTTTATGCAAAAATAGGACAGGAGAGAGGCACATTTGATATAACTGATGTAATAAAAGGTATTAATGAAAAACTGATATTCCGTCATCCTCACATTTTTGGAGATGTTAAAGTGCAAACTGCAAAAGATGTCGAAGAGAACTGGGAAAGATTAAAGCTTAAAGAAGGCAAAAAGAAAACTGTTCTTGGTGGGATACCAAATTCACTGCCGGCATTAATAAAAGCTCATCGTATTCAGGATAAAGCTCGTGGCGTTGGATTTGACTGGGATGAAAAAGAGCAAGTTTGGGATAAAGTTTTGGAAGAATATAAGGAACTAATGGATGAAGTTAAATCAGGAAGTCATAATGAAATAGAAAAAGAGTTCGGAGATTTTATGTTTTCTATTATTAACGCAGCTAGACTTTATGGTATAAATCCTGAAAATGCTCTCGAAAAAACAAATAGGAAATTTATAAACAGGTTTAATTATTTGGAGCAAAAGACAATATCTCAAGGACGCGATCTTAAAACTATGAGTTTGGACGAAATGAACGAGATATGGGAAGAAGCTAAAAAGCAATCCTGATTTTGATAAGTACACTTATATATAATAATTGGATGCCGGAAATATTGGTTTTAGTATTTTCGGCTTTATTCATTATTGTATTTATTGGTCAAATAGCATTTTCCGTTTTTAATAATTTTAATTTTAGTAAAATTCCCAAAAAATATAAATCTGAAAATGAATATAGACCTCAAGTATCAGTAATTATTGCAGCCAGAAATGAAGAACAAAATCTTAGATTATTCTTACCAAAGGTTCTAAATAAAAAATATGATGATTTTGAAGTAATACTTGTAAATGACGCTTCTACTGATAGCAGTAAACTTGTTGCTGAAGCATTTACTAAGGATTATAGAAACTTAATTATAATAAACATTGCAGAATCCAATGGTAAAAAGAATGCACTTAAAAAGGGGATATTAAAAGCAAAATCAGAATATTTATTATTTATTGATGCATATTGCTATCCTGTTTCTGAAAATTGGATAAGTTCTATGGTGAATGCAATTAATGAAAAAGATATTGTTCTTGGGTACGGCGGTTTTAAATATGAAAATACTTTTACAAGTAAGTTTGTTAATTATGATACTTTTCAAATAGCTATTCAATATTTTTCTGCAGCTCGATTTGGGAAACCTTATATGGGAGTAGGTCGAAATTTGCTCTATAAAAAATCAGTTTGGGAAAAAGTTGGTGGATTCGAATCTCATAATGAGATACTTTCAGGTGATGATGATCTTTTTATTTCTGAGGTGGCAAATGCCAATAATACTAGCACATGTATTACAAATGAATACCAGACAATGTCTGTGCCTGTAAAGACAATTAAAGAATTAGTAAGACAAAAGTCAAGGCATATTAGTACCGCACACAGATATTCTATTTTCGCATCTATCTTTACAACTTTTGATATTGTTTCGCGTTCATTATTTTATCTAATTGCTATATTATTGTTATTGGGTGGACAATGGATTTTTGCTTTAAGTTTAATTATCTTAAGGATTTTATTGCTCTATCTTATTGCATGGGATAGACGTAAAACGCTGAATAGCAAAATCAGTTTTCATTATTTTATTTTATTTGATATCTTTGCACCGATTTTTTATTTTGCGGTTGTTATATCCAACCGTTTTATAATTAAAGCGAAAACATGGTAGAACGCAGTAACTTTTCAGCAAAAGCACAAAAGGATCTCGAGATAATAGATCTGGCACTTCAGGGTGAAGAGCGTGCATATGCCGAATTGTTGGACAGATATCAGGATTCAATTTATTTTTTATTACTGAAGAAAATAGGAAATGAAAATGATGCTGAAGATCTTACCATGGAAACTTTTGGTAAAGCTTTTAATAATCTTTCTCAGTATACTCCGGTTTATGCATTTAGTACTTGGTTATTTCGAATAGCCATTAATAATTGTATTGATTTTGTCAGAAAGAAAAGAATCAGACCACAGTCTTTTGATTCGGGTGTTGATTTTCATGATCCTGATAATGCACACTTTCAGAGTAAAAATCCAAATCCGGAAGATCTCGTAATTAAAGCACAAAAAGCAAGTGAGTTAAGAGATATGATAAAAACACTTAAACCTCGCTATGCCAGACTAATCGATTTGCGATATTATAAAGAATTAAGTTATGAGGAAATAGCTGAGGAAATGCAATTGCCACTGGGAACAGTAAAAGCGCAGTTGTTCAGAGCACGAGAGTTGCTGGCTCCATTGGTTAATGCTAAAAATGATAAGATCTAAAATGCAATCTCATTTAAAGATTTTTTTTCCGGAAATAAACGATAAACAATTAAATCAGTTTGATAAATTAGCTGAAGTATTTCCTGTTTGGAATTCAAAAATTAATTTAGTTAGTCGTAAAGATATTGATCAACTGTTTGTAAGACATATATTACATTCTTTGTCAATAGCGAAAATCTATAATTTTGAAGCAGGAACCAATATCATTGATATTGGTACAGGGGGAGGTTTTCCCGGAATTCCACTCGCAATCATGTTCCCTGAAACAAAATTTGATCTTGTTGATAGTATCGGTAAAAAGATTGTAGCTGTAAATGGAATTGCTGAAGAACTTGGTTTAACCAATGTTAAGGGAATTAAGTCAAGAGCTGAATTGTTGCCTGCAAAATATGATTATGTTGTTAGTAGAGCAGTTACTGCATTTCCATCATTTTATGAGATAGCCAGGAATTTGTTTAAAAAGGATAATAAAATTACTGACCGTGGTATAATTTATTTAAAAGGTGGTGATTTCGATGATGAAATTAAACCGTTTAGTAATGTTAAAGTGTTTAAAATCATAGATTTGTTTGATTTTGACTTTTTTGAGACAAAAAAAATCATTTACCTGCCCATTAAAAGCAAAAAACTTTGAAATTTGTTTTGATTCAAAAAAATAAATACTATTTTTGCAGTCCGTTTCTAAAATGATAACAAATAAAAAGATATAAAAATGAAAAGGACATTTCAACCTTCAAACAGAAAAAGAAGGAATAAACACGGTTTCAGAGAGATAATGGCCTCTGTAGAAGGTCGTAAGGTCTTGGCTAGAAGAAGAGCTAAAGGAAGAAAAAAACTTACAGTTTCTGACGAAGGCCGTCATAAAAGATAAGATAAAAAAATATATAAAATAATATATTTTGGCAAGCTGTTTGCATTAATGCGAGCAGCTTTTTTTTTGTCATATATAGAACAATAATGTAAAAAAATCGGTTATTTTCTTTGTTTTGACAAAAATAGAGTATATTTGTGATGATAAAATTATGTTTAATTAATGCCTTTCGATTATGAAACAAATTACAATTTTAATCTGTGCGATGCTGTTTTCTGCAGTTTTAGTTGCACAAGATGAGGTAGACATGTTTTAGAAACGTGGTGAGATGATTTTGCCTCAGTCAGGTGAGATAGCTCTAGGTATTGACGCTATGCCAGTACTGGGTTATGTCGGAGACTTCTTTAATGCAACAGCCGGAAACAACACCAATTTCGGTTTTATTAATGGTATTTATAATGCTAACACAATTTATGTGAAGTATTATTTAGAAGATCAAGTTGCAGTTCGTGGTGCAGTTCGTATCTGTCATCAAAATTGGATCGACAAAGAATTTGTTACTGCTAACCAAGAAATTCCAGATCCATTAGTAACTGTAACAGATGTTAACACATTTAACAGTACTAATATTGGTATTGGTGCAGACTATCTTATGTATCGTGGTAAAGGACGTGTACAAGGTTATTTTGGTGGTGGAGCTTTTGTGAACTACAATTCATGGAATGATTCTTACACTTATGGTAACCCATTTACAACTATGTATTCTTCTCCAGCATGGTATGACTTTGGCTTAGGTGCTCAAGTTAGTGGTGGCGAAAGAGTTCTAGAAACTTACAACAACAACTCTTTTGGTCTTACTTTAAGAGGTGTTATTGGTGTTGAGTATTTCTTTGCTCCAAAAATCTCAATTGGTGGTGAAATGGGCTTAGGTTTCAATGCACAAAGAGACGGTGGTTTCCAAACTGTTGAGCGTTGGACTGGTACCGACATTGAGGTTGAAACAACAGAATTACCTCATGATGTATTTATTGGTGTTGATAACTTTACATCTGCATCATTATTTTTAATGTTCCATTTTTAATAATTAAATGAAAAAGAGTAATAATTTAAAAAATTAATGTTATGAAAAATATTATTTCAATTTTGTTAGTCGCTACATTTGGCGTATTATTAGTGTTTACTGGATGTAAAGAAGAAGAATATACTCCAGAACCATTACCAATGGTTACAATTGAAGGTCAGGTTATAACTCAATTAGATATGACTAATGCTGACGTTGAGTTTGTTCCAGACTGTACAAAAATTATCTTCCGTATTGATGCTCAAGATTTAGTAGCAGTTCCTGAAGCTGGTTATACTTATCAAATTTTACAGTATGAAACTACTGTAGCTGATGGTATGTTCACAATTGACTTACCATGTGTTAACTTTAACGCAGTTCCTGTTGAGGTTGTTCTTGATCCTTTCGTAGCTGAGCAAACTGATGCTCTTGATGATGATTATATGATGATTTTCGAAGCTACTGCTAACTATGATTTCGCAATTACTGAAGGTGAAGATTATTTCTTCGTTTACAACTATGATGCATATACATTATATGACTTCTAAAAAGTAATTCAGATACAATAAAAAAGCTGTCTTTTTAGGCAGCTTTTTTTTATATCACCATATATAGAAATGCAAAAAAGTGGCATATGGTTCCACCTAGAATTGTTAAATGAAAAACTCCATGACCAAAAGGAAGTTTCTTAATTAAGTAAAATGCTACACCTGAGCTATAGCTTAAACAACCGGCAAGTAAAAACCATAATGTAATACCATCCGCCTTTTTTAATAATGGAACAATGGCAATAATTATTATCCATCCCATTGCAACATATAGCCAGGCTGATATTTTTCTTTCCTGAGAGCTGCCACCATAAAAGAATAGCTTATAGATTACTCCGGCAATAGCAAACCCCCAAATTAGACCAAAAATTACCCAGCCAAATGCACCATGCAATGTAACCAAGCTTATTGGAGTATATGTCCCTGCAATTAATACGTATATCATAGAGTGATCCCAGAGGTTTCTTTTCGATTTTTTTCTGAGATTTTTACTCCCGTGAAAAACGGTCGAGGCAATATATAATGATATCATTGACGAACCAAAAATACTAAAGCTTACAATCTTCCATGCATTCCCTTCAATTGATGCAAAAACAACGAGTAAAACCAAGCATGCAATCGCTATCATTATCCCAACAGCATGGCTTAGACTGTTAAATAGTTCTTCGGCTTTTACTAGTTTTCTGGATTTACTCATATCTTTTTTATATATTAACATAGCAATTTAGAAAATATTTCATCGTATTCAAATGTTTTAGTATTTTTAATAATCCAAATTAAAATAATGAAGGAAGAGTTTTTACACTTTATTTTTAAAAACAGACTTTGGAACAAAAGCCAATTATGTCTTACTGATGGTAGGTTATTCGAGATTGTTGATGTTGGTAATCATAACCAGGATTCGGGGCCTGATTTCTTTAATTCCAAAATTAAAATTGATGATACTGTCTGGGTTGGAAGTATTGAGATTCATATTAATTCGTCAGACTGGTACAAACATAAGCATCAAAATGACCTTGCATATTCAAATGTAATACTACACGTAGTTTATAAGCATGATGAAGAGGTCTTTTATTATAATGATAAACCAATACCGGTATGGGAAATAAGCTTTCCACAAGTACTGTATAATAAATATTCAGAGTTAAAGAACAATGAGACAGATATTCCTTGCGCTGAATATATAGATATGGTTGACAAGTTTAAATTAGGGATGTGGCTTGAGAGAATGGGGGTTGAGCGTTTAGAGTACAAAAGCTAAATAATCGATGATTATTTAAGCAGATCAAATAATGATTGGGAATATGCTTTTTATTTAAGTCTGTCAAGAAGTTTTGGTGGAGGATTAAATTCATTTGCATTTGAACAACTTGCAATCAGTACACCATTAAAACTCGTTAGGAAATATTCAGATAGTCAATTTAAATTAGAAGCATTACTTTTCGGACAATCAGGCTTGTTAGAGGATGCTATTGTAGATGATTATGTTATCAAATTGAAAACGGAATATAATTACTTGAGAAATCTGTATAAACTTAGTCCGATACCTGCTCATTATTGGAAATTTTCGAAATTAAGACCGGCAAATTTTCCACAAATTAAAATTGCTCAGCTAGTTTCTGTTTTGCAAGGATTTCAAGCTTTATTCTCTGAGGTAATAATTGAATCTGATAAAAGCAAATTGTTTAAGTATTTTAAAGTAAACGTAAGTGAGTATTGGAAAACACATTACGTGTTTGGAAAACCAGTTGATAAAACAAGTTCTGGTTTTGGTAAAACCTTATTTGAATCGATAGTAATAAATACACTTGCTCCATTTATCTTTAAATACTTTAAGGATATGCCGGATTCAAATAATGGAATTAATCATTATAGCATACTAAGTGGTATAAAACCTGAAAACAACAGACATATTAGAATATGGAAGAAATTGGGTTTTGAACCACATGATGCTTTTAGTTCTCAAGCATTATTACATCTAAAAAAGTACTATTGTGATAAAAGAAACTGTTTGACTTGTCAAATTGGGCATAATATAATGCAACAAATAAGTAAAATTTAGGTTTATAAATTGTAATTATTGGAGTATTTTATTGCTCCGAGATCTAAGTACATGATAAAAAGCAATATTATTAAATTTGAGAAAATGAACCATACTCAAAGCCTGTCAGGGCTTACAAAACCAATTGGTTCTATTTTTGGCGTATATCATTGCTGCAACCGTTCCGAAAGCTTTCGGAATTGGGTTGGCAAAGATTATGACAAAAAATTTTGTCATGTACATAGCTACGAGATACATAAAATAGTAACTTTGTACTAATGAAGAAAATTCTTCTTTTAATATTATCTATTTTGCTAGTCTTTGAACTGTTTGCTACACATAACAGGGCAGGAGAGATCACGTACAGACAAATATCGGATTTGACTTTTGAAATTACCATTATAACATATACTGCTACCGGACCCGGTTGGACAGCCGACAGGCCGGAACTAGAGATTGAGTGGGGAGATAATACTACAAGTATTTTACCACGTAGTGAAGAGATATTTTTACCTGATTATTATAAACGCAATAAATATGTTGGAACACATACATATCCCGGTCCTGGTATATATGTAATTGTTGTTGAAGATCCAAATAGAAATTTGGGAGTGAATAATATTCCAAATTCTGTAAATACTGTTTTTTCAATTTCTACAACAATGCTTATTAATCCTGAGATTGGAACAAATAATACACCAATATTAACTCAGCCACCAATAGATAAAGCTGCAGTTGGACAAGTTTTTATTCATAATCCCGGGGCTTTCGACCCTGATGGAGATAGTTTATCTTATAAATTAACTACATGTAGAGCCGAGAATGGTGAACCTATTGAAGGGTATACTTTACCTGCTGCATCAAATTCATTAACAGTTAATGAAATTACAGGAGATTTGGTTTGGAATACTCCGGTAAATCCGGGAGTTTACAATATTGCCATGCTTATCGAAGAATGGCGGGATGGAATTAAGATTGGACAAATTATTCGTGATATGCAGATTGAAGTATATGAAACGGATAATCACCCTCCTGAGGTTATTGCTTTAGATACTTGTATTGAGGCCGGTACTTTCTTGCAATATGATGTAAGTGCAACAGATCCTGATAATGACTATATTGTTTTGTCAGCAGCAGGAGCTCCTTTTGAGTTAGAAGAAAGCACTGCCTCGTTTGTACAGGATATTTATGCACCCGGTATTGCTACCGGGACCTTTGAATGGCAAACACTTTGCGATTATGTCAGGAAACAACCCTACACTCTTAATATTAAAGCCGAAGATGAGAGTTCGCCGGTAAATCTTGTTGATATAAATAATGTTAGTATTACAATTGTTGGTCCTAAAGTTGAAAATGTTGCCATAGATGCTACAACAACAGAGATAAGCTTAGTTTGGGATGAAAATGCATGTACAAATGTAACAGGTTATAATGTTTATCGTAGAATAACACCTTCTGGTTTTATACCTGACTATTGTGAAGTTGGTGTGCCTGAAGAATTGGGATATTCAAAGATAGCTTATGTCGAAGGTTTTTCTAGTACTAGTTATAACGATATTTCTGTATCTCAGGGGCATGAATACTGTTATCTAATAACTGCTGTGTTTCCTGATGGAGCAGAAGGATATGCTTCTGATGAGGTTTGTGCTGTACTTGTTCGTGGTATCCCAACAATTACTAATGTTAGTGTAAATTCAACTGACGAAACCAATGGAGAGATTTATGTTGCATGGGCAAAGCAAACTGAAATTGATATAGGTGAAGCTCCCGGACCATATCAATATGTATTATATCGATCAGATGGATTTTTTGGTGATGACCTTATTGAAATTGCCACAATGGATGATATAGACGACACAACATTTGTTGATACCGGTCTTGACACTAAGAATAATGCATGGTCCTATAAAGTAGAATTTTATAATAATGAAGCTGGAAACAGATTTTTAATTGGAACCCCACATATTGCTTCTTCAGTATTTATTGATTTCCAACAAATGGAGAATGCTTTAAAATTGAATTTTAATAAAAATACACCTTGGGTAAACTCTGAGTACACAGTGTATAGGTACTCAGAAACTTTGGCAGACTTTGATTCAATTGGGACTACTGGTGCTGAATCATATATTGACGATGGCTTAATAAATGGTAAGGAGTATTGCTATTATGTCATATCCACAGGTTCATATTCTATAGATGGAATAATTAATCCAATTATAAATTTATCTCAGGAAAACTGTGAAGAAGCAATCGATACTACAGCACCATGCTCTCCGTATATGGTTGCAACAAGCACATGCGATTCGGTACGCTTTAATATTGATTGGGACTATAATGACACATGCTATGATGATGTAATGGAATATCGAATTTATTTTACTCAACATTTAGATGGTACATTTGAATTAGTTCATACTGCGCCGGCAACTACGCAATCATACGTTTACTATCCTGAGATTGGAATGGCGGGATGCTTCTATATGACAGCTGTCGATTCATTTAGTAATGAGAGTTTTGTGTCTAATAAAATATGTTTGGATGATTGCACGTATTATGAATTGCCAAATGTATTTACTCCGAATGGAGATAATATTCACGATTTATTTCAGCCTTTCTTCCCATATTATTTTGTTGAAAAAGTAGATATGAAGATTTATGACAGGTGGGGTTTGTTAATGTTTGAAACTGATGATCCGGATATTAACTGGGATGGAAGAAATTATAAAAGCGGCAAAATTGTAAGTAGAGGTGTTTATTATTATATCTGCGATGTTTATGAGCAAAGGCTGACAGGCGTGGAAGTAAGACATTTACATGGGTTTATTCATGTTTTTGATTCACAAGAAGAAAATCCAATTCAGGAATGATAAAACGATTAGTAAATATAGCCCTGACTCTTTTAATTAGTTCGATTGTATTCTCACAAAATGCAAATCAACAGGCTGTATTTAGTGCATTAAATTACTTATCACATAATCAAACGGACTCAGCTTTAATTGTGCTGGAGGAACAGAATAACTGCATCGAATGTAAAAAGATAATAGCTGAAATATATTTTTCGGAAAAGAATCTGTTAAATGCTGCTCATGCTTATAAAGAACTAAGTGAGTTCTATCCTTCAGAGTCATATTTTAGATTGTCGGTTATTTATGCAGGCTTGGGTTTTTCTCAAGAAAGTGTAAAATATTTAGATAAACATTTTGAATACCCTAATCCTAAATCATACTCAAGCATTATGTTTTATAATGAGTTTGATGAAATAAATACTACTACAGAGTGGAAAGAATTTTGGAACGAAGAAAGATATTCAAAGAAAGAAATTCAGCTTGAAGAAGCAAAATATCTGATTAGCACAGAAGAATATGATAATGCTTTGAAAATACTGGAGGAAATAAATTTCAGTTCGCAAAAAGCTCAGGTGAATTATTTAATGGCATATATATATGCAAATTTTGAAAATTGGTCAGAAGCCTATTCTTATGTAAATGAAGCAATAGTCGCAGAATTTGATTATGTAGATGCATTAACATTAAAAAGAGATATAGAAATTGAGAGAGGAATGAATGAGGAAGCATTATTAAGTAACATAAGTTTAATGAATGCAGATCCTTATAATCCTTATCTGATAAGAAAGCATGCTGAATTACTATATCAAAACGAAAAACCTCGCGAAGCAGACCAGTATCTTGATGAGTATTTAGAGTTTTTCTCTGATGATGAACAGGCAAATCATTTGAAAACAAAAATCCTTTCCGCTGACGAAGATTTTAAAAATGCCTTAATTAATTTGAATTTATTAATTGATCAGAATCCATCAAAATCTGAATACTTTATTGAACGAGCAGATATTTACTATACGCTGGAATCCTGGAGATTTGCTTCCAATGACTATTCAATGGCACTAGATATAAATCCTCGTTTACCTGAGGTTTGGTATCATTTTGGTGTATGCCAGTTTAATATGAATAATCAAAAAGCTGCTTGTAATGCATGGGAACGTGCAGCAAATCTGAAATCAAAAGAAGCGGTGAAGATGTTGTATAAGTATTGTAAGTATATTTCCCTTAAATAATCCTATTTGAAAATACAAAAAAACTCCTACCGAAGCAGGAGTATAGGACATTTTATCCTTCGGCATATAGCCTTATTGTGATAAGATGTAATTTTTGGATATTAATCCGCATCAAATATATATGATTTCTTTCAAAATCCAAAATAATTTTTTAATTTTAAGCAGAATTAAGCAGAATGTATAATTAAAAATTACATAATTATGACAAAAGTATTGGGTCTTGATCTGGGAACGAACAGTATTGGATGGGCTGTTGTGGATAAGGAAGGGGAGAAAATATTGGATGCTGGAGTACGTATCTTTCCGGAAGGAGTAGAGCCAACAACAATTGGAAAAGGAGATAATGAACAATCAAAGAATGCTACAAGAAGAGAGAAAAGGCAATTGAGAAGGCATTTTTATAGAAAAAGGCTACGCAAAATAAAGCTACTTGAAGTATTGATAGGTCAAAAAATGTGTCCTTTGAGAATAGAGGATTTACGTAAGTGGAAAAACTGGAATTCAAAAGAAAAAGCCGAAGGAAGAAGATTTCCTTCGACAATTGAATTTGACAGATGGATACAAATGAACCCATATGAATTGAGAGATAAAGCTTTAAGAGAACAAGTTACTTTGTTTGAGTTCGGAAGAATTATGTATAATTTAATACAACGGAGAGGTTTTTTAAGTAGCAGAAAAGGAGAACAAGATCCCAAAACACTTTTTGAAAAAGGGAAGCCGGATGAAAATATTTTACCTGTTAACGAGACTAAGGAAAAAATTGGCAATACTAGTCTTGGCTCATATTTAAATAGTATTGCATATAAAGAAAATACTCCGTACAAAACAAGAACTGACGTAAAAGGGAATGAGATTAGAGTTCGAGGTCGATATACGGTTAGAAAGATGTATGTCGAAGAGTTTATGAAAATTTGGGACAAACAAAATGAATATTATGATCTAGATGTAATTAAACTTAAAACGAGAAAGATTAGAGAGTTAAGAGGTTCACTTAATGGTGCAAGGAATAGAAATAAATTAGAATATCTGGTAAGTAAATATGGTGAAGAAAATGTTATAATTGAACAAAAATCAAATAATATTACACAAGTTATTACAATTAGTGAAATTCTTTTAAAGAAGTATCTGGGAGGAGAAATATATTATGTTGAAAATGAAGAAGGAGAAAAAAAGCTAAAATTCAGAAGTAATGAGAGTGTGTTGTTTTGGCAAAGACCTTTAAAATCACAAAAAAGTTTATTGACAGATTGCAGGTTTGAAAGTAATCTGCCTGTTATTATGTCAAATTGTGAAATAAGAAAAGATAAAGAAGGTAAGTTTGTTTTAAGAAGTAAAAAGCCTTGCCCGATATCTCACCCTGAATTTGAATTGTTTAGAGCTTATCAATTTGTTAATAATATTCGTTTTGGTAGAAATACAAATCTAACAAATGAGCAAAAGGATACAGTGTTAGATCTTATTAATTCAAAAGATGCAAGTTTTTACTTTTCAGATATTAGAAAAAAATTAGAATTAACTTACGAGAAGTTTAATTATGATGATAAGTTTAAAGTTGTTGGAAATCCCACAATAAAGAAATTATCATCTCTTTTTGATAAGAAAATCTGGGAAGAAAACTATCAGGATATTTGGCATTGCTTTTATTTTTACGATGATAATCAGAAGTTATTTGAAAAACTTAAGAAAGATTATGATTATTCAAAAGGTATAGACCTGTTGGTAAAAGTTAAATTAAAAGATGGTTATAGTAATGTGTCATTAAAAGCTATTAGAAATATATTACCATTTTTGAAGAAGGGATATCAATATGATAAAGCAGTAATATTGGGCGGAGTTAAAAATGCTTTTGGAAAAAGATGGGAATACTTTAAAGATTCACATTACAAAATTGAGAATGAAATAATTAGTATTCTTTCTGAAGATAATGCAGAAGGGGACGCAATCTGTAAAATCAAAGAACACCTGAGTTCACCTGTATTCAACTATGGTTTTAGCAAGGATGATAATTGGTTTGCGCATTTGTACCATCATAGCCAGGAAATTGAGAAGGCATCGAAATTTTCTGATAAATTGCCTATTCCGGAAAACTTGCGTAACCCAATTGTGCAGCAAGGGATTAACGAGATGCGTAGATTGGTTAATTCTTTAATGGAGAAATATCAAAACCAATATGGAGATGATTTTCGATTTGATGCAATTAAAGTTGAAATGGGGAGAGATTTGCGAAATAGTAAATCTGCCAGACAAGAATTAACATTCAGAATCAGAGACAACGAGTCAAAAAACGAAGAAGCACGTGCAAGGCTTGCTGAGTATGGTCTGCAGCAATCGAGAAGTAATATTAATAAGTATTTGATGTGGAAAGAAATTGAAGAGAAAGCAGGAGCAGCAAAATGTCCATACACTGGTAAAACTATTTCCATTAGTGATTTATTAGGAACAGATAATTCTGTGCAAATTGAGCATATTATTCCATACAGTGTCTCTTTAGATGATGGATTTGGTAATAAAACAATCTGTGAATCTCATTTTAATAATTTAAAAGGAGAATTAACTCCTTATCAATTTTATCAAAAAAGATCTGATAAAGATTTGTGGGGCGTGAATTCCTGGGATGCAGTAGTTGAAAGAGCTTTTCAGATTTTGCCATATAATAAGGCAAAAAGATTTACTTCAAAAAAAGATTTTGAGAAATCTTCCTTTATTGAAAGACAATTAAATGATAGCAGATATATTGCAAAAAAATCTATTGAATTACTTTCAAATATCTGTGAGAATGTTCGTGTTATGCCGGGACAACTAACAGCAGAGCTAAGACATCTATGGGGAATAAATAATGTATTGCAAAAGCCTGTTGTTGGAATAAATGACCATGTGTTAAAATTGGCTAAAGAAGAAACTGTAAAATGTTATTTAGTGGTTGACGAAGAGAACAATGTAATAGACTTTGTAAAAAAGCAGAATGATAGACCCAACACTAAGGAGGGAGAAATCTTAATTCCAGTTTCAGTAAATAAGAATAAGTTAATAAGCAATTTGTTTTCATTTGATATAGACGTCGATGATTTACAAGATGGTAAATATTGGATTAAAGTTAACTTAAGTGATGATTTTACAGTAATCCCAAAGCATATTGATAAAGCTAATGTGGATGATGACAGAATTGTATTCAGAGGTAAAATTGAGAAACAAGTATTCAAAAATGACACTTCGGGAAATGTTAATAAAACCGGTAAAGAAGATGGTGTTTATTGGGCAAACTTTGGTATTAAAGACAAAAAGTTTGTAGATTTAAAAACTAATAAGGAACGTCCGAAAACTAAATCAAAGAAACAAATTGTGCTTTTTGGTAATGTAGCCAATGATGAATTTAAATGCTACATTTATAATTGTCAGACAAATCTACCTGATGGTAAATACTGGTTAATATTAGATATTGATTATAATGATGTGTCTTTTGAGAAAGCTATTAATGAGAAGCCTGAATTACGTAATGATCAGGTTTGTTTAAGTGCTACAGTTGATCAAAATTCAGAATTAATACTGGATGTTGATAAAACTTATAAAAAGCAGGTAGGATTAGCTCCGGGTAAATATTATTCTGTGTATCAAATAGTTGATTATACAAAAGAACTTTGTCCAATTGAGAATCAAAAGCCAAAAGTTGCAAATGAACAAAAAATTATTGAGGGTAGTATATGGGTTGACAAATATACAGGAGAAGCAAAATTTGATCCTAAAAAGAACAGAGATGACCATAGACACCACGCAATAGATGCAATTGTGATTGCTCTGACAGAACAATCTTATTTACAACATTTAAGTACGTATAATGCGAAACAAAAGGCACGGCAAAGAGGCAAGATTGATAGTACAGAAAAGTTTTCTCTGCCTTGGACAGGCTTTATAAATGACGTGCATAAAAAAGCTGATGAAATACTTATTTCATATAAAAAGCAAAACAAAGTTCTCACTAAAAACAAAAAAGGTTTTAGTGTTAGGGGACAATTGCATAAAGAAAATGTTTTTGGAAAAAGACAAGCACCAAATCAAGAACAAGGGTATCATAGAAGAACGAAAGTTACAGATTTAGAAAACAATAAGCATATAGCAAAAGTTGTTGATGATAGTGTTCGTAAAATAATTTTAGACCATTTAAGGTATAACTGTGCTGTGGATATAAGTAATCCTAAAGGGTTTAAAGTGCCAAAAGATGCATTTGTTAAAGATGGAGAATGGCAATTGTTTTTACCAAACAAAAGAGGAGATAAGGTGCCAATTAAAAAGGTTAGAATTAAGGAATCTATTGGAAATGCAGCACAATTAAAATCAAATATTAATCAGTTTGTGAATCCTAGGAATAATCATCATGTTGTTATTTATGAAGACTTTGACGGTAATTTACAAGAAAATGTCGTTCAATTTTGGACAGTTGTTGAAAGACAAATGAATGGTGAGGAGATATACAAATTGCCACATGATGGTAAAAATATTATTACTACACTCGAAATAAATGATATGTTTATTTTAGGATTAAGTGATGAAGAATTTGAAGATAATAAAAGCAATTATGCATTTTTAAGCAAATATTTGTATAGGGTACAAAAAGTGTCGTCAATGTACTATACTTTTAGATATCATTTAGCATCGACGGTTACTAATAATGAACAGGAATTTTCTATTCGAAGTATGAAATCATTTGTCGAAGCTAATCCAATTAAGTTAAAGATAAATGAACACGGAAAATTAGTTTAACTTATGCTAAAACGCACCCTATTTTTTTCAAACCCATACAGATTGTCATTAAAAAACAATAAGTTAGTTGCAGAACCAAAAGATGGTACTGAAACACGAACCATCCCGGTAGAGGATATCGGTTTTATTGTTCTGGATAATATGCAGATAAGTATAAGTTTGCCTTTGATTGAGGCATTGGTCTCAAATAATGTTGCTGTAGTTTTTACAGATTCCAAACATATGCCTCAGTCAATGCTATTGAATCTGGATGCACATAATTCCCAGACTGAGATCTTTCGTAATCAGATAAATGCTTCCCTGCCACTAAAAAAGAATTTGTGGAAACAAACAACCGAAGCGAAAATCAAAAACCAGGCAAGGCTATTAAAACTCTGCGACAGACAAAGTCTGGATATTATGAAATTATCTGCAAATGTGAAATCTGGTGATGTTGAAAATAAAGAAGGAACTGCTGCCCGTTTATACTGGCCCCGCTTAATGGGGGATCAGTTTATTCGCGACAGATATGGTGACCCACCCAACAATTTGCTAAATTACGGCTATATAATTTTGCGTGCTGCAGTAGCACGTTCATTGGTTGGTTCGGGTCTATTGCCGACACTGGGGATCCATCACCGGAACAAGTATAATTCATATTGCCTTGCAGATGATATTATGGAGCCATACAGGCCTTATGTTGACAGAAGAGTTTTTACAATGTTTAAAAACGAGCCGGATATTTTTATTCTGGAAAAAGAACATAAAGCCGAATTGCTTAAAGTTTTAACAGATGATGTATTTATAGATGATCTGCGCCGTCCTTTGATGATAGCACTGTCTATGACAACATCCTCACTTGCAAAAGTTTTTGCAGTAGAGATTAAAAATATAAAATATCCTGAGTTGAGATAATGGAACAACTTAGATTAAATGCATATCATATAATGTGGTTATTTGTTTATTTTGATTTGCCTACAAATACAAAAAAAGAGCGTAAAGCAGCTTCGCAATTTCGTAAGAAACTTTTACAGGACGGCTTTACAATGATGCAGTATTCTGTTTATACACGGCATTGTGCATCAAAGGAGAGCCTTGCAGTTCATGTTAAACGTGTAGAAAGCTTTATTCCTGAGTTTGGTATGGTAAGTTTATTAAAAATAACAGATAAACAATATGGAGATATGATAAACTTTGTTGGAAGTAAGCAGCAGGCAGACTCAAAACAGCCTGTTCAGCTTGAATTATTCTGACAGGCTTAAAGGTCTTTGAAATATCGGATTAAAATCTTAAATTTGTATGATCATGCCACTTCATAGTAGCAGAAAGACAACTTTTTTGTGATGGAAGTTAGTATTAAAGCCTTTAAATTCAGGGCATACAGAGCACTATGTTGTGGTTTGATGTAATTTTGGAATAAGATACAACAGTGTCCCAGTTTGCTGTTTGCTCGAAACGGTTGTGGTTTGATGTAATTTTGGAATAAGATACAACCATAAGGTAGTGCTTAATTGTGTCTGCCGGGTTGTGGTTTGATGTAATTTTGGAATAAGATACAACATATGAGTCAATTTTATCGTCAAGGTATGAGTTGTGGTTTGATGTAATTTTGGAATAAGATACAACCAAAATAGGAAATTATGTTTTACCTGGCATGTTGTGGTTTGATGTAATTTTGGAATAAGATACAACACGAGAAAGGTTTCCTTTACGTTGATATTGTTGTGGTTTGATGTAATTTTGGAATAAGATACAACAAGCAGTCATTTTTAATATTGAAACCCGTAGTTGTGGTTTGATGTAATTTTGGAATAAGATACAACTTGGATAGTTTACATTAAGAGATACATTTCGTTGTGGTTTGATGTAATTTTGGAATAAGATACAACAAAAAGGTTCAAAGCTTAATGACTAACTTAGTTGTGGTTTGATGTAATTTTGGAATAAGATACAACCCATGTGGAGTCTTTATACTTACCACATTAGTTGTGGTTTGATGTAATTTTGGAATAAGATACAACACAGTAAAAGTTGATGGTAAACTTGGATATGTTGTGGTTTGATGTAATTTTGGAATAAGATACAACTAAATTATTATTTAATGCACCTAGTTTACAGTTGTGGTTTGATGTAATTTTGGAATAAGATACAACAAAACTGGTAATCAAATAAAGCAAGTTTTAGTTGTGGTTTGATGTAATTTTGGAATAAGATACAACGTTATGCCTCATTGCAAGAAGTTCGTTTCAGTTGTGGTTTGATGTAATTTTGGAATAAGATACAACAATATTTGTTAAGAATAAGGCAGACGGTAAGTTGTGGTTTGATGTAATTTTGGAATAAGATACAACTACCACTTTCATCTAATCCAGTAAACAAGTGTTGTGGTTTGATGTAATTTTGGAATAAGATACAACCTTATTGTGGTGGGTTTAAGCAACTGAAAAGTTGTGGTTTGATGTAATTTTGGAATAAGATACAACCAAAGGAATAAGCAAACTGACCTTAGTTTAGTTGTGGTTTGATGTAATTTTGGAATAATATACAACAAATACACAGAAGCCCGCAATATGTTATTAGTTGTGGTTTGATGTAATTTTGGAATAAGATACAACTGAGACCAGGAAAAGAAATGCGATTAATGAGTTGTGGTTTGATGTAATTTTGGAATAAGATACAACATAATAGCAAAAGATCCACCTATCCGCATAGTTGTGGTTTGATGTAATTTTGGAATAAGATACAACTAGGCTGTAATTCGTATAAATAGTTTTCTAGTTGTGGTTTGATGTAATTTTGGAATAAGATACAACACCAACAAAAAGGGCAACAATAGATCGCCCGTTGTGGTTTGATGTAATTTTGGAATAAGATACAACACACTTCCCTAGTGTTTGCATTCACAACCAGTTGTGGTTTGATGTAATTTTGGAATAAGATACAACTGTAACCGCTATTTCTGCAGTTAGCAGCCAGTTGTGGTTTGATGTAATTTTGGAATAAGATACAACATCCAAATAATTGTGTAATGTTGCTATTTCGTTGTGGTTTGATGTAATTTTGGAATAAGATACAACGGAAAGAATATAAAGATTTTCTATTAAATTGTTGTGGTTTGATGTAATTTTGGAATAAGATACAACAAAAAATACTTCCAATAAAGGAAGCGTGTAGTTGTGGTTTGATGTAATTTTGGAATAAGATACAACGAAAAACAGCAAATAATGCAAGTTGTTCGAGTTGTGGTTTGATGTAATTTTGGAATAAGATACAACCAAAGTTCAAGAACCCTATTACGTAAACTTGTTGTGGTTTGATGTAATTTTGGAATAAGATACAACAAAACAATTAGATTATGTTTTACAATACTAGTTGTTGTTTGATGTAATTTTGGAATAAGATACAACATATCATTATGTTGATACTTTAATAAATGAGTTGTGGTTTGATGTAATTTTGGAATAAGATACAACTAAAGAGGAACGTAAACTTTACAACCAGGAGTTGTGGTTTGATGTAATTTTGGAATAAGATACAACACAGCGTAGGTTGTTCCATTTCCGCCCTCAGTTGTGGTTTGATGTAATTTTGGAATAAGATACAACTTAAATCAATTGTTATTGATATTACAAATAGTTGTGGTTTGATGTAATTTTGGAATAAGATACAACATGAGCTAAGTTTGCATTTTGCCACAAACAGTTGTGGTTTGATGTAATTTTGGAATAAGATACAACTGCGTTTGTTTTATACAACAAAGGTAAGTTGTTGTGGTTTACTCCCTTCGGTCGTGAGCTCCACTTCGTTCCGGTTGATGTAATTTTGGAATAAGATACAACGCGGGAGATATTCTAAAACATAAAGAATACGTTGTGGTTTACTCCCTTCGGTCGTGAGTTCCACTTCGTTTCGGTTGATGTAATTTTGGAACTTGAATATACGCTTGAATTTATGTAAATACTAAATTTGGAGGTAAATAAAAGAGTGCATATATTAGCTGATTGAAAAAGATATTGTGATGAAATGTCCGGCACTTTTTAAACGTGATCGTTAGTAATAATAAAAAAACTGAAACAAATGATATTAAGAGTAGAAGAAAATACTAAACGGGAGATAGACAGGCTTACAAATGAAGCGTTTGAAATTTTTGACCTGGATAACCCTAAATCAGGTATCAACTTATTGATAGAAGCCTATAATAAAATTCCCAGTCCGAAAACAAAGTATTCAGAAAGTTTCGACTTACTCAAATATATCTCAATTGGCTATTTCAGAGCCGGATTTATTGATGAAAGTGAAAAATGGCTAAGTGATTTTTTAGAAAGCGATTTCAACCTTATGAGATATGGCGAAAGCGAATATCTGGCTGGTAAAATAGCCTTGAAACGAAACAATGAACGGCTTGCAATACAACATTTTATCGTGGCAAATCAAAAATCAGGAGGGAGAATATTCGGTGATGGTCAGGAAGACAAAGAATACTATGATTTCTTTAGAACCCACGCTAAAGAGTATGTTCGCCCTGTTGATTTTGACGAAATGCTTAATGTCGCTTTAAAAGAAATTAACAATCAAAATTACTCTTACGCATTATCACTTCTGTATGATTGTTTGAACTTACAACTGGACAACGCAGTTATTTATTACAACAAGGGACTTTGTCATTTTGAATTGAACGAGCCTGATCATGCTGCAGATTCTTTTACAAGGGCTTTTATGTTAGAGGGTGAAGTTATTTTTAAGGAACATGATTCAAAATACATCGACTTTTTAAAAACTAAAATTGAGATTAAATAACGATTGCTTGGTTATTATGTTTTTTAGGACTTGATAGTTAATAAAACAAGGTACTGAAAACAGACACTTAGATCAGGGAAGTTGCATTACAGGCTTTAAAACTATTTACACGCCAATCAAATAGGAATGTTGCTGTTGTATTATTACAATTGTTTCAGTGATTTATGCTTTTCTTTTATGAGAAGTATTATTTGAAATTTTTAATATGTCGGATAAATATAATGTGTAATAAAAGTCAACGAATTATAAAGTAATGTCTATTAGTGTCTTAAATTATTGTTATCAACCTTATTTATCAACTCTTTAAAAATAAATATCTTGTTTTGGAATCTATTTTGGTTGTGTTGAAGTGGGGAATTTTGGCTAATCTGTTTAAGATTAATAGTTTTTTATTTTGCTCACAGTCTTTGCTGTGCTTTGGTTGATGTATTTTTTGGGAAAGGGAGTTTTTTTAATATTTTTGATATTAATTTGATAGTTTGAAACCAGTAATTTAGATAGATGTAGTGTAATTCAATTAAATATATTTGTAAAATATGCCAACAATACATGAGCTAACCGAAAGATATAGTCAATATACTGATGAAGAATTAATGGAAATTCATGAAAAAATCGATGAATATTCTGATGAGGCAAAGGCTGCTTTGACAAATGTTATTAATGCTGGCGGTGGAATAGGTGCATTGAAGGATAGAATTTTTAAAAAGATTGAGATAGAAAGAGAAATCAGGAAAATTGAATTTCAGGTATCTGAATTATTTAACGGGAATGCAGATATAGAATACATGAAGAAACATATTCACTATAATTTAATATCTGACAATAGGTTTAATGAGATAATTGAAAATACAATTGATCGCCTGAAATTAGAAAAGGCAGATAAAGAAATTAAGCTGAAAACAATTGTCGGTGGCTTAACCGGAGGGGCTATAGGTGGAACTTTGGGAGGTGTATTATGGGGGATTCAGATGATATATACTGGGCATATGTATTTCATAATTGTATTTGGCCTTGCCGTATTGTAATATGCTTTTATTAAACTTTTTACTAGACAATCAAGGAAAAATATCATGGTGTTTGTTATGACTATTCTGTCTGTTATTTATGCTTTGGTCTTAGGTCAGGTGTTGTTTGAGATCTTTGGTTATGCCGGATAAACAGGCATGTTAAACATAAGTTTTTCGGGATATTTAGGTGAAATTCAATGAACTTCATAATACAAAGAATCTCTCTCAACAGGTACAAAACCATGCAAACTTATTAGTTCTTCCATTTCTGCTTTACTTATTTGAGGTTTTTGTTCTATACTACCTGCCATTGAGTAGATCTTGGTAGAGTCGCTGATTGTACCGTCCATATCGTCTGCACCATACGACATTGCCAATGCTGCGTTTTCTATTCCTGTCATCGGCCAATAGGCTTTTATATGAGGGATGTTATGTAAGAAAATTCTTGCAATAGCGTATGTTTTTAGTTCTTCGGGAAGATTTATTTCTGTATGTATATTTAATCTGTTACCGTAAGTTTTATATTTTAATTGAATGAAACAGTTAAAACCGTTTGTTTCTTCTTGTAGTTCACGTAGTTTGGCCATATGATAGATACGGTCCTCAACGGATTCAATATGCCCGTATAGCATCGTGCAATTGCTTGACAGTCCGGTTTGGTGAGCAATTTTATGAACCTTTAGCCATGTTTCTGAATTTGTTTTCTCAGGACAAATTTTTCTTCTGATCTTATCATCAAGAATTTCCGCTCCACCACCTGCAAGTGAATTTAATCCGTGAGTTTTTAGTTTTGATATTGCCTCTTCTGTTGTTAAACCATCCGATTTTGCGAAATATTCAATCTCAACAGCTGTAAAGGCTTTAATATGTATTTGCGGAAACTGTTTTTTTATTTCTGTAAATAAATCACAGTAAAACTGACTTGTTTTTTCAGTGTGTAAACCTCCTGTCAGATGAACTTCTGTAAGGTTTTCTTCGGACTTTGATTCTAGAAACCTTAAAACATCATCAATTTCGAGGTCCCAGCAATCCGGATCACCTTTTTTTCGATAAAAAGAACAAAACTTACATTTATTTACACATCTGTTTGAGATTTCAATATGAGTATTGACGTTTAAAAAGGCTTTTTTTGCATATAATCTTTCACGAATCGAATTAGCAAGAAATGCACAAAATGCAAGTGATGAGTTTTTTGCAAGGTAAATGCCATCATCAATACTAATTGCTTGTTTAGCCTGAATCTTATCGTAAATCTGTAATTCTGTTTTATTTAATTGTGAAAACAAATTATTCATAATTGCAAAGATAAAGACTGTTTTTATTATTTTTGTTAGTGTTCAATAAAATCTTACAAATAGAGCAGAAATAAGTTTAAATAATTGAAAGTATCCAAATATAAATATAGTTTAGTAGTATCGGTCTTCCTGATTGTTGTTTTTGCTTTGTTTAAATCATTGTCTTATGTAGAAAATGAAGGCTTTAATCCAACTGATGAAGGTGTGGTTTTAGCACAGTCATGGCGTTTGATAAATGGTGAGATTCCTCATGAAGATTTTATATCAATTCGCCCTGCAGTAAGTGGATATCTACATACAATTAGTTTTTTACTCCCCTGAAGTTTAGTGACAAATGCAAGATGGTTCGTTCTATTACAGTTCTTTATCATTGCAGCTGTTTTGAGTACATTGTTTTTTAAGATTCAATCGTAGTATAGAGAAAAAGAGAAGAGTATAATATTTTTTATTGCTTTATTAATTTCGGGTTTTACTATTAGTGTATTTAACTATAATTTGTATTCCTGGACGACAATTGATGCGGTGTTCTGGACAATATTAGCACTGCCATTACTTTATTCTAAGAATAAGTGGAAAAATAGTCTTGCATTAGTATTTATTTCGTTAGCAGCATTATCCCGACAGACTTTTGGGATTATTGTTATCCTGGCTTATTTGTATGTCGTAATCAATAACAGACGAAGCTTTGTTAAATATATTCCTGTTTTTGCTATTGGTGCTATACCATTTTTGCTTTATGCACTAATGCTATTTTGGACGGGTTCATTTAATGAGTTTTTACATCAAATGACAGGTCGAACAGAGTTTGTTCAAACTGCTGTTATTCAATTTGCAAAAAAGTTTGTTGTAAACTATAACACTCCATTGAATATCATTACCATGATTGTTGCAGTTGTATTGTATTTAAAACGCAAAAGCGGAATTATTGATAGATTCAAAAATAAATCTTTACATACTTTATTTGCGATAATTTATTTCTTTGTTTCATTTTCCCTGATTATTCATCATTTTATAAAGCCGCAGATGGATATTTATAGTTTGCCATTTAGTTTTTTCTATATGACAATCTTTTTTGGAATTTTGCATTTTATTCTACTGCCCAGACATATAAATACACGTAAATTAGTGTTTTATGTTCTTGTTATATCATGGGTTTCTGCTATATCTCTTGGTGATAACTCACCTGTTTTTGCTACAGGGATTTTGTTTATATCACTTATTGTAATGTGTATTGATGTTTTGGTAAGTATTGAAGTTCCAAAGATTAATCTTCTTATGAATAAATGGTCTTTGTTGGTTTATTCGATTGTTGTATTTGTTTTTGGAATATACGGACAAGCCAATGTAAATTATCGGGATCTAGGTAAGGATAAACTTATTTTAGGTTTAAATAGTTCGTCTGATGAGTTTGGTAATATCAGGGCAAATAAGTTTATTGTAGGATATTATCAGGAGCTGGCTGGTATTTATAATTCACTTGATGGATCTAAAAACAACACGATTGTTTTTCCTCATAATGCAATGTTTTATCCACTTATGCAAACAAAGAATCCTGCACCTTTAGATTGGTTGATTGCAAATGAATATATAGGGCAGGAGGATAGAATTAAAGCAGATTTTAAAAGAATTATTGAATCTCCACGTGACTTATATATTATTGTTGACAAGGTTGACGTCCGGATTATTAGAGATGGCATATCAGCAAGAGAATATGAAAATGATCTGATTTATAATTTGATTATTGAAAATTGTAGTTTGATGGATGTAGAATCAGATTATTTTGCTGTTTATAAAACAAGGTAGTTACAAACCTACTCATAAAAAAACGCCCCTTACAAAGGAGCGCTTCTTTAAATTTTATTTATCAACTAAGCGTGTTTTTCTTCGAATTCTTTCATTGCAGCAACAAGTACTTGAACATCTTCCATTGTTGATGCATTGTAAGTAGAAGCTCTAAATCCGCCAACAGATCTGTGACCTTTGATTCCGATACAGTTTTTAGATGCAGCAAAACTAATAAACTCAGCTTCCAGTTCTTTATATTGATCTTCCATAACAAAAACAATATTCATTCTTGAACGGTCTTCTTTAGCAACAGTTCCTTTAAACATTTTGCTTTCGTAAATAGCTCCATATAGAAGGTTTGCTCTATCATCAGCAAGTTTGTCCATTGCTTTTAATCCACCCATTTCTTTAACCCAATTAAAAGTTTCACGAATAGCGAAAATATTAATACATGGAGGTGTGTTAAACATTGATTCTTTCTCAACATGAGTAGAATATTTTAGCATTGTTGGGATTGGACGATCAACAACTTTATCTAAGAAATCATTTTTTATAATAACAAATGTAGCACCTGCAGGACCAATATTCTTTTGTGCTCCACCATAAATCATTGCATACTTAGAAATATCAACCGGACGGCTTAAAATATCAGATGACATATCAGCGATAAGAGGAGCGTCAAAATCCATATCTTCAAGGATCTCTGTGCCGCTAATTGTGTTATTTGTTGTGATATTAACATAATCAACATCTGCAGGCACATTCAAATCTTTAGGTATATAAGTAAAACCTTTATCTTTTGAAGATACTTCAACAACTTCGCCCCACATTTTTGCTTCTTTGATTGCTTTTGTTGACCAGGTTCCTGTGTTTAGGTAGAAAGCTTTTTTATTCATGAAGTTGTAAGGAATCATGCAAAATTGCATACTAGCTCCACCACCTAAGAATAAAATAGAATAATTTTCAGGGATGTCTAGTACTTCATGGAATAAAGCTACTGTTTCGTCAATAACTTTTTGAAAATCTTTACTTCTGTGAGAAACTTCGAGAATTGATTGTCCTGAGTTTTCAAGCTCAAGGATTGCCTTGGAAGTGTTTTCAAGTGTTCTGTCTGATAACTTACAAGGACCCGCGTTAAAAATGTGCTTTCTCATAATGTGTTTTATTATTGAATTAATTAATAGATTCTTACCGTAACAAATGTAATAAACAATTTTGAATTATGTATTAATGAATAAATGATGTACAACATAAAAGTTATACATCATTTATAAATGTTTTAAAAAGGGTTTTATTTTTTGATAAATCTTTTTACGGAATTCTTATTGCTATCAGGACTTTTTAACTCCATCAAGTCTTCTTGTGTTCTCATAAGTAGATTATGAATTTGTTCTTTTTTAGCTTGATCAACTCTTAATTGAGACATTAATGCCGGATCGATATTGTAAGTTTCTGATTTTACCGGAGTGTCGTACGAATATCTAGCCAAAGCGACCCAATTAAAACGGAAGTTTTCTACACCATTTACTGATAAAGTAAAACCTTTGTCGTTTTGCGAGCTAATATAGAAATTTGATACTGGACTGTTTGGTGTAATATTTACAACGGGTGTTTCACCTTTAAAGTCTTGAGAATATTCAACATATATTTCGGTTCCATTAATCTCAGCTATACCAAAATCACTAATTTGAGAAACAGAGTTTTCAATTTTTTCTTCGATTTCAACAATGCTTTTTCTGTTGTGCTGCACTCCACTAATGCTTAAAGTTGATAATGCATAAATATCGATGCCACTAAAGGAGTTGTCCTGAATATAATCAGGAGTTTCGTCTAGAATAAATCCCATATGCATGTTATAACGGGTTTTTTGTTCCTTACCTGCAATTAGTTCATCACTTTCAAGATTATATTTATAAAAAGCAGGTTTCATTTGTTCAATTTCAGACATTAAAAAATCTGATATTTCTTCATCAGTATATGTAATGTCTCGTTTTAATTCTCTACGAGATGCCTGTACAGCATTGTAGTAATACAGATAATACCATTCAATACCTGCAGTACCAAGATATCCATATTGTCCATTGTCTGAAGCTATAGTAATTTCGCCGGCAACATTGTTAAATAGAACATTGTTTCCATAAGTGCCTCCAGCTCCTGACATAAATTGAACTGAGCCAACAGCAAGCATTGCTGGGTTTAGAGGGCTTTGACTTCCTGAGGCAAACTGTGCTGCTTGTGAGGAGGCACTGCTGGTTTCAGCAAATATACCCGGATATGTTTGAGACATAAAATATCCGCCAAATCCATTTCCTGTTCAAGAAGAGAGACCATAAATTCCGTAGCTTGAACCAGCAGTGCTATTTGAACTTGTTTCACCCCAAATACCAACTCCAAGTCCTGTTCCGTCATGATATCCGGAAACACCGCTAGGTAGGTCAGAACATGTTAAACTCGAATTAGAGATAGCTTGTATTACTCCGTAAGGGTTTGATGTATTTGTAATCTCGGCATATATACCTACACCATATTGAGAGTTCAAAACATCGATAGCAGATGAAGGCGATGGTGTTGTTCCTTTATTAGAGATTACATTCAATGCAGCATCACTTGTACCTCCACTAGGTAGAGTAATTTCTACAGAACCATCGGAAGCTGTTATTGCTCTGCCTGCTCCGGCAGTTTCACAATCGTAAGCTTCATCAAGGGTCACACAACCTGTTGCAGCACCGCCGCCAGAGCCAACAAGTACCCATTCAGTTCCATCCCAATAATAGAAACCTGTATCGAGACTACCACTTTCATTATAAACTAGCAATCCAGTTGCCGGATTATTTACCGGACTTGTATTGTTATCAACGGAAAATAGTTCTACTCTCGGAATTAATAATCCTTTATCGGATGAAACCAAATCTAAAAGTGCTGATGCATCAGGAGTTGTTGTCCCAATTCCAACATTGTCCTGTGCTTGTATAGTTAAAACACTGATTGTAATAACTAATAAACTCAAAAAAACTCTCTTAATCATATTCTTACAAATTAGGTTTGAAATATTTCCTTTAAATGTTTATTGTTTAATAACTTTCTTGAAACTATAATTGTTGTTATCTTCTATTCTTAGCATATACATTCCTGATGGGAGATTTTTATCTATATTAAGAAGTATAGTTTGAGTGCCAGGTATTACCTCTCTTTTGCTAATTGGTATTGATATTAATTTGCTAGTAAGGTCGTACAAGCGAACCTCTATCATACTGTTTTTATCTGAAGTATATTCGAGATATAATTCATTACTAAAAGGAACAGGATAAATAAAAGAATTCTCGATATTTTCTTCAAGAATGGAAGAAGAGAAATCTACAGTTAATTCAACCGGAATAGTAATGCTGGTGCTTGCATCAGAAATAATAAGATTTGCATAATAAACACCTTCAGCCATTTCGGTTGTGTTATAGTTAAGACTTAATTCATAGTCAGAATCATATGTAATCATCCCTTCTAATGGAGTAACATTTAGCCAAAATGAGCTTTGATTTGCCAGCTCAATTTCGCTTGTTACTTCGTGTGGGTCTGAACCGTAGGTGTCACCTGTAATTGTGCAATTAAATACTGATGTTAATCCGGTATAGGATTCATCAAATGTCAAATTAACACTACATGTCGCAGTTTCGCCTTCATGAATTTGACCCCAAGTCTCTGTTGTAGTCCAGATTAGGTTAGCACCAGCGCCAGTAGCATTGTTTGAGTTTAATGTTCCGGATGGTCCAACTAAATCGCTTTAACTGTTTATAGTAACTTCTTCTCCAAATTCAATTGAAAGGTTTTTAATCCATTCCATATCGGGAGACTCTGCATTAAGAGTAAATGTAACATCATAAGTCATTCCTGGTTCAAAATATGCTAAGTCAGCTTCAATACTTGTTCCATCAATGCTTTTTGATTTGAACTCTACAGGTTGAATCTCAACTTCGAATTCGCATACTCCTCCACCAATATTAGAAATAATTAATGGGTCGCTGTCCTCTTCATTTGTGTTCATTGTTTTGTAAATGTCAGAGACTTCACAACTTAAAATAGGAGGTATGTTGTTTACAGCAGGAAATACAATATTATCAATCCATGCAGCATCAGAACCGCTACTCATAGTGTAATCTTTTCTATATCTCCAGGTAAATGTGTGTTCTCCAAGTGCGACAGGGCAAGTGTATTCATCCCATCCGACCTCACCAGATAAGCTAAGTTTTACCACATCATCGATTAAAAATTCGAAAAAGTCGTAATAGTTTTCACTTGAAACTTTTCTGGCAAATGAAATTTCACCATCTGCGACTACATACATATAAATTTCCAATTCTGATGAGCCGTCATCTCCAATTTCACCTGATTTTAGACTATATGTTCCTTCATAAACTTCATCTGTAACAATATACCATGGAACATCGCCAGGCTGTGTCCATTCAAAAGTTTCCAGACCACCAGATTCAAAATTTTCAATTAATATCCCAATTATTAAATAACAGGTAGCATCAGTATTTAAACCATTGTCTGCAACGGTATTAAGGTTTAGTTCAACTAAGTGAGCCATATCACATCCTGGATCAACAGATATGTTATATGTTAGTGGTGTGCTGTTGCCTGCGGAAAGTGATGCAATATCCTGTGGAGCAGTATTAATTGTAACCATTGGGTCAGCTGAACTTAAAGTAGCAGTAATGTTAGTAGCACCAACAAGCCCAATGTTTTGCAAATTAAATATTACATCAGCAGTTTCTCCTGGGTCCAGACAGCCATTGTCACCATCATTTACACTTGTGCTAGTAACTGTTAAAATAGCTGTATTAATTGTTACATATACATCCTGATTTGATTCATAACCATTGTCACCTGTAATATTAAGATTTACAAGAGCCTCGTGTTGATTTGGAACACTGCTGGTAGTGCTTAAGTTAATTAAAGCATTTTCAGTTTGGTCTGGCTCGAGTGAAGTGATATTATCGATAGTTGTATTTAAACTAATATAAGGATCGTATGATGATGCAGTGATAACTAAATTGTGGACATCTGAACCTCCATTGTTCGTAATCGGAATATAAATGTCTGCAGTTTCATCAGGAGCAAGAATATTATCATTTCCATCGTCAACACTTGTTTCACCTAATAAAATATTTGGAGCATATGCTGTAAAAGTATAAATATACTCCCATGTGTCTTGATCTGATTCAACAGTAAAAGTTATTTGAAAAGTATAGTTGTCAGGTATATCTGAAGCAACATCAAATGTAAAAGCATCATCTAGGAATTCTTCCCCTAAAGGTGCAAGATCAGGACAGGACTCTGTTCCATCTGTTATTGTAATATATGGGTCAGTAGTAGCTGCACTAATAGTGATTCCTGTAACAGACCCAACCATTGGGTTATTTGCTGTCATATCAATTGTTGCAGTTTCAGCATATTCAATAACTAGATCATCCGGTGTTGAAACTTCATAAGACAAAATAAGTCCATCTGTTGCAAATGTGAAAGAAGCTTTATCGATTATTCCATTATTGTCCTTGACTTTAAAATGGAATTCCTCAGCTAAATATTCATGAGTTGGATATCCTGTTAATAGCCCTTCTGATGATATTTCAAATTCATCAGGAATCGAATATGGTACTAGTGTGTATTTAAACCCATCAGTAACATCATTTGGATCATCGAATGCAAGTCTTTGATAGTTTATTTCATCGCCATTAGAGACTCCACAGACATAATAATCTTGATTTGTCATTGCAGAGTTTTCATAAATAAATTCAATTTGGCCGTCATCATACAAGGTCATAGCAAAATCTATTTGTGAATTATTCCAGATTATTGTTTTGTAATCTGCTCCAGAAAGGCTTGTCATTGTTGAAGTAAGGTCAGCGTCAAAGAAAGGAGCTATTGACTTTGTATGCATAAAGACTGTTGCATCATGATAGTTGTAATATGGTAAGTAATCATCAAAGCCATTTTTGAAGACAACTAATCCAGTATTGCTAATATAGATGGTATTATAAGTTTCGCCATAATAAGTAAAATCAAAACCAAGAGGAACAGCAAAGAAACCACTTCCACTTAAGCTTGTGCCTCCTGATGGAAAAGCATCTATTGATTCGCTTAAGTCGAAATCCATATCAAAGCTCCAAGTATATGGCTCTGTTCCACCAGTAGCATTTAGTTGTTTAGAAAACGGACTGAACATAGCACCACTTGAGAGGGCTGTTGTAGTTATTTCAACAGGATTGTAGTTTTCAGAACTCACTATGCTCATTGATGTAATTCCATTTTGTATTATTGTTTGTGCAGGGCTACTGCATACTGTCTCTACAGGAGAGCCGGTACTGTAATTTATTATTGAAAAAGTATTTATTGTGCCGCTTCCCAAACTATCATTATCATCTTCAAATACCTGTATGAAGTATTTAGCTTCTTGTCCGGGTTCAATAAAGTTAAGTAATGGGGTTATGTCTAATCCAAACTCTATAGTTTTATCGCTTTCATCTTCTCCTCCAGTCATATATCTATCACCTCCCTGATAATCAAATATTGGTAGATCAATCACATATTCAGGCATTGTCGCTGAAGTATTTGTTGATATTCCAGCAAAAACTTTAATACGTTTCCTGTTTGTGTATGTTATTGAAACCTTTGCTGTAAGTTGTGGTTCATAAGTTGGATTTACTGTCATCACATGTGTAACATCATGCCAGAAAGCTCCTTCGGCTATTGCTTTATACATTATATAACAGAAACCACCATCAGCCCAATCTGGTCCTCCGCTATAAGTATTACACATTTTAATTCCTCCTATTTCCCAGTCTGCCATAGTTACTTGGGCATCTCCTGTAATGTCTATATCGTTAGTGTAATATCCATCACCGTTATAGTCATATCTGATAGAATCGTTAAAACCAAGAATTGCCATTGAGTGAGATGTGCTGGCAGTTAAATCGGTAATAACTTGTTTGCCTGCCTCTTCTGTTCCTGCAGGAAGTGTTGCATCAGGATATGTAACTGTTGAATAAAATATTGCACACCCACCATCATCGTCACCATTTAAATGGTCATTCATCCAGTTTTTTAATATTTCCATTCCATCAGCATCACCAACTTCGATTTTATATGCATGGTCAATTCTGTTATGCATTGCTGCGTAGTACATGTCATAACCGTCGCACCATCTTAAGTTTCCACCATAATCGATAGTACCTCCATACTCTTCTTGGTTTGGCGTTCCAGCTGTTCGTAATACTTCTAAAGTATGATAATAACTAACACCACTTCCACCCCAATCGCCTGCATCCCAGTTATATACAAAACCTGTTGGATAAAGATTTGCATTTGTATTGGCCTGAAGATCACGAGCAGCATTCATTTCGTATGTAAAACAAATCCCTGTTGATGAGGCTTGACCACAACTCATACCTGCTTGTACGAACATATCACTGAAATGCTCAGATTGTGAATTATCAACCATATATGGAATAGATTTATTCTTATATGAATCGGGTAAAACAAGTGAGGGAAGACTTAAAAGAAGTTCTTGGTCTTTCAAACTTAAAGGTTGTGGTTGTGTTGATTTTGTTTGTGCAAATACACTAACACTTAAAATCAATAGAATTATTATTGAGCAAGATGCTTTGTAAATATGTCTCATAATACTAGAATTAAAATCAAAGGAAAGTTACGCAATTATTTTATAATACTCAAGAAATGAGTTGAAAAAAATCCCCTCGAATAATAATTCGGTATTAAGATACAGAATATGTATATAAACCTATTTGATGTTCTTTGGTGTAAAGTACTTTAAAATCTTTCCTGTGTCAGGTTCTATATCAGCCCATTTATATAGATCTAGACTGATGTTAATTACTGCACAAGTTGGAACATCTTCCATGATTTCACCTGTTAAGAGGTTTGCGAATCCAGTTGTTCCTGGATTGTGGCTTATAACAAAAATATGGTTAATTTTTGGATTCTGGTCTAATAGAACTTCGATGTACTCTGAAATGCTACATAGATACAATTCATCGACATACTCAATTTTATCGATAGGGTAATTTGTCTTTTCTGCAAAAATCTCAGCTGTTCTTGCCGCTCTAACTGCCGGACTAGAAATTATTAGATCCGGTTTTGGAAGGTTTGCAGCAACATATTCTCCCATGATAGGAGCATCACGTTCTCCTCTTTCATTTAGATGTCTGTCAAAGTCATACAAATCGTTGTCCCAGTCAGATTTGGCATGACGAATTAAAGTTAAAAGTTTCATTAGATTTTAAAATATATATAATGCAATCGAATATTTAAATATCTATTTAATATGCAATTTAGAAAATTATTTAATATCAAGCTTATTTTTTTAACATTTTATGAAACAGTTGAGCCATTTGCACTTAAAGATTCAGGACTTATAAATTTTAAAGACCCATCTGTATCCTCAGCCATTAATACCATACCTTGAGACTCTATTCCTCTTAGCTTTCTATGTGCAAGGTTAACTAGTACACATACTTGTTTGCCAATGATATCTTCAGGTTTATAATATTTTGCGATTCCAGAAACAATAGTTCTTTTGTCAATTCCAGTATCTATTAATAGCTTAATGAGCTTATCTGTTTTAGTGACTTTTTCAGCTTCAAGTATTGTAGCAATTCTAATATCTTGTTTTACAAAGTCTTCGTATGTTATTATATCTTTTTGCGGTTCAACTTGAGTACTCTGAGCTATGTTCATTTCTTTTGTTTTATTAAGTTTTTCAATTTGTGCATCAATTGCGTCATCTTCAATTCTTTCGAAAAGAAGACTTGTCTTATTTATTTGATGTCCCGGTTTTACAAGTTCAAAATTATTTGTTTCTTCCCATTCCGGTTTGCTAATATTTAACATGTTGACCAGTTTTGTAGTTGTAAATGGTAGAAATGGTTCTGCCAGAACAGCAGAGAGAGCACAAAGTTGAATTGAATAATAAAGAATTGTTTTAACTCTATCTTCGTCAGTTTTAATTAGTTTCCAAGGTTCGGTATCTGCCAGATATTTATTACCTAATCTTGTAATATTCATGGCATTTTTCAATGCTTCTCTAAATTTATAATTCTCTAAATTATATTGTATATTTTCTTTTATTTTAGCAATTTCAGCTTTAATTTCTTTTTCATAGTCTGTTTCAGAACTAGGTTGAGGAACAATACCACCAAAATATTTATGAGTAAGTACTAATGCTCTATTGACAAAGTTGCCCATTATAGCAACAAGTTCGTTATTGTTTTTTGCCTGAAAATCTTTCCAGGTAAAATCATTATCTTTTGTTTCAGGAGCATTTGCACACAAAACATACCTTAGAACATCCTGTTTGCCCGGGAAATCTTCCAAATATTCGTGTAACCAAACAGCCCAATTTCGAGAAGTCGATATTTTATCGCCTTCGAGATTTAAAAATTCATTTGATGGAACATTGTCTGGTAAAATATATGAACCTTCGTGGCGAAGCATAGAAGTGAAGATTATACAATGAAAAACAATATTGTCTTTTCCAATGAAATGAACTAGTTTTGAATCTTTATCTTTCCAATATTTTTCCCAATCAGGGGTTAATTCTTTTGTTGCTGATATATATCCAATAGGAGCATCAAACCAAACATATAAAACTTTATCTTTTGCTTCTTCAAGTGGAACAGGAACTCCCCAATTAAGGTCACGTGTTACAGCACGTGGGAATAATCCTGAATCCAGCCATGATTTGCATTGCCCGTAAACATTTGGTTTCCATTCTTTATGTTCTTCAAGAATCCATTGTTTTAGTTCATCCTCATACTTGTCTAAATGTAAGAACCAATGCTTAGTTTCTTTTAAAATAGGTTTATTCCCACTAATTACAGAGCGAGGGTTTATCAATTCTTCAGCGCTAAGACTAGATCCGCATTTTTCGCATTGGTCGCCATAAGCATCTTCAGCTCCACATTTTGGACATGTTCCCATAATGTATATATCTGCTAAGAACTGATTTTCAGCTTCGTCGTAATATTGTTTACTAGTCTTTTCTATGAACTCTCCCTTATCATATAATGTTGTAAAAAATTCAGAAGCAGTTTCGTGATGCGTTTTGTTACTAGTTCTGCTGTATATGTAGAAACTAATCCCAAAATCTTCGAAAGATTTTTTTATTATTGAATGATATCTGTCAACAATTACCTGAGGATTTACACCTTCTTTTTTAGCTTTTAGAGTGATGGGTACTCCATGTTCATCAGAACCACCGATAAAAACAACATCTTCTTTTTTTAATCTTAAGTATCTTGCGTATATGTCGGCAGGAACATAAACTCCTGCTAAGTGACCTACATGAACCGGTCCATTAGCGTATGGTAATGCTGATGTTACTGTATATCTTTTATAATCTTTCATAATAATATTTTTTGCAAAGATAAAAAAAGACCTATGCTCCAATACAGAACAGAGGCCTTTTTTTATTGTTTCTTATATGCTTATAACATATTACCTAGTTTTATCCCAAAATACAAGGTTCTTGGTGAAGTAGGTCCGTAAATATATGCGGGGTCTCGATCTGCACCAATATCAAAATCTTTTTGATAAGAATTGAATATGTTTTTGACACATGCATATATTTGCAAGGATGCACCATTTAATTTAATGTTGTGTTTAATCTTAAATCCTAAATCAAAAAATGGGTTAGAAGTTCTTAATTCTCCAAGTTCGGGATTTGATAAAGTATTTCCAAAATATGGAACGAGCATTTTTCCTGTGTACGTTCCTGTTAATGAAATACCGGATTTCTTACTGACATTATAATTTGTAGTTATGAACCCATAATTACCAGGAGTTCGGAAAAATTCCCTTTCATTAAATTCGTGCACTTCTTCATACATGCTTTTTTGAAGAGTAAAACCTGATTTAATGTTAAGGCTTCTTCCTGGAAAAATTCCTAATTCAAAATTTAAACCTTGTACAACAGCTCCAGATTCAGCATTTACCCTTGTATATATGACTGTCCCGTTTTCATCGGGAGACCCATATTGGTTAACAAATGGATTTTGTAGAATAGTATAAAATCCTTCGACGAGAAAACTAATATTCGTTTTTCCAAAGTTCTTTCTAAAATCAAGAGAACTGGTAATACTATGACTCGTTTCTTGTTTTAAGTTTACATCATTTCTATGTATGATTTGTCTTGAGCCTGAGGTCTCAATATGGAGATCTTCATCAAAGACCTGTGGAGCACGAAAGCCTTGTGAGTAACTTGCTCTTAATTGCAAATACTGAGTTAAATCAAAAAGCATGTTTACTCTTGGGCTAAAAACATTACCTGATTTTTTTTGATTTGTATCTTCAAGATTATTTACTGAATAATTATCAAGTCGTGCTCCTAAACTTAATTTGAATCTGCTAAGTTTATATTCATATTGTGCATATAAGCCATTTGTAATTAGTTGTTGATTTGCAATAGTAGTATTACTTGTAAAAGGAATCTCTTGAATTGTATTATCATCAATAACAGCATTCTCAATATCAGGATAAGAAAGCTTAGTGTCATTTAGATTTGAACCTGTACTTTCTATACCTGCAACTAGATTTGATTTTTCCTCGCGCATTGTGTATTGTACTCCTGCTGAATAAGACAAGTCTTTTTTTTTACCGTAATCTGCCAGTGAGTAATTTGCACCATAGTATGAATTCCGCAGAATATGTTGCGCAGAGGCGTAAATAGCAATTTGGTCCATTTCTCTAACAAAGATATCCATATTAATTGCTGCGGTATTAATGTTATGTTCAACTGCTTCTGCAATTTCTGACATATGATAATGTACTTCAAAATCACTTCCGCCACGCCTTTTTTCATTTATGCTAAAATAGTCAAAACTGATTTTTGTTTTTTGATTAAATCTATGAAAAATTCGGGTTCCAATTGTAGTGTTCTTAGCTTCGGATAACTCGGAGAAACCATCATTATTAGCGTCAAAATGTTCTTTGTCTCTATGAAATCCATAAACTGACATGCCTGTTTTAGAATCCGATGAAACTATGGATGAGTTTAAGCTTAAATCAACTCCATAACTAGGCTTATTATTAGTAACACCATATATATTTGCTGTTGAACCAAATTCATAAGAGTTAGTAATAGGGTCTTTTAATATTAAATTAACAGTGCCTGCTATTGCATTACTACCGTATAATGCAGAGCCTCCACCACGAACAATCTCGACTCGTTCTATCATATTTGTAGGTATGAGTTCTAATCCGTAAACACCTGCTAATCCGCTAAAAATAGCTCTCGAATTGATAAGAATTTGAGAATATGGGCCTTCGAGACCGTTCATTCGTAATTGATTAAAACCACAATTTTGACAATTGTTTTCCATTCGTAAGCCTGAACAAAAATTTAAGCCATCAGAGATTGTTGCACTATTATTTGATTCAAGAGCTTTTGGAGTTAGTGTATTTACAACGACTGCAGATTCTTTTCTGTTTTTTTTGTTTCTATCTCCAGTAACAACAACTTCTTCCAAACCCAATGCATCAGCCTGTAGATCAAAATTTAGTTCAATTGTTTTACCTTCAGTGATAGTTATTGTTTTTTCAGACTGTTTGTATCCTAAAGATTGAGCGATAATTGTATATGTTCCTGATGGCATATTGATTAATTGGTAATGCCCTGTTTCATCAGTAGCACACCCAATAGTTGTGTTTTTGACCATTATGTTTGCAAAAGCAATATGTTCATCACAACAAGTAACATGTCCAATAATATTTGCATCGGACTTGCTTTGTCCAAACATTTGTATTGATATTATCGCAAAAATTGCGACATAGAAATATTTCATTGTTTTTTTGTTTTTCTACCTTACTAAAATTAACTGCACTTATAATAATTAAAAATTTATACAGTAGGAGGTGGACGTACTTTTAAAGTCAGGTTATAAAATGAAGAGTGAAAATAATTATAGTAATATCTTTTGATATTATTTTTTGATCTATAAATTTTTCCAATAATAATTAGGCTTAGGCCTAAAATAAGTACATTATTTAATATATGATAGATATATAATTCTTGTTGAGAATGTTTGTGTTTGGCTGCACCATTAGGTGATTTTTCTGTCTTATTAAATGGGTGGGCATGAGAAATAATCTTACCATTCTCTAGTTTATGAACATGTAAAAAAACAGAGTTATTTGTAATGATCAGACTTAAACCAATTATGGTAAGCCATACCATTACAGAACGCAATGTAGTTTTACTTTTCATGCCTGCAAATGTAGTAAAAAGTATGTATAGTTTAATTGAGCTTTAACATTTTATTTAGAATTATACCAGACAAGAGTTTTGTCTGATATATCAAGAGATTTTGAGGATTGATTTACTTTCCTTCAATCCAATTAATAATCTCTTCGTCATCAGGAGATGTCTTTGTTCCGATTACTTTAACAAGATATCCTTCTTCATTTATAAGATATTTTTGGAAGTTCCAGTTTACTTTAGAAGACTCGTAGCCATTAAGTTCTTTATCTGTAAGGTACTTATATATTTTAGCTTTTTTCTTACCTGTAACTTTAATTTTTGACATCATTGGAAACTCTACACCAAAATTGGTGGTGCAAAATTCAAGTATTTCTTCATTAGTCCCGGGATCTTGATTCATGAAATCATTTGAAGGGAAACCAATAATAATGAAATTTTGATCTTTATATTTGTCATATAGTTCCTGTAGTTCTTTAAATTGTGGAGTAAATCCGCATTTAGAGGCAGTATTGACAATCATTATTTTTTTGCCCTCTAACTCACTAAAATCAAACTTTTCACCATTGATATCATCAACTTCAAATTGATATATCGGCTCTATATCTTCTTTACTTTGAGCATAAGAAGTGATTGCAAATATTACTGTGAAAAGACTAATAAATATTGTTTTAATATTAAGATTGTTTTAATTTTATAAACACCAAGGGAATGAAAATGTTTAACTATAGTGGGAGACTAATCGTAAATGTTGTTCCTTTATTTGGCTCTTACTGAGCAATTAATGTTCCTTTTTGTATTTCAATAAATTCTTTGCAAACAATTAGCCCTAATCCCGAGCCTTTTTCATTTTCGGTTCCATAGCTTGAGTATATCTGATTGTCGTCAAAAATACTTTGTAGTTCATCTTTACTCATTCCAACTCCAAAATCTTGTACTTTGATTTGAATAAATTTATCAGATATTTCTTGATGAATTATAATTTCACTATTCCTTTGAGAAAATTTAATTGCATTCATAATCAGATTTCTTAATGCAATCTGAGTCATTATATTATCAATATTTGCTTTAATTTCTTCCTTTGGGTTAAACACTAGCTTTATGTCTTTTGGAATAGCATTAATGTTAGAAAAGTCTATAATATTTTTTATTAAGCTTGTGACATTGATTTCTTCTTTTTTAGCCTCAAGTGTTTCTGCCTGTGTCATTGACCATTCTAGAAGAGATTCAGTTAGTTCATAAATCTTATTTGAAGAAGAATTGATAATATCTGCTGATAATGCAAGTTTTTCCATGTCTCCTGATTCAATAAATCGTTTTTGTAAGGCACTTGTCCCAAGCAAACTGCTAAAATGGTTTCTTAAGTCATGAGATATTATTCTAAACAGTTTAATTTTTGTTTCATTGGCCATGTTTAGTTTGTGATAGAAATTAATCATATCGGCTTTAAAATATGAGGCTATAACATATACTGTAAGAAACTAAATCAGATAGATAATATGCAGCGATTTAAATTCGATCATACCAAGAGTTTGGTACATGACAGTAAATCGTATTGTGAAAAATGAAATCGGGAAAATCAAAAAGATTAGATTTTTCTTCCAACCATCAAAAAGAAAGATAACCATAATAGAGATTGCTGGAAGTATATGTTCAGTTTGTCGGTTTACATCATATTTTAATATTGTAAGTAAGGTTGTATAAATTACAAAAGCACTTGTAATCATAAACAAGTTCAACTTGTACTTCTTTTTAAATTGGAGAATCCATGATGGAATACAAACAAAAATAAATAGGAGAATGTCCGAAATTGCCAAAAAATAGTTCTCTTGAATAATATTAATTGCTAGAAAAATAAGCAATATAATACTTATGGAAAATACGATTACGTTAAGAAGTTTCGCTTTACGTAAATCCCAATAAGATAAGTTTTGATCTACACCAAAATTTATTAGTTTGTAGAAAAAACCTGGTATATTTAAATCATTATTCACAATGGTATTGAATAATTTTACACAATCTAAAAGCAAATATAGAAATTATTTTTTTAAAAGTGAGATTTCGTAGAACTTTTTAAGCAGATTCTATAAAATCGATTGGAGGTTTACAAATCGAATTAAAATTCAATAATTCTATTACCGTTCTTATCAATTGAAATATAGACAGATAGAGATTGTTCTGGTATAACTTCTTCTGATTTCTCCGGCCATTCAATAAATATGATACAATTTGAAAATATGTATTCTTCAAATCCTGTATCAAGAAGTTCTTGTGTGTCTTTTAATCTATATAAATAAAAATGATAAATGAGCTTAGACTCTTTTGTAATATACTCATTAACGATTGAAAATGTTGGACTAGTAACATCAGATGTTACTCCTAATTCCTTACAAAGAGCTTTAATGAAGGTTGTCTTTCCAGATCCCATATTACCATAAAATAAATATATGCGGCTATTCTTTGTTAATTTCAGAAATTCTGAAGCGATTTTATTTATTTCATTGATATTACTGACTTTCAAAGATTTCATTTTATCTTGATTTAATGCTTATTATTGGCAAAATCATTTCTTGAAGAGAAACACCTCCATGTTGGAAAGTATCTCTGTAGTATTTTACATAATGATTATAATTATTTGGGTAAGCAAAGAAGTCGTTTCCGTATGCAAAAACATAGGTTGAACTAATATTGGTTTTTGGTAAAAACGCATCGGTAGGATTTAATATTTCTATTACATCTTTTTTATTGTAATTAAGATTTCTTCCTTGCTTATACCTTAGATTTGTTGTCGTTGCTCTGTCTCCAATTATTTTTACAGGGTCGGAGACTTGAATGCTTCCATGGTCTGTACTAATAACAAGGTGAATATCTTTATCAGCAAAAGCTTTTAGCATTTCAAGAAGAGGAGAGTGTTCAAACCACGATTTTGTTATTGCTCTGTATGCTGTTGTTGAATTAGCAAGCTCTCGCATCATCTTCTGATCTGTTCTTGCATGTGATAAAGCATCTACAAAATTAACTACTATTGAAACAAATTGGTTATTGAGAATAGAGTTCATATTGTCGGCAATTCGCTTACAATATTTGATGTCTGTTACTTTCTCAAAATACATTCCACCTGTAATATTATATCTGTTAAGTAATGTTTTTAACATTTCCTCTTCGTACAGATTCTTTCCACACTCTTCATCATCATTTTTCCATAGCTCAGGATATAGCTTATTGATTTCAGAAGGCATCAAACCTGAAAATATAGAGTTTCTCGAATATTGTGTTGCTGTTGGTAATATTGAATAATATAGTTCTTCTGTCTCAAGTTTATAGTAATTTGATAATATAGGCTCAATGCTTTTCCAATGGTCAAACCTAAGGTTATCAATTAATAGGAATACAACTTGTTTTCCTTCTTTTAACAGAGGAAATACTTTTTCTTTCAGTAAATTTGGAGACAGTAGAGGTTTGTCAGTGTTTTTTGCATCAAACCAATCTGTGTAATTTCTCTTAATGAATTTTGAGAAACTACTGTTAGCTTCATTTAATTGCATACGGAGAACTTCATCCATTGTGCTATCTGATGAGCCTGATAATTCTAGTTCCCAATAAGTGAGTTTTTTGTAAATATCAATCCAATCTTCATGGCTTAGACTATCATTAATCTCCATTCCTAATTTTGAGAATGCTGATTGATATGCCGAAGTTGTCTTTTGGGTTATTAATCTGTCTTTATCAATATTTTTCTTTATTGCCAATAATATTTGATTTGGATTTACCGGTTTAATGAGATAATCATTGATTTTCGAACCGATAGCTTCATCCATTATATTTTCCTCTTCGCTTTTTGTTATCATAATAACCGGAACTAAAGGATTAATCTGCTTTATTTTATAAAGCGTTTCAAGACCACTTAATCCAGGCATGTTTTCATCAAGGAATATTATATCGTATGCATTGTTTTCGACTAAATCAATTGCATCACTACCATTTGTTGCAGTATCGATTTGGTAGCCTTTTTGTTCTAGAAAAATTATGTGTGGTTTTAATAAATCTATTTCATCATCTGTCCAAAGGATACTGATTTCTTTCATAATTTAATATTTGTTAAGTGATATAACTATTGAGGATAATATTGTCTGTAGAATTTAAGGTATTCCTGAATGTCTTTATTCTTCCTTAATTTAGGTAGATTTGATTCAGATATTACAAAAATCTTATATTCTACATTTTGTAGTTTGTTGAAAACATCTTAACTGTTAGCAATGAGTTTTGAGTAGTTAACTGATTGGGTTTTGTTTTTAAACGGCTTAACTGTTATTATTTCGTATGTTCCATCAAAAGTTAGATTCGTTACGTTAAATGTTCTCATACTAAAGTTAAAGATATTGAAGTTCCTTATTTCAAAACTTAATCTTTTGATATCAACATCTTCAGACTTCACATAGACAACATAAAGATGCTCTTCGTTTTCATCAAATTCGTACAATTCTTTAACTTCAGGTGTAATATTCGTAGCACTGTCACCTGGAATAACATCATTTGTGCCGTTGTTAATAGGATCCGGTCTTTGCTGTAAGTCAGCTATAAGAGCTTGCACATCTGTTGTTCCAAAATATGCGAGTATATTTTGTGCAGCCGTTGAAAGTTCATGTTCCGGATATGTTTTAATGTATTCAACAAGAGCTGTTTTAAATACGATAGTATCAGCGCTTCTACCAACACAGAGTGTTTTGAAGAAATCGAAGTTTGCTCGTAACTCGCCGTTTGGATTTTCATCTAAATATGAATTACAGTTTGTATTTACAGTATTACAATCTGCCTTCATATAACTGTCATAGGTTTCGATATATAGTTGAATATCTTGTTGGCGTTTTAGCTCAAGTTCCTTAACATAGTTAGGGTTTTGCAGAAGTTTAGCATAGTTTGTTTCAGGATACTTACTGATTACGAGCCTTTTGTATTTTTCCATTTCAGACTGATTGTTTGTCAGCTTGTTTAATAGATACAAATTGTAATACGACAGAAGAAGATATTCATTATCAGGGAATCTTTCATTAAGTTCTTCATAAGCGCTGATGGCTTTTTCGTAATCACTGAATCTTTCTTTATAAATCCTTCCAATGTTAAATAATGAAGAAATTATTACTTCATTAGAAACATTCATTGCAGAGTCTGTTAATGTAATGTCTTGTAAATAATAAGCTCTGTCTTTTGGATTGTTGTTCCTGTTTTGTGGTGTGTTAGAAGCACTGTCTTGGTTTTCTGCTAGATTTTCATCAGAGAAATCAACAACAGATTTGTTTTTTCTCCTCCAGTGGTCTTCGTTTTTTCTTTGACCCCATTTTTTATTAAACTCATTTTTACCAAAGCTTAATTGTGATGGGTTGTAGAAATACCATTTTCCTCCTGAAGGCGCATTTACATTATTATTTTAGTTTCCTCGTTGCTGGTCAAATAACATGGAATTGATATTCGCTTGTTGTTCCATCTCACGTTGAATGCGTTCTTGCTCAATAAGGTCAGCTATTATTTGATCTATAACCTTGTTCCTTTCTTTTTCTGACATTTGAGCTAAGTTTTGAACACTATCTTCAAATTCGACTGATGAAGTAAAACCAACTAGTTCATTAAGATTCTGAGAATTTGTTTTAATCTCTCTATAATTATCATGACTTGCCGGAAGAAATGCCATACATGTGTCATAATATATTTGAGCATTATTATAATCCAATTTAGCAAAATATATTTCACCAAGTTTTAAGCATGATAGGGCTTTTTGGTAGTCATTTGAAACACTATTATCAGAGGATAGTTTATAGTTTTGTATTGCATCATTTTTATTTCCTTCACGGAAATCAATTTCTGCTATAGCATAATATATTTGATCAAGATATTCGATGTTTTTATCATCGCGTAACATTTTCTTAAGGGTTTTACGAATATCTTTGTTGCTTTTACCTTGTCCTACAAAGCATTTTGCCATATTAATTTTGGCATTAAATTCCATTTCGTACGAACTGTTCTTCTTTGCAACAACTTCGTATAGTTCAGATGCTTTTGATAGGTTATCTAGTTTCTCGTAAATTTGTGCAAGAATGTATGTATATCTTATTCTATCTTTTTTATTTTTCGTGTTTTTTGTCGCTCTTAATAATTTTGGTATTGCAGCTTCATATTCTTTTTGTTTAATATAATAGTCTGCATAAATTGCTGCGAATAAACCATCATATTTTTTTGGTAATTCTTTTTCAGCCTCAATAAAATCAAGAGTTTCTTTAGCGGCTTTGAAATTTACTTGTTCACAATAAGTTCGAACCAGATATAAGTTTGCCAGATGTTTTGTTTCTTCATCTGGGAATTGTCTTACGATATAATCAAAGTTTTGTCTAGCGTCAAGATATTCTCTCTTGATGAAATATGATTTGCCCATTAATATGTAGCAATCATCAATCCATTTATTAAATTCATTTTTATCGTAAAACTCTTTTTCTTTTTTGCTCATACTACCCGATTTTTTCACATCAGGTTTCTTAGTAATAGAATGTATTTTTATTCCTTTAGCAGATTTCTGAATCGCTTTATCCATGTCACCACCAGCAGAACCTGCAAGGTCTTCCTTACTGTCAACAAATACATCAAGAATTTCATTATAGTTGTCAGTATTTTGAGAATTTATTCTAGCGATACCTCTTTTATAAGCTTCGTTACCATTAAAATAAATGTTGTACTTCAATGTTGTATTATGGTACATTCGGCTCATACTGGTATTTTTCTCAACTGAGCATGAGAAAAACAATAAGACTAGCAGTAATAATGTTGTCGATATATAACCTCTTTTTTTCAAAATCTTCAGCTTATAAAATTGATAACTAAAAATTATTTAAATTATTATTCAAAAACCCTTTTTTATTCAACAGTTACAGACTTAGCAAGATTCCTTGGTTGGTCGACATTACAACCTCTGTTAACTGCTATGTAATATGACATTAGCTGTAAAGGGACCACTGTTAGAAGTGGAGCAAGTGCAAAGTCTGATTTTGGGACCTCTATAACGTAATCTGCCATATTCTTAATAGTTGTGTCCCCTTCGGTTACTATTGCAATAATAACACCTTTACGTGCTTTAACTTCTTGAATATTTGATACGATTTTATCATATGATTTATCCTTTGTTGCCAGAACTATAACAGGCATTTTCTCATCGATAAGAGCGATTGGGCCATGTTTCATTTCTGCAGCTGGGTATCCTTCAGCATGTATGTACGAAATTTCTTTTAGCTTAAGAGCTCCTTCTAATGCTACAGGGAATAGATATCCTCGACCAAGATAAAGACTATTTGTTGCATTCGAAATCTTGTCTGAAATTTCTTTAATCTTTTCTGATTTATCAAGGATTTTTTCAATTTTTTCTGGTATAGCATAAAGCTCATTTACTAATTCAGTAAACTCTTCTTTTGTTAAACCATTATTTGCTAAGCCAATTGACATTGCCATCATTGTTAGCACAGTTACTTGTGCAGTAAAAGCTTTCGTAGAGGCAACACCAATTTCTGGTCCAGCATGAGTGAAAACTCCGGCAATCGTTTCACGCGGAATGCTGGCTCCAACAACATTGCAAACTCCCATAACAATAGCACCAGCTTCCTTCGCAAGTTGTATTGCAGCTAAAGTATCAGCAGTTTCTCCGCTCTGACTTATTGCAATTACAATGTCTCCTTTATTAATTATTGGCTTTCTATATCTGAATTCTGATGCATATTCTACTTCTGTAGGTATTCTTGTAAATTCTTCAAACAGGTATTCCCCAACCAAGCCGGCATGCCAACTTGTTCCACATGCAATAATAATTATTCTTTTGGCACCTTTTAAGTCTTCAAAAATATTGTGCAAACCTCCGAGTCTTAAGAACTTGGATTCAAAGTTTAAACGACCTCTGTATGTATCTCTGATTGCTTTAGGTTGTTCGTAAATTTCTTTGAGCATATAATGGTCGAAACCATTTTTTTCAATCTCACTAAGTTCAAGACTAATCTTATGAACATTTGGTTTTTGAGGAATGTTTTTAAGATTTTTCAAACTCAAACCTTTGTCATCAATTACTGCAATATCATCATCATTAAGATAAATAACAGAATTTGTATATTCAATAATTGGTGTTGCATCAGATGCAATAAAATACTCGTCTTTCCCAATACCAATAACAAGGGGGCTCCCTTTTCTGGCTGCAATCATTTGATCAGGATAATCTTCGCAGAGAATGACTAATCCATAAGCACCTTCAACCATTTTTAACGCAGACCTAACAGCTTCTTCAGGTGAAAAGGAAGTTCCGTTTTGATTGCGCATATAATAAAACTCAATAAGATTTGCTAAGATTTCTGTATCAGTCTCACTTTCAAATTTGTAACCTTCTTTTTGTAAACCAGCTTTTAATTTTGCGTAGTTTTCAATAATTCCATTATGAATTATTACAAATTTTCCATTCATTGACTTATGTGTATGTGCATTATTATCTGTTGGCTCACCATGAGTTGCCCAACGTGTATGCCCCATGCCAATGCGACCACTTATATCTTTATCTTTTGTTTGATTTTCGAGATCGCTAACTTTACCTTTACATTTATATACACGATAATCATTCTCACTTAATGCAATGCCAGCAGAGTCGTAGCCTCTGTATTCTAAGCGCTTTAGTCCTTTGATCAAGATGTCATAAGCATTACGATGACCAATATATCCAACAATTCCGCACATAGTTAATTAGTTTTAATACTTTGAATAATAAATTTCAAGTTGAATTCCTTTTGGTTCATCCTGTGAATTGTCAATAATAGCTCTGTATGGAATTGTTCTGTTGTCGGTAGCAAACAGATATAAACCATAGTCAGTGTTTCCATTAACTAATTCCTGGATATGGAAAGGTAGATTAAAAGAATAAGTATTATTTGTCTCGTCATATTCACCACCAAAATTCAATGTGTTAACTTTATAATCAGTAACAAAATCATATAACCCTGTTTCTAATATAGCTACAAGAGTTAATTGAGGAGGTGCAACAAATACAGTTTCATTATAATCTTCTTCTAAACTAATGATAAGTTTTGCTTTATTGATTGCAATATTTGTAGAATCAAAAAGAGTTTCTAATTCCGGAAAAAATATTTTAGACTTTAATCCACCAAGACTTTGAATATAACAATTTTCATAAAGCAGAGTTGTGTAAAGTAATGCAGCTTGAACCTCAGTGCTAGCTGTGGTGTAGTCATGCTCAAACATATTTATTGTCGCGGATTTGGTGTTTATGAGGAATTCAAACTCAGAAGTGTCATTATAATAAAGTATCATTCTTGAATCTTCATCATAAAGATTAAAATTATATATACATCCATCTGCCACTACATATTCAGTAGAAATATAAAGACCTTTAAAGAATGGTAAAAACACATCATTATCAACAAAGTAATCTATATTATTTGGATCTATAAATTCATTTGCCAGATCTTCATGTAAATCTATTGTTACAAGGCTGTCATCTGCAGGAATATTAAGCTCTATACTGGTTAAGAGTTCAATCTCAGATGCATCCGGTTTGAAGTCAGAATAATACACAGAGTCTATATAAACATCAGTTAGTAATCTATAGATGTTTATTGTCTGACTGGTGCTTGAATCTCCATAATGAAAATCATACTTAAGGTGTAACTCCAGTGAATTGACAGTTTCAACTTCTGAGAAGTCTACATTATTACTTGATATTCTTGTTTGACAGATGAAACTAGCTTTTGTAAAACCAAAGTCAGGGTCGAAAAAGCTTCCTAAAGTAGCAATAGTTCTTTCGTCTGTTGAAATTGATTCGTCAAGTACAGTGAAACACTCAACACCTATCGTATCACACACTAAATCCATTTTGTCTGATCCGGGAATAAGCCCAAGACCAATTACAGAATATTCATTTTCACATGATGAAAAAAGTACTCCGAAACCTAACAATAGGATAATAAACAGAAACTGGAATTTGTTTTTCATTTAATTACTTAGAAATTAGTTTATCATAGAATTCGTTATACTTATCGATATAACTATCTTCATCCTGAGGTTTTAAGAATGGTTTTCCTGAATCGGTTATTAGACCTTTAGTATCTTCATCAAGAGAATTTGATCCCATAATCAAACCATCAGCATATTGAATGGCAAACTTGGTCATATTGTTCCAATCAGGAGTTTTAATTGTTTCTACATCATCAGGATGAATATCGTTTTCGATAAGTTTGTTAGATAAATCGGGGTTGAGAGGATTTTTAAATTTGTCATTATAGACAGAATAGATAATTTTGAAATCGTTCTCAAATAAAGGATCCTGACTGTAGATTTTTTTCATATAAAAAGGGACTAGAGATGTAAACCAACCATGACAATGAATAATGTCTGGAGCCCATCCTAGTTTTTTTACTGTTTCAATAACTCCTCTTGAGTAAAATATTGCTCTTTCGTCATTGTCAGCAAATTCTTTTCCTTTTTCAGTTAATGCATGTTTTCTACTGAAAAAATCCTCATTGTCAATGAAATATACTTGCATTCTTGCAGGTTGAATAGAAGCAACTTTAATTACAAGTGGGTGGTCTGTGTCATTAATTACCAGATTCATTCCACTAAGTCGAATCACTTCATGCAGCTGGTTTCTACGTTCATTGATATTCCCGAATTTTGGTAAGAATGTGCGGATTTCTCTGTCACGCTCCTGGATACCCTGAGGAAGATGTCTTCCAATTAAAGACATTTCTGTTTCCGGTAAATAAGGTGTAATCTCCTGAGTAACAAAAAGAACTTTTAATTTCATAATCTCTAATAATGTTTTATTAATAGGTCACAAAAATATAAAAAATTTTTCATATTTCCGCACATCTGTCATTAACGATTTATATTGATTTTTATTGTACTCCTAATAATTAGATAGATTTTGAAGAAGGTCGTTACAAACTTATTGATATTTGTTATTATTACTCATTTATTTATCTTCGCAAAAAAAATAGTGATGGAAATTATCAAAACAGTTGAAGACTTAGTTGCTAGAAGAGAAGAATTGGAGGGAGTTTATCAAACAATTGGTTTTGTGCCAACCATGGGTGCGCTACACAAGGGGCATATTTCTTTAGTTGAAAAATCAGTTAAAGAATCTGACTATACGATTGTCTCAGTTTTTGTTAATCCAAAGCAATTTAATGAACAAAGCGATTTTGATAATTACCCTGTTAATTATAGTTCAGATCTGAAATTACTGGAATACTCAGGTTGTGATATGGTTTTTATGCCTAAAAGTGATGATATTTATTCGGATTATGATGGTTTTGAGATTGACTTTGGAGGGTTAGATAAGGTTTATGAGGGGGAATTTAGACCTGGTCATTTTCAGGGCGTTGTAGATGTTGTTTACAGGCTTTTTGATCTTGTTAAGCCACAAAAATCATATTTTGGACAGAAGGATTTTCAGCAACTCGCTATTATTAAAAGGCTTGTTTCAGAAGCGAATTTAAAAATTGAAATAGTTTCATGTCCTATTGTTAGAGAAGATAGCGGTTTGGCAATGAGTAGTAGAAATGAGCGATTAAGTAATGAAAATAGACTTGTAGCTTCTGAGATATATAGGGAGATGCAAGTAGTAGCAACTGAAATGAAAATAGGAGATTCTACTTCTTTATTTGCTGAGAGATTTAACTCACGAATGGAGAAAATCGATGTTATGAAGCCAGAATACTGTATTTTTTGTCATCCTGATAGTTTGCAAAAAATTAAAAAAGTAGAAAAAAACACAGTGCTTGTAATGTGTGTAGCGGTGTTGTGTACAAATGTTAGATTAATTGATAATATTATTTTGGTGTTTTAAATAAGTATTATTTAACTTTGCACCGATTTATCATTTTTGTTTTATGAATATCGAAGTTGTAAAATCTAAAATACACAAAGTAAGAGTTACTGAGGCGAACTTACAATATGTTGGAAGTATAACAATCGATGAAGATTTGATGATGGCTTCTAATATTATTGAACACGAAAAAGTTCAGGTGGTTAATATAAATAATGGTGAACGTTTTGAGACTTATGTTATAAAAGGAGAGGCTGGCTCAGGCGTGATTTGTCTCAATGGTCCTGCAGCCAGAAAGGTTGCAGTTGATGATATAGTAATCATTATTTCTTATGCTTCTATGGATTTTGAAGAAGCTAAAAGCTTTAAACCATCATTTATATTTCCTGATACAAAAACAAACTCAATAATCTAATGGATACTTTTGATCTTATTAATGAGAAGATCGTCAAAAGAAATGCTATTACATCATACGTTCTTGATTGGAGAAAAAACAAAAACTCAATAGTTTTTACTAATGGTTGTTTTGATGTATTGCATTACGGACATATAAATTACTTAGCACAGGCAAAAGATCTTGGGCACAAATTAATTATTGGATTAAACTCTGACGAATCTGTGACGAGATTAAAAGGAGAGGGGCGTCCTGTTAATAATGTCAAAGCAAGAGCGACTTTACTTGCAGCATTATCTATTGTTGATGCGGTTGTCGTTTTTGAAGAAGATACACCTGAAAGCTTAATAAAACAAATAATACCTGATGTATTAGTTAAGGGTGGTGATTATAAATATGAAGATATTGTTGGTGCAGACTATGTCAGTGCTAATGGAGGGCTTGTTGAAGTAATAAAATTTGTTGATGGTTATTCATCAACAGAAATATTAAAAAAATTGTGACCAAATAAATAATTTTATATATTTGTAGATTGAACTAAATAGGTTTATCATGAAAAACGGAAAAATATTATTGATAATTGCAGGTGTTGTTTTGCTTATTGCTAGCTGTAAGAACGTTCCTGAAGAAATAATCGGAACTTGGAACTTTCAAACTTTCGATACACAACCACAGGGAGTTGTTACATGGACTTTTAAAGAAGATGGACAGTTGATAAGAATAATGACTAATAATGATGGTATTCATTTTGATACTTGTAATTATGTGATTGATAAGTCAATGTTTAAATCTCAAATTACTATTAGTGGAAGTGATCCATTAACGGGATATACATCATTGGATGGTATTTATAGAATTGATAAATTCAAAGATGATATTCTTATTATGACACGTGAGCGTCTTTCCGATGATGAGGTTAATGGAGCATACTTAAGATGTGAGATGCAAAGGAAATTGTAAGCATGGCAGAAGATAAAACAGTTTTTGTTTGTCAAAACTGTGGATATATATCGCCCAAATGGGCAGGCAAGTGTTCCAACTGTAATAGTTGGAATTCTTTTATAGAGGAGGTGCAACAAGCTCCTGTAAAATCAGGTAAATCAAGAACAGAACCAAAACCTGGTAATGCTATAAAAATCAAAGATATTTCTAAAAAGAAAATTGACAGGATTAATTTACCTTATTCTGAGTTTAATCGTGTTTTAGGAGGAGGATTAGTTCCAGGCTCTTTAGTATTACTCGGTGGTGAACCCGGGATTGGAAAATCTACTTTGATTTTGCAAACTGTCTTAAACCTTAAATGTACTAATGTATTATATGTGTCAGGTGAGGAAAGTGAAAATCAGATAAAACTTCGTGCAGAGCGTATCGGAATTAATAACGAGGATTGCTACATATATACTGAGACAAATATTGAAAAAATTCTTTCTACAATAAAATCAGTTCAACCTGAGATAATCGTTATTGATTCAGTTCAAACAATAGCATCTGAGATGTTGACATCATCTCCGGTAACAGTTAGCCAAATTAGAGAAAGTACTCGTATACTACAAGAGTATGCTAAGGAAAATGACGTGCCTGTAATATTAATAGGACATATAAATAAAGAAGGAGATATTGCTGGACCAATGTCACTTGAACATATTGTAGATGCTGTTTTTCAATTTGAAGGAGATAATAACCATTATTACAGGCTTCTCAGACCAAAGAAAAATAGATTTGGTTAAACTTATGAAATAGGTGTTTTTGAGATGCTGAATTATGGTTTGAAAGAGATTATAGATGCCGGAAACATATTACTTTCAGAAGAAAACGTTGGTTTGAGTGGCGTGGCTTATGGGACTATAGCGGAAGGGACAAGGTCTTTAATGATTGAAATCCAGACGTTGATCGGGAATGCTGTTTACAGTAGCCCTCAACGAACAGCAACAGGATTTGATAGTAAGCGATTTCAGATTATACTTGCAGTAATAGAAAAGCGTTTAGGTTTGCATCTTAGCCAAAAAGATGCGTTTATTAATATTGCCGGAGGGATTAAAGTTAAGGATACAGCTTCAGATTTATCCGTTTTAGCATCTGTTATTTCATCATATTATGATAAGCCGATTGTAGAGAATACATGTTTTATTGGCGAATTGGGTTTGTCAGGACAAATTAGACCAGTTTCATTTATTGATAAAAGAGTAAGTGAAGCAGTAAGGTTAGGATTCAAAAATATCTACATTTCATCGTCACAAAAATCTGAGATAAATAAAAACTACCCGGGAGTCCGGGCAGTTAGTGATGTTAAAGATTTTGCTGCAAAGTTGTTTCGCAGTAATTAATTTCTAATTACATATTATTGAAGTTTCCATTTTCATGGTTTCTGTCATATTCTTCACAATCTATTTCTACAGATATTTGTGATGGTCTTTCAAAATGACTTTCATCAGAATATGGTAAATCAGGATCTGCATATACTTTTTGCATATATAATCCAAAGATTGGTAAAGCAAGAGCAGCTCCCTGACCTAAAGTAATATATCTAAATCTAATACTTCTTTCTTCTCCACCAACCCAGCCTCCGCTGACAAGTTCGGGAGTGACTCCGATAAACCATCCATCAGAATGATTATTTGTTGTACCTGTTTTACCGGCCATCTCATTATATAACTTATAAGTTAACCTTAAACGAATAGATGTACCCATATCAACAACGCCTTTCATAAGGTCAAGCATCAAATAGGCTGTCTCTTCACTAATTGCTTCAGATTGAATAGGTCCAAAATTAGCTAAAACGTTACCATTTTTATATTCGATTCTTGTTATGTAAATAGGACGTGTATAGATTCCTTTATTTGCAAAAGTACAGTAAGCACCAACCATTTCACATAGTAAAACCTCCGGGGCACCAACGCAAATTGAAGGATATGGATCGATATGGCTATGTACCCCCATTTTCTTTGCCAGAGATACCACTACTTGAGGTGAATACTGTTTTAAAACCCATGCAGATATTTGGTTAAGTGAATTTGCTAAACCAAATTTCAAGGTAATAATTTCTCCGTCGTAATCAGTAGGGGAGAATTTTGGTGTGTAATATTCTTTTCCAGAACCTTTAGGTAATTTAAAAGTAACTTCCACATTAGGAACTTTTGTACATGGCGAATAACCATTTTGCATCGCTAGACAATAAATAAATGGTTTAATCGTAGAACCTACCTGTCTTCTTGATTTTGTTACCTGATCAAATTTAAAATGTCTGTAATCAATACCTCCAACATATGCTTTAACATGTCCGGTATGTGGTTCCATTGACATGAACCCGGCTCTTAAAAAGTACTTATAGTATAATATAGAATCAGACGGAGTCATTACAGTGTCAATATCACCTTCCCATGAGAAAACACTCATTTCTACTGGAATATCAAAACTCATCAGGATTGAATCTTCAGGAATGCCGGCAGCTTTCATTAATCTCCATCTTTCAGAGCGTTTTTTAGTAAGGAACATAATATTGTCTACTTCATCCTGAGTAAGGTCGTTTGAGAAAGGAGGTCTTTTGTTGTATTTCTGGTCTTTAACAAATTCTCCTTGAATATAGCCGCCAATGTGCTCGGTAACTGCTTCTTCTGCATATCTTTGCATTCGACTGTCTATAGTAGTATATAGTTGTAAACCATCACTATATATATCATAGTTTGTCCCATCAGGTTTTGTGTTTTTATTACACCAGCCGTAGGATGGGTCTGTTGCCCAGTTTATTGAGTCTTCAACATATTGTCGCATGTCAAAATAATCCGCAACATTTGGCTTCTCTGCGGTTAACCATAATCTTAAAAATTCACGGAAATATGTTGCACTACCAATGTTATGGTCAACTTTTTGATATTTTATACCCAGAGGCATTAGTTTTAGAGTATCAAATGCTTCTTGAGTAATGAAATCATATTTTAGCATTTGTCCAAGTACTACATTTCTTCTTTGTAAAGTCCCTTCAGGATTTTTTAAAGGATTATATAATGATGGATTCTGAACCATTCCAACCAGCATTGCTGATTGTGTTATATTTAGCGCGTTAGGTGTTGTATCAAAATATACTCTTGCTGCAGATTCTATTCCCACGGCAAGGTTAAGGAAGTCAAATTTGTTGAGATACATTTCTATAATCTCTTCCTTTGTAAAACTTCTTTCTAATCTTACAGCAATAATCCATTCTTTAAATTTCCTGTTTACAAGTTCAAATTTTGACATATTGTCTTCTCGAGGGAATAACATTTTTGCCAACTGCTGTGTTATTGTACTTCCTCCACCTTTAGTTCCTCCGCCTCCCATTCCAGAGACTACACGTGGTAAAGCCCTGAAGTCAATACCAGAATGGTTGTAAAAACGAATATCCTCAGTTGCAACTAAAGCATCTATTAAATAAGGCGACAATTCATCAAAAGAGATTTGAGAACGATTCTCTCGAAAGTAGGTTCCGAGAAGTTCCAAATCAGCTGAATATATTTTTGTCGCAAGGTTTTCTTGGGGGTTTTCTAACTGTTCAAAAGTCGGCATAAAACCAAACTTCCCCTTAGCAGTCATGTGGAAGTAAATAAATATTACTGATAGGACTAAAATATTTAGTGACCAAAAACAAATTGTAAAAATTCTGGCAAATTTGCGAGAATAAGTTACTTTTGCAGCTTTATTCTTACTCATATTTGAAAATTTATGGCGTAAAAATAAGAAAAATTTTATGAATTAGTTTTTAGATTTCTTTATTTTGCACTCCAAAACAAAAAATATTTAATGGAAAACAATTTAGTAATAGTTGAGTCTCCCGCGAAAGCAAAAACGATTAAGAAATTCCTTGGGGATGGATTTTTAGTTAAGTCAAGTTATGGTCATATAAGGGATTTATCAAAGAAAAACCTTGGTATTGATGTTGATAAAGAGTTTACACCTGAGTATGAAATACCTGCTGATAAAAAGAAAGTAGTTTCTGAATTAAAAAAGATTGCATCTGAAGTTGATATAGTTTGGTTAGCTTCTGATGAGGACCTCGAGGGAGAGGCTATTTCATGGCATTTAAGTGAAGTTCTAAAATTAAAGCCAGAAAAATATAAAAGAATTGTTTTTCATGAAATTACAAAGGATGCAATTAAAAACGCAATTGAGAATCCAAGAGGTATAGATATAAACCTTGTAAATGCTCAGCAGGCCAGACGAGTACTGGACAGACTTGTTGGTTTTAGTCTTTCACCATTATTATGGAAAAAAATAAAACCTTCATTATCTGCTGGTAGAGTACAATCTGTAGCTGTTAGGTTAATTGTTGAAAGAGAAAGAGAAATCAATGAATTTAAATCACAATCTGAATTTAGAATATTTGGTTTCTTTAATATTAATGGTACAGTTGTAAAAGCAGAACTAAATAAAAGGTTTAAAAATGAAACAGATGCTTTAGATTTTTTAAATTCTGTAAAAGAAGATAATTTTCATGTTTCTGATTTAGTAAAAAAACCTGGAAAGAAATCTCCAGCTCCACCATTTACAACATCAACTCTTCAACAGGAAGCAGGTCGAAAACTTGGTATGTCTGTAGCACAAACAATGAAGTTTGCTCAAAGTTTGTATGAAAATGGATATATCACATATATGAGAACTGATTCTGTTAATTTATCTTCATTAGCGATAAATACTATCAAAAGTGAGGTGACAGATAAATTTGGAGAGGAGTATTCAAAGGTTCGACAATTTAAAAATAAATCAAAAGGTGCTCAGGAAGCACACGAAGCTATTAGGCCTACTTTTGTTAGTACGACTGAACTGCAATTAGGTAAACAGGAACAGCGCTTATATGATCTTATTTGGAAAAGAACAGTAGCTTCACAAATGTCTGATGCTAAAATAGAGAAGACTGTTGTAACAATGACCAATGATAAGAATAATGTTTCTTTTGTTGCTACAGGTGAGATTGTTAGTTTCGACGGATTTTTAAAATTGTATATTGAGTCTTCTGATGATGAAAATGGAGATGAAAACTCTTCTGCTTTACCACCAGTTAATGTAAATGATCCTGTTGATGTTGATAGAATAGAGGCAAACGAAAAATATGATCAAGCACCTTATCGATACACAGAGTCAAGTTTAGTTAAGAAAATGGAGGAGTTAGGTATAGGAAGACCTTCAACTTATGCGCCTACAATTTCAACTATTCAACAACGCGATTATGTTGTAAAAGAGTCGCGTCCACCAAAATCCCGTAAGGTTGGTTTAATTGTTTTAAAAGATGGTGAAATTGTCGAAAAGAGTGTTTCTGAGAAGTTTGGTGGTGAATCAAATAAGCTGTTTCCAACATCAATGGGTGTAGTTGTGACAGATTATCTATTTGGACATTTTGAAGAAATACTAGATTATAATTTTACAGCACAAATTGAAGAGAAATTTGATAATATCTCAGAAGGTAAATTAACATGGACACAGATGATTAAGAAGTTTTACAAAGACTTCCATGTTAAAGTAGAATCTTCTCTAAAGGAAAAAGAAAATACAAAGTGGGAAAGAGAGATTGGAAATCACCCTGAGTCTGGGTTGCCAATTGTTCTTAAAATAGGTAAATATGGCCCATATGCCTCAATTGAAGGCGGAGAAAAGCCTGTATATGCTAGTTTAAGAAAGAATCAAAATATTGAAAGCATTACACTCGAGGAAGTGCTGGACTTATTTAAGTTGCCTCGTGATTTAGGTGAGTATGAAGGTGATCAGGTTATCGTTGCTGTTGGCAAATATGGCCCCTATGTTAAAAATAATAAAGCATTTTATGCTTTAAAAAAGACAGATGACCCATATAAAATTACTCTTGAGAGAGCCATTGAGCTTATTGTTGAAAAGAAGAATAATGCTAAGGAAGCATTTCAGCGTACTTTCGACGAGATGCCAGGATTGAAGATTTTAAAAGGTCGTTACGGACCATATATTTCGTTTGAAAAAAAGAACTATAGAATTCCAAAATCATTAGATCCTGAAACTATTACACTTGACGACTGTAAATCTATTATTGAAAAGAAGAAGTAGAATATTTTTGCTGTTTTCTTGAAAATAGTTTTTATGATTGCCTATATATTTATAGGTCTAAAACATGATTAATGTCATATTTTTTGCTCAAGTAAATAATAATATTTTTATTAGCTCGTTATTGAAGTAGGAAAAAAATATAAAATTTTGAAATAATTTGCTGTATTTAAAAAAATTTAATGTAACTTTCGCCATTTGAAAATTGTCATATAATTTGATGACTTCTTATGGAGTTATTAACAAAAAAGGAGGTTATTAACAAAAAAATGTTAATAAAGTTTGGAATTTAAAAAAAAATGTATTTTATTTACCAATTAAAATTGGGAGTTAAGTATTGAAAAGCGAAAAACTAAATTTTAGTATGAGGAGAATAATACCACTGATTATCGTTTTAATGGCAATATTTGTAAAATATTCGCAAGCTCAGATTGACTCACATTATAGTTTGTTTGAATATGCACAGAATGTGTATAATCCAGGAGCGGCTTGTGCAAATGATGCTTTGTGTGTAAACAGCATTCATCGTCAACAATGGGTTGGATGGGATGAAGGTAGGCCAGTTACAACCGTTTTCACTTTTGATATGCCGATAAACTCGATTAGTAGTGGTATGGGTTTGTAAATTGTTGAGGATCAAATTGGTTTTGAAAATAACTTAAACGTTATGGTTAATTATGCATATAGACTAGAACTATCTGACGGTGTTCTCGGAATGGGACTCGGCTTAGGTATTTTTAACCACTCAATTGACGGAGATTGGAAAACATGGGAATCAATAAACGGTCAACCGGTTTATATTGATCCATCAATTCCACATATGGAGAATGTTACTGCTTTTGATGCTAATTTTGGAATAACTTATAATGCTGAAGATTTTTGGGTTGGTTTTTCATCAACTCATATAACAAATCCAACGCTAAATTATGATATTGAAAATCCAAGTAAACTTACAAGACACTTATATTTGACAGGAGGTTATGCATATGCATTGCCAAATCCATCATTTGATATCATTGGTAGTTCAATTATACAGACTGATTTGGCTACTATAGATTTTCAAATTAATGGTAAAATTTTATATGAGAAGAAATTCTGGGGTGGTATATCTTACAGACATACGGACGCTATTGTCCCTATGGTTGGTATACACTTGTTGAATGGAATCAGTTTTGGATATAGCTATGATGTGGTTCTTTCAAAAGTTGGTTCATATAACTCAGGATCTCATGAATTAATGCTTAGGTATTGCTTCAATATCGCTGGTGGTAAGACTCCAGGTAGATATAGAAGTGTGAGGAGATTGTAACATTTTATTAATTTAAACGTATAAAAGAGACGCTTACTAAATAATGTATATATTATGAGAAAATTACTCATCATCAGCACAATCACGATCGTACTGCTAGGTAGTTGTGGATACTATGGCAGCGGTGAACTTACCGGAATCGACAGACAGCTGTGGTATACTCCGGATCCTTACGGAATGTTATTTGTACCACCAGGAACCTATCAAATGGGACCTAGTGACCAGGACGTTCCTTATTCAATGACTGCACAGTCAAAAACTGTTACTATTCAGGGATTCTGGATGGATGAAACAGAAATTACAAATGCTGAATACAGACAATTTGTTGCTTGGGTAAGGGACTCAATGGCATTAACTGTACTTGGTAAAGAGACAAAGAATTCTGTTGATTTTGGGGATATCAACACAAGAATGTCTTATCAGCCAATCGATTTTATTATTGATGATACTGATGTTACTGAGACAGAGATTAATTTCATTACAAATATGTATGAAAACGGCGAGTTTGATTTTGATGATTATGATAACAATAACTTCCTAGATTGGAATGGACCATTGGATTATCAAGATCTTGAAATTAAAGGTATTTTGATTAAAAATGAAATTCCTGATAATTTCAATCAAACACTTTACGTATTGCCTCCTGCTGAGTTATACCATTTTATGAGGAATATTGATTTAAATACAGATGCTTTGTATTATGAATATTTCTGGGTTGACTTAAAGCAAGCGGCTCAAAAACATACATTTAAACCTTGTACTGATGGTGTTGACCAGGACGTATTAAGAACTTTTGACAGAGAAGGTGATCATGGTTTAAGAATCGGTCGTCATTTTAATCCTGAAACAGGACAATATGAAGGTCAGATTAAAGACCGTGAAGAAATGGACGAAGATGAACCATGGGAAGACTTTGCTGATCGTGAAGTTGAAAACTATGACGGTAGAAATGATGCCGGTAGACATGGTGGTAGATATAGCTATTTTATGCATGAGAAAGTTCACATTTATCCTGATACATTATGCTGGATTAGTGACTTTACTTATTCATATAATGAACCAATGACAAAAATGTATTTCTGGCATCCAGCTTATGACTATTATCCAGTAGTTGGTGTTAGTTGGGTACAGGCAAATGCTTTCTGTAAGTGGAGATCGATGCTTAAAAATGCACATCAAAAGACAACAAGAGATTATTATCTAAACGAGTACAGATTACCAACAGAATAAGAGTGGGAATATGCAGCTCGTGGTGGATTAGATCTTTCTATGTATCCTTGGGGTGGATTATATACACGTAATTATAGTGGTTGTTTCATAGCTAACTTTAAGCCTATGAGAGGTAACTATTATGATGATGGTGGTGTTCAAACTCTTATGGTTGCTACATATGATCCAAACGAATGGGGTCTTTATGATATGGCTGGTAACGTTGCTGAATGGACAAGTAATGCATTTGATGAGTCTGCTTATAGTTTTACACATGACTTGAATCCTGATTATCAATATTATGCACATCCAGATGATCCACCTGCAAAGAAACGTAAAGTTGTTCGTGGTGGTTCATGGAAAGACGTTGCATATTATATGCAAAATGGTTCAAGAACTTATGAATTCCAGGATTCAGCAAAATCATATATTGGTTTCAGATGTGTTAGAACTTTCTTAGGAAGACACAGAGCTGACGGAACATCATATTCACAAGTATATTAATATAGGTATATATATAATAGATTGAGTATTAATAAAAAGGAGTATTAATTAAAAACTGACACGATTATGAATTTAAGCGAATTTACCTCTAGTAAGGCTTACAAAAAAATTATGGGGTTTGTTTATGGTTGGGGTGCTGCTGTTGTTATGGTTGGAGCACTATTTAAAATCCAGCACTTACCAGGAGCAGGTATTATGTTGACAGTAGGTCTGTTAACTGAAGCATTTATCTTTTTCCTATCAGCATTTGAGCCACCACACGAAGAAGTGGACTGGAGTTTAGTTTATCCAGAATTAGCTGGTGTAGATGAAGCGATAGATATCTCTGATAAGAAAGCTGCAGTTAGCTCAAAAAAATCAGCATTAGAGAAATTTGATGCTATGATTGAAAATGCGGAGATTACTCCTGAATTATTCGAAAAATTAGGACATGGTCTAAAACACTTAAATACTACTACCTAGAAATTGCATGATGTTTCAGATGCAACAGTTGCAACTAATAATTATGTGGCTAATTTTGAAAAAGCTTCTGAGAAAGTTAATCAATTCGCTGATTCATACGGATCTTCAGCTGAAAAACTTAATATGAAAGCTGACGAATTAGCAACAACATATGAAAAGTCTGCTCAAGTAGTTGGTACATCAGGTGATAATTTAGCTACAGCTTATAATAAGTTGACTGAGTCAATGAATAAAGAGCTTGAAATGTCAACAGACGGTGGTAAAACATATAATGAACAACTAAGTATAATGAACAAGAACTTAACTGCATTAAACGCTGTATATGAATTACAATTACAGGGTACAAATCAGCAGATTGAAGCTTCAAAAACATTATACAGTGGTCTTGACGAAATTTTAGGAAATCTTAAGCAATCAGCTGAAGATACTAAACGTTATCGTGAAGAAATCAGCAAGTTAAGTCATAATCTTGCTGCAATGAATACTGTTTATGGTAATATGCTTTCAGCAATGAACTTTAAGCAAGATTAATCAGAGTTGTTAATTAAATGTTGAATAAAAAAATAGAATAATATGTCTGGAGGAAATTGCCCGGAAACCCCGAGGCAGAAAATGATTGGAATGATGTATTTGTTTTATACAGCTCTTTTGGCGCTTAATGTGTCATCTGAGATTGTAAATGCTTTCGTTAAGATTGACGATAGTATTAAGAAAACAACAGTCAACTTCTCAGCCAAGACACAGTCTTTATATGCAAAGATTGATGCAAAAGCACAGGAACAACCTGGGAAATATGGAGCACTTGCTGAACAAGCGCATCAAATAGAATCTATGTCAAATAGAATCTTTAATGATATAGATCGTTTGAAGTTAATGATTGTTCAGGAAAGTCAAGGACCAGAAGCTACTCTTTAAGACGAAATTAAAAAGAAAGACGACCTTCATGCTGCTACTATTGTTATGGTAGGTGATGGAGGTAGAATGATGGGAGATAGTTTACGTGGCTGGATGGAAGAATATAGCGCAACTCTACTTGGAGTTATAGAAGATACATCATTAACAGTGTATAAAAACGTTGGTAAAAATCTTGAAATAGTAGATCATTTAGATGATCCTGAAGAGCCATGGACATGGCAAGAAACTCTTTGTCGTGGTATGCATATGATAGGTACTTTAGCATTATTGTCAAAATTACAAGCAGATATTAGAAATGCTGAAGCTGATGTACTAGAGTTTATGATTGCTAAGTTAGAAGGTTTAGATATACGTATCACTTCACTTGAAGGTCTTGTAAGCTCTCCAAGGAGTTTTATAGTTCGTGGAGGTCAATATCAATCAAGCATTTTCCTTGGTGCTCGTGATACTACTATGAGACCAACAATTTATCTAACTTACGATGCACCTTTCTATGATTAAACTGTTGTTGATGGAGTAGTTACTTATAAAAAGCGTGAAGGCGTACAGTATGATACAGTAGCTTTAGATGCTAGTGGTAAAGGACAATATTTGACTGATTGTAGTGGTGTTTGTGACTTTACATATGGTGGTTTAGTTCACTATGTTTCAAATAGAGGTGAAATGTGGTTACCATATGAAGCAAATTATACTGTTGGTGATGCTGGTTTTACAGTATCTGCTTCCAAGTGTAATGTGTTCTATAAAGGTCTTGAGAACCCTGTTGATGTTTCAGTTTCAGGTTATCCGCAAGAGGATGTTAGTGTAAGTATTTCCGGTGGAGCATCTATTAGAGCTGCAGGCGCAGGTAAATATATTGTTACCGTTCCTACTTCTGTTACCGCTAAACAAGTAAATATTACAGTGTCAGTTAGAACTGATGGTGGTAGAACTCTTGGATCAGCTCCATTTAATGTACTTAATGTGCCACCACCTTCAATACTTGTTGCTGGTGCTTATAAAGATGGTGCTGAATTACCTAAGGCTGCATTAACACGTAATCCTTATTTGACTGCTAGACTGGAAAGTGACTTCTTCCCATTTGAAGGTGTTTCTTATTCAGTTGCAAAATATGACTTCTTCTATACAGTTCGTGGTGTAACTAACAAAGTGACCGTTAATGGTAACCAATTCTCACCAGCTGTTCTTTCAGAGATCGGCAAAATGGGACAAGGTTCACAGGTTAGTTTCTCTAATATTTACTATAGCGGACCGTCCGGAACAAGACAAACTAATGGTGTAACAGTAATCTTAAAGTAATATATTATGAAAATGCTCACAAAACTATCACCGATATTCATATTTATCCTAGGGCTTAGCTTTTATGCTCAGGCTCAAGTATTGGACGGTGCATATATGAGAGAAAATACTGTTGAGAGAACATTTGTTCCTTACCAGAATATTCGAGAAGCTGATGCGATGTACTCAAAGAAAATTCTTAGGGTAGTTGAGATGAAAGAAAAACAAAACCATCCTTTGTATTTTCCTATTACAAGAATGACATATCCTGGTGGTATTGGTGTGCAACCACAGCGTAGTCGTGTAAACTTATTGTATTTGATATACAATGTTGGTATTCTTGGAGAACAGTATGATCTTCATACCGGAGCTTTAATTGAAGATACGACTATTTATGATATTCGTTATCCGGTGTATAAACTCAATCCTAGTGATATCACTAACTGGCACAGACTTCCAATGGAGAAGGATGATCCAGAGCGTGAAGATTTATTATCATATTTCGAAACGATCCAGGAAGCAGACCCTGATGGTAACTTAATTGATGTTACTATTCCTGCTCGTTTGGAAGATACTCGTGAAATGGATAAACTATGGATTTGGGAAGAGTGGGTATTTGATAAACAAAGATCGGTAATGGACGTTAGAATTATTGCTATATAACCTGATGGTTGGCATTATGATCAACGTATATGGCCTTTCTGGATATATTTCCCTGATTATAGACCATTATTTGCAAGTTACGAAGTGTTTAATACATTTAATGATGCGGAACATAAGACTTTTGATGATATCTTCTTCAAAAGAAAATTCACAAGTTATATTGTTGCAGAAACAAATGTTTATGATAACAGACTTATTGCTGACTACTTATTAGGTATTGATGCAATTAGAGAAGGTGAAAGAATTCAAGCTGAATTATTTAAAATTGAACACGATCAATGGGAATACTAGTAATACTAAAGATTACTTAGATATAAAAAAAAGGGAGTTTAAAAGCTCCCTTTTTTATTTTAATTATATTAAATAATCACTTGATTTTATCTCCATAAAGCAATTTTGCTTCGTTTAACATTTCCTTTATCTCTTGTTCATTCTCACGCTTGCATATTAGTAAGGCATTGTCAGTATCAACAACAATAAAGTCTTCTAGATCTCTTAAAATCATTACCTTGTCATGATTGTTAGAATACACATAATTGCCTTCAGATTGTTCTAATAAAACATTTTTACCTATTGTGACATTTTTTTCTTCATCTTTTTCTTGAAGTGTATAAAGAGAGTTCCAAGTACCAAGATCTGACCACCCAAAATCTGTTTTAAGTACAAATACATTTTTTGCTTTCTCCATTACACCAAAATCAATAGAAATGCTTTTTGCATCAGAATAAATACGGTTAACCATTTTCTTTTCTTCGTAAGTGCCAAAAACATCTTTATTCTCCAAGAATAGATTGTACAATTCAGGTAAATGTTCTGCAATTGCTTCATCTATAATCTTATGTCTCCATAAGAAAATTCCAGAGTTCCATAAGAAGTCACCGCTTTTTAAAAAGAATTTTGCTAGCTCAAGGTGTGGTTTTTCTGTAAATGTTTTGACTTGTACAAATCTACTATCGTTTTCATTTTCAGTTTGCTGGATATATCCATAACCGGTTGCCGGTCTGTCAGGAGTTATCCCAAAAGTAAGAAGAGAATTGTTAAGTGTCACAAATTTTAAACCTTCTTCGATATTTTGCAAAAACTCATCTTCATCAATTATTAGATGATCTGCAGGCGTTACTACGATACTCGCATTAGGGTCTTTTTGACCAATTTTCATGTTTGCATAGAGTATACATGGTGCGGTATTGCGCCTCATTGGCTCGCCCAAAATATTATCAACAGGGATTTCCGGTAATTGTGATATTACTAACTCTATATACTCTTCGTTTGTTACTACATAAATGTTTTCAGAAGGTATAATTTTTGAAAACCTATTGTAAGTTTGTTGTATTAGACTTTGTCCAGTGCCAAGAATGTCAATAAACTGCTTTGGCATGTTTGTTCTGCTTACCGGCCAAACCTACTTCCAACACCCCCAGCCATTATTACACAAAAATTTGGTTTCTGCATTTTGTAAAAATTTCTAATTTAAACGACAAAATAACAATATTATTTTTCATTTACAACTTAGTTGGTTAAATTTGTTTGATATTAATATTACATGAGACTTTTTGCGATTATCGGGAAATACTTTTATTTAATGGCTACTGTTTTTACAAAACCTGTACGCCGCCAGATCTTTGTGAAAAGGGTTCTAGATGAGATTGAACAGATTGGAGTTGACTCTGTTTGGATTGTTAGCATTGTTTCTGTTTTTATGGGTGCAGTGCTTACATTACAGGTTGCAATTAACTTTACGGCACCTTATATTCCACAATATTTAATAGGTTTAAGTGCACGGGACACAATGATTCTAGAGTTTTCCAGTACTATTATTTGTTTAATATTAGCTTGTAAAGTAGGTTCTAATATTGCCTCTGAGATTGGAACGATGCGTATTACTGAACAAATTGACGCACTTGAAATTATGGGTGTTAATAGTGCAAATTATCTTATATTACCAAAAATTATAGCAGCTCTATTAACCTTTCCATTATTAACTATTTTGAGTATTTTCTTAGGGATCTTGGGGGGGTATATTGTATCATACTTAACAGGAGTTGTCGCTATTTATGATTATGTAGATGGTCTACATTATGTCTTTATTCCATTTTATGTTACATATACTTTAATAAAGATGTGTGTATTCTCTTTTATTATCACATCAGTTTCTTCATTCCATGGCTATTATACTTATGGTGGAGCACTTGAGGTTGGTAAGAGTAGTACAAGAGCTGTTGTGTACAGTATTATTTTAGTTTTATTATTTAATCTGATTTTAACTCAATTACTGCTTACATGATAGAGGTTGCAAACATATCAAAGAGTTTCAATAAGCAGAGAGTGCTACATAATGTAAGTGCGGTTTTTGAAGAAGGTAAAATCAGTATGGTTATTGGTAAGAGTGGTTCAGGAAAAACAGTTTTGCTAAAATCGATAATTGGTTTGCATACCCCTGAAGAAGGTGAAATCTTTTTTGATAATCGTGAGTTTACAAAAGCAAATATAAAATTTAAAAGAGAAATAAGAAAAGAGATTGGAATGGTTTTCCAAGGAGGTGCTTTGTTTACATCAGCAACAGTAGAAGATAATGTAAGATTTCCGCTTGATTTATTTACAAATATGAGTAAAGCTGAAAAACAAAAACAAGTGGACTCTTGTTTAGAACGTGTAAATATTGAAAATGCCCATAAATTATTTCCGGCTGAGATAAGTGGAGGTATGCAGAAGAGGGTATCAATTGCACGAGCCATTGTCCTCAATCCTAAATATTTGTTTTGCGACGAACCGAACTCTGGTTTGGACACACAGACAGCAATTTTGATTGATAGACTTATTCGGGATATCACAATTGAATATAATACAACAACAATAGTTAATACTCATGATATGAACTCAGTTATGGAAATTGCAGATCAGATATATTTCATTCATGAGGGGAAAAAGTGGTGGAAAGGAGGCAGAGAAGATATTTTCAATACGGATAATATCGAGCTTAATGATTTCGTTTTTGCTTCTGAACTGTATAAAAAGATTAAAGACAAAAGCTAATGAAAAAGGTATCGGTTTCATCAATAATTTTGATATCACTTCTTATGTTTTCCTGTATGCCGGAACCAACATACGAAGCAGAATCAGGTGAAAATATCATCCCAAAAGATACTTTAGAATTAATGATTCATGATATACATTTAGCAGATGCAATAATTACCTCAAATATGCTTAAAGCTGACAATGTTGCTGTTGATAGCCTGATATATCAGAGTATCTATGATAAATTTAATTACTCCCGTGAAGATTTCGATCAGACCTTATTATATTATGCACATAATCGATTAGATACCTTAAACCTGATTTACGATAGAGTGATAGAGAGGTTTTATGTCGAAAAAGGAGAAATCTACAACTAAATGTTTTATTACGCAGCAAATTACATTTTCGATGGGAAGAGGTTTTTAAAGAATGCTTTTGTTTCTTTGGATGAGAATGGGTTTGTTAATTATTTAAGTGAGGAAGGAGAAGCATTACAAGAAAAGTCGGGAATGTCTTTTTATAATGGCATTCTAGCACCTGGATTTGTAAATGCTCATTGTCATCTTGAACTTTCCGGTTTCCAGAAAGAATATGGTGCAAAACCAGGATTGACAAACTTTGTAAGAAGCGTACTGAAAAACAGAAGTAGTAATACTAATGATAATCAAATTAAATTAGCAGATAGAAAGATGTATGAAAGGGGAATCTCCCTTGTTGGTGATATATCTAATACATCACTGACAATTGAAACAAAGTTACAATCCAAAATACATTATAAAACATTTGTTGAGATTAGTGGTTTAGTTCCATCCGATGCAGAAATCAGGTATAATCAAGGAAAGGCGATAAAACAAACGTTTCTTGAGAGAGATTTATCTGCAGAAATTAGTTTACATTCTCTATACTCTGTTTCTGCTGAACTTATTGGTAAGTTTAATGCGAATTCAAAATCTATTAGTACGAGTTTACATTTTTTAGAATCTTCTGAAGAAACAGAGATGTATTTTCAGAATAAAGGTAGACTTTTTGATTTTTTGTCAGCGAACTTTGCTGATTTTAAACCTATTTGTAACAATAGTGAATGTTTAAGTAAAATACTGGAATCATTAAATGCAGATAAACTTATACTAGTACACAACGTACAGTTGGATAAACCATTTGATAGTGATAAGTATTTTTATTGTTTGTGTCCTAGATCGAATAAACAATTACATGATGAATTACCATCTCATAGCTTTGTAGAGCAAATTAAAGATAGTTTTGTTATAGGGACAGATTCTCTTGCTTCAAATAATTATTTGTCAATTATAGATGAGTTAAAATACTTGGAAAGCACATATCATTTCTTGAGTCTAAAAGATTTATTAAAGTCAGCAACATATAATGGTGCAAATGCGTTAGATGAACTTAATATGTTTGGGAGTCTGGAACCCGGAAAGAAACCTGGTTTGATATTGATTGAGAATGCTGATCTAAAAGAGTTAAAATTGGGAGAAGAAGCATCTTCCAGAAGGATAGTTTAAAATAATCTGATTGGAGAAAAAGAAAAAAATACTAATTAGTCCTCTAAATTGGGGTTTGGGACATGCAAGCCGTATTGTTCCGGTTGTAAATACCTTGCAAGCTATGGGGCATGACGTATTAATAGGAGGTAGTGGAACGTCAATAGATTTTCTTAAGGAATATTACAATAGCAATATGTTTGTATTTATTCCTTCTCCTGATATTAAATATGGTAAGAAATCTGCAATAGGGCCTGGTTTTGCTGTTAGCTTTATTAGTTTTGTGAAAAGCATTTATAGAGATTACTTTGCTTTAAAAAAGATTATAAATGAGCATAAAATCGATGTTGTTATTTCAGACAATCGTCCCGGTTTATTCTCATCAAAACTTAATTCAATTTATATCTCGCATCAGATAAATGTTAAGACAAGAAAGCCAAGGAGCTTGTCAGGAAAATTAGTTAGATATGTGCATAGAAAAATGATTTATAAATTTAATCATTGTTTAATACCTGATAACGAAAATAGTCTTAGTCTTGCCGGAGAGTTGTCTAAGGCTCCGCTGTCGGATAAATTCACTTATGTTGGTACATTGTCCAGATTTTATAATTATCAGAATAATGTTTTAAGGGAAGAGAAAGATAAAAAAGAAGTGTTGGTAATATTGTACGGTCCGGAACCTCACAGGTCTATATTCGAAGATATTTTATTAGAGAGATTTTCGAGTATAAATTTAAATGTGAATTTTGTTCGTGGTATTGTAGGATATAATGATAAAAAAGATAGTATAAACAATAAGCTTAAGTTTTATGATAATCCTGATGATGCTATTTTATATAAATTGATTAAACAATCTGATTTAATAATATGTAGGAGTGGTTATAGTACCTTAATGGATTTAGCAATTTGTGGCCGCAAAGCGCTATTAGTTCCAACACCTGGCCAACCCGAACAAGAGTACCTTGCGGAGCATTTTCGAACTCATTTAGGATTTAAAATATGCACACAAGACGAGATTAGAAATATAAAATTTGAAGATTATTTTAATAGTGATATTTGGCATTATCCTTTTGATTCGACTAAACTAAAAAAAGTATTAGATTTGCGTCTTAAAACCAATAATGAGAATTAGTAGATGAAAGTTTGTGGTTTTACATTTATCCGAAATGCTATAAAGTTTGATTATCCTGTTAAGGAAGCTATAGAATCAATACTTCCTATCTGTGATAAGTTCGTTGTTGCTGTAGGTAATTCGGATGATGATACATACAATTTAATTAATAGTATTGCACCTGATAAAATTGAGATTGTTAAGACCGTTTGGGACGATAGCTTAAGAGAAGGTGGCAGAGTTCTGGCAGTTGAAACAGATAAAGCTTTTCAGGCAATTTCTGATGAATACGATTGGTGTTTCTATATCCAGGGAGACGAAGTTGTACACGAAAAGTATTTGTCAGAGATAAAAGAAGCAATGCAAAATAATCTGTCAGACAAAAGGGTTGACGGCTTATTGTTTGCTTATAAACATTTTTATGGTTCTTATGATTATGTCGGAGAGTCATACAGATGGTACAGGAATGAGATTAGAGTTGTTCGCAATAACAAAAGCATATATTCATTTCGGGATGCTCAGGGGTTTAGAAAAGACGATAATAAAATGTTAAGGGTCAAACCTGTCAATGCTTTTGTATATCACTATGGATGGGTGAAAGATCCCGGAGCAATGCAAAAGAAGCAAGAAGAGTTTAACAAACTCTGGCACGATGATGAATGGATAAATAAAAACGTACGCAAAGCTGATGAGTTTGATTATTCTGATATTGATGTACTAAAAAAGTTTGATGAAACTCATCCCGAAGTTATGAAAGAGAGAATTGCCAGAACTAACTGGAAATTTGATTATGACCTTTCGTGTAATAAGATGAAGTTTAAAGATAGGTTTAAAAAGTTTATGGAGAACTTTGGTTTTAGCTTTTGACAGTATAAAAACTACAAGTTGGTAAAATAAAAAAAGAGGCTCAAATTTTGAGCCTCTTTTTTTGTAATATATAATATTTTATTCTCTTGTTAAAGTTTGTGTTTTATAACCAACTTCAGTAAATGATGATCCGCCACCTTCAATTGTTGTAACGCTGAACCCATCAATATCCTGATCCATAATGATTTGTTTATTTTTAAGCATTCTTAAAGTCCAGATTGTACTATATTGACCATTTGCATATGCATATGAATTAGCATAAGTTGAATCTAAGCTTGGAACAGGAGTTGTTTCATCATCTTCAGAAATGGTAAGTTTATAAACAAAAGCTTTAGACTTACTCTCTTCTATAACAATAGCAATTCTCTCTTTGTTTTTATAATCATCAATATTATTTAGAAAATTCCATGTTCCTGCCATTGACTCCTGAACTTTCGTTGTAGTTGTTGTAGTAATACCAAGGTCTTCGTTAGTCTCCTCTTCACTATATTCGTACTCCCATGTTTGAGTAAACCTACCGTCTTCGTAGAAAATAAGTTTATTTCTACCGTCAGTAACCTCTCCTTCAAGTTCTCTAATACTATCAGTACCAACAATTTGAATTGTACGAGTCCAGTCTAAACCCTTAACATCTGTAATAGTGCGCAATTCTTCTATTTCATCATCACTCTTTATATCCCAATACATTGAAGATATAGTCCATTCTCCTGTCACTCTTGCTTTTCTTGTATAAATTGAAAAGAATGGATCTTCAGATCCTTTCTTGAAACAACTTGTTGTTACAAGAGGAAGAGCAATTATCATCCCAAGCAATACTAGAGTTAAATGCTTTTTAGTTGTATTCATAATATACGTGCTTACTGTGTCAATTTGTACAAATTTAAATTCTTTTTTAATAATTTACAAATAAATATAAAAATTTTTAAAAACTTCTCGTTTTGAACAAAAAAATGCTTAAATGTTAAATATTTTGTTCATATCTTGTTTATTACTTGCAAAATATAAACGTAAAAATACAAAATATTTTAATTATTCAAAACAAAAACTGATTTATTTAAATAAAAAAAAGTATTAAATGTCAATAAAAAGTTACTGTTTTTGGATAAATTTAGCATACTTTCGATAAAAAATAGAAATTAAAGTCTTATTTTTGGCTGCATAAATTTTACAGGTTATGGTAATAAATACAAAAGAGGTTTCGACCAGATTAAAATTGGGTATTATGTTAATATCTGTGCTATTATTAGCTGTAGTAGCAATGAGTTTAATTTTTGGGTGGTCCGAGAAACATATTCTGGAATATGTTATTGGAGGTATATATTTATTATTTATGGTTTTTGTATTTATTAAAGATTATTGCTATATCTATTTTATTACTGACGGACCAAAAATTATATTAAGATATATTCCGTTAAAACCTTTATCAGCCGGGAATTATTCAATTGAGGTTCCCAGAAGAGATTTTGTAAAAGCCGAAGTTGTCAAGTCTTTCTTTGGTTTAAGTAAAAAACTGGTATTTTATGTAAGGTCGCAACAAGGGGTTGCAAAATTTAAACCAGTAAGTATTAGTATTTTATCTAAACAACAGGTCGAAGAAGTTGTTAATGAATTAGGAAGTATTAAAAATTAAAAATATTTATTTATGAAAAAGACTATTATTATAGCCCTATTATCATTATCGATTATTGCTGTAAAAGCACAAGATTATAATTTAGCTTTGGGATTGCGTGGTGGTGTTGCTCAGGGGATTACTCTAAAAGCAGCTGTTGGCGGTAATACCGCATTTGATTTAATATTAGTGACACATTTTGCCGGGTTGAATTTTACTGCTTTATATGAGATTCATTCAATGGATGTATTTGGAGTCGATAATCTTGCATTGTTTTATGGATTAGGAGGACATGTAGGCTTATATAACTCAAGTCACTATCCTGCATATTGGGATAATTATAGTAGTAGTCCAGCTATTGGAGTTGATTTCGTTGTTGGAGCAGAATATACATTTGATGAAATTCCTATAAATATTTCTTTAGATATAGTTCCTTCAATAAATATTATTCCATATGTTGGTTATTGGCAAAGAGGTGCGCTTTCCGTAAGGTATGTATTCAGATAGGAATGACATCTGACGAAAAACTATATGACTTAGCAATATCATTTTTGCCGGGTATTGGTGATGTCAATGCCCGGAAATTACTTTCTCGGTTTGGTACAACTAGAAATATTTTTGAAGTTTCTTATGCTGAGTTGATTAAAACTCCCGGAATAGGAGAATTAGCTGCTAAAAAATTGTATAATGGTTTTTCTTTAGCATTTCAAAAAGCTGAAGAAGAAATGATGTATATCGATTCCAACGATGTTGAATATGTCAGTTTCGTTGAATCACATTATCCTAAACGTTTACTCGAATGTGATGATGCTACTGTAGTTTTGTATTATAAAGGCAGTGCTAACTTTAATGCAAATAAAATTGTTAGTATTGTCGGAACAAGAAATGCTACAAAATATGGAACAGAATTTTGTGATGAGATTGTCAGACAAATTTCAGAAAAATATCCCGGTACTGTAATCGTTAGCGGTTTAGCTTACGGAATTGATATAGCTGCACATAAAGCTGCATTAAAATATGGTCTTGAGACCTGGGCTGTACTGGGGCACAACTTAAAAACTGTATATCCTGCAAAACACAAAAGATATGCTCAGCAAATAATTGATCAGGGAGGATTGGTGATAAGTGATTATTCGCATAATTATGTTACAGATCCCGGAAATTTTGTTCGTCGCAACAGGATAGTAGCTGGTTTAGCTGATGTGTTGATTGTCGTTGAATCCGGAGCAAAAGGTGGTAGTATGGTAACTGCAAATGTTGCAAACCATTATAATCGGGATGTTTTTGCAGTTCCGGGAAGCATAAATTCTGCTTATAGTGCCGGTACAAATAAGTTAATTAAAACAAATAGAGCCCACTTATTGGAATCCCTTGAAGACATCGAATATATAATGGGATGGTCATCTAAAAACAAAATTAGCAAAATCAATATTCTTGAATTATTGGAAGATCTTACTGAAAATGAACAAAAGATTGTAGATGTTTTAAAGAAATATGAGTTTCTGGATATTGATAATATAAGCAGGCAATCAGGATTGGATTAAGACACTTTAAGTTTAAGCCTTTTGGAGCTTGAGTTTAAGAATATTGTAAGGTCTTTACCGGGCAAAATATTTTCATTAAAAACAAAATAATTTTAGTACATGATATGTATTCAAACATTTATCTACAAATTCCGGGCATTATTAAGCATTCCATAATTATTGGTGCATTTTTCATAGAGCAAAGAGTTGATTAGTACTTTGCTCCATGCAACAATTTGTGTGATAATTGTGTTAAGAATTACAGAGTTGATAAACAATAAAATATTATGATAATAGACACACATAGTCATGTATATCTTTAGCAGTTTGATAATGATAGAAATTTAGTTATTGAAAATGCTCTTAAGTCCGGAATTGAAAGAATCATCTTACCAAATATAGACAGTTATTCTATAAATCAAATGAATAAGACTTATAATCTTAATCCTGATATTTTTGAAATGGCTTTAGGCTTACATCCAACATCTGTTGAAGAGAATTATCAAACAGAGTTAGACTCTATATTCAATGTTTTTGATGCAAAGAAATATATCGCAATTTGAGAAATAGGGATTGATCTTTATTGGGATAAAACTTTTTTTAAACAACAGCAGCATGTTTTTGATTTTCAATTATCATTTGCTAAAGAGAACAAGTTGCCAGTAATTATTAACGCTAGGAATTCTTTAGATGAAATTATTGATGTTATGAAACCACATTTTAACTCGGACCTTACAGGTGTGTTTCATTGCTTTCCTGGAAACTCCGAACAGGCAAAGCTGGTAATTGATAAAGGGTTTTATATTGGAATAGGGGGCGTATTAACATATAAGAAATCAAATATGCCGGAAGTAGTCCGAAATATTCCATTGGAAAGTATTTTATTAGAAACTGATGCGCCTTATTTAAGTCCAGTTCCAAAGCGCGGTAAGAGAAATGAGCCTTCCTATGTAAGTTATGTTGCAGAGTATTTAAGTGGTTTAATAGACTGTGATTTTGATTTAGTTTGTAGTAAAACCACACAAAATGCAAAAGACTTATTCAATTTGTAAAATAAAAAGTATAAAATCCCGTTAATTCAAATAAACAGACGTTCTGAGAGGCTTAAAAGCGTTGTTCTTCAATTTGTTGATAGAGGTGTAATATGAGTTACTCGACAATTGTATAAAATTTTATGTTAAAATTTTTTTAGTCATAAATTATTTATTATTTTGCGAAACATTTTGTGAAGGGGGTTTTGGAGAGATGGCCGAGTGGTCGAAGGCGCACGCCTGGAAAGTGTGTATACGGTTTGAAGCCGTATCGTGGGTTCGAATCCCACTCTCTCCGCAGAGTGTTGTAAATGTAAAAATTGAAATTATTAATTATTAATTAAATAAGTTTAAATTAAACGAAAAATAGTCATGAAAAAACTAATTGCATTATTTACTTTGGCAGGGTTGCTAATAATTGCAACTTCATCTATGGTTTATGCTCAGGATGATGAGGCTACAACAGATGAAACTGCAACTACAGAACAGGTTGAAAACGCGGACGATGCAGCAGTTACTGCTGACGAAGCAAATATGGACGAAACTGTAGCTGAAGAAGATGGCGAAGCAGCACCGGAATCTGCTGACAAACCTCTTCACCAACAATTAAAAATCAAGATTATTGAAGGTTGACCAATGTTTATGGGTTTTGTTATTTTAACTCTTATCTTAGGTCTTGCTCTTTCATTCGAGAGAATTATTTATTTAAATCTTGCAACAACAAACACAAACAAACTTCTTGCTAAAGTTGAGGATGCTCTTAACGAAGGTGGTGTTGAAGCTGCTAAAGAGGTTTGCCGTAACACTCGTGGTCCGGTAGCTAGTATTTTCTACCAAGGTCTTGATCGTTACGATGCTGGTATCGATGTTGTTGAAAAATCTGTTGTTTCTTATGGTTCTGTTCAAATGGGACAATTAGAAAACGGATTGACATGGATTGCATTATTTATCGCTTTGGCTCCAATGTTAGGGTTTATGGGTACTGTAATTGGTATGATTGGTGCGTTCGATGCTATCGAAGCTGCCGGTGATATTAATCCTTCACTTGTTGCTGGTGGTATTAAAGTAGCGCTTATCACTACTGTTAGTGGTCTTATCGTTGCTATGATACTTCAGGTATTCTATAACTACATTATCGGTAAGATTGACAGTCTTGTTAACGCAATGGAAGACGCGTCTATCTCTTTAATCGATATTTTAGTGGATTACCAGGCAAAGAAATAAATAATATTAAAAGAAAATTATTATGTTAGAGAAAATAGTTAAAATACTAGGTTGGGTCGTTATAGGCGTATCTGCACTTATTGGAATTCTATTCTTTGTGCAGGATGCTAAAACGCTCGAAACAGCTCTTGAAGCAATGAAGGATTTACCTTCTGACATGAAGATTCTGGAAGTTGAAAAAACTGCAGATGCATGGGGAGGACTAGTTCTTAATGCTTCTATAGTATTGTTTATTATTTGTGCTGTTATGGCTGTTGGATTTGCAATCTATAAGTTTATCACTGATGCAATCGACAATCCAAAAAGTGCAATTAAACCTGCTATAGCATTAGGTGCTGTTGCATTATTAGTTATTATTTCATATTCAATGGCCTCAGATGCGATCCGTCAATTCCTGGGATCTGATAATTTCGAAATTACAGCATCTACATCAAAATGGGTCGAAACATCACTGTATGGTATGTATATCCTTTTCGGGATTGCTGTTGTAGCACTTATATATACTGAGGTTTCAAGAATTTGGAGATAATAAATTAGATTGCAAAACATTATAAATTAAAAATTATGGCAAAACGAGAAATAGGAGAAATCAATGCAGGGTCGATGGCGGATATCGCTTTCCTTTTGCTGATTTTCTTCCTTGTAACCACTACAATGGATGTGGATACAGGTATTGCTAGACAGTTGCCTCCGATTCCGGAAGATAAAGCCGATACAGATGCTGAAGTAAAAGAACGTAATATCTTTGCTGTTCTTATTAATGCTCAGGATAAGTTGTTGGTTAACTGTAGACCAATGGAACTTGAAGAACTTCGTGAGAAATCAAAAGAGTTTATCAAGTCAAATCCAAACGATCCAACACTTCCTGAGATGGAAGAGGTGCAGATTGATGGAATTAATAAACCTGTCCTTGTTTCTGCGGGTATTATATCGCTTCGAAATGACAGAGGGACAACGTATGGCCGGTATATCGAAGTCCAGAACGAACTTGTTGCTGCTTACTCTGAATTGCGTAACGAAGCAGCATTTGAGTACTTCGGAAAGCGAACATACGACGAGTTGAACGAGGATCAGCAAAAAGCAATACGTGAAGTTTATCCACAGAGAATTTCTGAAGCCGAACCTAAAAATATTGGAGGAAATTAGAAATGTCAAAATTTGGAAAGAAAAAGAAAAAAGCTTCTGTTGGTATATCAACAGCTTCATTGCCTGATATCGTTTTCATGATTCTTTTCTTCTTTATGGTTACAACTGTAATGAGAGAGGTTGAACTGAAAATTGAATTGACAAACTCTGATTTACAACAAGCTACAGAAATTAAAAAGCTTGAAAAGAAATCTCTTGTAAGTTATATCTATGTTGGTAAACCAAGACCAAACTTCCAGAGAATGTACGGTACTGAGCCACGTATTCAGCTAAATTCATCATTTGCAGACCTTTCAGATATATATGAATATATTCTGGCAGAACGTGCAGAAAGAGATGAAGCTGAGGTTCCATTCATGACAACTTCTTTAAAAGTACATCAGGATACGAAAATGGGTATTGTTACAGACATTAAACAAGAGCTTCGAAAAGCTAGTGCGTTGAAAATCAATTATTCAGCTAGAAAAGAAGACTAAAATACTTAATTACTAATTTAAAGAAAGTGCGTAACTGTGTTATGCACTTTTTTTTGTGAATATTTATTATTTTTTACATAAAAAATTTTATTATTTTTACAGTTTAGAGCCAACCAAATAAAAGACATTACGTTATTTGATTAAATAAGTTGTTTAATTATGAAAAAAATTGCTGTAATTATAAGTTTGATTTCTCTGGTTTCCACAATATCACTTGCACAGGAAGTGTATGTTGACTCCAGATTAGATGTCGCATTTTCAGAAGACTATTTGAATGATCTTTTAGAAAATAGTCCACATCAGTTAAAGTATATGAATTGGTACCTTGATAATTCATACTCAATTGTTGATGCAGGATTGGATAAATGTGAGCAAATGCCATATTTAAAGCATTTAGACCCTGTCAACAAAATAATAGGCAGCAATGTAGAAAGTGTTGACGAAGGAAATTTCAATATATACATGTATCAAATTGAAAGAGAGTTTGATAAAAATGTTTATTATAGAATAGGTGATACCGGAAAAGCTCTGGTAATCTATTCTCATAAGAAATTGGCTAATAATTTTAATACCTACACAGATGAAAATTAAATTATTGCATATACTAATCACCACTTTATTGGTGATCGGATTTACAGAACTGTACTCACAGTCTTATCTAATTAGTGACGGAGGAACTATTACTACTTGTAGTGGTACTATTTATGATTCTGGAGGAGCTGGAGGTAGTTATGGTAACAATGAGGACTATGTCATAACTATCTGTGGTGATATGGCCGGAGCTACTATGACATTGGAATTCACAGAGTTTGATGTTGAATCAGCAACTTATGACAACCTTACAATTTATGATGGGCCTAATACTGCATCTCCAACAATAATTATTGATGCTGGTTCATCGAGTTTGGATGGGCAAATAATTGAAGGAGCTTCAGATTGTTTAACTCTGGAATGGCATACTGATGGCTCTGTAACTTATGCCGGTTTTGCTGCTATAATTAGTTGTGGATTTCCATGCCAGGATTATACAATTGATATTGTTTCGACAAATCCGCCACAATCAGACCCTGCAGATTCACTTTGGGTTAATGTATGTCAGGGGGCAGATGTTACTTTTACTGCTCAAGGAACATATCCAAATAATAATACAGATTATTCTCAGTCGGATGCATCAACACATTGGTATTGGATGATTATTGATGAGAGTGGTCAGACTGATATAGACGGTGTTGGAATGAATGAATTGACTTATACTTTTGATAATCCTGGAGGATATCATATAAACTTAATGTCAGAAGATGCTAATGGCTGCTCTCAGATTATTACTGACCCATGGCGGGTTAGAGCATCATTATCGCCAACTTTTGTCGGCACTGATGGAGTCGGTGGGTGCCCAGGCACAACAATGGATCTAACTGGTCTTTGGCAAGTGGAACCATGGGTGCTTGAAATTCCTGAGGTTGCATTTGTAGAGGTTTGTTTCGAAGACGTTGTTGGAGTTGATCAAGAGCACTGTTTTACACATAATGCATTTGCACCAGGCCAGTTTATTACTGCTGCTGCTGATGTAGAATCAATTTGTATGAATATGGAACACTCATATACAGGTGACCTTGATATATGGATTGAGTGTCCAAATGGACAAACTTCAATGTTATTTGAACAAGCTTGTGGTTCTACATATTTTGGTGAGCCAGATAATAATGATGACTGTAACCCTGGTGTTGGATATCAATATTGTTGGACTATGTCAGCCCCATCGCAGATGGCAGATAATTGTAACTCAGGAAGTTCTATGGCTGCAGGAGATTATCAACCTGTTGAAGACTTTAGTTCATTAATTGGATGTCCATTAAATGGTGAGTGGTGTATTCACTTTCTTGATAATCTAGGATTAGATGATGGAAATGTGTTTACCGTAGAACTTCACTTTGCTGATTATTTAATACCTGGTTCAGACAATATGTGGACTTACACAACTGATATTGACCCTGCATATGTGTTTTGGACAGGTGAAAATATTGATACAGACGTTGATGGAGTTGCAACAGTTTCTCCAACAACTTCCGGTGATTTAGACTATACATTTAGTGTAGTTGATGAATTTGGTTGTCAGTATGATACAGTAATCCAAATAACTGTTTTACCTGCTGATGATCCTACATGTTGTACAATGCCAGATACTGATGCTTGGGAAGATGACCACGTTTGCACAAACACTTATACTTTTTCAGCGACTATTGATGCTGGAAATACAGGAACATGGACAGTTGTTAGTGGTCCCGGTAATGTTAGCTGGACAAATCAGGACTCTCCAAATGCAATTGCAACTGTTGACGCTTGGGGAGCTTATGAATTCCAATGGGCAGAGCAAAATGCTACTCCAACTTGTACAGATACAGATAATGTAATTGTAGAGTTTTATCCTGTACCTACAACATAGTTTACTTTTGATCCTATAATGTGTTTTAGTGATGTTTCTGTTATTACATATGTTGGTAATGTTGATGCTACAGCAACCTATAACTGGAACTTTGATGGAGCTACTATTGTTAGTGGCTCAGGACAAGGACCTTACGAAATCAATTGGACAACTGCAGGTTTGCATTCTATCGAGTTACAAGTTAACGCTAATGGTTGTGACTCTCCTGATACATTAGTAAATATTACAAACCCGGAAGAACTTACTCATGTTCTTGTCGTGGAGGATGATCCTTGTTATCAATCATGTGATGGTAGTGCTGAAATTACTGTTACCGGAGGTACTTTGCCATATGATTACACTTGGTCTTCACCAACTAATATTATGAATAACCTATGTGCAGGAGATTACGGAATTACTGTTACTGATGCTAATGGATGTTAAACATCAGAAACCTTTACAATAAATGAACCACCTGAACTAGTAATTAATAGTATTGCTACAACTAACTTATCCTGTTATCAATCAAATGACGGAGCGATCTCTGTTAATGCAAGTGGTGGTACAGGTAACCTTACTTATATTTGGTAGGATGTTGGAATAGCTCCATCTGATAGAATAGATATTATTTCTGGTAATTACTGTGTTACCGTAGAAGATGAAAATGGATGTTCTGTAATGGAATGTGTTGATATAACACAACCTGATGAGTTATTGGTAACAATTTCTCCTAATATTGCTATATGTGAAGGAACACCAAGTGCAATTCAGGCACAAGCAATGGGAGGTACACCTGCATATACATACATGTGGAGACAAGATGATGAAGATTTTAGTATTGCTGGTCCTACTTTGAACGTAACTTTGGATACAACAACAACTTTTGATGTATATGTAATTGATGCCAATTTATGTGAAAGTAATATGGAGACAACAATTGTTACAGTAAGTCCTGAAATTGTTATAGATTCTATTATATTAGAACATAACAGATGTTATCATTCTTGTGATGGTAGTGCTGAGATTGTAATGCACGGAGGTATCGCTCCATTACAGTATAGTTGGGGTTCTGATAACCATATTTATGACGGTCTTTGTGCTGATATATACACCGTTACAGTAACAGATATTTTAGGATGCCAGGAAAGTGAAATGTTTATTATTACTGAGCCTGATGAATTAATATACACCAGAAATACAGAAGCGGCTTCATGTTTTGGATATGATGATGGAGAAGCAACAATATTCGTTCAAGGCGGTATTACTCCTTATACATACTTGTGGCCAAATGGTCATGATACTGAGACAATGTTGAATTATGCTGGTAATTACACTGTTACAGTTCTTGATGATCACGAGTGTAGAATAACCGGTGATTTTATAATAGAAGAACCTGAAGCTATTTATGTACTTCCAATAGGGAACAGAACATTATGTCAAGGACAAATGGCAACTCTTACAACTCAGGCAACAGGTGGTACTCCATATTATGATTTCCATTGGACAGGCACCGATAATACTGAATATCATTCAAATCAATATGAGGTAAGTCCTGAAGAAACTACAACCTATACTTTAGTGGTAACAGATTCACATGGATGTTCAAGTACTCCGATAAATTCTGTAGTTACAGTACATCCGGATCTTGAGATATTATCTGTTACAACAAGTAATGACACTGTTTGCCCAGGTGATCCTGCAATAGTTCATGTTGATGTGGAGGGAGGAAACGGAGGACCATACTTTATGACCTTACAAGATGGAACAGTTGTTCCTTCACCTTTCACGGTATATCCGGATACAACAACATTGTATTATATTACGCTTGAGGATATGTGTGGAACACCTTCTGTTGTTGATTCTGTTTTAATCAACGTAAGATCAGTACCTGGTAACGTTTTTACAGCTGATGATGTTAATGGTTGTCCTCCATTTGTAGCTCATTTTAATGAGACAACACCTGATATGGGTCAAACATATTTATGGCGATTTGGAGATGATGGATATTCAACAGATAAAAATCCATATCATATCTATGAAGAACCCGGTATTTATACTGTATTTCTAGAAGTAATGAATGACTTTGGTTGTGTTAGCACCAGAACAGTAGAGAATATGATACAAGTATATCAGGGGCCAACATCATTATTCGAGGCAAGTCCTGAAATTGTATCAATGCTTGATTCGGAAGTTGAATTTATCAATCATTCTGTTGATGCAGATTCCTACTATTGGTTCTTTGGTGATGGAGACAGCTCATTATTTGTAAACCCAAGACATAAATATACGACAATAGGGGAGTATGAAGTAATATTAGTTGCAGAAACTGCACAAAATTGTAGAGATACTACTACACGTACTATTGTCGTACAAAATGAGTTTGCTTTCTATATGCCAACATCATTTACTCCTAATGGTGATGGAATGAACGATTGTTTCAGACCATGTGGTAATGGAATAGATAAAAATACTTACAAATTAGTTGTTTATGATCGTTGGGGCAACTTGGTATTTGATACAGAAAGATTTGACCCTGATGCACCATGTGATGCATGTACAAATGGAGCATGGGATGGTACAGATAATGGTAGTAGAGTTAAAGGTGATGAAATTCTTCCAAATGGATTGTACCATTGGTTCTGTGAATTCCACGATTGGAACGGAACTCTCTATCAGGAGCAAGGAACTGTTACTCTGATAAGATAATTAATAGATAAAAAAAGAGCCGCATTTGCGGCTCTTTTTTTATCTAGGTTTGTTTTTATTCGAATCTTTAACTTATAATCGATTAGTAAAGAGTACTAATTTCTTTTTTAAGAAAGTTAATAGCTTCTTGTGAAGGAGGAGTTTGAACTTCAATAAGCTTTTCAAGAACAGCTTGGCTAAGTTTCATAGCGTTATCATTTGGGTTAAGATCATCCATACATGAATTAACTAATTTAATCGTCTTTTCTTTGCCGTTTCTAACCATTTCCCATGCATCAATAGATAAATATAATTGTTGAGATAAGTTGTGTTCAAACTCGCTTCGTATTACAATTAAAACTTCCTTATGTAATTGCTGTACTGTCATGTTTGGTGTTTGTAATCTCATAATTACACTATTAGGAGAAATTCTCTCAAGAAAAAGAATTACTCTTTCGTAAGCCTGTAATCTTATTGGTGTAATTATCTTTTGATTTTGAAGTATTATTTGTGCTCGTCTATTATCATTTTCTTTTTGTAATGTAATTTTTATAAGAAAATAAGCTGTAAAAAATACGATAAGACCCGGAATTGTGATTTTTAATATTTCTAAAAGCATAGTAAAAAATTTAAGAATTATGTTTTACAATATTAATATTTAAACTTTAAGATGTTATCTTAGCAGATATTATTTTATAAACATTTTGATATGGAAAAAGTATCTGACAGATTACAACGAATGGCTGTTTCTGCAACACTTGCAATGACACAAAAGAGTAGAGAGCTTACTGCACAAGGTTTTGATGTTATTAACTTAAGTATTGGAGAGCCAGATTTTGACACACCTGCACAAGTTAAAGAAGCGGCTAAGAAGGCAATAGATGATAATTTTACACATTATCCTCCTGTCCCGGGATTTGATTCGCTAAAAGAAGCCATTGTTAATAAGTTTAAAAGAGAAAATGGATTAACATATGAAAAGAATCAAGTTGTTGTTTCTGCGGGTGCTAAACATTCAATAATAAATGTTTTTCTTTCTATTCTAAACGAAGGAGATGAGGTTATTATTCCTGCACCTTATTGGGTCAGTTATATTGAGATGGTAAAGCTCTCGGAGGGAACGCCAGTTGTAGTTAAATGTGGTATTGAATCTGATTTTAAGATGACAGCGGAACAATTAGAATCTGCGATTACTGATAAAACCAGGGCAATAATTTATAGTTCTCCATCTAATCCAACAGGTTCACTCTATAGTAAACAGGAATTAGAGAATCTTGCAAGAGTTATTGAAAAGCATCCAAATATTATTGTTTTATCTGATGAGATTTATGAACATATAAATTTCTCAGGAAAACATGAAATTATAGCTCAGTTTGATAGTATTAAAGACAGAGTTGTTGTAATAAACGGGGTGTCAAAAGGATACGCAATGACCGGCTGGAGAATTGGGTACATTGCGGCTCCGCTATGGATTGCAAAGGCTGTCACAAAGCTTCAGGGACAATTTACATCCGGAGCATGCTCAATAGCTCAAAAAGCTTCTGAAGCAGCAATAAATGCCGGTTCTGATTCATGCAAAGAAATGACAGCAGTGTTTAAAAAGCTCAGAGATTTGGTATTGGAACACCTTAAAGGGATAAACGGGTTAAAAACAAATATTCCGCTAGGAGCTTTCTATGTATTTCCTGAAGTATCATCATTTTTTGGGAAGTCATATGAGCATTATAAAATTGAAAACTCCTCAGATCTTGCTTTATATATTTTAGAAACTGAAAAAGTTGCAACTGTTGGAGGTGATGCGTTTGGATCTCCTGAATGTTTGCGTTTTTCATATGCTACTTCAGAAGATAAATTAATAGAAGCAATTAGCAGAATTAAAAGAGCACTTGACAAACTGACGTAATAAAACCATATTTATTAAATTAAAACTGTTAATAAGTCGACTTATTAACCGTTTTTTTATGTCGTTCTTATTTGAAATTTTCTTAAATTTGCTATATCTAACAGCAAAATTATTTTACATGAAAAATCTGATTTTATTTTGTGCTTTTGTATTAAGCGTATTTTTTACTAATGCACAAATTACACATTATACATTTGAACAAGCTTTAATTGATGATAATGTCAGAAGTATTGAGGAGGATCAAAGCGGAAATGTTTGGATAGGCACAATTTCTGGGATAACACGCTTTGATGGCACTGATTTTACATCTTTTACGACAGCAGATGGTTTAGGTGGAGATATCGTTTATGATATTATGGTAAGTTCAACAGGTGATGTGTATGCTGCTACATCAGGTGGGTTGTCAGTTTATAATGGGGTTGTATGGTCGAACTTTACGATGGGAGATGGACTTCCATCAAATACAATCTGGAGTGTCGAAGAAGATAATTTAAATCAGATTTGGGTAGGTACATCAGATATGGGAGTGGCTTATTACAATGGATTAGATTGGTATGTTCTTGGTGTTGATGATGGCTTAGTGGCAAGTGGAGTTAAGGTAATTTATGCTGACCGTAATGATAATGTTTGGTTTGGAACAGGAAATGGTGTTTCAATGTACGATGGTGTAGATTTTACAAATTTTGATAATAGTACAGGCTTGCCTGGTTTATTAGTAAATGATATTATTCAACTCTATAATGGTAATGTTGCAGTTGCCACTAGTGGAGGTGTCGGTATTTATAATTTTCATTCATGGACATCAATAACAACATTAGATGGACTTCCTACAGCAAATATACTTAGTTTGCGTCAGGATTATGCACAGAATTTATGGATGGCTGCATCAGTTGGCTTAATAAAATATGATTGGTCTGCATTTACTGTTTGGGATTATGATGACGGTTTGACTAGTTAAATAGCAAGTAAATTGTTGATAACACATGCAAGTGATAATAAGATTTGGATCGGGTCTCCTTTTGATGGAATTACTGTTTTTGATTCAGATGATGACTTTATTATTTACAGAACAAATAAAAATCTTGTAAATGATAATATAACAACAGTTTATACTGATGATGAAGACATTACCTGGATTGGAACCGAAGGTGGTTTAAACAGAGTTGGCGACCTTCATTGGAGAACATATCATATGTCAAATGACTTAACAAACGAACATATTACAGCAATACATAAAGATATTAACGGAAATATTTGGGTGGGAACCATTGACGGTTTGAATTTGCTAAATGGTGAGTCATTTGATCAATATACAACTGTAGAAGGATTAACAAACAATTATATCAATAGTATTACATCAGATGATTTAGGTTTTGTTTATGTAGCTACACAGGATAAAGTTACAGTATTAGATCTTGGAGTAGTAGTGGATACTATCGAGGAACTTGATGGTTTAAATGCTGATGAAGTTAAGCAAATTCAATTTGAAAATGGTCGTTTATGGTTTTTGCAGGACACTTCAGTTCAATTCTTTGATGGAGCTTTTACAGATGCTACGTTTTCAGGATGTTGTACGCAGCCTTTATTGTCAGGAGCTAAATGTTTGAATAATTCTGTCGGACAATATTTTGGAACAGATAACACTTTAAGGTATTATGAAGATGGTTTGACTGTTTCAAATTGTATCGCTCATCCATTTCCAGGAACTGCAACAATGACCTCAATTGTTGAAATAGGAACAGATTTGTTCTGTACTTTTGATAATGGTCAGTTAATGATATATGACGGAGGCTGGACACCATATCCTTATGCATTCCCTGTTTCATTTATTGAGCAGTCGTTTAATCAAAACTATTTATGGGTTGGAACACAAGCTGACGGATTGTCAAAAATATGTCTGAACTTCACATCCTTAATGACTAATTCTGTGACTCCTCCAACATGTCATGACCTTGCCGATGGACAAGTTAATATTACTGCGCCTGTTGGAAGTGAATATTCTGTTGATTATGGAGAAAATTGGCAGGCAGGCAACACATTCCCTTCAGAAATAGGAGGCTATAAGCACTTGTTAGTTAGAGATGCGTCTTTAAATATCATTTCGGATTCTGTTATTTATCTGCCATATTATGATGTGATAGATGATGCCAATATTACTATAACTCAAATGTTATGTAATGGGGACAATAATGGTACAATAGAACTCGTATACTCAAATCCAGGATCTCATGAATGGGAAAATGCTAATACAACATTATATTTACGTGAAAACCTAAATGCAGGTATTTATTCAGTAACAATATATGATGCCGGTACATGTAACAGAGTTCTTGAGAATGAAATGATAGAACCAGATTTGTTGGATTATACCCTAGATTACGAAGATATAACATGTTTTGGTTTAGCAAATGGTAGTGTTGACTTAACCGTTACAGGAGTAACTTTGCCTTACACATATACATGGAGTAATGGAATTGAAGAAGCTGAAAACCCTGACTTAATTGCAGATGATTATTATTTTACCGTAACAGATGCAAGCATGTGCTCAACTAATGGAATGCAAACAATAGATCAACCAGACTTGCTCGAAGTAAGTGGAAAAGAATATCATATTGATTGCTATGGAGAAGTTACAGGAGTTATTGATATTGATATTGTTGGTGGAACAACACCTTATACAGTTGTTTGGAGTGATCCTGCTTATGTTGATTTAAATGATGATATCGTTGATGCACCTGCAGGTGATTATAGTGTTACTGTTACTGATGTTAACGACTGCTCTGTTACTGTAGATTATACAATTAACCAACCAGATGAAATTGAATTTATTTCTGAAGATATTACACAGGTATTATGTTATGGAGATTCTACCGGAGTTGTTGATATAACAATGCAAGGTGGAACAGGAGTTTTATCTTTTGAATGGGTTCACGAAGGGGAAGCAGGAACATATGCGACCAGTGAGGATATTACCGAATTGCTAGCAGGTATATATCATCTAACTGTTACTGATGAGAACTTTTGTGAAATAACCACTGATTATGAAATTACTCAATCACCGGAATTAGAAGTGACACTTGACGTTACACCAATTACCTGTGGCGGCTATGAAGATGGCGAGATACTTGCTGAAGCAACAGGAGGTAGTGGTACATATAGTGCATATTATTGGTATGATGAAGAAGAAAATATTATAGGTGTAACTCCACATATTACTAATTTGGGAGCCGGATATTATGAAGTTGTTGTTCGTGATAGCTATTATTGTTATGATACTGCTTATACAACTCTATCAGAAGCAACACCTCACGTGTATGAAATTGCACCAACATCAATGTCCTGTAACGGACTTGAAGATGGACAGATTGAAGTAATCGTTGATGGCGGACCTGGTACTGGCTTTACTTTTGATTGGCAGGATGCTGTTGCTGGTAATGTTAATATTGCTGAAAATCTTGGAGTAGGAGAGTATTTTGTAACAGTGACTGATCTATCAGATTGTTCCGAAATTTTATCAGCCGAAATAGAGGAGCCTTATATGGAAGATATTGGCGCATTTAATGATGTTGAGTATATCTGTTATGGTAATGATCTTGTTTTAGACCCTGGTACATTTGTGTCCTACGATTGGAGTACCGGCTCTGAAGATCCAACAATTACAGTTGAAAACGAGGATGTATATTTTGTTGAAGTTATTGACGGAACAGGATGTCATCTAGGAGATACTGTTCAGGTTATTATAAGTACAGTATATGAAAACGAAGACCTAAATCTTGTTAGTGTAACAGCAGATAATGATATTAACTTATATTGGGAGAAAACTCCTGGAGAAGGAACAGCTTCATATAATATCTATCGTGATGCAGGAGATGGCTTTGAGTTCTTAGCTAATCAATTATACGCTGAAGATGCTATTTATACTGATACAGATGTAGACCCTACAAGCGAATATTATATGTATCAGATTACAGCTGTAGATTCTTGTGGGTCAGAAAGTGATTATAGTGATATTCATCGTACATGTCTACTTGATGTTGTTCCTGATGGAAATGGCGCTTGTTGGCTCAACTGGGGTGAATATCAGGGCTTTTTTGTTGTTTATTACTTTATCTTAAGTGGAACAACTCCTGATAATCTTGAAATTGTAGACTCTACTTTATATAACGACTTTGACTGGGTTGAAATGAATCCAAATCCTGAAGGTACATATTATCAAATTATGGTTAGAAGAATTGATGGCTGTTCACCTGGTGATGGGGAGTATTACTACCAGGCATATTCTAATATTGTTTTCTGTGATAATTATGTTGGTTTTGTTAATAATGCTGTAGTTAGCACAAGTGTATATCCAAATCCATTCTATGATGATTTGAATGTTACAATAAGTATGAATATTCCAGGTGAATTAAAATACTCATTCTACAATGTGTTAGGACAGGAGATAATAGAACCTGAATCAATAAACCTTATGGATGGAGAGCAGGTAATTAGTATTACTCCTGATTTAGCTCCGGGAATGTATATTTTAAGACTTCGATTTGCAAATGAGGTTTATAATCTACGTGTTATAAAGGAATCATATTAGGTGTGAATGAGATATAGACTTGAATTATCATATTCCGGTAAGGATTTTCACGGATGGCAGCGTCAACCAAATGCAGAAACAGTTCAACAGACTATAGAAGATGCATTTCTAATAATTTATAAAGATAAATTCGAAATTGTAGGTTGTGGTCGAACAGATACAGGAGTGCATGCAAGGAATTATACTGCTCATTTTAATTCCGAGAATCTATATGATGAATTAACTGTAAATAAATTAAATAGTTATTTGACGGATTCTATTGCTATTAGGTCTATAACAAAAGTAAATGATAGTTTTCATGCTCGCTTTGATGCAAAAAGCAGAACATATGAATATTATATTACAACAGAAAAAAATCCTTTTCTAACAGAATACGCCTGGTATATCCCTCAGAAACTGGATATCGATCTTATGAATGAAGCCGCAAAAGTATTATTAGAGTTTAAAGACTTTACAAGTTTTAGTAAACTGCATACTGATGTGAAGACAAATAATTTCGATATACACGAGGTAGGTTTTATAATGGAAGATAATGTTATTACTTTTAAAATAACAGCAGACAGGTTTCTTCGAAATATTGTAAGAGCTATTGTAGGGACATTGATTTTGATTGGGAAAAATAAAATAAATAAACAGGACTTTATCGAGATTATAAATGCCAAAGATAGAGGAAGAGCCGGGCAGTCAGCACCGGCTCAGGGATTATCATTAATAAATATCAATTATTATCTTTAAATTTTATATACACTTGTTTTTAAAAGACTTTGAGTGTGTAATTAAAAATGTAGTCCCTTTGTTGTATTGAGATTCAACAGATATTTCTAAGTTTAATAGATCTGCATTTTCTTTGACAATATTTAGCCCTAAACCAAGCCCACCATATTTTTTAGAGATATCTGAATTTGCCTGAGAGAACCTGTGAAAAATACGTTCAATGTTTTTCTCTTTTATTCCAATACCTGTGTCTTTCACGTAAATGATAATACTATCTTCTTTATTAATTAACCCAATTTCTATTTCTCCTTTAGATGTAAATTTAATTGAGTTCTCAACAATATTTCCTAGTATTTTAGTTAATACATCCGTATCACTTTCGATAATTATATTAGCAGAATGATCGATGTTTAGTGATAATTTCACATCTTCATTGTTTTTGATTGAGAATATAGAATATAGCTCTTTAAGGTATTTTGTAATATCAATATTTTCGATATTCAGTTTTTCTTGTTTGATATTATTTATAGACACCTCGACTATGTTGTCAATGACTTTTTGAAGCCTATAGCTACTTTGAATTATAATATCTGTATATTCATTTTGTTTTTGGTCTGATAAGTTTTCTTTTTTTAAAAGGCTAGAAAATCCAACAATACCATTCAAAGGTGTTCTAACTTCGTGTTATAAATTGTGCAGGAATTCTGTTTTAAGTTTGTTGCTTTCTTCGGCTTTATGTAATAAGTCTTCTAGAACTTGATTTTGTTTATTATTCTTATTTAAAAGATTTTGTAACTCTATGTTCTTTTCTGATAATTCCTTTTCATTATTTCTAATAAGCTCAATTTTGTTTACAAGACTTTTAATTATTATGGAATATGAAGAAACAAAAATAGTACATAGAAGAGTAAATAGAAAAATTGCTATAGACCAAGACATACCGCTTTCAAGCATACTGCTTATATCAATTTTTACTGTAACAACATCAGTAGAATATAGCACTCCAAAAGCTATCATTGTTATAATGCTTAAAATTAAACTGAATCGAGCATGTTTTTGTGGAAGGAAAATAGAAGCAAAGTTAACAACTGTAATCAATAGCATTATCCCGGCTCCTGCATAGCCTGCAACATATAAATTGTATGCCCCTAAGCTAAACGTGCCAATGAGAAGAATGTATACCTTTAATTTGTATTTTAAGTTTTTATAAAAACACAGAATACATACAATAGGTATAATTAGAACAATCTGAAAATAACCTATAAAAGATTCATTGAATTTATTGTAAAAATAAATATTATAAATTAAGATAGGTAAACCTATTATTGTAGCAATAAAATATGTTTTAAATAAGATTTTGTTTTGAATTTCTTCAATACTGTCATTCTTATTTAGACTTTTAAAAAGCTTCATTAATCAATTATTAAAACTCTATATTCACAAGCATCAAGTTTGGTTGAATGTAGTTTTTCTTTTGTGTAGGTGTTTCCGGTAAAATAATCAGTAAATTCACCATCGATATTAATTTCGATATCAGTTTCAGCTTCATTATCAGATAAGTTTAAAATAACAACAATTTTGTTTTCATCTTTAATACGGGTAAAAGCAAATATTGAAGATTCCTTTTTACAATGAATAATGTTAATGTCACCTCCGTAACTACCATTCCATAAAGCTATATTATCTTTTTTAAGCTGATTCATTGATTTATAGAAGTCTTCGTAAATAATATTTGACCAATCTATACTGTCTTTATCAAAGAAACTCAATCTATGGTCTAAACCTGCTTCTTGTCCACTGTAAATTAATGGCATCCCGGGTAGGGTATAGCATAAAACAGAAAAACAGAGATTTCCCTCACCATACCTTTCGAAAACAGTGCCATTCCATGAGTTTTCGTCATGATTAGTTGTAAAGCGCATTTTTACACTTCCTTCAGGGAAGTTTTCCTTTTCCCAATTTATTATAGTGTCTAATACTGTAATGTAGGTTTCTCCTGAAGCAATTTGATTCATACCATGTAGTAACCACCATGAATAAGACATGTCAAATGCTGTGTCCTGATGTTCCGGAGTTTCTGCTTCGGCAAGCATAAACACTGGTTTGAGCTTATCTAACTCAGGTCTTGCTTCGTTCCAAAATTCTGTAGGAACCTGATCTGCTACATCACATCTGAATCCATCAATATCTGCTTCTTCAATCCAGAACTTCATATCATCTATCATTGCAGTATGAAGTTCCAGCACATCGTAATTTAAGTCAATAACATCTTCCCAATCAGGAACTGGTGGAATAAAGTTTCCGAGACTGTCCTTTGTGTAAAATTCAGGATTTGTTTCGGTCCAGACATGATCCCACGAGGTATGATTTGCAACCCAATCAAGGATAACATACATGCCATTCTCATGTGCAGTATTTACGAGGTTCTTAAAATCTTCGAGACTGCCGAATTCAGGATTTGTTTTTGTATAATCTTTAATTGAATAATATGAACCCATTACACCTTTTCTGTTTTTTATTCCAATTTCTTGAATTGGCATAATCCAAAGTATGTCAATACCTAGTTCTTTTAAGCGAGGAATGTCTTTAGTGAATTCATTAAAGGTTCCGGATTTAGTATGCTGACGAATATTTACTTCGTAGATTACCGCATCTTTAGCCCACTCAGGCATGGTCTTTTTGTAAGTTTCTTCATTATTCTGCTCATTATTAACTTTTGTCTTATTCTGACAAGAAAAGATTGAGAACAGAAAAGCAAGTATTAGCATAAAATACAATGTTTTTTTCATGATTTATTTCAATTTTGTTAATATTTCAAATGAGTAAGGAGGAAGTATAATCTGATAGTTTTCGGTTAATTCATTTATTTCTGAATTAAAATGTGTTTCAAACTTATTTATATCATTAATGATGTTTTTGCTAATAATTATACTTGATTCTTCAGGAGATTGGTTTATTATGATATAGGAATATCTGTCAAAATACTGTCTTTCAATAATTATAGTCCAGTAATTAGCTTCAATTATTTTAGTTTTCCCATAAATAAACTCAATATTATTACGTCTTATATGGGTCAGTTTCTTAAATGTTTCTAGAGTTTGATATTCATATTCACTTAAATCTGTAAATTTCATTGGCCTGCGATTATCAGGGTCGCCTGCTCCGGGCATTCCAATTTCATCTCCGTAATAAACACATGGGATTCCTGGTATAGAAATAATAAATGCAGTAAGATTTTGAAGTTTTTTATATGAATCCGGATTTTCTACGACTATGTTTCTGCTCCATCCTGCTTCTTTGTCATCTTATCCCGGATAAATTGAATGGTCTGCTACAGTAATAAATCTTGTTAAATCATGATTGCCAGTAATATTCCCCATCAAATTATGGGATCCATACATTAACAGACTGGCATTTAAGCTTTCACTTAAAATTTTCATATCACCAATGCTATCAGCAAAACAATTTCTCGCGTCAAAATATAGATTGAAGTCGAATTTAGCATCCAGCATACCTGTGGAAACATAGCTATCAATGAGATCACGACTGCCAAAAGTTTCACCTATTTGGTATATAGACTTATCTGATTGAGAATCGCGTATTTTTTTAGTAAGTGTTTTCCAAAATACTGTTGGAATATGCTTTGTCGCGTCATGTCTGAAACCGTCCAATTGATATTTAGTAAGCCAGTTTATTGCAATATCTGAGATTGTATCTGTAACTTCAGGGTTCTCAAAGTCCCACGAAGGGAGAAAAGTGTCAAACCATGTAGTCAACCTGCATTCATCCCAGATTCTGATATTTATCCTGCCATCATCCAAGTATAAGTCTGTTGCCCACTCAGGATGTTCTGCATATAAAGGATTTTTTTCATGTACATGATTTGCAACAAAATCCAAAATCACATTCATTTCTTTATTATGTGCATTGTCAATAAGACTTTTAAATATTGTTTCATTACCAAATCGAGTGTCAATATCAACAGACGAAATTGGCCAGTAACCATGGTATCCTGAAAAGTATCTGCGTGGTTCAGGGTATTCCTGATATGCTTCATATGGATTCTGAAAGATTGGAGATATCCATAGGCAATTTACACCTAACTCATCGAAATACCCGTTTTTAAGACATTCATTTATGCCTGCTAAATCACCTCCGTAATAATCAGCTTTTTCCTCAACTCTTGGGTCATTTAACTTTTTTTTGTTTAAACTGTCACCATCTTTAAAGCGATCAACAAGCATAAAGTACATAAGATTATTTTGCTTGTCAGATCTTGAAAGCAATTCTGTATTCATAATTACTTTACCATTTTCAAGAGGTATTAGCAAATCGTTTGCAATACAGTTTTTATAAGATGCATACACTCTGATATGACTTCGTTTTACATCTTTAGCCTCTTTGGGAATGTTAAAAGTGTATCTTTTATTACTGAAATTATTAAGGTCAATTGGAATTTTTTGATTCTGCCATAAAATAAATAAAGATTCAGGCAGGTAACTGGACTCTATTGTTATTTCTGTATCAGTATGAGAAACTGTTTGAAGAGTAAAACCAATTGTTTCACATTCATCTTTTGATAGCAATAATGTGTTATAACCTCCAATACCATTAGAAATAGTATCATTATTTGGATTATTTTGCCATATGCCGTCAACTACTAATTGGTATTGATAAATCCCCTGACTTAACTCAACTGTTCCTGACCAAAAATCACCATTTTTAGCTAGAATCATATTGTCAGGATTCCAAGAGTTAAAATTACCGGCAACTTTAACAGATTCTGGCTTTATGCTGTCAGATGGAAAATACTTAATTTCACTTTTTATATTTTGTTTTTTTATACAGACAAGACTATATGTATTTTCTGATTTAACAAAATTAACAGAACTCAAAGGGTTTATATCAGTAAATTCACTAAGCATTTTAATTGTTTTATTAGATTTATTATAGGAGAAATCACCACCGTCAAAATATATTGAGTCTATATCCGTGAAATCGTTTACATAATCAGTAAGCTCAATAATTAAGTTGTCAGATTGTATTTTAATTGGAGTAAAAGAGAAATACAATGGGTCGTTTTGCAAATCAAATTTAACATCATTGTTTTGAGTGCATGATGCCAAAAACAAAACTGCTAGTACTACTATTAAAAGTTTTATTTTTTCCATGTAACGCTATAATCTTTGTTTATAATGATATTAGCTTTCTCTTTAAGAGAGATCACATTCTTATGTTCTTGTTCTAGTATTTGCCATCTTAATTCATCAGATTTTTCTTTTCCTCTGTCTGCCTGTGCTTTTTTAGTTTCATGGTAGGTGAGGTCAATATAAATACTTAAGTCAGATGGCAAATTAATTGCATATAAACCGTCTACAATAAGTATTTTAATCTTACTGAAATCTGTTGTTAGCATATCTACTTCATCAGGTACTAAATCAACACAAGGCATTTGTGAAATTTTGTTTTCTAAAAAGTCATGAACATTCTTTATAAGATTTTTCCAATCTATTTCGTTTATTCCAACTTTATCAAGACCGTTTTCAAGTCTCCACTTATTGCGTATTTTTGGATGTGTACTATAATAATTATCAGAGTGTATTATTTTAGTAGGAATATTGTGATTTTTTACTAATTCTTTACCAATGCAATGTGATAATTCTGTCTTTCCACTTCCTGACTCGCCTGATACACAAATAATGATTTTTGGTTTTGCTATTTTAAGTATTTCGCTAACGATTTCTTTTGCAGCACTTCTATGTTTATCTGCAATTAATAAAACATCTCCGAGCATATTTAATAAAATTATGATATACAAGCGAAGATAAAAAAAAACTGCGCAATAATATGCGCAGTTTCTTAAAATGTTTTATTCTTTGTTATTCGACAATTACTTTTCTAGTTACTTGTCCGTCAACTGTATTTATATTGATAATGAATACTCCGTTGTATTCAGATAAATCTAAAGTGCATTTTGCATCATTAACATTAATTCTGTTTACTAATTGACCAGCAGTATTATATATTTCAATATTATTAATAATTGAGGTAGTTTCTACATTGTAGATATCTGTAGTTGGGTTTGGATAAGTTGCGATAGTTTTTACAATATCATCAATTCCAACAATTACAGTATAAGTAACTGGAATTTCATTCCACTCTGATTCAGAGTCATCACAACCAACCATAATTGCTCCAGTATATTCACCATCAACTAAACCTGTTGCATCAAAACTTACAGTTAAATCTTGATTACCGGCAGCGGCAACTGTTCCAGCAGCAGGAGCAACACTCATCCATTCTGGCCAGCTTGAACCTGTTACATTAGCTCTGATATTCCAGTTTCCAGAACCGCTTATGCCACCAAATTCTGACCATACTGGTCCTGATTTAATATAATTTGTTTCAGCAATTGTTGTTACATCATCTATACCAACACAGTAGCTGTCAAGTGGTGCAGTTAAGTAATATCCAACCCATATTTCATCACCGGTTAACAGAATAGGAGTGTTTAGTGTTATTGTGTTCCAAGAAGCAGCAGTAGGAGTATGTGTTACTTGGTATAAAATGTTTGTAGTTCCAGGTATTATAAACCCATCTTTGTCCCAAACGTAAACAGTAATATCACCAGTAGGAGCATCCCCTATATAAATATCAACTGAGGTGATTTCTTGTCCCATAAATGGTCTTACAACTTCAGGTGAAAAACGAGTTGCAATATAAGCAGTTATTTCATCTGCCCAACCAACTGCATTACCTGAATTATCACCATCAACATTAATAACACCGTCTTTTGTGCCATTTTTAGTTGACCAGTTGTCATCAAAAATAGGGTAAGCAACAAAAGTCATTTCTTCTTCACCAGTATTTCCAAAAGAAGCAGTTTCATCGTCTCCAGTTGCTGTAGTAATAGATGCAGTTGTTACGTTAATTGTTGGAGGAATCATTCCACTTTCAATTTCTGTATAAACAAAATCATCTACGTAATAAGTGTTACCTGCTGGGCCATAGAAATTAATACATCCTAGTTGGTTTGTTCCTGCACCACCACCTTCTTCTTCGCTAAAAGTCCATGAAGTAAGTTCTGTTTCATCTAAACTTAATGTAATTAAATCATTGCCTAAATCAATGTTGATGTCAAAATACAACCATGCGTCTTCTGTGTAAGCATAAGTAGGAGGTGTAGCTTCATCATTATTAAGAGTCATAGTTCCAGCAGCAAATTCGCATGAAAATGCCCATTCACTACCAAAAATGTGTTCAATGTTGAAGTAACCTTCACTGCCACTGGCAACATAGTAATAAAATTCAACTTGGTAAACACCACTAGTTTTATTCCCGAGGTCTAAAACCATGTCATTGTTAGCAACAATCTTCATTGAGTTTGCAGCACTATAAGCTTGCTCATCACTTACATAAGCTTCTTCAGAAGCACTCCCTGTCCAAGCAAACCAACCTGTAGATTGTGATGTTACTGTTTCACCAGCTGTGTATGAATCGAAATTGTCTTCGAATAATACAGTTTGTGCACTAGCTGCAAATACAAAAGCTAAATCACTAAATAATAGTATAATTTTTCTCATAATAAATATTTTTAATTGGTTAATTATACAAATATAATCAAATTATAGTCTAATGGCTAGATATTAAAAAAGAATTTGTATATAAAAAAATTGAACAAAACGGTAAAAAATTCAAACTATGTATTATTTTACATTTCAATTTACAATATTAGTGGGTGTTTTGTAAGATTATAAAGGAAAAATTCCGAAATTTGAAAAGAATTAAACTTAACCGACGATGAAAAACATGTTATTAATCCTAGTTTTTGGGATTTTATCAATCTCACTAAGTGCTCAATACATGGTTGGATTTCAATATATGAGTTTTTATGATGAGTCTAGGGACAGAGATATTTCGACCACTGTTTATTATCCTAGTGAAATTGGTGGTGAAGATGCGGATATTTCCTCTGGTACATTTCCTGCTGTAATATTTGGACATGGTACTGCAATGTCAGATGAGGTATTATATGATTATATTACAGAAGAGCTTGCAAGTAGCGGATATATTGTTTTATTTCCAACTACCGAAGGAGATAGTCCCCCCTTAGGAGCTCCCGATCATGAAGATTTTGGACTGGATTTACAATATCTAAATCTTGTAATTAAAGCAGAAAATACAAATGCAACTTCATTTTTTTATGGTCACGTTACTGATAAAACTGCAATAATGGGACATTCTTTAGGTGGTAAAGGGACATTAATTGCTGCATCAAATAATACAGAGGTTACAACTATTATTACCCTTTGTGCAGCATTAAGTGATCCTCCATGGCCATATGATGGCAATGGTTATGATGTAATAAATAACAGTATGCCAAATATTACAGTTCCGAGCTTGGTTGTTGATGCTGAGTTCGATTGTGTTGTTGAGGATGGGTATGGAAAATACGTGACTTATGAATTGCTTACTAATTTAAATTGTAAGACTTATGTAAATATTGTTGGAGGTGGGCATTGTTATATGGCATCAAGTGATGGCACATGTGAAACTGCCGAAGGTTGGTTGGGAGGAAATTGTTCCGGAGATTTTACTATTTCGCGGGAGGAACAAAATAATACAGTATTAGACATTATTATGCCATATCTTGATTATTACCTTAAAGAAAACGAAAATTCTATGTCAGAATTTCTATGTTATCTTGAAACAACAACTGATGTTACAAGTGAACGTTTGTGCGATTTGCATGATGCTGAAATTGAGGGTATTGATATTTATAGTAATGTTGAAAATGTAGTTGTGCCTTATAATACAACAGAAATAGATGCAATACAAGAATTAGCTCAAGATATCACAATTAGTGATATTTATGGTGTAGAACAAATTGTTCCTTTAGATTGGAGTATATCATCTTATAATCAAACTGTTACAGGTGATTATAATGCAACAGGTATATTTATGCTACCACAATGTGTTTCTCAAACAGATCCTGCAACACCTCTTCAAGTAAGTGCAATTGTTACAGTAGACGAATCAGTTATGCTTAATACGCTAATTAATAATGACATTTCTTTTTATCCAAATCAAGTAAATGACGTATTACATTACAGTATTGTTGATATGGGCAATACTAAAGATATTTATATTTATGATTCTTGCGGTAAACTAGTTTTGAAAGAAAATGCCAATCAAAAAGGTAAGATAGATTTAAAAGACATCACATCCGGCATTTACATTCTTACATATAATGGGATATCTTATAAATTAATAATTGAATAGATGAGTTTATTTTTTAACTTGAGCCTGAATTACTTCAGGCTTTTTTTTATAAATCTATATTCCACCATTCGTCTTTTTCGATTATGCACGGTGCATTAAAAATTCTTAAACCGACATCATTAGAAGTTTTAATGTTAAATGAATCATGATTTATTATCATGTTGTACTTAATATCTCTGAAAGTAAAGTTAAATGAACATCGTTGCCAATGTTTTGGCATTTTTGGAGAAATACTTAAAACTTTATCTCTAAAGTCTATGCCTGCGTAAGAATTTAAAACGTGCATAACACTGGAGGCCATAACACCTGTATGGATTCCTTCTCCGGTTGTTCCACCTTGAACATCGGAGTAGTCGCTTATTAGAGCTTCGTTGAATAGTTTATCTGCTAGATCATATATTTCCCATTTGCTTGCTAGAAAAGCATGTACTATTTTACTTAGACTACTTCCATGGCTTGTTCTGCTTATATAGTAGTAGAAGTTTTTAGTTTTATAGTTTTTTGGCAAATTATAACCCATTCCGGCAAGAGTCTCATTAACTTCTTTGTCAGTTAGGTTATAGAATACCATAAGAGTATCTGCTTGTTTTGATAATTTATATTCGTCGGGAGACTTGCCTTCAGCTTTTAGAATTCTGTCAAGTCTTGAAATGTTTTCATATTTCTTTCTGTATTCGACCCAATCGAGTTCTTTTAGATTGAAATAACCTTTAAATTGTTCAATAATACCGTCTTCATTTATATTTAAGGCAAGGTTTTCACTAATGTCTTTCCATTTAAGAATTTCTTTTTCTTTAGGTAGGATTTGTGAATTTTCGAACAAATAATTTTGCTTATAGTAAATGTTAACCACATTTCTAAGAACCCAGGCGAGCATAATATTTGTGTAAGCGTTATCAGTTAAGCCGCCTTTTTCATTTGCATCTTCACTTTTTTCATGAAATTCATCAGGCCCCATCATATTTTCTGTATGATATCTGAAATCTGATGCTGAATATTTGCATGCAGAAGTAAAGAATCTTGAAATTTCTATCAGCATTTCATATGCATGACTTTTCATAAATTCTTTGTCGTCAGTTGCCTGAAAATGTCTGATTATATTATATGCAATTGCTAAAGAAACATGTCTTTGATTTCTACTGTAGTCTGGCCCCCAAATACCTGATTCAGGATTCAAATGTAATTCTTGAGTTTCTTCATTACCTGTCCTTCCACTTTGCCAAGGGAACATTGCACCTAAATAATTGTTATCCGAGGCATATTTTTTTGCAGCATTCAACCTCTTGTAGCGATACATCAACATTGACTTTGTGATTTCCGGATAATTTAGGTTGAAAAATGGAGCAATAAACAGCTCATCCCAGAATATATGACCACGATATGCTTCTCCATGTAGACCTCTTGCACCTATGCTGGTATCTGAACCAATATTATGTTCGGAGTATGATACAAACATATGATACATATGTAGTCTAACTAATTTTTGGACCATACGGTCGCCATTGATAATAATATCAGATTCTTTCCAGATTTTATCCCATGCTGAAATAGACTCTTTGAGTATATAACTAAATTTGGTTTCTTTTTTTAGTATTTGATCTACATCTACATCATTATTCTTTGAATATGCTACTGTTTTATAAAGGACAAACTCCTGATTTTGTTTTATTTCACTTGAGTAAAGTATATTAATCTCGGAATCTGTTTCCTCTATAGTCTTTTTAGGTTTTAGATTTGTATCTAAATATGAGGAAATATTTATTTCAATATCAGACTCTACAGTTTTTACAGCTAAACTTATCTTGTTACCCTCATTTTTTGTTTTTGCTTTACTTAAATGCTGTTGATTTAGGTCTTTATACCTGTTAACTCCTGCGTTGATAATATTTCCGTCTAATCCAGATTTTATTGTGATAATACCAGAGTAGTTCATTGGTGTGACACTGTATTCAAGTGCAGCAAGATGTTTATTCGCCATACTAATTACTCTGACAGATTCAATCATGGTGATTAGGCCTTGTTTGTCTTCGACAAGCGCCCAACCTGAAAGAAGCCCTTTCTTAATATCAAGAGTTCTTTCTATATCTATGATTTTACAATTAGATCTATTGCACCAATCACCATCATCAATTTTAAAACTTGTAAATAGCCAGTTTGGACAATTAACGAGATCTTCATTGAAGATACTTTCACCTTTAATTTTTGATTCAAGCTTGTTATATACACCAGCCATATATGTTGCAGGGTAATGATATTCTGAAGCTTTTTCTTCGCAGAAACATCCTCTGCTTGCAAAGTAACCATTACCAACACTTAATAATGCTTCTCTGCTTTTTTCATTTTCAGGATTATGGTCAGCATACTTTAAACACCATGAATCTTCATGTATCCCCGCTGCAAACCATGTTTCAATATCTTTAATATTAATTTCTGCCAAATCTTTAACAACAATATCAGCACCATTAACCTTTAATTCTGTTTGATTATTATGACGAGCAATACCAACAACTAAACCAAAATTGCCGTCTTTTCCTGCAGCAACACCGCTATTGGCATCTTCAATAACAACTGACCTGTCGATTGATACTCCCATATCGTTACATGCTGTAATGAAGATGTCCGGAGAAGGTTTGCCTTTGAGTTTCCTTTCAACTGAAGCCACGCCATCGATAAATACTTCAAAGAGATTATCTATTCCGGCTCTTTTTAAAATTGGAATACAGTTCTTACTTGAAGAAGCAACTCCAACCTTAATGTCATTTTCAAGCAGACTATGTATTAGATCTAAACTTGATTTAAAAACATATGCACCTTCATCTAATAGGATTTGGTTAAATATTTCATTCTTCTTATTACCAATTCCACAAACTGTCCACATATCTGTAGTGTCTTCTGAATTACCATAAGGAAGAATTATCTTACGAGAATTTAAAAATGATTCGACGCCATCATAACGATGTTTTCCATCTACAAATTTCAAGTAATCATTTTCAATGTCAAATGCAACATATTTTTTATCATACAGATTGCAGTAGTGTTTTAACACTCCATCGAAAGTTTGTTTCCATGCGCGTGAATGAATTGTAGCAGTATCAGTGATTACTCCGTCAAGATCAAAAACTACTGCATCAAAATTTGGAATCATTTTAATAGATATTAATATTTTTCCCTGTAAATATATGTAAATATTCTATATGATAAAGCAAATACCTATTTATTTTTAATCTTGTAGTAGTTTATTCAGGGAATATTTCGGGAAACGTTGAACCTGCTGGTAATGAGTCTATTATATTTTCTTCTTGAGTTTGGTCTATAATGTTATTAAGAGATTTGAACTTCAGATTCATTTCATTATTATTTTTCTCAGGATAGAAATTTACAACTTTTTTCTCTCCCGGAATCAAATCAAAATAATTGTCTGAGAACCTGCCGTTGTTGTTCTCAGAATATAAGAATAAATTATAGACGTAGTTTTTGGATTTTAATGTAACCTCCCAACTTGTTTTCTTTTTTTGGATATTAAAATGAAAATCTGACTTATTTAGTTGAAGATTCTTTGGTTTACCCACAACAAAATTTCTTTTGTAAATCACTTTCTCTGTTTCAAAATTTTCTATACTTATTTCAACAAAAGAATTATTTTGGTTGTTTAAGAAAACAGAATCAGGAGTGTGATAAAAACCGATATCTGTTGTTATTAATAAGTCGAGCATAACATTTAGACTATCAGCGTGTATAAGCTTACCATCAAAATCTTTAACATTACAAACAACTTTAGTATTTATTGTTATATTGTTATGGTTGGTAATAGAGAATGTTATTTTACCCTCTTCATTTTTCATTGTTGCATGAATATTTTCAAATGATCTTTTAGCAAAATAGTAAAGCGCTTTTGGATTTTTGTAATAATCCACTGCTGACCACGAAATTGATGGCCAACAATCATTAAATTGCCAGAACAAACTACCCATACAATAAGGGCGAGAAGAAATATGGGCATCAAAAGCTTCCTGTAAACCTTCGGCTTGCATTATTTGACTTATATATACATAGTCACCAAAATCTTTTGGTACTGGATAGTAATTTTCCATGTATTTTTGTATTGCCTCAAATCCGAAAGGATGTTTTTGATGCGATTTTAGACTTTCTGAGTATAAAAACAGAGAGTCGGCAGGAATAAACTTTTTAAGACTCTTCATATTTGGGATTCCCTGGAATCCATATTCGCTCATAAACCTTCCAGTATTATTCCAGTATTCTTCAAAATCAAGCATCCCCCACCAAACTCCCCAGTAGTGATTGTCACCATGAGTAATTGATTCCTTATGCCCCCAGCCATAAAATGGTGAAGATGGGATGTATTTACGTGACTTATCAATTTCAGCAATTGTTTTAGGGATTATTCTATGAAATAAATTGTCGTAATCGTTCCAAATCTCAAGTGAATCTTCTGTACTGATATTATATTGATCTTGCCATTCCCAATCGAACCATGCATTACTTATCTCGTTATTTCCGCACCACATAACAATTGCCGGATGATTGTTTAGTCGTTTCACCTGATATTTTACTTCTTCTGTAATATTTTCAATTTGTTTTTCATCGAGAGGATACATTGCACATGAAAACATAAAGTCTTGCCAAACCATTATTCCGAGAGAATCACAGATATTGTAAAAATCATCATTTTCGTAAATTCCTCCACCCCAAACTCTTAGCATATTAAAGTTAGCATCTTTTGCCAGACTTAAAAATTCATAATAATTTTCGCTTGTGTTGCTACCATTGAAATATTCTGCAGGTACCCAATTGGCACCTCTTGCAAATACCGGAATTCCATTTAAAACAAATGTAAACTGTTGTCCTGATGGATCGGTCGAAGTAATTAAATCAATTGTGCGTAAACCGGTCTTCAACTCTTGCTTTTCGACTCTGAATTTTGTGCTTACTTCAACTACAATATCATACATTTTTGCTTCACCCATACCATTACACCACCAAAGTTGAGGATCTCTGATTCCAAATTCCACAGTATATGTTTGTTTACCTTCAAAAATTTCAAGTTTTGTTTCTAATGTGTCAAATTCATGAGTTGGGCTATAGATGATTACATTTCCGTTATAATAATTCTCAGATTCCAGTTCGATATTTGCAACTAATGTTGCCATGGTATCGCAAATATATTTTTGTTCCAAACTGATATTTGAAATTATTAATTTTTCCCACGAATTTATATAAACAGATTTGTAAATACCACAGCTATTTAATTCAGGCGCCCAATCCCAACCATAATGGTAAGGAGCTTTTCTGGTAAAAACTCTATCGTCAGTAATTGCATACCCTTTAGTGTCTGCATAAACTCTATTTATAGAATCTGTCGGATAAAAAACAAGTTCAAGATGGTTGTTTTCCTTTTTAACTGAATCATCAATAGGGAAAACCCATTGACGGTACATATTATATGTATTACCTATTGTATCGCCGTTTAAAATAATATCGCAGTAGGTATCTAAGCCATCAAAAACTAACTCAAGGTTACGGTTATAGAACAATTTTGCAATAGTGAAATCTTTCCGATATTGCCATTTTGTTTGGGATATCCAGTTTAAGCTGTCTGCATTGTTTCCCAAGAATGGATTATCAATTAATCCGGCCTGATATAAATCAGTATGAATGTTTCCTGGAACATGAGCAGGATACCACTTGTCCTCTGGTGCGTAATAGAACTCCCATCCATCATTGAGCTGTATTATTTTACGAGTTGATTTTTGATTACATGAAAATAACAGGTTTAATGATAAAATAGAAAGGATAATTATTATTTTTGAGACAAATGATCTTTTAAACTTATTCATATGCGTAAATACATTTTTCCTTTGATCGTAGTGTTTTTTTTATTGCTTTCATGCAAAAATAATCAAAACTATGATTTTGAGAATAATATTATCCCAAAACCTGCTAGTCTTGAGGTAAAAGAGGGTGGAATCGAAATCAAAGATAAGTTATTTCTTGTTTTAAATGACAATTCTCAAGATGCAAATAGGATTAAAGATTTTGTTTTAAAATATTTAAAACCTTTAAATATCAAATTAGTAGATGAAGTAAATAAGGAAGGTGTGAATATTATTATTGAGAAGAATGGTGAAGGAAACGATGAATCATATACACTTGATATATCGGAAGAGGGAATAAGGATTACTTCTCCTACATATAAAGGTGCATTTTGGGGTGTTCAAACGCTACGTCAGATATTACCACCAGAGTTAGAGGCAGGCGAGAGACCCAAAAGTGTACAATTATCATATATGAAAATTGAAGATGAACCTCGATTTAAATATAGGGGAATGCACCTTGATGTTTGCAGGCATTTTTTTACAGTTGGGGAGGTTAAAACTTATATTGATATGTTGGCAATGCATAAGTTTAACACTTTTCACTGGCATTTAACCGAGGATCAGGGATGGAGAATAGAGATTAAAGCTTTTCCAAAATTAACTGAAATTGGTTCTCAGAGAGATGAAACTGTGGTTAAAAAGAATTGGGGCGAATATGACGGAATTCAATATGGAGGTTATTATACACAGGAAGAAATAAAAGAAATTGTTAAATATGCAGAAGATAGATTTATAACTGTAATTCCTGAAATAGAAATGCCTGGTCACTCTTTGGCTGCATTAGCAGCCTATCCTGAACTTGGATGCACAGGTGGTCCTTACGAAGTTGGTAAGACATGGGGTGTTTTTGATGATGTGTATTGCGCGGGGAATGAGCAAACTTTTTTGTTTTTGGAGACTGTAATTGATGAGGTTTGTGATATGTTCCCTAACTCTCCCTATATTCACATAGGTGGTGATGAATGTCCGAAAACCAGATGGGAAACTTGTCCTAAATGTCAACAAAGGATGATAGATGAGGGATTGTATGATGAACATGAATTACAAAGCTATTTTGTTCAGAGAATGGAAAAATATATTAACTCAAAAGGTAAAGAGATTATAGGCTGGGATGAAATTCTTGAAGGAGGCTTGGCTCCAAATGCAACTGTTATGTCATGGAGAGGTGAGGAAGGAGGAATCGCTGCAGCTCAACAGCATCATGATGCAATAATGACGCCCGGAGGATATTGCTACTTTGATCATTATCAGTCAGAAGATCAGGAAAACGAACCTTTTGCTATAGGTGGTTTTACAAATTGCGAGAAAATTTATGGCTTGAACCCTGTTCCTGAGAGTTTAAGTGAAGAAGAAGCCCAACATATTATAGGAGTTCAGGCAAATGTCTGGACAGAGTATATTCTTGATTTACCTCATATTCAATATATGGTTTTACCTCGTATGGCTGCAATGTCAGAAGTTGCATGGACAACAAACAGAGATAATGACTATTCAGCTTTTAAACAAAAATTACAGTTCATGTTTACCAGATACGATAAAGCAGGATATAATTATGCTGAGCATGAGTTAGAAAAAGAATAGCTATAGTTCAGTTTCAATAATTTTAGATGTAATTGGCTCAAAGCTAATTTCATATTTTGTTGTTTCATTTACAATTGTCTCAGCCTCATAATCATCATAAGTAAATGTAAGAGTTTTTATAAATATATCATCTTTAAATAAAGATGAGGCATTGTAAAGCTCACCACCTCCACCTCTGGCGTAGCCTATTTCGTTAAAGTCAATTATGTTGCCATATGGATCAAAAACCCATAATCCGTATTCGCAATAAACAGCGGGAGTCGGGCAAGTCCAGGCTCCGGTAACTACTGCAATATTATAACTATTCGGTACATTAAACTTTAATATCGGGAATAATCTTAGAAAACCACAATCTTTACCAAATTTGTCTACGTTTATATTAAAGAATTCTGTTAGGAAGGCATCAGTAATTTCTCATTCAAAAAAAGAGTAATTGTCTTCAAAATCCCGAAAAATCTCAAATGTATTATCTTCTGCCTGATAGAATTGGCTCAACAATTTTTTAAAATCAGCTTCTTTACTTTTGAAATGCTCCTCATATTCCTGAATTAATTTAAGATTCTTTTGATCTTCTTCTGTAAGTAGGCTGTCAACATTGTCATATTCCGGATTGTACCACTCAAATTGTGAATAATAATCTCTTAATGGCTTGGTTTTAAAACTATATCCGTGTTTTGCAAATATATCATTTCTTAAGAGTAATAAATCAACTGAATTTAAACTGTCTAAATCTTCATTTGTTAGTAAATTATCTTCTATTTTAGTATCAGATTGGTCTGTTTTTCTATTCCCACTTTCAGAATTTGAATCATTTACTTGATCTCCACATGATATTATCATGAAAATCAAAAGCACTAAATATAAAATTGTAATTTTTTTCATCTTGGTCAATTAGGGCAAAATTAAATACTTATTACTTTACATGGTTTTGTTTAGGTTTTCATATGAAAACTAAGTTTGCAATTTATAAAAAAGTAACGGGTTGTCAAACTTCTATTTTAAAAAATCAGCAACAACAAAGGTACTCCCGCCAATCTCAACTGTACTGCTTCTACATGTGGTTGAACTTCAATAAAAATACTAATCGCTCAAATTATAGAACGTTTTAAGAGAGTAGAGTAATTTTGAAATGCTTCATATATCGGGAGAATATTAAAACCTATTCCTTATCAGTCTATTAAGTTTATTCAATTTTCTCGAAATATTCACTTCTAATATTTCCTTTACTATCGCTTAATTTTATTACGTAAGTACCTGGCTGGAGACCTCGTACATCAATGTTGTTGCTGCCACCGGAGAGTTCACTGCGGATGATCATTTGCCCCTTACTGTCGTATATTTCAGCATTTTCAAAATTAGCATCTTCCGGGATCTCGATATTAAGAANGTGTTCAGATATATCATTATAGGTAGAACACTCAACTGCAAATATTTCTTTTGTGATGGTTTTTGTTTCACCGTAAGCATCGGTAACGGTAATATAAAGTGTTTGAGGGCCCCATGTTGTGGGTGTGTAGAAATCAACGGGTTTTGCAATACACTGCCCCCATTCATGGTTACTTATAGTTGCTTCTGTTATTGTTTCCTCAAAATATGTTTCGCCACCCCATTCAAGATTGATATCCGTAAGNTATTTGCCCTGTACTGAACTCAATGGTATAAGGCGCAGACTTACCTGAAATATAGATATAAACATCTAAAGTATCATTCATACATATTCCATCAGGGATCTCCGGTATTTCAATATCAATATTTAACTCATCTGGTTCAACATTGCATAAACCATCCATACCAAGACTATCGGTTTTTACCAGCCATGCTTGTTGGGGAGGGTCGTAACCAATATTGCTATAATCATTACCATATCCAGCAATAATAAAACCGTTATCAGTTGTTGGTTTAAAAGAAGAAAAATACTGCCATCTTGATACGTCAGAAACAGCATAATAATACATATGCCATTTAACATTGCCTACAGAATCTGTTTTCATCATAAATCCCCTGTGCCGGGAATAATACCAATATGAAGAACCTATGAAAACAAAATCATTATTATCAAGCTGAATTATTGATCCTATTGAAGAACTTAAGGTGATTCCATCACCACCAGGATAGCAAGAATAATTCCGGTATAACTTTTCCCACAAAAGTTCCCCGTTTTGGTCAATTTTTCTAAGACAACCATCCCAGAGATACTCTCCAGAGCCACTACCATATTTTGCAACGGGGTAACTACCACAAGCGAGAATATTTGAGTCATTTGTTTCAACAAGTGCTGAAACATAACCATTGTTGTAATTCTCCTTACCATAATAGCGTTCCCAGTATACATTGCCTGCTGTATCGCTACTGACAAGATACCATCTGGTATTGTTTACGTTTTCTATCCATGAAGTTCCGGCAGTAATAATACTACTGTCAGATGTTTGCATTATATAACTTCCATATTCATATACATTGCTCCCCAGCAGTTCGTGCCATAAATAATCACCCGAGCTGTTAGCTTTAAGTAAATATGAACGGTATTTCTCGCTTATATAATCGTATGTTGATCCAGTTATATAATAATTATTGTCGCTAGACTTAAAACAGTGATAAGCTTTTTTATAAACAGTATCATAAAAAGTAATATTCTGAGATTTTATATTAAGGACACTGTCAAATTCCGTTATATGTATCCCGCGTTTACCTTCTGTTTCATTTAATACTGATCCTGCCAAACATATTGAGTTGTCAGGATATTTTTTAAAATTATTTGACCAGCCTTCCCAAAATTCAAGAGTATTATCACCGAATTCTTTTTTCCAAATTTTGTTGCCGTTAATATCTACGTAGGTGAGGGCAAAACACCGCTTAAGAGCTCCGTTGTTTGTGCCTGTAATATAGACATACCCTGTATCAAGTGTGATAACACTACTTGTGATATTTGCTACGGTATCTTCAATAATTTTGTTAAATACAACCTGTGCAGAAACCAGTTGTGAAATTATTATAAATAATATTGTAATTTTGAAATGCTTCATATATCGGGAGAATATTAAAACTTATTCCTTATCAGTCTAT
>PKTB01000019.1:0-426 GCA_002869385.1 Marinilabiliales bacterium
ACCAGGACCAGCAGTAGCAGGATCAAAATTGTTTCCAACTACACCGGTTCCAGACCAAGCACCACCCGGAGATACAGCATTAAGAGCAACAGCAGCATCTACTTCACAGAAAGGCCCAACAGGAGTTATTGTAGCATCTACATCTGAATCAACGTGAATAGTTTCAGTATCAGAATCAGAACAAGCACCATTAACCACATCGTATTGAATAATATGATCACCAGGTCCAGCAACAGTTGGGTCAAAAGTATTTCCAACAACACCAGTTCCAGACCATGCACCACCAGGAGAAACGGCTGTAAGAGCTACAGCAGCATCCACTTCACAGAACGGACCAATAGGAGTTATAGTAGCATCAACGTCTGCATCAACGTGAATAGTTTCCGTATCAGAATCAGAGCAAGCACCATTAACCACATCGTATTG
>PKTB01000019.1:455-79570 GCA_002869385.1 Marinilabiliales bacterium
AGCTACTGCAGCATCTACTTCACAGAAAGGCCCTACAGGAGTTATTGTAGCGTCGACATCTGAGTCAACATGTATAGTTTCAGTATCAGAATCAGAACATGCGCCATTAACCACATCATATTGTATTATATGATCACCAGGACCAGCAGTCGCAGGATCAAAATTGTTTCCAACTACACCGGTTCCAGACCAAGCACCACCCGGAGATACAGCATTAAGAGCAACAGCAGCATCCACTTCACAGAAAGGCCCAACAGGAGTTATTGTAGCATCTACATCTGAATCAACGTGAATAGTCTCAGTATCAGAATCAGAGCAAGCACCATTAACCACATCGTATTGAATAATATGATCACCAGGACCAGCAGTAGCAGGATCAAAATTGTTTCCAACTACACCGGTTCCAGACCAAGCACCACCCGGAGATACAGCATTAAGAGCAACAGCAGCATCAACCTCACAGAAAGGTCCTACAGGAGTTATAGTAGCGTCGACATCAGCGTCAACATGGACAATATATGTATCAACATCCGAGCAAGCTCCATTTGTTACTGAATATTGTATTGTGTGATCGCCAGGGCCTGCAATAGCAGGATTAAATGATGCTCCTCCAAAACCTAAACCAACACCAGGACCGGACCACACTCCTCCTGATGAAACGGCATTTAATAGCACAGATGCATCACTTTCACATAATGGACCAAATGGAGTAATAGTTGCATCAACTTCTGCATCTTCTGTAACAGGAACATTAACAATTACAGGTCCACATTGTGGGTATAATGAATCATAAACTACAAAATAATATGATCCCGAACTTGTAGCATAATAATCGTCAGCTGTCGTTAGAAGATTACCACCACCGTCGGCTTGGTCATACCACTCATAAACATAGGGTGGGACGCCATTGACAATAGTTGAGTATAACCAAACACCACCATCCGTAATACAGTATGATGCCGGGTTTGGATTTATTGTAACATTTAGAGTATCATAAAAATATGCCCTAATCGTATCGCACCATGTTGTGCCACCCAAACAAGCAGAACCTATAGGGTCGCCACAAACTTCATAATCGACAAAAGCAGGAAAAGCTCCTGATGGAGTTATAGTCGGGTTTGCACAGTCTGTGCAGCTTAAGTAAGACAGATATGCCCCACCGCCTGTAATATCAGAAATTGTAATTGTAGCAGGATCCAGACCTTCAATAGTAATTGGGGCAGGGCAGTTTTCAGTTGCATGCACAGTGTCTGTCATGCTAGGGTACGGTACAGATGTAACTGCGTATGTATTTGCGTTGTTACCAGGCTTACAAAATGTTAATGTATGAGGTCCAACTCCTGAAACACAAATTGGAGTTCCAACTGCAACAGGAGGACCGCAATCTATCTGGTAAAACATTGCTCCCGGAGGAACAGCACCAGATGCAATATCAAAATTTATTGCTATAGCGTCGGGGTGTAAAGTAATTTCAAACTCAAGGCATCTGTCGGGGTTTGATGTTCCACAGCAATGATCTTGACGGACAATAACGGGGGAAGTCCATGTCGCATCCGGTGCTGATGATAAATCACAAACATGAAATGGTACTGTTGGATCACACAGCCCACTTTGTGAAAAACCTTTAAGTGGTAAAAATAAAATCAGAAAGAATATAGACGATAATAATATCGATTGGATTAAACTTGTCCGATTCAAATATCTTTCGGAATAATTATCACTTTTCCCCGATAAGTGTAATTCTTTTTCCATGATTCGTAAAATTTGTTTATAGATAGAACTTATGCCTTTATTAATTTGACGCAAAATTTTATTAAAAGTTGTTAAGATGCTATTATTAATAGGTATCTCAAGGTTAATTTATAACAATTCTAAACTAGAATAATAAAATCGGGTTAAATTTTATTATTTTTGTATCTTAAATGATTATCAAAAATCGTACCGTATGTCAATAAAGATTCAGAATGTAACGAAACTGTTTGGAAAACAAAAAGCTCTTGATAATGTGAGTTTTGATATAGATTCAGGAGAGATAATAGGTTTTTTAGGTCCAAATGGTGCAGGAAAATCTACTTTGATGAAGATTATTACCGGTTTTATACCTGCTACTGAAGGGGATGTTTTTCTGAATGGACTGAATGTGATGGAAAACTCTATGGAAGTACGAAAAATATTAGGGTACTTACCCGAGCAAAATCCACTTTATCAAGACATGTATATTGTCGAATTCCTAAACTTTATCGCGGGTATTTATAAAATTGATAACAGAGTTCAACGAATCGAAGAAGTTGTTGAATTAACGGGATTAGAACCTGAAATTAACAAAAGAATCGGTGCTCTTTCGAAAGGATATAAACAAAGAGTTGGTTTGGCTCAAGCAATAATTCATGACCCTGAGATATTAATATTGGATGAACCTACTTCTGGATTGGATCCTAACCAGATAGTTGAGATTAGAAATCTGATACAGAATCTTGGCAAGAAAAAGACTGTAATGTTATCTACTCATATTATGCAGGAGGTTGAAGCAATATGTGATAGAATTATTATAATCGATAAAGGGACTATTGTTGCAAATGACAGCACACAAAGCTTGCATTCCAGAGGTAAAGAAGATACTGGAACAATATTAGTCGAATTTAAAGACGGTATAAATACTGAGAGAATAGAGAAGCTTGATGGAGTTAGAAAAGTTGCTCGTTTTGAAAACAATAAATTTGTTATAGAGTTTTCATCTGAAAAAGATATTAGACAGGATCTTTTTAACTTAGCAGTTCAAATGAATAACGTTGTTCTCAGTCTTCAATTGAAAGAGAAATCTCTTGAAGAAGTATTTAGTGAATTGACAAACAAAAAATTATAATTCTAAATATACTTCAATTAATTCAGTATATATTTTAGGTATTAAAACTACATTTTTTAGACTTGCAGGTAATAAAATTGTTTCTCCTGCTTTGATTACAGTATTGTCATCGGCATATTTTATAATGAGTTCTCCATTTATACAATAATAAACAACGAAGGAGTCTAGTTTATAATAATCTTTTTCAAGACTATTCATTACAGGAAGAAAATTAATCGTAAAATGTTTATTTTTTATAATTTGATTTGATTTATCTGGCTTTCTCTCGTAATCTGTTTTAAAATCTTCTGTTTTCTTATAATAAATAACCTCCTCAGCCAAATTAAGGTGTAATTCTCTGTCTGTACGTCCATAATCATATATCCTGTAAGTAATATCAGATGTTTCTTGTATTTCGAGGATTAAATTCCCATGTCCCAAGCTATGGACTCGTCCGGCAGGCATGTAATAAACCTCGCTAGGCTTTGTTACCGGTTGGTTTAAAATGTTTTCTAACTTTTTTTCTTCGATTGCTTTAAGCATTTTATTAAAGCTTGTATCTTTATTAAAACCGGAGATTAATTTTGCGTCTTTTTCGCTATCCAGAATATACCATATTTCTGATTTACCTCTTGCATGGTGTCTTTCTTCTGCAATTGCATCATCTGGATGTACCTGGACAGATAGATTTTCTTTAGCCTCAATTATTTTTACTAGAATAGGAAATTCATAGCCGAATTTTTCAAATACCTTTTCACCGACTATCTCACTCATGTAGATATCAATTACCTCTTCGATAGTATTACCTTTAAGAAAGCCATTACTGACAACTGAAATATCGTTCTGAACACCTGATATCTCCCAGCTTTCTCCACATTTCTCAGGAATGTTTTTATCATTCTTTATCTTTTTAATTCTATCACCGCCCCAGACTTTTGATTTGTAGATTGGTTTGAATTTTAGAGGATATAGCATATTATAAATATTTTTATTATTTTTAAATGTCAAAAATAGGAAAATTTTATAAATAAAACCGCTATGTTAATTGTAGGTATTGCCGGAGGAACCGGTTCCGGAAAGACAACAGTTGTTCGTAAAATCATTAAGAAGCTTCCAAAAGGTAGTGTAACTGTAATTCCTCAAGATTCATATTATAAGGATAATAGTCATTTACCACTTGATGAAAGACAAAAAATTAACTTTGACCATCCTGATGCGATTGAATGGCCTTTGCTAATAGAGCACATTAATGATTTAAAGAGCCAAAAAGAAGTTCATCAACCAATATATTCATACTTGACATGTGTTAGGAGTGAAGATTCTATTTTAATTCAGCCTAGTCCGGTTGTTATTATCGAAGGAATTTTGATATTAGGACATAAAGCTCTTAGAAATCTTATGGATTTAAAGGTTTTTGTTAGTGCAGATGCTGATGACAGACTATCAAGAGTGATTCAAAGGGATATTATTGAAAGAGGTCGATCTGTTACCAATGTTTTGGATAGATATGATAAAACGGTTAAACCATCTCATTTACAATTTATTGAACCTACAAAAAGATATGCAGATATTATTGTTCCACAGGGTGGTAATAATGATGTGGCAATTAATTTATTGACTAAATTTATACAGCAAAACCTAACAAAATAATAATATGAAACCAATCAACTTTAATGAAGTACTGTTTCTGGATATTGAAACCGTTCCTCAACATCCTGATTTTAATAATGTTTCTGAAAATTTCCAGAAACACTGGGATAAGAAATCATCTTACTTTAGGGCTGATGATGAAACAGCTGCAGATGTGTATCAGCGTGCAGGAATTTATGCAGAATTTGGTAGAATTATTTGTATTTCAGTTTGTTTGATATTAGGTACAGATAAAATTAGAGTTAAATCTTTTGCAAGTGATGATGAGAAAGCTCTGTTAGTCGACTTTGCAAATATGTTAAACGGATGGGATAAAACCGGAGCAAAACAATTATGCGGACACAATATTAAAGAATTTGATGTTCCATATATTGCTCGTAGAATGTTGGTGAATGGGCTAAAGTTGCCAGCATCTATTGATATTGCAGGTAAAAAGCCTTGGGAGGTAAATCATATTGATACTTTAGATTTATGGAAATTTGGAGATTATAAGAACTTTACTTCTTTGGCATTATTATCAGACCTTTTTAATATTCCAACACCAAAGGATGATATTGATGGGAGTCAGGTTTATGATGTATATTATAAAGAAAACGACCTTACAAGAATAAGTACTTATTGCGAGAAAGATGTTTTATGTGTAGCTAATTTGCTACTAAAGTTTTATGGTAAGACTATAATTTCAATTGAAAATATGGTCGTAGCATAATTAATCAATAATTAACATAGCATCGCCGTAAGTTCCGAATCGATATTTCTCTTTTATTGCCACATCATAAACATGCATTAAATTATTATATCCTGCAAAAGCAGCAACAGTCATCATTAATGTTGTTTTTGGCAAATGGAAGTTTGAAATAAGTGTGTCAGGAACCATTATTTCGTATGGAGGAAAGATAAATTTGTTTGTCCATCCATCGAAAGGTTTCACATAACCGCTTGTTGTTACAGAACTTTCAAGTGTACGTAGTACTGTTGTCCCAACAGAGCAGACACGTCTTTTATTTTCCTTTGCGTCGTTAATCATATTAGCGACTTTTTCATTAATATGAATTTCTTCAGAATCCATTTTATGTTTAGTTAGATCCTCAACATCAACATTTCTGAAATTTCCCAGACCGACATGAAGAGTTATAAAACCAAATTCAACACCAATAATTTCGAGTCTTTTAAGTAGCTCGCGGCTAAAGTGCATTCCTGCTGTTGGGGCAGCAACAGCTCCTTCTTTTTTAGCAAAGATGGTTTGATATCTTTCACGATCTTCTTCTGTTACTTCTCTCTTTATTATATGAGTAGGTAATGGAGTCTGACCTAATGAATATAAGGTTTGTTTAAACTCATCATATTCATTGTCTATTAAAAATCGGAGAGTTCTTCCTCTTGAGGTAGTATTATCAATAACCTCTGCTACCAACTCATCATTCTCTCCAAAGTATAATTTATTGCCAATACGAATTTTACGTGCAGGATCGACAAGAACGTCCCATAGGCGTTGCTCTTTATTTAATTCTCTAAGTAAGAATACTTCTATTCTAGCTCCGGTTTTTTCTTTATTTCCATATAATCTTGCAGGGAATACTTTAGTATCGTTGAAGATCATAATATCTTGATCAGTAAAGTAGTCCTTAACGTCTTTGAACAATTTGTGTTCAATTTCTCCTGTTTTTTTATGGAAAACTAATAGTCTTGATTCATCTCTATTCTCTGCCGGATGTAAAGCAACCAACTCCTCTGGTAAATTATACGCAAATTGTGATAATTTCATCTTGTAATATATATATGTAAAATGTTAAACTCGTTGTTATACTGAATAAAATTGAAAAAGTTACATTTTGTTTAAGAAATCTATAAATTCTTCCAGTTTTAGTGCATTATTTATTGAAAAATCTCCGCTTTGAGTTCGCCTAAGATAATACAAAAAGGCCCCGTTGTCAAGTCTTTTTCCAAAATCGTCTGCGAGTGACCTTATGTAAGTACCTTTGCTACAATGTATTAAGAGGCTAATATCGGGCAATAAAATTTTTTGAATTTCGACTTTAGATATAATAATTTTGCGTGATTTTAGTTTAATTTCTTTACCTTTTCTAGCATATTCATATGCTCTTTTACCGTTTACCTGTATAGCAGAATAAACAGGTTGAGTTTGAGTTAATTCTCCCTCAAATGATTTTGCAACAGAAACAATATCTTCTTCACTAATATTTGATATGTCATATTCTTTATCAATTTCTGTTTCCATATCAAAAGATGGCCTTGTTGCACCTAACCTAAAAGTAGCTTCGTAAACCTTATCTTCGTTTTGAATCGATTCAATAGTTTTTGTTGCTTTGCCCGTACAAATAATTAATAGTCCGGTTGCTAAAGGATCTAGCGTACCTGCATGTCCGACTTTTATTTTCTTGTTTCCTGTGATATGTCGAAGTTTCCATCTAATTTTATTGACTACGTCGAACGAAGACCATGTTGCAGGCTTATCAATAAGAATAAGTTCTCCTGCTTCAAAATCAGGGGTTCTGTTATAATCGAAAACTTCTGGCATTAGCTTAATATAAATATTGAAATCATAGCTGCAATTACGCAATACAATGCAAACCAAATAAGTTTACACTTTTTAACAATATTAAGCATGATTTTACAAGCAAACAGACCAGCTAAGAATGCACTTACAAAACCTATTATCATTGAACTAACAGAAATGCCAGAAGAAACAAATTCTCCTCCCATCAAATCAAGAAAGTTCTCACCAAGAATAGGGATTAATACAATTAAGAAAGAAAATTTTGCAACTTCAACTTTTTTGTTTCCAAGCATTAATCCTGTTGCAATTGTAGCTCCTGATCTTGAAATACCCGGAAAAACAGCAAATGCTTGGGCGATACCAATGATAAATGAGTCAAAATAACTTATTGTTTTATTATTATTTTTCTTAAAGAAATAAGTAAAGGATAATAATAATGCTGTTACAAGTAACATCATTCCAACAAACAGAAGATTGCTTCCACTGAACAAGGTTTTGATTTCATCTTTTAATAATAGACCTACAATCATTACAGGAATCATTGATATGCCAATTTTTACAATGTATTGAGTTTCTTCATTGTATTTAAATTTAAATACACCTTGAATAAGCTTGAGTATCTCTTTACGAAAAACTATTATGGTAATTAAAACTGTTGCACCATGAACAAGGATTGAGAAATATAGATTCTCTTCGCCTTTAATGTCGAATAGTGCTTTTCCAATTTCAAGATGCGCACTGCTACTTACAGGTAAAAACTCTGTTAATCCTTGAAGTAATCCAAGGACTAAAGCTTCGAACCATTCCATAGAAAATTATTTTTTAGGTTTCCAGACTATAGCAAAAATTTCAATTATAAATCCTAAAAGGATTACTATTGGTGCTAACGTAATACGTCTGAAATTAAAGATGTCAGGATTAAATACAGCTGGGTCTTCACTTTTACCACCAGATAGGAGTAGGTAACCGATAAGTATCACGACAAATCCTGCAGCGATTAAAATATAGTTTAATTTACCTAGCACAAAACCGGAATTTTGTTCTTCAGTGTTTTGAATTTCTTTTGTGTCTTTATCCATTTTAGTAATATAGATTTGTTGATTTTAAACGTAAATATTTATTTATTGAGAAAAATGTTGAAATGACTGATAGGAATACTCCTAAAACTATAACAACAATAAACAAAATGCCAAGGTTTTGCCAGTCAATTAAATTCAGCATTTCTCCAATCTGATTATTCATAAAGTAAACTATTACAAAAAGAACTGCAATCGCAATTAAAGCACTAAATAATCCTTGCATAGCTCCTGTTATCAAGAAAGGCTTTCTGATAAAATTTCTTTTTGCTCACACAAGTTTCATTGTATTAATAATAAACCTTTTTGAGTAAATCATTAATCTGATAGTGTTATTTAATAGAGCAAAAGAAATTACAAATAAAGCAGCACTAAAAAGTAATAGTATTAAACTTATTTTCCTGACATTGTCATTTATAAGACTAACCAAATTTTGTTGATATGACACTTCTGATACCATATTGGTGTCTGTTAAAAAGAATGTCTCCAACATTTGAATACTATCAGGATTTGCATATTCAGCATTGAGATAAACATTTATTGTTGGAGATAAAGGGTTGTATCCTAAAGTTTCGAGGAAATTTTCTCCAAGTTCTTCTTGCAATTGAGCTGCAGCTTCTTCTTTAGTAATATACTCGGTTGATTTTATAAAACTATATGTGTCAAGGGTCTTTTGATATTGTTTAATATCTGGCTCTTTAACTTCATTTTTTATTATTAAGGAAAAACATAGATTTTCTTTGACGTATTTTGATAAAATCTGTGCATTTATTATTAGAAGCCCTACAATACCTAATAACAATAAAACAAAAGAAATACTTATTAGAGATGTTATATAAGCACCTCTGATTTTACTCTTTATGTTTGTTTCTTTTTTCATTTACTGAATTAGGATTTTTTTAGTAATAATAATATTGTCACATTCTGTTTTTAAAATATAAATACCTTTTGCAAAATTACTAAGGTCTAACGACATTTCATTGTTTTTTATTGCAAATGTTTTTAATAGTTCTCCGGTAATATTAAATACTGAAACATTATCGATTGTTTTGTTTTCTGATGTTAATGTAATAATTCCATTAGATGGATTTGGGTAGATACTTAAAAAAGACTCGTTTTCATAATCAGATATTCCTGAGTCATCCCAGAAAGTAACAATAATTGTATCGGTGTCAGTACAACCATTGTCAGCAATAGCTGTTAACCAAAATTCATGATCGCCAACTCCATAAGTAGAGCCATATATTGATTGAACAGGTCCTTCAAAACCGTTACTCCATAAGTAATTACTGTATAAAGCTTCAATTCCTATATCGACGTACCCGCTAACAGGTTCTGTTTTGTCAACTCCAAGGTCTATATCAATGGGTTCTCTAACATCTACAAAAACAGACTCTGATGTTGTACAACCAAAGTCGTCACCACTGACAGTTACTGCATATGTCCCAGATTCAGTAATATATACTGAAGATTCTGTTTGTGGCGGAGAGGTATTCCAGGTATATTCGTAGCCACCTGCACCGGCATCTAATGTATAGGGTCCGCAAGCTACAATGTTTTCTGAATCAAAAAGAATATCGTGGTATGGATGAAACTCAACAATTAACGTGTCAACTGTCTTACATGAATTTTCTCCGGTAACTTCAAGGATAAATGTGCCACCTAACTGAACTTCAAGTGTAGGTTGATTGCTAAATCCATTGTTCCAGTTATAATGAACATAGCTGCCTTCAGGTCCGATAACAGTATCTATTCCTTCACAAAGTTCTATATCATCACCTAAAGTCATTATTGGGGCAGGATTAATAACTACATCTACAGTGTCGGTTGAAACTACAGCACATGAATTATATGCTATACAGTGATATTCGCCTTGCATGCTTGAGCTAATATTTATAATGTTCAGAACAGTGTCATTTTCTCCAGGTAAAGGAGAGTCATTAATATACCATTGAATAGTAAAGTTATCGCCCTGAGCATCCATAATCAAGTTTAAAGTGTCGTGTTCACAAATTGTTTGATCTATTGGATTCCATGTGATAGCAGGCTCTGTTCCTATGCTTAGCTCAGCTGTTTCAGAATCTTCATAACCACAAATGTTTGAGACTCTACAAAAATATATGCCGGTCTGATTAACTTGGGCAGCCGGATATTCTAACATGCTGTTAGTTTGGCCTGATACAGAATATTCGTTTCTATACCATAAATAATCTAATGGTTCCGCACCTGTTGCTTCGATTGTCATTGAAGCATATTCCCCTACACATACAGACTCATCTTCGGGTTGAGTAGTAATTTGTGGTAATGCTAGAATGCTCACATCAACTGTGTCTGTTGATATTTCAGCACATGTGTTGGTTAGCAGGCAATAATAACTACCGCTTTCTGTTGGATCTGCGTAATCTGTAGAATAATCTTCAGTGTCAGCCAATAAAGTTGCAGTTTCTTCTAAATACCATTCGTAAGTTATTGGCTCTGTGCCAGAGGTAACAATATCTATTAGCAAATTTTCACCTTCACAAACAACCATATCTTCTGGTTGTAAATTTACAAGGGGAGGAGTGTTTACAGTAACTTCTGCATCATCAGTTAAAATAAATCCGCATACATTACTAATATGGCATTTATAAGTTCCAGATTGTCCTGCTGTTATTGATGTAATTGTCATGTTCTGAGATTCATCACCAGAAATATTTCCACCTACAACATCAGATCCTTCAAATAGCCATTGGTAAGATAATGGATCGGTTCCGCTTGCCTTAGCTTGAATGGTGATATTGTCTCCAACACATAATGTTGCGCCAACATGTTGTTGTGTAACAATTGGAGGCATAAGAGTAATTACTTCAGACGTGTCTGTATAAACTGTTCCACAAATATTGGTAATCTCACAGTAATAGTAAGCAGTATCATTAGATAAAAGATCAACTATTAAACTTGTGTTAGTTTCATCGGTTATTGGATCATTATTTTCATCATACCATTGATAGAAAGATTCAGTAGTTCCGGTTGCAAATGCATAAAGGGTAACATCGTTTCCATCACATTCTTGCATGTCAATTGGTTGTCCTGTAATTTCAGGAAAAGTGTTGATATTTACATAAACTCCATTACTTGTATCGTTATTACATACATTGTAAGCAACCATTTTATACTCTATAGAGTGTGGATAAGAAGGTGCTGTAATCGTTAATGATGGGTCTGTTTCTCCTACCATCATACTTTCATCAGCAAGCCATAAGTAATTTATATAGTCTCCTTCGCTAGTTGTACTAAAAGTAGCATCTTCACCTTCGCATATTGTTTGTGTTGCTGGTTGAGTTGTAATATTAACGGGTTCAACAATATCAATGCTTACAGTTTCTGAAATATCTTGACCACAAACATTAGTAACCATGCAATAGTATGCTCCTTCATCTTCAAGTTGAGCATTTGTTATTTGTATTTGAGTTGTATATCAGACAATATCACTAAGAACATACCACGTAACAGAAGCATACTCTCCATCGTAAGTAACTTCTATCATGTTGTCGGCACCAATACAAACTAAGTCGTTTTCACTTGTCACATCAGTAACAGATTGGGCAGTCTCAACAACAATTACATCTCTTGGATCTGTGTCAATATCTCCCTCTCCATTTGACACGTTACAAATGTATGTACCTTCGTCAGCAGGTGCTAGTGAGGGGAAATCAAGAGTTGGGGAATCTGTTCCTACCGGAGCACCATCCTGATACCATTGATAGTGGAGAGGTTCGGTCCCAGTTGCTACAACTGTCATACTTGATGTATTTCCAGTACATTTAATTATTTGATTTGGTTGTGTTGTAATAATAGGTGCTTGAGCATTTACATTTACTGCAATAAGACCTAAAACAATAATCGTTAAAACTAATAGTAAAACTTTAATTAGACTCATTTTATTTCAGAAAATTAGTAATCGAACAAAATACTCAAAAAATCAATACATGAACAAAATTATAACCTACAACTTTTAAACAAATATTTGTGAATTTAGACTTTATAAAGAAAAGATATTATTGTAATGGTTTAAAATAGTGTATTTTCTCCTTCTGATATTGAGTTTTCATAGTATTCATCTACTATTAGAGAGTCTTTTTTAGATGCTTCAACAGCAAGTTCATCACAACGATTATTTTCGACGTTGTTAGCATGACCTTTTACCCAGATAAATTTTACATTATGTTGATTGTATATGTTGATAAATCTTTTCCAAAGGTCAGGATTTTTAACCTTCTTAAAGTTCTTTTTAATCAATGAGCTTATCCAATCCTGATTAATCGCATCAGAAACATATTTTGAATCGGTATAGACTTTGACAGCTGAAGGTTTTATTTTTAGTGTTTCGAGAGCAATAATTACAGCGAGTAGTTCCATTCTGTTATTTGTAGTTTTTCTAAAACCTTCAGAAAGTTCTTTACGATGTTTACCCGACATTAATACAATACCATATCCGCCCGGCCCAGGGTTGCCACGGGCAGCTCCATCTGTATAAATAGTAATAAGAGGTTGTTTGCCGGTCATTGCAAATACACCTTATTTAGTAACTAGTACTTTTTGAGTGACCTTATTCTCATTAACTATCATGTTAACGAAGTACAGACCAGAAGGTAAATCACTGATGTCATAGCTTATAATATCTGTCCCGGTTAAGTTCTTATCAGAAATTAAGAGTTTTCCGGTTTGGTCAAAAATCTGTATGTGTATTTCTTGACCTGTAATTAAATCACCTGTGTTTATGTTTATTATGTTTGAAGCCGGATTAGGATAGATTTCTATATTATTCTCAGTTTGGAAGTCTTCTATGTCAACCAGACAAGTTACCGGAGTAATTGCACTTGATGTTTTTATACCAAATCTTTCGGTAGCTGTTGCCCAAGTTCCATTGGTTTGAACATAAAGTGTGTTGACACCACTTGTGTAATCTCTATCATGAGCAATACTAACTCTAAAGATATCATCACTTACACCATCAGAATTTGTGTCCACATAATTGATTTTATACCCAACAAAGAAAGGCCCGTCAACTATTATCGGTGTAGTAAAATTGATTGGATAATTAAAGTTAGAAGGAATGTCTCTTAAATAAAAATCTTGTTCATAAAGTACTTCTTCAGGATAAGTAGTATTGCCATCCCAGATATAGAATGTAACTTCCGAATTGTATCCCCCATTTTCATATTCAACAACAGGGATAATCAGTCCGTCAATTTGCTCAAAGGAGTGTTGGTCAAATTTTTCAGCATATATTCTGGTTTTTTGACCATTATGTCCACCAATATATCCCCAGGTTCCGCCTACAGCAGGAGAATAGATCGCTTCATCATCACCAATATTTGTAATTGTATCACAATATTCCGTTATAGGTCCTGAGAAAACTAAAATATAGTCTTCTCTAAGTATATAATCTGAACCACAAGCGTTATTTACGGCAAGTGATACATCATAGAAGTTTGCTGCATTGTACTCTATTCCATTAATAGTGTTTGATACAGCAGAATATGTAGGATATCCACCCTGGAAATACCAGCTCCAAGATGTTGGGTTATTTAGAGATTCATCTTCAAAATAAATTGTTGTCCCAGATCTGATAAGTATTTGCGAAGCACTAAAATCAGCTATAGGGAAAGTAACACATGGGTCGGTCTCAGAAACGACGATATAGTCTTCTCTTGTAATTGTATCTATACCCATATTGCTTTCAACAATTAACATAACATCATATTCACCGGGCATGGCATATAAAATACCAGTTGGGTCACTTTGGTCAGACGTTTCAGGAAATCCACCTTCAAAATACCAATCCCAGATATATGGATTACCAGAACTCATATCTGTAAAGTTGATATAATCACCAGGTTCAATAAAAACTCTGTCGGCCATAAAGTTTGCTTCAGGAGGTATTACTGCAGCAGGGATAACGTTAATATAATTAACTTTAACTTCCTGATCCTGGACAGCTTCTTCATCTTCAACTGTAAGTTCAACTCTGTAAGTTCCGACTTCGGTATAGGCAACTGGTACTGGAGTCTCTTCATTCGATGTGTTTGGAATTCCACCCTCAAACGTCCAGGCGTATGCTACAAAAGGTCCATTTTGAGAAATGTCTGTAAAATTAACGCTTCCACCAACAGGAATAGTTGTATAATCAGCTATAAAATTTGCAATAGGAGTTTCTGTGTTTTCCTCAACAGTAATACATCCTGTGATAACTTCTGTGTCAATATCACTTCCGTTTTGAACTTCGAGAATTACATCGTAAACACCTGCAGTATAGTAGCAAATTCCAGTTGGGTTTTGATCCTCAGAGGTAATTGTTTCAGCACCAGGAAAACTCCATTGCCAAAAGGTAGGAGAGCCAAAGCTCATATCTGTAAAATCTACACAATCACCAGCAGTAATAGTATAAATTGATGCAATAAATGCAGCATCTAAGTCTTCTTTGGTGTTTTTCTGAGAAAATCCCTGAGATGAGATTGTTAAAAGAACAAGTATAACAATGATAAGTTTTTGCCTGAAGGTCATAATCAGTTATTATAATATTAAACATTACATGTAACTTACAAAGATAAGCTTTCTTGAAAAACAATTGAAAAAAAATCCCGAAATTATTAACAACACTTGTTTGATTACACAAATTTATTTTATGCAATTCTTTTTACATTGTAATTGATATTATTATTTTTGTGTCAAACTTAAATAAATTTATTATGGCAACAACTTCAGATATTAAGAATGGACTTACTATAGAATATAATGGTAAACCATATCAGATAGTTTATTTTCAGCATGTGAAACCAGGAAAAGGCGCAGCATTTGTGCGTACAAAACTTAAAAGCCTTGAGAATGGTAGAGTAATTGAAAATACTTTTAATGCAGGAGTTAAGATAGATGTAATCAGAATCGAAAGAAGACCTTACCAGTTCTTATATAAAGACGATTTGGGATATAATTTTATGCATATGGAAACTTTCGAGCAAGTTTCTATTCAAGAGGAATTAATCGAAGGAGTTGAATTTTTAAAAGAAGGCCAAGATGTGGAAATAATTTTTCACGCAGAGCAAGAAGCCCCTCTAAATTGTGAACTTCCTCCATTTATTATTGCTGAAGTAACATATACTGAACCTGGCTTAAAAGGAGATACTACAACTAATACACTAAAGCCTGCAACTATAGAAACTGGATCAACAATCATGGTTCCTCTTTTTATTGATATTGGAGAAAAGATAAAGGTTGATACCAGAACTAAAGAATATGTAGAAAGAGCTAAGTAGTTCTTTAACTAAAATATTCACGACAGTTGACGTGAAAATAATTTTAACCAAAAATAATTAGTTTATGAGATTTCATTATTTTAAGATCATATTGCTGATTGTTTTTGGTTTTTTATTGTCTATTAATTATTTAGCGTTTGAAAGAGATGTAGACAGTTTATTGGTTGAGCTTCAGAATAAAAACATAGATGCTTATAAGGAAGCTAATCTATATTTTGAACTAGGCAAAGCATATTTAGAAGTTGGAGAGTATCCTGAAGCTCTTGAAAATGCTAGTATTGCTTTAAATTTGTTTTCAAAAATAAAGCAAAATAGTGAGAGAGCGGAATCTCTAAAGCTTATCGGTGATATTTATTCAAGTGTTAATGATTTTGATAAATCGCTGGAGTCCTATTTGAATGCAATGGCTATAGCAGAAAGTCTGCGAAATGATAAGATGATCGCATTGATTAACTCGGAAATTGGTCGTTTGTTTATTAAAATATCAGAGTTTGAAAAAGCATTGGATAGGTTTAAGCTTTCTATCGAATTTTATGAATCTTCCCCAGATAATTATTCTGATCAATTAATCACAAATTATGCAAACATTGGTGTTTCTTATGGTAGTCTTAGTAGGCTCGATAGCGCTTTAATGTATTTTGAGAAAGCATATGTTTTATATCCGGAAGATGACTTATTAAATCGTGCCGGTGTCTTGAATAATATTGGAGCAATAAAATTTAAACAGGAAAAGTATACCGAAGCAATGGAACTATATGTTTCTGCATTAGAGTTATTTGAAGAAGCTAAAGCAGATAATGGTATCGGAATAGCATTGTTTAATATTGCACAGACATATTTAATAAAATCAGATAATCAAAAAGCTGAGGAGTATTTCGAGAAATCGGTTCCATATCTAGAGAATTCAGGAGAACTATATTATTTGTATCGTTGTTATGAAATGCTTAGTGATTTTAATGAACAAGCTGGAAATTTAAACGAAAGCTTGAAATTTCATAAACTTTATTCAATCACAAAAGATAGTATTATGAATGTCGAGACTTTAAACAAAATCTCGAGTTTGCAAATGCAATATGAAATAAAAAAAGTTGAGCATAAAATTCAAATTTTGGAGAAAGATGCAAAACTTAAACAAATTAAGCAGTATATAATAATAGGTAGCTTTGTATTACTATTTATTATTGGCGGACTGTTATATCTTAATCTTAGGAATAAATTTAGAAATAATAAACTAAATCAAAAGATATTATCTCAAGAAAGAGAGAGATTAGAAAAGGAGTTGAAATATAAAAATAAAGAGCTAGAGAATTTTGCATTACATATTGTTCAAAAGAATGAGTTTCTTAATACTGTAAGAAATGATCTTAAGGATGTTGGACAGGATTATAATAAGCTTAAGGAGATCTTATTTAAGGTAAATCAAAACTTATATCTTGAAAAGGATAGAGAAGAGTTTAATTCGCATTTGGAGAAAATTCATGAGTCATTTTTCTTAAAATTAAATCAGAGGTTTCCCGATTTAACACAAAATGATAAAAGGTTATGTGCATTATTAGCAATTGACTTGGCAACAAAGGATATAGCAGCAATTGTAAATATTTCACAAGAAAGTGTAAAAAAGAGCCGATATCGACTTCGAAAAAAACTTAATCTAGAAACTGAAGAAAATCTTTCTGAGTTTCTAAAAAATCTATAAAACAAGCCTAGAAACTACACATGTCTACTGATTATTAATTGCATAGTCTTGATGTGTTCTTATTTTAAATGAGCTAAAGTTGTTGTTGTATAAGGTTTAGGTGCGTTTTATGACACGATATTTATATTTTGATAATGTCCACCTCCTGTCCTCTATAATATTTGCATTTGGTTTTCTTATCACCGTATATTTGTATTGTGATTCAAATGCAAAACTATTATGAAGAGAAAAATTTTATTTACTAGCCTAATTTTGTTGACTGGAATAGGTTTGTTTGCACAAACCATTACAATTGGTACCGGTACGACAACTTCAAACATTTGGGGACCATATCACGGTGCAACTGAAGATGCCAGGTTTCAATATCTGATAAGTGCATCAGAACTTACTTCTGCAGGATTACCCGCAAATGATATTCTTACTTCTTTAGCATTTGATGTAACCACACATAATAGTTCTCAGGCATTCACCGGTTTTACAATTAAAATTGCTCATACAACATCTACTGGATTTAGCTTTGGAGCTCCTTTTTTATCCGAGACTTTTACTACAGTATATAATGGGAATTATTCCACTACAGGTACAGGTTGGAATACACATGCATTTTCAACTCCTTTTCAATGGAATGGCACAAATAATATAGTAATAGAAATTTGCTTTGATAATTCTTCCACTACAGCTTCAGATTATATACATATGACTACAAGTGGGATAGTTCCAAGTTCACCTACCAATAAAGCTACAGGAACTGGATCAGGTTGTTCATTGTCTGCAACCGGTACTGGTGGCTGGAGACCTAATATGAGGTTCACACATTCAAATCCAAGTCCTTGTTCTACCCCAGTAGACCAACCAACATCTTTAAGTTTAACAAATGTAACTCATAATAGTATTGATGGAAGCTTTACGTCAGCAGTGAGTAGTCCTGATAATTATCTGGTTGTTGTTAGCACCTCATCTACTTTATCTTCAAATCCTGTAGATTGAACAAGCTATAATAGTGGTGATCCTTTAGGTGGAGGTTCTGTTGTTCAGGCGAGTAGTTCAACTTCGTTCAATTCAACAAATTTAAATTATGAAACCACTTATTATTATTATATTTTTTCATATAACTCTGCTTGTTCAGGAGGCCCCTTGTATAATACAACCTCTCCTTTAACAGGCAATGAGACGACAACTACGGCTCCTCCAACTTGTGATTACAGCATTAAGTTGGTTGATACTTACGGAGACTCCTGGAATGGTGGTAAAATAACGGTATATGTTGAAAGTATTGCTGTAATTACAGATGCCACAGTAACATCTGGAGACAACGGAGGAGATTGGAAAATAATAAATTTCACTGTTGATGATGGAGGTGAAATAACTACAGATTATACTGCAGGTTCTTATTCATCCGAAAATGAATATTACATCTATGATGCTGTAGATGCAGGTGGTACAGAAGTGTATTCTAGTGGCACAGGAGGATCAACACCGGGTGATTTAGGAAGTGGTGTATTATCTGCTTCTTGTCCTCTTCCTTGCACAACACCAACTGACCAACCAACAGTTTTAAACCTAAGTCCTGATTATTATCAAATAGATGGAAGTTATACAGCAGCAGTCAGTTCACCAGATGAATATTTAGTCGTTATCAGTACAAGTTCTTCACTATCATCAAATCCGATTGATTGAACTACATATTCTGCCAGCGATCCATTAGGTGGTGGAACAGTTGTGCAGGCTGGTAGCTCTACTTCCTTTTCTGCAACCGGACTATCAATTGGAACAACTTATTATTTCTACATTTTTTCATATAACTCAGAATGTACTGGAGGACCTTTATATTACACAACATCTCCACTTACGAATAATGAAACAACTCTATCATGCACAGTATCAGCTTTTCCATATTCAGAGGATTTTGATGTGTTGACACCAAATAATGGAACTGTAAATTGTGTTAGTACAGTTGATTTAAGTCCAGTATGTTGGACCAATGAATCAGGTGATGATACAGATTGGGTTGCTAGAAGTAGTTCAACTGCATCTTCTAGTACCGGACCATCTTCAGACCATACTTCTGGATGTAATTACCTGTTTATAGAATCATCAAGCTGTTATTCAAAAACTGCTATCATGACTTCTCCAACATTTGATGTGTCATCAATGAGTGTACCAACATTAAGCTTTTATTATCATATGTATGGTTCTACCATGGGAACTCTTACAGTTGATGCCTATTATAATGGTACATGGAATAATGGTATTTGGACACTTTCCGGTGATCAGGGAAATGCATGGTATGAAGCAGAAGTTTCTATTCCTGGTGCAGCTGGATTTTCTGACCTTAAACTAAGATTTAGTGGTCTAACGGGTTCCGATTATTACAGTGATATGGCTATTGATGATGTAAGCATAATTGATATTTCTTGTCCTGACCCATCAGATCTTACAGCGACTAGCATTACAAGTAATACTGCAGATTTAAGCTGGACGGAGAATGGAACAGCAACTAGTTGGGATATTGAATTAGGTGCAGGAGGATTCTCTCCTACAGGTACTCCAACCCAATCATCAGTTACAAATCCATACACATACAGTAGTCTATCTTCAAATACCTCTTATGATTATTATGTAAGAGCAGATTGTGGTGGGAGTGACTATAGCAATTGGATTGGTCCTTATAATTTCTCAACTCTTGAAAGCTGTCCAGATCCATCGGGGTTAAGTGCATCAAGCATAACCTCTTCAACAGCAGATCTTAATTGGACCGAAAATGGAACAGCAACAACTTGGGAAATAGAATACGGACTCGATGGTTTCGCTCAAGGCACCGGCATAACGATTCCCGGAATTTCGTCAAACCCATTCACCATAAGTTGATTAACATCAAATACTTCATACGATTATTATATGCGTTCCGATTGTGGTGGTGGAGATTACAGTAGTTGGGTTGGACCGTATAGTTTTAATACTCCATGCGCAGAATATACTGTTCCATATTTTGAGGGGTTTGAGTCGGGATATACCAACGGGGCAACGATTGCTGGTTGTTTAACACAACAATCTATTGTTGGAGCTGCAACCTGGATGGCAAACAGCACAAATACCACATATAACCGCACTCCTCGCACTGGCTCTTTTAATACAACTTTGTATTACGGAAATACAGACTGGATTTTTATCCAAATAAATCTTAACTCAGGAACAAATTATACTGTTTCTCTTTTTGCTCGCCAAGACGGTGCAACTTCGACAAATGCAAATATTACCGTAAAATATGGAACAACGGCTTCGGAGGCAGGAATGACTAATAATATTGTTGCGGCAACAGGTATAATTAACGGGACATATCAAGAAATTACAGGAGATTTTTCTCCCGCATCAAGCGGAACATTTTACATTGGAATACTTGGATACATTAGTAGTGCTCCCTATTATATTTCTATGGACGACATTTCAATAATTGAAGGTCCGACTTGCCCAGACCCATCCGACTTAACAGCAACCAACATCACTGGATATACTGCAGATTTAAGCTGGACAGAAAATGGAATAGCAACTAGTTGGGACATTGAATTAGGTGCAGGAGGATTCTCACCTACCGGAACCCCAACACATCTTAGTGTGTGGGATGACTATACAATGAATAGTTTAAGTCCAGAAACTTCATATGATTATTACCTTCGTTCTGACTGTGGAGGAGGAGATTATAGTAGTTGGATAGGCCCTTATAACTTCTCAACCATTGAAAGTTGCCCTGATCCAAGCAATTTATCAACGGCAAACATTACAACTTCCTCAGCTGATCTTAGTTGGACAGAAAATGGAATAGCAACAGAGTGGGATATAGAATATGGTGCTCAAGGATTTACTCAGGGAACAGGAACAACAATCTCAGCTACTACAGATAATCCTTATTAATTAAGTGGATTAACATCAAATACTTCATACGATTATTATGTACGTTCCGATTGTGGTGGAGGCGATTACAGTAGCTGGGTTGGACCATATAGCTTCAATACTAATTGTGCCGAATACTCTGTCCCATATTTTGAGGGGTTCGAGTCGGGATATGCCGATGGGGCAACGATTGCTGGTTGTTTAACTCAACAGTCGATTGCCGGAACTGCAACATGGATGGCAAACAGTTCAAATACCAATTACAATCGAACACCACGAACTGGCTCTTTTAATACAACCCTTATTTATAGCAATAGCGACTGGATTTTTATTCCGATTTCACTTACAGCTGGTAAAACCTATGAAATTTCATTATTTGCCCGACAAGATGGTTCAACCACTTCAAATGCAAGCATTACAATTTCTTATGGAACAAGCGCTTCGGCTGCTGGAATGACAAACTCAATTGTTGCTTTAACTGGATTAACAAGTGGTAACTACCAAGAAATTTCAGGTGAGTTTTCCCCTTCTTCGACTGGTATTTATTATGTTGGTATTTTTGGTGCAATAAATGGTACACCATGGTATATTTCTTTGGACGACATTTCAATAGTTGAGCTAACACCAATGAGTTATGTTACATCTGTTACAACTCAAAACACAGATTACACATATCCTGCAGATACAGACCATCACATCATCGGAATTGAAATAGAAACATTTGGATATATTTCTCCATTTGATGTTACACAGTTTAATATTAATATGAATGGTTCAACAGATATAAGTGATGTAAGTAATATCAACCTATATTATTCAGGAACAAGTTCAACATTTTCAACATCAAATCTTTTTGGAACAGTTTCACCTGCAACAGGCACACTGTCAATTAATGGCACACAAACTTTATCAGAAGGGACAAACTATTTCTGGCTTACTTATGATATTGCTTCAAATGCTACGATCAATAATTATGTTGATGCCGAATGTGTACAAATTACGATGAATGGTGGAATCGGTAGTCAAGTGCCAAGAACAACCGCTCCATCAGGCAATTGTCAAATTCTCGACATTATTACCTGCGAACATAAAATCACTTTGTATGATTACGAAAATGATGGATGGGGAACTTATTGGAACGGTTCTGCAACGGTAGACAGAACTGTTGATGTTCTCCTTGATGGGACACCTGTTTTAACTGATATAACTTTAGCAAGCGGGGATAATGGAACATATTATACATTTGAAGTAGAGGAGGGGGCAACAATAAGTACCCTTGTTTATGGCGGGTCATCACAAATGAAATATATTATTACCGGTGGTAATGGAGATTTTGTTTTAGAAGATGGATCAAACATGACAACACCTACAGGAACATCCGGAACTGCAACATGTGACTTCGAAAGCTTATTTACTTTAAATGGGGATGCATATTTTAGTGAGGCTTCCGGTGCAAAAGCAAATTCGTCAGGGGATGAAATCACATTAACCAGTGATATTAAAACTCAAAAATCTTCTGCATGGTTTAATTATATGCTAGATTTAAGTGAGGACTTTGAGATTGATTTTACAATGAATTTTGGTACACGAAATGCTGGTACTGGAGCGGATGGAATTGTGTTTTCTCTACAAGGAGATTGTTTAAGTTGTGGTGGTACAGGCCTTTCAATTGGATATGGAGGTATTTCGCCTTCAGTGGGGATTGAATTTGATACCTATTACAACCCAACAATGACAGATTATGCACCTAGTGGGGAATGGGATCATGTAGCTATATTTAAAAATGGCTCAAATGATCATGCTGGTACAGATGTTTTGGCTGCATCTGTTGGTTTGGCACAAGATGCTTTTAGTAATGTTGGTATTACTGATGGAGCAGACTATACAGCAACAGTAAAATGGACTGCATCCAGTAATCTGTTAGAAATGTATTGGAATGGTTCACCAACAGCTACAATTTCGTATTCAAATGATATTGTAACCAACATTTTTAGCGGTAATAATCTGGTTTATTGGGGCTTTACTTCGGGGACAGGATTAGGAACAAACAAACATACTGTTAAAGTCACATCATATCCAACAATCACAAATGCAGCACAGCTTCAGGATGAGGAAATAGACCAAGGCGATACATACCAATCAGAGCTAAATGATTTTGCAGCTAGTTATACTTGGACACCAAATGATGGGACAATAAGTAATACAGCTATCCATAATCCAATATTTAGTCCAACGGTTACAACTACCTACTGTTGCGATATTGAGGACGATTGTGGTAATATAATTAAGGATTGCTTTACACTTACTGTTAATAGTACCTTGCCTGTTGAATTATTAAGCTTTTCAGCAAATTGTCTTAACGATGAAGTTCTCCTAAATTGGGTAACGGCAAATGAAATAAATAGTGATTATTTTGTAGTTCAAAGAAGTGATGATTTGTTTAATTGGAAAGACTTAACTTATGTTGAGGCAGCAGGTAATAGTAATCATAACTTAAATTATAATTACAATGACTTATTAATGAAAGAGTCAATAATTTATTACCGATTAAAAATAGTAGATATGGACGGATCCTTTAATAATAGTAATGTTATTACTGTTTCATGTAAAGGAGAAAGTGATTTCAACTTTGAGTTATATCCTAATCCGGTAAATCAAAAACTAACAGTTCGATTTTTAAACAATGATGCTGAATCTGTTAAATTGTATATGACAAATTCAATAGGGCAGATTGTTTATCAAACAAAATTTGTCGAGTTAGAGTTTAGTACAGAGATCAATCTCGATGTTTCGAATTTACCCGAAGGAATTTATATGCTTAATATAGTGGATAATTCTTCTGGCAGACTTGTTTCACGAAAATTAGTAAAACAGAAATTTTAGTTGTTAAATAGTAATAGTTGTTAGAGAGAGTATTAAACCTGATGATATGTGAAAACGTCAATATGGCAAAATTAGATTTTAGAAATGCTAAATTATTTGGCAAAAGCATTTCATCAGGTTTATTTCGATTAAATGAAAAACATAAAAAAGACACAATAATATCCGAAATCACATATAGGCAAAATAATGTAAAATGGTCAGGCTTTGAAATTGATACACCATTAAATGTTCCGATTAATACAAACATCCTTCCTCAGCTGGAGCGTGAAATTTTAAGCTCCGGTTCTCCTCTCTTTTCTCGTAGTTTGATTAATACATTATCTATATTTCTTATTAAACCCCGCCTACTTAACTTTTTCTCTATTTAAACTGGGGGATTGTCGCCTGATAATTTAGAAATATGGAATGTAAATTAGCCTATTGTGATTCGGATATATTGTATTAATATTGACTACTCAAATTTGTAATTTCCTGGCTTAATGTGAATGGAATGAGTCCTCAGTTCTTTATTTAAAGCAGCAGAATGTCCGTTTGTTAGAGAATTCAATAGTTGGTGAAATTCATCTCCATTATTTTTATGAACTAAATGAGAAAGCTCGTTGAGTACTACATAGTCAATTAAATGATCTGGAAGTAAAAGCAATCTACAAGAAAGGCGGATCTCATTTTTTGTATTGCATGTTCCCCACCTGGTTGCAGCTTTTCCAAATGATAGTTTTGATGCGTGAAGTTGGTGTCTTGACGCTAAATAACTGTATCTTTTAGAGATTACAAGTTTGGCTTCTTTTTTTAATAATCTCAAGATATTTTCTTTGATAAAATCTTGAACAATTTGTGCTTGAAAATCAATTTTTAATGGATTGTATAAGATTGTTAAATCAAAACCTTTAATAATTGCTTTAATGTCAACTCGAGTATCTACATCAAAATGAAGTTTGGAATTTCTGGTAATAAAGATGGAATCCTGATTAAATTTATTCTCATTGTTTTGAGTATGGATGAGGCCAATTTTATCATTGATCCATTCAATGTTTTTAAGCACAAACTTCTCACCTTCCCGAAAAGAAGATCTTTTAGGAATTGTAACTAAGATACCTTTTTCAGGATGTATCCTGATTTTTAGTTTACGCGCATTAGATATTTTACTGATCAGAACCGGACCTAAACCGGGAACAGAAATATGTCTTTGCATTATTTTTTAGAAAGCTTACTTAAATCTTCGAAACATGAATTTGCAGTGTCGAAAAATTCATTAACAATACTGTTAAATTTATCTTTAACCTCCCTTTTATTCATTGCTGAAGTATTCTCATTAATTTTTGTAAAAGCTTCGCTTCTTTTAGTAATAATTTTATCAATTATTTTAGCAACAGGTGTTTCGTCTTTTACTTTATTGAATTCTAAATAAATAAGACAGTCAGATATTACTTCGTGTGTCAACCAATTAAGGTCTTTTTTAAGGTCTCTTCTATTTGCCATAATCTTTTTTTTTACAAAAGTAAATTATTATTTTGATTTTTTATAATTTTGAGAAATAGTATTGTGTTTAATGAAACCTTTAATTTGCATACTTTTATTTGTGATGATTGTTTTGTCGCTTGCATGCACCTCCGAGGACAGAATAGATTATCATTCTAAAACAGAATTGTCGAAAATTGAAAAAGACAGTACTGTTGATATTATATCCGGGTATACGCCGGAAGATTTATTAAAAGTCTTTATACATGAGGTCTACACACCGGTTGATAGTATTTGTAATTTCTGTAAAGAGCAAATATTGTCTGAACAAAAGAGTGATTTTAATACAGAGATGATATTAATTGAACAAACTGTTAACCTAATAGAATACAAGTATGATAAACTGGAGAAATTTCTGGTATTTGAGCAAGATGAAAATGCTAAGAGCATGATGCTTAGGTTTTTAGATCAGAAAGTACATGTTTTACAGAATTACTATTCTGAGATTGTAAGATTAAAATATGCTACTGAAAGTGAAAAAAATGCCGAGCAGAAGGATTATGAAATTATTGAAAGTATTAAGAGGAAAGAGAGAGAACTGAATATTTTATTGGACGAAATATTTAAAGATTATTTTGAACATCACGATAAAACTTGAGAAGTTATTAATTATTAATTTAAATATAGAACTATGAAAAAGAACTTATTATTATTATCTATTTTGGCCTTTGTGCTTTTTTCATGTGGTGGATTAGACACATCTGATTCAAGTAGTGACAGTGACAATGATTCTGATGAAATTGTATACACTACGGACGATGCAATCGAATACAATGACGAGATGATTGACATCCAATCAGAAGTTGACCAGTCATTGGTTGACATGTTGGATGTTTTAGATTATGGGACTGCAGAAGATATGTGGGAAGCTAAAGAGGAAACCCTAGAGCTTATAGATGAGTCTATCGAAAAAGTTGAAGAAATGGACGAGTTTGATGGAAGTGATGAATTTAAAGATGAAATGTTGGAGCTACTTGATATGTACAAAGACATTGTTGAAAATGAATTAACGATTGTTATTGAGTATCAAATAGATTTTGATAATCTTTCAGATGATGAATTTGATGAGTATTACGATCTTTACACTGTGGCTTTAGACAAATATGAAAGTGCATTCTCGAACTTTACTGAATTTCAGGAAGATTTTGCAGAAGAATGGGATTTCTCACTTGAATATTAAAAACTATTTATAAAAAGATTTTAATATAATAATTTGTAAAAATTATTTTTATTAGATTTGTAGTATGTTTAACAAAAAATAGAAATTTATGAAAAAGAATTTAGTACTTATTGCAATTTTATCTTTAGTCATTTTTGCATGTGGCCCTATTGCAACTACTGAAACAGCTGTAGAATACAATGATGAAATGATAGACGTTCAAACTGATGTAGATCAGGCATTAGTTGATTTATTGGATGAAATCGACCTTGGTGATGAGGAAAGCATCCTTGATGCTCAGGATGAAGCATTAAAAGTTATCAAAGATGCTGAGAAAAAGGTTGATGAAATGGATGATTTTGACGGAAAAGATGATTACAAAAAGGCAATGAAAGACCTTTTAAAAATGTACAAAGACATCGTTGAAAATGAATTGACAGAAGTTATAGATTATACAATATATTATGATGACTTAACAGATGATGAGTGGGATTATTTCTATGAACTATATGATAGTGCTCTTGAGAAATATGAAGAAGCATTTGATGAGTTTACAGAATTCCAAAAAGATTTCGCTGAAGAGTGGGATTTCGTACTTGAGTAATATTTTGATACTTAAATACTTAAAGCTGTCGAAAGACAGCTTTTTTTGTTATTATACCTTTGGCAAACGAATTCTTGTAGAAAAATATAAACTATACCTATAATATAAAATAATCGCACTTAGAAAAGACATTAAACTTTGATAAATTTACAAGCTATCTAAATCGGTTCATTATGGGATTTTTTAAGTCAACTATCCAATACTGGGTAATTACTTTATTTTTATTAAGCATTTCATTATCTCTATACTCTGAAACCTTGTATGGTAACGGAGATATTAATTATGGTTTTGTTGAGGAAAAGGGACAGTTTAAAACATTTGACAACCTTCATTTCAGGTATCAATCTGATAATATGTTTGTTTATTTTCTTTCAGACAGGCTTGTTTTTATAAGTCAGGAAGTAGAAAATGTACATAACGAGAAATCACTCGATGAATTAGCCAAGGGGAATGATAACTTAGCAATGAAGTATTCTGCAGTAACAACTGCACATCGTTTTGATTTGCTATTTGTTGGTTCAAGCCCTGATGTTGAAGTTACAGGTGAATTAGAAATGTCACATACCAATGATTTTTATTATGGTCATTGTCCACAAGGTATCTTGAGTGTAAAATCGTATGAAAATATTAGATATGAAAATATATATCCTGGAATTGATCTTGTTTTTTCATTATACGAAGGCACATTAAAATATAAATTTGAAGTATCATCAGGAGTATCACCAGAAATTATAGCTTTAGAATGGCAAGGAATTGACAATTTAAATCTTGATGAAGATGGGAATATTCATTTTTCTGTTGGGAACTTCGACCTATCTGATCTAGCACCGATTTCTTTTTCAAACAATGAAAAGATAGAAACTAAATTTATAACAGAAAATAATGTTGTTCGTTTTGCTTTGAATGAGTATAATCAATCTGAGCAATTAATCATTGACCCGGGGATTGTATGGGCTAGTTCAATGGAATATAATGGTTATGGTACATGGGGTGAACTTGTTACCAATTCATCAGGTCAGTTTTATGTTGTAGATTGGGAATGGAGTCCAGGAAATGCCGACGTAACCAATTATCTAGCTAGTGCAGGAACATCTTCAACTTATGGAACTGATGCATCTAATAATGATATAATTATCTCAAAGTTTAGTACAAATGGAGATTTATTATTGGCATGTAAATATGGTGGTTCTGGAGATGATGATGTAAATGGTGGTGTAGAACTCGATGATAACGATAATCTTTATATAGCCTGAACTTCTGCAAAACTATTTTCTGCCGGATCGGGGGATTTCCCATTACAAACATGGGGCGCTGCATTTTATCAAGCCTGGGATGGGTCATTAAGTACTGGCACAAGAGGTTATTTGTTAAGATTCCAACCAGATAATACCCGACAATGGGCAACATATCTTGACATTGGAGCCAATCTGGAAGTTTTTGATATTTCTTGTGGTTTGAGTAATTATATATACATGACCGGCAAATCTGGAGGTTATCCAACAAGAATACAAGCTGGTAGTATTCCTTCAGGAACAGGTTATCTTGGTGCACTTAACGGAAATACAACTGCAACCAGTTTTATCTTGGAGTTTGATAGTAGCGGAGCACTATATTGGGCAACATGGTTGCCGGGTGAAACCGCTTCAACTTATACAGGAAGGTGTTCAGATATTGCTGTAAATAAAACCAATGGAAACATATATTTAGCCGGAGATGAAATGTGGAGTTCAAGTACCCGCTTTACGCCCGCATTAATAACAGATACCTATACAAACCTTGGACAGAATGACATGTTTTATATGCATTTTAATTCAAGTAATCAACCTGTACCTTCTTATGGACAATATCTTGGTGGCGCAGGTTTTGATAAAATTAATATTGGTGCAGCAAATGGTGATATCGAGCTTGATCCTGACGGAGATTTATATGTTTGCGGACATACATATAGTGCAAACTTTCCTGTAGTTGACCCGGGAGGGTGCGCTTATTATGATGGAATAATAAATGATGGTTCAGGAATTACAGCTAATGTCGCCGGAACACAGGATGGCTATTTGTTTAAAGTAAACACTTCAGGTACAGTTACTTATGCAACGTTTTTTGGCGGAACAGCATATACAAGTATGAAGCAACTTAAAAAAGATTCATACGATAATCTTTGGATTTGTGGACATCAAAATTCTACTGGTTTGCCTGAGATATCACATACAGATTATTTTAATCAGACATTTGCTGGAACTAATTCAAACATCATGTTTGTACAATTACGTTCTGATGATTATATGGAGTGGCTAAGTTATTATGGTTATGCTGCCGGGTATTCAGGGTATTCAGGATTTGATATTCATGAACCAGCTGCTGATAATGTTGACCTTTATCTTACTGGAAAGTTAACAGGATTGACACCTTTAGGGGGTGGATATCAGTTTACCAGTGCATCTTCGTGTACAGGTGCAGCAAAGTTTAATAATCTTTTAACTGCAGTTGAGCCTGATACTATTACTCCAAGTGTTGCTGCAGATTGCACAATATCAGAACTTACTGCTACAGGTAGTTTACCTGTAGGTGCAAATTGGGTTTGGTATACCGGAGGATGTGGAGGCACTCAAATAGGAACAGGTACAACTATTAGTATTAGTCCGGTTGTGACAACTACATATTATGTTCAGGCAGAAGGATCTTGCGTAAATTCAAATTGTACATCCATAACAATTGACCCACCTACACCTGCATCAGTAAGTGTTGATTTTCCAATAATATGTGATGGAGAAAGCGCAACTTTAACAGCTGCAGCAGGTTTTGTTAGCTATGATTGGAGCACAGGATCCACAAGTGACAATATAACAGTTACCCCGTCATCTAACACTACTTACACGGTAACTGTTGAAGACTCAAATGGGTGCACCGCTGAGGTTAGTACGCTAATAACAGTAAATCCCTTACCAACAGTAACTGCTACAAATGGAGGCCCATATTGTTCAGGTAATGATATTGAACTGTTTGTTAATACAACGTCAGGAGCAACATATACATGGGATGGCCCGAATTCTTTTAGTTCGGGAACTCAAAATCCTGTAATATCTTCCTCAAGTATTTCAGATGGAGGTACTTATAATGTAACAGTTACTGCAAATGGATGTACAAATACAGGATTAACAAGTGTTGTAGTTAATCCTGGACCTACATCGGTTGCCGCAAATGATGGCCCATATTGTGAAGGAGAAAATATAAACCTTTCGTGTACTGCAGTAGCAGGAGCAACATATGCTTGGGATGGACCCAATTCATTTACATCTGGACTTCAAAACCCTGTTATTGGTGGCTGTTCAGTACTTGATGATGGAATTTATAACCTTACGGTTACTCTCGGAACATGCTCAACAATAAGCTCAACGACAGTAGTGGTTAATAACACACCGGCCGCATTGGCAACAAGTACAGGGCCTTATTGTGTTGGAGATGATATTGAGTTGTCTACAACAAATGTTGTAGGAGCTACTTATTCGTGGTCAGGACCAGATAGTTTTACATCTTCTTCTAATGTACCAATAATAAGTTCATGTGATTTGTTAAATGATGGTACTTATACAGTTACTGTCTCACTATCAGGATGTACAAATACTTCATCCACAATAGTTGGTGTAAACCCAAATCCTACTGTTGGACTTTCAATAAATACAGAACCATTATGTTTTGGTGATAGTAATGGTATTTTAAATGTAAATATTTCAAATGGTACTGCAGATTATACTGTAGATTGGGGAAGTGGATCATATGTAACAAGTCTTACAAACAGTAGTATCAGTGGCTTACCATCGGGTAGTGTCAATGTAACTGTAACAGATAATTTTGGATGTAGTGGTACTCAAACAATTAATATGACAGAACCGTGTATGCTATCTGCAAGTATTTCATCAATAACAAATCAAAATTGTTCTACTCTTGGTCAAGCGACAGTTATTGGCGTTTCTGGTACATCTCCATATACATATTCTTGGCCGGCAACAGCAGGGGGTGTTAGTGGAGGTACTGCTAGTAGTTTATCTGTTGGCTCTTATGATGTAACTGTTTATGATGATAATTCATGTCAATATATTCAAACAGTAAACATTGCAGATGATGGGTCAATGAGTGTTAATACATATATATCATCACCAATTTCTTGTTATGGGGAATCAGATGGTGAAGTTACTGTTGAAATTACAGGTGGGTTACCGAACTTTATATTTGACTTTGGAGCAACAAGCCAAACAAGTGGATTATTTAATAATACATTTAGCAACTTACCATCTGGTAATTATACTTTTACTGTAACGGATGCAATGGGATGTACGTCTGTTGAGAATGTAAACCTTACTGATCCGGCAGAAATACAGACATCTGTTATTGCATTAAGTGACCAGGTGTGTTCAACTCCAGGATCAGCAACAGTTGATGCAACAAATGGAGTTTGTGCATATCAGTATTTTTGGCCTGCTACTGCAGGAGGTGTTTCAGGAGCTACAGCCAGTTCTTTGGTAGCTGGAGCTTATAATGTAACAGTTCAGGATGCTAATCTGTGTTCTGTAGTGCAAACAGTTAATATTACTGATATTGGAGCAGTAACTTGTAGTATTAGTGATTATTCCGATCCATTATGTTATGGGTCTTCGGATGGCACAATTACTGTTGATATCACAAGTGGAACGCCTGATTACACAATCAACTATGGAACAGGTTCAGATATTTCATCAACCAACTCACACCAAATAACAGGTTTGGCAAGTGGGGTATACAGTATTACTATTACAGATAATAATGGATGTTCAGCGATATTATCAGAAACTTTAACCGATCCGACTGAATTACAAAACACAGTTAATGTAAATAATCACGTGACTTGTAATGGTTTAGCAGATGCAAGTGTTGAAGTTGTTCCTTTTGGTGGAATTTCTCCTTATTCCATAAACTGGAGTAATCCATCATTAACAGGATTTACCGAAAATGCGCTTCTAGCAGGAGACTATTACTTTACTGTAACGGACCTAAATATGTGCGAATCTCTGGGATCTGTTAGTATTACGGAACCAGCAGCTTTAAGTGCAACAGAAAGTACTACGGATCCTAATTGTGTAGGAGATAATGGTTCAACTTTAATTACTCCTATTGGTGGAACACCTCCAATTACAATTTCGTGGATGGATGGCTTATCAGATTTTACTAATAACAGTGTTCCGGTAAATACAGCATTTGGATATACTTTAACAGATGCAAATTTATGTACTTATTCAAATACAGTAATGGTGAGCGAACCAGCACCTTTTGAGGTTACTCTGACAGGTTCTGATGTTTCATGTTACGGATATTCAGATGGAGTAGCAATGGTAGATGTTGTAACAGGAGGGACATATCCAATTTTTTATGAATGGAGTAACGGACAAGTAAATCCTCAAATAAATTATCTTGATGCAGGTATTTATGAATTAACAGTAACTGATTATAATTCATGTGAAGCAGTTGCTCAAATAGAGATATTTGAACCTGGTGAGATTATTTTAAATTTAACAACAACTAATGCTTTATGTTCAGGAACACCTGGTGCTGCGACTGTTATTGCAAGCGGTGGTGTTGGGACTTTGTCATATGCATGGAGTTGTTCTCCTGATGTAAATCCAACTATTAGTGATATAGTACCTGGATCTCATCAAGTTACAGTGACTGATGATAATTCTTGTGAGTCAACAGAAAGTTTTGATATTTATGCAGACGGATCAATTAATGCCTGGATAAATATTTTACAGGAAATACAATGTTTTGGTGATTCAAATGGGATATTGGAAGCTGTAAGTAGTAGTGCAAATACTCCATTAAGCTTTTCATGGTCTAATGGAAGTAATTCATCACAGATTAGCAACTTAGATGCAGGCTACTTTGAAGTGACAATTATGGACACCTGGGGTTGTGAGGGTACTGCACAGGAAACACTTAATTCCGCAAGTGAAATTATTATCAGTGCAGACATTAACGATGTTGGTTGTTATGGAGATACAACCGGGTCAATCCATATAACCGTATCAGGTGGAACACCAACTTATACTTATAGTTGGTCAACGGGTACAAATTTACCTTACTTGCAGTATCTCTCTGCAGGGGAATATTCTATTACAGTTACTGATGCAAATTCTTGTGAAGTTTCAGAAGTAATTACTGTTGTTCAATCAGATTTTAGCCTTGATATAGAGGCCGGTGTTATTAATATTTCCTGTTATGGTGAAAGTAATGGTGAAATTCATATGTCAGCTATTGGTGGCACACCTCCCATTAATTATACAGTAAGTGGGGATGAATATAGTTCGATGTCGGTAAATCATAGCGGGTTGGAATCAGGTATTTACATTATTAATGCTGTTGATGCTAATGGTTGTACAGATTATATGGAAGTTACTATTTCAGAACCTGGAAAATTGAGTGCAACAGTAATAGCAAATCACCCATCCTGTTTTGGGAACAATGATGGTTCGATATATGTTAATGCTATTGGAGGAACAGAACCTTATTCATATTTTATAGACGACCAACCATTTTATCTTGATACATTAAATAATTTTGGTGCAGGAGTTTATGAGATTGAAGTAATTGATGCAAATGGTTGTGAAGTAAATTTAGGGGTTGTAAATATTATTGATGACCCTTTAGTTGAATGTCTAAGAATTCCTAATGCATTTTCTCCTAATGGTGATGGAATTAACGATACATGGATTATTGAAAATCTTGATGTTTATGATGCTTGCCACATTCAATTATTTAACAGATGGGTACAGAAATTATGTGAATCAAGAGAACTAGATTTTGAATGGGATGGAGTTTTTAATGGACATAAACTACCAACTGGTTCATATTTGTACGTTGTAAATATTTTCGAAAGAGACCCTTATGTTGGGATTGTGACTATAGTACATTAAAAACTATTCTACAAATAGTTTTAGTCTGTAACCAATTTTTAGCATATAGTCATCACTAAGGTTGTTCCATTTGTAAATTTCCGGAACCGAACAATTATACTTTAATGATAATCTAAAGAAATTATCACCTGCCACAACATCATGATATACAACATTATTTCTGTCAGGTCTAACAACTTGATAATCATTACTTACTGAATCAGAATAAGTACTATCATTAACCTGAATATTATATATGTCTTCTGTATTAGCAAGGTAAATATGTGTTAAGTCGTGCGGTAAAACTAATGTATGATAATTACCATCAGCAGGAATGTAAGAATATAAGTAAACAGGATTAAGTGCTTTTAAAGTATTTAGGTCATAATTAGTAATCTCAGAAATTTGCGCCAAACGCAATGGCCCTAAAACTTGCAATGTGTCAGTTTTCATTGCCTCAATAAAAGTAGTTTCAGGGAAGATGTTGTGTTCGGCGTGGTACTCCAAAAGGTATGTCATTGCAATAAATGCCGGAACATAGTTTTGCATTTGGTTGGTAAAATATGGTCTTAATTCCCAGTAATTTGTTTTACAACCACTACGGGTAATAGCTTTCTTTACTGTCCCAGGGCCACCATTGTAAGCAGCTAAAGCTAATTGCCAGTCACCAAAAGTATTAAATAAGTATTTTAAGTATCGACAAGCAGCATCGGTAGACTTGTAAACATCGCGGCGTTCGTCAATATATGAGGTTACTTTTAAATCAAATAAATCGGAGGTTGATTTCATAAATTGCCATAAACCAACAGCTCCTGATTTAGATATTGCATTAGCATCTAAAGCGGATTCTACTGCAGCTAAATATTTTAATTCAAGAGGTAAGCCATATTTTGCTAAGTATTCTTCAAAAATCGGAAAGTAATACATAGATTTAGTCATAACCAACTGCATTTTATCCCGATTTCTTTCTCCGTAAGCAATAATGTATTTTTGAACGTGTTCATTATAGTTTAGCTTAATAGGAGTAATTTCGTTTAGGTAGTTGATTCGTTCTTCATATACCACATCAGGGTATGCAGGGGCATTTAATTTTGCAATACTGTCACTTATTGATGATTTGTCTGTCCACCAGATATTGACAGAATCATATAATCTGTTTAAAGATGTATTTATTTTACTGATATATGAAAATGCAGACTCAGAATTGTCTGAATTTATTGTTTCATTATCGCCATCATTACCTGCTTTTAAAATAAAAGCCAAGCTCAGCAATATGAGTAGGGTGCTCACTTTCTTTTGCATAAAAATAATTTTGCGATGCTAATATCGTGATTATTAGATTAAAACAATAGCTTTCGTTTTTAATTTTTTAACTATGCTCTGTTAATTTATAATTTTTTATATCAGAGGAAACACTCGAAAGTATAACTATTTTTACAAGATTAAACTAAATAATAGACTTTATGAAGAAAAAAGCATTCCTCATAATTGGTGTTACTGTTATACTCGCTGTGATAGTATTTTTGATTGTTTATATTTTAAATAATAAAGCAGATAAGCAATCAGAAGCTATTTGTGCTATACCTCCGGAATCAGCATTAATTATAGAAATTAATTATCCATTAGATTTTATAAATTCTACAAAAGAAGAAATAGGAATTTTTTATGATCTTAGTGGAATTCTGGACTTTTCTTGCAATAATTCTCTTTTGCATTATATCGACACATTAGATGCTTGCAAATATATTGAAAGCAGTGATGTTAATAAAAATATTATTTGGTCATTCCATCCAGATGGAGGAGGCAAATTTAATCAGTTATTAGTCGTAAATATTCCAGAGGAAGTAAAACAGGAAAAAGTAGCTGATGAATTTAAAGTAAAACTTGAAGAATCTGGAAAAATCAGTAATCGCGATTTTCAGGGAGTAAAACTTTACGAATTTAAGAGTACTGGTCAAATGCCAGGATTACATTTTTATGTAAAGAATGGACTTTTAGTAGTGAGTACATCTCAAAAATTAGTGGAAGAATCTGTAGAGAGTCTGATGTCTACAAAATCAGTAAAAGATATAAGTAAGGAGTTTGCAGATATTTATTCAACTGCCGGAAAAAAGGAGATTGCAAATATCTATGTAAATATGAGTTTATTTCCTGATACATTCTTGAAATATCTGTCAGATCAGGCTAACGAGTCATTTGCTTTATTAAAGAGTTTTTCTTACTGGGCAGAATTAGACCTTTCCTTTGATGAACAAAAACTTAGTCTAAACGGATTCTCAGGAATGGCAGACTCTATTCCTGTTTATTCAAAAGTTTTAAATTCTCAAATATCTACAAATTTAAAATGTGCTCAGGTATTACCGGATAATACATCATATTATTTTGCAATGGCTTTTAATAATACCGAAGCATTTAGACAAAGTCTCGCAGAATATAATGAACACATTGGGCAAAAGCAGTTAAATATTGATAAATATTCCGAGATAAAAGAGTCAACAGGACTTGATATAAATACTACTTTCTATTCATTGATTGATAATGAAGTTTGTTATGCCGTAACAACTCCCGGAGCTCATGACAAATATGAAAATTCTTATATGATTTTTGGATTAAAGTCTCAGGCTTCTGCCGAAATGGAATTGGACAATATAATTCAAGGGATTAAGCTAAATACAGGAATTTCGGAAAGTGAACTTAAAGATAAAATTAGAATTGATGAAAACACAAGTCTTGATGTTTATATATTGCCATTTGAAGGTCTGCCTGAATTGCTTTTCGGCCATTATTTTAACAAGTGTTCAGTAAAATATGTATGCTGCGTTAATAATTTTATGATTTTTGCAAATTCAAAGAACTCATTATTTAAGATAGTTTATGATGTAGTTTTACACAAAACTTTGGAAACAAGTATTTATTATAATCTGTTTCTTGAGAACTTTTCTGAAAGTTCTAATTTGTTTATTTATTTCTCGATGTTTAATGGAATGGATATATTTAAAAATCTATTCAATGAACAAACCAGATCCGCCATAAGCTCAAATGAAGATGTGTTTTACAGTTTTGGGAATTTTGGATATCAAATAAATCAAAGTAATGAAATGCTTTATAATAATTTAGTTATTAAACAGCAAAAGTATACTATAGAGAAACCTCAGACAATTTGGGAAAGTCGACTTGACACAACTGTAGCAGCTAAACCCGCACTTGTTATAAATCACGATAATAGTTCAAAAGAAATATTAGTGCAGGATTACAATAACAATCTTTATTTATTAAGCAATAGCGGTAGGTAAATTTGGAGTATTCAATTAGATGAGAGAATCGAAAGTGATGTATATCAGATTGACTTGTACAAAAATGGAAAGCTACAATATCTTTTCTCAAGTAAAAATCAAATTCACTTAATTGACAGACTTGGTAATTATGTTGACAAATATCCGGTTAAACTAAGAGCCTCAGCAACTGCACCAATTTCATTATTTGATTATTCGAATAATAAAAATTATAGAATTGTTGTTCCTTGCGAAAATAATGAAGTCTATTTGTATGATGGAGAGGGCGACTTGGTGAAAGGTTGGGAATTTTGTACTGCCGAGAACATTGTTACTTCATCAATAAATCATTATGGTGTTGATGGGGAAGACTATATTGTATTTCACGATAAATACAAAGCCTATTTCGTGAATAGGAAAGGTGAGAGTAAATTAGAATTTTTAACAAAGTTCAGTTTTTCTGAAAAGAATCCAATATATTTTGATTATACATATTCAAAAGATCGATTTGTTACAACAGATGAGAACGGGACAGTTAGATTCTTCTATTCAAACGAAAAGCAGGACTCTCTTGATTTGGGTGAATTTTCAAAAGATCATTATTTCGTTTTAAAAGATGTAGATAGTGATGGAAGCGCAGATTATGTTTTTCTTGACAATAATAGACTAGAGGTTTATAATAAACAGAAAAAGCTGATGATGGCTTATGATTTTGAAGCAGAACCCACTTCAGAACCCGTTTTTTATAGTTTTCCACGCAACCAAATAAAGATTGGAGTCGTCTGTTCTTCTGTAAGTAAGATTTATCTGATTAACAGCGATGGTTCGTTATTTGACGGATTCCCGCTTTATGGATTGACGCCGTTTAGCATTGGTTATTTGAATTCTGAGTCGAATAAGTTTAATCTAATTGTTGGAGGTCAGGAAAATTTATTGTATAATTACGAAGTAAATGAAAATTAATTACGATATGAAAACAAGATTTGTATTGATATTGGCAGCATTTACTCTTGCTTTATCTTTTACATCATGTGTTAAAGACAATTTTGACTTTAATAAATGGGATAAAGAAGTTGAGTATGATGCGAGCTTTGCCGGTCCTGTAGTTTGGGGAGATGTAGCTTTCTCAGATGCCGTTGAAATGTATGATTCAACAGGGCTTTTAATTGAAAATGAGGATGGTTATGTATCCTTACAATATTTAACAAATGTTTCCTCAAATAAGGTAAATGAAATAATCTATCTTGAGGATCAGCATACAGAAGGGACAATAAATAGTACTTTATTTGATTTCTCGGGTTTTGATAGCACTGGTGATACTGTAAGCTATTTTTATACAGAGGATATGGCATTTACAATGTTTAACCCTGATGCTGAGATAGATTCTCTTGCACTTAAATCAGGTTTGATGAATATTGTTGGTACATCTTCATATTTGCATGCCGCAAAACTTTATGTTAAGTTTCCTACTGTCGTTAAAAATGGAACCCCATTTTCGGATGTTTTTATATTTACTCCTGGGGGTGGAACAGCTACAAGTCTTAATAACGATTTTACAGGTTATAGTATTGATATGACTCAAACAGCTGCAGGATTTAATGAGATTCCTGTAGAAATACGCCTTACATTGTTCTGGTCAGGTACTTCTGACAATACTGGTTCTGTGTCTTTTGAAGCAGATATGTACGAAATGCAGTATCAAATCATGCATGGCTATTTTTGTGAAAATACATTGTTCTTTGAAAGTGATACAATTGATATTTCTCTCTTCCGTAATGATGACTGGCAAATAGAGGATTATCTGTTTATGGATCCAAAATTTAAAATTTATTATTGGAATTCATATGGTGTCCCATCACAATTCTATTTTACTCACTTGATGGCAAATTCAGCAATTGATGATTTAGATTATAATATTATTGATTACGGTGTCGGATTACCAATTGGTGAATCAAATCAATATGATGTAAACTTTGCAACAGTGGTTGGTGAGGAGAAACTTGATTCATTAAAACTTGATCGGAATAATTCAAATATTGCAGATGTCATAAATAAAAGACCAAAATGGATACAATTCCGCGCAAAAGCTACAACCAATCCTGACGGAAATGATCATCATAACTTTGTAATTGATGATTCGGAAATTGCTGTTGAGGTTGTTATGGAACTTCCAATGTGGGGTTATATTTACAACTGGAATGCATGGGATACAACAGAGGTTGATTTGTCAGATTTACAAGGTGATTATAATCCTATTGAGCGTGTATTGGTTAGGATCGACATTCAAAATGGATTCCCTATCGAAGCATTTGGTCAGGTATATTTTACTGATGAAAACTATGTTGTTCTTGATTCGTTATTTTATACTTATGAAGAGAGAATTCTTGCAGCAGCAGATGTTGATTCGGATGGCAGGGTTCTCGACTATTCAAGAAAGATTACTGAAATTGAATATGTTGATGAAAGACTGGAAAAACTTGATGGTTGTAAATATGTAATTTACGGTGGTCAGGCAAGTACTACAGATGCTGATGAGGGAGAAGTTGTGAAGATTTATAGTGATTACAGAATAAAGTTTGACATTGGATTCGAAGTCGATCTGGAGTTAGAGGGTAATCTTGATTCTATTCAAAACGAATTTGACTAAAACATGATGAACATGAAAAAATATATAATTCTTATTGTATTTACAGGAGTTTTTAGCTCTGCATTTGCTCAGCAGGCATTAACTTTATATAATATGGATAGGGTAATGCAAACACAGTTTGTAAATCCTTCTGTTGAAGTACCTTATAAATTTCATTTGGGGGGCATATTAGTTCCTATTGCTGGACAGTTGCCACCTCCAATTTATTTTAATTATGCAAACAATTCATTCTATTGGAACCATATTTATCATCAGGTAGAAAACGATACTGCATTTATGGTAGATCTTCCTTTGTTTATGGATAAGCTTAAAAAAACAACTCATATGAGGTTTAATACTGATATTGAGTTAATAAATGTTGGAATCAATCTTGAAAACATGTTTTTAACTGTCGCTTTGACAGAAAAATTTAAATATGGACTTTCTTTACCTTACGATTTATTTGAGTTTACTTTAAATGGGAATATGCCTTACATGTTAGAGGGTAAACCTCATGATTTTAGTGGTTTAGGGATAAACTTTACTCATTATCGTGAATTGGCAGTAGGTGGATCCATGAAAGCTAATGATAAATTTACAGTAGGAGGTAGAATTAAAGTTCTATTTGGATTGGGGAATGTCAATACCAATTTTAATGAGCTTTCTCTTTATACAGACCCTGACGATTATTCAATGACATGGACAACTGATATGAAAATTCAGGCTTCACTTCCTGTATACTTTGACTATATGATTTATACAAATGATCAAGGGAGTTTAGACTCATTATTATTTGATATTAATCAAGCATCAGTTGAAGCATTTGAAGATGACCCGGGAGGTTCTGCAATTAGATATTTAACAAATATGAGAAATCTGGGTCTTGGGTTTGACTTAGGTGTTTCTTATAAGTTTTCACCGGAAATTGACTTTTATGCTTCTATTACTGATTTTGGTTTTATTAGTTGGAATACTAATGCTCAGAACCTTATTAGTAAAGGGCAGTATGATTATCGTGGTTTCCAACTTGAGCTATGGGAAAACGAAGAGGAAATGGAAGAATCTATTCAGGAATTTACTGACACATTATTTAATACCTTTAAACCCGAGTTAGTTGAAACAGGATATGTTACATGGTTGCCGTCAAGCATATATCTTGGAGGGAAATATAAATTCCATAACCTGCTTCATTTTACAGCACTTTACCGTGGGGAGTTTTATCGCAAGTCATATATGCAATCTTTAACCTTTGGAGTTAACTCTAATTTAACACATTTCCTATCTGCACACCTAACTTATTCGATAGCAAATAATTCTATTAATAATATTGGACTAGGACTTACTGCTCGTTTGGGACCGGTTAATTGGTATATTGTAACCGACAGCTTTACTCAAGCTTTATTTCCACAAAAAGCAAAGAATCTAAATATCAGAATGGGATGTAATATTGTATTTGGTTATAAGAAAATCAAATCAAGCGCATCTATGAGAACTTAGTGCATTTGCATGTGAAGTGAAAGCAAAAATTCATAAATACATATATTTGGCAGGACTATGCATAATTGCATTTTTTCTGCCACTAAGTGAATATATCACTAATGCTGCGACATTAATGATAATCACTAACTTTTTGCTTGAATTAAAATTTAAACAGAAGTTAAAAAAGCTCTGGGATAACAAATCTATATTGATATTTGTTTCAATATTTTTTGTTCACCTTCTTTGGCTAATTAATACTCAAAATTTTGAGTTTGCTTTTAATGATATCAGAATTAAATTGCCTCTTTTAGCTTTACCAATTGTGATAGGTGCGAGCGAAGCAATAAATAGAAAACAGTTAAACCTCATTGTTAGTTTATTTCTTGGAGGAGTATTAATAAGTACATTATCAGGTTTGTTTGTTTATTTTGATTTCATAGATAATCCAAATCCATATAATCTAAGAGATGTCTCTATTTTTATTAGTCATATCAGATTATCCCTTATGGTATGCCTTTCTGTTTTGATTATCTTTTATTTTATGCATGAACGACTGTTTTTTACAGGGTATAAAACTGCACTTGCAATTGTACTAATAATCTGGTTTGTCGGGTTTCTTGTTATGATACAAGGTTTTACCGGATTAACGTCATTAGTGATTGTTGGTTTGGTTAGTCTTGCATATAAAGCAATATCTGAGCAAAAGCTTATCAGAAAAGTTATCTATTTTGTTTTTGTAATTGGAATTCCGCTATTATTGATTATATATTTAGGAGTACAGATTAAAACTTTTTATACCCCAACTATAGAACAATCAGAATATAAAACCCATACAGAATCTGGCAATGCTTATTATCATGATTTTGAATCAAAATTGTTGGAAAATGGGAACTATATTTATGTAAATATCTGTGAAAAGGAGTTGTATTCAGAATGGAGTAAAAGAAGCGAAATTAGTCTTGATGGTGAAGACGGCAAAGGACAAAGTCAACTTCATACCTTAATACGATATTTGACATCCAGAGGGCTTACAAAAGATGCTAACGGAATTATAGAATTAAGTGATCAGGATATTAGAAATATTGAAAATGGTTTTACAAATTACCGTTTTGTAAATAAGAATAATTTAAATCAGAGAGTATATAATATAATATGGCAGATTGATGTATATTCTAAAGGAGGTAATCCAAGTGGACACAGTATAACACAGAGGTTTGAGTACCTTAAGGCTGGTAGTATATTAGCATATCGCAATATCATTTTTGGTTTAGGTACAGGAGATATAGATGACGCATACAAAGCTTTGTATTTAGAGAAAAGATCACAACTTGATTCTCAATACAGGCATAGAGCGCATAATCAATTTTTAACATTTTTTGTAACGTTCGGTAGTATTGGTGCGTTACTCTGTTTATTCGCTTTTTTCTATCCTGCAATAAGTGAGTTTAGCAATAAGAATTATTATTTTGCAGTATTCTTTCTGATAGCTGTGCTTTCAATGATTACTGATGATACACTTGAAACAACAACAGGAGTTGTTTTTATTTCATATTTTTATTCGCTATTTTTGTGGGGCGAGAAATAATTCATATTTAATAATTTGAAAATGGAAAAAAAGGACTATATGAGGAAAGCGATAGAGCTTTCTATTAAAAATATGGAAAGGGGAGGTGGCCCTTTTGGTGCTGTAATCGTAAAGGATGGAGAGATTATTGCCGCATCAGCAAATAGTGTTACAATTGATAATGATCCAACTGCACATGCGGAAGTAAACGCAATACGTGAAGAAACAAAAAAGCTGGGAACATTTGATTTAAGCGGTTGTGAAATTTACTCATCTTGCGAACCATGTCAAATGTGCTTAGGGGCAATTTATTGGGCAAAAATTGATAGTCTTTATTTTGGGAATACAAAAAAGGACGCTGATGATATTGGATTTAGCGATAATTTTATTTATGAGGAAATAGATAAAGATTATCAGCATCGTAACTTAAAAACCCAAACGATGATGAGAGACGAAGCAATAGAAGCTTTTAATATCTGGAAAAACAAAGAAGATAAAATAGAATATTAAAAATGTACCTTTCAAAGGAGTTTTTAGATAGAGATGTTCTAGAAGTTGCTCACGATATGGTAGGTAAAATTCTAATCCGAAAACTTAATGACGGAAAGTACTTGCGTTATCGAATAACTGAAACCGAAGCATATCGAGTTACAGACGATAAGGCGTGTCATGCTAATAAGGGTAGAACCCCTAGGACAGAAGTAATGTATGGCGACCCCGGAACCATATATGTCTATTTAATTTATGGTATGTATTGGATGTTAAATTTTGTTACAGAAAAGAAAGATGTCCCACAAGCTGTTTTAATTAGAGGAGTAGAAGGATTTAATGGTCCGGGTAAATTGACCAAAGCTCTGGATATTGATAAAACATTTAATAGGGAGAGTATTATTAATAATAATCGTTTAATAATTTTTGATGATAGATATGTGCCGGAGATTATCACTGCTCCACGTGTTGGAATAGATTATGCAGGCGAGGTGTGGGCTTCTAAACCTTGGCGTTTTATTGATAAAAGCCTATCAGATTTTAAACCTTAAAAGTATTGCTGCTTCTTAAACCAGACTATTATATTTTTATAATTTATTGTTGATCGGTCAGCCAACATCCGATATTTAAATCATCCCCTCATCAGCAAAGCTGTAATATTCTTTATCCGCAACTATTATATGATCTAAAACTCGAATGTCAAATAGAGTAGAGGCATCCTTAATTTTATTTGTAATATCAATATCGTTTTTACTTGGAGTTTTGTTTCCTGAAGGATGATTATGAGCAATTATTATTGCTTGAGCTAATCTGTCTAATGCATTCTTCATAATTAGTTTAATATCCATTACAGTTCCTGTTGTTCCTCCTTGACTTATCTTTATGCTGTCAATAATATAATTCCCTTGGTTTAAAAACAATATATGTATTTCTTCGTGTGGCAAGTCTGCTAATAATGCATGAAAGTAATTAAAAGCATCCGAACTAGAGCTAATCTTTTTTTGTTTAACGACATCTTGTAATTTGCGTCTTTTCCCCAGTTCCAAAGCCGCAACAATACTGATTGCTTTTGCTTCTCCAACTCCTTGAAATTTCATTAACTCTTTGTATGACTTTTTACCAAGTGTGTTTAGATTATTATGGTAAGTGTTCAGAATATCTCTTGCAAGTTCAACAGCAGATTGTTTATGATTACCACTACTCAGTAAAATTGCAATTAGCTCCGAATCAGACAGGGAACCTGTTCCTTTCTTCATTAGTTTCTCACGTGGTCTGTCAGATTCAGCCCAATACTTTATTGATTTTCCTTTTTTCATGTAATTACGGTGTTGATGTAAAATTAATAAAAATACTGATTTATAGAAAATTGGGCATAAAAAAAACTGCTCCCTTTTTAGGAAGCAGTCAATATATTTAAAACAAAAAATACTATGCTAGCTCGTTAACGTGCTTTGTTAATGATGATTTGATGTTAGCTGCTTTATTATTGTGAATAATATTTTTCTTAGCTAACTTATCAAGCATTGCAACAACCTTTGGAAGCATTTCTTGAGCTTCAGCTTTGTTTGTAAGATTTCTTAACTTACGAACTGCATTACGAGTTGTACGTGCATAATATTTGTTATGTATTCTTCTAGCTTCAGATTGTCTGATTCTTTTCTTTGCTGACTGATGATGTGCCATAATATCTGTTCTTTCTAAAATTTGTTCTAAAAATCTGTCTTAAAATCGGACTGCAAATATACTATATTTTTTTTATTCAACAAGTTTTCAATTAAATATTTTAAAAAATTGTTGTTTTCTATGGTATTATTTGGATTGAACGGTGTTTTGTTATATGTTTTACACAGCTCCATCATAATCAATTCCTTGCTTTTTGAGTAGTTTGTTTACATAAAATGCAAAGAATGTTAGGTAAGCAAATGCTGCAACTGGTAACCAGTAAGACATGTGAATTCCAAAGCCTTCTAAATTTGAGCCTGCCTGAAGATAATCAGCAATTTTCCCTTGCATAGGGGGTAGAACTGCACCACCTAAAATCATCATTACAAGGAATGCAGAACCCTGAGTTGTGTATTTTCCCAATCCGGCTAATGAAAGATTAAATATCGCAGGCCACATAATTGAACAGAAAAGGCCTCCACTCATAAATGCATAAACAGCAATGTTTCCTGTTGTAAAAATCCCAATCATCATCATTGCCATACAAAGTATGCCAAAAGTCAATAATGTTTTGGCAGGTTTATTTTTAGTAAAAGCAAATGCTGCTATTTGTACGAAAACAAGTAAAATATAGTAAAGTAATGGTTTAATATCATATTGTGAAACTGCGTTTACACCAAGTACAATTCCAAAGGCCACAAGTGGAACAACAATCATTAATACCTTTCGTGTATTGTTTTTTAAATTAAAAGCAGCTAATGAGCCAGTCCATCTACCAATCATTAAACTTCCCCAATACATTGAAATAAATGGTGCCACCTCACTTGCTTTATACCCGCCAAAAGCAGGCTTGTGAAGTAATTCTCCAAAATTACTTACTATTGCAACTTCTACACCAACATAAACAAATATTGCCAACATGCCGAGAACTAATTGAGGATATTGCATTGCTCCCCAACCTTTTGGATTTTTGCTAGCTCTGGATTTTATAAAAAGTAGAGAAATAACAACAACAGCAAGAGCACCCAATAGCCAGCCTAGTCTATATGTCTCTAATTCCAGTAAAGCATCTTTGGCTAAGTTCGAAACATCTTTATTATAAGACTGAAATACCGGTGCAAACATTACTATTAGCAATATTGTCATTATGATTAGGGCATAAAATGCTTTTTGAGATTTTTCTGTTTTTTCTTTAGATATTCCAGCAGGTACTTTTTTGGAAAAGAAGAATAGAGCTGCAGCCGAAAGAAATAATAACCCAACAGCAGAATATAAAATAATTACTTTGTCAAGTCCTAGAGAAGCAATTTTATCATCTGTTATTGCTTCAGTAGAACCAAATAAAGCAATAGCAACTACTATAGGTCCGATAGCTGTACCAAAAGAATTTATTCCACCACCAAGATTAATTCTTCCTGCTCCAGTTGCAGGATCACCAAGCGATATAGCAAATGGATTATCAGCGGTTTGCTGTAAAGAGAACCCTAGAGCAACAATAAATAATCCTAAAAGCATGCCTGTAAATGCGTTAGCTTCTACAGCAAAAATCATTGCAGCAGCTCCCAATGCAGAAAACAACAATCCAAAAACAATCGATTTCTTATAACCCATTTTTGCAACCGGATCATTACCACCAAATGCACCAAATGCAAATAATGCTAGAGCTCCCATATAGTATGCGAGATAAAATGCAAAGTCAATAAGCTGCGATTGAAACTGATCTAGTGAGAAATAATGCTTGCAGAATGGAATGAAAACAGAATTTCCTGCTGCAATAAACCCCCAAAAGAAAAATACGGATACTAATACTGTTAATGCCGGATAATTTGTTGCTTGTCCGGTACTTTGAGCACTGCTTGAATTAACGTCTGTTACAGAACCTGCCATAATTGTAGTTTTTCGAAAACACAAAAGTAAAAATATTATCTTAATTATTATGGTGTCAGGTTTTATTAGATTAACAATTTTATGATTTTGAAAACGTTTATTAGCAAGATTTAGCGAATGATAATAGATAATTGTTATAATATTCGTGTATCACTGATAGTATTCTATGCAATTAGTGTGTACTTAAGGCTCAAAAAATCATTTATGTATCTGTGTCTTTTATTCTAGATTTTAATACCTTTGCGAGCGATAAAATTATTGATTTATGACAAGAGTAAGATTTGCACCGAGTCCGACAGGACCACTTCATATCGGAGGAGTTAGAACAGCATTATTTAACTATCTTTTTGCTAAGAAAAATGGCGGAAAAATGATTCTTCGTATCGAAGATACAGATCAAACAAGATTTGTACAAGGTGCAGAAGAGTATATTATGGAATCTTTAAACTGGTTAGGAATTAAATTTGACGAAGGTATTCGTGAAGGTGGAGAATATGGACCATATCGCCAGAGTGAGCGTAAAGATATCTATGCTAAGTATGCCAAACAATTGCTTAAGTCTGGTTGGGCATACATGGCTTTTGATACTCCTGAAGAACTGGATAAGCTAAGAGCAGATGCTGAGCAAAACAAAGAGATTTTTGTTTATAACCAGAAGACTCGGAAGAATCTTAGAAATAGTCTTTCGCTGTCGTCAGATGAGGTAGAAAACTTGCTTGCAAACAATACTCCTTATGTTCTAAGATTTAAAATGCCTGAGAATACTGTTGTAGAACTTAAAGATATTATCCGTGGTGATGTAAAATTTAACACTAATGAACTTGATGATAAAGTCTTAATGAAAACAGATGGATTACCTACTTATCATCTTGCAAATATTGTTGACGATCACCTTATGGAAATAACACATGTTATTAGAGGTGAGGAGTGGTTGCCATCACTACCTTTACATTATTTATTATATGAAGCATTTGGATGGGAAAAACCTCAATTTGCTCACTTGCCATTAATATTGAAACCTACTGGCAAAGGAAAACTTAGTAAACGCGATGGAGATAAAATGGGATTTCCAGTTTTTCCAATTGAATGGAATGCCGGTGATGAAGTTTTCCGTGGTTATCGTGAAGATGGATATTTTACTGAAGCAGTTGTGAATATGCTTGCTCTTTTAGGTTGGAATCCGGGAACTGAACAGGAAATATTTAGTATGAATGAACTAATTCAGGCATTTTCACTTGATAGAGTAGGAAAGAGTGGCTCTCGTTTTGATCCTGAGAAAACAAAATGGTTTAATCATCATTATCTTAATGAAAAATCTGGCGAAGATTTAGCTGATCGATTTAAGCAGGTTCTGGAAGAAAAAGGCATAAATACTGATGGAAACCTTATTATTAGAATTTGTGACATGCTTAAAGAGCGTGTAAACTTTGTTCCTGAACTTTGGAATGAATCATATTTCTTTTTTGAAGCACCTGCCGAATATGACGAGAAGTTTATGAAGAAAGCTGTTAAAGATGATACAAAAGATTTAATGTCAGAGCTAATTGTTAGGCTTCAAGGTGTGGATGGTTTTACTTCTGAAAAAACCGAAGCGGTTGTAAAAGAGTGGATTCAAAGCATGGAAATTGGTTTTGGAAAGGTCATGTCACCTTTTCGCTTGGCGCTTGTTGGTGCAGGAAAAGGCCCTCATGTTTTTGATATTATTGAGATAATTGGTAAAGAGGAGACAATCTTAAGATTAGAAAAGTTCTTAAGTAAGATATCTTAAAAGAAATATTTATCTTATTTTGTGAAGGCTTCTTGATGAAGCCTTTTTTCTTTAAAACATCTTAAACTTTGGCAGTATTTACATTAGAATATCCTGATTGTAAAATAATTATCTCCATTCACCCTTGTAAATTACCCATTTACCGAAAGGTTAATAAAATCTTGAGTCTTAAGAATACTTTTGTAATTGAGAAAGTTTTCAAAGTTTTAATATGCTTAAACAATAGTATTAAATATTTGTTAAAGTTTAATAGAAAACTTTTAAAACCGAAATAGTTTTCTAGTTTTGCAAATTGAATTATGGACACAAGATTAAGAATATTACAAGAAGCGGGCATGCTTTTTTCAAAGTATGGTATTCGAAGTGTTACTATGGATTCAATAGCGAATGAATTAGGAATATCCAAAAGAACACTTTACGAAATTTTTACTGATAAGGATGACTTAGTAATGCAAGCAATCCAGGAAGGAAGTAAACATCATAAAAAAGTTTGTCGCAAGATTATTTCTGAAAGTGATAATGTTATAGATGCTATATTTAAAATTTTCACATTAAACAATGAGACTTTTGGAAAAATGAATCCATTGTTTTTTGAGGATTTAAAAAAATACCATTCACAGATATTTAAACAAATACAGCAAAAGGGTGATATCCGTGATTATAAATTGACTGAAAAGCTTTTAGAAAGAGGAGCTTCTGAAGGAATATTTGATGATAATTTAGATTTTATAATCATCAATTTATTTGTGCATAAGTTGGTTGACCTCCTTCATGAGACAGAGTTTGAAGACTTTAGTAAAAATGAAATAGGTAAATCAGTAATAATTACTTATTTATTAGGAATTTCAACAAAAACAGGACGAGATTTAATAGATAAGTATTTAGAAAATTATAATAATTAATAAGTGATGATAAAAAAGATAGGAATTTTACTTGTATTCATTTTACCCGGGCTTTTATTTGCTCAAAACTCCGGTGTAATTGAATTGAGTTTAAGAGAAGCTCAGGATTATGCGATGGAGAACAATAAGAGCCTTCGCAACACTTACACTGATGTTCAGATATCTGAACAGCAAATTTGGGAAGCTATAAGCCAGGGATTACCTCAGGTTTCAGCAACTGTTGATTATACTAATTTCTTCAATTATGAGATTGAATTTGGAATGGGTGGTGAATCTACAACTCCAGACATTGATTTTACTGTATTAGATGCCGGAGATTTGCAAATTCTAACTTTCTTGCAAGAAGCAATGGGAACTGGTTCTACAACAATTACGATGAATAATTCTTCTAGTGCTAAGTTACAATTAACTCAATTAATTTTTAGTGGTCAATACCTTACAGTAATTCAGTTAGCTAAGGTAGGTAAGATATTAGCTGAAAAGAATGTAGTTAAGTCGGAAATTGACATTAGAGAATCAGTTATAGGAACATACTATTTGAGTTTACTTACGGAGAAGTCATTAGAATTAATTAGAGCTAATCTTGATAATTTGCAACAAACTCTTGTTCAGACAGAAGCACTTTTAAAAGCTGGTATGATTGAAGCAACAGATGTTGATAAAATAAATATGTCAATAATAATGCTTGAAAATACCGAAAGGTCTCTTTTGCGCAATGTTGAGTTAAATAAAAATATAATGAGATTTCAGTTAGGTCTTGACAATGATGTTGATATTGTTTTGACTGAGAGTTTCGATGATGTTATGGAAAACATGGACATGTCAAATCTGTTACTAGGAGAATTTGATCCGTCACAGAATATTAATATTCAGATGATGGAAATACAGGAAGATATGACACAGAAAATGGTAGATCTTGAAAAATGGAATTATGCGCCAACATTAGTAGGTGTTTATAATTATAATCAGAAGCTCTTAACAACAGATTTTGATATGAATCCAAAGAATCTCGTTAGTTTAAGCTTATCTGTACCAATATTTTCAAGTGGGATGCGTAAATCAAAGGTAGAGCAAAGACAATTGGAGCTTTATAAAATGCAAAACAATAAAGAGATTGTTACGGACCAGCTTGTTATGCAGGAAAAGCAATTTAAATTCAATCTCACAACTGCAATAGAACAATATGAAAGTCAAAAGGCTAATGTAGAACTTGCAGAAAGAATCTATAAAAATACTGAATTTAAGTTCAGAAATGGAGTTCTTTCTAGTTTTGATTTGATACAAGCAAATGCAAGTTTATTAGAGGCTCAGAATAATTATATTTCTGCTTGTATGGAATTACTGCAGGCAAAATTACAATACGATAAACTATATAATAAAATTTAAAAAATACTAAATACGAAGCGAAATGAAAAAATGGAAATTATTGATACCGGGTTTAATTGTAATCTCAATGTTTACAGTTGTTTCGTGTGATTCAGGAGCGAAAGCCGGAAATGATGAAACTTCAGAAGGTGAATCAGAAGCTAAAACTGTAAAAGTTATTGAGCTTAGCGAAAAAGAAGTTGCTCGTGAGGTTGATTATCCTGCGAATTTACTTGCTAATGAGGAGGTATACCTGGCTCCTGGAGCTCCGGGTAGAATCATAAAAGTTTATCCCGAAGTTGGTGATAGAGTTTACACTGGTCAGATTTTAGTATATATGGACCCAACTCAGCTAAATACTTCAAAATTGCAGTTGCAAAGTTTGGAGAAAGATATGGCTCGTTTGGATACGCTGATTAAATATGGTGGTGTATCTCAGCAACAATACGATCAAATGAAAACACAGGTAGATGTTACAAAATCTAATATTTCTCTCTTAGCAACAAATACAGTATTAACAGCTCCTTTTTCAGGAGTGATTACTGCTAAATATTTTGAGGATGGAGAACTATATTCAGGAGCTCCGAATACTCAGGTAGGTAAGGCAGCTGTGGTTGTTTTACAACAAATTAACCCAATAAAAGCTCAAATCAGTATTTCTGAAAAATACTTTCCAGTTATTGAAGAGGGTGCAGAAATTAGTTTAAGAACAGATATTTATCCCGATACTGTTTTTATGGGTAAAGTAAGCTTGATTCATCCGACAATAAATGCGCAATCAAAAACTTTTAATGTTGAGATACAAGTAACAAATGAAGATGAGCTTTTGCGTCCAGGTATGTTTTCAAAGGTAAAACTTGAGTTTGCAAAAGAAACAGCTATGGTTGTTCCTGCAATTGCTGTACTTCAGCAGATGGGTACGAATAACAGATATGTTTTTATTTATAAAGACGGAAAAGCAAAAAGAATAGATGTCGAAATTGGGAAAAGATTTGATGACGAATTGGAAATTATATCCGATGATATTCAACTAGGAGATATTCTTCTTATCTCAGGTCATAGTAACCTTATTGATGGTGCAAAAGTCAAAATTGCTGAATAAAATTTTAAAAAGATCTAGAAATGAGTATATATAAAAGTGCTGTAAAAAAACCGATTACCACTTTAATGGTATTTGTTGCCATTATTGTATTTGGTTTATATTCATTATCCAAATTGCCAGTGGATATGTATCCTGAGATGGAGTTGCCGGCAGTAACGGTAATGACAATTTATGCAGGTGCAAATGCGAGCGAAATTGAAGCAAATGTTACTAAACCTATTGAGAACTCCTTAAATACTCTTGATGATTTAAAAGAAGTAACTTCAGTTTCCAGAGATAATATGTCTATTGTAACACTTGAGTTTGAGTGGGAGTCAAATCTGGATGAGGCAGCGAATGATATTAGAAATGCGCTTGAGTATATTAAGGATAATTTACCCGAAGGTTGCGATAGTCCTATAATTTACAAGTTTAACTCATCATTTATGCCTATTCTATTTTATGCAATTACTGCTGAGGAAAGCTATGAAGGGATAGAAAAAATTATTGATGAGAAAATTGTCAATCCGTTAAATCGTATAGAAGGTATTGGTTCAATTGGATTGTCTGGTTTGCCTGGGCGTACAATTTATGTGGAAGTTGATCCTGTTAAACTGGAGTCTTTGAATATGTCTGTTGAAATGGTTGGCGGCATAATTCAGGCTGAAAACATTAATATGCCTGCGGGTAATGTGAAGATGGGGCAGATGGATTATCAACTTAAAGTTCAGGGCGAATTCGTTGAGAGTAATCAAATAGGAAATATTATTCTTGGAAGTTATAATGGTCAAACTATAAAGGTTAGTGACATTGCCGAAGTCAAAGACTCAATCAGAGATATGACTATTGACGAAAAAATTAACGGTGTTCAAGGAATCAGAATGTTTGTTAAGAAGCAATCAGGAGCTAATACTGTTGAAATTGCAGAACAAGTGAAAAAGCAGATGATAGAGATCGAGAAGACTCTACCTCCTGATATGAAGATTGTGCCAATTATGGATGCGTCAGAGTTTATAAGTCATTCTATTAGTAACATTACAGAAACTTTGATGTTTGCATTTCTGTTTGTGATACTTGTTGTACTGTTTTTCCTTGGCAGGTGGAGAGCAACATTTATTATTGTACTTACAATACCTATTTCTCTTATTGTAGCATTTATCTTTTTAGGAATAACCGGAGGGTCAATTAATATCATCTCTCTGACCTCCTTATCTCTAGCTATTGGTATGGTTGTAGATGATGCAATTGTAGTTCTTGAGAATATTACAAGACATATTGAACGAGGTGCGAGTCCAAGGGAAGCCGCTATTTATGCAACAAACGAGGTTTGGCTTGCTGTAATAGTAACGACATTAGTAGTTGTTGCGGTATTTTTTCCATTAACACTTGTTTCCGGTTTAACCTGAGTAATGTTTAAGCAATTAGGTTGGATTGTAACAATTACCACTGTTACATCTACATTAGCTGCGATATCACTGACTCCAATGTTGAGCTCACGATTATTAAAACTAACGAAACCTAAAAAAGGTAGATTTAGTTATGATAAAACTATTAAAGTTTTCCTTGAAAAAACAGAAAGCTTTTATGAGAGATTAATTAGATTTATATTAAAACGTAAAATATGGTCATTAGGAATCTCGATAGCTGTATTTGTTGGAACGATGTTTATGGTTCCTGGAATTGGTACAGAGTTTATTCCGGAATCTGATCAAAGTCGTGTTGTAGCTACTATTGAGTTACAAACAGGACTAAGAGTAGAAGAAACTAAAAAAGTTGCTCGAGAAATAGAAGCGGTAATTACTGATAAATATCCTGAGGTTGAGATGGTATCTACTTCTGCCGGGTCAGACGATGATGGTGGAGTTTCTGCAATTTGGGGAACATCTGGATCAAATATTATCAATATTTCAATGAAGCTTATTTCTGTTGATGATCGCGATCGTTCATGTTGGGAAATTGGTGACGATTTTCGAGATGAACTTAAAAAGATACCTGAGATTGAAGATTTCAAAATTACATATAGTGGTGGAATGCAAATGGGTGGTGATAATACAGTATCTGTTGAGATTTATGGATATGACTTTGATGCAACTAATGCGGTTGCCGCAGAGATAGCTGAGGGTGTAAGGGGAATTGAGTCTGCCAGAGATGTTCAAATTTCCAGAGATGAAATGAAACCTGAATTGGAACTTGTTTTAGATCGTGATAAAATGGCAATGTACGGTTTAAATACTGCAACAGTTTCAATGACTTTAAGAAATAGAGTAACAGGATTAACTGCTACAAAATTCCGTGAAGATGGTGATGAATATGATATTGTAATTCGTTTTAATGAGGAATATAGAAATTCAATAAGTGATATTGAAAACATTGTTGTAATTAATCAGCAGGGTGTTAAGGTACGTTTAGGTGATATTGGTGAAGTAGTTGAAACCTGGATGCCACCTAATATTGACCATAAACGTAGAGAAAGAATTGTTACAGTTACTGCAGCTCCTTATAATGCATCACTTGGAGATTTGGCAAAAGAGATTCAAACTATTGTCGATAAAGTAGAAGTTCCAAATGGTATTTTAGTTGATGTCGGTGGTGCATTTGAAGACCAGCAGGAATCATTTATGGACCTTGGTTTACTGATGGCATTATCATTAATACTAGTATATATTGTGATGGCTTCACAATTCGAATCATTTAAAATGCCATTAATCATTATGTTCTCAATACCATTCTCATTCTCAGGAGTTGTTCTTGTATTGTGGCTGACAGGTACAAATCTTAGTATTATTGCTGCACTTGGAGCCGTCCTGTTGATTGGTATTGTAGTTAAAAATGCGATTGTGTTGGTCGACTATATTAATCTTATGAGAGACAGAGGTGTTGAGTTATATGAAGCAATTGCATTATCTGGAAAATCAAGATTAAGACCGGTACTTATGACAGCTCTTACAACAGGTTTAGGTATGTTACCTTTAGCATTAAGCAGTGGTGAAGGTTCTGAGATATGGAGCCCAATGGGAATTTCAGTAATTGGTGGATTGATTTTCTCAACCTTCCTAACTTTGATTGTAATACATGTTGTATATGCAATCCTTGAAAGGCCAGGAGCACGTAAAAGAAAAAAACTTGCTCATAGAAAGCAATATAGTTCTATGGATTAAATGAAAGAATTATTATGAAAGCAATATTTATAGTTTTTAATCAGGCATTAACAGAAAGAGTAGAGTATATGCTTGATGGTTTGGGAATACGTGGTTTTTCACAATGGGAAGGTATTCAAGGACGTGGAAGTGTCGACGGTGACCCTCATTACGGAACTCATACCTGGCCGGAAATCAATGTAGCAACAATGGCAATTGTCGAAGATGCTAAAGTTGATGTTGTTCTTTAAAAGATTAAAAAGATTGATGAAATTAATAAAGAAGTTGGTATTCGGGCTTTTGTCTGGAATATCGAACAAACAGTTTAAAAGTTAAAATATTTAAATAGGCTGCTTAATTTAAGTAGCCTATTTTTTTTCAATAAGAATGAATGTGTATCTTTGGCATCTAAAATGAAGTCTCTTGAATAAAGATTTACATAATATAATTCAAAAATCTCAAGTTTCAGGTTTAAAACTCAATGATTTGCAACATAAAACTATTGAGCAAATAAACTTAAATGTTGACAATGGAGAGTATAAATTTGAAAATATACTTTGTCCGGTATGTAGTTCGGATGATTTTATTACACTTGCAGAAAAGGATAGATATGGACTTGAAAATAAAACTGTAATATGTAAATCTTGTGGATTGGTGTATACTAATCCTAGAATGACGCAGGAATCGTACAATTTATTTTATGATACTTTGTATAGGAAGCTATATGTTGGTGAATCACAGCCATCAGATAAGTTTTTCCAGGACCAATATCGACATGGAAGAGAGATTTATAATTTTTTACAAAGTAGATTTGCAAAAGATAATACTACGATTAATGTTTTAGAAGTAGGATGTGGGGCAGGTGGTATTTTATCTTACTTTAAGGATAAATCATGTAATGTTCTTGGGGTTGACTTAGGTACTGAATATTTGAATTACGGAAAAGATAAGGGATTGAAATTAATGCCCGGAAGCTTAAAATGTGTTCCTGAGTCTTTTCATCCAGATGTAATAATATATTCGCACGTTTTTGAACATATCCTTGATTTAAAATCAGAATTGGAATTAATTAAAGAAAAGTGTTCAAAAGAAACATTGTTATACATTGAGGTTCCTGGCATAAAGAACGTTCATAACGAATATCAAATGAATTTTATGAACTACTTTCAGAATGCACATACTTTTAATTTTAGTTTAGTTAGTTTAAGAAATTTATTCGAAACAAATTGTTTCAAATTTATAAGAGGAGACGATTATGTTAAATCTATTTTTGTAATTGGTCAAGAAAATTCAGATAATGACATTACAAATGATTTTGACAGTGTAATAAGCTATATTGAGTCAACAATAGAGAATCAGAAACAATACAAATACTCAGCAAAGAATATAAAATTTAAACTTATGAAAGGTTTCGGTAGGTTTCTTAGTTTTTTAGGCTTAAAAAAGCTGGTAAGCAAGTTGTTTTTTAAAAACAGGTTTTAATATAAACAGGCAACATAGTCATAATGTGGACCTTCTGCTAAAAATTGCATTTTAAAATTACATTCTCCTGCAACTGCATCCATAGTATAAGGATCAATGAAAAACCAGTTGAACTCACCGGATTTTTTATTCTTATATTCCAGATTGTATAGTAATTCACAGTAATATTTATCAGATAATGGAATATTAATACTGCCATCATCTTCTAAGTATAAATATTGTAAATCAGATGAATCGAAGATTATCTTTCCTCCGGGGTTTAATAATGTACGTAATTGATCAAGAAGTTCCGGCAGTTTAGGTAGACTGCCAGCTATTCCAATGCCATTCATCAACATTAAAATTGAATCGTAAGTTTGTCCCTGATACTTAAAAATATCTTCATACAAGACATTTTTTACACCCCTTTGCTTCATAACATCACAACAACCCTTAGAAATATCTAAAGCAGTTACATTATATCCTAAGCTTTGTAGATACAGACTGTGTGAGCCGGCACAGGCGCCAACATCTAATATGTTACCTCTTGCTTGCTGTAATGCTGTTTGTTCATGATGAGGCATTTTGTCAAACTCTCGAAATAAATGCTTTGCAGGTAAAATGTCTGTTTCTGCAATATCAGTATGAACAATGATATGTGCGTCCTCATCACCATTAAGATAATCCTTACAGCATCGACCGAAAATATCTTTATCTTCATTAATTTTCATATAACTCCCTCTGAATCGCATTGAATTTAACGGATATATTTTAAAAAGGTTGCAAAATCTTAAGTACTATTATTTCCATTTATAGTTCATAGATTTAATTTTTTTTTAAATCTTAATCATGAAGTTTAAATTCTTGATTATAACTTGTTAACAAAGCACTGATATATCTTTAATTGATACTTGTATTGTGTTAATTAAAAACTTTATGTAAGTTTGTAAAAGTTAAAATTATATGGTAAAAATATTAATCAGAATATATAATTGGTTTAAATTACTCTCACAGACATTTTTTAGTTTGTTGAAGGTTCTATTCATGTCAGGGAAGGTGTTACAGGTAGATAAACAGGATAAGACAAACGAAAATCTGATTATATTAGGAAATGGACCAAGTTTACAAGACTTTCTGGATAAAGATTCTAAATATTTGGCAAGTATTGATTTAATGGCTGTAAATCATTTTGCTATTAGTGATTACTTTACCGAGCTGATGCCTAAATATTATGTTGCTATAGCTCATGATCTGTATTTAGAAGATGTTCAGGAGCATTTTGTTGAGGCAAGCAATAAACTATTTAAATCTATTGCAGAGAAAACAACTTGGCATATGATTTTGTTTATGCCAAGAGAAGCAAGAAAATATCAGAGGTGGCAAAAAGATATTTCGAAAAACAAAAATATTGAAATTAAATATTTTAACTTAACCCCTGTCGAAGGATTTAGATCAACACGACATTGGTTTTATAGTAAGAATCACGGTATGCCCAGACCACATAATGTAATGGTTCCATCTATATATTTGTCAATATTGTTAAATCGAAAAAAGATAGGTCTTTTGGGCGCAGATCATTCTTGGTTACAAAATATAATCGTAAATAAGGATAATGAAGCAATGTTTGTGAATAAACACTTTTATGATCAAAAGCTTACATATAAAAGGTTTGATTATATGGGAAGAACGTTTTTATCATTACATGAAATATTAAATACTTTTTCACAGGCATTTAAAAGTTATCATATATTAAATACATGGGCAAAGTCAAAAGATATTAAGGTCTTGAATTTAACTCCAGATTCCTTTATTGATGCCTATGAGAGACAAGAACTAGAAGAGTTTAAACGAAATAATTAAATATGTTGAAATTTGATAAACCAAAGGTTATTGCCGAAATTGGTTGTAATCATAAAGGTGAGATGTCTATAGCAAAAGATTTAATCCTTCTTGCAAAAGATTGTGGAGCTGATTATGCGAAGTTTCAAAAGAGAAATTCTCGCGAATTATTAACAGAAGAACAATATAATGCTCAACATCCAAATCAGATGCATGCTTATGGAGATACTTATGGTGCTCATAGAGAATTTTTAGAGTTTGATGTAAGTCAACATGCCGAACTTAAAAAGTTTTGCGAAAGTAATGATATAGGTTATTCTACATCAGTTTGGGACTTAAGTTCTGCAAAGGAGATTGCAGGTTTAAATCCTGATTTTATTAAAATTCCTTCTGCTTGTAATAATAATTACGAAATGCTGGAATATCTTCGTGATAACTACAATGGAGATATTCAGGTTTCATTAGGAATGACAACTGTCGAGGAGGAAAAAACACTGATTGAATTATTCGAAAAAAATGACTCTGCCAAAGATAGGTTGATTATTTTTTCATGTACTTCCGGATATCCAGTTGCTTTTGATGATATTGCATTATTGGAAATAGAGCGTTTATACAGAAATTATGGCGAAAGAGTCAAAGAAATTGGTTTTAGTGGTCACCATTTAGGAATTGCTGTAGATATTGCAGCATATACCTTAGGAGCAAAATGGATAGAAAGACATTTTACAAAAGACAGGACTTGGAAAGGTACAGACCATGCAGCATCACTTGAACCCGGAGGGCTTGGTAAAATGGTTAGAGATTTACATGCAACATATAAAGCATTAAATTACAAAAGATCTGAGATTTTAGAAGTTGAGCAAGTGCAGAGAGATAAACTTAAATATCGCAAAAAATGAAAACTATTGCATTTGTACCAATAAGAAGTGGTTCATTAAGTATTAAAGATAAAAATATTAAAGACTTCAATGGAAAACCCTTAGTTTATTGGTCATTAAAAGCATTACAAGAAACTAATAGTGTAGATGAGATTATTGTCGCATTAGATTCAGAGAAATATAAGAATGTTGTTTTAAGTTTTGAAATGTCAAAGCTTAAGGTATATGACAGAGAGCCTGAAAATGCAGATGATACAGCATCAACAGAATCAGTAATGCTTGAATATTTAAATAAATCAGAATATGATAAAGATGATACTTTTGTTTTAGTTCAGGCGACTTCACCTTTAACGTCATCGGAAGATTTTGAAAAAGCACTAGTTGATTATAAGAGTTCTGTAAATGATTCTGTTTTGTCATGTGTAAGACAAAAGAGATTCATATGGAACAAAAATGGAACACCTAATAATTATGATTATAAAAACCGACAAAGGAGACAGGATTTTGATGGTTATTTAATTGAAAATGGAGCATTTTATATTAATAGAGTAGGAAATATTTTAAAAGATAAAAACCGATTATCTGGCAAAATCGGGATTTTTGAAATGCCTGAATATACTGCAATAGAAATAGATGAACCTGAAGATTGGATAATTGCAGAAAAACTAATGCAATCAAAATTGGTACATGCCTCAAGCTTTAAACAGATTAAGTTGTTTTTGTCTGATGTGGATGGTGTGCTTACAGATGCTGGGATGTATTATTCTGAGAATGGCGATGAGCTTAAGAAGTTTTGCACATATGATGGAATGGGCTTTAAGCTCTTGCAGGAAAAAGGTGTAAAAGTTGGAATTATTACAAGTGAGGATATGCAATTAAATAGTCGTAGGGCAAAAAAACTAAAACTCGATTACGATTTTCATGGACAAAAAGAAAAACTTGCAACAGTCGATAAACTTAGAAGAGAAATGGGAATATGTTTTGACGAAATTGCATATATCGGTGATGATGTTAATGATTTTGAATTGTTAAATAAGGTAGGATTGGCTGCCTGCCCTGCAAATGCAATAAATAAGATTAAGAATATTCCTAATATTCATGTTTTATCTAAACATGGTGGTAGTGGAGCCGTTCGAGAGTTTGTAGAATTAATTATTAAAAAATAAACGTGTAAACTTTTTCCTTAATAATTTTATACGTTTCATATCTTCCATTGCTATTTACCTTTATCAAATAAGTCGCGGGACTATAGTTAGATACATTAAGATTAAAGCTGTTTTCTAAGTTTTCAATTCTATCAATAAACTGACCATTGATGTTATAAATTTCTAATGAGAATTTTACTTCAAGTGTTATTGTTAAGTTATCTGTTACTGGGTTTGGATAGATTTTATTTAAGCAATTATTTTGACTTATTATGCTAACAGTTTGTGTCTTGGCAATTTCCATCCCAGCTAAATTATGAGTGAGGGGTGTGCTATAGATAACTTCACTGTTCTCTCCATCTAAATCTGCTTTTACAATAAATCCATTGTCCCTTTCTATCCAAAATATTTTATCATTAATTTCATCAATAGCCATAACACCAATAACACCTGAACCATCTTGAACAAGGCTGTAATTATTTCCATCATAGTCTATCTTTGCAATATTGTCATTGGTTCTATTATTAAAATAAATAAATTGGTTTTTAGTATCTAAACATAATTCAAATAATGAAGTGTTTGTGTCTAATATGGTCGTTATTTCACTCCCATCAATATTTGCACGGTAAACAATGCCTTCATCATAATCAGTCCAAAATATATAGTTTTGAATAGTGTCAATGCCTAATCCCATTACTAGACCAGAGTTTGGAATTAAAACTTGGTCACCTGTTCCATCAAAATTGCATGATTTGATGCAATCTTCATAGCTTTCGGAATAATATAATCGATTATTTTTTGAGTTGACTTCAACAATATCTATATTGCTATTTGTGCTAATAACATCTATAAGGTCTGTACCATCAAATTTGCAACTTCTTATTTTACTATAGTCGGGAGCAGCCCAGTAAATTCTACTGTTTTCATTGTCTACACTAATCCTTTTCATTGAATATTGCTCATTACAAACAAGTTCGATATTTTCTCCGTCTAAATTTGATTTAAAAATTTCTCCCGAACTGTACTCTCCCCAAAACAAAATACCTTGTGCGCTTGAAGTTAGTAAAGACAAAGTGAATAGAATAAAAATATTAATATGTTTCATTTATAGAATGATTGAGAATTAGATAATCAAGATTTATAATTTTATAAATTTCTTTATTACTTGTTTGTTATCTAAATTTACTTTTATCAAATAAGTTGCGGGACTATAGTCAGATACGTTAAGATTAAAACTGTCTTCTAAGTTTTCAATTCTATCAATAAACTGACCATTGATGTTATAAACTTCTAATGAGAATTTTCCTTCAAGAGTTATTGTTAGATTATCTTTTACAGGGTTTGGATATACAGATGATAATGGAATAATTTCCATTGGTGTACTTTGTTCATTATCAAATCCTGGATAACCAGGATAATAATATGTATATGGTAAACCATAACTGCATTGATTCCCACCTAAATAAATCCCTTCGGAAATATAATCGCAGTCTTCCCCACTAACATTAGGGTTACTTATCTCACCAAGGTAATAATCACCTTCTTTTGCAACATATATTTTTCCGTTAGGGCCAAGTTGTAGTGCATCCAATCTTGAATAACTTGTTTGAATAGTAGTATAACTTGACATTGGCTCTTCCTGACTTAAGTCAAATTGTATCAGCTTCGCATTAGCATAAATATCATAAGTAGCATAAAGTTTTGTTCCATCGGGGGAAAATTCAATACCAAAAGCTCTGTCAAAAGTGACAGAAGTTCTTGGGTTGCTAACAATACCTGTGGAGTTGTCAAAGTCGAATAACTCAATAACTGCATCATGTTGTGAAACTGCAAGTTTGTCCCATTGTAAAGAGGCTTTAATAAAGCCTGCTGCATTAACCCAGCCATTATAGTCTGGATTTGCTGACCAACCTCCTTCATGAACAGACCCAACTGCACTAACAACAGGAGTTTCCGAAATACCTTGAGAACTAATTAAATATGCTACAAATTCATTTGATTCCCATCTGTGACCAATTAGCCAGATGTCTTGTTGATTTGAATGAGGAACAGCAACTTGACGCTCTGTCATCATTTCTTCAATTAAAATGTTTTTATCTTCAGTTACAGCTCCAAGACCTCCATTTTCTGACATATCTATAATAGAATATCTCCAACCATCTGCTAAATGTTCTGCTCCACCATCATCAAGAGTAAATAAGTAATAAAGTTTTGAATTTCTGTCAAACAAAACTGGTAGGATTAATGCAGATTGAGCAGAACTCCAATGTCCGGTTAGATTATCACCATTTTCCATAACATCATGGTTTGCATTGTATACATTCATTCCATCTGAATAAAACAAAAGGTTGCCTTGTGAGTCTCCAATTGTTGCACAACCTTCAAGCCCAGTAATCTGCCCTCCGGATAATGATGTTGGAGGTGTTGTGCTAAAATCTACTCCACAATTTTCACCAAAGTACCATTGATTAGCAATATAATCTTGAGAAAAAATGGCATTACAAAATATAATACTTAAAATTAAAAGAGAAAAAGTTTTCATAACAATGCTTGTATTAAATATAAATATTGTTATAAAATTAGCATTTATTTTATGATATTGCAAATTAATTTATAGTTTTCTTTTATTAATTTCTTCTTTTAACATTTCAATTTCTTTTCCTGCCTGAGAACTCATCGACGAGTTTTCTTCTGCTCGTCTTACCAGATAAGGCATTACATGTTTAACAGGACCATAAGGTAAGTACTTTGCAACATTATAACCTTCCTTTGCTAGATTAAAAGAGATGTTATCGCGCATTCCATATAATTGAGATGTCCAGATTCGTTTATCATTTTTAGCTAAATTGTGCTCCTTCATTAAATGGATCAGATTTGAAACAGAATCTTCGTTATGAGTACAGTTAAATATTTCAACAAACTCAATATTTTCTACAGATATTTTTATTGCCTCATCATATGCTGCGTCGGTATCTGCCTTGTTTGGGTAAATTGGATCAGGATAATTCCCCTCAGCTGCACGATTACGCTCTTTCTCCATATATGCTCCACGAACAAATTTAATCCCAAGCTTAAAATTTTCTCTTTTGGCCATTTCAATTAAAAATTCTAAATAATCTAATCTGTCAGTGCGATACATTTGTAAAGTAGTAAAAACAATAACTGTTTCTTTATTGTATTGCTTCATAAACTGCAAGAGAATATCATCTATTCTTTGCTGAAACATATAGTCTTCGGCATCAATTAATACTCTTACTGTTTTTTTGGAGGCATATGAAAAGATTTTATCCATTCTTTTCGAGAATGCTAAAACCTCAGGATGATTGTCTGGAGTTGTTTGTTTTAAATATTCAGCATCGATTAAGCCAGTTGGTTTGAATACTGCAAATGGAATATTATTATTCTCAGCAGCAATGTCAATAACTTTCTTTACTTCAGAAATAAGATTATTAAAAGCACTTTCATCAGATACTCCCTCAATTGAATAATCCGGAATAGATTTCACATTGTTTTTACTTAGATTATTAGAAATCTTAAGTACTTCATCAAGGTTTTCACCACCACAAAACTGCTTAAACATAAAGTTCGTAAATGGCTTTATTGGAATATGTAAGAGAAGTGCGACTTTTAGAAAGAATTTACCCAAGCTAACCATAAATGGTTTTGTAATTATTTGGTAAACAAATAATGCAGATTTAAGCTCTTTTTTTGTTTTATATGAATATGCTATTTGTGTGTTATTGAAATCCATTATTTCTGATTTTAGTGTTTTTTTGTGAAACAAAAATAATTATGAATTGTTGATATATACTGTATTTATAGGATTGTAATTATATTAAGTTTTCTTATTTTTGATTTATTATCTTTTATGTTGGTTTATTTAATGAAGAAAGCAATAATCATTATTACTATTTTATTTTGTAATTTGACAACTTTTAGTCAGAATGCTGACATAAACATACTCCAAAATCTTAATTTAAATAGGAATAAAACATTTGATCCCACATTTAAACTTGTTACAAACACTACTTTGCCCATTTGTATAGCGACACCGGTAATTATTTACTCTATTGGCTTTCTTGATAAAGATGCCACGCTGAAAGAAAAAGGTTTAGTTATTGGAGGCTCTTTTGCTGGAACAGGAATAATTACTTTAGCAATGAAATATGGATTTAATCGTGAACGTCCGTATGAAACTTTTCCATTTATTGAACCACTTGTAACATCAATAACTCCATCTTTTCCATCTGTACACACATCATCGGCTTTTAGCACAGCAACATCTTTAAGTTTGGTTTTTCCAAAGTGGTACGTAATCGCTCCGTCTTTTTTATGGGCAGGATCAGTTGGTTATTCGCGTATGAGACTTGGCGTCCATTACCCAAGTGATGTATTAGTTGGAGCAATAATAGGTGCTGGAACAGCTTATCTTACATACAAACTAAACTTATGGATAAGAAAAGATAAGTCAAAGTAAGTTTTAACAAGACTTAAATGAATTTTAATGATTTTATACTGGAGAATATCTAAATTATAATAATGCCAATTAATTATCTTATCAACTGTTTAACCAATCAACCGATTAACTGATTAACCTATTAACCGACTAACTAATCAACACTAATACTTCCTCTCACTCTCAATACTTCTCAAACTATACTGTAATCCTATTGAGAAAATAAATGGCTGATAATTAAAGCTATTTTCATATTCGTTGAGCATATACGACAATCCAAATTGTGTTGTGATTTTAAAATTTGGAGCCCCCGCTTTTAAAACTAAAGTTGGTTCGACAAAGAATCCTGTTTTTCTGCCAGTAGTTTGACTAACCATAGCCATTACAGTTCTTGGAGTTAATGCTGCCTCAAAATATGGGCAAACAAATGCAATAGATGGTTGAACAAAAAACCTGTTTACATAAGTATTAGCATATGATGTAAAAAATATCCACAGACTGATATGAGTTTATTTTACCTATGCCATATCCACCGTATGCATCAAACAAAAAATACTCTCCAAGTGGTTTATAGTATCCTGCACCTGCCTCAATAAAGAAGTGTCTGTGATAATCGTCTGTTAAACTGTCTTGATCTGATATTAGATAACTAGTGTTTAGCATAACAGCAATATTATCACTAATTGCATATGCTCCCTGAAAATCATAACCGGATGTTCCGATATGAGCTGAAGCGTTTAAATCTTCTTTTTCTTTCACCATTGGTGTGTTTACAACATTCGGAATATAAAGTGGTGCGCAAGAATTTAGGATTATCGCAATTATTGCAGTTACACCTGTAAGTTTTAGTAGTTTTTTCATGATTGGTTTTTTACAAATTTAATCAATGCATGCATATAATTCAAAATATATTTTTAGTATTTCTGGTCCCAACTCAACAGATTACCGTTAATAACTATTAAGAAATGCAGGCACAATAAGTAGATTTATCAATTATTTTCGTAAAAAAATAAAAACGTGAGCAGCCCTCTTAAGAAACTGGCCGGACAAACTGCTGTTTATGGCATGAGCAGTATTATCGGAAGATTGTTAAACTATCTTCTGGTACCTTTGTATACTCGCCTGTTTGCTCCGGAGGTTTATGGTGTTGTTACTGAACTGTATGCTTATGTTACCTTTTTACTTATCCTCCTTACCTATGGTATGGAAACCGGATTTTTTAGGTTTGCCCAAGATAAGAATATCTTTGATAGAGTTTATACCTCAATTCTGTCGAGTTTAGCTGTTACATCTACTGCATTTATGGTTTTATTGTTGATATTCCTAAAACCACTTGCAGGAGTTATGGAATATGAAGCACATCCCGAATATATTTTATGGATGGGCTTGATAGTTTCTCTGGATGCATTTATATCAATACCATTTGCAAAGCTTCGACTGCAAAATAAAGCATGGAAATTTGCTATAATTAAACTAGTAAATATTGGTGTAAATATAGGCCTGAATTTATATTTCCTGATTCTTTGTCCTCGTTTGGCTATCAATAATCCAGATTCTGTGCTCTTGAGTATTTATTCACCAAACATTGGAGTTGGTTATGTGTTTATTGCAAATCTGGCTGCAAATTTACTTACATTTTTAATGCTTCTTCCTGATATTCTTAATGTGCGCTTTAGTTTTGATAAAAAGCTACTAAAGAAAATACTAATTTATTCAATGCCTTTGTTAATTGCAGGCTTTGCAGGAATGATAAACGAAACTCTTGATCGTGTTTTACTCAAGCATATGGTTCCTGATGCAATGAATCCAATGGAGCAGTTAGGTATATATGTAGCAAACTATAAGCTTGCAATTCTGATGACTTTGTTTATTCAAATGTTTAGGTATGCTGCAGAACCATTCTTTTTTAGTAATAAAAATGAAAGCAATGCAAAAGAGCTTTACGCAAAAGCAACTAAATATTTTATTATTTGTGGTTTAATGATTTTCCTAGGTGTGATGTTCTATATCGATATAGTGAAGTACTTTATTGATGTTGATTATCACGAGGGATTAAAAGTAGTTCCAATACTTTTACTAGCCAATTTATTCCTTGGAATTTTCTTTAATTTCTCGATCTGGTACAAGCTCAACGATATGACAAAATATGGTGCATATCTTGCTGTTTTTGGAGCACTAATAACAATAATTCTTAATGTGATTTTGATTCCTAAATACGGTTATATGGGATCGGCCTGGGCAACACTAATTTGTTATTTTGCCATGGCACTGTTATCATTCTATTGGGGACAGAAATATTACAAAGTACCATATAAATTGCTCAATGCAGGATTCTATTTTGTCCTCGCAATAATTCTTTATGTTTCAAGTATATACCTAAGACCTGAATCTCAAACAATGGTTTACATTCTAAACACATGTTTGTTATTGGTTTTTACGATAGTTTTCGTTGTAAAAGAGAGAGCTTGGGAATTGATTCGTAAGAAATAGTCTGTCAATAGTTTAGAACTATACATTTAGATTGCAAGAGGTTCAAAAATAAAAATTTCCTTAGTTCCGTTAAAATTACTAATATTGTAGGTTCTATTCTGCCCTATATTATAGGTGTAAAATAGAGACTAGAAATATGAACAAAAACATAAATTTATAATGAATATAATCATTCCAATGGCAGGTATGGGAACAAGGATGAGACCTCATACACTGACAATTCCAAAACCTTTAATAGAATTAGCTGGAAAACCAATAGTACACAGATTAGTTGAAGGGATTACACAAGTTTGCAATGATAAAATTTGTGAAATGGCTTTTGTTATTGGCGATTTTGGTAAAGAAGTTGAGCAAAAACTTATTGATATAGCTGCTCAGGTTGGAGCTAAAGGTAAAATTTATTATCAACACGAAGCAATGGGAACAGCTCATGCAGTTTGGTGTGCAAAAGAATCTTTAGAAGGCAAAACAGTAGTCGCTTTTGCAGATACTTTGTTTTATGCTGATTTTACAATCGATCCGGATGCTGATAGCATTATATGGGTTAAAAAAGTAGAAAATCCTGAAGCTTATGGCGTTGTTACAACAAGCGAATCAGGAATTATTTCAGGTTTCGAAGAAAAACCAAAGGAATTTGTTTCAGACCTTGCAATAATTGGAATATACTACTTTAGCGTAGGGGAGAAACTACGTGAGGAACTAAACTATATTGTTGATAATGATATTAGAAAATCAGGTGAATATCAACTTACAACTGCTTTGGAAAATATGAGAGCTAAAGGCTTAAAATTTGTTCACGGCGCTGTTGATGAATGGTTAGATTGTGGTAATAAAAATATTACAGTTGAGACTCACCAAAGAGTTTTAGCAAGAACAAAAGGTGCTGCTACAATAAGTGAAAAGGCAACAATTGTCAATTCAGTAATTAATGAACCTTGCTTTATTGCTGACAATGTCACAATACAAAATTCGGTAGTTGGCCCGTTTGTATCAGTAGGATATGGATCAATAATTGAAGATTCTATTGTGAAGAATAGTGTAATCCAAAAAGATACAGAAATAAGAGACTTGCTACTTACCGACTCTATGATTGGTAATCACACAAGTTTAAGCGGCAAGAAACTTGATGTAAGTATAGGTGATTACAATAAATATGAACTTAGATAAACAGATGTTGCAACAAAGTATTATCGAAATGAAATCTCTTTTTGGAAGAGCTCTGATAATTGTATTGTTGATCTTTGGTTTTGCGTCTTGTGGTATTTTAAAGCAGAACGATAAAACAGAGGATGAGGATCAAAGAATTAAAGCTTTTAATTTTAATTATTATTTTCTTGAAGCAAATAAACAAAAGGCTCTTGGTAATTTCGAAGAAGCTCTTATTCAATATTCCACTGCATATCAGGTTGATGACCAACAAGCTGCCGTTTGCTACGAAATAGCAGGCTTGTTAAATCTGGGAGGTGACTATACAGGAGCAGTGGAATATGCTGAGAAGGCTGTCGAACTTGATGAGACTAATAACGAATATTATCGTTTGTTATTAGCTTATGTTTATCAAAATAATTCTCAATATGAAAAGGCAGCAGAAACTTATAAATACTTAGTTAAAGAATTTCCGGATAAAATTAATTACTACTTTGAATTAGCAAGTATATATACTGCATTTAAAAATTATAAAGATGCAATTAAAGTGCTTAATAGTGCTGAAAATAAATTTGGTATTAATGAGACAATTGCATTAGAAAAGGAAGTGTGTTATCAAAATGCCGGGATGAAGGATGAGGCTGTTGAAGAAATTAAAAAGCTATCTGAAGCATATCCCGATAATGCAAAATACAAAACATTATTGGCAGAATCTTATGTAAATGCCGGCAAGTATGATATGGCAGAAGAGGTGTATACTTCAATTGATATCGAAAATGTCTCTGATGGGATTGTGTTCTTTTCTATGGCAGACTTTTACAGAACAAAACGTGATTACGATAATACTTTTAAATATCTGACAATTGGAATGGATCGTGATGATGTGGAACTGGATATCAAAGTGAGAATGATGCTCCAATTACTTGAGGTGATGGGACAGGATAACAAGATGATAGGAAATATCAGCTATATCCTTGAATTACTTCGGGATAAATATCCGGAAGAGCTAAAAGTTCGTGCTCTAACATCAGATTTTTATTTGTTTACAAAAGACTATGAAGCTGCTCAGGAGGAATTTGACTTTTTGCTTGCTAAAGATAAATCTAAATATCAAATTTGGGAGCAGGCATTACAAGTCGATTTTATATTAAACGATATGGAATCTATGTATCTTAGGAGCAAAGAAGCAACAGAACTTTATCCTAATGTAATAGAGCTGTACAGATATCGTATTATCTCTGCATATGCAACAGAAGAATTTTTAGATGTAACAGAATCTGTTGATTATGTTTCTGTTTTTATGAAAAATTACGTACAATTATTAAATGAATTTTTAATTCTACAGGGAGACTCTTTTCACAAGCTTAACATGCATTATAAATCAGACTCTGTATATGAATTGGTACTAGACCGGGATGCAGAAAACACATCTGTGCTTAATAATTATTCATACTTTTTGGCAGAAAGAAATGAGAAACTGGATAGAGCAATGGAACTAAGCACAAAATTAGTTGAATTAGACAGTGAAAATCCTATTTTCCTTGACACACATGCTTGGGTTTTATACAATAATGGTGAGTATGAAGAAGCTTTGAAGTTTATTGGAAAAGCTATTGTTTATGATTTGGAAAATCAAGTTTATTTTAATCATCAAGGCGATATTTTGTATAAGCTTGATAAGATAGATGAAGCTATTAAATCTTGTGAAAAATCAGTTGAGTACGGGAATGATTCTGATGAGATAAAGCAGAAAATTGAGAATAAAAGAATTCTGGAATAGTTGAGAAAAACTTACACACATATAATTGTAATTATAACATTGGTGCTTATTGTAGCATCATGTAAAGTTGCATTTGTAGGTGGTAGCAAAGGTGAAAATTTGCGTCCCGGAAAACTTTATAAGAAACTTATTGAAAATGAATTTGAATATTAACATTTGAGTATAAAATTTTCTGCTGAGATAAGATTTGGAGAGGAAAAAGAAGAATTTAGCGGTATGATCAGGATGACCAAAGATCAGGCAATCTGGATTAGTTTAAGGTCGTATAATATTGAAGGCGCAAGATTTTTGGTAACTCAGGATTCCGTTAAGTTCATTAATAGACTTGATAAAACATATTATGTTGGTGATTCAGAATTCCTCAAAGCAAGATTTGATATGGATATGAATTATGATATGTTGCAATCCATTATAACGAATTCGTTTTTCTTTTATCCTGTAACTGAAGATACTGAAAAAGCTGTTGCAAATTTTAAATCATGTTATGATTCTACCTTTTATTGCATGAGCTCTATCTACGAAAGAAAGTATTCCAGATACTATATTGATGAAAGAAATCAGGGTAGGTGGGAAAGAAAACTTGAAAAAGAAATTGAAGATACTGTAGGTCTAGAAAGTGATGTCTATGAAGCAAATGAGTTCATTTTTCAATTTGTAAAGGTTGTTCCTGAATTATATAGAATTCATGATATGTTTCTAGAGAATTACATACAGCAACAGTCATTGTATATAGAGTATGATAAGCTTTATCTTGTTGACAATCAGTATTTTCCGCATCATTTTCTTGTGGAGTTAACCACTCCAAAGTTTGCAACTCAACTTGAGATTAATATAGAGAGTATTACAATAGAATCAGAACCATTGTCGTTCCCATTTAAGATAAGCGATAAATATACCAAGATCGAACTATGAATAGACTAATCAGAATCAGCATATTGTTTTTATTTGTTTTCGTCTTTTCTGGAGTTTTATTTTCCCAGACTAAAAGTGAACTGGAGAATAAGAAGCAAAAGACTTTGGAAGAGATAAATTACACAAATAAACTCTTAAAGCAAACACGCGAGAGTCAAAAAGAATCATACAATAATCTGCAACTTATTAATAAAAATATTAATTCCAGACAAGACCTGATTAACGATATTAATAGCGAGGTGGTATATGTTGATGAGAGAATTAAAGAGACAGAACTGATAATTTCGATAATGGAAGAGGATTTGGTAATTCTTAAAGAAGATTATGCCGAAATGATTAGAATTGCCTGGAAGAATACGAACAAGTATAATGATATTATGTTTATTCTTTCAGCAGAAGATTTTAATCAAACTTATCTGAGATTGAAGTATATGCAACAACTTGCTGATTTTCGAAAAAAACAGTTTATGGCAATTAATTCGGTTAAAGCAGTTCTGGAAATTCAGATTTTAAAACTTAGCGATGCTAAGGAGGAAAAAAACAGTTTGCTTCAAGAGGAGAAGAAGGAAGCTCAAAAACTAACTGAAGAACAAAGAGAAAAAGAAAAAGCATTATCAGATTTAAAATCTCAGGAACAGTAATTAAAAAAGAAACTTCAGGATCAACAAAAACAAATGGCACAATTGCAACGCGAGATAGAGAAGCTGATTGCCGAGGAGGCAAAACGTTCTAGTGGGTCAAATACAGGAAAGTATGAATTAACTCCTGAGGAGAAGATTGTTAGTACGAATTTTGGAAACAATAAAGGGAAACTCCCATGGCCTGTTGAAAGAGGTGTTATAATTAGTTATTTTGGAAAACAAGCTCATCCGGTACTTAAGAGTATTACACTTGATAATAAAGGTATTGATATTTCAACAACTACAGGATCTACAGCCAGAGCAGTATTTGACGGTGAGGTGCGTAAGGTTTTTTCAATCACAGGAGCACAAAATGCTGTTATTATACGACATGGTGAGTACTTAACTGTTTATACTCATTTGGATGATACTTATGTTTCTGTGGGAGAATCTGTAGTGACAAAACAAGCGCTGGGAACAATACATACTGATAATTAAGAAAATAAAACGGTTTTACACTTTGAATTATGGAAAGTTAGTACACCAATGAATCCATATTACTGGTTGTCAAAATAAAATGAATAGTGATTATCAAATATTATTAAACAAATTAGATTGTTTTATTAAAAAATACTATATCAATAAAATCATTAAAGGCTTGTTCTTGGCTCTTACTGTTTACTTGTTATTGTATTTGATAATTGTACTGGCAGAACATTTTGGTCATTTTAGTACAACTTTCAGGACTATTTTATTCTTTATTACAGGGCTCATGTATATCATCATTTTAATTTGGATGATTATTATACCTGTATTGCAATTATTTAAAATTGGTAAAGTTCTGAATTATTATCAAGCGAGTAAAATACTCGGAAAATATTTCCCGGAAGTTTCAGACAGATTACAAAATACTCTTGAATTAAAAGAACTTGCTGAGAAAGATATTTTTGAAAAAGATATTATTATTGCAAGTATTAACCAACGTACAAAAAGTCTTTCTCCTGTTCCGTTTCTTTCTGCAATAAATTTAAAAGGGAATGTTAAATATCTTAGATTTTTAGCCCCTTTAATATTTGTTGTGTTTGTCTTATTCTTAGTTTGGCAGAGTATATTTTCTGATGCAACAGAAAGAATAATTAATTTTAATACTCATTATGAAACTCCTGCCCCCTTTAAATTTACTGTCCTCAACGATTCTTTAGTCGTTCGAAAAGGGAGTGATTTTACACTTGAGGTAAGAGCTGCCGGACAATATTCTCCAGATCAGGTTAAAATTAGCTATGGAGGTAATGATTTTTATATGGAAAAGAAATCCACAGGAGTTTTTCAATATAATTTTAAAGGCTTGAACAATGGAGTGAAGTTTAATCTTTCTGCGGCAGATGTAAATTCAGGTGAGTATGAGATAACGGTATTGCCTGCACCGGCGATTATTAGTTTTGAAATATTTGTTGATGCTCCAGATTATACAGGGGTTGAAGATAAAAAACTATCTAATTCAGGGGATTTGAATATTCCTGTAGGTTCTGTTGTCCATTGGTCGTTTAATACTTTATTTATGTCGGAATTGAGTATGGTGTTTGATAGTTCCGAGTATAAAACAGAGAAAAATGGAAAAGAGTACACTCTTGAACGAAAAATAATGAACTCAGAAAAATATTCAATAAATGTAATGAATGAGTTATTTAATGAAAATACTGGAATAAATTATCAGATAAATGTAATCCCGGATTTATATCCAACAATACGTGTACAAGATGTTGCTGATACTACTCAGCTTTCGATTGTGTATTTTAACGGATTTGTTGATGATGATTATGGTTTTAGTAGTCTTAGGTTTATTTGTAAACCCGGAGAAGATAGTGATACCTTAATAAAAATTGCTATTCCATTTTCCAGAAATATCAGTTCTCAGGATTTTTATTTTGCATTTGATTTCTCTTCTCTTGATCCAGAAGGAAAAAATGTAACATATTATTTTGAGGTTGGAGATAATGATGGAGTGAATGGTGCAAAATATTCCAGAACCAGGGAAATGCAGTTTTTACTACCCGGTGCTGATGACCTTCAGACTATGAGTAGCGAAACTAATAAAGAAACAGAAGAGAAAATAAATGAAGCAAAAGACGTAAGCAATCAAATACGGAAAGATATTGAAGATCTTCAGAAAAAACTTATCAATGAGCAAATGACGAGCTTTGAGCGTAATCAAATGATGCAGCAGATTATGGATAATCAGAATAAGCTCGAAGACTTGATGAATGAAATTAATAAAGAACAATCTAAGCTTAAGCAATATAAAGAGCAGTTTAGCAAAAATGAGGACCTTATAAAGAAACAGGAAGAAATAAATGAGTTAATGGAGTCCATTATGGATGAGGAAATGATGAAGCTTATGGAAGAACTTCAAAAACTAATGGAAGAATTTGATAAGGATAAGTTTTTCGAAATAGCAGATGATATAGAATTCTCTTCTGAAGAAATGGAAAAGCAGATGGATAACACTCTGGAACTACTTAAAAAAGCGGAAGTTGAAGAGAGAATGGATAAGACCATTGATGACCTTCAGGAGCTTGCTAAAGAACATGAAGAACTATCTGAACAAACTCAGAATAAGGAGCTTTCACAGGAGGAATTACAACAAAAACAAGCCGAACATCAAGAGGAATTTGAGAAGATTAAAGAGGAGTATAAAGAAACAATGGAGAAAAACTCCAATTTGGAGGAACCAATAGATATGGAGGATTTTCAGGAAGAGATGGAAGAAATTTCTGAAATGATGGAGCAATCTCAAGAGGATTTGGGTGAAAATAAAAATAAGAAAGCATCAAAATCTCAGAAGCAGAGTTCACAGAGTATGCAAGAAATGAGTGAACAAATGGAATCCATGATGGCCGGACAATCTATGGAACAGATGCAGGAAAACATGGAAGATATTCAGCAAGTTCTGGAGAATTTGATAACATTTTCATTTGATCAGGAAGATATTTTAACAAATCAAAAATCCTTAACAGTTAGAGATCCTCGATATAAGGAATATATAGTAAAACAGAAAAATGCTCAAAACAATTTTGATATTATACGCGACTCGCTTGATGCTATGGCAGGGCGAATCCCTGAATTAGGGCCTTTAGTCTCAAATGAAATAGCTCAGATTTATAAGAATTTGGACCTTATAATGGATGAAATAGGTGAAAATAGAAGATATAAAGTTGATGCAGCTCAGCAACTTGTAATGACATCCGCAAATAACCTTGCACTTTTGTTGATGGAAATGTTAGAGCAGATGCAGCAACAAATGTCAATGCAAATGCAGGGAGAAGGACAATGTAATAATTGTAAAAACAAAGGCCAGGGCAAACCAAAGCCAATGGGGCAGATGCGTGACCTTCAGCAAGGTATGAAGCAGCAAATTCAAGATATGATTAATCAAATGCAAAATGGCGGAATGACTCCTGGTAATAAAAATAGTGAGCAACTTGCCAAAATGCTTATGCAACAAGAAATGATGCAGCAGATGGTAAATGATATGATGAATAGCGGTATCAGTCCAGAGTCTGCAAAGATATTGAATGAAATCAACCATATGATGGAAGAAAACCTTAACGACATCATAAATGGTAATGTCACTCAACAAACAATAAACAGACAAGAGCAAATTCTTACACGCCTGCTTCAAGCTGAAAATAGTGAGAGAGAAAGGGAAATTGATCAGAAGCGCAGATCCAATGAGGCTAAGGAATATAAACTTAGCAATCCTGATGAGGCATTTAAAGAAAAAGAAACTGAAATTAGATTAAATGAATTATTGCAAATGTCAAATGTTAAACTCAGTAGCTTTTATAAAACTAAATATAAAGAATATCTAAAGTCTTTAGGAAATAATTAGATGAATATTAACTTTTTTAGTGAAGATGTTGACTTGCCTGAAATTGATTTTTCAAAGATTAAAGAATGGATTTCAGAGGTGGTTTCCGGTTATAATAAATCTGTAGGGGATTTGAATTATATATTTTGTTAAGATGATTATTTATTGAAAATCAATAAAGAATATTTGCAGCATGATTATTATACAGACATAATTACATTTAACTATTGTGAGGAGAATATAATTTAAGGTGATATCTTTATTAGCTTAGACAGGGTATCTGAGAACGCAGATGAGTTCAATACCAATGATACAGAATTGTACCGTGTTATTATTCATGGAGTATTACACCTGGTTGGATTTGAAGATAACACAGATGAGGAAAAGCAAGAGATGAGGAATGCTGAAGATACTGCCTTAAGAGTATTTAAAAGCGAAATATAACTGTTTCCGTCTTCGGTCTCCCGTCTTCTTTACTGTCATTGATGTGTTTGTCTGTATTCGTAAGCTTTAGAATAATAATAGTTCGCTTTATCAAGATCCCCCGTCTCAGTAAAATACTGATATAAAGTCATTCCAATGTTAAAGTTCCCGTTGAATTTTTCAAAAGCTATTTCCCAGTTTTCAATCGCTTTAACTGTATCTCCTGACAAAAGATAATAATTCCCTTTATCTACATATGGCGCATCAATATTTGGATTTAATGATATTTCTAAATCAGAAACCTTTAAAGCTAAATCGTATATCTTCACCAGTAAGAAATGATTCTTGATATCATCGATAACAGCTTTGCTTAGATTTTCTGTTTTAAGGTTTTCGAATGCTAAAGTATAGTAGTTTGTTGCGCTTAGAGTGTCTCCTAACGCTAGTTTTGATTTAGCTGTAAATACAAATGCTTTGTCAAATTCTTTATCACTAATGTTTTTGTTTTTATTCACATAGTTTTTTAAGTCAGCAATACACTGTTTATAATTCATCAAATAGTAGTTTGTAATACCTCTGTTTATATATGAGGCTGCGACTGTAGAATCTACTTTGATACTTTGTGTAAATTGCTCATTTGCCAATTCATAGTTTTTATAAAGTATCATGTTAATATATCCTAGATTATGCCATGGATTGGAATATGTTGAATCTATCTGTGCTGCTTGTGTAAAATGTTTTACTGCTAATTCTATTTGTCCTCTATAATTATTAATAGGTTGATTCATTTTAATTGCTGTATACACTTCGCCAATTAATAAGTTTGCATACAATGTATTTGCTTTAGCAGAGTTCTCAAGATATTGAATGTCATGAGTGTATAGAGTTTCTCTGTCTTTCCAGTCGGGATTACGATTGAAACTGATAAGAGCATTAGGCAGTATTATAAGCCCCGCCAAAATTAGAGTTTTGTTTCGTAAAGATTTGTTGTTAGGAATTATATCATTCTTCTTAATCAATTTGAGAATAAAGTGTACAATAATAATACTAAAACCAATGCTCTGAACAAATAATAAACGTTCGGCAATTATACCTGTTAAAGGGAAAAATGTATTGCTAAAAGGAAAAATTGCAATTAGGTAAAACAGAATTCCAAAAGATAGTAAAGAACGTTTATTGAAGTTTCTTAAAGCTATAAATAATAGGAATAAATGGAAAAGCAGAGAGAATATTACAAGTATGTCTGTCATTTTAACATCCGGCACCATTTTATATCCATAATAAAACCTTAAAGGATAAGGAATAACCATCAGTTTTGAATAATATCCCAAACTGTATATTGCAACAGCAGCCTTGTTACCCATAGAGCTGCCTTCTGCAAATGATGGGTTCTGCCATTTATACACTGGTGCGTTAGTTTCAGGGAGTGATTGTTTTGGCACATAATAAACAATAGCTAATACAATTCAACTAAGCGCGACAAAAACAGAAATAGTAATAATAGTTTTTGATGAAACATTTTCTAGCCATTGCACCTTTATTGGTGTCGATTTTTTTGCCACGAAAGTAGTTAAGAATAGAGCAATTAGAACCAGTAGTCCAAACACTTGAGAGCCACCAATAACAGTAAGTATTAGCGAGACTCCTGCGATAATCCATAATGAGATATTTCTTTTTGTTATTTGTATTTTTTTCTCTGTTTTTCTATTTCTTATTAATATATAGGTATAGATTAAAATAAAGATAAACCATATGATGAATTCAATAGAACCGGTATTGTAGTTATGTAATCTAATGATTATATCTTTAAAAACAGTAAGTTCCCCATTAATGGATATAAATACTAACATTAAAATAATTAAAATTGCTTTTATAATAGTATTTGGATTATTAAAACTTATTTTACTTAGAATCTCAAATTTCGATAAGAACTTTATATTTGTTTTAAAGAAAACAATAATTAAAGGTATGATTACTGCAAAAGCTACTGCAGATTCTTTAGCCAAGAATGCAATGCTTAATGATATTACAGCAATTATTATGTTTAAAGCCTTTCTCTTTTCAAATAACTTTATTGCATATATACTTGCAACAAGGCTGAATATTAGACTGATTATTTCTTCCCTGTTTTTTATACTTAAAACTACCTCTGTGTGAATTGCGTGTGTTTGAAAAATAATTACTATTAGAAAGGATATCCATATGTAACCTTCAGGGAATTTATCTTTTAATAATTGACGTAATAGGTAAAACAAGAGCAAACAGCTTATGATATAGTAGAGTATATTGAAAAAGTGAGCAGTATGTGGGTTGCTCCCAAATATTTCATATTCAATTGCATATATGGCAATTGTTAAGGGGCGGTAACCAAAATACTGTTCATCCCTTGTGTTATATCTCGATTTAAAGATTTCAGGAATTCCACTTATCCCTTTCTGAACTAATTGATGGTTTTCATAAACATAATCATCATCAATATTAAAATCGTTATTAATCGATTGGCCATATAAGATAAAACCAATTACCGCAATTATTAAATAGTATAACCAGATTTTAACTGTACCTTTTTCTGTATGTTTTGTATTCTTCTTCACATTCCTGATTTTCAGTAAAAATAGAAAAAATGATTAGACCTAGCTAAATTATTTAAGAATTATTTAAAATACTTAAAATTATTTTGATCGCTAATATGCAGAATATCAGTATCTTTGCTGTGGGGTCAAAAAAAAAGTAAAAAAAAAGTAAAAAAAGTTTTGGTAGATAATAAATAGTATCTATTTTTGCAGTCCCAAAACAACGGGTAATCTGCGAAACGA
>PKTB01000027.1 GCA_002869385.1 Marinilabiliales bacterium
TCCAGCATTTGTATTTTGATATCAGGTTTCATTTTTGATTTTCTTTTAATCTGTCAATTTCTTCTTCGTGTTTCTCGATGAGCTTATTATGCATATCCAATTCCCGATGAATGAATTCAATATCCTTTTGGCTAGATCTTACAGCAAGTGCCAGTTCCTGTATCACTTTCTTTAACTCCTTTACTGATGAGATAAAGAATCTGAACATTATGCCGTTTCCGGATAATAGAATTGAAATCACTATGCCGAATACATATTCAGGATTCATCTTATGATGCTTTTAGATCGATATTTATTGTTGTTTCAATCGCTGAATAGACTGCAACATCTTCAACTACTTCCGCTGTGTATCCTGTAAGATTAATTTCTAGTTGATATGTTCCTGCAGAAATTGGAATTTCATAACATCCATTAGAGTCTGTTTGTATAGTTTCCTGTTCAACACCATCCAGTGTTGCTTTGACATATGCATTTGGTAATAATGTATTTGCTGACCTTACAATCCCGCGTAACACTCCTTTTGCCAAATCTGCTGCTACATCTCCTATTCCGTTTATTGCATTCCACAATTCCGCATCTGTTCGTATTGTTCTGCCTAGTTCTTTTCTCTGAGCTGCAGGTGTTGATTTCAGCATTGCTGACATTACCGCAACTACTCCTGTTTCTTTTGGATCTGCCATTTTTATTTTCTTTAATGATTATTTGTATTCATTTAATTAAAAGAAACGCCATGCCGTAACACGGCGTTTCAATCCAGAGGGTATTAGTACATCTTAACTTCTGTACCAATAAGCTTGAGTTTCACCTGGCCCGACATTGCTGCCGGTGCATCGTCAATACCAAAAGAGATAGTTTTATTTGGAAGAATGAGCTTCGGATTATTCAATATTAGCAAGCCTAAATCCTTTGTAACATTATACCCAAAAACAGGATTCTGGAACATATCAATCGGATTTGCGCTCATTATTTCTCTTGATGCGATTTTAAATGTAAAAACTGCATTTGCAAGAAAATCAGGGAAAAGCTCATCAAACCTGCCTGAACTTCCACTTCTATACTGAAGGGAAATTGCATTTAGTAAGNAGTAAGAAATATTGGTTTTCTGACAGCTCTGCATCATCAATATTTCTTAGTCCGGGTTCTGACTTTTCATTTTTTCTGATTAGATCAGTACTGGTTCCTGCCAATTCTCTAATAACAAAAAATTCCTTGTCAGAGATTTGTGCTCTGTCATCTTTTAGATGTTTTTGCACTTCTTTTGGTAGCTGAGGAACTCTCTCAATCATTTGTTTTCTGAACATTGATGCTCCAAGTTTTGAAAACTGAGCATTTTTTCTGCGACTAGTTAAGTTGCCATCAAGGCTACCGTCTAATCCGCTAAGGATAATTTCTTCGTTGCTAAAATCTTTCATTTGTTTATCTTATTTTGAGTTTATAAATACCTTTAATTTGGATTATGTATTGGAACTTCGTTATGAGATCTGAAAGCATAATAAAACAAGGGTTTTTTGAGACTCAGCATAGCTGTAGCTATGGTTAGTTGAGAAAAATCAGTAAAACGATTTGTTTTGAAATGATTTCAGTTTTTAATAGATTTTCTAATGCATAATCCAAGTTCCTTTAATAAAGCTCTTTGCTGGCTTGCTTAATGCAATTTTTCCATTTCATCTTTGGGTGCTTTGCTCTGATCTTTTGTGCTCTCCTGGTAATCTTCTTAAACCTTTCGGATGCATCACTTGCACTTTTAGATTTTGCTTTTGATCTTGCAGCCGGCTTTCTATATTGCTTTTTCATTGTTCCTGAAATTTGTTTATCCGCTAATGGCTTTTTTTTTTGACTTCAGACCATGCTTCTTTCCAAGCTTTTGAACCACCGCCTTTTTCTTTGGCAAGTTCTCGTACTTCTTTGTACATTGAGTTGTATCTTATTGCTGCAGAAGTTTGCTTTTGAGATAGTGGTTTGTTGTACGCATCTCTAAAGACTTTTTTGTAATAGCTTTTACGATTTGTCTTGTTAGCTTTCTTACCATCTTTGTGGATTTCTTCTCTGACAAGGGCTGCGTAGGCTCTATTATTTAAGCCTTGACGTTTGATATAGTTCTCCTGTCTGCGAGTTAGCCCGACTTCTCCAAGTCCGCTCAAACTTCTTTGTCTGACTTTCCAGATAATCAAAGCTACAACTCCAACTACAATAACAATTGAGACAATAATTATCATTGTCTTATTCTTTAGGAAGAATGCTTTAAACTTGCTGATTTCATTTCCGTCTGCATCTTTATATACAACAGTTTCGTTTCCTTCTTCATCAGCTATTGTTTCTTGAGTTACTCCTGATTTTTCGTGTGTTTCGACCTGAGTTTGAATTTCGTTATTTTCCATTGCTTCTGTTTCTAAGTTTGCTGTTTTTGTTCTGATTGTAGGATTGATTGTAGCTTCTTCGGAATCGTCAATGACAGTTCCGTCTTTTCTCTTAAGCTTTAGCTTTTTGACAAAACCAATAACGGACCCAAAGATTTTAAGAGCTGCTGCAACCACTGCCGGTACAACACCGATAGCTTCAAGTGCTGATCCGCTTAGTCCTGCTCTTTTTCCTGCTCTTGATTTCTTGATCATATTTTGGAAATATGCTTTCTTTCCTCCGATAGCATACCATCTACTTTCAGCTTTATCTTTTGCCTGAACAAACTGTTGCCATTCTGCTTTTGTATAGCCAAGCTTTTTTGCCTGAGCTTCACTCAAATATCCAATGGCAAGTTTGTCTCCTATCTTAAGCGCATTGGCTCTGATAAATACTTCCAGTGATTTTCGTGCTGCAAATGTTGCAGGTGAGTATTTTGTTATTGTATGCCCTACTTTTGCAATCTTTGGATGCTTTTGCTTAAAAGTTTTAACTCCTTTCTTTACCTTCTGTCCTAATCTTTTTAGTACAGGGCTTTTTGCCTTACGAGCTGTTCTTCTTGCCTGACGTTTTGCTTTTCTTTCTGCTCTACCCTCTATATCGCTTAGTCCTTCAAACTCCTCCTGGAGATCTTTTGCATCTTCATAATCATCGATATCAAACTCTTCATCAATAATCTCATCCAAAATCCCTTCTTCCTGCATTAGTTTGAGATAATAAATATCGTCGTCATCATCTCCGGCAAGTCCATCAAGAAGATCTGCTAATCCATACTGAATTGCTTTATAGAAATTCTCATACAAAGTCTTTTTCGAAATGGCCAGTCTTATTGCTTCATCCAGATCATCTTCATCATCAATATTATTAATGATGTTTTCAACAAGTTCCAGATCTGTTTTCGTATCATTGACTTGTGAAAGATTTGTTGGATTTGCAATTTCTTTCTCCAGTGCTTTTTTTGCATCTACAAGTTGCTTAATGATGATGTTCTTTTTAAGTTCTGAACCACTTAAAACTGTATCATAGTCATCATCTTCATCAACTATGGCAACATTGCCTAAAAGCACCTGAAGGATTGAGATTTCTTCATCATCATTTGCTATTCCTTCGAGACTATCGACATTAAATGGTTCGCGGAGTTCGTTGATCATCTCAACTTCTGAGACTAATCCTAATTCTTCTAATTTCATCTGACTTGTATTTGATTTATAGTTTTGTATGAGCGGAATTTCTGCACTCATATCAATGATTATTCTGTTTTTGATTGGCTTTGCTTCGTAATTAAATACGGGAATTTCAGGTACACAGTCTATTACATATCTTTTGCCTGAATGTGAATATGCTACCGGGTAAATGTGTTGCCATTTATCAACTGATTTATATGCTGCAACAATAAGTTCGTGTTTGTATCCAAGGTTTGAAAGTATGGATGATATCAGTATTGTGAAATCATCGCAATCCCCTATTTCATCGTGAAGTGTTCTGTTTGGAGTTCTTAACTGCTCGTAACCTTTTTGATCGTTTTGATATTTGATATTATTGGTAACAAAGTTCCAAATGTTTCGAAAAGTTTGCTCGTCTGTTTGTGCCTGGAGAGAAAATGCCAATTCTTTTACATCAGGATAGTTTTCCTTAATGATGCGTTTTACTGCAGCAATAGTGTCATAAACATTGGCGTAATTTTTCAATGTTCGACGTTTTCCTGATATTTGCACATTCTTATTCATATAAGTAATAATCCTGGTCTATTGGCAATGTGATTCCTTCGGCCTGAACAAAGCCTTTAAGTTTCATTCTAAGTTTCTTTAGTTCAATTACTTTATAAGCTTCTACCGGATACTGAATAATTTTCCAGATGGTCCACTCCTGTGGAATTACCTCGCACTCTTTAAAAAGCAATAGTGAGTTGATTATATCGACCTTAAATTCAAAAGGAATATTTGTGATTTGATTTGCTCTGAGCAGAATCTCATTTGGGTTAATGTTGGTTTGCTCTGCTAAAAGACTGTTTGTTTTAGGTGTAAAACAATCTACATTGATCTGATTTAATGTATAGTCATTTTGTGAAAAGTTTCTGATTGCAACATAGCCTTTAAGCTTAAGGCCATTTTTGAAAACATCTACCAAATCTGAAAATGTAGAGATCTTCTTTTCCGGATTAAGGATAATTTCTCCAATACTAAGCTTCCTGGCTCCGGCAATCTTCTTAAAATACTTCCATGCAATTCCAAATGTTAGAATTACAATTACTAGTATGAGTATTTTCTTGAAATTGACCATTTATTGCAATGTTTGTTTTGCAATAATATGGTGACTATTTATCTCACTTTCTGTTAAGTGTGGTTATGGTGGAGTAATTTGGGTTGATTTCTGGTAAAAGCTGATTAAAGATATTATGTTGATTAAAGGATTATAACAATGTTACATTATACATTACATATACTCCAAAGTATCTTTTGGCTCTTCTAAAACCATTATCCATTGCCTCTTTAACTGTAAAAGCAAACAACTCTCCTTTTTTATCGATTTTTGTTCTATCATATTGTTGATCCATTGGTAAATGATAAATTCTTGTTTCATTCCCATTTTCATCCTTGTTAATATTACATTTTATTCTTGGAAACTCTCCAATAATTTTTCCTGTTAACACTTCTACATTAAGATAGTCTGAGAATAGTTTTGCTGTTTGAGAAAGTTAAATATTTGTTATAAAAACAGGAAATATTTTCTTCTTTAGATGCTTATTAGAAAGCAAATATTGTATTGTTGTTCCATACAATTGAGCTATATGTTTTTCATGAATCAATTTTGAGCTAGACCAATACTTACATTGAATAACGTGAACTTCATCTCCCTTAATTGCAATTAGATCTCTCCCCATGTCCTCTAGTTGTTTCTCTATGCCATAATACTCAACCTGCCAACCTTCCCGATAATACTCATAACCAATATATAGCTCATAATCTCTGCCTATTTGCCACTTTGTTTTTTGACCATCAATATATCTATTTAGAGCCAATTTATTTCTATCTTCGATAGATAAATTATTATACTCATCTTTTGTGAGGTAATTTATTGTTCTATCTACATTTTCTTGGAAATCTGCAACATTTTTATAGTCAGTTAAGGATTTTAATGTTTCAAAATCATCAACATAATTTTCTAATTCTGGAAATAAATTAATAAGGTACTCATACTTATATTCCATTATTTTATGCCTCTCAACTATTCCTTTAGTTGTTTCCTTTAGCTCTCTTATTCTTTTTGCTTCAACATAAGCTGGGTGTGATTTATATTCAAGACAATCAGCAGATATTGAATATTGAAGTAATAAATGGTCCGCAACTAAGCTTGAAAAAAATTTTAAATTGTCTTCTGTCTTATTTTCAATTAACTCATATAGTTTATCTTTTATTTCTAACAAGGCTTTTAGGTGCTGTAGCCTATTTCTTACATCTTTATAATCATCAGACATTTCATGATATTTCCTTACTAATTCATCTCTTTCAGAAATAATTAAATTTAGATTATCTGTTTTTTTAGATAACTGTTCTTTGAGTTTTTTTATTCTGTAATTTTCATCATCCTCAATCTTTTTGTTTAACTTTCTTATTTCCTTATATTTATTAACAACAATTACAATAAGAATAATTACAGTAATACCTAGTAAAATAGATATGAATAATTGTGTGTTCATTATATAAAATAAAGTTTATCTACGTTTTGCCGCTAAAAACTGGTGTGCAGCGCAGCGGAGCACTTGTTTTTGAGCGGCTGTTGTGTGTAGTTCTTTATCAGTGCTCATCTCAATTATTTGCTATTGAATCAATTCCTTGATCTCAAGAAGTTTATGCTCTATGAATTCAAGCGTATAATTAGTAATATTTTTTTCTAATATCTCTAACATTTTATCTTCAAGATCATGTTTAATTGTATTTTTCACCTCTTTAGTTAAACCAGCTTTATAAGAAGTGTGCAATACATTCATATAAGGATTTTTAATAGCTTTAACTGTCTTCAAGTTTTCTTTGTGCTTTTTGTATATGAATTGAAAAGCATTCTCAAAAACTTCAGATGGTAGTAAGTCTTCAATTGTTTGGTTGGATTTATTACTAACTAATAGCTTGAATTTATCTTTGACATATTTGTTTTCGGACATTGCTCTTTTACCATCATAATCAGAATCATATAGACATATTACCTTTAGTCCACTATTTAAATATTGTTGTGCAGAAAATTTTATGTTTGTTGCTTTACCACAATCAATGACCGAAACTAGGTTAAGATCAAGAATTTTAAATCTTTTATTACATATGTAAAGCACATTTCTATCGAACGTCCCCTCGACTAAAATATTTATTTCATTAATAGGTGATATGTCACTCAAGGTAAATCCCAGAGAATTTCTTAGAAGTTGATCTCGTAGTATATGATTCTTTTCATTTCTGATATTATGGACTTTTGTTGAATAGAAGTCATGACCTCGAAATTTATGAGACCGATCTAATATTCTAATACTCTCTGGATGATTTTTATCTATGAGGAATGTCTGGTGAGTGCTATAAATAACTTGATTCTTTTTATTCAATTTGTTAATAAAAGATAAAGCGTCTTTCTGTCCTCTAGGATGTAAATTTCCACCAGGCTCATCAATAAGTAAAATATAGTTTTCAAGCGATTTTTCTTTAGCTTGGAAATTTATCATAAAAGTTAGGAACCATTTAAAACCATCACTTCTATACTCAGGAGGAATATCATGACCATCATCAAAACGAAATGTTAAATCATTCTCCTCATAATTAAGCTTTAATTTTATTCTGGAACCCCAAAATGTTCTCAAGAAACGATTGAATATTTTATTAAACTGTTTTGCAACTTTCTTTTCAAGTAGATTTGCCCGTGAAGTTTTATCTGTCTCAATAAGATTTTTCCTCAAAGAGGTAGTATTTAGTTCAAATACAAATGCATTTTCATCTCTAGCAATTTTAAATATCCCTGTAACTGAAGCATACTTTTTTTTATTTACATTCTTGCAAAACTCCTCAAGAGATATACTTTCCTTTAAATAATTCTCTGGATCATACTTCCAAAAATATATCCTAAGGTTCTTGAGTAATTCATCTTTTATTAAAGATTCAATTTTACTTTTTTTAACCTCATCTTTAATAACAGTTAATTGTTTGGATTGTATTAGCTTATAAAATGGGTTTGCATTCAATTTGATTTCGCCTCCACCTATAAAGTAGTTACTTCCAATATTTTCATCAGTCCATTCCTTTTTAAACCCTCCTTTGTTAAGATGATACAGAACCTTTGTTTTTTCTCCTGGAGAAATAATTACAAGATTTCCAAACTTTGGTAGTTTATCAATCTCAACTGTCCAAACTGGTGAATCATTAGGCTCTCCTATTTTTGAAAGACAAATCAGTTTACCTTCGAGTTCTGGAACAAGTTTAACTAGATTAGGAATTAGCGATTTTGTTAATCTAATCTTGTATATTAACTTGATTGAACTTGCAGATGAATGCTTAACGCTAATGTTTTGCTCATTTTGTTCAAATGGTTTCTTTTGATTATTAACTTCTAAATGATGTAAAGCGCCAAGTATATTACTCTTCCCAGACTCATTTGCTCCAACTAAAGCTGTTTTATCATCAAGTTCTATCGTATCTGATATGATTGACTTATAATTGACAATCTCAATTGATTCAATAATTTTCATTTTTCTGTTATTAGTTCTCGTAAATTACATTATAAAAATACAATTAAACTTTATATCATAAAGCACTGTTATTAATATATTGCTTAAGAATTACACACAACGATGCGCTCGCCTTTGCGATGTTTTTGGTGAAGATAAATGAATTTTATCTGAAATCCAAAAATGTCGTAAAGGCGACTGTTGTGCGGAGTCCCGGAGGGACGCAGTGCGACAGTCGCTGTAAGGCGAGCGCATCGTTGCTCCGCAGACCGTAGGGATTGCGGAGCAACTTCTGTATTTACGACATAATATTCCAAAACATTCGTATATTCACACTTTAAAATATTCGTATATCAATTTTTATTCAAATTAATATATCACATCCAATGCTTTATTAAATCAACTATCTATAAAATCGTAACAACAAAAATTATAAAAGCATAAACGAATGTTTTTAATAAAAGTGTCATTTACATTATTTCTCGTAAATATATAATTTATAAATCAATTTGTTAAGTAAATCACTGCATAATTAATGAACATTATAATTTTTAGCTTTTCCATAATTATTAAATATTACAAATTCGATCTATTAGGAGTGCTAATAGTATTAAACGTCGCAAAGTATCTTGCTTCTACAATTAAAAGTCCATCGTCATTGTCAACAAAACTTTTAAAATAATCTTTAAGATTATTTGCTGTGGTATTAATGCGATTAAAACTCCAGGTAGATTCCAAAACTCTAACTGCATTAAAGTTATCTAATTCATCATACAGTTTTTGATAATTTCTATTGTTTCTTAAATCATAAGTTAAAAAATAAAGTGCCATAATCTTATCTCCTTTTTTTATTCAACATTAACTCTAACTTCTGATGTTTTTACATCAACTTTTTGTTTATTCACAGTAACATATCTTGGTGTAATTTTAAGTCTGTCATATTCAATATCTTCAAACGTTTTTATCTCCATAATGACGACAACTTTTACATTTACATTTATTCCTGTTGTTTGATTATCATTGTATAAGCCAATGTAAAAAGTCCCTTGTAGTCTGTTAGTGTTTTTACCATACGCAGCTATTCCTTTTCCATGATCAAATTGATAATATGTTTGACCGGCTAGAAATAATTGAACATTTTGATAATCTGCAATAAATGCATATTCAACATCTTCTCCTGACGTTGGTAATAGCAACTGAGTTACAGTTCCAACAGCTAAACCTGCTAATGGAGAGACAAAGGTTGATGCCAATCCAGAAACGAGTCCTCCCATTGCTTCAACATTTCTCGCATAAGCTTTATTGGATTCTTCACCAACTCCGATCCAATATGCCCATGCAATTACTTTTTTCTCAAGATATGTTTGCTTTTGGTTTTTTGGTAAATCTATCTTTAAATATGTATGACAAGGATTCTCATTCCAATAAGAATGAACTTTTTGGTTTTTATCCACAATCATATCTTCAATTTGCTCAGTTTTTATAAGCTCTTTAACTGTTTCTTTATAGATCAAAGTATCATAACCAACCAGACTATCTTCCTTATACGGAGTATATATTGTATCATAAAGAGTCTTCCATTCCCAATCTGTATTAAAACTTATTAAATCTTCTGTTTTAGGGATTCTCTGAATCTTTATTTTACAAATTCTACCTCCAACAGCTGTATTTGTAAAACGAAAAAGATAAACACCTTTTTTATAAACATTAATTTTTTTTTCCTGAATCTTAGATGCTTTAAAATCCTGAAATTTAGAATTCCCCGGCAATTCAACAATCTCAATTTCTTTTATTTCTTTTCCTTTTATTTCTTCAAAAGAAAATACAATTTGGTCTCCTTCAGCAAATCCATAGCATATTTCTTCAGTTGACATTCCTCCGACTTTTATTGTGAGTTCGGCAACATCAACAGGTGTCTGTGTAAATACACTATAAACAATTAAAAAATAAAAAACTATTGAAATGACTTTTTTCATTTATCTTGTCTACATTTGATTTATATCAGTTATTGTTTGCTCAAGTAAATATGGTGCTTTTCCATTCTCAACATCTTGAAAACTAATCTTTCTACCTGTATTTATGTCTACTGCAATACAGTAAGATTTGTTAATGAAAAACTCCTCAGAATAATGTTTGTGCAAATATTTGTTCATTGCTTCTACAAAAAGACCTAACTCCCAATACTTATATCCAGTTATAAATGTTACAAACCAAATTGCACCAATTTCATTCCTGTCACCATTATTAAATGATACAACAAAATCTGGATTTATAAGAATCGGTAGTCGATTTATTCTTATTACTGAATGAGATTTTATTTTAGTCTGAAAAGTCAATTCAAAAGATGGAGTTATTTCATCAAAGTCAAAGTCTGTGAAATTCAATAGTACGTCAAGATTTCTTTGAAATCTAATTTTCTTTTTGTCTGAATCTGATGCAGAAATTATATCATTCAAAATACTGATCTTCTCATTTAACAACTCTATGTTTCTTGTTTTAAACACATTACGAATTGTACTTAAACTACTAATCCAATAGTGACCACCACCAGAATTTTATTTTTCTTTTTTAATTCTAGTTCTTAATCTTAAAGCGAAGTTTTTTTTATTCCCCGCAGATTTTCTGTTGAATTCAATTAGCTCTTTAATCTTTATGTTTTCCATATTCAATTAAATAAATTTTCTGTATCTTACACCCTCTTACTCTACCTTTTTAACGTCCTCTACTACAAAGAAAATATTTGCCACTGTTTCCATAATACAATAAATAAAAGTTGAGCCAGTTAGTCTTAATTTGTCTCCTTTTTGGAAACTGAAGATTTTGTCTGCCTTGTCTTTGTCAATGGTAAAATAATCTCCATACTGTTTATCTCCAATTGGTGTGTTTAATCCTTTTGTGTATCTTCCATTATTTAATCAGCACAAGATTGTACTGAGAAAATATAAATAACAACTAGTTATAAATCTCAAAATAAACTATGTTAATTGGTAATTTTATTGAAACAAAAAAACATGTGAAGATTAAACAATTGACAAGTCGTGATGCAAACCCTTGACTATCTTTACTTTATAATTTCATTAAATTTAAAAAATCATAAAACAAAGAAGTCAGATTAAGGCATCTGCGTTATATGCAATAATATTATTTCGATTTTATTGTAGTGGTTTTGCCCAATTATGGCATTGTTTTGCAAATGACAATAACAAAATTTATTTGTTCTAAGTATCCAATACGTCAGATTTTTCTTCTAATTGTAATTAAATAGGTTTATTTCAACTGTAATTATAAGTGTTTTCAATATTCTACACTTTTTTCTCTGTTAAAGATATATTTTCAATCTCAAACACTTCAATATTTATACATTCGAATTTCTCGGGAGTAAATATTGCTAAATTGTATCCCTCAGAGTATAATGAACTTTGAAATTCTACTCCATCATAACCTATTGATTTAATGAATTCAGATAAATACTGCGTTGGCAAATAATCAAGTTCATTATCGCTCCTTCTTCTAGGTTTTGATAAGTTCTCTTCTAGTGTTTTAATAAATGGTAGATGAATTAAAAAATCTTCAATATCTTCTTGTTCTGCTAGGAAAATGGGATCATAAGTGTCTCCTCTTAGATTGATTACTTTAATATCTTCCTTTGCTCTAAATTCACCAACTGTAACATAATCAAATAAAGAGGCTCTTGCTTCATAGAGCGTTGTTAATGTTTTATAAGCTAAGTATAAATAAGAGATTCCTGTTGGATTCGCTCTTCCCGCTTTAGCTTTTTCTGCAGGAGGATTATTCATCTCAGATTTTTCAAATCCCTCAATATTTGAAATTCTTGCACGAAAGAACTTTTTGCCTTTCTTTATTGGCTTCTTATAACGGTTCAATAACTCTTGAAACTTAATTAAGTCTAGGTTATTCTGAATATGAAATCGATTTGTAGTTTTTATTTCTTCTGCAAACTTTTCCCAAGAAATTTGCAATGGTTTTGTAATTTCTCCGCTCTCTAATCTATTTGAACACTTTAGTATAACTTTATCTTCAAACAAGTGTTCATAATCTTTATAATCATCCTTAATAATACTCTGTAAAAGGGACTTAACATTTTTCCCAACTTTTTCAGAAAACAATTTACCTTGAAAATCAATCATAATTTGTGTCTCCAAAAAGTTTTCAGCGTCTGACTTTAATATATATAAATCAAGTATATTTTGAAAAGTTAGACTAAGCTCTTCCGGATTGTAAATTGACACATTAACTGAATTGCAAAAATCACAATCTCCTTTTGCATCATTCCTATTTATAATATCCTTTAAATAATTGCTGGAGAAACATTCACTACAACAGTTCATATTATAATAATTTTAATACAAGTTCAATATGATTCATTATTGACAGCTTTTTAATACTACCTAATCCAGGAAAGTGTCCACTATTATATAGTTCTTTAAAGTGACTAATTGCTACTGTATCAGGTATATTTTGTTCTTCACACCATTGAACTAATTTTTCAAGAGCTTCAGCAAATTTTCCTCCTATATCAGAAGCATCATCATTCGAATCAGACACAAAATGTTTAATTCTAATTTTATTTTCTGTATCAGCATATGATAAATGAATTGCTACAGCATAGGGTAAAAATCCAGTTTCACTATAACTATCACCTATTGTAAGAAAGTCTGAGAACCCAATATTACCGTCCTGTTCATAATATAAATGCTCTTCTGAGAATTGGCTATCATCTTCTAATAAATAATCTGCATTTCTAACTTGTGGGATAAAAAAGTCTTCTAATCCTACCCAAGTGTTTCTATCAAATTGACGATTATAGCGTCTACTTGTTTTCTGATAGTAAATTAAATTGTAAAGAAAATTCACATCATCACTAAAATCAATTGTATTTGAAATCGTTGTTATTGAAAAATGTATTAAAGCAATGCCATTAAACTCAATATCCCGTTCTCTGATATCAGCTAATAGATTTTGAACATTTGTGTTCTCATTAACAATAATTGCTAATTGAAAATTATTAAAATAGTTTAATTTTTCCTCAATAATATTAAGCAGTTTTTCTGAAGAATTTATTAAATCGCCAACTTGTGGATTAATTATTATGTTAAAATTGACATTTTTATTCTTTAACTCTGATAAAGTAGATTTAAGTGTGGAAGAATCTTTTACTGGCTCAATAATTGGAGAAATTTTTTCGGATTTCTGAGCCATAATATCACTTATTTCACGTAGTGCTATTAACTCATATTGCTTGCCTCTTAGATATGGAAAATACATATTAAATGGTTTGATTTAAAAATTTGAATAGTTCATTATATTCTATTTGATTCATATTTAATTAATAACAAATATGTTTTAGCTCATAAGGTGTTTGTTCTTATTTTAACAAATCTGGACATTTTAATTCTCTTTCTTTGAGTTTTTGAAACGCCAATTTTTGAAATAACTGAACTTCTATCCTTTTTACAAGCTTTAAACATTCTTTAAACATTCTTGTATTAGGAACATCAGGTATAAAACCATAATATTCGTTTACAATCTGCAAATATTCTTGCTTACGTAAAGCTTTAAAAATAATTGTATGGCTAAAGTAATCTGAATTATCTTTTGGAGTAACAATTTCCTTCAAAGTATTTTGTGTAGTATATTCAATAATACCGATATTAGTATTGCTATATTCTGAAATTATCTTATTTATGAATTTAGAATTGGTAACAACATAAACCTTGTTGGCAAATTTATTATAATCAGATATCTGTTTCCTCAGTTTATCTAAGCTGTCTAGTTCTGTTTTAATTTCAAAAACTCTAACTTCTCCATTTAACAAAACAAAATCTGCAATCGAGTTTCCAATTTTAAACTCATTAATTATCGTTGTAGTATTAAGACTATATTTACAAAGAAGTAGTTTATTGATTAGAGCATTTTTATAAAGATATTCGCTTTTATAATTACTTTGCAACTCGTTATAAACAAATTCAATCAACCCTTTTTCCGTAATTGGTGATTGAAAAGTAATATGTTTACTCAATCTATTATTAATAAATGAATACTCTTTGTTATTAATTATTCTACGAAAATTAGCAGGAGTGAAGATTTGTGATAAGCTTCTTAAACTTTCAATATCATTTTTTATCTCCATCATTAATACAAATATAAATAAAAAACTTTGAAGACAAATTAATACAGGTCTATTTTACTTTCACCCCAAAAACTCCTTTATCAGTTTTACTTGTTTAGGCAACAATATTCTAAGTCGTTTTCTGCCTGGATTCATCGCTAAAAGTTCATCACGAATTGGGAGTATCCAGGTGTAAACAGTACGAGTGGTAGTTTCGTAATAATCGGCTAGTTCTTTTAATGTGTAGGTCTGTTTCTGTTCCATAGTGTAACAAAGATAAAGAGAAAACATTTTTGTTTAAAATGAAATGTACTGTCAATAAGTGCAAAGCAATCATATATCCTTTTGTAAGCACAAAAGACTGTAATTTTATTGAAAATAAAACTCAAAATTATGACAGATCTTTACCTCGACCTCGAGTGGTTCTTTAACCAGGAAGTTTACTTAATCGGATATGCTTACTCAGTAACCACAGTAAACCTACTATATGATGAAACTCTTACAATGGAAAATATCCAAGCAATGCTGGAGCCTGTTGACGGTTACATCTACTTTTATGGCCCGGACATAGGTATGCTTGAAAAATGCACCGGACTTGATATTCGCAATAACTATCGTTGTGTAAACCTGCTTAAAGTGTTTCGTGATATTATGCCTGGAATGGACTCGTACAAACTCGCTGCCTTTGAGGAGCTGTTCGAAATCAAACGCTCCCAAAAACAATACAAAACCAATATCTGGAAACTTGTAGACGACTGGAATAACCCATACAAAAAACAACAAGTTTTAAAGTATAATTATGAAGATGTTGCTAACCTTGTCCGACTAAAAAAAGAGATTTTCAGTCTGTATGGCGTTGGTGAGGAGTATTTGGAGGGGGTTAGGTGGTGAAATAATTTAACCTACGACTCCGACTGCTTCAACATAAATCTAACATCTTCTTCGTCAGCAATCATCCCCATATCAAAACATTCTTCAATAATATCTGACATATATTTATCATCAATTTCATATTTCTCACCAATTGACAATGGTCCGATTACCATATCTTCACTATCAAAATGTTCTGCGTAAGAATAAATAGAACTTAACATTTGTTCAATTTGTTTATTTGGATTCTTGTGCCCCTGCAGTACAAATTCACCTAATGCCAAAATCTTAACTAGATTTTTATATTGAGAATCGTTTAATTCAAGTGTAATTTTCTTTTTTGCCATATCTTGATATTTAATTATGTTTTGATTTCTAATCCTAAAACAAATTTACACTTTTAGTTTTCTTTTGAAAAAATCTTTTTTTTGCGTTTTCCTCTTACAATGTTTCAATGATTGCAGTCAAACACTTAGTAACACTAAGTTTTTGCATTGTAAGATGCTATTAAATCTAAAAAAAATAAGTTACAATGTTTCAATGACATTGTAACTTATTGTAACTTATTGTAAGATTAAAATGAAACATCTTACAATGCTCTATCCTTTTATTATCAAGGATTATATAGATTTATTGTAAGATTGTAAGATGATTTTACTCTTTTTTCAAAATTTCAATGACTAAATAACCATATTTCGCATTTCCGTCAACAAATTTTGGTTTTCGCTGAAATCCCAGAAATCTTAATTCTCTGCCAATTTGTACAGGATTAATGTTTATTGCAGAATGTTGTGATATATATTCAATAATATCTGTTGAAGACATAAATGTCCCATCATACTCATCTCCGGGCTTAAAAAACTTTTGTATCAAATCCCTTTCCGGAGATCCTACCTGGTACTTCTTATTTACATAATCATTCTCCTTGATTTCTTCGAGAGTGAGATCATAATAATACTTGGTGTTTGTCAATAAATGATAAGCCTGAGACCAAACATCATCAATAATTATATCATTTTTATAATTCCAATCTATACTATCAATCTCGAAACATAACCAACGTACTGACCCGTTTTCATCAGTCAAAAACTCCCATCTATCGGTTGATCCCATAAAACTTGCTCTCCTGGCATGTACTGTCGGTCTTTTATCATAGGTTAGTCTGGCTTTTACCTTATCCTTAGAAAACATTGATTTAAAAGCATTGATTTCTGCCTTTTCTGCCTGAGATAGTTCATCAAGGTTTATCAAAAAGTTTTCTGTAATAGCAATATGACTGTCTTTATCGGTTCCTATGCTCTCAACAATATAGTAATTTAGTTGTGGTGGACATAAAAACCTGCAGAAAGTTGACTTTCCTGAGTTTTGCTTTGATGAAACAAGTACAAAACATTGCTTATTGAAGTAATTATCATCAATTGCATTTCTAACAGCCCTAACAAGCCATTTCTTAAAATGATGAGACAAGCGTTTTGAGTCCTGAGATTTAAGATAACTTGCTAATTCTCCTATATAATCAGTTTTTTCATCCCACTGAGGCAAACTTTCAAAATAATCTTTAAATACATTATACTCTTTTACAAAATCAGACTTCAATAAAGCTACGAGATGATTCAAACTAATATTGATGTTATCTTTTTGCAATCTGACAAACATATTGTTTTCGTTCATCTCTCTGAACTTTTCTTCTCCTTTCTCGCGATACTCAAACTTATTGCTGATAACATTATATCTGATATCATACCTTTGGTTTAGATACTCCTCAGTAATAACAAATTTATTACTTGTTGGCTGTTTTTCCTCCTTCTCGCGCATAATGACCTCCGAGTTATCGAATTGCGCAGTGATTCCTGCTTTAGATGCAAAATGAAAAAGAGTTTTTATTGTAATTCCTGAACTATTGCTTTTCACGCATTTGTCATATTGCAAGTTACATTCTTTAGGGTCGTAAAACTCGCTAAATCTACTTATCTCATGATAAAATTGCCTTCCTGATTCACCAAATTCACTTTCAATTGCAAATCCAATTTTTAACCAGGTTTCATAATCATTGGTGATATCAATTTTTTTGGAATTAACATCTAATATTAGTCTTTCTACATCTTTTAATACAGTCATTGGAGCAATAATTTTATATGTTACAGGCTCATTGTTTAAATAGATATTCTCATCGTAGGAGAAAAAGCAAAGTCTGCTAATATCCTTACCGGATGGATCTATCTTTACATTTAAAAGCTTTTCATAAAAATGCTGAACTTTTAAGAAGGCATCCTTATGTTTAGCCATGCTATAATCTGTTTTTACAATAATCTTTATGCCATTTCCACTAGGACTATTGAAACAACAATATGTGTATTTACATTTTATTGCTTTTTGCCTGATCTCCCCAATTCTTCTACCAACTTTATAAATATCAAGAATAATTAATTTTGAGTATTCTAAAAGGTTTTCAGGTTTTCTTCCACCTTCGTATAAACCTGATTGTGTAAACGCTAACAAAGACTTTTTCTTTTGATAATATTCTTTTTGATTACCAGATAGTAGGAGCTTTCTTAAGCTTACAATCTCATCACGGAACTGACCGTTTCGAATTACCTCAGCAATTGTCTCAATATCCTTATTTCCGGCAACAATATTGAAGTTTTTAAATATGCTTACTTTAGTCATAATTGTCAGATTAAAAGTTATTTACTTTGTTATAATTCTTTTTTAAGAATTTCTCTATATCAGAAGCTTTGTAATACAGCTTATGTACTATTTGTGAGAAAGGGATTTTGCCTTCATCTCGATACGCTTGCAAAGTCCTTTTACTGATCTTTAATAGAAGGGCGACATCTTGATTATCTAACCATTTTTAACTTAATGGAGTGCCTGCTTCCATTTTAAGCTCTGTAAACTTATTATCAAGTTTGTGCAGTTTTTCCATTATCTGCCTAAAAGCATCTGATTCAATTGTTATTACATTCATTTTCATTTGAATTTAAAAGTTAAACATTGTGGATTTTTCCACTTAATCAGATTCGTTGCAACAAAATCTTAGGCAAGTATATGGCTTGAAAAACTAAAAAAAGTCTTTTTTTGGTCTAGAACCATTATTTCTTTTAATAGTCTGATTCACAAACAATAAACTTTATTTGGAATAAAAAAGTCTTTTTTTAACGAAAGACTTTTTGCTTTATAAGTGTCTGATAATAAGTGTAGTAATTTTTTGCTAAAAAAAGGTCTAGCTAAAAATCTAAAAAGTCTAGCTGTTTTTTCAAAAAGTCTAGAAATTCTAATTTTCCGATTTTAGTCATCAAAATTGTCAAATCTTCCTAAATCGATTCTTTTATTACCGGAAGCGCGCTTTTCGGACCTATAATCTTTGAGAATTGTTTCGATAGTTAATTTCGAAATTCTCTTCCCGTTTTTATCTCTAAAGCACCAGTATATTAATAGTACAACATTCTTGATATTAGTTTTAATTCGTTTTTCTTTCAGGAAGTCATAAAACAAAGTTACAAGAACATTGGTCTGGCCATTCCAAGGAATAGGCTCGAAATCTTTAATAAACTCATTATCTAGCTCGTCGCATTTATTAGAAAATAAAGGCTCTATTATAGTATGGATACCTATAGAATTAACAAGTTTCATCCTCATATCATTTATCAAATGTTTCTCTTCCAAATAAAACTCATTGAATCTATTTTGATAAAACATCAAAGAGTTATATATATAGGTATTCAATACATACACTCTGAAAAATTTAAGATTATCTTCCCTAATACAAATCTCATTCATATAATTATTTGCATCATCAAATGAACTTGACAAAACCTGAATGTTCTTCTTTGCATAAAATTCTATATGTTTATCACAAACACAAGTATGGATAATGTTTTCAGCTTTGATTTTCAGCCTTTCAAAGGTATCTCCAAGAAACATAATAAATAGCTCCTTTTCAAAGTGATCATATTGAGGAATGCCAAATCTCTCACCATTTTCGAAAAATGTTTTAGGTCGTAATATTATCGATGTTGATTCATTAAATACATACTTTTTAATTTCTATATCAACATCATCAATTGAGTTAAAACCATATTCCTGTAGATTCAGTTTGCTAATCTCTTTTTGCACATCAAGCTCAAGTCCTGGATATGAAATCTCTTCCAAGTAAAGCTCCCGGATATAGTCTTTTACTTTTCTTTCATTTATGTTTTTAGTCTTACAAAAAAACTTCCTCTCAAAAATCTTTTTAAAAATGCTCACATCCGTTTTTTGGTAATTTTCAACTTTCTTCATTTTATATAATTCAATTTTATGGTTAATAAAACCAACAAAAATAAATGTATAAGAATTATGTGCTTACCTTGCGTCAAAATATGTAAAAATCAGACTTTCAGGCACATCAAATAATCACTAAAAGCTATCTAATTGAATTATAATGGATTGAGATTTTATGAACAATTTTATTAAGAAAATGGAAAGTAGTTTATTTACAGCATTATTCCCTTTAATACCTTATTTTCAATTTCACTTAAGCCTATTATATCATTAATATTTTTTTAATTAAAAAAAACAATAACTGCTCATCATCATCCAAATTGATTTTATAACAACTTTGCTTTTGTTTTGAAGGATTCTTTTCTACAATAGTTTGTTTGAAGCTTTCTAAATAATCAATATCGCAATCAAAACAACTCTTTTTCCCATTCATCTTTGTATATTCAATAAGTCGTATTTCACAAATTATAATTATACAACCTTCATTCACAAAATGCTCTAAAATGGACTGAAGGGTTTCTTTAGATTTTCCATTACTTGTAATGCCAATTCTGATTCCCTCAAATTCCATTATTGTACAGAAGTCTTCTCCAATTTTAGTAAAGCTATCAGCTATAACTTTTATTTTTGAAGTAACAAATTCTTCATGTAGTTTTCCAAGTGTTACAGTTTTCCCAGAATTTGATTTCCCTTGTAATATGAATAGTTGCTTCTGTATTCTCTTTGTCATTTCAGAGTGCTTTTTTAACTACTTTCAATATTAATCTTCATTTAATGTATGCAAATCACACCCAGTTATCATAGGTAATATGAAATAAAATATTGAACCTTTCCCCTCTTCGCTCTCTACCCATATTTTTCCACCCAGCATTTCAGTGTAAGCTTTCGAAATCGATAATCCTAATCCTATACCCTGCAATTCCCGTTTATCTTCAATATCTGACTGGCTAAATATTTCAAAAACAGCTTTCTGTAAGTCTTTTTTAATGCCACACCCGCTATCTTTTATATAAAATTTTAACATTGAAGATTCAATTTCCTTTTCTATACTATACCCAAACTCAATAGTACCTTGACTTGTATATTTAATCGCATTTTTGACAAGGTTTGTTACGATACAATTAAATTTCTCAAGGTCCGTTTTAAAGCTAAAATCCGATTCAGATGTATCATTTTTAAATAGAAGTAGTGTTCCGTTTTTCGCAGCTTCAGATTTAAAAATTGAATATAAATATTTCAACTGCTCGTTTATATTTACTTCCGAAACTGAAAGTTCAACCAAACCAGATTCAATTTTTGAAATATCAATAATCTCATTTACGGTATTTAACAGTCGGACGCTACTTTTCTCAATAATCTCAATGAATTTTTGCTTTTCTTCAAAGCTAAAATCAGCTTTGTAGAAAAGGCTCGTAAAGCCAAGAATCCCATTCATTGGAGTACGGATTTCGTGATTTATATTGTCTATGAATGTAGATTTAAAACGATCGGCTTCTTCCGCTTTTTCTTTGGCTTTTTTCAAAACTTTTTCATCACTTTTTTTCTTTAATACAAGTCCAACCTGTTTCACAAATATTTCAATAAAGTCACTATCAGTAATAACTTGGTTATTAAAAGTAAAGAAATGAATGGCTCCTAATAATTTATTATCTTTATTGATGCCAATTGTATAAATTTTATGCAGACCTATTAATTTTTCAATAGCAGCTGCAGCGAATGCAGGAAATTCTGAAGCAGAAAACTCAGCCAAACAACCATTAAATTCAATAAAATTACCCGATTTGAAATAACTCTTGTGAATTTCAGTGAGTTTGTAAGTTTCACTGATTGGATTAAATCCAGTAATCTTAATTACTTTCATTAACAGGCTGTTGTCCAATCCCGAAATAGCTTCAAGCCTTGTTTGTTGGATTGATTCATCTATTGAAACCTTGAGTACAAATGTATTTGGATATTGCTTTTGTAATTCTTTGGTGATGAATTTATAAACACTCTCCATATCCTGAAGCAAAAGCATTTCAGAAGTTAAACGATTAAGCAATTTGACTTTTTCTTTGATTTCTTCCACTTTTGCCTTTGCTTCTACAAGTTCTTGTTCAAAAAGCAATCTAGTAGCTATATTTTCTATTAGTATTTCCCTTTTTTTTTCCATTATCCCACAAATCTCTATTAATGCAAATATTACTTTTCTACTTATTAAAGACTAGACTTTTTTAAAAGGTTTGGAATATTTTACAAAATAAGCAATACTAATCCTGTAAAACATAAGTCTGATTTTTAGAATTATAAAGGGTTTATTGGTACAATAAAAAATTCTTGCTCGAGAGATATCCCTAGTAAAGCCTTAGTTTGTCGATATTTGTTCAGATAATTGCTGTACATTTTCAGGGATTGCAAAAATTTTATTTGTTCTGGCATCTACTAAGAACATTACAGGAGTTGAGAGTATAAAATAAGCATTGGCTTCCGGGCTGTTGACACCTCCTTTGCATCTTAGGTGTTTCCATCCTAGGAGTTGCTTTATCGTATTCTTCCAAATAGTAATTTCTGTTTCGGTATCATCCAAACTAAGGGCAAAAACTTCCACGAGTGTTTTATCGTCTAATTGCTGCCACCACAAGTAAAGTTCATTTGTTAAGTCTTTACAATGTCCGCAATCAGCACTCCAAAACAGTAGTAATTTATAACGATTATTGGTTTTGTATTTACTAAAAAGAACCTCATTACCAGCATCATCTTTCAGGGTAAAATCGGGTGCGAAAGTACCTACTTTTAGTGTTTTTATTCCTGCAAGCCGTTTTTCTATCGCTTGTCTTTTTGAAGTTAGGCAAGTTGAATCATTCAGGTAAGGTTCCAAAACTTTCATCCCGGCATCCATCCCATTTGATTCGTAGCCCCTGTTGAAATAATCTACCATCCAGCCATATACTAATGGATGTCCTTTTTTTGCTTTTTCAATCGCTGTTCTTCCTGCTTCATATAATAGGGAATCTCGTATAACTATATTGATGGCTAATTCGCTGTAAAGGTTAACGTAATTATCCATCCATTTGTTAATATCGGATGTTTTTATCAAAAAGGGATTATTAAAATCAATGCCATCAAAATAGTGGTCAATCAGATTTTTGATAATGTCGGATTCGTCACCTTTAAAATCAATTTGTGGCATATACTGAAACCCGTACATGCTACTTACAAACAGATCTTCATCCTCTAGTGTTTGATCACTTAACCATTGATTAAAAGTTTGTCGCCTTTGTTCATATTCTATAATTCCTTGCTGATAAAATTTAGATTCTTTATCATCATAATTTATCAGAAAATTCTGTAATAACCCCAGTTGTTGTTTTTGCTTAGCATTTTCATTTGAGAACTTTACAAAGGCGGCATTTTCTCTTTCGTTTGCTTGAAAATAAGTACTATCAGCATTATTGCAATAAATCGGGCTTACCCATAGTTCCAAATCTTGATCATTTATAAAAATATACTTTTCGGATGGATAAGGAGTACTTGACTCCTTTTCTTTGTAATCGAATCTCAAAACAAACTCACCTGGCAGATTTTTAGCGGGAACAGAAAACGTTGTTGTTTCCCCGTTCTTTATACCCGGCATTTCTATGATGGATACAAATGTTCCACCGCCCGAAAGTGCCAAAAGACTTATTTTGCTCTCGGCTACACCGCGCAAATGAATGTTAATACTTACTTCCTGAGCAAAACAGGTGAAAGTTTGTAAAGTAAAAAGTAAAATTAACGATAATTTTGCTACATGAGAAATTCTGATTTTCATAATATTTGAATTTATATTGTTAATCCATTGTCATTAAGAAAGCTATGATTGTTGGTCGTTCCTACCTGAAAACAAGAGCTTATTTAATGTTTTTAGTCTTGTTGTTATTCTTTTCAATACAAACTTAATAATTCCAACTGTGACATAAGAATAATTTCATCACAAAATATTCAAATTTCTGTATAGCATCCCTTTGTACAGTTTGTAGGTGTTATAATGTTTCATTACGTCTCAATGTATTATTAAAAATTCTTAACATCTCTGTCATAGTAACGGATGCCTAAAACCCTTTTTACAAGGCGTTTTGAAAATTTTACCCACCCGCAAAAAAAAGCGGATGGGCAAAATTAAGTGTCAAATAAATCAAATTGTATTAGTCTTTCAAACAACGCAAGGTATACCCAGACGCCTTGTTGCCGCTTGACACGCCGCAATAGTTACTCTGTAACCAAAGGTCCGCACCATAATCAGTGTTATCCTGTATAATGCTCCAGTAGGCGCCATAGCTACCGCGACCGTTCAGCGAGGCATCGGTGTTCTTCAGGTACCCTGCGGCATGGAGTTTTAGCACCGAATTGTAAGTGTCGTTGTAATTAGCCCAAGATCCGTTTGCAAGCGCATTCTCCCACTCAGTTTTAGTAGGAATACGCCAACCTGTGCCAAGTTCTATGGTGCAAGGGTCTTGTGCAGCACCCCAGTCGCTATCTTCACTAATAGGATAAATCCATGCCGTGCTTGGTGTGCGGGTTGTACCATCATGTTTAAAACCTTGCTTACGATTAAACTGCCAATACCAACCAGCTGAGGCTTCTGTAGCATCGGTAGCTGAACTTGCTTGATTAGTTGAACCTAAGTTTTGAGTTATCCAGCATTTGCTGGCACCCGAAAGGCTTGATGTTACAGTTCCATAGTTTACTGACTTTGTTACAGGAGCAACTGTACCAGCAGTATGGGAAATAACTAATGGGTCACCACAAGTAAAAGAACATGCGGTAGTAGTAATAACTACATCATCAGTTGAAGCTGTACAGGGAGAATTAGATATTGTCCATCGCAGTGTTGCTGTGCCAGTACTGGCTAATCCTGTTACACCCGATGTTGGTGAACTTGTAGTAGTAATGGTAGCTGTTCCAGATACTACTGACCATTCTCCTGTGCCTGTTGTGGGTGTATTTCCTGCTAATGTTGCGGTGGTAGCATCGCATGCTGGGTTTATATCGGAACCTGCATCTGCTGTGCTAGGAGCTGCTGAAACGACTACCGAAGCTGTATTCACCGGTGGTGCAGAGCCGCCGCAAGCATTACTGGCTGTCAATGTATAAACACCCGCGCCGGCTGTGGTAATACCGACTATGGTTGGGTTTTGTGATGAAGAAGTAAAACCATTTGGTCCTGTCCAACTCCAACTTGTAGCATCAGTTGCTCCTCCGGTTAAGCTAAGTGTACCCCCTTCACATATAGGGTTAGGGGCGGCAGAAGCTGTTACTCCTGTTGGCCTACAACCAATGCAACCAAAGGCAACCCAAGTGGCAGAGTTCCATCCTTCATAACATTGTGTTGTTGTGTTATAAATAAGCAAACTCTCGGGTATGGGTGCTGCTATGGCATCACGCTCTGTAGTAGTAAGCCTTGGTACGAGCAATCCTTTATCGTTGCTTGTAGCGGCATCTAAATCAAGCAAGGCTTTTTCGTTTGGCGTTACGCCAGTTGAACTTATGCCTACATTTTGAGCAAAACTATTAAAAGTTAAAAGTTGAAAACTAAAAGTTAACATTAAAATTACTATTAACTTTACCGAAAGGAAAATTTTAGGTTTCATAATATTTTAGTTTAATTTTAGATATTTCTTAATGTTGTTAGCAGTTTAATTTATAAGCATTATTTATTCTATTTGCAATAATGAATGTTCTCGACATGTTATTTTCATTCTATATCTATATAGACGACCTCTTTTTAAAAAGGTTTGGTAATTATTTAAGTTAAAAGTATTAACAGTTAAAAGTAAAAAATGGTTATTCATTTGAGACTTTCGCTTTTTGTAATTATACCAGTTTGATATCAAAACGATAGGAATAAATTTATTTTTTCATCCATTAAAAAAATGGAAACAGTTTGCTACTTTTAAAACCAGTAGTGTGTTTTGAAATTAAATTGATATAACAACACACTAAATTATCTCCCATAAACAATTCGTTTGAGAGTTAAAGAGCATATTTATTAGGGAGGTAAGCATCATAATTTCTTTTATACTCATACATTTGTTTTTCAAAAAAAACGTCCTGCTCCGTAGGATATTAGAACCAACACCCCCTAACGGGATGTGTTGGAGCATTGTCAAATTATAAAATAAATCAAATTGTGTATTAGTCTTTCAAACAACGCAGGGGAAATGCGGCGTCCTTAACATTTGAATTCACGACACAATTGTTATTGTCAACTTGGAACCACAAGGTGGCGCCATAGTCTTCACAGCCCAGCCCTACACACATTTGTTCACTGCCCCAGTAGCCGCCGTGAACACCGCGATACCAGCAAGTACCATCGCTGTTGCCCAAGTACCCAGCAAGATGTATCTTTAACTCCGAATTGTAAGTGTCGTTGTAATTACCCCAAGATCCGTTTGCAACCACATTCTCCCACTCGGTTTTAGTAGGTATACGCCAGCAAGCACCAAGTTCAATAGTACATGGGTCTTTAGATGCTTCCCATGTTATACTATTGTCTGTGGTTATATCCCAAGTCCAATCCGGTGTTCTTGTCGTTCCATCATGTTTAAAACCTTGCTTACGATTAAACTGCCAATACCAACCAGCTGAGGCTTCTGTAGCATCGGTAGCTGAACTTGCTTGATGAGTTGAACCTAAGTTTTGAGTTATCCAGCATTTGCTGGAACCCGAAAGGCTTGATATTATAGTTCCATAGTTTACTAATTTCGTTACAGCAGCTACTGTACCAGCAGTGTGGGAAATAACTAATGGGTCACCACAGGTGAAAAGACATGTAGTAATTACCACATCATCAGTAGATGAACAATGAGGATTGGAAATTGTCCATCTCAGTGTTACAGTTCCAGGAATGGCTAATCCAGTTACAGTTGATGTGGGAGAACTGGGATTAGTTATAGTTGCTATACCTGAAACTACTGTCCATTCACCATAGCCTTCTGTCGGTGTATTAGCTGCTAATGTTGCATAATTAACTCCACAAGGAAGGACGATATCTGCGCCGGCATCAATGTAGTGATCTTCACAACCAATGCAACCAAAGGCAACCCAATTAGGAGAGAACCATGCTTCAAAACAATGGGTGGTGGTATTGTAAATAAGCAAACTCTCTGGTATGGGTTCTGCTATGGCATCACGCTCTATAGTAGTAAGCCTTGGTACAAGCAAGCCCTTATCGTTGCTTGGTGATGCGTCTATATCAAGCAAGGCTTTTTCGTTTGGCTCTGAGCCTGTTGTGTTTATGCCAATGTTTTGAGAAAAACTATTAAAAGTTAAAAGTTGAAAACTAAATGTTAATAATAAAATTAATAATAACTTTACCGAAAGGGAAATTTTAGGGTTCATAATATTTTAGTTTAAATTTAGAAAATAATTAATGTTGTTAGCAGTTTGATTAACGCCAATATTTGTTCTATTTGCAATAATGAATGTTCTCGCCATTTTTTTTCATTCTATATCTATATAGACGACCTCTTTTAAAAAGGTTTGGTAATTATTATAGTTATTTCAGATTTAAGCAGTTTGCTTGACTCCACTAATCATGTTCTATTTTCAATAATAAATATTCATGCCATATTATTTTCATTGTCTAGATACGCGACATAATAAAAAAAGAGTAGTATTCATTTAATTTAAAAGTGTAAATTAGTTTGAGACTTTCACTTTTTGTAAATATACCAATTTTATATAAATATGAGCGAAATAAACTTAAACCATTTTTTCATTCATTACAATAATGGAAAAAGTTTTTTTACTTTCAATTAAAACCAATGGTGTTTTTTGAAATTAAACTAATATAAAATTACACAGAATGCCACCCATTAACAGTTCGCTTGAGCTGAGAGTTAGAGAGGAAAGTTATTGGTAGGATACCATCATATTGACAGTATTTATCAAGAATCAGTATATTACTGATGCTATGTCTGTTATGGGTGTCATTTCTGTGTAAGTATTTATCAAGAATCAGTAAATTACTGATACTATGCCACTTATGGGTGGCATTCTTGTATAAGTATTTATAATATATAAATAAGATCCTGCTGGGACAAAACGACCATTATATGTACCATCCCATCCTTCATTACCAGGATATCCTTCATATAATAATTGTCCCCATCTATTAAATATTTGCACCCAAGATTGCGGAAAATACTCAATATTTTCTATAATCCAGGTATCATTAATGCCATCTCCATTTGGTGTAAAAGCATTAGGAACTCGCAAGCATTCATTTTGCTCATCAATAAGAGAAACGTTTAGATTATATTCACAGCCATTAGCATCCTGTACCATAATCTCATATAATCCTTGGTACAGGTTATCAAAATATGGTAAACTTGTAGTAAGCGTATCCCAAACATAAACATAAGGTTCTGTTCCTCCTACAACTTCGAGAGTTATATTCCCATCGTTGATTCCAATGCAGCTTGGATTTGTTGACATGTAATTAGCCATTACAGGAGCAGGTTGCGCTATCATTATAATTGTATCAGCTTTACAAGCATTGGCATCTTCAACTTCTAGACTATAAGTGCCAGCAGTGAGTCCGTAAAATAAACCACTTGTCTGCTGGACTCCTCCATTCAAAGAATACTGATACACGGGAGATCCTCCATTTGCGTTTAATTCTAACGCTCCGGTTGAGTTTCCATAGCAGTCAATATCGACATGAGATGCTGAAATATTGATTTCGTTAGGTTCAGTAATGCTTGCATTAAATATTACCTGACACATATTATTATCTATTATCGTTACTTCATAATTTCCAGCAATCAAACCAGTAATAGTATATGATCCACTGGAATTCATATCATAGTCACTACACCAATCAATTGAAAAGTCAGGGGAACCAGTGTTAATATCAATCTCTATTTCGCCTTCGTTTCCGCCATAGCATGTTGGATTTGACACTACAATAGCAGTCGCATTCAATTCCCCGATATCTTCAATTGTAACAGCTTGTACAATACTACATCCATTAAAATCTTCGACTGTAACATAATAAGTGCCAGCAGTTAGAGAACTTGCACTATTACCCGATACTCCACCTGCATTTACAGGCCAATTGTAAATGTATGGTGCACTCCCATTAGATCCTTCAATAGTAGCTGAGCCAAGCATAGAACAATTCTGATTTGTCAGAGCTGTAATACTTGCTGTAATGTTCATTTCAGTTATTGTAATGCTTTCTGTTGCGGTACATCCATTACTGCCAGTTACAGTTACTGTATAAGTTCCAGCAGATGTTAAAATATTATTGGCTGTTGTTATTCCACCACCCCAGTCATAGTTGCCACCGCCTGTTGCGCTTACATTAATTTGCGTGATATTACAGCCAATATTCGTGCTACCGGTACTATTGGTAATTCCTGCTATAGGGGCGGTAAGATCTTCACTAATTGTAATGCTTTCTGTTGCGGTACATCCATTATTACCAGTTACAGTTACTGTATAAGTTCCAGCAGATGTTAAAATGTTATTGGATGTTGTTACTCCACCTCCCCAATCATAGCTACCACCACCTGTTGCGCTTACATCTATTTGTGCAATATTACAATCAACAGTTGTACTGCCTGTGATATTGGTAATTCCTGCTATGAGGACGGTACCGTCTTCAATGATTGTAATGCTATCCGTTGCGGTACATCCATTACTGCCAGTTACA
>PKTB01000026.1 GCA_002869385.1 Marinilabiliales bacterium
AATGCTTTCGGGCTTTTCTCTCTTTCCTTCATTTCGCTACGCTCCATTTCAGAAAGAGAGAAAAATCAAAAATTGTTGCATTTACTAATTGAATTTATCCATTTCAACATTCATCATTGTTGTAAATTCATTTTTCTTTCCCGATTTTATCATGCCTCGATCAATTTGTTGAAATGGGAAATAATCCGCCTCGCCACCAAAACCTTCAAAAGTATTTCCGTTTTCATCTAACCAAATTGCTTTTACATAAAATTCATTTAAATCTGATTCCATATGATTGGCTATTGTTACAACAATATCACCATCTTCATTAATTTCTTTAAACGTCATTTCTATTCCGGATCCATCAACTTCTACATCTTCACCATAGATGTCTTCATTTGAGTTATTGCAGGAAAAAGTAAATGAGATTAAAAATGCTAAAAGCAATGTGTTTGTTATTTTTATTTTCATAATTATATCTTTAAGAATTATCAGGTAAAGTTAATTCAACGATTTCGGAGTATTTAACTAGTTTTCTTTTTTCGTTATAGTAGTTTATTCTAACCGGGCCAACACCTTTTGAGTACCAGGTTTGAATAGTATAAAGTTCAGTTTCTGCAAATTGTAGTTCGAGTTTTGAAGAAACCATGCATGTTTCAAATTCACCAACTTCTGTTTTAAGCTTTTCAAAATTATCTACCATTCTACTATATTCAGAAACTTTAAAGTATTTTGCATCATCAGTTTCAAGAATTACATAAGTTGAAGCTAAAGAAATTCCATTGGCAAGGAATGCCGGCATGCTAAAATTTCTACCAATAATATCCCAGTCATTTTCTGATATTGCTGCAAGGGTGTCTATCGGCATTAGATATAACATGTCAATAGATATCTCACCATTTTGGAATTCAGCTTCGTATTCGGTTTCATTTAATGGTTTTTGATATTTGTCTAAAGATTCAGCTTTAATTGTAAGATAATTAACAGAGTCTGTTTCCAAAACATTTGTTATTGTATAAACTGTGTATCCTTGCGGTACTTTTCTTTTATTAAAATGACCAATTTTTATGGTCGCACCTTTTTCATATAAAAAATATGGAGCATCCTCTTCTTGGGCAATAATATTAAGACTTGGGAAAATAATCAGGAAGGCAATAAAAGTTAAAATCAGACTCTTCATTTTTCTTGTAGTTTAGTGACGCTAATTAAATAAAAATATGTCTTAAATCAAAGCAAATACTTTACCAAAAACTTAAAATTATAGCAATAGAGAATTTTTACTGTTTTACATAAAAAAATAGCAGAAAGATTAATACATTCTGCTATTTAAAGATTTGGTTTATTATTAAATATCGTTACGTAGTTTTGTACTTCTTATATAAAACATAAGTTTGATTTGATATTCGCTTTTTACCATTCCGTAAACTTGAAGGTCAACAAACTTGTCGTCAACTTGTAAAAGGCCCTGACGCTCTGTCCCTTCTAGTTCAAAGCCTAGTTTTTTAGGAACATTTAAGGCTTTGAAGTCCATTGCAGAGACTTTGATTGTCAGTCTGTTAAAGTCAAGATTTTTAAAAGAGTGCTCCATGAATTTAGAGCTAGCTTCTGTCAAAATGCCAAGGTATTGAAAGTCTTCTTTAACCCAAAAACCCATTTCAGCTTTTTTGTGGTCGGGATCAATATTTTTTAAACCAACTAAACCTGCAAACTTTTCTTTGTATAGAATAACATATAAAAGTTCTGTATTAAATTCTTTTTGTTTAGTAATGTTATTGACGAAAACTTCTGTTTCTTTTAAGCTTAGTTCTTTTGAAGCAAATGGCAGCCATGGTCCCAGATAACTTCGTTGCGTACTGATTGCATCATAAATGTCTTTTGCATCAGAATTCTGTAATAATCTTAAAATAAGATTATCAGAGCATTTTATTTCAGTAATTTGTTTCATAATCAATTGAGTTTAGATTTAAATTCATCATTAAACTTTTGCCAATCACCCCCTGTTTTATGAAGATCTTGACCAATAAACTCAAGATATCTTTCTAAAACTGATGGTGGGAAAAAACCCTTTAGTGCAAATATAAGAGAAAAATCTTCATCTAAAAATACAGTTGCCGGCATTCTAATGTCAGGTTGTAATAGCGCTATGGATAATTGATTTGGGTATCCGGGGGTTTTCTGCTCGTTTATGAATACATTGTTAGCGATTTTTAATGTATCGGGTTCGTCAAAATTTATTTTAACAGGATAGAAGTTTTTATTAACATAATTTGCAATAACGGGGTGTTTATATGTAGCAGCGAGCATAATCTTACTACCATTGCTAAAATCAGAGTTAATATATAATAATATTTTTTTAGGAGCTGTATCCATCATTGTATTGACATCGTCAAGTTCAAGCCAGTTTACATTACCGTCAGTATTTGTCAACGAATCTGGCGTAAAAGTATCAATAAAACTCCTATTGAAGTCTACATAATTACAGTTTTTATTTACTCTTTCGGCAAAGTAAATTAATAAAGGTTCGATTTTCCTTACATCCATAAATCCTGGAACCGGGTTTACATTTCCTTCATAATCAATGTAAACTATTGTTGGATATGACATTCTGCCATTCATAAACTCTTGTGCAAGTTGATGAGACGATCTTCTTCCACTGTTTAAATTGACATATGTTTTCCCTTTGTATTCTATCGTATCTGTTCTTTCTGCATTGAATTTTACCGGATAAAAGTTTGTGTTAATGTAATTTGCAATCTGAGGATTATTAAACGTTTCTGCATCCATTTTTTTACACCAACCACACCAATCTGTGTACATGTCCATAAGTATGGTTTTTGGATTTTCTTCATAGAGTTTTATTGCTTCTTCAAATGTAAGCCAATTTACCAGACTTTTGGGTTCTTCAACTTCTTGTGAGAAAATCATTGTGAAACTGAAAATAAATAGAATTGTGAAAATAAGGTTCTTCATAATAGTATATTAAGTTTATTTTAATACAAATAATTGTACAATATGTTTAAAATTTGTACTTTTAGGTTTTCTAAAAAATTAACGTAAAAATAATAAGTTATGAGCGAAATCAAAAATTTAAATCCGCAACGAGTCTGGAAACATTTCTATTCCTTAACTCAAATACCTAGACCTTCCAAAAAAGAAGCCAAAGTTATTGAGTATATGAAAAATTTTGGTGAGAACCTTGGTTTAGAAACTATTGTAGATCACGTTGGGAATGTAATAATACGTAAACCTGCAACTCCTGGGATGGAAGATAGAATGGGTATAATTTTCCAAGGTCATGTTGATATGGTTCCACAAAAGAACTCTGATAAAGTACATGATTTTGAAAAAGATCCAATTAATGCCTATGTGGATGGAGATTGGGTTACTGCTGATGGCACCACTCTAGGTGCAGACAATGGGATGGGTTGTGCTGCTGCTATGGCAGTGCTTGAAGCCGATGATTTAGTGCATTGTCCTGTCGAAGCATTATTTACAATGGATGAAGAAACAGGAATGACAGGTGCAGAAAACCTAAAACCAGGTATTATTAAAGGAGATATCTTGATGAATCTTGATTCAGAAGATGAAGGTGAACTTTATGTTGGATGTGCAGGAGGTGTCGATGTTAATGTATCAATGAAATATGATATGGTAGATGCTCCGGCATGACATACTGCATATAAACTTGATGTTTCCGGTTTAAAAGGTGGACATAGTGGAATGGATATCAATATCGGACGTTCAAATTCAAATAAGTTATTATTCAGATTTTTAAATCACTGTCTATATCATTTTGATATTAAACTTGCTGAAGTAAATGGTGGAAGTTTAAGAAATGCTATTCCTCGTGAATCTTTTTCTGTGGTTATGGTTGAAAACAGTAAAGCTGCTGAATTTGAAGCAGAAGTAAAGACGTTTGAAAAAATGTTTGCTGATGAATTTGCTGCAACTGAACATGAATTGAAAATGACAGCAGTTAAAACAGATGCTACTGCTAAAGTTATTGAACAAACTGTTATGGCAAAAATGATTAAAGCTGTTTTTGCTTGTCCTCATGGCGTTGAAAGAATGAGCGATGCAATGCCCGGTTTGGTTGAAACTTCAAATAACCTAGCTATTGTTAAGTTACAAGATGGCGAGTTTATAGTTAATAATTTAGTGCGCAGCTCTGTCTATACAGCAAAAATGGGAGCAATGTATAAGATCGGAACTATTTTCGATTTAATAGGTGCTGAAGTTAAATTCGAAGGTGCTTATCCGGGTTGGAAACCAAATATGGAATCTCCAATTTTAAAAACTATGCTAAAAACTTACGAAGGTTTGTATGGTAAAACTCCTGATATTAAAGCAATACACGCAGGTTTGGAATGTGGTCTTTTAGGCTCTGTATATCCAAATTGGGATATGATTTCATTTGGTCCAACAATTCGTTACCCACACTCTCCGGATGAGAAAGTTAATATCGAATCTGTTGAAAAATTCTGGAACTATATTGTTGAAACATTGAAAAATGTTCCTGTGAAATAGCTAAAAAATTATAATTATATTAAGAAATGAGTACTTCTTTCAGTGCTCATTTTTTTTATTCAGAAAAGGAACTCGAAATTTTGTGTTTAATAAGTTTAGATGTTTCTAAATAATCTTTTGTTTGTAATACAACAAAATACAAACCATCCGTATAATCTTTTAAAGACAGGTTGTAACCTACACTACCTTTTTCTATTTCTATTTGATATAGTTTTTTACCCCAGGTGTTATAAATATGTAATTGCGCAATATCCGTGAGTTCTGGGTATATCACTGAAACAAAAGACGATGCCGGATTTGGATAAAGCTCAATCTTATTTTCTGTTGAAATAAATGGGTAGGGATAAACAAATTCTGAACTGAAGTCAAATAATGTATGTATTGTCTGATTTGTTGTGATTGGTTGATTGTAATCAAAATATATTTCAGCTTTGTTTAGAATTACTGATCCATAATCAAGATTAGGTATCATGTCAACAGAAAACGTTACAAAACCATGACTTTCAGGTTCGTTTGTTGTGCTATCTGGTAGTAAAATGTTCTCAAATGTCCATTCCAGAACCCTGTTTTCACTAATTTTAAATTTGGATTCATGACTTGATATTCCTGATTTAACTGTTAATAGATTTAAATTTATATCTAAAGTATCCCTAATTACAATATTGAAAGCAGTGTCATTACCTGTGTTTTGAAATCTAATTTTGTATTGTATTTGTTGGTTCTGTTTAATAAAATGAAAACTGCCTATCCCAGTAGGATATCCAGTTTTATCATTTGGGTCAAAACTACCGGTAACGGTGCCACAATAAATGTCAGTTATCGGGTCAGCATTGTCAAGATATTGAATAGTTACCAAATTTGGTGTCCAATTTGTTAAATCTCCGCATAATTCAATAACTGCATTTGGGTGAGAATTTCCTGGGTGTAAAGGATGCTGGTCTGCTTCTAATCTCCATGTTTGTCCAGTACCTTTAAAAGAAAAAATCCTTGATTGGTCTGAATTTAATCTTATAGAGTCCAGTAAGAATAATTCACCATCAATGTACACCCTAACAGGTGAATAACAAACCATATCTCCACTACCGGCATTAAGTACAGTAAAGACAACAGAGTCATTAGAACAAATCCCGTCAACTGACAGGCTTGATTTATCCCATGGTTCGTTACACAGAGACACTCCACCGTTTGTATCGTATGAATTGGTCTCATTGACGAAAATACAAGAATCAACAGGATATAGATTTGCCTCTAGGCAAAGATTTTGTCCAAACATTGCATTGCTACTAACTTTTGCATTAGCAGTGAATTCAATATTTTGTCCCGGGAAAATATTTCCCAATTCAAAGCGATATATATTTTCATTTACAGAAAATGGTATATCTGCATCATTTATGGTAATGAGATTAGGTAGGTTGATTAAAACATAGGCAGAATCTAATACAGTAGTTGCAGTATTATTATTTATAACTTTAACATATATTTTCTGATTACTAAAACCAGATCTCATGATTGGCATATAGATTTCAATCTTCGGATCACTACAATTTATAATTGAAGTTACTCCAAAATCTGGTGCTGAGGTAAAAATATCATGATCAGTTATTTCAAATGTTTGAGAGGTCTGACAAGTTGGTTGCCAAATACTATTTGTAGTGTCAATAAAAACAGAATAGTTGCCAGGTTCAAGATCCAGATTGTCAAGAGAATAAATCCCAGATTGATTAGTTTGTACTACATGACTTCCAGGTTCAATAATTAGAGTTTGATATTGCAAGTTTGTTTCCATTGAGTCCTGAATACAATTTTCATTAAAGTCATAGAAAACCTTTCCGGTTATCTTTTCTTCACTGAAATTAACAACCCAGAAATCGTGTGATCCATGATTATTGTTAATATCATTATCTTCTGATGTTGTTCTAGCAATAAATGTATAATTATCATAAGAGGTGTTTATTATTTCATAAATGGTTTCATGGTCATACCCTCCCATACATTTTTGCCATATCAAATGGCCGTCAGCATCTAATTTTATTAACCATGCATCACCACCATTACAATAATAGGGATTATCACAATATCTACCTAAAACCATACCATCAATTGATACAACACCTCCACCAACAATGAAATCTCCACTTGGTGTTTCTAGTATTGTATAACCCATTTCGCCGAGACTACCACCTAAACTTGTTTCCCATTCAATATCTCCACCAGAAGATAGTTTAACCACCCAAATATCTAAACCTCCAAAATTTATTTAAACATCTCCGTTAGATGAGGCAGTAGAACATGTCATAATATATCCTCCATCATAAGTGCAAGAAATATAGCCACCATATTCATCTTCGTGTCCGCCTAAAGATCTTTGCCAAATTATTTCTCCTGATTGATTGATCTTGATAATTAAAATATCTTCACCTCCATGATGTCCATATATGTCTCCATTGGTTGAACGCGTAGCCCCTGAAAATATAATATTATTTTCATTGTCTTTTTGCATAGTATATAACACGTCAAAATCTGATCCCCCATAGCATTTCTGCCAAATTAAATTGCCAATCGAATCTATTTCAAATATCCAGACATCATTCTTCCCTTCGCAATGATTACCTGAAACATCACCATCGTTGGATCCTGTGAGACCTCCGATAAGATAGTGTCCGTTATCTAATCTAATAATGGAATAGGCAACTTCATTGATTGATCAGCCATAATAATTTTGCCATATAATATTGCCAATACTATCTGTCTCTAATACCCAGGCATCACCATGTGTATGATCTCCTGAAACATCACCATCGTTCGATTGGGTATTGCCAACAAAGATATAATCTCCGTTACTTATTTGAATTACATCTTTAAATACATCTATCTCAGTGCCTCCATAACATTTTTCCCATTCGATTTCTCCTTTTGCATCAGTTTTAACAATCCATGCATCTCGAGAATCATGATATCCTGATACCTGTTGGTCACTTGACTGTGTTTCACCAAGCATAATATAACCGCCATCATTAGTTTGAATAATATCGTATCCTTCATCTGAACTTGACCCACCATAGCATACTGACCAATTGGTTGTTATTTGCGAGAATGAATCAGTATTTACAATTAAAAATGTAAACAATAAAAAAGACACTATTACACTCTTTTTGGTAATTTGTGAATTATAAACAGTTGAACTCATTTGTGGTGGAATTGATTACCTGCAAGTTACAAAAAAATCTATATATTGCCAAAAAACATTATTATATGAACTTTAATTTATTATTGAGTTAATAGTTTAGTTATAAGGTTTATTGTATATAAATTTTCTTAGATATTAAAACTTTTACCCGGTACAGTCTCAATAATTTTCAATCCATGCTTTTCTGCAGCTTTTTGAACCCTTTCTTTTGGTTCGAACCATGAATGCAGAGCAAGACTAAATGCCATATTGTGTATTGGTAACAATGCATTGGCTTCTAAGTCAATTGCAGCTTGAACAGTATGCTCGGGTAACATATGGATTTCTTTCCATAACTCGTTGTACTGTCCGCATTCGAGCATTGCTAAATCAATTGGGCCATATTTGTCTTTTATCTTTGTAAATCCATCAAAATAACCAGTATCTCCACTAAAAAATATGTTTTTGTTATTAACTTGCACTAGCCACGAAGCCCATAATGTATTATTGTTTTTTTCAACCCTTCTTCCGCTAAAGTGCTGGCTGGGAGTACATATAAATTTTAAATAATCTTGTTTGAACTCGTCCCACCAATCAGCAACTATTATTTTGTTTGCATCAATTTTCCATTTAATTAGGTGAGAGTCAACACCTAATGTGACATAAAACTTTTTTGTGATTTTGTCTAATTTAATAATTGTCTGATAATCCAGATGGTCATAATGATCATGTGAAATTACAACTGCATCAACTTTCTCCAGTAAATCAAAATCATTGTCTTCAAATAGAATGGCATTTTTAAATCTTTTTACAAAACCAGGAAAAGGGGAGGCGTATTTGCTCAGCATAGGATCAAACAAGATTCTCTTCCCATTTACATCCATCATTAAAGCTGAGTGCCCAAACCATGTTATTTGAATGTCTTTTCCACAAGCACCTGCAAATTTAATTTTTGACTTATCTGAGATTTTAGTCTTTTGAGGAGGTCTTTTTTTCTTTCCAAATTTAATTAGTTGAGGAAATAGTTTTTTGAATTTTGCAGAATTCATGCTCATAACTACATTGCCTTGATTAACAAACTGCTTACCGTTAAATTGTTTGCAATTCTGAACTTTAGGATCATTCAAATTAGGTAGAGCACCAAAATGAGATGCTCTGAAAATGAGACCAATCATAGTAATCAATATTGCAATAGATAGTATTAGCAAAATACAATGTTTATTGACAAATTTAATAAATATTATTTTCTATTTCACTATGATTAATTGAAAAACATGTGAAATGTTTACTGGAATAATGGGTGGAAATATTTAAGTTCTTTTGCAGTTTTACAAAAGATATCTTACAATTGTTATTACTCGAAGAAGCCTTGTTTTTTTAGTACTTCAAGTAAAACACTTGAAAAATGTTCATTATTAGCTTTGTAATATCTAACGTCGGTGAATACTTGTGCAAGAGTTTCTTTATCATTTTCTTTTACAAATTGTTTACTGTCTTCACGATTTTCTTTTTCTGCGTATATTTCATCAATATCTTCTGCAGTAAAATCATTATACTTTTCATAATGAACAACTGCTTCTACAGGAAGTCTGTCAGTTAATTCAGGAGTCTCTGCCGGGTAACCCATTGTTACAGCTGTTATTGGAACAACACCTTTTGGTAAATTAAGAATGTCTATGATTTTGTCAGCATTGTAAATCGCAGTACCAAGATAGCAAATTCCCAGTCCGTGATGTTCGGCCTCAATACAAGCATTTTGAGCAGCTATTATTGCATCTATAGCACCAGTTAGAAATGAAAGAAAATTATCATAACCCGGTTCAGCTACGCGTTGACGACACCATTTGTTAAACCTGTTAAAATCAGCACAAAAAGTAAGAATTGCCGGAGCATTTTTTACCATTGGTTGGTTAAAGTGTGTTGGCGCAAGTTCCTCTTTGATTTTTTCATAAGTAGTAACTATAATTGAATAAACCTGCATATTTCCAGTGTTCGAAGCACGGATTGCCGCGTTTAAGACATTATCCATAACCTCTTTTGGAATAGGCTTATCTGTGTATTTTCTGATTGAACGATGTTCTGATATTTCTTTAAGCATAATTGATGTTTTTATGTTTGTCACAAAGATAAAAATTGAATTTGAAATGGAAAATGATTAATGTTAGATGACCGTTGACCGATGACCGATGATCATTAACGAATGATTGGTGACCGGTTATCGATGTTTCAGCAGGATCAGTAACCGAGTCGGAAGACGAGCTTAAGTTTGTTGAATATTGAGATTTGAATATCAAGAAATTAGTTTGATTATTCTGGTAGATGACTTGGGATTTCAATAATGAACTCAGTTCCGACATCTTCTTTGGTATTAAATCTGATAGTTGCATTATTGCTGATAAGCATGCTCTTTACCATACTTAACCCAAGTCCCATACCTGAAGATTTTGTTGTGAAATTTGGCTGGAAAATCTTTCTTTGCATTGCCTCAGGTATTCCTGTTCCATTGTCGATTATTTTAACAAAATATATGTTTTCTTGTTCTTCTACAAGGACCTTAATTTTTCCTTGTCTGTTATCAGGGATTGCCTGAATACCATTTTTAATTAAATTTGTAAATACCCTAACCATTTGTTCTTTGTCAGCATAAATAAAGCCGGCTGTGCTAATGTCAAATTTAGTTTTGAACTCAACATCCTCGGAATTCTCATATAAGCCAACAGTATTGTTAATTATATCCTTTAGGTTAACGATTTCTTTTTTAGAGGCCGGCATTTTAGCAAAATTACTAAACTCAGAAGCAATCCCGGATAGAATATCAATTTGCTCAATTAGATTTTTAGAAACTTTACGATATGTTTCTTCCCATTTCTCATCTTTTTTGTCATAAGCTCTTTCTAGATATTGAACACTCAGTTTCATTGGTGTTAGTGGGTTTTTGATTTCATGAGCAATTTGTTTTGCCATCTCACGCCAAGCCATTTCACGTTCTGATTGAGCTAGTTTGTTTGCAGATTCACTAAGTTCATCAACCTTTCTATTATATTCTCTAATTAAACCACCAAGCTCGTCGTTTTTGTTATATGTGATTTTCTCAGCTTTTTTCTTAATGTCCATAGAGCGAATTTTATCTTGAATCACAACTAATGGGCGTGTCAATTGTCTTGATATGAATATTCCAATTAAAACAGCAATTAGAATTAAGGCTAAGAATACATTTGAGAAGGCGATTACAAAATTAGAAATCTCTTCTTTGAATTCACTTTGTCTGGCAAAATATGGTAGGTTTAGATAAGCAATTACTTCATTGTCGTAATTCCTGAAATGGACATATGCCGACAAATAGGTAATATTATCAATCTCCTCGCTTATAATTATAGTCCCGGCTTTGTTTACGATCAGATCCTTATAGGCTTTTGAATCCATATATCTGCCTTTAAGGCCTTTATCATAGAGCTCAATTCTTGATGAAGAAAGTAAAATTCCATCAAGGTCGTAAATGTTTATGTCAGTGTAAAATACATTAGAATATCTAACTAATAGCGAGTTTAGATATTCAGAATCTTCGTAATTAAGCTCTTGTTCTGTTCCAACATTTTGCTCCAATTCAACCAGAACAGAATGCACTTTGTCCTGTACTGTTTCTTTCTGTTTATCTTTGTATCCCTGAACAATGAAATAGATTGAAATTGTACCGGTAAGGATAAGAGATAATATCAATATGGTTATAAATGATATCTGAATCTTTGTTTTAAGACTTGTGCCTTTAGTTAGGTAGCCTTTTCTTATATTTATTCCCAGCCAAAAAATATTGAAGAATACAAATAAAAAGAATAAGATATATGTAAATGAAACTAATTCGCTTGAGTATTGAGTGTCCGGTTTACTAAGAATAATTAGGTTCTCATCATCTGGACGATATTTGAAATGAATATACCCATCTTTAACATAATAAGAATATTCTGCAGTATCTTTTTCCTGTGGTTTTAATGCAAAACGATATTTATAGTCACCTTTACTGCTAATTAAATGTCCTTTGTTGTATTTAGCATAATTATAATCACGGGAAGTTTTCTTTACAGAAAGTTTTTTATCTAGAAGTAATTCAGGATATCCTAAACCTTCACTAAATATTTTGGAATTTAATTCAATGTAAATATTGATAAATGTTGAATCCAAAAGCATTGAGCTTACTTCACCAAGGTATGATATTCTACCGTTATGATTATCTAAAAAGTAAAAATTCGATCCCGGAATAATAATCCCGTATTCGTAAATTTGATCTCTAAAAAACTCAAAGCACTCAACATTAATAAAGTCAGGTTCAATCAATAAACTATCCTCACATTGACAAATTGTTGCTTGTGTTTCGTATTTATTAAAATATCTTTTTGAGAGAAGTATTTTATTTACGATTGTCTGTATTTGCAAGAAGTCTCTTTTTAAGACGGCGTTATTAAGGGCTTCACTGCTTTTTATTTCATTATAGGTTTGCTTGAGAAAAAACTCTGCACCAACATCACGTTCAGCAGCTAAGTTGTATGTTATAACCTTATAGGCATCTATTTCCTTTTGATTAGTAAATCTGCTAAAATGTTCTGATGTAATCAATGAAACTAATAAAAGCAATAAAACACTCAAGAAATAATTAAGCTCTTTCTTAATAGAAATATAAATAAGGACTAACCATAAAAAGAAAAGTAAAGAGTTTAATATTACAAGAGTTTCAATGGAAAGTTCTAATGTGTTTTTTTCGAAAAATGCGTATATAAATAAAACTAATAGGCCTATTGATGTTATTGCAAATGAGAGTACTTCATTAAAGTTTCTCATTATTCGGTAAATAATCATTAAAAATCCTGTAACAATGGATACAATAATGATTGTACCTAGGAAGCTATATATGTCGAGATTTAGTATGTTTTCAAATCCAAAAGATATTGAAGAGTTCCAAACAAGGCCATAGAATAGTTTTGAAATATAACGGCTGATGAGGAACATTAAAAAAGCCATCGTTAAACTAAAAATTATCTTTGGAAATTTACCTTTTTCTATCTTTACTTTGGGTTTAAAAAAAGCAAAGAAGAAAATAGCAAAAGTTAAGAAGAATAGGGCATTTATTAGATGTTCACCTAAAGATGGCATCCAAAATGATTCTGCAAATAATATTGGACTAAAAAGTTCAAATTCTGTAAAACCGGAGAAAACAGCTTGCTTAAGCATTAGGTATCTGCTTATAAACAGAAAAATAAATAACCCCAATGATATTAAACTTGTATATTTTGGTTTCTTCTGAGCAAAATATGTAAACAAAAGCATTGTCAGAATAATCCCAATAAAAACATTAAATAGTTTAAGAAAGTGTCCGAAGTTAAATTTCATTTAAGCATAGGGATCCTCTTCTGGTGGGATTAAATAAAAACAGCTTTCTGAATCATTATCTTTTAAGCAAACTTTATCACTTTTAGTGATGGAATCAAGACTAATTGTGGTTTTGGAATCTATATTGTAGTCAGGATAAAATGTGTTTTTTAAAATATCGTTTTCGTATGAATATTCCTTTTTAAACTGAAAAACACCAACGAGATGCCAATCTTCTCCTGAAACGAATTGGCATAAATACCAACCATTATTAAGATTAATCATTGGTCTCTCAAAGAAATTGAAGGTTGTACTTGTAGGTAAAGGAATATTGTTGGTTGTCCAGTATTTTAGTTCATTTTTATAATAGTAGAAATAACCGATACCTTGTTCTTTAAAAATCTCGCTAGATTCTGTGTAGAAGTACTTTTCAGCAGATTCTGTATCAGTTGATATCTCTTCAGAAATTGTTTTTAATTGCTCCTCAAGGTAGGCGTATTTTTGTTGTAATTCAGTTTCGATATATTCAATATCCAATCCTTGGCTCTTATCATTTTTCGTAAAATTTCCTGTTAAACTTATTATCACAGAAATAAGCAAAACAGTAAAAACTAAAATGATATGTTTTAAATTTATTTTCATTTAATTAATCGTGATGATAAGGCTCATTGTTTAAAATACTGAATGCTCTGTAAAGCTGCTCTGCAAAAATTAGTCTTATCAGCTGGTGTGAAAAAGTCATTTTTGATAAAGATACTTTAATATTAGCTCTTTTATAAACTTCTTCTGAGAAACCATATGGCCCTCCAATTACAAATATAAGATTTTTCATGCCTGAAACAAGAGACTTATTAAGAAAAGAAGCAAATCCTCTGGAATTAAATTCTTTGCCATTTTCATCGAGTAATACAACATGATCCGATGGGCTTATTTCAGATAGTATTTTTTCACCTTCTAATTTGTTTTGTTGGTCCGTACTCAGATTTTTACTTTTTTTGATATCTTTAATAACTTGAAAATCAAATTTGCAATATCGCTTTATCCTTTTAAAGTATTCGTCGTACCCCTTTTGTACAAAGTCTTTATCTGTTTTCCCTATTACTAACAGTTTGATATTCATAAATGTGAAAAAATTTGGCATTAAAGATACTGGAAAGATTTAAATTATTTATATCTTGCGAACTAAATATTTGGTTTGGTTTTTGCAAGCATAGTTTTGAACTATAATTGAAAACAATAAAAACGGAAAAGATGAAAAACTTAAAAGTACTACTGACTGTTATAATTTTGGGCATTGCGACTTTTGCTAATGCACATCCGATTTTTGATATTCCACCTAAGATTTTTGATGCCATGAAGGTAGGTAATGCAGTGGAAATAGCAAAGCATTTTAATTCATCTGTTGAGTTAGTTATACTTGATAAAGAAGATGTATACAGCAAACAACAAGCAGAACAAATCCTAAAAAGTTTCTTTGAAAAGAATAAAATAAAGAATTTCTCACTTTTACATCAAGGTGGTAAAGAAGGTGCTCAATATGCTATTGGTAATCTAGAAACTGTAAGTGGGAAAGCGTATCGTGTGTATTTTCTTGTTAAAGAAAGTGGAGGAAAACCATTAATTCATCAAATGCGTATCGAAGAAGAATGATTCCTGAAAAATATTTAAAAACTCTAATAGAAAGAGCTTATAAGGAGGATGTTGGTAATGGAGACCATTCCTCCTTATGCTGTATTAATGCAGATGAGCTTGGGAAAGCTAAGCTTCTTGTTAAGCAAGGTGGTATAATCGCCGGGGTTGATGTTGCTAAATGCGTTTGCGATTACTTTTCGAATAATTTAAAACTTGATGTTTTTATTTAAGATGGCAATAAAATTAAACCTGGTGATATTGTTTTTGAAATTTCTGGTCCACAATTAGATATTCTTACTGCAGAACGTACAATCCTGAATTTTATGCAGAGAATGAGTGTAATAGCAACTGAAACAGATAAATATGTTCAGTTGTTGTCAGGTTTAAAAACTAAAGTCCTGGATACTCGTAAAACTACACCGGGTTTACGCCTGATTGAAAAAGAGGCAGTAAAGATTGGTGGCGGTGAAAATCACCGTACAGGTTTGTATGATATGATTATGCTTAAAGACAATCATATTGACTATTCAGGAGGAATTGAAAAGGCAATTTTACTTGCAAATAAATATATTGAAGAAAATAAACTAGATATTAAAATTGAAATAGAAACACGTTCATTATCAGACGTTAAGGAGGTGCTAAGAGTTGGGAAAGTGCACAGAATTATGCTTGATAATTTTACTATTGAGGATACTAGTCAGGCAGTCGAATTGATAAATGGACGTTTTGAAACAGAATCAAGCGGAGGTATTAACTACTATACAATACGTAATTATGCTGAATGTGGTGTGGATTATGTTTCTGTCGGAGCATTGACACATCAGATTAAAAGTTTAGATTTAAGCCTTAAAGCTATTTAATGAATTTTATCAGACGAGAAATAGAAAGGTTACGTACACTTTTAAATAATGTAAGTAAAAAAGTTATCTTACCAGGATTTAAAGGATACTCACTATTTTATGTGGGTTCTTTCTTTTTTAAGGGAATACAGGAAGGGGCTATTTCTATACGTGCTAGAAGCGTGGCTTTTAATATGTTCATAGCAATTTTTCCAGCTTTAATTTTTCTCTTTTCTTTAATTCCATTTATTCCGGTAGAGAATTTTCAATACGAATTGTTTGGCGTTCTGGCTGAGGTTATGCCTGATTCAGCATATAGCCTAATGCATGAAACTATTTCAGATACATTACTGAATCAAAGGAGTTCGATTCTGTCAATAGGTTTTCTCTTAATGTTGTTTTTCTCCTCCAATGGAGTGTTAGCATTTATCGAAGCATTTAACAGTAGTTATCATGAGATAGAAACAAGAAACTGGTTAAGCAGAAGAGTAATATCTGTAGTATTAGTTGTAATCCTTAGCTTTCTATTACTTATTGCAATTAGTTTAATTGTAATGGGGAATAATTTTATTGTAAACTTTATGGGAGACCATCCTTTTTACGAACAATACGAAGGAACAATTTTCTTAATTGTAGGGATATTAAAATGGTTTACAGTTGTTTTGCTATATTTTCTTGCAACATCTTTCCTGTATTTTCTTGCACCATCAAAAAAGAGCAGGTTTAGATTTATTACTCCCGGAGCTATTTTTGCAACAGTTTTACAAATTGTAACATCACTTGGGTTTGCATATTATGTAAATAATTTTGCACAATATAACAAGCTTTATGTGTCCATAGGTACAGTAATTGTTGTTATGTTACTGTTTTATATAACAGCTTTAGCATTAATTTTGGGATTTGAGTTAAATGTAAGCATTCTTACAAGTAATAAGAATATTTATATAAAAAGACGAAAAAAATAACAAGCATATTTATATTTTGTTTATTTTTGATAGTTAGTGTTGTAAGTTAGAGGCGTATTTTGATTTTCATTTAATAATTGCAGGTAACTATATTATGAAAAAGCTATTAGTACTATTTCTATTTATTGTTTTATATATTTCTTCCTTTTCTCAGCCAACAACTGCTGTCGATTTTACTGTTACCGATACAGAAGGAATTACGTATAACCTATTTGAAATTTTAGACCAGGGTAAATATGTTTATATTGATTTCTGGTTTTCTACATGTCCAAGTTGTCAGGCAGCTGTTCCCGATGTAAATGCAATTTATACTGGTTTTGGTTGTAATGAGTTTGAATTAGTAGTTTTAGGGATAGGTTCAGAAGATACAGATGATATAGCCGAGCAGTTTCGAGAAGATTTTGGTTGTGAATATCCATTAGTAACAAATGATGGAGGATCATATGGTGTAATTTCATATTATGGTGTTGAATATTATCCAGAATTTATATTGATAAAACCTGATAGATCAGTAATTTGGAATGATGATGAACATGACTTACACTCACCGTCAGTTATTGCATCTTTAGGTCCAAACCAAAATGCTTGTCCTGACAATTGGCCTGTTGCTCAGTTCTATGGAACGCCAACAGTTTTACCGGTTGGATCCGGAGTAATATATACTGACGAATCTATAAATAATGTTTCTACCTGGAACTGGTTTTTCGAAGGTGGAGATCCAGAAACATTTAGCGGGCAATCTCCTCCTGAAATTATTTACAATGAATCAGGCTGGTATGATGTTACATTGACAGTTTATAATGAATACGGTAATGATAATTCTGTAACATATCACGATTATATTCAAGTATATGATATAGCAGATGATACTGTTGTTGCAGGTTTTTCTGCAAATCAGATAGTTGTTGTTGCTGGAAATACAATTGACTATACAGACTTATCATATGATTATCCTTATGAATGGCATTGGGAATTTGAGGGGGCAGACCCTGCGACATCAACAGTCCAGCACCCTCAAAATGTTATATACAATACAACAGGAACTTATGATGCTCAACTTATAGTAAGAAACTCAGAAGGTTGGGATACACTTTTAATTGAAGATTATATTACTGTAATTCCGGATCAGGGAGAAGATGCTCCGGTTGCTAATTTTACAGCTCAAAACAGATTGGTAAAAAGAAATACACCAGTGTATTTTGATGATTTGTCAACAAATTATCCGATGTCCTGGTCATGGCAGTTCGAAGGTGGTGACCCCGAATATTCCGGTTATCAGATTAAACCCGAAGGAATTCTTTACGAGAATACAGGTTTTTATGATGTAACTCTGGTTGTGTCAAATACAAATGGGAGCGATGTGTTAACAAAAAGAGATTATGTAGTTGTTTATGAGTCGCATGTTGGTTCATATTGTGATACTATTGGCAATCTGCTTGAAGGAGAAATTCCTAATGAACTATATATTAACGGTTTGCAGGGAGAGTTAGGAGGTCAAAACTCCGACAATATTAAAATGTATGCAGATTATTATGACTATCATACTTTTAACGAAGTATATGGTGTTATTGTGCCGGTAATGGATTTGGCTTATGGTTCACATAGTTCTTATATTAGGTTTTTAACCTGGGATGGTGCAGAGGATGAGCCAACAACTGTTTTAGCCGATCAAAAAGTGTATTTACATGATTTAGGCAGTAATTATATTCAGGTAATATATTTTGATGAACCACTTGAAGTTGACGGTCCATTTTATTTAGGTTATAGTATTAATTATGCTGATGGCGATAAATTTGTTGTAGGAATGTCGCCAAATCGTTGTAATAATGGTTTTAGTACATTATGGGTTAATGATGGAGAATCATGGAGTTCTTCAGTCTCAAAATATGATGTTGCTGTTTCGTCAGGGATTCGCCCTTTAACATGTTTAGTTGGAATTGAAGATAAGGAAATACAGTCAAATATTGGTCTTTATCCGAATCCGTGTTCAGATATCTTAACGGTTAATAACGGATATACATTTGATGATGGTGATTTTGTTGAGATATTTGATAAAACAGGTAAAACTATTATGATGGAATTTACAGAACCGGGTTCAGAAGAAATAAAACTTGACGTTTCTCAACTATCTCCTGGTGTTTACTTTACAAGAGTTTTTACTCAGGGTAAACTTATAGTGGAGAAATTGAATGTTATGAGATAAACTGTTTTTCAACAATCTAATTGCCGTACAATATGCATTGCGGAATAATAGTTCACAGTTTTTCGTTCACAGTTTTTGCACAATCTTGAATAGAGAAAAGAAACTGTGAACCTATTCAATTACAATCTTTCCAAACAACCCGCTATTCCTCAACCTTACCAAATACATCACCGGCTTTAACTCGCAGATGTCAATCCTGCTCTCCCCCGGGATTACAGTTTGTTCGTGAACAATAGTTCCGTTTGTGTAATAAATCTCCAGTACATCATCACCCGTTTTATCCGTGATATCAACATGAAACTCGTTTACCGCAGGGTTAGGGTAGCAGTGGAGTTCGAATTTTGTTATTGGTTGTGTTTGATAAGGTAAAATATTGTTAACCAATGTGTCATTGCCGAGGCTGTCAGTTTTTATGAGGAAAAGTCTTTGAGAATAATCCCATTCTTCGTTTAATGTATCCCATACATAATAATCGACATCTCCACCTATTACAAATCCTCCATCATTGGTTTCCAATATAGTATTACAGTTGAATGTATTATTACAATCAGGGAATTCGGTGAATAATTTGGTCCATAGCACATCACCTGATTTATTAAAACGATAAATTCGGAACTCTTTACCACCACATTCGCTTGATTTTACTGCGGCAATAGTAACTAAACCGGAATCTGATAATTCTGAAATCGAAACAAAGTTACATCTGATAGTATCTCTCCAATCAGTATTATTAATTACATAATCCCTGTATTTTTTATTCCACTTTGTATTTCCTTCATCATCAAATTTAATGAGCCAGCCGTCGTAAGGGTATAGACCTCCGAAGGTTTCTCCGTATGCATATGCTCCGCAAACGATGTAGCACGAATCTTTAGTTTCAATAATATCCTGAAAAGTTGGATTGTCATAAATAGAACTTCCGAAGAATTTTACCCATTGCTGATTGCCGAGGCTATCGGTTTTTAATATGAGATTTCTTTAGTTTCCGAGATCTGATGTTCTTCCAATGGCAATATATCCTTTATCATAAGCAGGTAAAACTCTGGTAATGGAAGACCAGCATCCGTCCGAAATATCTCCGAAACTATATGACCTTTGCCAGATGATCTCTCCTGATAGAGAGGCTTTAAATAATAATGATTTTGTATATGTTGTTTCCGGCAGCCCCGACATTTCGTTATAAGAACTGTCTATAGTACCTGCAAATATCATATTCTCCGAATCATCAAAAACAAAACTGAAAGCACGTTTTGTAATAGTATCATCCATGAAATTTGTAATAGAAATAGTATCATATACAGGATTTATTTTTGATATGAATAGTTTATTATTTCCGATTGAGGGGTATTTTTGTCCCAGAATATATAGATTCCCGTTTTTGTTCTTTAATGATCCTTTCCATCCTATATAATTTGTTTCTTCACAATTATCAAATACAACAGTAGTGTCTTTTATACCTGTGCTGTCAATTTTTGAAATATGAAAACCATAAACAACATTAGCGCACCCATCTTTAATTCTGCCAACATCCCCGGCTAAATAATAGCATGAATCAAGATATAACATGGTATTACAATCATAAGGCCAGTCATAAGGATAGTTATAGTTATAAGTTGTATCATTCTGAGATAGCAGTAATGTGCTTATTGCAAGTAATAATATTGATAAACTTATTTTCATAATTTAAATAAACGGCACGAAATTAAAAATTCGTGCCGTTTAAAATACAAAATTTATTTATTGAATTGTAATCTTCCCAAACAACCTGCTATTTCTCAATCTAACTAAATACATGCCCGGCTTTAACCCACAGATGTCAATTCTGTTCTCTCCCGATACTACCGCTTGTTCGTGGATAATTGTACCGTTTGTGGAATATATTTCCAGCACATCATCCCCGGTTTTATATGATATATCAACATAAAACTCATTTACCGCAGGGTTAGGGTAGCAGGGGAGTTCGAATTTTGTTATTGGTTGTGTTTGATAAGGCAAAATATTGTTAACCAATGTGTCATTGCCGAGGCTGTCAATTTTTATAAGGAAGATACGTTGCGGATTAATCCACTGTTCATTTACATCATCATATTCAATGAATTCTGCCCATCCCCCGATTGCAAGGCCCCCGTCATCAGTAGACATAACAGCGTTGGGGTAGCTCACATTAACATAATCGGGATGCCCTACGGGGTACTGGAAATAATGCCTGGAAAAAACAGTGTCTCCATTTTCATACATCATGTATAGAAATGGGGTTCTGTTTGAGTAACCAGTTTCCTTTCTTGCCGTTCCGGTAACTGCAATATTCCCGTTTGGCAATTCACATGCTGAGTAAAATTGACAATATATACTGTCCCTGTAATCTCCCGGATCTATACGATGTTCACGGTATTTTTTATTCCATTTGGAGTTACCATCATTATCAATTTTAATGATCCAACCGTCATAAGGGTATAAGCCTCCGAATGCTTCCCCGTAAGTATATGCCCCGCAAACAATATAGCACGAATCTTTCGTGGTTATTATATCCTGAAATGCAGGATTATCATAAGTAGTGCTGCCATAGAATTTTACCCATTGCTGATTGCCGAGACTGTCGGTTTTAAGAATGAAATTTCTATAGTTTCCAAAATCATTTGTATTACCGATAAGAATAAAGCCACTGTCAGCAGCTTGAACTAATCTTGAAGCACTACTCCAACAGCCATCTGAAATATCCCCAAAACTGAAAGTTTTTGACCATACGGGATTACCGGATAGGTCTGTTTTATACAAATGCACTTTATTATATACTGTTTCGGGGTATTCAAAAGCATTTCTTGAGGTATCAATACTTCCACAGAAAACATAGCCGCCGTCAACGGATATCATTCCAAAATTCCTGTCAGAAATAGTATCCAGGAACAGTTCTTTTGAAATGATCGTATCAAGGTCATAATTGTATACAGTTAAGTACCCTCCGATTGTAGCATCTGTAAATATACCTCCTGTCATTGCAAATGAATCGCTGTTTAGTGCAAAACATTTGTTCCATCCTTCATAAATATCCCTGCCTTCTTCTGCATGGTAATGAATCGTGTCTATTACCCCGAGGCTGTCAATTTTAACAATACAAATACCCCTGTAAACCAATGTCCCTTCCTGGAAAAAAGAGGAATATCCCCCGATCAGGTAATAATTATTATTATGAGTGAACATAGCCGAACAAATCCAGTTTTCACTACTATTATCATCAGTATTTATGTAGTTCCTGTTAAACAGAGTTTGAGATTTAGTTGATACTACTAAAAATAAAAGAGTTAATATTATTATTACTTTTTTCATAATTATATATGAATAACAGCATGGGATATTTCCCATGCTGTTAATATACAAAATTTATTTACTGAACCGTAATTTTTTGTTAATAATTATTACCAAGTTTGATAATATAATTACCTGCAGGTAGTTTTTTATTGTATGTAAACACACCAACTGCATGTGATAAATTTATTTTATCAATTAAATTACCGTTTATTCCGTATATTTCAATTAACCTGTCCGTATCATTGTCAAAAAATGCATACTCAATATAAATAACATCAGAAGCAGGATTCGGATATATGTTGATAATGTCATCATATACCTCCGTTAACTGTTCCGTTCCTGATTTATTAAGAGTTGATCTGTCTTCAATTTCTGGCTCAGGTAGTTTTATTGTTTCATAATATTCATTTATTCCTGCTTCTGCGAGTAACTGGTTTGCCGTAACATATCCGAAAGAGTTCTCATCCGTTGCGATAATATTTAACAGATCCGTATTGTTCTCAACGGCATCTTCGTAACTGATAATTCCGGATTCAATATCTATCATGATCTGCTGAAGATCAATATAATCTTCCATTTTTCCGGCATACTCAATATCTGCATTTTGTGCATATTGCCTGATAATTTCCAGTGTTGCAAGTGCAGAATTCCTGTCATTTTCAAACCTGTTCAGGTTATATAAATGGAATTTTGACTGAAGTTTTTCTTCATTTTGAAGAAATTGTTTTAGCTACTGTCTTTCAGATGAGCTCGTATCTTTAGTTGCTGTTATATACATCTCGTTGACCACAAGACCGCGGAATTGTTTTAATTTTGCAATTTCCGCCTGTTTATTGTCACGAACATTAACACCCTGCTGGTTCAGGTTTATAATATGCTTAAGACCTGGATTTATATCCATGTTCTCTATTTCGCTACGGGCATTAGTCGGCAAAGGACTGTTTTCAAGCAAGGCATTTGCTTTTGCAAACTCATTACCTGAGTTGTTTTGCATATATGTAATTGCAACTTCATCAGAAATATAACCGTCAAGTTCGGCAATTTCTTCTGCAATTTCAATACTATTATTATCAGCCATTGTTTCAACTTCGGATAAAAGCATAAAGGTATTACCGGCATCAGTAGTTTCTTCAAGTTCCGCTTCAAGAAGTAATATTTCTGTATCTATATTTTCAATAAGGTCTATTCTTTCGCTTACAATTGGTGTTTGATATTCTACAGCAGCTGTGCTTTTTATTATAATTCCGCCGCCACCTGTATCTTCTTCACAGTCTGATGATGTAAAATCATTTGAATACTCATACTCGGTCACCTTGCTTTGTGTGTAACTACTTGGAATACCATTTATTAATTCATCTTCTTCCAACAATGTATGAGCGTCATCCGCATGACTATAATAATCGTAATGTTGAATATTTAGACTACTTACAATATCCAAATCTACATAAAAATCCCTTCCAGCATTTGTACCATAGTGATCAAAACAATTTCCAGCGTAATCACTGCCTGAACTTGCACCGTATTCACCCTGGTATTTACGCATATTGCCGTCAATGATTGATAAAGCATAAGGAGAGGTAGAAAAGCTGTTGCAACGGAATTCAAGGCCATAATCACCTCCGGAACCAGAATTAAAATTTGAGTTCTTACCTATAGCCACTGCTGCGCAGGCATTTGTAGCCCCTGTAATATTAGAGTAGCTGTTATCCTTAGCCTGAACAGCGTTTGGGCCCGTACTGTAGAACAGTGAACCGATTGTTCCGTTTGTGATTGTGTTTCCTTCGAATTTATAAACAGTATTATTAACACCATCACCGGAAATGTATACGTTGTATTGTGATGTTATGTAAGGAGGAGGATTCGGAAATAGTTCTCTCTGGGGTGGAAGGAAACTGTAATCTCCATCGAATAGATTATTACTGACATCCACATTTATACTTGTTCCAGTGTATATTCCTCTGAAATTATTTTCGAATGTATTGCTTGTGATTTCAGGTGTGCCTCCAGCAGTATACACAACGTAATAATATCCATTTATTTCGCAATCATCCAACACAAAGTCTGATGATGCGCTTCTTATACACATACCTCTGTAATTTGCACGTAATGTGTTGGACATTGTATTTACAAATGATGAGTAAGTAATGTCAATCCCTTTCACCGAACTCATGTAAACAGCCTTGCTTGGGTATGAGCCGTTGTTCAGCACATCATCGTTTATAAAATCAGCAAGCTGTATGAACGAAGCATTGTAATCCGGTAATGTCGGATGTGTATATTGTGCCATGTTTATTGATATATAATTGTTTTTAAATGTTCCGGCATATATCTCACAGATACCGCCACCTTCAACATAAACACCATTTGTTGCATTTGAAATTTCAGAACCTGAATCCATTCTTAGTCTACCCTGATTTGAGGTGCTTTGATCCAAAGCAGAATTTCCTTCAAGATAAACGCCTCCCCACATTACTGTTTCGCCACACATGTCCGCAGAAGTAAGTGTTGAACCTACCAAACGAAGGGTAGAACCTGTGTTTACAATCGCTTTTTTGCTTTCTGCAAAATGGAATTCCATATCATTGAGTTGTATGTACTTACAGGAAGGAATTTCAAAGTCATCCTCCAGATAAACTACACCTGTTTCTGAACGGAATGGGTTGTTGTCAACTCCCGGAGACCATGTTTCTGTTGAGCCAATAGTACTCCAATCAGGTTGTACGCAATATACAGAAGGGTAGTTTGTGGTGTAGTCGGAGTCATCGATTTGGTGATTGAAAATGTATCTTTTAAAATCAGTTGAATCACAATCAATTATAAACGTACTTTCAACTTCTAGTGAATTAAAACAGTTATAAGTGAAATTTGTCGTAGTGGGAGAATTTGGATTATTAATGCTCGTGTATGTACCTTTGTTGATATTACTGTGATGGTTTAAAGCATACAATTTGCCATCATTAAATCTTTCAATTTGTGTTTGAGTATAATTGCCTATAGGATATATAGAGTATATTGTTGAAGGGAATGAACTGCTGTTATTTATGTAGTTTCCTATATTTAAGTATTTTATACCATTTGAATTTTCATATGTAAAATATACATAATTATTATTTGGAGAATTTTCCATTCCTATAACATTGTCGGTTGTTATTAAGTATCCTCCGTCACATGTTGAATTTGAAATTAAACTAAAATTTCGTGGAAACTTTAAATGATTAATTGTAGGATCTGGTGATTCTAGTGAACCCATAGATGCTGAGTTAATATAGTAAACAGTTTCATTATTAACTATAAGGACAGGATCAGGTCTTTTGGCTCCAAACCATGTATCCAAATCCTCTGATTTATTTTCATCTATATATTTAGGTATAGTATTGAGTGTTGTACCAACTTGAAAAACTTCATATTCATCTATCCATTGTACTACAAGTAGGTAGTCTTCTAATGTCTCATCATATGGAGTAATATCCATACTAAAACAACTAGCATTAGAACAGGCTGCTGTAAAAGCATCGCTACTTAGTTGAACTTGATTTGATATTTGAATTTCATTTTCATTTACAAATGTGATTCTCTTATAATAGATTCTGGGGCGTAACTCATTGCTTGCATCACCTTCTTTATGTAGCAATACATAAAACATATGAAATTCGTTGCATGAACCCGGCACTGGTACTATAATTATATCATTATGAAGTCTATATGATGTTTCTGTTCCATATGGGTCGTAAAAGTTTACAAGGTCTCCATATACTGTATGAAAATATCCTGTGTTTACTCCTGTTTCAAAACCAAATCCATTTTTGTTGTAAATATAGTTGTCAATAATAAAGAATAAGATATTTCCGTCTTTGTCATTTACAATTTGATGTGTAAAAACTGGAGTAAAACCAGGGTACATGTGACTTAGTGTTTCATATCCATATCCAGCATGAAATGACAGACCTGATGGGTTGTTATCTGTTAAAAGGTTAAAGCCGGGTATTGAGTTAGTTGTTAGTGTTGTAACCATTGGACTACTACTATTATTCATGTTAATGTTTTCCATCATTTGTTTAGGGACAGTATGATATTTAGGTTGTCCATAAAACAAGCTACTTAGGCATAAGATTTGTATCAACGCGATAGCTAATTTTCTTATTATTTGTTTCATTATATTGTTTTTGTATGATTATGCATTGTATTTAATTTCTGGTATTTGATAATAAATGAGATATCTTACTAAGAATCAGATCTTTATTTGAGAGTTATATTCTCATATGTATATTATATAGCTTTTGCGGTAACTACAGCTTATATTTGTAGTATATTTGTACTATCGAATGTTTTTTGAGGAGTGTGGGGATGCAAGCCCTGCGCTCTTCTTTGTAAAGATAGGAATAGTGCGTTTAATTGTTATAAATGTATCGATAAATTATACGAACAGCATAGTGTGTGATTTATGAGGGGGGGGGTAAGAGCTTGATAGTCAATGCGAAGAGTTGTTGTTGTTAATGTTAGAAGTTATACAAAATGCTATATATTTGATTTTATTATACTTTGATTATATATAAAACAAATAATGTTCGCTGCTTTGTAAATATAAAAAAGGGAACACCTTCGTTTAGGTTGTTCCCTTTTTTTTGATTGTTACGAAAAATTTACTGATTTATTTGGTTAAGAAATTGTAAATATCGTTTTTGTTGTTTTCATTAACTGTCATATGAAACTCGTTGTTTTTGTAAACAAAATAATTGTAGTTTTTTCCTGTTATTGATTGTCCAGGAAAATTTGTAACATATGAACTTGGACATTTATACAATGTGTATTCATCTTTACTTATTACTTTTTCCATTACAGCTACACCTGAAGAGGAATATGGTAATTGCTGTATAATATTGAATTGTGGGTCGGGATAATTTATCTTTTCATGATGTTTTCCGCTTGCAAATGCAGTGCTACCTAGTAACATAGTTGCTAAAATAATAATTACGCTCTTTTTCATAACAAATAATTTATTAGTTAATATTTTTTCTTTTTTTGTTTTGCTTGACGGATGACCGGTGACCGATGTCCGATGTATTTAGAAATTAAAACTTTGTTTTCGTTGATATTCATATTTTTTAAGAATCTTTATAATTAAATTTCTTTTACAAATATACGTTGGTAATCAGATGATTATGGTTAACGCAATTATAAATGATTGCTAAATAATGTTAAATCGAAAATAGCGTAAAATTATCTAAGTGGCAGTAAATCAGCGAAATAGCTCGTTTGATAGTGTGTTGTTTTAGTTAACAAGTGTTAAGTGTGTTAAATTTGTTTAACAGTTTATGCTTGCCTAAGTATCTTTTTTTCTAGCATCCGTCTTCGGTCATCGGTCATCCGTTAAACTTTATTGCCTTTAGTCTGAGCCCTATATTAATAGGTATACAATATATGCAGAAATTTTTTTATATTTGTATAGAGTTTGGTATGCAATTTGCATTAAAAAACACTTGTTGGAAATTAATTATTATTAAAAATAAAAATTTAGCCATGAAAGCAAAAATTACAATTATCATGATCGTAGGAGCTGCATTCTTCTTCGTTAACCAATTAAATGCACAAACTGTACTTAATGCATCAAAGGTTGTTAAGTCAAGAGGAGTTTCTGAGTATGTAATCCCTTCTGGTGATATAGCAATTGAAAAGCCTGTATTATCACGTGGTGGCTGTGTTGTTGCTCTTGATAACTGGACAGGTTATTATGTTGACATTTGGGTAGATAAAGTTTACAAAGGAAGACTTTGTCCATGGGAAAATTCACAACTTATCCTTCCTGAAGGTTATGCAGAAGTATATTGTCGTACAATGGGAGAAACATACCAATGGCAATCTGCAGGTGAGTGCAACGAACAATTCCAATTAAAGCTTGAAGAGGAAGTAGAAGAAACAGAAGGTTCAGGAGAGGACTTTTAATTAAAGAAATTGAGATGAGCATACAAAAGTATGCTCATTTTTTGCATTAACCCAATTGTTTAAAGACACAAAATTCAAACCAATGAAAAAATCAATAATATTCTTTATTGTTGCTGTTTTTAGTCTGACAAGTGTATTTGCGGAGAAGTATGCTCTGATTATTGCAATTGGTGAATATGACCAAAGTCTAACCGGTTGGTACCCTATTAGTGCACAAAATGATGTGCCTTTGATTGAACATGCTTTAGCAGATCTTGGTTTTGAAGAGACAAATGTAATGTTTCTTACTGATGCTGATGCAACAAAAGAGGGTATTATGAATGCAATGAATGAATTGTATTCAAAAGTAGAACCGGGAGATCACGTTGTTATTCATTATAGTGGTCACGGTCATCAGATATTTGATGATAATGGTGATGAAATTGATGGACTAGATGAAGCATTAGTAAGTTATGACGCTCCAATGAACATGACCGAAGGTTATGATGGAAGTCTGCATTTCCGTGATGATGAACTTGGAGAAATGATTAATAAGTTTCGAATTAAACTTGGTCCTAGCGGACATATTCTTCTTTTTCTTGATAGTTGTCATTCTGGAACTGGAACAAGAGGTGCTGCAAAAGTACGTGGTGGAGCTCCACCATTAGTGCCGGAAAATTGGACTCCTCAGGCGAAGTCAGATGATAAAGTTGGTTTTGGAATTAATAGTGATCAAGGATCTAATGCAAGAGGTGTAAGCACAGAAAATCTTGCAAAATTTGTAGTTTTTTCAGGAGCTAGTGCAAATGAGTTAAACTATGAAACTTATGATGATGAAGATAATGCAGTAGGTTCTCTTTCATATTGTATCTATAAAGCATTTTCTCAAATGCAGGAAGGTGAAACGTATCGTCAGGTATTTGCAAAAATTATGGCAGAAATGGCAACAAAAGCACCTTTTCAAAACCCTGCAATTGAAGGCGATATAGATTATGTAGTTTTTGGTGGTGATTATTCTATTCAGGAAGAGTATTTTAGTTTGACAAATGTTAAGTCAGATTCGATAGTTGAAATAAATGGCGGACGTTTAGCAGGTATAAACCCTGGTACTATTATAGCTTTTGCTCAACCAGGAACAGCTAAACTTACAGATTATTCTAATGTTATTGTAACTGGAAAAGTAACCAGTGCATCAAATTTTACATCAAAAGTTGTTCTCGATAATAAAAACAAGTTTAAAAACGATCAAAGTGCTTGGGCATTTATCCAAACACGTACATTTACGGATCAGAAAGTTAAAATTTCATTAGATCCAAAAATGGATGAAGATGTTAAAGTTGCTTTGGAAGACGAAATTGCACATTCAAGTTTCGCTACTGTAAGTGACGATAACCCTGATATTACGTTAAATTATAGAAAATCCAGAGGTGCTAAAACTATCAATGTAACAGATGCTCATTATAATCAGAATTTGCATAAAATATCAAATGCTGATACTAAAACTTTAAAGGCGGATGTTATGTCAACGCTGAACAATTATGCACAAGGTATTATAATTAAAGACATTGATTTCTATGATGAAAATTTTGATGTTGTTATGGAATTGATTCCTGTAAAAGCAGAAATTTACGAAGATGGGTCATTTGAAATACTTTATTATCCTGAGCCTGAATCAATTTTAGTAAATGAAATTCCTGAGTTTAGTACAAGTAATATGGCGCTTATAAAAGTGACCAATTATGGTACACGTAAAGCATATTTTAACATTATAGATATTCAGCCTGATGGGTTTATAAATCCTGTAATTCCTACCGTCTATGATGTGGATGGAAGAGAATATTACCTTGAGCCTGGAGAGACTGCAGTATTGAAAAATACCTTAGTAATGTTTGGACCTCCTTACGGTAATGAGATTTTTAAACTTATTGCTACTGATAAACCTTTTAATTTGTCAGCAACAATTCAATCTCATGGAAATTCTACTAGAGGTGATGCTTCAAATATATTTGAAAATGCATTACAGGTTCAGAATGGCCAAAACTCCAGAGGAGCATCAACCGTAAGTGCGAAAAAACGTGACGAAAAAATGTGTACATACGAATATACATTCAAGATTATTGAATAATGCAATTATTCATTTCATCTGATAAATCCGGAGCAATATGTTTCGGATTTTTTTATTTTATTACAATAGGATATTAGGTTTAGTTTTTGTAATAAGTTAAAAAATACTAATTTTACAATATGAGATTGATTTTCTCGATATTCTTGATAAGTCTTGCTTCTGTTCTTTTTGCACAGGAAGTAGAATTCCCGTTTTGGTTGGAAGGAACATGGGAGATTCAGTCCGAACTAGGTGTGTCATATGAGCAATGGGAACGAAGTGGAGATAGTTTGTTAATTGGGAAAACCTATAGGCTTTTTACCAAAGATACTTTGGTTTTTGATACTATGAAAATAAAAACCGATAATGGTGTGATTTTGTTTGAAATGACCGCTAATGTTAAAAATACCAGAGTAATTGCTGGATTTTCATTAAGTCAACCTACACCCGAATTGTGGAAATTTGAAAACCCGATAACAGATTCCACACATACTATATATTATTGGCGTATTTCTGCTGATAGAGTTTATGTATGGACAGAAACTATGGATTTGGACGATGCTTGTATGGACTTTGAAATGTACCGACAAAATGAGTAGTCCTTTCCCTCAGCTTGCTTTTCCAAATTATGATTTCAGGTTCAAAAAGAATGGTGATAAAATATCTGTTTTTGATGAATTGAGGAAGAAATGGTTGGTTTGTACACCTGAAGAATGGGTAAGGCAAAATCTTGTTAAATATTTAATAAACGAACTTAATTATCATGCATCTTTAATTGCTTTGGAAAAAGGTTTAAGCATTGCCGGTAGAGAATACAGATTTGATGCATTGGTCTATAATAGAGAATTTAAACCCTTATTAATTATTGAATGTAAGGCACCTGAAATTAAGCTTCAGCAAAAGGTTTTTGATCAAATTTGGGAATATAATCATAAGATAAATGCTCCGTACTTTTTGGTTACAAACGGATTAGGTTTTATAATGGGTAAAGTGTCCCAGCAAAAGGGAGTAGAGTATTTTAGTAAACCTGTAGATTTTGACGAATTATTAAGCTTATAGCTAATCAGAACTATTTTTTACGGACATTGTCTTCTTCTCATTATTCCCATTTGCTGAAATAATAAGCAAGGAATCACCACTAGTTTTAAATGATAAGTCATTGATAATTGAAGGAGTAAATCTATAGTTCCAAATAGTTGAATCTCTGTATGTATTTAAAAGTCTTTTACTTTTTGAAGTATCAGTAGCTAGGTAAAGCTGGTTATCTTTACCAAACGAGTAATTACAATAAACAAAATCAAAATAAGTGTCTTTATGGTTTTCATAAATGAATGTTGAATCAGAGTTTAGGATTAAGTACTCACTTAGTTTTTCTTCGTTTCTATAGTATCTTATGGAATTTTCATCAGAAAGGTATTTATACATTACTTTTTTAGATTTTTGTCATTTATTATTCGAATTACTTTTAACAAAAAGTGTACAGCTCATAACAAAGGTTAATGCATAGAGCATTAGTAATAATGATAAATATTTAAAGTTTAAGAAACGTTTCATTTAATTTTTAGTTTCTGAGATATTTTGATTTTCGTTAATTATTGCGTCATTTTCTGCTTGCTGTTGTTTTACTTGTTGATCTCGAACAATTTTAACACCGTATTCCGGGTGTATATCATCATCATCACCGCAAGAAGTAAACCCTAATAGTCCCAGAACAGCAATAAGGATGCTACTTTTTAATGCTAAGAATTTAATTTTCATTTTTTAAAATTTGATAGAACAATACATCTTGAAATTCTCCATTTTGGAGTTTCCATTGACTTAAAACCCCAGATTTTTTAAAGCCGGCATTTTCAAACAACTTAATGCTAACGAGATTCTCTGAGTCAATATTGCACCATATTTGGTTAATTTCCAGCACTTTAAAGCAATAATCTGTTGCCAATTTGATGCTTTTATCTGCAATCCCTTTATTTCTAAACTCCTCCAGAATTAAAATTCCTAAGCCTATCCTTGAATGAAAAGGTTCGAATTCAAAAAGATCTATAATTCCAATGCTCTTGTTTGTCTCTTTTTCTTCAATGATAAGTCTTATCTCTTTATTTGCATAAATATCGTAAATTGAATTTTCGATATGAAGTTTTAATTGCCATTTTGAGTATGGAGATTTAGAATCACTAACAAACCAATAATCCGGATTATTTTCTAAAGTATATAAGAATTCCAGATCTTCAGGTTCTGGTTTTCTTAATTTGATACTTTCAGATTCTAATATTTTCCAAGTTTTCTCCATGATTTTAATATTATATTGAGATCTTGCATTAATCTGTAGTCTTTAGCATACATCATATTAAGTCTTTCAATTAATGCGGTAGAAATCTCATCATGTTTTATTATAACAGCCGGAGAAAATATTCACGGTTTGATTTTTGGTAATAGGCTTGTATCAGCATCCTTTTTATTACAATAACCAACAAAAGACCGGCTACCATAGAATACCCTAAATAAGTTTTTTATCATTTTCCAACGTCCCGGAGTTATAATAATCAGAATAGGTAGGAGTAAAATCATGAAAAATGAAAAAACAAAATCTAACATTCTTTTATTTCTTTGATTTTCAGGTTTTACAATGCTGTTAATATCAATATTGTAAAGTTCACCTGTTGTATTTATTGAGTTGCTACCTATAACACTAATTCCATCAGGACTTGCAATTTTATAATCTAGTTTTGCATTATTTAGTTGTAGCATTGTGTTAATTATCTGTTGTGATTTTAAATTTTTAGCACAGAAAATTATTTCGTCAATCTTTTTAATTCTTACAATTTCGTCAAGTTGTTCTACTGTGCCTGCAAAAAAATTATCCTGATTATCATTTTGCGGATTAACAAATGCTTCGATCTTAATTTTTGGGTTATTATTATTTAGTAAATTTACTAGATTGTTGCTTTCTTTTTTATTTCCGACAATAGCAACGCGTTTTTTACCTGGTAGATTAATATTAAAAATAGATCTACCAGTAAAATAAAGTAGAAATCTAATGATTGGCAGAAGGATTATTGTCCAGGCAGAGCCAAGTAAAATTAAAGCTCTAGAGAAACGTAATTCAACAGGAAGTAGAGAGTATAAAACAAGTATTATTACGGCTCCCACACCAATACCTTTGAATATATTTTTAATTTTAACAGGCTTATCGTAACCACCAAGAAATAGTAATGAGAATAACCAAATAATCACATAAGAAATAACTCCATATATCTTTACATCTTCTGGATATGCATCTTGATGTCCAAAAATATGATTAGACCAGATGGGGGTAAGTAATGCAAATCCGGAAAGGATAACCAAAGCATCAATAATTGGTGTAATAATGCTACGGACAAATCTGTATAATATTGCAGCTGCAGCACGCAAATATATTGCAAAGTTTATTAATGCACTAAATGTACCAGCATGCTTTTTAGAGAAGTGTTTTTTTGCAAAGATTATCATTGCATTGTAAAACACTAAAACATAATTAATACTTCCTTTTTTTGTACTTTCACCTTTATAATGGATTATTGTAGTTCCAGGGTAATAATAATTTTTGTAATCTGCGAGTGTTATACGGTACGACATGTCAATATCTTCACCATACATAAAAAAAGCTTCGTCAAGCAATCCGGTTTTATCTAGACACTCTTTTATTAGAAGCATAAATGCACCAGAAAGAACATCGACAATATGGGTTTGATCTTTATCAAGATAGGTAAGGTGATATTTTCCATATTTTTTAGATCTAGGGAATAGTTTTGCTAGTCCAAATATCTTATAAAATGCAACTTCAGGAGTTGGTAACCCACGTTTTGACTCAGGTAAAAATCTACCTTTACCATCAATCATTTTCACACCAAGTCCACCGGCATCAGAATGAGAATCCATAAAGTCACAAACAGATTGAAGAGTTTTCTCTTCTATTACTGTATCCGGATTAAGAAGTAATACATACTCACCTTTAGCTTCTTTTATTGCCTGATTGTTCGCATAAGAAAAACCATAGTTCTTTTTGTTCTCAATAAGTTTTACTTGTGGAAATTTTTCCTTTACCATTGAGCAGGAACCATCTACAGAGTTGTTGTCAACTACAAATACTTCAGTCTCGCAATGCTTGGCTGATGCGAATACTGAATTAAGGCATTGCTCCAGGAAATGCTTAACATTATAGTTTACTATGACAACAGAAATCTTCATACATGCAATTAACGGACAAAAATAAGAAAAAGTATCAAAACATATTGCATATCCTTGAGCAATTAATATTTGTTGTATTGCGTGTATTTATGTAAGTTTGTTCTAATGAAAAGATACTTTTCGAAAATACCATTATCCGTAAAAATTTTGGTAGCAATGCTGCTGGGAATTGGATTTGGCTTGTTAGCGATAAACACAGGGATTATTAAGTTTACAAATGATTGGATCGCACCATTTGGAGACATCTTTATTAGGTTATTGAAACTAATCGCTATTCCACTAATTCTTGTTAGCCTAATAAAAGGCATTTCGGATATTAAGGATACTGCAAGCTTGTCTCGGATGGGTTTGCGTACAGTTTTGCTATATATAGTCACCACAGTGATTGCAATTTCTATAGGATTGGCGGCTGCTTATACTATTAAACCCGGGAACTTTTTCCCTGAAGATAAGCAGGAAATGCTTTTTGAAAAGTATTCACAGCAAGTTGAAGACAGTGAGGCCGCAGTAAAAGATTCTGAGGATGATAGCCCCATACAATTCTTAGTTGAAATTGTACCAGAGAATATTTTTATGTCAACGACTAATAATACTATGATGTTGCAAGTTATCTTTTTTGCCATTTTATTTGGTTCTGCAATAATAGTATTACCTAGAAGTAAGACCGAACCTGTGCGAAACTTTTTTGATTCGCTTAATGATATTGTCTTAAAGATAATTGAGATAATAATGAATTTTGCGCCAATAGGAGTGTTTGCTCTTATTGTATCTGTAATAGTTGATGTTGCCGGGGATAATCCTGCTGATTCTGCTTCTCTATTTGGTTCACTAGCTCTTTATGGTTTAACAGTAGTTCTTGGTCTTTTGGCTATGATATTGTTAATCTATCCTCTTTTTGCAACAGGTATTGGGAAGGTAAGATATTTGAAATTTATAAAAGGGGTATTTCCTGCTCAATTACTTGCTTTTAGAACCAGTTCAAGTGCTGCAACTTTGCCGGTTACAAAAAAGTGTGTTGAGGAGAACCTCGATGTTGAAGATGAGGTAAGTAGCTTTGTTTTGCCAATTGGTGCAACCATAAATATGGATGGAACCAGCTTATATCAGGCTGTGGCTGCAGTTTTTATCGCTCAGGTTTTTGGTATTGACCTTACCTTTGTCGATATGCTAACCATAATCCTTACTGCAACCCTAGCTTCTATAGGTTCTGCTGCAGTTCCGGGTACGGGAATGATAATGCTGATAATTGTACTTTCTTCTGTTAATATTCCTGCCGAAGGTCTTGCTCTTATATTTGCAGTTGACAGACCTCTTTATATGATGAGAACCTCAGTGAATGTTACCGGAGATTCTGTGATATCTGTTATAATCAATAGGTTTCTTCGAAAGAGAAAATCTTGATGGATAAAAAATATAAAATATTAGCCTTTTATTTTACAGGAACAGGGAATGCAAAAGCTGCTGCTGAATGGATAGGTAAATATGCAAATGAAAGATCTGTTGAAGCTGAGATTTTTAATATAGATGAGCTTAGGACAGAAGAATTACCCAAAATAAACAAAGGCGATATAATTGGAATAATATCACCAACCCATGGTTTTAATTTACCTCCGGTTGTATTACGATTTATTAGTCGACTACCAAAGTCAAATAAAAATAAGGCTTTTATTATAAATACACGAGCAGGAATGAAACTGCATAAGTTATTTCTTCCTGGTTTAAGCGGAATTGCTCAGTATTGGACAGCTTTAAGACTAAAGTTTAAATCATATGAGATAATTGGAATGCAGCCGTTGGATATGCCTTCGAATTGGTTAATTATTCATCCCGGAATTAAACAAAATGTTGTAAAATCAATTTTTAATCGTTGCGAAACTAAGATTGAAGGTTTTGTAGATAAAATATTGAATGGTAAGAAAGTTTACAAGGCATTGTTATCATTGCCTTTTGATCTGGCAGTTTTACCAGTTTCCATTTTGTATTTCTTTGTTGGCAGATTCTTTTTAGCCAAAACAATGTTTGCAAATTTTGATTGTAACTCATGCAGATTATGTGAGAAAAAATGCCCTGTTAATGCAATTAAAATAATTGATAAAAGACCATTTTGGACATTTAATTGCGAAAGCTGTATGCGATGCGTAAATATCTGCCCACAGAGAGCAATTGAAACCTCGCACTCCTTTGTTGCAATGATGATTGTAACTTATTCATTGGTTATAAGCCCGCTCATATTATTGGGGATATCGAAATTAGATTTTATAAATGCAGATAATCTAATAATTGATAATCTAATCAGCATTATAGCTGCATATATCTTCTTAACAATTATGATGCTCTCGTATTATATAGTTCATTTTCTCCTACGATTTAGATTCTTTAATGCAATTATGACATATACCTCTTTAAGCAAGTTTAAGTTTTGGCGTAGGTATAAAGGCTTGAAGGAGTAACTGACTTTTTTATCTCTGTAAACTATAATTGCTGCCATGCAACAAAATGCAAATGTAAAAGCTAAAAAACTTACAAAATACTCTAAAATTGTTTTAGGCTTTGTTATAAAGTATTACATTGCATTGAAATTATAAAAAGTGTATTTGTTTACTGAGATTTAATATGTAATTATAGTTTTAGAGGGTATAAACTAGTTAGCTGTAAGCTGGAAAAACTAAAATGAGAAAAGAAATAATAGTATGGTGTTTTGTTCTTTTTGCTTGTTGTAACTGTAAAAGTCAGCAAGTAATTCAATCATCATTTTCTAATGGAAATATACCAATAACTTATCGAAATCATATTTATATTAAAGGTGTGACAGATAGTGTATCAGGTAACTTTGTATTTGACACAGGTGCTACAAATCTATATTTTGACGATTTATTTTATCGCTCTAATAAATTTAGCTACAAGAATTTAAAAAATGGTCATATTACAGGTGCAGGTACAAAAGGACAGGATATTGTTATAATAATGGATACTGTCAATTTTTCTTTCGCAAGTGAAAACTATGAAACAGAAGCAGTTCCTGTTTTGATGCTTAAGTCAATTCTTGGTGATTATGCTGATGGAATTATAGGTTTGGATTATTTCGCTAATAGCGTGCTTGAAATCAATTATATTGATGAATATATTAAACTCTATGAGGACATAAATTTAATTGACGTTACAAAATATAAGAAACTCAAACTTGAAAAATTTGAAAATCGATTGCACCTTCCTTTGACAATATATATCGATAGCATAAATAAAATATCAGGCTTATTTCGTTTAGATATTGGCAATGGAGGTTGTATTTCTATTACAAGTCCAGTTGCAAAAGAGAATGAATTAGAGAAAAGAATTGAAAATAAAGTTGGTTCTTTTTCCAAATATGAAGGTGTCGGAGGAGATTCATTTTGCTATTATTTTAGAGCTGATTCGGTATTATTTTCTGATTATGTTTTAGAAGATGTTACTATGAATTTTAGTACCGACAATGCCGGGTCACTAGCTGTATATAATCATTATGGATTATTAGGAAATGGTATATTAGAGAAATTTGATCTTATAATAGATTTTAAAGAGTTATATCTTTACATAAAACCGAATGAAAACATATACATTCCTTTTGACTTTTCTTCTTTAGTATTTGGTTATGTTAACAGGAGTGAATCGATGGGAGTTTGGATAGTTGCAAGCATACGGGAGAATAGTAATGCGAGCAAGAGCGGATTAAAAATTGATGATCAAATTATTTCTATTAATGGAATATCTGTGAGTGAAATTCTATTTGAATGCCAGGATGACTTTTTTGATGATGTAGATGAAATAAATCTGGAAATAAAGAGAAAAAGAAGAACAAAAGAAATTAATATTGTATTAGAAGATTTTTAGTTTAAGCACCCGCTTACACCTTATTCCTTGTATGCCCAACTAGACATATAATATTAAAGCAAACCCTTAACTCTTTATTATTTTACTTCTTAGATTATATAAATGCAGATAATTTAATAATTGATAATCTTATCAGCATTATAGCTGCCATACAATAAGAATCTTACATTTAAAAGCGGGAAAATGATAGTTTGTCCCAATCAATATTATTAACTTTTGTTCAGTCTATTTATACTCTCCTGCCAACTTAAAAGCTTCGTATGCATTAACAATTCCACCGGACTCGGATAATTCAGAAAATTTCACTTTTTTTCTTTTCTCATTTTCAAGATCTGGTTTTAAAACTTTCAGGTTCTTTTTAGGTTTATAGGAACTTTCTTTGAGGATTGTCACCATCTCGCTTGCTGTTAAATCCGGATAGTATGACCAAATTAATGCAGCAATTCCACTAACAATAGGTCCGGCAATACTGGTTCCGCTTGAGCCCCTATATCTACTATCACCATAAAGTGAAATCACATCTACTCCCGGAGAATAAATATCTACATATTCCTTTCCATAATTTGAAAAGATTCCAACAAAATACTTATCAATTTCAATACTTGATGCACCTACACTAATCCAATTTTTTAGTTCAGTATTGTCGTTCAATCTATCACTTGGATAGCTTGGATATAAATCAAGATCAACGCCATAATTTCCGGCACTATGTACTAAAAGGACATTGTGATCCTGAGCATATTTCACTGCAAAGTCTACAAATTCTTTATTCGGTGAGTATTGTTTCCCAAAACTCATATTGATAATATTAGCTCCATTGTCAACTGCATAAATAATTGCTATGGCAATATCTTTGTCTCGCTCATCACCGTCAGGAACAACTCTTAATGTCATTATTTCAACATCTGTTGCAATACCGTCAATACCAATTCCATTGCCTCTTACAGCAGCTATAACGCCTGCAGTTGATGTGCCATGATCATAACTTGGGCCAATAACATCATTGTTACCGTAATTTCTATCGTCAAAATCATTTGGATCGTCTCCAACAATCTCTCTTGGATTAAAGTCAAGATTTAAATAATAATCCAAGTATTCCTGATTCATCTCAAGTACTTCTTCTAAAGCTTCTTCAGTAAAACCAAGTGAATATTTCTCTAACAGAAAATTCTTAGCGTTAAGCACATTTTCATTTTTAGAATCCACTTTTTTTAGATCTTCTAATGAATTAACCTCTACACCGGTTTCTTTAAGAATTAATTCTTTTGCACTATAATACGACTTTTCAAAGTTTTTAAAGCCTTTTATATTATCTTCTCTGTATTTTAACTCTTTATTGTATTGTTCTTTAGCCTTGCTTAGATAATCGCTTTCTTCTGATTTTTTTACTATTCGTGTATATTCATAATTCTCGTAGTTAACATTCTCACCATTTGCATTACCAATAAAATTCCAGCCATGCACATCGTCTGTATATCCATTATCATCATCATCAATATTATTATCAGGAATTTCGTCATCATTTGTCCAGATTTGTCCTTCCAGATCTTCATGCATTATGTCAATACCACTATCAATCACCGCAACAATTACTGTTCGTTTAGGCTTCATATCTTTTATGTGCTAATAAAGCTTATTAACACTCGTCCCCATTACATCGTTAATACTTAAGTCCTTATTTTGCAAGTTCAAATATTTAGGATTATAATTGTCTACACTTTCTTCCTGTGCTGTAATTGAAATGTAGGAAATGAGTAATACAAATAGAATTACGTACTTCTTCATAGCATTAAAAATTAGTTATTAATAGGTTTAATTATGCTTTTGGCAATTTTAAGAACATAAGATAGTTAAATTAAAGATACGTTGTATTGGTTTTTATAAATATTTCGTCTTTTTAATGTTTCGATTACATACTTTCAATTTTCAATTTAAAACTTAAGTTATTTTAACTTTGTTTTACCTGGTCAGGAGTATTAAAAGCCAGATGATATCATAATAAATTATACATTTTTTTGCGATTTAAGTTTTTAATATGCTAATGACATACACCTTTTTAAGTAAATTTAGGTTTTGACGTAGGTATAAAGGGTTGAAGAGATAATTTGTTGAAATAATCAGAAGTTATATTTTGCATTATTGTTTTCGGAGTATCGCGCTACGTTCGGGACGTAGAGGTCGGAAGTTCGAGTCTTCTCACCCCGACAAAAAAAGCATCTGTAAGATTAGATGCTTTTTCTATTTTATGAGTTCGATTAGTTTTTCAATATTTTCTGATAACTTGATTTTTCTCCATCAGATATTTTAATAAAATATGTTCCTTTTTTCAATGTCTCTAAATTTATTTTAGTTTCATTTTCAAAATCACCGGAAAGTATGGTTTGTCCTAGAGGGTTTAATATTTCATATGAGTAAATTACATTTTGTGAGTTCTCAATATTTATATTGATATAGTCACTTGTTGGGTTGGGAAATAATTTAATATCAGACGAAAAGCTAATGTCATTAACTGAGTTTACATCATTAATAGAGAGTTCAAATTCTTTGTCAGAGCTTCCAATAGTTGAGTTTGTTAAAACCATAACCAGTTTAGAAAGTACGTAAGAATCCGGTTGGTCAAAACTTAAAGAATTTCCGTCAAATGGAATTACATCTTTAATATTATCATCTTCATAAGCTAATAAATGCATTTGCCAATCGCCACCTTCAGGAAAGTTAAGATTAAGTTCCAGAGTAGTGAAATAAGTATTGAATTTATAGTAATGAGCAGCACAATCACTTACGCTACCTGATTTGCTTGCAGGGTATGACGTAAAGTATTGCTTTACTGTAAATGCAGGAAGACTTAATAATTCATAAGCGTATATGCCTTCATCATACGAAAGGTCGTCTACGTAATTTGCAATTGTCCAGTTTGTAAATATCTCCTGAAAACTTAAAGGGAAGCTAATGGATTCTAAAGTGCTCTCTATGCCATTAATCCCATTTTCTGTATTTGCGACTAAGGCAGTAATAAAATCAGGCCCTATTGTATGTTCTGCAAGGTATGTTACAAAAAGCATTGTTTTTACATAATAAGAAAAATTCTGATCCCAAGCTGTCAGGTTATTATCAGAGTTGGATGTGAAACTTGTTATTGGATCCGGCTCACCGAATAATACCATTGCAAACTCAGCACAACCTTCATCTATCCAGGTTTCTTCGTTAGGGTCATATCCAAAATGTATCAAGTGTTGTAATTCATGAGACAAAACAGAAAGTGTTACCATATCAGTTGGGTCAACAGGGTTGCAGCTCATATATAGCATTTCGCACTCATTGCTATGAGATCCGGCATCTTGGGCTTCAGCTTCAGTCATCTGGTTATAAGCTGAGAAATAGCCATCAAAAACAGATCCGTTATAAGAGCCTAATGACGAAAAATAGAAAATAACTTTTGGGTCACTGTCAAGTTCATCGGGGATGGTGCCAAAATATAATTCACTCATTTCCATAATTCCCATTTCTTCAGATGTGGCAGTAGCATTTTCAAGGTATTTAAATACAGAGTCAACATCTTGCTGAGTCATATTTGTACCCCAGTCGTCATCAGCAACGAAAATGTATGACTTTTCTCCAACTGCCCTGCATGTAGCAGATTGATTTATCCAACCGGGAGGCATAACACTTAAATTATATCTCCAAAAGTTTCTGGAATCACCAACATTATAAGAGGTAACTTCTTTATATGCTTTGATTTGTGCATTGTGTTCAGTATCTGCATACTTTAGATAATCTTTCTTAGCCTGATCTATGTGCTCCTGAAGTTGTCCAAATGCTGTCGCAGATAATAATGTAAGTAAAATAAGAGTAAAAATTGTAAATGTCTTTTTCATAATGTGTGTTTTGGTAAATATCAAATATAGCAACAATTTTGATATCAGAATGTTCGGAGTTTCTTAAAAATGTTGAGATTTAGAGAATTTAATTGATTTTATGCAAACTCAATAGATGATTAAACTTTTCAAACTTTAATATTTGCATTAAGGTAGTTGGATAAGAAACTTTCTGAAACATTGAAAAGAATATGCGTCTAATAAAGAGTGTAAATTATTGAGTGGAAAGAACTTATCTCAAAGTTGTGATAGTTTTGCACTCCGAAATGAAAAGTATCATATATGTAATCATTAAGCTATTTTAACAATTAATCTTACATTTGCGGAGTAATAATGTAAAGTAATCTTGGTAGATTGTGAATTTAAATAGAACCATTATGAAAAGAATTATGCTAATGCTATGTGTGTTATTTATTATTCTTGGTAATACAGTAATTGCGCAGACAGTAATTTGGAGTGAAGATTTTGAGAGCTATACAGACGGCGATACAGAGGCTGTAGATAATAATACTGCAAACCCATCCATAGATTGGAGTTTTGGTCCGGGGTCTGCTGTAAATAAAGTATTCGCTAACAATCCTATTACCGGAAGTCTTTCTTTTTATCACAGACAAGGAACTTCAACATGGACTACAGAAACTATTGATATATCAATGTATTCGAATGTCTCAATTTCTATAAATTTAAAGGAGACAACTTGTGAAGATGGCGATATGATTGGAACTTTTTATAATATTGATTAAAGTGGTCCAATAGAATTTGGTGATGGAAATGGCGATGGTACATTTGGCACTGTTGCAAATTCTGTTGAAGGTCTGAATGGTAACACTTTGGTGCTATCAGTAACAACTACAAGTGCTGATATTGATGATAAACATAAATTTGATGATATCCTTATTCAGGGCGAATTAGATGTTTCAATTGAAGATTTGAACTTAACAGGTAATGAAAATAATGATATTTCAATTTTTCCAAACCCAACATCCGGTATAATTTGTATTGATACAGAAGAAACACAAACTGTAAGAATTTATAATGCAGAAGGAAAACAAGTCTATTACGGCAAGGATTGTGAGATTGATTTAAGCAAGTTTCCAAATGGTGTTTATATTATTAAAGTAATTACTGAAGGAGAAGTGATAACAAAGAAGATATCTAAGCAATAATATAACAAAAACATAAAGTAGATTGCAAAAAAAACGGAGCATAAATGAGCTCCGTTTTTTTTATAAATGTTTTATCTACAATACTCTTCCGGGATATTCTTCAAGAGCATGTTTTAATGTTTTGATTGCATTTTTTTAAATTTTATTGTTCAATATTCTAATGACATACACTACTTTAAGTTAGTTTAATTTTTGGAGAGGATATGAAGGTGTGAAAAAATAATTTGTCTAAAGTATCAAAAATTGTAATTTTGTATTTCAATTATTCGGGGTGTGGCGCAGGTGGTAGCGCGCTACGTTCGGGACGTAGAGACCGGAAGTTCGAGTCTTCTCACCCCGACAAAAAAGAGGCTGTAACTGATTTAACAGAACAGCCTTTATCGTTTCTTTAGTTTTTAATATTAGTTTCTAAGATATTCAGCTGCACTTAAAGCAGCAATAGTTCCGTCTGCTACTGCAGTAGTTATTTGTCTGTATTTTTTTGCAATACTATCACCGGCAGCAAAAACACCCGGGATTTCTGTTTTCATTTCTGAATCAACTATAATTTCTTTATTATCATTAAGTTTGAGAATATTTTCAAGTCCGTCTGAATTTGGAACATATCCGATAAACACAAAAACACCATCAATTTGCATCTCAGTTTTTTAGCCTGTTCTAAGATTTTCAATAATAGCTTTACGTAAAGACTCGTCACCTGAGAGCTCAGAAATCTTTGACTCCATTATAAAGTTAATTTTAGGATTTGCCTTTGTTTCTTCAACCACTGTAGGGAAAGCCTGAAAATGATCAAACTGGTGAACTATTGTAACTTTTGATGCAAAATTTGTTAATGTTACGGCTTCTTCAAGTGCTGAATTTCCACCACCAACTACTATAATTTCTTTATCTGTAAAAAAGTCTCCATCACACGTAGCGCAATATGATACCCCACTGCCTTTAAACTCTTCCTCACCTGTAACATTTAAGTATCTTGGGCGTCCACCTGTTGCAAAGATTATTGTTTTACCTTGGAATGTTCTACCATCGTCAAGTTCTACCGATTTAACATTGCCTTCAAGATTGTATTTAACAATTTTCACATTGCTCTTAAGCTTACAACCAAAATCTTTGGCTTGTTTTTTCATGGTGTTAGCAAGAATATAACCATTGGTTTGTTCTACACCCGGGTAATTCGCAACTTCATTAGTCATTACAACCTGACAACCATAAGTCCCTTCGTTAAGAATTACAGTTGAAAGTTTTGCTCTTGAGCTATAAATTCCTGCTGTAAGTCCTGCCGGACCTCCACCAATTATTATTACATCGAAAATGTTTTCCATATTATAAATACGTTATCGACAATCCCGGAGCAAATAGCAAACCGGGACTGTCAATAAAACCTGGCTTTAAAATTTTGAATCTAAAATAGATGTTATTTGTTGTCTGTTTTGGATGCTTGTAGTAGCAGCTACAACCTCACCGTTTTTGTAATACATAGTAAAAGGTAAGCCCATAAATACTCTGCAATTAGGATCATTTCTGATGATACCTGCTTCAGGATTGTCAAATGCCATAACAGCAAATTTCACATCATCTCTTTCTTCTTCAAGTTCTTCCATAATGTCATATACCGGGATGCACATTGGCCCCATACGTCCGGCACAAACCATTAGATTTGGGTTTTCTTCCTGTAATTTTTTTAATTCTTCTGCTGATTCAATCTCGTGTAAATTTGTTTGTAGCATTTTCATAATTTATTCTATTTAGTTTTAAATAATTTACTTTTGCAAATAAACAGACAATTTTCCGAAAAGATTTTAATATTTCAGTGAGAGAGTACAAAGAAAAACATGAATGGAGACAGTTTTTTTTATGTCAAATGCCAGTGTGTAGTTTTTTTAACATTAACTAATATAATTTTATAATTTTGTAATGGTCTTAAAATGAATAGAGATGGATAAATCAAAGAATATTTAAAATACCTCAAATTGTTTTCAAACTCTATATCCGGAGGAGTTAGAATTCATAAGTGACAAGAAGAAACAGTTAGCATATTCCAAGGGTGAACAAATATTTAAACAAGGAGCATTTTCTCCATATGTAATGTTTATTATTGATGGTCTTGTAAAAATATCTTTGCAAACCTGATTTGAAAAACAAATAAATATCAGACTAGCTCATTCCGGAGAATTTTTAGAATTTTCCTCAATATTCGGAGAAGATACTTATAATTATACAGCCACTGCTTTGCGTAATTCAAGAGTTTGTATGATTGATAAGGAGGCATTAAAAAATCTCCTTTATGATAATGCAGAATTTGCTATGAGAATAACCTCCAAGAATTGCAGAAATGAGTCCAGACTTTTTGAGGTTATTAAAAATATTTCTTATAAACAAATGAGAGGTAAGCTTGCATCAGCAATAATTTATATTTCATCTCCTGAATTTGCCGGGGAAAGTGTTTTCAACTTGTTAACACGTCAGGATTTGGGTGAATTTGCATCAGTGTCAACAGAAAGTACTATTAAGATTCTAAAGGAATTTGAGAGTGAAGGAATTATTGAGTTAAAAGCAAAGAATATCATAATTATGAATTATGAAAAACTTTTTGAAATTAGTCAAAAAGCTTAGTTAGAATCTTTGGTTTGATATTTGCCCTAAAATCATGACTTAGTTTGTAATAAAAAAATTAAGGTCAGGAATATTATATATTTTTTTATTTTTGTGATTCATAACGCAATTAACGATGATGAAGAGAGTTTTAAATTTAATTATTATTTTATTTTTTGTTATTAGTGCATGCGCACAAAATACAATAACAAAATCTACAGAGAAGGTAGTAATCGACGGAGAGAAGTATTACTTACATACTGTTGAATCGGGTCAGACTTTATATTCTATATGTAAGGCATATGGTGTTACTGAGGAAACCGTTATGGAGGCTAATCCTGAATTAACATCAAATTTAAAACTTGATCAGGTAATTAATATACCTGTTGAACGTGATATTTCTGAAGATGGCTCCAAAATCATTTATGTTATAAAAAAAGGAGACACCCTATATTCTCTCTGTAAAAAGTATGGACTTACTGAAGAAGAGTTTTATGAGATGAACCCTCAAGTTAATCCAAGAAAAGGATTAAAAACCGGTAAGGAGATATATTTTCCTAATAATACAGAAGAACCTGATGTCCTTGACACAGCTGATAAAGACACAATAAATTACTATTACCATGAGGTTGCCCAAGGAGAAACATTCTATGCTTTAATGAGAAAATATAGTATCTCAAAAGAAGAGCTATTGGCAGCTAATCCCGGTCTTGATGAAAATGCTCTTAAGATAGGACAGGAGATCAGAATTCCTAAAGATGGGAGTGCAATTTTGTCTGATGAAAATTTATTAATTGATAGTCTTGCAGCACTAAATTTCAACAATGATTCGATTCTTGTTGACAGTATGAATATTTGCGATACTGCTAATTGGTATTCATATGGAAATGAGTTTAAAGTATGTCTTTTATTACCATTCGAGGTAGGACCAAATCTACGTAATCTGTATAATCAGGAAGTAGGAAATAGGGAGCAAAGACTTTATTTGCTAACAGAAAAGATAGTATCTTTCTATTCCGGTATTTTGGTTGCTTTGGAGGAATTAAAAGAAGAGGATGTTAAAATTGATTTAGCAGTTTACGACATTGGGAAAGATTTTGCAAAGTTATCTGAGCTAATTGATGACCATAAGCTAGATAGTGTAGATCTTATTGTAGGGCCTGCATTTAAAAGTCAGGTTGTGTATTTAAATGATAATCTCAAAGATACATGTGTAACTATAGTTTTACCTTTCGTTAACGATGTGGAAATTCTTGAGAAATATCCTAATAATATTGCATTAAAAACTACAAATGATAAAATCTATGAACATATTGGCAAATATGCTGCCCAACATCCCCAAAATAAGTATTTTGTTATTCAAGGTACAAATGATGTGCAACAGCAAGCAGCTAATGAAATTTATAATATAATTAAATATGGTTCTGATAGTAGTTTAAATGTTACTACAATTAAATTTAATGGGACTTCTCTTGTGGGTTTGAAGAGTGTAGTTAGTAAGGAAACAGAAAATGTATTCATTCTACCATTCTCAAACGAGTCATCAACAATGAAAATATTTACTGATTTGTTTCCACTTAAAGATATTGAAGTAACTTTAATTGGAAGTAATTCTTTGATGGAGTTTGAAAGTATTGATCCTAATTATTATCGAAAAATAAAATTCACATATTATACATGTCAAGATATTCATTATTCAGATACCCTAACAGAGATTTTTATTTCTAAGTATCATGACATCTTCTTATGTGAACCGGATGAATACTCATATAGTGCTTATGATGCAGTCAAATATTTAATACCTAAATTAATGCGCCATGGAAAAGGCTTCGCTGAATGCATACTGTGTGATGATAAGATTACTGGTATTACTGGCGATATAGACTTTTCGCATAAATCAGATTATGCTAAAAAATCATATTCTAGATCTTCATTGTATATGTTTAGTTTACAAGAAGATTTTGAGTTTGTAAAAGTATATCCCGAATCGGAAATTATTGACGACTAACAAGAATAAAACAATAAATTTATTTTAGGCATTTGAAGTCTTTTATTTTTTAAAATCTTCTCTTTAATATTAGATGTAAGCAACCTTTTTGCTTTTTATCGTCTTAATTTGTATAGAATATATAATTCTATTAAAAAAATTATTATATTCGCAAGTAAGGAATTATTGATTATCAGAAGATTTATCTTCGTTAAGCAAATTTGTTAAAAGGAAATATAAAACTTATATAACTATGAGAGTAAAAAGCGTATTTCTCATCATTGCATTTATTGTATTTGCAATGTTTTTACGTGCACAAACTTATATGGAGTTTGTAGACGTTAAGGATATGGGTGAATCTAAAACTGTTTATTTTCAGATTCAGGGACTTGATGAAGATGAGAGTGCAAGAAATGAGTTGTTAAATGATTTACTTGCTGATCCTGACGTTTACAGAGGAAGAATCTTTACTAGTTCCTCATATAAGACAAGATGTCAATTGTATCTTCCTCATAATATCGGACCTGAACATATTCGTCCAATTTTACAATCTCATGGTTATGATTTTGAGTTTAGTTCAGTAACATTTGACGGTAAGTTGCTAGTGCAAAAATCCGAAAAAACATTTGTTTCTATGTTTTATCCTCCTGTTGAGGATTTTCCTGCATACAAAAATACAGGAGACAAGGATAAAGATGATGCAGAATATCGTGAATCCAAAGAAGCATGGATTAATGCAAATCCAAAGAAATATACTAAATCAAAGTCGCAAGGTACGGCTGAATTACCAATAATTATAACTCAGGAACAGTTTTATAGCTTTACTGAAGAGAAAAAGCAAAAGATATTAGAACAACCTGAAGTTTTTGAAATTAGGTAGTATAAACTTAACAAGTTAACAACTATGAAAAAAATAAATAAAATACTCTTTTCAATATTGGTACTTGCCTTATTATACATGCCTAATAATTTGTTTGCATGTACGGGAAGTACTTTGGCCGGAAATTTAACTCCAACTAATGCTTGGCAGACAATTAGTGGAGTGCAAGCTAGTGATAGGTATACTTTTACTATTGGTGCCGGAGAGGTTATTATATTTTCATTTTGTCAAGGGGGAGGAACATATACCAATGACCCTCGTATTGATATTCATGATAATGCCGGAACAATGACTTATGATTTTAATGATGACCATTGTGGCTATGGGGCTGAAATTGTTTGGGTCTGTGGTACTAGTGGTACATATTCTGCCGGGTTTTACGAGTTTTTCTGTTTAACGGATGGTACTGCTTTAGGAACAGTTGCTTATAAATTATTACCTACTCCAACAGAACAAGATTGTTTGGGAGCTAGACCATTATGTAGTAGTTTCTCAAATCATCCACAATCATATGTTGGTTCAGGTCACTATTATGACTTATTTAACTTTAATGCACAACAGGGGATGGCTGTTAGTACAAATAATTGTCAAAATTGTTTGGTTACCGGTGAATTAAATGATGTATGGTATACTTTCACTGCTCAAACAAGCGGAAATCTGGCTTTTACGATTGATCCGGTTGATAATGGTGACGATTATGACTGGGCGCTATATAGCTTAAATGGTGGTGTTGATTGTTTTGACCTTATTAATTGGGCCTCATATCCGCCTGTGAGTTGTAATTATTCATATGGAGGTTCAGGAATTACTGGTCTTGGAGCTGGTGGTTCTTCATGTGTTGGACCAGTGGAAAACAATTTGTTTAATTCAACTTTTGCTGTTAATGCGGGTGAAACTTACGTATTAACTGTGTCTAATTTTAGCTCAACTCAAAATGGTTATTCAATTAACTTTGGAGCCAGTACTGCAACAATAGTAGATAACTCTGCACCTTCAATGGATAATCTAGTTTATTCTCCATATTGTGGTTCTTCATCTTTAACTGTACAGTTTAGTGAAGCTGTATGGTGTTCTAGTGTTCAACCTGCTGACTTTGTTTTAACTGGTCCGGCAGGTACATACTCTATTGATGATACATATAGTATTGTTTGTACTTCAGCATCTTCAAATACATATGCCGGAACATGGTATGATGATGTATGGACACTTCAATTAGGAGATTTGCTTTCTCAATCCGGTGATTATGTATTAACTCTAAATGCAAATAGCGTTGAAGATAAGTGTACAAATGAAAATGATGAAAATCAACTTTTCTTTACGGTTGTAGGAATAACTGCAGATGTTGATGTTACAAGCTTATCAGGTTGTGGAGGTAACTGTGATGGAGAGATAACTGTATCAAATCTAGCAGGTGGTACACCTCCTTATTTTGTTGATTGGTCTGGTCCTTCTGGCTTTACATCAACAAATCAAGTAATATCAAACTTATGTTTGGGAACTTATACGGTGACAATCACAGATTCGGAGGGTATTTGTGAGTATGTGGAGTCCATTGATTTAACAGGAGCTCCACCAATTAATCCTACAGCAGCAAATAATGGCCCTGTATGTCAGGGAGAAACTCTTGAACTCTACGGAGGAAGTGATGATCCTGCATCTACATTTGCATGGACTGGGCCGGGTACATATACCTCTTCTGCTGAAGACCCAACAAGGCCGAATGCTGATGTTGGAATGTCCGGCACATATACACTTGTTGTTACAGATTCATACGGTTGTACTGCAACTGCACAAACAGATGCTGTTGTTTATTCAGTTACTCCGGTGTCGGTTACATCAGGTTCTCCATACTGCGAAGGTGAAGATATTCAGCTTGATGCAACAACAGTAATTGGTGCTACTTATGCATGGACAGGCCCCGGAACTTATGCTTCTGCTGATGAGGATCCCGTAATAAGCAATTGTGTAACAACGGATGCAGGGACATACACTGTCGTAGTAACTGATGCAAACCTATGTACTGCAACAGCAAATACAAGTATCACAGTAAATCCAGGTATAACAGCAACTATTACAGGTACTGACCCATTATGCTTTGGTGGTTCTGATGGGGAAATGTCTGTTAATATTACTTCAGGAACAGCGCCATATAGTACGGACTGGTGTAATGGATCTACAAGTAATCCGGTTACAGGATTATCATCAGGGGCATGTTGTGTGACTATAACAGATGCTGCAAACTGCAACCTTGTTGTTTGTGAAACTTTAAATGATCCTGCAGAACTTGTTGTAGACATTACTACTGTTCCTACAGAGTGTGGTTTCCTCGAAGGAGAAATAATAACTAACGCAAGTGGCGGTACTGGCACATTGACAATAGATTTAACCGAAGGTTATTCAGGAAACCATGTTACCGGTCTTCATCCGGGAGATTATACCGTTACTGTTACTGATGATAACGGTTGTCAGGAAATACAAACTGTAACTGTCGGATTCTTTGGCGCTGGTGTTGTAAATATTAATCAACTGCAATATATTTTATGTTTTGGTGATGAAACTGCTGTGCTTGAAGCAACAATGTCAAATGGAACTACACCTTTTGATTATGAATGGTCAGAAGCAGGAGAAACTAATCAAGTGCTTTCAGGTGTAGGTGCCGGTACATATCGAGTTTCTATAACTGATACCTATGGGTGTTCCGGAGAAGCAAATCATGAAGTTACTCAGCCTGAGGTCCTAAGTATAAATTTAACCCATACAGATGTGCTGTGTAGAGGCGAAGCCAATGGTACTGCAACAGTTGAAGCTTCAGGAGGCGTTGGTGTTTATACATATGATTGGGATAATGGAGGTAATTCAGCGTTTATTTCTGGCTTAATAGCAGGTACATATTCAGTTACAGTTGCAGATTTTAATGGATGTTCTATTACTGATTATGTTGTTGTAGATCAACCCGAGAAGATTGTTAGCTTAGCTGTTACAACTCAGGATGTATCATGTGCCGGAAGATATGACGGTATGGCATTAGCAACCGGAGATGGAGGAACACCTGATTATACTATTCATTGGTTCCAGTATGAGCAGTTTATTGCTTCAGGAAATCAATTAGGTTCACTAAGTTCAGGAGATTACAGTGTTCAATTGTTTGATAGCAATAACTGTATGGCGGAATCTTATTTCTCAATATCTGAACCATCACAATTGCTTGTTAGTTTTGATGCAAAAGGAGTAACTTGTAAAGGGTATAACGATGGTTATATTTCAGTTTTTGCTGAGGGAGGTACAACTCCATATCAGTATCAATGGAATACTGGAGATAGTTTAAGTGTTGCTACAAGACTAACAGCCGGTCAATACTTTATTACTGTTATTGATGGAAATGGTTGCCAAAGAGGTGTTGGCGTAGTAGTTAATGAAAGCACACAGCTTTGTTTGGGAATCCCAGATGCTTTTACACCTAACGGTGATGGTATTAATGATACCTGGATTATAGAATACATTGAACTTTATCCTTCAGCCTATGTAAATGTTTTCAATCGTTGGGGACAGCAGATGTACCAAGGAACGACAGATTCTGAGTTCTGGGATGGAACTTTTAATGGCAAATTTGTTCCTGCGGGTGCATATCAATATGTTGTTGACCTACGAAACGGGATGGAACCGTTTACGGGAGTGGTTGTGGTAGTATACTAAAAATATAAGGGCTGTTCCGACAGCCTTTTTTTAATCCCTATAATGTTGAATATTTTATTATTTTTAATAATTTTACAGCATTATATTATTTAGTAAGATATGAAGGAAAAACTTTTAAAAATATTTAGATTCTTAATAAGTAAATTGTTTCTGTTCAATATGTTGGGAGCAGTTGCTTTTTTTGTAGTAGCATTTATAGCTCTCAATATTTATCTTAAGAAATTTACTGAACATGGTGTAACTGTTACTGTTCCAAATATTATTGGTGTTCAAACAGATGAGGCGATAAAAGTAATTGAGGATGGAGGATTTGCTTATGTTATCTTAGATACAGTTTTTGATGACAATGTTGACAAAGGAGCAATAGTATAACAAAATCCAGGACCGGAGTCTCTTGTTAAAAATGGTCGCACTATCTATCTTACAGTTAACTCAACTCAGGATGAACTTATTTCAATGCCACAATTTACTGGTCTTTAAATTAGACAGGTTAATTCATTGGCTGAATCATACGGTTTAGTTATTGGAAATTTAAGATATGTTCCGGATATTGCTGTTAATGTTGTTATTAAGCAAATGTACGAAGGTGATGATATAGCCCCAGGATCCAAAATTAAAAAAGGATCAAAGATTGACTTAATATTAGGATTGGGACTAAGTGATAAAACAACGCTAGTTCCATCACTTATTGGTATGACATATAAAGATGCCAGTAATACACTATTAGATTTATACTTAAATACAGGTGCCGTTAATTATGATGAAACGGTTGAAACTAAACGTGATTCTGTGAATGCAAAAGTTTACAGACAATCTCCCGGGCATAGCACAATAAATGAGGTAAATCTAGGTTATAATGTTGATATTTGGTTGACAATAGATGAGAGTCTTCTTGAAGCTATGCAAACTCAGGCGGAAGAAGAGGAAGAATCGGAAAATGAAACAGAATAACAGATGAAAAAGATTCTAATAACGATAATATTTTTACTGCCATTTTTCTTATTGTATGCACAGGAAGTACTGATAGATGTTGGCAATCCATTTTTAAAAGAATATAGTAAACAATATTTTTCACAGATTTCTGTAAAAGAAACTCAGGAAGTTGACACATTGGAATTACCTTTTTTTGATGATTTTGCAGCTTCATTTGCATATCCTGACGAAACAAAATGGATGGACCAATATGCATATATTCATAATGATTATGCCATTGATCCAATATCGATAAATGTTGCAACTCTTGATGCAATTGATGAATTTGGTGCAGTGTATACTCACTTACCTTCAATGAGTAGTGATGTCGCAGAATATCTCACATCTTTTCCTATAAACTTAAATGTGGATGTTGCCGATTCCGTTTATTTAAGCTTTTACTATCAAGCTGGAGGTAATGGAAATGTTCCTGAAGACAGAGACTCACTTGTTCTGCAATTTAAAGCTCCTGAAGGTGATTGGACAAGTGTTTGGAATGTGGAAGGCGGAGAGGTGATGGATACTTTTCAGATTGTTATGGTTCCAATTACAGAAGAAGAATATCTTGTTAAGGGGTTTCAGTTTCGTTTTATGAATTATGCAAGCATAGGTACTAACTATGAACCAAGTTGGGTAAGTAATACCGATGTGTGGCATATAGATTATGTGAAGCTCGATACAGCTCGTACCATGAATGATACTTTGGCTGAAGATGTAGCTTTTATAAGTAATTTTGGAAGTAAATTGCAAGGATTTGAATCTGTTCCATGGAATCATTTTAAAGTATATGCAGAGGATATTGTTGTTGATTCACTTACTTTCTCATACAAGAGTACTTATGGAGAGGATACCAAGAATATTAATCGTCAGGTTGAAATAATAGATCAATATGGTACAGAACCAACATATTCAATGTTGGATGATTCTGAAAATATTTTACCAATGGAGACGATAAATTACACAAGATACATTCCATATGAATTTAATTCGGATTCTGAGGATTCTGCGAAGTTCCTTATAAAAGGGTATATAAAAACTGACTTAACAGATGAGACTTATCCTTATAGATGGAATGATACAATCAGATATTATCAGGAATTTTATAATTATTATGCATATGATGATGGGACAGCTGAAAAAGGATATGGTATTTCTGGTCAAGGAACGGCATATTCAAGTTTAGCAGTTCAGTTTACACCATTAAAAGCAGATACTATTAAAGGAGTTTATATTTATTTTAATCAGGTTTTAAATGAGGAGAATCGTAATTATTTCTTTTTAACAATTTGGGATGACGATAACGGAGAACCTGGAGATACAATTTTTCAGAAAATAGGGGCAAAACCATATTATGCTGATGAGGTTAATCAGTATTTGTACTATTCTTTAGATACTAGCATTTATATTTACACAACATTTTATATTGGTTGGGTCAAAACAACTGATGACATGCTTAATTGTGGTTATGATATGAATAATGATTCAGGTTCACATATTTTTTATAATGTTGGAGGAACATGGGAGCCGCATTCATATAACGGTTCAATGATGGTAAGACCTGTTTTTGGATTTGTTTATGACGAAGCTGCATTTAAACCTCAGGTAGTGACTAATATGGATTTTGATATATATCCTAATCCTGCAAACGATTATTTAAATATTTCAGCTGAAGAATTTGTATTAGGTTTATCGATATATGATGCTACAGGTCGTTTAGTGAAACACTTTGATGAGACATCAAGAATGTTTATTGGTGATTTAAATTCAGGGACATATTTTGTGCGTCCAGATTCTGAATTTGCAGTTTATAAAACAAAAAAGCTTTTGATTATCAGATAGCCTATGCATTTGGAAGAGTTTGATAATTCCCCAGAAAACGAAGATATAGAACAATCTGAGCTCTTTGAGCATCATAGATTAGTTATTGAGGATGGTCAGAAATCAATACGACTCGATAAATACTTAGTGTCTAGGTTGCCTCAAACGAGTCGTAACAGGATACAAAATGCTGCTGATGCCGGTAATGTTCTAGTAAATCAAAAACCTTCTAAGAGTAGTTATAAGGTTAAACCAGGTGATGTTGTAAGTATTGTTTTAAGTTATCCAAAGACAGAACATGAGCTTGTACCTGAGGATATTCCTTTAGATATTTTTTATGAGGATGATCAGTATGTTATTGTAAATAAGAAAGCAGGTATGGTGGTTCATCCTAGTCTGGGACATTTTGAAGGAACTCTAGTTAACGCACTGGCATATAGGTTTCGTGATTTGCCTATGTTTAAGGGCAAAGAGGTGCGACCTGGGCTAGTACACAGGATAGATAAAGACACAACTGGCTTGCTTGTGATAGCTAAAACAGAACTAGCTCTCGAGAAATTAGCAAAACAGTTCTTTGATCATAGCTGTAGAAGATCGTATATTGCACTGGTTTGGGGGAATTTGCCCGAAGAAGAAGGAACTATTACCGGACATGTTGGGAGAAATCTGAAAAATCGTAAAGTAATGGATGTTTTTCCTGATGGGGAGTATGGTAAAGAAGCAATAACTCACTATAGGGTACTTGAGCGTCTTGGATATGTTAATCTGATTGAATGTCGTTTGGAGACAGGCAGAACTCATCAGATACGTGTCCATATGAAACATATCGGTCATCCATTATTTAACGATGCTGATTATGGTGGGGATAAGATTTTAAAAGGGACTACATTTACAAAATATAAGCAGTTTGTAGAAAATTGTTTTAAGCTGCTTCCACGTCAGGCACTACATGCTAAATCACTTGGCTTTATACATCCATTAACAGGGGAGGACGTATATTATGATTCTGACTTGCCTGATGATATGAAAGCTTGCATAGAAAAATGGCGTAATTATATTAGTCATAGAGATGAGTTTGAATAGGTCGTGATATAATACTTTCAGCTATCATAACGAAATTCTAATATATAATCCGGGTTAAAAGTCAAATTCTTAGGGTGAGTAAACTAGAAATTTAGCGATGGAACAGAAATGCGACTGCCTTACTTTTACCTATATACCCCGCATCCGCTATGGCGGATAGGTGTTGTTGTGAAAAGTTTTTTTATTTTTTAATAAATTTACTTCTTATTGATTTTGAATTGAAATAACTACCTGTAGTTTTTATTTTCACTACATATAATCCCGGGGTTAAAGAGCTAATATCAATCTTCTGCATATTTGAAGCTTCTATAATTTTTTGTCCAGTTGAATTATAAACTTCAATTTGCGTTTTGTTATTCTCAATGTTTTCAATGTAGATGTAATCATGAGCCGGATTTGGATAAACTATCTGTTTCATGCAAACTTGATTCTGAAGAATATCTGTGTTTGAACATAATACTGTATTCGAAGGTGTGTGATTACTAATTGTAAGAGAGGCACTGCTTTCAGTTGCGCCAGAGCCAGTAATTGTTAGATTTTTAATTGTAGGAGTAATAATTTAAACATCTGTAATTACATCGTTTTGGTTGCATCCACTGTTTCCAACACCATCTAGTTTTCCAAAGTAAATATCAGAACCATAATCGCCTGTAAAAACAATTACACCATCAAATGTTGTTTGAATATCATAAATATAGGCTGCCCCGCTAAGACCATATATCTTTGACCAGATAGTGTTACCTGTGCTGTTAATATTTATAATGTATGCTTCGTCACCACTGAAGCTATAAGTATATCCTCCTATAAAGTATCCACCGCTTCCGTTTTCCTTAATTGAATATCCATAATCTGAAGCTGCCCCTCCGTAGGTTTTTGCCCATATAGGTGTGCCAAAACTATCTGTTTTTATCACAAGTATATCCATATTGGTATTGTAGCTCTGTGTTTCACCAACCAATATGTATCCATTGTCTGATGTTTGAATAACTGATCGTGCAGCATCATCTTCTATTATTTCACCATATGTTTTAAACCATTCAACATTTCCGTTTATATCTGTTTTTAGTAAAAACGCATCAAAATAGTACCCATCCTCTGAATCTGTTGCTCTTCCGGCAATAATATATCCGCCATCATTTGTTTCTTTTATATCAAATGCTTCATCGGTCGAATAATTTCCATAACCATACTTTTTTGACCATAATAAATTACCTGAGGAGTTTACTTTTATAACAAATGCCTCCCAATCACTAGAACATCCTACAACTACAAAATCATTGGTAGTCGTTTCAATTACAGAGTATGCCAAATCTTCCTTGTTGATGCTTAAATCTCCATATATTTTAGTCCATATAGTATCGCCAACGCTATTTGTTCTTATTAGAAGAAAGTCTTCGGAATCATCTGGCCCAAAACTTTTTGTAATTCCTGCCAAAATATATCCACCATCGCTAACTTGCTGTACGGAGAAAATCCTTTCCTGATCTGCACCACCATACATTTTAGCCCATTCAATAACACCTAAACTCGAAAATTTGATCAATAATGCATCATATGTATAATTACCAGCACCAAAACTTGAAGTCCAACCGGCTATTACATAACCATTATCGGAGGTTTGTTTTACTGACTCTCCAAATTCAGTTTCATCACCACTAATTCTTTCCTGAAAAGTTATTTGACCGAAAACAGAAAAAACAATCATTACTTGTGCAATAAAAAGAAGGAAAACTTTATTCATATTATTATATTTACTAATTATGTCTTGTCCTGAAATATGCTTACAGTTTAAACATATGATTAAGTTCTATATTTAAACACCATATCAGGGGTTTTATACAAAGATAAGTGTAATCTTTTATTATTTCATTTTTTGAAAGCCAAATTGCAAAATTTAGCAGTGGTGCAGAAATGAGACTAACAGAATTATCTGCATAAAACTACGCATGGTATATAGGTGTTGTTATCAGCTGGCATTGAATACGATAAAAGAGTAATATTATTTGTTCTTTAAACTATTTATGGATTTTATGGTATTCATTATTGTTAGATATGACAATCCAATATCATTAATAACTGTGCATGAAATATAGTATGCTTCTTTCCCCTCAAAAAGAAATTCATATGTTATCCTGTCCTCTACATAGCTTTCAGTTTTTTTCGGTTTCCCAAGTACTGAAAAGATTTTTTCTGCTGACATATTTGGGTATAGTGGAATGTCTATATTCTTCAAAAAATTGACTAATTTTTGATTTTCAAAATCATCTTCAATAAATTGAAATATTGTATCCCCAATGAAACCAATATTTTCATACAAATATATAGTCCCGAACGCTATTTTATTAAATCTTCACAATTTTAGATAAATACACCTTGTTTTCTTTAATAGTTCTAATGAAATAGACTCCTGGCCTATATTCATCTCCCATAATTATTTTGTTCTCAAATTTATTACATTCTTTAATAAACACAACTTTACCTGTTTTGTCTATAACTTCAATTGTAAAATCATCTTTATCCTGAATACCTACTGAAAAATAATTTTTAAATGGATTTGGATAAACCTGATTAAATTCTTGTGTAGGTTCAAAAATATTGGTTGAAGAGACAAGACTACTAATATATGAGTAAGTTGTGTCAATCTCGGTTCCGTTAATGCTTAGAATAAATTCGACAACATCAATAGCATCCTCTGTTAAAACTGGAATATTGTAATTAATCTCAATGCTGTCATTTTCAAAAGGCAAAATTGAAGCAGTGTTTATTTGCTGATTACTAACCCAACCTAGTTCTGAACTAATATCGCATGTTAATACCTGACTATCTGTGCTGTTGTTGTTTAAATAAACGCTAACTGTACCATTGCTGTTCTGTGCCGCTGCAATAGCAAATGGTTGAATATGACCTGAAATATATGAATCGTCAGCTACATCAGTTGTAGGATCTGGGTCGCAAACCTCACCTATACCTTCTGTTGGAGGAATAATGTTATCACTATACATATAAATTGCACCCAGAGAAAAGATCGCATCTGTAACATGTAAGCCTGATAAATCAATTGTTCCACCAGGAATTGTATATAATGTTAAATCGTTTTCGGATATAATTGAAGCAAATCCATTAAGATTTTTAATTACAATATCTTCTGCAGTAACAGTTATATCAAAACCACTAATCATATTATCTGCATGATCTAAAATAACGCTATCCGCACTAAGTGTAACATCATTAGGTAAAATTTCTTTATAGCCACCATGGGAATAGCCTGATTCTATAGTACCAGTATTATAAATTTTTGTAGTTCCACTAATCGTGATTTTACCGCCAAAAGCAGTCTGTCCACCGGCTCCTCCTCGGATAGTGCCAGAATTTTGAAGGTGTACAGCACTTAAAATAACACTCCCGCCATCCCATAAATCGGCATTTGGATTGTCTGTTACGTGACCTCCTAATATAGTACCAGTATTTCTAAATTCTTGATCTGCAATAATTGAAACATCAACCCCATGATTAGTTCCTCCAGTAATACCTCCTTCATTAAATACATCAATTGCTTTTATATTTATCATATTATCTCCATGGGGTGTTTCTAATTGGTCATCGCACACTATAACTCCATCCTCACTATTATATAAAGAATTAATTGAACCGATTAAAGATGAGATTTTAACAAACCCTTCGTTAGTAAAGCTCATACCTGTGTTTTCTTCAGGACTTTCATCTTGTGTTGCATCAAACTCTAAAACTGATTTTAATGCCCCATCATTTGGTTGAATCGTCCCATAATTAAACAGAACTGGATAACCTGATTGATTTTTATCAGCAACTGTTAATGTTCCATTCAAATTCATAGTGCCAACGTTTTCTATAGTATGGTCAACTATTCTGTGATTGCCACCATCTTGAAATGATAAGGTGCCTAGATTTGTAATATGTTCAAAAGTAATTGTGCCTCCTTCTGAAGACACTTCACATGTTGGTGAACCATAAGGGATCTCGACAACATCAGAAGCAGTTGGTGTTCCACTCGGATCCCAATTTGCAGGATTGTGATAGTTGTTGTCAGCTGAACCTGTCCATGTTTTCTGCCCAAAAGAAATAAAGGAAATTAGTAGCATGATGCTAATAAGGTATAACTTTTTCATAATATTGGTTTTTAGTGTTGACACAAATATGAGAAAAAATTCAATAAGAACCAAAAGTGGCGTAAACTGTACTAAATATTGTTTAAATGCTCTTTGGTAGGATGTAATCATTGTTTTGTAAAAGTGTTGCAATTAGAATGATAGTGCTTTGAAACAATGGTTTAAATAAGTAAAATTATAATTTATGTAAAGATTATTTACTGGTTTAGTTGTTGGCTCAAAATCCTTATTTCTAGTTTTCACTGTAAGGTTTTGTAATTCCATCATTTTTATACATAATTTACTACATATTGTGTAGCCAGATTTTAGGACGGGTCAAAATGGTTGCTAACGATCGCAGCTATGGGTTTTGACGCATTATTGTTTCTGATTGAAAACCAGAAGCTTCTATAATAAGCGTAAGGGTCTTATTTGTAATGCTTTGCGACATTGCCGATAGGTGCTGTTACCACCATGTTTTAATTAATTATTATTCGGCTCAATTGTCAACTAGTACTAATTTACACATAGGATAATGTACGTTTTCTGATGATAGTTGAATGTAGTACAACCAGCTAGGTAAATTGTCAAGATGCAAGATTATCATTTGCCCTGAAATATTATTCATTTGCTTTACTTGTTTACCATTGGAATTATAAACTCTCAGCATTGCATCATTCAAATTTTCATTAATAGTAATAGTTGTTCCTGAAGAAAATGGATTTGGAGATACTAAGAGAGGTAATTTTGCTTCGTCAGGAATTGGTATGATATTGCCAGTTACACTATTATACTCGTAAGCCCCAATATCAACCATTGCATTAATGGGTACTGACTGTCCTGTAATATCTGTGTCAAGTCCAATGTGTGTTCCTGCGTCTATACATGGAGAGGATGAGTTTAAAGCAAACTCATCTAAGCTGGGGCTGACAAAAAGTGGATTAGTAATTAAAGAGTTACTATCCTGACCAGAAATATTCTGATAAGAATTGAAATCCGAAGATAAATAGTTATTACCGATCCAGTGAATTAGATTTGCTGAAGGATCAGCATGGTAAAAGCAGTTATAATCCATTTTAAAATCAATTCCAATATTTGCAATTTCAACGACATTATTAGAATATTCAGGATTGAATACGATATTATTTTTAACCGAACAATGATCGGAATTACCCGCCCACATTCCTCTGAATGATATACCAGCATACAGACAATTGTAAACAGTATTGTTATAAACTAATGTACTATCATTTTCCTGTTCAATCATAATACCAATTCCGATAAAGTCATAACAGAGGTTATAGCACACCTCGTTTGCGGTAGAAGTATATCCGTAGGTCCCATCATCATCATCTAAATGAATCCCAACCATTCCGTCAGAAACAATATTGTAATAGAACTTGCTATGACTAACCCCGAATGTATAAATGCCGGCAGAAAGCCATCCGCTATATGGACTGGAAAAATCATCAACAGCTTCTGAAATAGTATTGTTGGTGACAATTAAATAATCGCAGTTTTCCAATCCTATCCCGCAACGATCAGGAATATATACAGATGCTTTATAAATATTATTATCAGATACTTCAACTCCGGTGGAATATCTTACACCAATAGCACTACCGCCTGTCATAATTAGATTATTATTACATATCCGACTCCCATAAAGTGTTGATATTGTTGATGGTCCTGCCGGAACAAAAATCCCAATATTCCAGATATTATATGTCTCATTATTAATGATGGTAATTGTATCATTTGAATAAAGAAAATGAATGAATATCCCATTCCCATGAAAAATATCCGAACCTGATCCACCAACATTCGAAATATTTGTGCTATCGATAATTAAGCCTGCACCTGGATTATATGCATATATCCCATCGTTAGTATAATATTTAAGTCTGAACTTTGAAATGGTAATATGACTACAAACGTCTTCTATATGAATACCACAGTAATATTGAACAATCTCTATTCCATCAGCTAGATCTGCAGGATTGTCAGAAGGCGAATAAATACTTACTTTATGTGAAACTGGATCATAGTAAAATTCCCATAGATTATCAAGACTGCTTAGAACACTTTCTTTCTTTGCTCTCAAAGGCAATGAATCATTTGTATTATAAAAAAGCACTGATATTTCTTCATTAAAGGATATCACAGATTCCCATATATTATTTCCAGTATAAATCCAATAATTTGTTGAATCAGCTTCAGTACTACCTTTCAATGTAGGATAATCACCTGATCCATAAGAAGAGAATACGATAGGTTGACTCGAACTACCAGTATAATTGATAAATATATTACCTGTCCAGCTTTGGCCTCTGTGAAATAGGATACTGTCTCCCGGTTGAAAAACAACGTAATTCACTTTATCTATTGTTTCCCATGCAAGAGTCGGAGAAGTTCCATCATAAGAATCACTTCCTGAGATTGCATCAACATAATAATTGGTTGAAAAACCAAGATTGCTTATTAAGCACATATTGATTAAAAAGATGATATTAAAAACAGGTTTTTTCATGTAAAACTTTCTGTAAAAGAATTATTACTTACAAAGTAACAAAACTTAAATAGGTTTTTATTCAGATAGCTTGTTTTTTTTTTATTAGCGGTGGTTCGGAAAAGCGACTTCCTTACTTTTACCTATATACCCCGCATCCGCCATGGCGGATAGATGTTGTTATCAACTGCCGTTTTTTAGTCGTTTAATCTATTTTCTATATCCATCATTTGGTGTAAAACTCTGATAATTTCAACAATGTTACTCTTCTTTTCAATTTTATAAAAGATAAGATGAGATTTGATTTTGGTTTTGTAATATCCTTTCCTGACTGAACTGCAATCTATCCCAGATTTTGGTTTTTTTGCGACATATTCTATTTCATCTAGAATTAAATTTAGATATCTGTCCGCTTGCTCAGCCGACCAGTTTTCAAATGTATAAAACCAAATATTTTCAAGATCTTGGCTTGCCAAGAGACTTATTTTGTATTTCATTATGCTGGAAGGTGTTTTTCGTGAATGCTTTTAAGAAAAGTATCACGGTCAAAATCTTTTACAAAACCAGATTTCTCACCTTTCTTTAATTCTTTAATAAGTTCTGATTTCTTTGATTGCTCATATTCAAAAAGTCTAAGAGCTGCTCTAACAACTTCACTTGCGGATGAGAACTTACCAGACTTTATTTGCTGATTAATGAAATTATCAAAATAGTCTCCGAGTAGTATTGATGTATTTTTAGCCATAATTGTTTATGTTTTTTACAAAGATACCAATTATTGGTATTGTGCGCAAGTTTTTTTCGATTGTTGCTAACGGTCGCAGCTATGTACCGTGCGGGACAGTACTCCGATAGTTATCGGAGGAGACCACGGTCGAATAAGCTGCGAAGCCAAATTTACTATTTTGATTTTAATTTATTCATGTGTAAAAGCCATCCGCCGCGGCGGATGGGTGGTGGTTCGGAAGTGCGACTACCTTTATTTTACCTATATATCCCGCATCCGCCATGGCGGATAGGTGTTGTTAGGTGCTGTTTTTTTTTTAGTGCTATCCTACGTGTAAAAGAAATTTAAAAAAGTCTGATTCCTAAAATAATTGCAGCAGCATAAAATATACAGAATACTAACGCGACTTTAGCAAGAGTATGTCCGCTATATTTTTCAGGATAATATTTAATATCAGCTAATACAGCATATGCAAAAATAAATCCTAAAAGTATAGATAACAAACTTATAGTAACACAAATGGCCAATGCACCTGTAGTCGGGATAAAAGCAGGTACAAGCCATATACCATATCCTGCTGTTGTGAAAATTATTGCAATGATAGCTGCAATATGAATTTTTGTGTCTTTTGAAGTTGATGCCTTTGTATTGATAGTCTCTTTTTTAGATTTTGAAACTATGTATGCATCTTCTTGATATTGTGTATTTGAATAGTTGAATTTATTATTTATTGCAGTTTCTTGAAAATAATTTACGTTATTATCATTGGATGCATAAGTAGGTTCAAGTTCTGAAATAGTTTCATCTTGATTAAAATCTTTGATTTTATCAATATTATTATTTTTGGCTTTCTTGTCGTGAGAAGTAGTCTCTTTCAATTCAATTGACTTATCCTCTGGATTATCATTTGATTTTCTATTTACGTTATGCCAATCAACGTAATAACCAGGTTGATATGAACGTTTTTCAATCGAACAAGAATTTAATCCAACTATTAGAATAAGGATTAACAAAAGGAAAAAGGATGTCTGTTTTTGCATGTTGATTATGTTTGTGAAATAGTGGCTAACGGTCGCAGCTATGTACCGTGCGGGACAGTACTCCGATAGTTATCTGAGGAGACCACGGTCGAATAAGCTGCGAAGCCAAATTTTCTATTTTGTTTTTAATTTATTCATTCGTAAAAGCCATCCGCCGCGGCGGATGGGCGATGGTTCGGAAGTGCGACTGCCTTTATTTTACCTATATACCCTGCATCCGCCATGGCGGATAGGTGTTGTTATGCCTACGTTTTTTTCTATTAAAATGCATACATAATCAACAGCATTAGTATAGTTAGACCTGTTATTATCATGTAGGCTATTGCTATAAATATTAGAGTCCCACTGATAATCCTGCCAGCTTTTGCAAGACGTCTACCAACAACTAAACCTTCTTTGTCTAACATTTTAATAGCATTGTTTGAAAATATCAAACCTCCAATTGCAAGGCATAAGCTGAGTATTAGAAGCGATATTTGTAGTGCTGGAAATGAATATAGAAGAACTGTAAAAATGGGGGTAATTAATGCAGAAAGGCTTAGAGTGAAGCCAATTTTTGCCTTCTGGTTTCCAGATAAAACCTTGTTATTAGGACTCTGAATATCTTTTTTTAGTTCAAATGTGTTGTTTTTTATTTTGCAAAAACTCTCTGTAGATTTTGAATTTACTATATTAATATTTTCGTAGTTGTCGTCATTTGAGGCATAGACAGTTTCATATTCTTGTATTGCCTCTGGTTGATCAAAATCTTCGATTTTATCAACATTATTTGCCTCGGTTGTCTTTTCTTGAAATGCTGTTTCTTTTTGTTCAACTGACTTATCTTCCGGATTAGTATTTGATTTTCTATTTACGTTATGCCAATCAACGTAATACCCAGGTTGATATGAACGTTTTTCAATTGTACAGGAATTTAATCCAACTATTAGTATTAGGATTACAAAAAGAAAAAAGTATGATTGTTTTTTCATGATGTGTCTGTCTGTTTATATGTTTGCTAACGGTCGCAGCTATGTGGAGTGCGAAATGGGAGTGGAGAATCCACTATCGGATGAGCTGTGAGCCGAATTTTGTTATTTTGATTTTAAATTATTTTACATAAAAGCCATCCGCCGCGGCGGATTGGCGGTGGAACGGAAATGTGACTCCCAGAATTACCGGCATAAAACTCCGCATCCGCCATGGCGGATAGGTGTTGTTAGCAACCATTTTTTATAAGTTAAATTTAAGGATAAATATCAAAATATTAATGAAAAGTAGTAGCCCCAGAAAAACATAACAATTATTATATTCGCAATAATAAGCCATATTCCTCTATATTCTTCTGGTTTCATTAGTATAAAATATAATGCAATAAGTGAAAAAAAACCTCCGGCATTAACAAAGATCGTACTGTATAACATACAGAATATGAAAAATCCTAAACTTGGAATAAAATCTAGTATAATTAATAGTCCTAAACCCAATCCAATTATGCATAAAATTAAATCTAGAATTGCTGCCCAATGTACTTTTCTGTGTGTGTTTATTGTGTCTGACGATTTTGTTGTTTTCTCTTTTATTAAAGATTCATAACTTTCTAATTCCTCTTTTCTTATATTGGAAGAAACTGTCTTTTTTTGATTAGTGAATTTTATTATTTCAACATTATTCAAAGATTCATCAGAAGAAGAAAAAACTGGCTCAATTCCATGAATAACTTCCGGTTGATTAAAATCTTTGATTTTAACAACATTATTTTCTTTGACTTCCTTTTCGTGAAATGCTGTTACTTTTTGTTCAACTGACTTATCTTCCGGATTAGTATTTGATTTTCTATTTAAGTTATGCCAATCAACGTAATAGCCAGGTTGATATGAACGTTTTTCAATAGTACAAGAATTTAATCCAACTATTAGTATTAGGATTACAAAAAGAAAAAAGTATGATTGTTTTTTCATGATGTGTCTGTCTGTTTATATGTTTGCTAACGGTTGCAGCTATGTACTGTGCGGAAAAGGAATCGCGAATCCGTTATCTTACACGCTATGAGCCGAATTTTGTTATTTTGATTTTAAATTATTTTTCATAAAAGCCAAATTACAAAATTTGGCGGTGGAACGGAAATGCGACTCCCAGAATTACCCGCATAAAACTCCGCATGGTATATAGCTGTTGTTATCGCCTGTTATTTATTTCAGAAATCTTTTTGTTATTTTAAATGTCAGATTTTTTAATTAAACGTTCATTATAGTATTTATATTTACGAAGAAACTTTGGTGTAGTTTTCTTACGTTTATATTTATATGCTTTTAGCTTAATTTCATAACTTGCTATTGATGCTTCACCATTGATAAGATTAATTTTGTAAATAGAATTGTCAGAAATTACATATAGACTATCATCAATTAGATTTAAATATTTTGAGTCTTTTATATTTAATACTGGATTTTGGTACATCGTCTTTGTAGAATAAGTGCAAAAATCAAAATCAAGAGAAATTTTGTTTTTTAGTTTGCCATTTCGAAATACATTTAATTCAGAAAATGACACAGAAACTACTGTTCCATCATCCAATTTCTTATTGTAACCATAGCTAATTAATTGAACAACCGTTTCTCCTGTATCTGAAATGATATAGTCAGACCAATTTTCATAGGTTAGTTTGAAAAAATATAACGGTTCCTTTTCTCCTTTTCTAGTAACAACAGCAATTGCCGAAGGGGTTGGCTCCAAATCATACCAATTTTTTGATTCTTCTGGAATTACTGTTAGAGAATAGTTTTTATTCAGTTACCAACATTTGAAAACCTTTGATTCTAAATATATTGGTTCGCTTGCTAATAAATAGCTTGATATTAATATGAATGCTGTTAATAATAGTGTTCTCATATTGTGTGTTTAATTGGCGCTAACGGTCAAAGCTATGTGTAGTGCGACAAGGAATAGATTTGTCCTGTCAAGTTCGCACTTAGCCAAAGCTTTTTATTTTGTTTTAGTTTTTCTGTTTAAAGCCAAATTGAAAGATTTGGCGATAGATAGGATAGGAGACAAATGAAATTTTCCCTCCAAAAGAGCATTACATATAGGTGTTGTTACCGCCTGGTTGTTGTCGATACCCTCTATTATGGTTGAAATATCAATTTTTCGACTTTGACTAGTTTTCTGTCGACAAATAAATTACAAATATAAGTTCCGGGTTTCCAACCTTTTGTTGGAATAGTAGTTGTTTCACTTGTAACAGGAATAATATCCTTTAAATGCCCGTTTACACCTGCTATCTTTATTTCTACATTTTGGTAATTGGGTAGTATCGTTTTAACAGTAAACCCATTACTGCTTGGGTTAGGGAATACTTGCATCTCTATCTGTTCAAACTCTGGTATATCATTACAAAGCTCAATATAAATTGTTTTCTCAGCAGATTTTATACAGCCATCTTGCGAAACTGTGACTTGTACATTGTATTCGCCAACCTCTGTGTAAGTATGTACTGGGTCTTTTACATTATCTGCTCCTGAGTCTGCAAAATCCCACTCCCATGTATCTGCATAAGGGTTATTATTATATAAATTCACATCAACTTCACCACCCTCAAGATAAAAAGTATCTGCGTAAGTGTTAATGCGTGGTTTTAGGTAATCACAACCATTGTCTGGCATGTAAAGTTTTACCATTCCTTTTGAGCGTATTCTTTCTCCATTGGGGACACTATCCCATGTTTGAAAGCCACCGCCAATATACAATGTATCACGAAATATTTCAAGTGCAAAGATATTATCCGAAAAAGCTCCACCAATACTATCCCAACTCTCACCGTTCCATTTAGTAATAAACGTACGATATTCATCTTCCTCTGTATAATACATACCTGTACCTGTATAAAGTTCTCCTCTGTAGATCTCCAGTGCTTGATGCCATGCTGTTGTCCCATTATAATCTCCTAGAGCATTCCAGTTAAAACCATCCCACATTGCAACTGCATGTGAAGTTTCACCACCAACTGCTGAAAACTGTCCTCCAACAAACATAAAGCTGTTTATTGTATCTGTATCCAAAGCAAAAACAAAACCATTGGGTTCTACCTCAAAATCCTCCCATTCTGTCCCACCAAGATATTTACGTAAGCCAAAGTAACCGCCAACATATAGCTCATTATTAAAAACCGTTATTGATGAAACCCATGTTCCCATATAGCCTATATTTAGCCAATTTACACCATCATAAGCAGCAATTTTATAAAAAACCTCGTCACCAATTTGTGTAAACCTACCACCTACAATCAGCATATCATTATAGATACAAAAGTCCTCAACATATGTACTGAAACCACCTATCGATGTTCCTTGCCAATTCGTACCATTCCATATTGCACCCCCTCTGGTATCAGGGTTTTCACTAACACTCGGGAATGACCCTCCAATATACAAAGTATCCCTATAGACAATTGCTTTATAAATAAAACCGTTATCAATCCCTTCCTCATAAATAGATGGTTCTGTCTTATCCCAACTTGCAATTCCATGTGCTTCAAGTGTATTTATTTTACTAAATGAACCTGCAAGATAAATAACCGAATCTCCAGAATTATAGAAATCGTATATGCTAATTGCTCCACCTAAACTATTATAAAGACTATCTATACCAACAAAATTATCATCCCATGTTTGAGTTGATGCTTCTAGAGTAAATCCAGAAATCAGAATTATTAATATGATATATTTCTTCATTTAGAGTGTAATATACAAAAATTCATTTAGACTGCAATGGTTTTTCAACTTGGCGGTAACGGTCGCAGCTATGTACCGTGCGGGACAGTAGTCCCGAAACCACGGTCAAATTAGCTGCGAAGCCAAATTTACTATTTTGATTTTAATTTAATCATTCGTAAAAGCCAAATTGTGAATTTGGCGGTGGTTCGGAAACGCGACTGCCTTTATTTTACCTATATACCCCGCATGGTATATAGGTGTTGTTAGCAACCGTTTTTTTACCAATGATATGTCATTAGTAATATGAATAACAAGGATATTAACTGTAGTGCTAAACTTGCAATAGTAAGTCCTAAACCTTTATATTTTTCTGGATTTAACAGTATTATTATTAAAGAAGTTAATGAGAATATTACTCCCAAAATAGCTAGCGAGTATCAAACTAAAGTTAAGAAAAGATAGAGCATAAGTCCATCTAAAAATGAACCTATAATTGCTGACGTAGACAGAATACTTAAAATAAAACCAGCTTTTGTTGACCAATGCATTTCTTTTTCTCCTGTATTGCCAGATAATACTTTTGTGTCTTCTATTATTACTTCATGTTTTTGTGGGTTTCTAGTCAAGGTACTGTTTTGATCAGTAGTGTTTACTACCTCAATATCATTGATGTTTTCGTTATTGGAAGCATAAACAGGTTCAATTTTTTGAATAGCTATAGGTTGAATAAAATCTTCGATTTTTTCAACATTATTCTTCTTTATTTTATTTTCGTAAGAAGCTGTTTCTTGTTGTTCAACTGAATTATTTTCAGGATTAGCATCTGATTTTCTATTTACATTATGCCAATCAACGTAGTAACCCGGTTGATATGAACGTTTTTCAATCGTACAGGAATTTAGTCCAGCTATTAAAATTAGGATTAAAAAGAGAAAAATGTATGTCTGTTTTTGCATGTTGATTCTGTGTGTGAAATGGTTGCTAACGGTCGCAGCTATGTACCGTGCGGGACAGGAGTCCCGAGACCACGGTCAAAGTTGCTGCGAAGCCAAATTTACTATTTTGATTTTAATTTATTCATTTGTAAAAGCCAAATTGTGAATTTGGCGGTGGAACGGAAATGTGACTGCCAGAATTACCCGCATAAAACCCCGCATGGTATATAGGTGTTGTTAGCGACAGGTGTTTTGTTAGTCATGTCTGTTTCTTATTAATTTGATAGCTTCATTTTTGTATTCATCGTAAAAATTACAGTTACATGTACTATCAAGATATTCAAACATTACTGAGTTATATTCGTTTTCGACTTCATACAGTAATTCATAATCATTAACCTCAGGAGAAGCATAAATATATTTAAACCCAAATAGATTTTCTAGGTATTTTATTTCTGTATTATTTAAACCTCCATCTCCAGGAATTAAATTTAGAAAATATATATTACCGTTTTTTATGTCTTCTTTTGCTTTTTCTGCACTGTAACCTATTTTATTTCTCAAGGTTGTATTTACTTTTTTTTGCCATATGGAATCTGATAAACAAAAAATGAAATATTTGTTTTGTACTAGGTCGATAGAAGTCAAGTTGAAGTCTTTTTTTATAAATTCATTGATTGAGATTTGAAAATCAAGATTATCAAAATCTACATCATTAATAATGAATCTGCCAGTTGTATCAGTTTCAACACTTTGCACTAAAGTATTGTGGTGATAGACATGAATTTGTGCAATTAAGAACGTTGCTTCTTTGTCGTCAGAATATGAGTATACTAGTTTGTTTTTGACTTCCTTATCGTTGTGATATATTTTTCCAATTATTTTAGAATCACACAACATTACTTTACCAAAAAAAGTAAATGATTGTTGTCCAATACTAAATACAGCATGAAACAAAAAAATTATTATTAGAGTTCCTTTCATAAAGTGGGGTTTTACACTTGACGCTAACGGTTGCAGCTATGTGGAGTGCGAAAAAGGAATAGCGATTCCTTCGTAAGAGTTCCTACTAAGCCAGATTTTTTTATTTTGTTTTTAAATTTTATCGTAAAAGCCAAATCAAAAAATTTGGCGGTGAACGAAAGCGTGACTCACGAACGGTTACAGCCGCTTTTCGCATTACATATAGGTGTTGTTAGCCACTGGCTTTTAGTAGACATTTAATATGATATGACATAGAGTTTTTATTCTAATTTGATCATCATGTTTCGTTAAGTAATAGGTAAAACCAGAATTCTCCATTTCTTTCACACCATAAGAACCTTTTACGAAACCCATTTCTTCTGTCATAATCAAGTTTAAGTATTCTTCATCAATCTTTTTACTTTTACAATGATTTATCATTATAATGTAACCATACTTTTCAAAATCTGTTAAGTATTTTAGAATTTGTTTTGGAACGACATTTTTGTCCTTGTTCCACCAACCTTTGAATTCAATTATCTTAGTTCCAATACTTTTGTCCTCAATTTTCAAGTCTATTCTGCCATTACCTTTAGGTGACTCTGAATTTACAGATTCATATTTACATGTTAAAAAGGTTTTGAACCAATCTCTGAATGATTCTTCACTTTTTTTCGGAGTATTCTTTATTATTCTAATACCCTCACATTTTACATCTTGGTTCTGGATTTCATGAACTCCTTTTAAAAGTATTTCAACAAATGTTTCATTTTGTTTTTCTTCTATTGAGAATTGTTCTTTAAACTCAGGATATCTTTCAATTATTTGAAAAATAGATTTAAACATAACCCCATCTGAATAGGCTGTTTTTTGTGGATTCTTCAGTATCCTTGATTTCGGATTATTTATTACTGTCTTTGATGCTAATATTCCTTGCCCTGTAAGATAGTCTAAGGTAACTGGTCTGTTTCCAGCTATACATGGTTTGCTATTTGGAGCTTTTCTCCCTAAAACGAAGGGCTTTTTTGGATTTTCAGGATAAATACAGTTCAGAGTTGTACAAAATGGAATGTGTGAAATTATTACACTTATAGGTGTGTCGTAATTGATAGAATCAAATCCTTGTTCAAAATATTTACTATATTCAATTAAGAAGTCAAAATTATCATTCTCACCAACAATTTTGTCTTTATATGTTAACCTTTTATTTCTTAGAAGTTCAATAAACTCATCAAATTCATTCTTCCAACAATAAAGTGCAATTGGCTTTTCATCAAAAGTGTAAGGAATGATTTTTTCTGTTAAATTATCATATTGTTTCTCAAAGAGTTTTGAATACTCAATGTGATAACTCAGATTTGGTAAAGTTACAGTTCTTATATATTCTTTGAGTTTCATATTGCAGTGCTTTTAAGCTTGTGGCTAACGGT
>PKTB01000012.1 GCA_002869385.1 Marinilabiliales bacterium
AACTCCTGTTCCGAGGACTGCGCCTGAACCACATCCACCTGCATACCATTGGTATGTAGCACCTGTACCACTAGTACCTCCGACAGCTGTTAATGTTGTATTATCACCAGGACAAATTGTCGTAGTTCCTGATATTTATGTTGGTGCTGTTGACTCTGTATAAACAGAAACTGTTGTTGAAGCACATGTAGTTGTTCCACAATCACCCTCATATCTTGCATAATATGTTGTTGATGAACTTAGTGTTTGTGATACAACCAATGGGTTTCCTGTACCTACCGATGTATTACCACAACCGTCTTTATACCATTCAACTACAGCACCTGTACCAAGTGAACCACCTGAGGCTGTTAATGTTAAATTTGTTGGAGTCGATTGACACACACTTGTTGGACTAACAATTGCTGAAGTTGGTGCAACAGATGGTTCACAAGTTATCCAGTGAGAAATAAAAGCATCATCACCATAAGAGCCCTCTGTTAAAGAAATTGTATTACCGTCTGGGTCAACATCAGCAGATGTGGCAAAATCAGTTCCAAAAAAGAAACCTGTATCATCTTTATCAACGCAAAGAGCCTTATAGTACGAAGATGTTGCAGGCTCTGCAGCCCTAACTGCCCATTGAAAATTCTGATTCTCATCTAAGAATAAAACACCACCTGTCCAACCATTGCTTGTTAGATTACTTGTCCCCGCTCCTGGGTCAAAGTCAAACGTTCCTGTTGGTATAGTTCTGGACATTAATACACCATTCTTGAATGTTTCCAATGCAGGCACTCCATTACCAAAGGGCGTGTTATATCCCCAATCAACAGCTAAAGTAGATTTATTCATTCTTAAAAGTGGATATGAGGAAACTGTACCACCGGAAGCTGAGGTTAAATTATATGTTGCTCCAGTTGGGTCAAAATCAATTGTCCCGGTATATTGAAGAGCAAAGTATAGATATGTATCTTCCAATGCAATATTATAACCACGATCATATGATGTACCACCAAATGAATAAGCATAATTATAAGCTCCTGTACTACATAAGTACCTTGCAACAAAAATATCAGTATTACCATTAGATGTTAGGTTATTTACACCGGCACCTGGATTAAAATCGACTGTATTAGGAAACCCTCCACATACATAAACATAAGTTCCATCTGTTTCAATATCATATGGTTCTTCATACCCAGTACCACCAAATGATATTCCCCATTGATAAGCACCTGTAGAAGCTGTAAATTTAGCAATATAAGCGTCATAATCTCCAACAGCATTATGATTATCAACACCTGCAGTTGGGTCAAGGTCAACAACTCCTCCGCCAAAAGGCTCCTCAAATCTACTAAAGAAATATAAGTTCCCACTTCCATCAAGAGTAATAATGTTAGCTTGTACAGATGTTTCGTAACCCTCCATTGCATAATAATACTCTTGGGTACCACTAGGAGAATATTTTGTTAAAAACAATGCTAAATCTGTTACATATTGTTTACCGGCAACATATACATTACCATCCTTATCAACAGCTAAAGAGTTTCCAGCTCCAAGCCCCTGCAGACCAATGATATGTTGTGCCCACAGGTAATTCCCATCAGCATCATATTTCGCAATATAAGGATCTTCACTATACCAAGAACCATAATATGATGTTAACTCACCTCCAGCAGCACTGGGATTAAAATCACAAATACCACGAAATGTTCCGGTAACATAAACATTACCATCACCATCTGCAGCCACATCATGAACTCTAACTTTATCCTGAAAGCTGTCAGAACTTAATTGGTCTAATTGGGTTACCCATTCAACTTCCTGACCAAATATAAAAAGTGTAAACAATACACCACATAATAAAAGTAAAATCTTCTTCATAGTAGATATAAATAATTAAAGTAATACTAAATGTAAAATGCTGACTGTAAGCAAATTAACAATCAGACAATGCCTCCCACGTGAAAAATATTTTTTTCTCTTCAATAACTCTTTGTAAATTTAGAAAAATTGTAAGTGATTGCCAAAATTGAAAGCATATATTTTTTAATATTTTTTTAAATAATACATAGGCATATATACTGTATATATTTTACACTTTTCAACTGATAATATTTACACTTTTCACTAACATTATTTTTTTTTTGGTTTTATGATTAAAAAATTTCAATTAGTTTTATTGTTTAGAGATTTTGAAATGAAGTTTTTACATAGCATAATATATATATTTGTAAATATTTTTCTAAAATGTATAGTTTTCAAACTTAATGTTTGCATTCTTATTATAGAAAAACTAAGTATTCGTCCTCCCGTTTTGCTACAAAGACTGCGGTATAGATTGAGCAATCACCATATACAATTTGGGAAACCACATTATTTAGAAAATTCTAATGGCCAAAATACTTTTATTATGTTACCGGCAATTGGTTGGAATGATATGGTTCAAAGACAACAACAATTTGCAAAAACACTTTATTCAATGGGTTGGACTGTCTATTATCTCACAAAAGATATTGGAGGAGATGAAGTTAGAGGTTTAAAAAAGATAAAAGATAATCTCTTTTTATGTTCGGACATTAGGATACTTACTAAAATTGAAAATGCATGGATTTATATGTGGTGGCCTGAGCATTTTGATGATTTAAAGCGATTTTTATCACCAAAATTCATTTATGATTATGCTGATAATATTGAAATTTTAACACATTACGATAGAAGACTAAGAAATAATCATTTTGAAGCCCTGAAAAGAGCAGATCTGGTTTTTGCAACAGCAGATTCTTTAAAAGAAGATATTGAAAAAATACGTCCAGACAGTTTATTGATAACGAATGCTGTCACAATTGAAGATTTTCTAGTTTTAGAAAAACTACCTATCCCTGATGATATTGCAGATATCGTAAAATCGGGAAAACCAATTATTGCCTACTATGGAATAATTTCTGAATGGAAGATCAATTATAAACTATTACTGAATGTTGCAAATAAATTAAATGATTTTACTTTCCTTTTAATTGGTCCGGATTTCGATGGAAGTCTAAATAAGTTTGCATCAAAAGCATCATCAAATATAAAAATATTAGGTAAAAAACACTATCATGAACTACCTGCATATACGCGACACTTTTCTTTGGCTATGCTTCCTCTAAACATCAACAAAAAAACTATTACAATTTCGCCTGTTAAACTTTTTGAGTACTTTGCAATTGGGACTCCGGTAGTTTCTACTGCAATTCCTGAATGCAAAAAATACAAATCAGTTTTAATTGCTGAAAACGAAACTGAGTTTGTGAACAACATAAAGAAAGCAATCCAATTAAAAGACTCTCTTGAATTTCAAAATATTCTGAAAACAGAAGCTGAGAACAATACCTGGAGAAAACGTTGTGAGATAGTTTCTAAAAATATGCAAAGAATTAACAAGCAAAAATTGATTAAATAGTAGACTTCCTCCAAAACATCAATTTTTTTAAACAAAAATACAGTTTTTTGTTTTTCATCTTAATTCTACTACCAATCCTACCAATTAGCCTTCCGGGAAACCTAAAAAAGTGTCCCATTTTGTATCTTATATTTTCCCATATATAAGCATAAGGACATATTAAAGCATGTAACCATAATCTATAACTATTCCATCTTATTAAAATTTGACTTAATGCCTTTTTTTTCAAAGATTCCTTTATAACTATTGTATTAGCTTTTTCGAGATTATTTTTCCATTCAGCATAATAAGGATTTTCTTTCTCCCATAGTTTTGGATAGTTTTCACGAGCAAAGAAATGCAAATTAATAAGCTTTATCCTCTTTGGAATTTTATAGTTATGATGAGTTATAAACGTATTATAAATAAAAGGAAGCTTTTTAAACTTTTTATAAAAATAAAGATTTAATACAGGCTGTTCTCCAAACTTTCCATCATCTTTATATTTAGCGAATAAGCTGATGAGATTATCATAGGTATCATCACTAATAATATCTGAATTAAAAGCCATAACACCTGAGTTAAACGAGTGCTTTGACAAATTATAACCGTCTTTTTTAATTTTCTCCAATGAATTAGGATAAAATTGATCCTTTAGTTTGTTAAAGTATGAGTCTCTTGCTGCGGTAAAAGCTTTTACTCTTGATAATCTCTCAAGTGAATTTCTAACAATTATATCAGCATCCAAAAAAATAATATTTCCCCATTCTCTAAACTCGGTTTTAAACAAACAAAACTTATCCAAAACCACAGGAGAATATCCTATTCCAATTTTCTCATCAATAATTTCTTCACATTCTCTGACTAAAATTCCTTTATCTCTAAACCACCTCAGCTTTTCTTCAGTAATATTATGAGCAAGCAGCATATAATCACCGTGCCAGCCTGCATTAAAGTAAGCACTTGAAAACAACTGTTTTACCTGATCGACAAAATTATCATCAGCCAGACTAACTAATATATCCTTTTTAATATTTGTCAAGCGTTTTTAAGTTTATTATAAAGGTTTTTATTTATTCTTTTTACCAGTTCTCCAACTTTACCGACACAGCATTCTAAAAACTCTGCAAATACTTTTAATACTACTTATAACTGTTTGAGAGTTTTCTTAAAAAAGAATGAAAAATAAATTTTAAACGAAAATACATTTGTTTTTAACCTACTCCACTCCTTTGCCGGGAATGGTTTACTCACATTTATCAATTCAGCCTTATCCAGATTTGCATGCCACTCTTTAGATAAATTTGAGTCTTCATAAGACAATTCTGAATCTTTAAGATGAACAATTATTCCCTCTATTTTATCCTTATTCTTACCGGTAAGTTTTTCTATTTTTTCAGGTGTTACATCATAGGCAATAGGTAATCTCTTCCAATTATTATAAAAGTACAGATTCAATGTAGGGTCGAGACCTGAAGATATTTGTTGAAATTGCTCATATAATTGTTTTAACTCAAAAAGCATATTTGCTTTAATAATATCTGTTGAAAATGCCATCACTCCGCAATTAAAAGCAGGCTTTTCTAGATTATATATAGATTTCAACTCATTATGCTGACTTTTATTGATATCATTATAAAAATAGTACTTCAGTTTATCATCTATTACATGCGGACTTGCAAATCCTTTTATTTTTGTAAGTCTTTTTAGAGATGAGCGAACAATTATATCCGCATCCAGAAAAACAATATTTTCCCATTTCTTAAATTCCTCCGTAAACAAATAAAAAACATCAAAAACGAGAGGCGGATACTTCTCCTTTCCTACCAAATGATAGTAGATTGGTTCGCATTCCTTAACTAATATGCCCCTAGAACGAAACCAATCAATATCTTTTTTTGAAACCTGATGAGCCAATAACATATAATCTCCATCCCAACCGGAATTATGATAAATTCCAGAAAATAGCTGCTTAGCGCAATCAAGATAATTCTGATCAGCCAGACTCACTATAAGATTTTTTTTATCGCTCAATTTTTGTTTTTTTAAGTTTGTAATATAAGTCAGGATTATGCTTTCTAAGCCTCTCTCCTGTTTTCCCTAAAATCCGACCAGGTGTAATATAAATTTTCCTGAAGAAAACCAGTATCTCATTTACCAAATATGAGAAGAATAAAATATTATTATACCTTAACCCAATCCACAACTCACCAATTTTGCTTAGTTTAACACCTTTTAGACTGTTTTTAAAATCAATATTATCTGATTGTTCTAAATTATATGAATAATTTGAGTAGAACTGATTTTCCATATCCCATAATGACGGATAGTCTTCTCGAAATGCAAAATGCAGAACCGATCTATTAATTCTACTTAGTTTTAAAACCGGAAGATAATTTACACATGAATTATAGAATAGTGGCAATCGTTTCCATTTGTTATAAAATATAAAATTCAAACTCGTCTGTTCCCCGTATTTATATGATACAATATTGGTTTTTAAATCTCTTACCAAATTATCAAATAAATCTGGACTTATTATCCTTGTATTAAAAGCAATAAGACCAGCATTGAAAGCTTTTTTGTTAAGATTAAAATTTGATGTTAATACTGTCTTACATTTTTCGGAATTGAGCTGTGAGTAAAGACGATTGAATTCTTTTTTATACGGCAATTCCCTAACAGCAGCAAAGGTTCTGGTTTTCTTCAGACGATTTATAGGAATATTTATTAGTATATCAGCATCCATGTACACAACGACTTCCCAGACTTTGAATTCCTCCTTAAATAAATACAGTTTATCAGCAATTAGAGGTGGCAGTTCTTTTTTATCACCCCAGGTTTCTTCAAGTAATAGCTTACATTCTTTAACTAAAATCCCTCTTTCAGTAAACCATTTTAAATCCTGAGCAGGTATTTCATGAGATAATAACATATAATCACCATCCCAAAAACCATTAAGGTGTGCAGAAGCAAATAATTGCTTTGCCTGCTCAACATAGTCTTTATTGGCGAGTGTAACGAAAAGTTCTTTTCTCATGTATCAGCTTTGTTTTAGCTTATAGTGAACTACAAATTTAATAAATACCTCATTTAAATAAAACACTCATCATAGATTTCTCTTTTTATTATTATCGAATAATTATATATTTGTTGAATATAAGATTTTAATTGGCTGGCAAATACCGATATATAATAAAATTTTTGGTTTTAAAGAACCTTCAGGTTAAGTACAAACAAACTGCCTTGGGATTTTTATGGAGTCTGTTGCATCCGGCATTGTATTTATTAATATTTGTAGCAATATTTTCAAGTGCATTTCAATCAATCCCGAACTATCCCCTTTATGTTTTAAGCGGACTGGTTTTCTGGATTTATTTTGCTGAAGCTGTTAACAGGCTTAGTCAGGTTTTTATCAAAAACACACATATGATAAAATGCCTTGGAATACCAAAAATCACTTATGCAATAACAGAACTTGGCAGTGAACTCTTAAGCTTTTTGCTTGGTTTGATACCATTTCTGGTAATAATGTTCTTTATTGGTCTTGACTTTAGTGCAAATCTTCTATTTCTTATTCCTTTTATAATTCTGTTCTCAGTTTTTATTTTTTCTGTCGGTACATTTTTAGGATCATTTAATGTTTTTTTTAGAGATGTAGGACTATTATGGTTTACACTTAATCCTGCAATTTTCTATCTTAGTCCTATTGCATATTCATACGAAATCGTTCCTGACAAATTCAAGTATCTGGTAATGTATAACCCATTATACTATTTTCTGGAAATAATCAGAGATATACTTTATTATGGGCAAACACCGGGCTTCAGGATCTGGTTGTATTGTATAATCATAACAGTTATTACCGGATTATTAGCATATTTAACATATTCCAAAACTAAAAACAGCTTTATCTCGAATTTATAAAATGGAAAAGGTAATAAGTCTTGAAAATATAACAGTTTCATATTTACAGAACAAAAATGGTATTGAGTCTGTAAAGGACCTGTTATTAAAAACTCCATTTCGTAAACCTTTCCAGAAATATGTTGTGCTAAAAGATTTCAATCTAAGTGTCAACAAAGGTGAAAGTCTTGGAATTCTTGGGCCTAACGGATGTGGGAAAAGCACATTATTACGAACTATTGCAGGTATAATTATTCCTGACACAGGTAAAATAAATGTTACAGCAAAAATATCACCACTTTTAGCACTTGGTGCAGGTGTTGAATTAGAACTTACGGGATATGAAAATATCAAAATAGCTTTAGCTCTTACGGGAAATTATCAAAGAAAAGACAGAAAAGAACTTATTGAAAAAGTTGCTGAATTCTCTGAACTAAGTACAAAGCATCTAAAAATGCCTGCAAAGAAATATTCAAGCGGAATGCTTGCAAGACTTTCATTCAGTAGTATTATTACAAATCAACCCGAGCTTCTTATGATAGATGAAGTACTTGCAGTTGGAGATCAGGGATTTCAAAAGAAATGCAAAACCAGAATTCATCAAATTATCGAAGATGGTGCGACAATGCTTTTTGTTTCCCATAACCCAAACGAAGTAACCGAATTATGCACAAGGGGTATCTGCATTAAGGATGGTAAAACAATCTTTGACGGAAACTCTATGGAAGCTGCCGATATTTACAGAGGTTTATTCTAATCCTCGATGAAACTAAATTGGCTACTCTAAGTACAAATAAAATCTCTTTTCATAATCTTTGTAAACCTTCGTAACTCGGAACTTATAGCGCATATACATCCATCACCGGTTATCCATCACCAGACAATAAACCCAAACCACTAATTCTTCCTTTTCAGCTTTCTATACAGTGCCGGACTTAATTTCCTGATAATCCTTCCCATAAACCCTGCAAATCTTTCGGGAGCCCAACTAAGAAAATGCCTAAAAGTCTGCCACCGACTTTTAAAGAAATAGTAAATATCATTTGCCATACTATGAGTTGAACGATATATCAAACGCTTAAGAATTCTATTATTAAGTGTGATTTTAAGTTCACTCCATTGCTTAATAGTTAATACTTTATCTGCATCAAAATCATCAGCTTTTTCAAGGTTACCTATCCATTCGTTAAAATATGGATTTTCCTCTTCCCATAATTTAGACTGACCTGGAGCTGTGATAAAGTGCATTACCAGACATTTAAAAATTTTTGGTAAACCTGTTTCATGACATGCCATAAAAACATTATAAATATATGGCAAATGCTCCCATTTTTTGTAAAAGTACAAGTTTAATGTTGCCTGATCAAGAAATTGAAAATCCTCACGATTTGTATTAAAGATATTTACAAGCTCGTCAAATGTATTCTCCTTAATGATTTCTGTTCTTAAGCTAAAAACTCCTGAATTAAATGCAGTCACATTAGTATCATAGGTTTTACCGTTAAAAATTTTCTTTTCTGCATCAAAAAACTGTGTTTTAAGCTTTTTTGAATACAAATCTGCAACAGCAGCAAATTTTTTCACCTTTGTTAGCTTTTCCAATGGCCCACGAACAATTATATCGCAATCAAGAAAGATAATATTTGACCATTTTTGAAACTCGGGAGTAAATAAATAAAACTTATCCAGCACAACAGGGTTATAATAATAATCTACCCCATCAAGCCTTAGAGACTCGCATATCTTCACAAGAATCCCATGTGACTCAAACCACTTTAATTCCTCATCAGGAATTTCGTGACTTAGTAACATATAATCACCTTTCCAACCAGCATTATGATAAACACTTGAAAAAAGCTGTTTTGCCTGATTCAGATAATTATAATTTGCTAATGTTACAAGAAGGTCTTTCTTCATCTTTTTGTATTTATTCACTTCATATCTGTCATAAAAACAAATATTGCCGAATTCCTTGCTCTTACAAAAATAAAAAATATTTATTTCTAAGCCGTAGTGTTTTTGAAGACAATCTTTTTGGAAAAAGATAATTGCTTGTTTTTGTCATTATTTTTGAGCTTCGGCTACGCTCAACTAACTCAAAAAATCCCGCCATAAACAGATTATGCATTGAATTAAACACATATCCGTAAAATTGCGGATATGTGGTTCAAGACTTTTGACCCTCGGTTCACTTTACCAAACCCTTTCAAAAAAATCTTTCTTTTCTTGATTTAAAGAAATTTTGCTGATGAATTGTGTTTTATTATCTTTGAAAAGATATTAAATCCTATTTTCTAAAATGAAAGCATTATTATTGTCCGCAGGATACGGAACCCGGCTGAAGCCTCTAACTGACAATATTCCAAAATGCCTTCTCCCTGTAAATAACAAACCTCTAATTTTCCATTGGCTTGAAATTCTTGAAAATGAAGGGATAGATGAAGTGATAATCAATACTCATTATTTGCATGAGAAAGTCACAAAAACAGTTAATGAGAGAAACAACAAAATCAAAATAAACTTTTTCTTTGAGGAAGAACTACTTGGTAGTGCAGGAACCTTGTTTGCAAATGAAGAAATTTTGGCTGAAGCTAATGATTTCTTAATTTTATATGCTGATAATTACACTGAGGTCAGTCTGAAACCTCTAATTGATTTCCATAAAAAGACCGATGCTTTATACACTACATATGTTTATAAAACCGATGTGCCACATTTAAAAGGCATTTACGAATACAATAGTGATACCGGAAAAGCAATAAGTTTTGAAGAAAAACCTGCAAATCCTAAATCAAATATTGCAAATGCAGGAATTGGTGTTTTAAATAAACATATTTTCAAATATAATAAAGGGCAAATACCTTGTGATTTCGGAAAAGATATATTAGATCAAATTACAGATCAGACATATTTGATGTTAACAAAAAATATAATTCAAGACATTGGGACACCAGAAGATTATTATAAACTTCAGGAGGTATTAAAAAAGAAAAAAGAGATTGATTTATGATAATTTCACGCACACCTGTAAGAGTGAGCCTGTTTGGCGGAGGAACAGATTTTTATAATTATTATTCTGCTCATACAGGACGTATATTAAGCATCACCATTAACAAGTACATTTATGTTATTCTGAACCCTCGTTTCGATGATAAAATCGTAATTAATTCTAACGAAAAAGAAATAATTGATTCGGTTAGTGAGATTCAGCATGAACTTGTTCGGGAGGCTTTAATAAAGACAGATATTAAAAACGGTATTGAAATTACAATCATTGCAGATATTCCATCGGAAGGTTCCGGTTTAGGATCATCGAGTAGTTTAAGTGTCGGATTGCTTAATGCCATGTATGCATATAAGGGTATTGATGCTGATTCTGAGACTTTAGCCCGTGAAGCCTGTGAGTTAGAAATACAAAAATGCCATAAGCCAATTGGCAAACAAGATCAGTATATAGCTGCATATGGAGGTTTTTGCGATATTACTTTTAATAAAGATGAATCTGTTGTTGTTAATAAAATAAAACCAGAAAAAGAGCAATTATCGAAACTTATTTCTAAAATGCTTTTGTTTTACACCGGACTTACACGAAAATCTGAGCAAATTCTGTCTGAGCAAAAAAGCAAAATACCTGACAGATTAAAACAATTGCATCAGCTAAAAGCATTTATTGGACCTGCTATTGAAAGCACAGAGCAGGAAGATTCTGATGAAATTGGACTACTTTTAAAACAAGCCTGGGAGCTTAAAAAACAACTTTAGAGTAATGTCAGTAATGAATTTCTTGATAAAATGTATTCCAAAGCAATAAATGCAGGTGCAATTGGTGGTAAGATCCTCGGTGCAGGAGGAGGTGGATTTTTGCTTACATTTGTAAAAAATGAAGATAAAGGATCTCTTCGTCAGGCTATGTCCGATTTTAAAGAAATGAAATTTGAATTTGAAACTGAAGGTTCTAAAATTATTCTAAGATAATATGAAGTTTATTGAATATTCCGAAAAAATAAAAACCAGTCTGAATAAATTAAGTAATGAATCTATCAACAAGGTATTGCATGCACTATACAAAAGCATTCTTGAGGACAGAACTATCTTCATTATTGGAAATGGAGGTTCTGCAGCAAATGCATCTCACCTTGCAATTGATTTGTCGAGACTTAGTTTTGAGAAAGATGGTAAAACGATTAAAATTAGAGCTCTTAGCCTTACCGATAATGTCCCTTATATCACTGCCACTGCCAATGATTTTGAATATCAGGACATTTTTACAGAACAACTCAAAAACTATTCTAAAGCCAATGATACTTTAATTGCAATATCTTGCTCAGGAAACAGTGAAAATATTGTAAAAGCTGTTGAATATGCCAAAACACAATCAATGACAACAATTGGGATAAGTGGTTTTGACGGTGGAAAAATTCTTAATATCTGCGATTATAATATTCACGTTGACTTAAGCGATTTCGGAGTTGTGGAAAGTATTAATTCAGCGATTTTCCATTATTTTCCGACAGGATTAGAGTTGATTCATCAAGGAAAAGACGCATAGATGTACGGAATTTCGGTCATAATATGTACTTATAATGGCGAAAGACGCCTAATTCCCACTTTAAAAGCAATAATAAACCAAAAAATACAGGAAAATCTCAAATGGGAAGTCCTAATTATTGATAATGCATCAACAGATAAAACTTTCGAACTATCTGAAAACATTCTGAATCCTCATCACGAAAAGATCGATTACAGAATTATTAAAGAATCAAAAGCTGGTAAAGCAAATGCCCTGATTAAAGGTTTTAATGAGTCAAAATATGAATTAATGCTTATCTGTGATGATGACAATTGGTTACAACCCGAATATCTGAGAACTGTTAGTTAAATATTTGAAAAACACACCGAAACCGGGCTTGCCGGAGGTTATGGAATTGCAGAATTTCGTGGCGAAGATAAACCCGATTGGTTTGAAAAATGGAAATCCTGCTATGCAAGCTCAAAACATCACGACAAAACAGGTTTTCTAAAACCCGGTGATGCTTCAATATGGGGAGCTGGTTCTGTTATCCGGAAAAAAGTCTGGAAGTATCTTATCGAAAACGGATTTGAGTTCACAAAAAGTACTGATAAAGGAAAACCTATGGGTGAAGATACTGAGCTCTCTCATGCAATTATGTACACAGGCAGCAAATTGTATTTTGACGAAAGACTATGGTTCAAACACGACCTCAGCGGGAATCGCCTTAGCAAAAAAAATCGGCGGGCACAGCTAAAATCCAACGACAGCGCTATTTTTGTTGTATTTCATATGGCATACCACGGAAATAATAATAATTATTTTTATCCCAGATACATTAGTATGTTATTCTCATTATCAGTAAATTTGTTTTTTCAGTTTTTCAAAAAAAACAATTATATAGCTTTTGTTCAGCTGCGAATCCAGTATTTTGAATTTGCTCTGCATCCTTTAAAATACAAAAGATTATTTGAAAAATCGTATAAGTGGATTAGTAAGATTAAAGATACTTATCCTTTGAAAAATGAAGAGGAGAACTAGAATAATATTATGGGAGTTTTTGCATAGAGCATGGAGCAAAGGGCTTGGGGCTTAGGGCTTGGAGTGCGGAGTGTTGAGTTAAGTGTGTGCGATAAAATTTTCATAAATTTAGAGTAAAAAAATGATTTTTAATTAATGAGTAAATTAGTCAGTATAATAATTCCGGTTTATAATTCTGCAAAGTTTGTTGCAGAAACTGTAAACTCTGCCTTAAGTTCCGAATACAAAGAGTTTGAGATTATTATTATTGATGATGGCTCGAATGATGAATCATTGAAGATATGTGAGCAAATCGCATCAGAAAATTCGCAAATCAGGATTTTAAAGCATAAAGACAATCAAAATAAAGGTGTAATAGCCTCGCGAAAGCTAGGTGTTGATAATGCAAAAGGTGATTTTATCTATTTTCTTGATTCTGACGATATTTTATACCCCAAAACACTGACAAATTATATTGATATCTTTGAAAAACATCATGATATTACACTGATACACGGAGAAGTTGATATTGTCGGCGATTGCCCGAAAAATATCAATCCTCAGGCAGGTTTTATTATCGGAAATAAAGACAGAAAATATAATTTACCTCACGAAGCCTACTTTCTCGAAAGTAACAGAATATGCACATCTACGGTTTGTGTAAAAAGAGCTGTATTGGAAAAAATAGATTTCGAATATGATAATGTCTTTTTAATGGCTGAAGACTGGATGATGCTTACATTACTGGGAATTGAAAATAAATTTTATTATTATTCAAAACCTGCAATAAAATACAGAGTACACCCTGATTCAGCAACATTTATAGCACATAACAAAGGGGAGCAATATCTGAATTATAATAAACTTGAGTACTATCTCTGCTTACTCATAAAAATTAAGGATAAAGATATTCAAGTTCTGCTTAAAGATAAAATCCAAGATTTGACAATTAGAATATCAGATTTTTATAGACAATATTCAATAATCAATAAACATTCGCCGCTGCGAACAATAATCAGGAGTGAGCAAGACAATACATCGGTCAGTGGTCATCGGTCATCAGTCATAGAGAACAATCAACATTCAACATTCAATAGTACAGAAGAACAAACAAAACTTTTAAAACAACTTAAAACCAAAAACCGCGATCTGATGCATGGATACGGATATTATTTCTATTTTATCTACAAATTACGAAAGCTATTTAAGCGTAAACCTTAAGAAGTTTGAAGAAGCAAAGAATTTACATAAACGGACACTTTCTTACACAAAGGATGACAGGTATTCAGCGTTTTTCTGATGAGCTTTGCAAAAGTCTTATCAAAACAGGAAATGAGGTTATTGTATTGGCTCCAAAGAAAATCAGACCGGAATATAAACTTGACTGTAAAATTGAAAGATTCGGTGTTTTTAGAGGAGTATTATGGGAGCATCTTTGCCTTTTGTTCTTTCTTATAAAGCGAAAAAAGCCTCTTTTGCTTAACTTCGGAAGCCCGGGACCTTTGTTTTACAAGAACAGAATAGTTACAATTCATGATATTTCGTTTAAACACAATCCCGCATGGTTTGCATGGTATTACAGCCTATACTATCGCCTGATTACTCCAATTTTTGCAAAAAGATCAAAAAAAATCATTACAGTTAGTGAATTTTCAAAATCGGAAATTCAAAAATGGCTAAAAATTCCTGACAGCAAGTTTATAATTATCCATAATGTTGTTTCTGACTCACTTTTAAATGCAAAAGACACTGAAAACCCTGTAAAAAACAGCAAATATTTTCTTACAGTTTCATCACTTGACCCACGAAAAAATCTAAGAAGTATTTTTAAAGCCTTTGAAGAGCTTAAACCCGAAAATACAGAACTGGTTTTAGCCTGCGGAAAATCTTCCATGTTTAATTTTAAAGATGATGTAAATTCAAACATTAAATCTATTGGCTATGTAAGCGATGATGAACTGGCATCACTCTACAAAAATGCAACTGCTTTTATTTACCTGTCCCTGTACGAAGGCTTTGGCATCCCTCCTCTTGAGGCAATGTCATTTGGCTGCCCTGTAATACTATCAGACATTCCTGTTTTTAGGGAAATTTACGATGATGCTGCCATTTTTGTAAAACCGGATGATATTTCAGCTATAAAGAATGTTATAAATTCAGTACTTAATGATGAAAGACTAAGAAACAAACTGATAAGAAAGGGGTATGAGAAGGCTGAGGAGTTTAGTTGGGATGGGGAGAGTGAGGTGGTGGTTAATGTTTTAAAATAAATTTGCAAATCTCCCCCCTTTTGTTGCTAATTATTAGCTATTGTTTTCATGTTCTTTTTTCCAAACTATGTACATCTTCTATCTTTAAGAAAATCCTATCATTTGCTCCCATTTTATTAATTTCTATTTCCAAAATATCTGGTTCTTTTTTTGAAATTACAGTCCAAAATAAATCGTAATTACTTTGATATTCTAATTTGAAATAAACGCCATCTCCCACATTTATATCTTTCATTGTGTATTTGTACATAACTACGAATTTTTAATTATCACTAATTTGTCAAGCCCAATATCTACAATTCCCATCAATTCATCTATTGTAGATATATGTACAAGTCTATCATTTAGTTCTTTAAAAAAATCAGACTGACTTGAATATGGTTTTGTTTTAGTCAATTTTATCAGTGCTTTTGAAGTATAATTTTTCACTTTTCCAAACTGTTTTTCGAAAGATCCCAAGTGATTTGCATATGTTTCTCCACGTTCCATTGTCATTGCATTTTGCATGAAACATAGATGTGCTCCATTTCTCATTCCACTTGGGCAGTCAAAAGCATTTCTTACAAGCAATTCATAGTTCATTGCTCTTTTATAATCATCTATACTCATAGTAAATATAAATTTTAGTTTTTATCATTTTTTCTTATTACCTCTTATTTCAGAAGTCCTTGCAATATCGCCAAATACTGGATAATTCGCGAATAATTTATTTCTTTGAATCCAAATCTTCAAATGTTCTAGATATTTCTTTTACAAGGATTATGTATTTCATTAATACTTTTTCTTTAAAATAAAATTTTAGTTAAAAATAAAGAGTTAACCTGTCTAACTAACAAGTCAACTCCTTTAGAACCATGCTAATTCTTTCTCTTCTCACGTTGAGAAAGAGCACTTCCTGCTGCAGTCTTACTCGCTTTACTCGTTCTTCCGTCACGAAGGACCTTAGATGCTGCAGAAGCTGCTTTCTTACTTGTAACTTTCTTGGCCATAAATTTCCATTTATACTGAATTCAATTTATGCAGTTGAATTCATTCCTGCTTGAAATCTTCTTTTGGGATTTAAACGGAAATTATTATTTTTGTAGTCCGAATTAAAAAACTAACCGTCTGGCAGGTTGAAAATTTCCTTCAACAATCCTGATGGTTGTTTTGTTCAAAAATCAATACTTTTAATTTTTATTGTCAAATTGACAGGAATATTCATTGCTTGGTCATATACAGTTTATTTATCATAAAGACATATGTCATTACGTCACTTTTTTACCTAACTACCAACTATTTATTACACAACATGTAACATTTCGAGTCAGATCATGCTGTATATGTACATCTTTAATTAACTTCAATGTAGAATACAAATAATTACACGAAACTACATTAAATGAGTAAATTATCGAAAATAAAAAGTGATCTTCACAGCTTAAAGTACGAATTATCATATGCATATTCATTTTAAATATTCAATTAAAATCATAAATATTCCTGAAGTAAAGGCTAAGCACGACATAACAAACAACGCCGAAGATGCATATAAGCTAAACCAGTAAATACTTGTTTGTCTGATTTTAGGTTCTTTTGGGTCGAACATTGTATCAACCTTCTTTTTTGAATATCCAAGCTGCGATGATAAAACCTTTTTTATTTCGTCTTTTTCTTTTTATAGCTTTTGATTTTCCCAATTGTTTAAAGACAAGTAATAATCAAGAACACTTTTTCTCAGTACTTCTACTTGTTTTAAATCTAAATGTGTTATGTCAATACGTTCATCATCAACGCCAAAATCGGCGTTTATATATTCAATTATATCATTATATGTGTCTTGATCTGTTATTTCCCTGCCAAAGTGTAAATCGGAGGCGTTATTATAAGCCTCAATATATCCTTCAAATCCAATTAATATCCTAATTTCAAGAGATTGAGCAAAATAGAGAAATATCCTGTATAAAACTCCAAATATTACAGTCAAAGAGCCACAGATAATAATGTAATTTGTAAGATTATTTATAAATGAATCTAGTTGAGTACCTTTACTGACAACAAAAGCAATACCTGTTATTGAGAACCCAACTAACCACACAATAATCCTATCTGATTGTTGAGATATTTTGTAATAATAATCCCTATTATTTGAAAGCGTTTTATTTAACATGGTTAAAAACCATCCTTGAAAATTTGTATTTTTCATATTATGTTAATTTGCTGTTAAAGGCAAATTTAATAAATCATATTCATTTAGGACATGTCCAGTTTAATTTATCAGCTTTATCGGCATTATTTGACCAATTTAAAGGCTGCAAATTGTTTATATCATCCGAACCGCCATTTGAAACTGGATTTATGTGATCAATCTCCCATCCATGCTCAGAATCTCTATTCCCATGTTCAGAATATTTCATCACTTTTCCACATTTGTCCCAACGCCAAACATCAGCTGAGTAATCAGGAATTATTCTTCCTTTATTCCAAACAGCTTTTTTAGTTGACTCAGACCAGCTATTGCCATTTCTGCCTGTATTGTGTTTTCGTGCCATAGTATTATTTATTATACATTAGATAAACAATATATTTCTCTGAATACTCCATTTCACCACCTCCAATCTGATCGTTATCACAGTTTTTAAAATTTATAAAGCGACTAATTAAATATTCTTCAAAATAATCAATTGTTTTTGCTATTTTAGAATATCCTATTTCTTCATAAAAATCGTACTGATCAGAATAGCCTTGATTATACCGGTCTCGAATTTCTTGACCTGTTTTACCGATTTTAAAATTAGACATCCCTTTAAGTCTAGGCTCTAACTTGTCTCCTAATTCTTTGAATGTTGCCATATTATTTTTGTTTTAGTTTCTTAAAATGATAAATTCTATGAGTAGTGTCAAGTTGCGTTGTACTTTACTATCAAATCGCTACACAGTTTTTTCTCTTTAATCATGGACTAAGCTATACATCGGTTGAGTGAGCAACAAACCTTGATATTCATTCCTTTTCCTGCAACTTATACAAAACATTGTGCATAAATTATTTAGTTTTACTTTGAATATTCTCCATAAAATCTACTATCGTTTTACTTATTGTTTTATACTCCTTCTTGGTTTCAATATCGTTTTTACCTAGAATATGTTTGAATTTTTTGCTTAAATTATAATCTATATACCTATTATCAACTAAATAGTTTATTGCAATCTCACTTTTAAATGGTCTAAAACCAGTATGTAGCCAGCAATAATTCTTTATTACAATAGCTAGTATTCTTCTTGGGTCAATTGTATTACTTGGATCTGATTTAACTTTTTCAATAAATTCATTTAACCCTTTTCGGTCCTCAAGGAAAAGCTTTTTACGAATTTCAAATGTTGTGGGTTTTACGGGAAAATCTAAAACATGACTTAAATGGGTATAATTATTTGAATATAAGGTGTAATAATTACTGAAAATTGAGTATCCTAAAAGTTGACATTCTTAATAAAAATTAGAGTCGATCTCAAATACTTCAATATCAATTGTTATTTTCTTTGTTTTTCTGAAATGATAAAAATAATCTTTATCATCTCCATCAATTATATCAAACTGGCTATCATTTAAATATTTCTATTTTATATCTTTTATAACATCCTCTCTGTTTCCACTTGTTACAAATAGGACATCTATATCTGATTCATGATTAAGATTCCTTTTAATATTTGTTAAATTGTTTAATAGTAAAGCTGTAAGACCAAATGCTCCTAAATGAAGAATTTCATTATTGTCTTGGGCATAATTGATTAATTGTTTCAAGGCATACTGTTCTTCAGATTTAAGATGGTAACTGTTTTTCTTTTAATTATAAGTTCCGAAATCAATAGCACTTTCTACTTGTGAATGCGTTTGAATTTTGGAATAATACTTTTTTAATAACTCGAATACTTCTTTCTTTTCTGAATAAAGTCCGAAATTCCTATTCTTATCATCCTTGTCAATTTCAGACCTAACCTTTTCAAACCCGATTAAGCTTCTATACGTATTTTTCTTTGTGTTTTCAAAAAGCAATAAATTTATTCTCGGAATTAAACCTATCGTATTTATATTTATATCAATGTTTGTGAATTTCCAGAAATAACCTTTGGGGACAAGGAATTCACCTTTTAATTCAAATAATCCTTTCATCCATTCTTTTTCTTCAAGCTGATTGTCATATATGATTATTCGATTAAAATTTATTTTGCTTGATTTTTCTAGCTTTAATTCTTGTGTTGCAAAGTCCTTTTCAAATGGCACTCTATTCTGATATATGTGAGTTGCATATATTGTTCCGCCAATTTCTCTTGCTGTAGAGTAGATTTGTTTAGCATGTTCTGTATTTTCTTTAGAGGTGTAATTTGTAATCGGATCTATTTTTTTTTTGAATAATGGAGTAATATATTTTGTAAATAGCGGTAAAGTCACTGTAATAATAATTCCAATACCTCCTATAATTATCAGTAAAACTGACAAAATCTGATTTAAGCTTAAAAAATATACGCTACCAGCAATAATTATAGAGGCAAAAAGTGAAATTATGTATTTAATATTGTTTTCTTTCTGTTTCATGCTAGTTTTTTTAAAATTTTGCATTACTTCTTTATTTACGACACAATTTCAACACATTCTTACAATAAATATTTTCTCAATTATTATTCTGCTTTTTTGATTAAAATAGTGCAATAAATTTACGAGTCTCTAAACTTGATGTTATGAGAAAGTATTAGTAATACAAAACATTATAAACATGTTATTTATTTCCCTTAACCTTTTTATAAGAATTTTTTGATCCACATTTTGGGCATGTTGAAGGAACCTTATCCTTAACTGTATTTCCACATCTTTCGCATTTATATTTCATAATTAATGATAAGTTTAATAGTTTCTAAATATAGTTTTAACTTCTTTGGGATTAAACATTATTCTCATAATCTCAATAGGGTTGATTGTGTACATAAAAAAAAGAGTATTTTCACTTGACACTCCAATTCCACAGCCTAAAATTGGAGTCCCATTTTCTGAAAGGCCAATTCCTGTCATAATTCCTCCTCCTTGAATCTTAACATTTCCATCAAAAGAGGATAATAAGTAAGGTCCAAATGATACTCTTCTAAGAACATTTGTTGTCCACCTATTTTTAGAATTTTTAGGTACAACTTGAAATGGATAATATAAATTCACTAAACTATTTAAATCACTATTGCTTGGTACACCTGAAAACTGAGCACTTATTGGAAGCGATTTATTAAAATAAATGAACCCATATTCTTCTGCTTTTAATCTATAGGTTGTTATGTTATTATTTTTAAATAAAACTATCAACAATTCACCATCAACGTCTAAATAACTTGATATTTCATTTTTTACTTCATCATTTATTTTATATAAATCTTCATTTGTTGAATTTGGGTATTTAGCTTTATATTTTAATTCAAAATAATATTTTAGAAATTGTGTAATGTCAACGACATAATCTTCAGAATATTTTTCCCCTAAAAAAGGGTCAACTGAATACCCTCCTATTATTATTTCTATTGAATCACATTGAGAAGGGGCATAAATAATACCAACATGCTTATTCTTACTAAAATAAACATTCTGAAATATCCCAAGTTCAGGAGAATATGTCACCAAAGTGTCAATATTTTTTACCTCAAAGTCATTTAATGTGGTAGAAATATAATTCTTGTTACTTTTAAAACTAATGAATGTCTGACTAATTACGCTAGTTTTCAGAATAATCATTAAAAACAATAATCCAATAAGTTTCTTCATAATGTTAGTTTTTTATAAAAAGCTTCTTCTAACTCAAGTTCAATTGCCTATATCTCTTTCATTTACAAAACAATATCAAGTATTCACCTCACCCTAAACCACACCCTAAACTAAAACACATAAAACACAATTACAAGCTCCTTTTGCATTTTTGTTATTAATACCATGCATTTTTATTAATTGTAACAGAGGGAATTATGTAGGAAATGGTGATTTATTGTGGTAGAAATGGTAGGTGACTGAAAAAGTGGGGAGTGTTTAGAGTTAGGAGTGCGGAGTTGGGAGTGACTAAAGTGGGGAATGCGGAGTTAGGAGTGGGGAGTGGGGAGTGGGGAGTTCTATGTTTACTCAATCGTTTTGATATTGTAGTAAATACATTTATCTGCGTGATTGAAGAGTATTATATCTTTCCTGCAGATCAGGATCATCGGGGTTTAATTTGATTGCTTTGTTAAAATTCTCAAATGCGATCTCCGGTTCATTCATATTATAATAGACTTCAGCTTTTACCCAATATGTCATATAGTTTTCATTGTAGTTTTGCGTACAATAATCAATTATATCAAGAGCTTCCCTATGCCTGCCATCCATAAATGAAATGCTGTATGCAAGATTTAGAAGTAGATCATAATCCGGCATAAGTTTAAATCCATACTTTTTCTCTACCTGCCTGTAATGATCAATAATTCCATCAAGTCCGTTATTATCAACTGTTTCTTTTGGTAAAAAGTAATCTTTAAAAATATAGTTTACGCCTTCAATAAAACCTAAAGGAGTTATTGACATATGATTTACTGTCTCATTGTATTTATAATTTGCATTAAAACTTAAACTGATCGTATCAATAAGGCTTTTAAACTTAAGCTGCGCTTTTTCTTTCTCAGAAAACAAATATTCTTCATGAGTTACAAATAATGTGGAATTCTTTGGCACTTGTACATAATCAAAATTATACAGCTTATGCAAAAGCATTGTGTCTCTTGTGAAGTCAGGGCTTATAGCTAAAAAAGCATTATAGAAATCATTATTGTACATTAAATTATATAAGGTAAAATTGGCTCCCAACGAATGTCCTGCCAGAATTTTAAATGGATAAACCCTATACTGACCTTCAATATATGGATACAGTTCTTTTATAATAAAATCTGAGAAGTCCTCTGCATGACAGTCTTGCTGCATAATAATATCAGGCGCATATCCAAGTTCCTCAAAACGCTTCTTCTGGTGAATACCTACAACAATAATATCAGGAATTGTTCGGGCATATTGAGACAAGTAGTTTAAGGAAGCTGAAACATAATTAGCATGAAGGCCTCCATCCAACATAAACATTATAACACAGGAATCCTTGGATTTAACATAATCCTCAGGGGTGTAAATCGAAAAGCTTCTGTATTCTTCAAAATTTTTGGAATATATAGAATCCTGTATCTCTGTTGTTTGAGCATTACCAAACTTTAATAATACGGTAGATATGACTAAAACTATAAGTATTTTATTTAAAATCATCATTTTTGCCTGTTTTAACAATAAACATTGTTCTATTGTAATTTACCTGAAACCAAATAATACTATAAATATAGCATTTAAAATTATAAACATCTATTGTGTTGCTCATAAAAATATTTTCAATTTAATTATTTCACCGCTTCAGACACATCATCAACAATGATTACTCCAATATATTCTTTGTGGTTACGGTCTTCTAAAATTGGAATTCAAAGACACTATTGAAATTATTACTTGATTGTAAGAAGATTCATTTTCGCCTGTGGCACAACATTATGCAACCATCCTACGGTCTCACAACTATCTATATCGGTACAATCTGCACATGTTGCAAAACCTTTTTCCTCTACGCAAATACGTATTTTGCATTCAGCGCAGTGTACTATTTTAACACCCTCAATACGACAACCAGTACAGTTTATCATATCTGCTGTAATTTCGTCTGAATTATACTGCTTTCTCCATTTTTCAGCAGTGATCTCGCGTAGATTGTCGTCATTTGTTACGTATGCTATACGAGCATCACATTCTTCACAATTTAAGCCACAACAGGCAATTAGTTCTTTCATAGTTATTTATTTAATTGTTTCACAGCCTCAAACACATCATCAACACTAATAACTCCCATATATTCTTCTCGGTTACGGTCTTCGAAAATTGCTTTATCGTTTTGAATGCTTGGAGGAAGTTCTGTTTTGTAAATAGAGATATTTCCTTTGCCGTAGGGTGCCCATAAAACCGGTGTGTTTGGGCCAAAAAGCCCTATTGTTTTACATCCCTGAGCAGCGGCAATATGCATTGGGCCAGTATCGTTTGAGATAAAAATATCACATTGTGAAATTAAATATATCTCCTCTTTTAAACTGAACTTACCAAGAGCACTAACAGAATTCTGCTTCATCATTCCACGGATTATTTCAACCGTAGGTTTGTTTCTAATACTGTCAATAAAAACTATCTGCATACTCAAATCATTGACAATTCTGTCAGCAAGTTCTGCAAAACGGTCTTCGTACCACATTCGGCTTTTTACCGAACCACTAATTCCGGCACAAATCCCGACAATTTTGTCATCTCCAAACTCGTCTGAAATAAATGCCTTTACATTTTTCAGTTCATCATCGGGTATTATTATCTTTTCAAGTTTACCTGCATCACATTCAATATCCAAAACCCGCAACATATCAAGATAATTTTGTACCATATGCTGTTCCTTACGAAATTTTATCGTATCGGTATAAAGCCTTGATCGATACTGGTCGGAAAAGCCCACTCTCCTCTTTCCGGCAATAAACGAAATCAATGCGCTGATATTAAAATAAGGCTCACAATCAAACACAATGTCGTAGCGATTAAACGAAAAAAGCATACTAAAATATCCTGAAAACGAATTTAAACTAACCTGTTTATCTATTTTAGCATATTTAAAAATATCTTTGATATTACAGGTTGTAAGAACTTCGACACTTGAGTTTGGATACTTCTCCTTTATCGACCTGATTAAGGACAGACTTATAACAGAATCTCCAATTGCCCAAAGTTTAATTACAAGTATTCTGTTAAATTTTAAAGGCTTCTTTTTTGATAATTTAAAAAACGAAAAGAGAAGTACATGGATTTTACCAAAGATTTTGTCGATATTTCTCAGAAATGATCTCATTTATCTCTGTTTCGACGAATCATTGAAAGTTGTTCGGCAATCAAACCCAGAAGAAAGAACAAAACTCCCGAAAATATTGCCAATAAACTACCGGTCGACACTCCATTACCGGCAATTAATATTGGAATCCCGATAATCAAACCGACAATTATACAAATTATCGATATCGGTAAAAATATCTTGGCTGGATTAAAGAGAATAACAATATTTATAATTTCAATCACTGTCTGAAAGGCAGTTTCGAGACGTATTTTGCTTTTTCCACTGATTCTTTTCTGAACGTTAATAGGTTCTTCGATTACATAATATTTATAACTTATAAATATCAAAGTAATAATATCACTAAAAGACATTGTATCAGGTGTCATTCCGATATATTTCTTCACTAATTCCGTACGATATATCTTCATTCCTGAATTGATATCATGAATTGGCACTGGCATTAGCATTTTTGCAAGAATTCTGATAATCCACTTTCCAAATTTCCTGAAATTTCCAGTATTTTTAGCTCCTTTTCGTGACCCTACAACAAGATCGGCGTTTGTTTCGAGCATCTTTTTATAGAGATTCTCGACATCTTCAATTCTGTGCTGTCCGTCTGCATCAACACTAATAACATATTCAGTATCACAAATATTTATCCCACTTTTAATAGCAGCTCCATACCCACGATTTAATTTATGACTTATAAATGTAAAATTATCTTCGGTAATATAATCCGAAAGTATCTTTAATGTGTCGTCGTCAGAACCATCATTTACTACAATAATATTCCAGTTTTCAGTATTGCATTTAGCAATAAACCCAGGAAGGATTTCCTGAAGATTTTCGCCCTCGTTATAGGCTGGAATTACTATACTTAAATTAGCATGATGTTTCATAACAGATTACTCTTCTACAAACTTAATTAAAGTTTTTTATTTTTTTAAGTTTTTGGGGATAATTGTCACGCATGGCTTTCGTGCAAAAACTGTTTTTGTCATGGTCTTTGGACTTCAATAACATATTGATAAACCAGTTTAGGTAAGACTAACATTCCATAACAAAGCATTCACCACAACCAAAGACACACGCCAAAAACTACGATTTTATGCTTTTTCACCCCGCATTTGCCCCGATAGTCATCGGGGCTGCATACGGGCTTACAAATATTTGACTCATTGTCACGCGTTTGGAAACGCGCGACAGCTGTGTGATAATTTATTTTACTGTGTAGTAAGTTTTAGAGCTTTGTTGAGGTTTTCCTGGGCTTTTGTGATTGAAGGGTCAAGGCGGATAACAGTTTGGTAGTCTGCAATTGCATTGGGATACTCTCCCAAGACAAAATAATTATTTCCCCGATTGAAATATGCCATTGTATAATTCGGATTTAAGGATATTATTTTCCCAAAGTCTTCGATAGCTTTTCTATAATTTTCTAATGCCTGATATGCAAGACCACGATTGAAATAAATCATTTCGGCCTGAGGTTCAATTGTTTCTGCTTTATCAAAATCTGCAATAGCTTCATCATATTGTTGCAAGTTAAGATATGCTACCCCTCTATTAACATATGCAATTACAAACTCTGGATTATTGTTGATAGATTTATCGAAATCATTTATTGCTTCATGATAATTACCCAATGCCAGATAATCCAAACCGCGATTGTAATATGCATTATAAAATTCAGGATTTAACTCTATAGATTTGCTGTAATCCGCAACTGCCAGATCGTGCTTATAAGTTCGTGAATAAGCAAGTCCCCTATTGTAATAGGCTGTTCCGTATCCCGGACTTATGCTGACTGCTTTCGAATAGTCAGCAATAGCATTATCAAAATCTCCCAATTTAGAATATACATTTGCTCTATTGTAATATACAATCGCATACTTATCTGAAAGCTCAATCGATTTTGAATAAAACTCAATTGCTTTTTGCCAGTTTTCCTTCAATTCATAAGCATTACCAAGGTTTACATAAGGTCTTGGTTTATTTGGAGATTTAGCTACTGCATCTGTCCATAATGAAATCTCATCTTGCCAGACTTTATTGCGATTAAAAGTCATATATGAAGATAACAAGACTATTGAAAGTAAAACTCCAATGAGCAGTTTTTGATGCTTATCGAATAAATAATTTGACAGAATAAGCAATACTGCTAGAATTATCCCAATGGATGGTAAATATGTACGATGTTCAAAAAACACATCCTGAATAGGAATTATACTTGCTTCAATCGAGATTGCAATAAAAAACCAGATTATTCCAAATGACAGAAGCCTGTTTCGCTTATAAAAGTAATAAACTAAAAAAAGCAATGCCAAAACCATACTCAAACCTGCCAAAACACCAATATCGGCAAAAGACGTTTTTAGTGCAATATCATGATCAATATTCTGATTGACAGGAACTACAATCATTTGCAAGTACTTTGGAATTACAGATAATTGAGTTAAGAAATAATTGTAAGACGTAATTACTTCAGCATTTCCCATTGCCTGATTCGGAGGTAATGGTTTAAACACTGAGAATGAAAACCAGTAAATTACAAACCCGGCTATTAAAATTAAGCCTGCACCAAGAAATAAAACATTTCTTTTCTTCAGATTACTAAAGATCTTACCAGACCTAAACAAAAAGAACTCTACTGACAATAACATTATTTGTAGTGTATATGCGTTCTCTTTTGAGAAAAAAGCAAGAAACGAAAAAACAATTAATACAAAGGCCAAAAATCCTTTTCTAATTGAATTAAAAGAATTAATCCTCAGTTTTAAATAAACTAAAATTGCAGCTATATAAAACATTGTTGCCAATGCATTCTGTCTTTGGATTATATATGTTACAGACTGAGTCCCCAAAGGATTAACAGCAAAAATTACAGCAGTAAAAAATGCCAGTAATTTTATTTCTTTGAGTGTTTTATAATCTTTAAGAACAGGTGTCTCGAACAGTTTTAGAACAAAAAAGAAAATCAATGCAGATGTTAATAAATGAATTATGAAATTTACAAGATGATAAGTAAAAACGTCTTCCTGGCTAAAGTGATAATTAACAACAAAGGTAAACATACTTACTCTTCGATTTGGGCTAAAATTCCACCATGAGTCAAAGTCATTAAGATCTTGAATACTTTTATTATTTACAATATTATCATAATCATCAAAATGAAAAGAACAATCAAAAGAATTTGAATAAGCAATAAACGTAATTACGACTATTAGAAAAAGTAAGAAGATGTTTTTGAGGCCTTTCTTATTCGTATTTACAGTTTGAGTTTTCATTGAGAAGTATTTCCTTCCATATTAAAGACAACATAATTTATATTCTGTTGTAATCCGGGATAATCCGGAGCGTTTTGACTTACCAGAATAAAATAATCATATGCTTCCTGCCACTTTTCCTGATTCATTAAAACTACTGCTCGACCATAATATGCATTGATATTTCCAGGATTCAATTTAATAGCCTGATAATAATAATTAACTGCCTGGTCATAGTTTTTAAGATTATCATTCGCGACAGCACAGTTAAAGGCACCATTAGGATAATCAGGTTTAAGCTTTATTGTGTTTTCAAAATCTGATAATGCGTTTTGCCAATCTCCAAGGTTTGCCAAAGCTACACCACGATTATAATGAGCATCGACAAAATCGGGGTCTATCTCAATAATCTTATTGTAATCAACAATTGCATCATTCCAATTTTGTTGAGTGCTATAAATTACTCCTCTATTCCAGCGGGCAAGTTTTAAATTTGTATTTATATCAATTGCAGTAGAAAAGTCGCTTATTGCTTTGTCCAGTTGGTTTCTATTTACGTATATTAATCCTCTGTTCATCCAGGCAATCGAAAATGAAGAGTCCAGTTCGATTGCTTTAGTGTAATCATTAAATGCAAGATCCAATTGTCCTGAACGATTATATGCCAAGCCTCTGTTAGCATATGCTCTGGATTTATTTGGAGACTTTTGTACGACATCATTCCATAAACTAAAATCAGTTTTCCAAATGAGGTTTCTTTGATATGTTAAAAATGAAAATATAAGCAATGGGATAATCATTAATACATAGAAGACTTTTCTGTTTTTATCATATAAAAGGTAGTAAATGCCACTTACAAAAGCAATAAAAAATCCTACAGATGGCAAATATGTGCGATGCTCAAAGATAACATCAGCAAGAGGAATAAAGCTTGATTCTATTGAAAGAGTTATAAAGAACCAAAATATTCCATATGAAACCAGCCTGTTTCTATTATAAATATATATTCCGTATCCGACGATTAGACATAAAATTAAAAAGCTAATAATTGTCCTGAATTCAAAAAAGCTTTGAGCAATTCGATAATCGTAATCCAGGTTTTGATTTAGAGGAAAAATAAATAATTGAATGTATTTAAGTATTACACTAAATTGTGTCAATAAATAATTCCAGGGAGTTATTAATACAGTGCTACTGTACGATTCTGTCGGATCAATTGGATTAAAAATAGAAGGACTGAATTGAGAAAAGACCAAAATTCCTGAAATTATCAGAATAACCAGAACAATGTATGTTTTATAATTTTTAAATATTGATAAGAATTTCTCCTTTTTGAAAAGGAATAACTCAGTCATTACAATTATAACAGGTAAGGTATAAGCGTTTTCCTTCGATAGGGCTGCAATAATAAATGACAAGAATACAAGCAAATACCCGACAATCTTTAAATACAATTTCGGATTTTTAATCCTGACATATAAATAAATACACAATGCCAGCAAATAAAAAAGCGATGCCATAGCAGCTTGCCTTTGAATTATATATGTAACCGATTGTGTTGCTAGAGGATGTGCAACAAAAAACAATGCAACTATAGCTGCAATCTTTTCTTTTATTGTACTTATTTTATATGGCTCAGTTACAGGTAACGAGAGTAGAAGTATGACGAAAAAATACACCAAAAATCCATTTATAATGTGTATGCTTAGATTCACGAGATGATAATAGTAAACATCCAGTTCATGAAAATGATAATTAAGTACAAAAGTCATAGTACTTATCGGTCGAAATTTACTGTAATTCCTCCAGGAATCAACATCATGAATATCGTGAATTGCAGGATTATCAACTATATGGTCGTAATCGTCAAAATGAAAGCTGCAATCGAATGAGTTTGAATAAATTATAATACCAAGAACTGCAATAATCAGTAAAGCAAAAACATTAAAGTGCTTTTGCTTCTTATTATGCTTAGTATTTTTTGAGTTTTTCAATGTTTAATTATTTAACTTATCAAAAATAAGTAAAACAATCTTTTATAACAAGAATTTACTGTCTCAATTCACCTCAATACTCTACTTTCTGATGAGTCGCGTATTCAAAATCTCATCTTCGCTAATACATCTTAAATTATAGACAGCAGATTTTAGGTCTTTGAGCTGAATAGTAGTATTAAAGGTATTATTCGTTAGTTTATATGATTTTAGAAAGACTAATTTGCCAAATTCGTCATAGATTTGCAATTCAAGTTTTTCACCTGTAATATTTTCTACGCTTATTTTTACTTCTGAATCAAATGGATTTGGATATGCTGTCAATTTTGGGGAAAAATATATCTCCTCATCACAATTAAGACTAACTACATTAAATAATGTTGACTTACCATTACAATCCACTTGCTTTAGTCGATAATATGAGTAATCGTACTGTTCATTTTTATCTACAAATCTATAATTCAATAAACCATTATAATTTCCAGCACCTTTAACACGCGCTATTTCAGAAAAGCCATCTTTACCATTTGATTTTTCAAGTATAAAGTAATCGTTGTTTGTTTCAGAAGCTGTTGACCATTCAATTACAGTACCTTTATCAGAGCATTTTGCATCAAAATTTATCAGCGTCACGGGTAAAGGTTTAAAATACGTCTGAATGTACGTAGGTAATCCTATCCCTGAGGCATTTCCTCCCAGATAAACACCATAATCTGAATATGTAGCTCCTGCTTTTGAGGCTGTATAAACTACATCCGGATCTGTAATTATTCCTAACCATGAATTTAGGTAATTTACACTTCCTCCTATTCCATTTGCATCTTTGGCAACATAAATATTGCCATCGGGAGCAATTTGTAAAGCACCAAGTCCGCTATAATTACTTCCTCCGGTAACTGCAGACACAGCAATCTCAATTTCAGAAGCAGCAATTGCTGCTTCTGTACCAAGGCTAATATCGTATTGCAGAATATTATTATGTTCCCAGCCTGTTGTGTATAGTTTTGTTCCATCGGGTGAAAATTCAATCCCGTAAGCATAGGTCCTGCTTGTAGTAAGAGTCATCGGATTGGAAACAATTCCTGTTGCAGGGTCAAAATCAAAAAGCTGAGTTGTATGAGCACCAAGAACGTTTAAAGCAAGTTTTGTTCCGTCAGGCGATACTTTCATATATCCTGCCGAATACCAACCGTTTGAACTATCATAATGTACAATACCTGCAGAAGAGGTAACGGGTGTTGTATTTATCCCGGAAGATGAAATTAAATATGCCAGAAAATTATTATTACCCCAATCATGTGTCACAACCCAAATATCATTACCGTTTGCATGGTTAACTGCTGTAATCTTTTCAGTGTGTGGATTATTTAACTCGATATTCTTTTGTCCTGAAACCACATCTCCTAATCCACCATTTAAACTCATATCCACAACAGAGTAACACAAACCTTTATGGCCGAACTCATAATCTCCATTACGATACAAAGTAAAAATATAATATATATCAGAATCTGTTGGATGTGGAACAACCAGACTACTTTGAGTTGATGAATTTGAACCATACAAACCCGCTCCGTTAGACATAACAGAATTTGTTGCATCCATTACCATCTCACCATCAGTATAAAACAAAATATCACCATTTTCATCAGAAATAGAAGAGCATCCTTCCCATTGATCTATAATGCTTCCAGTACCTGCTAAAGGGGGATCATATCTAAAGTCCAATGATGCTCCAAAACCGAAATGCCACACTGACTCATGACCTCCGTTACCAATATATACAGCTTCTTCGTACATTTCCATTTCCTCAATTCCGGTATATGTTGTACCGTTATTTGCAGTAATACTTATTCGATATCTTGTATAAGATGTTGTATTTGAAAATTCAAATGTTTTTTGATCGCTTACTGTCCATGTATTTATGCCTGTTTGCGTATCGAGAACGACCCATTGGGTGCCATCCCATGCTTCAAAAGTCCAATCTTTTGGTGCAGATGAACATTCAAGAGGTCTGGTAAATATAGAATATGCAGCAATTGTTTTTTCCTGCTCAAACTCATATTCAAGCCAACCTGTTGTTGTACCATTTGCCGTATACCATCCGTAGTTATTAATAAGATCGTTAAATGCATTTTCACCAACATACGATGCACTAAAGTATGAACTTTCTGTGGCAGTACCGAAATGACATTGATCGTGAGTATATACTGTTGCGAATGAAAGATTGAATAATACTAAAAGACAAATTACTAATACAGCTTTCTTCATAGGAAAATCAAAAGAAACTAATAAACTATTTTCTAATAATTTTGTCATTTAATATCACATCATTAGAGATACAACGGAGATTATAAACTGCAGATTTTAACTCATCAAGCTGGAGGACAGTTTTAAAACTATTGCTATTGAGTTTATACTTTTGTGTGAGGATTAGCTTTCCGAGTTCGTCGAAAATCTGCAATTCAATAAAATCTCCATTAATATTTTCAATATTTACTGTTAATTCATCAATAAAAGGATTGGGATAGACTGTCATTTTTGGTTCATTTATACAATTTTCTGAACAGTTTAGACTAATTATTTCGAAAATTGACTCTTTTCCATCATAATCCACCTGTTTTAACCTGTAGTAATTATCACCATTATTCAGATTTTCATCAAAATAATTATAATTGATAGGCTCGTGTGAATTTCCTGCACCATCAATGCGAGCAATTTCTACAAATTCATCCTTTCCATTTGATTTCTCAAGTACAAAGTAGTCGTTATTTATTTCAGACATAGTTTGCCACTCCAGAAGAGCACCACCATCGATACAGTTTGCTTTAAAGTAGGTGAGCTCAACAGGAAGAGGGATTTGTGAATCTTTTCCTCCAAAAGTAACCTGATGAGATCCTTTTGCCGCAAATGGGATCGTACTACTACTGGTAATATAACCATTCTGATAATCTCCAATTGGTGTACCTCCTGCATCCTTCCAAATTCCATCCCAATATGCAACAGTTAAATATTCGTCTAAGAAATTTGTAGTTGATGGGGTACAAAAATCATGTATTTCGCAAGGGTTATTATTTTTCCAATACAAACTCACTGCAATATCAGCTGACGATGTGACATCCCAATATTCTCTTGATGTAGTATGTGTTAAAGGTGATTCATGTGTCCAATCGTGATACCACCAAGTATTTAAATCTTGATTATCAAAATAATATTCAATTGTTGCTGTTCCACTTGTTGCTCCACTATTAGTGATAATAGGTGCCCATATCGAGTATAATTGACTACCAGAGCCTATGTCTCTTGTAGTATAGTCTCCAAGTGCAAAAGTAAATGCTCCTGTACCTGTTCTTTGTGCAGGTCCATCAATATAACTCGTTGATGTGCCGGCATTTGAATTTGCAGTACTTGTAAATATAACTGTGTTGGAATTAGTATTTACAATACCACTAGTAAATGTTGCAGAATTATCAATAGTCATGTCATCACTTAACAGGATTCCTCCTGTATTATTAATGAGCACATTCCCGAAACTTGAATTTGAATTTACTGTTTGCTTACTAGTTCCTTCAAAACGGACGGTACTGCTATTATGTGTATGAGTTCCATTAACATCAGACCAATCACCTTTAAGAATAATCGTTTTTCCATTTGCATTAAAATAACCTGAATTTATTGCAACATCATTATTTACGACCAAAGGTTGGGCGCCGTTAAGTATAGTAGGATTAACATCACTACCTCCATCATCAAAGAAATTATAGACATAAACATCTGTTGAATTTACAATAATATTTGGAGCAAAATTATCACTATCTGATCTCCCACGTAAAAGACCAGCATCACCATGATAAGTTCCATTAAGTGTTAGATTGTCACCCACTCCAAGGCTTCCTCCATCCTGATATATATAACCTCCTGAATTAAGAGTAATACCGGCTCCGGTGGTTACTTTTCCATCATTCAAATCAAGAACACCACTAATTGTCAGGTTTCCATTATTTGCATTAGCAGTTCTCCAATATGCTGAAGAACCTGTCAAATCGACTTCAGCACCTGATGCTATTGTTGCTGAACCTGTAGTTGCATTTATTGTATATAGGTCATAGTTATTAATTAAGAATGTGCCATTATTAACATTAAAATTTCTATTGACTGACATGTTACTAAGCATTGTAATAGTAGCCGAATTTGTACAAGTAACATCGTAAAACAACTTTGTACTTGCTGTACCACCGGCATTTATATTTTTATTTGATGAACCATCAAAAGTAACCAAGCCGGTTCCACAATTAAATGTACCTAAGTTAGTCCAGTCTCCACCACAATATATACTCTTGCTGTTAGATTCTAAAGTCCCACCAGTGTTTATAAAAATATTACCATTAGCATCAAGAACACCAAAATCAGTTGCATATAAATCGACATACCTATTTGATGATACTCCAATATTATTAAAATAACATTCAGCAGCTGTTAAATGCACCCACAAATAGCGATTACTTGCCGGAGTGCCATCAAAGATCACACTACCACCATCACCTCTAAAATGAATACCATCATAAGTTCTAAAATATTGACTTATCCATAAGTTACCACCATCCATATCAAAATATGCATCAGTTGTTCCTCCATAAAGAATAAAATATCCTACATCTAAATTCCCAGAAGTCATTGTAACTCTTGAACCTTGGCGTGCTTGAAAACCACTAGGAGCATTTATTCTTCCTGAACCAATATTCACATAAACATCATAATCAGCAGGATCATTATTATCATAATTTGCCAAAAAATAGGTTGAACAGGTTAAGATATATCCGTTTGTGTTAAATGTTCCTTTCCAAGGTTCACAACGATAACAACGAAATGAATTTGCCATATTTATCGTACTTGTAGAACTTGTCTTATTAAATCTTAAATATCCAAAATGATTTGTACTTGCACTTGCCTGAATAGTAACCGGAGAAGTTGAACCATCAAAATAAACAGGATATGAACTACTCGTTGAGACACTGGTTACCGATCCTGTTGAACTATCCCAATCACCCCCGATATAAATTATATTACTACCTGTAGCAAAAGTACCGGAAATGTACATATCATTATCAACATCTAAATATCCGGACAAGGTTTTAGTCCCCCCTGTTACTCTTAAATTATAAAATTTCTTTCCAACAGCAGTACCTCCTGTAGTTATAATTGCACTACCTCCATCAAAATAAACAATATTATTATCATGAGTAAAAGTCCCACTATTTATCCAATTACCTGCAACATACATTGTTCTACCATTTGAATCAAATGATTTCCCAGATGCAATATTAAAATATCCGTTAACATCAAGAATTTGAGTACTACCTGTTTCAATATAATATGGCCCATTAATATTTACATTGTAGAAGTATGTTCCGGATCTCATTAGTCTTATATAAGTATTTGAACTACCATTAAAATTAATAACAGCAGTTCCGCTACCATAATAATTCCCTCCACCAGAATCATATTCACGATAATATCCACCAGTTGTTAAAGTTCCTCCTGACTGATATATTGCTCCTTCATAATTAGGAATATTATCTGCGTAAACAGTACCTCCACTAATATTTACATAATTTGAAGTATACCCATTATAATTATACAAATATCTACCACAATCAAGGTTTCCACTAGTCACATATAACTTACCATTATAATTTATAAATTCATTGGAGGTTGTTGCAACACCAACATTTAAGGTGCCGCCATTTACTCTCGTTTCTCCACTGGTTCCGTAGTTATAATAATTGTAATTTACATTACATGTTCCTGAAGTAAATGTTGCATTACCACCAGAATATTTATAAAAATAACCTGAAACACTTAATGTACCGCCATTTACTATAATTGAACCTCCTGAGTTAACATATAAATAATTACATGCAGAAGAACCTGTGGTTATATTTGGATAATATGTACATCCAGATGGAATAGTTACAGAAATACTTGAATTTGGGACACGACCTTCACCCCAGTTACGGCAATCAAACCAATCGGTACTATACGCTCCTACCCAAGATCCTTCTGCTACTGCAGAATTATAAATATTTACAGTGTAGCTTGTACAATTAGAGACAAAACATGAACCTACAGCTTGCACATAATATGTTGTTGTTGTTGAAGGTGCAACAGAAATTGTTGTTCCTGAGCCAACAGCTGTTCCACCACATGATCCTGAATACCATGCCCAGGAAGTACCGGATGGCAAACTACAATCAACAGTCAATTGTGAAACATTACATACATCAGCCATTGTAGGTGTAATACCATCAGGTTCATGAATAGATTTAGTATTGCTTATTTTCGCAGCTCCTGTGCATGAAGATGAAGAAAACTGGTAACCCGCACCAACATTTGATAATGAGTTAAAATTACCTGCAATAAACAAATCAACCTGATCTGATGAAGGTTCATTAATATCAAAGCCACCATAGGAATATGAGCCTGATGAATTGCCAAAATAACTTAACCATTCAAGATAATCATCATCTCTGAGTTGAAAGAACATTACTTTTCCGGAAGTTCCCAAAAATGTCTGATTATAATAATAGGTATGGGAAATTGTAGAAAGTCCTGTATAATTCTGTAAAGCACATCCCCAAATATTCCCATCAGCATCACATTTTATCTTTTTCATACTCGTATAAGCTGTACCACCAATAAAAGTAGCATAAGAAATACTACCTGAAGATGATACTTTAACAAGATATCCATCCTGTGTGCTTGCTACATTAGCTGTTATACCACTTCCGTCATTAATTGTCCCATCATAATATGCACAACCACCAGGGTTTGTTACCGGGAAATTTGCACTATATGTATGACCTACCAAATACAAATTACCGCTATTATCTGCCTCAATATCACCATTTGCAGCTCCGACATTAATTTTATCAAAGCCTGCACCACCAATATATTTACCATATGCAGCTACTGTTGAATGTGTTGACGAAAACTTCATATAGAAGAGATCACTTTGCCCGAGATTTGAATAACTTGCAGATATTAGAGAGGTTGAGAACCTAGTAGTTGAGCTCCACATTTCATCCCCGGCAACATATACATTACCGGAATTATCGACAGCAATATCACATGCTCGTCCTGTACTTGTTGATGCTGTGTATCCAGGTAACCATGTTGACCAAATTAAAGCCCCACTACTATTAAACTGAAGAATAAAACTAGTGGCTGTACTAGTTCCATTTAAGTTACCGTTATATCCTGATCCTGTAGGAATACTACCTGCTTTTATACGGGTTGGATAACTACCGGACTTCCCAACCATATACATAGTATTTGAAGGTCCACATTCAAGATCAAAAACTTCAAGGTTTGCACCTCTATCAAGATATGTTGCCCATTGTCTGGAATTGTTAGCCAAAAACTTTATTAAATAGCATCTGGTTCCTGTTGACAGCGTGCCGTCCCATGCCTGATAAAATGCCCCAGTCCATGATTGAAGTGGGAAATTACCTGTACTGGACGAAAATAACTTTGCCGTAGTCCCAGTAATATAAAGGTCATCATTATCATCAACAGCAACTCCGCCATTAACGTCATCATCTCCGGAACCACCATATTTACATGCCCATGAAAGTGTCCCATTTTGGTCAAATTTTGATATAATTATATCATTATTTGTAACATCTGTTCCAAAAGTATTACTGCTCCCTGCATCAGCAAGGTAGTTTGTAACTTCTGTACCCCCTGGACTCCATTCCCAATCAACATAATAAAAATCACCTTTTGAGTTTGCAACAACTTCACCCCATGATCCATATCCATTATACTCAAGCGAACTTGCCCAAACAATCCCAGGATCAAGTATTTGAATACTTTCTGAATCTTCAATATCTATGTCAAAACTAATTAATCCATTTTTTAAAACGTAGTTAGTTTTGACTTCATTTCCATTAGCATTAAAACTAACAGGAGACAAATCAGTAAAGCTATAGGATCCAATATTAAACGAAACGTTATTGTCTACAATATTAAGATCTTTAACACCTTCCCAGTTCAGTTTAATATCATTAGGGTTTCCACCCTCATTTATAATAAACTAATATTTTAATATTGTGTCATTAAAATAAAAAACAAGATCAATATTATCATAAATATCAGTATACTTAATTTTTCCAAATGATGGAACATTAAAAATACCATCCGGACAATGTCCCAAATAATAATCATTTGCATGTTTCATCTGATTTAAACCAAAAACATTAACATTCTCATTTGAGTTAACAAACTCCAAATCAAATCTATAAACCGTTGTTTTAGCTGATAATTTTAGAGCTAAATTATCATTACCTTCAGCTTTTGCTTTTAATGATTCTTCATTATCTTCATAAGTTACCTCTTCAGTTATAAAAACAAGCTTATCGGTTATAAAATAAATATTAACCTTTTCATCTTGCCAAAAGAATTTCAGATTTTCAAATGTTTTAAATTGTCCTTGTTCTGCAACAAAACCATTATTTAATTTCTTTTGATTACCTGCAATTAAAAAAGATGGGAATAGTATAATACATACTATCACCATACCTTTTAAGGAAGTTAGTAGTTTCATAGATACAATGTTTGACTCAATAGCTGAACAAATATACGTAAAACTACGTACATTTGCAATAAAAAAGTAAATATTTAAAACAAATTTTTACTTTTTAATCACTCTGAAATTCAAGACATTATCACTAGTCTTTGTTCTTAGGTTATAAACAGATGGACTAAAGTCTTTCAGGTTTATTGTTGTTTCAAAGTTTGTAGCATTATTTTCATATTTTTGAGAATATACTAACCTTCCAAGATCATCAAAAATCTCTAATACAAAATCATCATCCTCAAGATTCTCAATAACTACATTTAATTCATCATTAAATGGGTTAGGATATGCATATAGAGTTGTTTCTCCTTCTTCAAGCTTTATACAATTTAAGCTAATAATGTCAAATATCTCAAATAATCCATCAAAATCGACTTGAATCAATCTGAAATAATTATCTCCTTCAAAAAGGAATTCATCATAAAACTCGTATTGAATTGGCTCGTTTGAATTTCCTGCTCCATCGATTCTTGCAACTTCAAAGAAACCGTCTCTACCGTTAGACTTCTCAAGTATGAAATAGTCATTATTTGTTTCAGATAATGTCTCCCATTCAACCAGTGCAGCCTTACCAATACATGTTGCATCAAATTTAGACAACTCAACAGGTAATGGATTAAGGTTTTCCTTTGTTGCAAATGTTATAAATGTTTGAGATTTTGCACCAAATGGTACAGAAGTACTACTTGTAATGCTACCAACATCATGATTATTTACTGCTGTTCCACCGGCATCAATCCACATTGAACCATTCCAGTAAGCTACAGTTAAGTCTGATTAAACAAAGTTATTATCACCTGTACAGAAACTATGTGTACAAACACTGCCATTAGTATGTGCATTATCTTTCCAATAAAGAGTTACATTAGTAAAACTCGATGTCGAATTAACCAACCAATATTCTCTATCTGTCACATGATGTATAGACTCATCAAGATTTGTTCCTGCATTCCACCAAGTAGGAAGCCCTGAATTGTCAAAATAATACCTGATTGTTGTTGTTGTGTTTGAACTTGGATTTATAGCAATAGGAGCCCATATTTTATATGTAATATTACCTGCGCCTATATCTCTAACATTAACATGTCCACAAGGAACAACAAAGGATCCACTACCTTGTCTTTCAACTAATCCATCAATGAAACTACGAGTATTTCCTTCGCCGGAAGAAGATCCAATAGTATATATTACCTTATTGGCTCCAGGATTTACAATACCTTGTGAGAATACAGAATTATGAGTTATTGTCATAATATCAGATAAAGTAATGTCATAATCTCCTAAATTTGTATTTGCAAACTCAATATCATAGAAGCTATCACCACCTGAAATTATATTTTGAACACTAGATCCATTAAACTTAACTTTTCCAGCCCCGGCTGTGAAAGTTCCATAGTTTTCCCAATCGCCATATACATTTAGTAAAGATGCATTTCCTAAAGTTAGCGCAGTATAAATATATATGTCATTACAATATTCTGTTGAACCAATATTTGTAGCAGGATTTTGAACTACACATGTACCATAATCAATTAAAAATACATTATCATCCACTCCAGGTTTAGTAATAGCTAAATCAAAATCACTACCATTAAATACTATCCAGTTCGCCGAGTTTTCCCAAGCATCAGAGACATTTCCTGACCAAACATAATCCCCACTTACTAAGCCTGTTGTTGGTGGAGTAACAATATCCATTGTAATAGTATTAGATGTAGCTGGATTTCCACTACAACAAGTCTCTGATGATGTCATTATACAATATACCTGATCGCCATCATCAAGTTCATTATTTACATAAGTAGGTGAGTTTGTTCCGACATTTGCCCCATTCAATTTCCATTGATATGTTGGAGTTCCACCATTTGTTGGAGTAGCAGTAAATGTTACACTATTCCCAAAACATATTGGATTTGATGAAGCATTGATCGAAACTGAAACAGGCAATAATGGATTAACTGTTACAGTTACTCCTGCGCTAGCTTCACCCCAACACCCTAATGAAGAATATGGTCTCACATAATATGTTGTGGTTGAACTTGGAGAAACTACAACTGAACTTCCACTGCCTATCGAAGTACTTGTTCCAGTTGGTGAAGTTTGCCAATAATATGTAATACCTGAAGCAGGCGAACTTGTTGTAGATAGATTTGCTGAACCTCCGTTACAAATTGTTGTTGCTGATGTTGGAGTATCAGGAACTTTCATTGTAGTAAAATTGGTATTAAACAAGGTCCAACCGCGATAATTATTACACTTATCAGAAGTATACATTGATATTTTATTTACTCCATCAAGCTCAATATAGTCGCTATGAGGTCTTACAACGAAAGTAACAGTTCTTTGATCACCAACAACAGATGTTGATGCACTAATAAGATCTATGCGACTACCACCCCATGTGCTAGCTTTGGAAACAAAACCTCCTCCAGTACAAGCCATTTGGTCATCTGTATGTGTATAAGATGTTGGATGCCATGCAAAATAACCACCAGCATTTGGTTCTCCTAAATGATAATTAACCAATGCCATAATACCATAAGTCCCTCCAAAACCACTTCGAGGTTCAGTTGATTTTACAGTTATGGTATATGTGTTTGTTCCATCTGTTGACCAACAGCTTTCGTTTACCGTAACTTCATCATGAGTTGGTGCAGTATTATCAACTTTTACCCAAAGTCCCATATCAGTATAACCAACACCGAAATTACAATGGTCATATAAATAAGTATGTAGTTTATAATCCCAGTCTTCACATGTTGATTTGATATTTGAGACCCATCTTCTTGTCACATCATTATCTGTACAAACGCCATCTCCGTCAACGCAATTCGAGGAAACAATATCTATATATAAATTGTTAGCCATCCAATCAGTAAATGTACCATAAGAGTTATATGATTTTATCTCATATGGAGCGCCTCCACAACTATTTGGATTACAATCATCTTTATTAAATCCGAAATACTGCGTTTTTGCAGTAATATTATCAGAATGAGTAATATCAATACTAAAGTTATTTCCACCTTTCACCCAATATACATTAGCAGATTCCTGATACTGATAACCAGTAATATTGGCATATCCTACATAAGTTGTGTTTGATGTATCTACTGTAACAGTAGTATTTGCACAAGATGTAGTATTACAAGGACCGCTTCTTAGAACATAATAAGAAGCTGTTGAAGTTGGTGAAACAACTATAGATGTGCCTTGTCCTACTGCTCTGCTAGAACTTAAAGCAATATAATCAATTTCCATTCTTACTCCACTTGCTGTACACCAATCGTATCGCCACCCAGTAATATTTCCACCTGTTAAATAATCAGGATCAGATGTCATATCAATATTCAAGATGTGCCAAGAACCGTCACTAATTAAAGCTCCGGATGCAGATTCGCCACCAACTGCTCCACCATGAGCAGAATTATAAAAGAAAATCTCCGTATTTCCGGCTGTACCGGAAACAACTCTGTATCTTACATTAATATATTTGTAAACTGAAGGATCGAATGAACCTAAACCAGGCATAAAAATCATAGGATCATTAGATGTTGAAGTTACATCTAACTCACCATCAACAGAATTCAATGTAGTACTTCCAGTACTATATTGTTGTGTAAACCACTCTTCCATAAATGCACCTCCACAAGAACCTTCAAACCAATTTAGATTAGAATTTGTTCCTGCAGTACCACCTGAAGCAGTTAAAGTAGTAGAGTTTCCATTACAAATTGTTGTCGTTCCAGAAATTGTTGTAGGAGCTGTAGAAAAAGTATTCACAGTTACAGATGTGTTAACACAACCCGTAGTATTACACGTTCCTTCTGCCCTTACATAATATGTTGTACTACTTCCAGGTGAAACAACAACATTTTCTCCGTTACCCACATTAGTTCCACCACATGAACCTGAATACCACTCCCAATCTGCTCCTGTACCAAGGGTCTCATTCGGGTCAAATCCATTTAGCAATTCATTAATTGTTGGTTCAGTACCATCACAAATATCAACTCGAGGATATGCCCAACGTTGTCTTACACTAGTATTTGTGCAATAATATAAATAAGTCCTAAAATTACCACTTGTTGTTTGTGAAAGCCATTTATAATCGGTTGATATATTTGCAACCTTTCCGTTAGAAACAGTATACCTGCCAGATTCAGGATGTGTCGATCCAGAGTAAGTATATGGATGAACATGTCCTACTATCAACTCCCACCTGCCAGACGTTGGGACATTTGAACTACTTATAAAATATGGGTTTGTATTTGGGCCTGCACCAGAAACAGAATAAACACCATTTACGGAACCATAACCGTGACATCCTAGGTAAAAATTCCCATTCCCATTAGAATTTCGCCAAACCCAAACCGAATATCGATATGTTTTAGTATTATCAACTGCAAAATTAGTAGTATTCCATCCTCCATCGGCACCGCTTGTAGCATCAGGTCTTGCTTCCCAAATCACAGTACTATTTCCCCATGGATCTGTTGAGTTTATTCTATAATTTTCTGTTGTTGACCCGTTTTGATTAAAGCCTGTAGCACTTCCTGTGCCAACTGTCCATGTGGAATAATCTAGAATATTTGGATCTGTTGCAGGAGTAACTGTAAGTGTTGTATTTGATCCTGTACAAATTGCACTAGGATCAGCAATTGCTGAACTAGGATTCCAAGAATTGCTATAAACTGTTACCAAAGTTGATGTAGATGCAGTACACCCATACGTATCTGTAACAGTTAATGAGTATGTGCCTGTATAATCATCATCTCCCATAACTGTTGAGGGATCTTCGAGTGACGAAGTAAAACCTGCGGGGCCCGACCATGAATAACTGGAGCCTGTAGAACTTCCACCTGACAAGTTTAGTGTAGATCCGGCACAAACCGGTGAATTCGATGATGCTGTTGGATTTATCGGTGGAGCATTGTAAATTGTCACATCATCTGTCCATTCACATCTACCAATACCATCAGTAACAGTAACAGAATATGTTCCTGCAGACAATCCAGAGATGGAAGATGCTGTAGAGCCAGTACTCCAATTATAAGTATACCCATACCCACAACCTCCAGAAACACCGGTAACGCTCAATTGCCCAACAGATTGACCCGGGCAACCAGCCTGTGCAACAACATTTAATGTTGCCGAAATACCTGTTATAGTAAAGTTTAAACTCGAACTTGATGTACCAGGCATACCATTTCCACAGACATCAGTTGCGCATCCGGGATTTAGTGTTATAGTGTGTGATCCCGGATCCATCAAATAATCACCTAAATCTATTGTCCATATATCATCATAAAATGTACCTGAACTATAAGTATTTCCAACTGCTGCTTCACAAGTTTGACTCCAAATATCGGATGTAGTATATGAACCACTAGGTCCTGATACAGTTATACAATAATTTTGCATACTTGTACAAGATACAGCTTCTGAAAACTGAACAGTAATATTATCAACTCCACAAACGGGGGTATAAACTATATTATCTAAAACCGGAGCAGTTTGATCATAAACACTAGCTGATCCACCAAAATTTATAGAATATCCTGTTGTAGTAGATGAGTAATTATCAATAAACAGAACGTATTCATGACCACTAGTAAGTGTTATATATCTATTCCAATTATCACAACTTCCACCATTATTCGGTTCACATGTTTCAGAATCTGAGGTATTTAATCCTGTAGAACCAGTAGTCATACAATAATTACATGTCATCGGATTAGGAAAACTATTACTTGCTTGTCCGTATGCAGAGCCACTCGGTAGATCATTACAGTCTAAATATGTCATATCCCATACAGCCCAGTCAAAGTCCAAACCACTACCTAATGGTGTAATATTAAAAGTTAATGAGCCACCAGATTGTGCATAGAATGAATACCAGTTAGAATAGTGCTCCCCTTGAATAATACAATCTGGACAATTATTTACTTCTGCTGACAAATTAGGATAAAATGTAGTGTAATTGTATAAATCGTAGTAATGCCCGGCACCTGTAGACTCTAAATTATTAACTGTATTACTCGAAGTACATAAATGTCTTGCTCCTAGACAATCTGCTCTAGTTGGAGTAGGTAAATATTTATAAGCTACTGTTCCTAAATATTGACCGTCAGTTTGGCAATAGTATTCAAAAAAACCAATACGATATGTTCCATTTGCAGGACAAACCCAAACTAATTCAGAACCTAGTCCACAATGATCGTCATTGTAACCATCAGTAACCGGGGTTCCTGAACTGTTCATGATTTGTATTTGAGGATCATCTGTATAAGAACCTCCTCCCTGACAAAAAGAAAAAATATAAACTCGACCTGCCGTACAACTTAAATTATAATACTCCCCGCCATTTATTCCACCTAAAGTTTGCCAATTCGAAGTTGCAGCTGTCATTGTCCCAGTGTATGTTCCTCCTGTACACGAAAAAGAATAATTACCGTAAAATGCACCCGCTAATATAAATACAATTATATATATATATTTTGTTCTACTATGCTTCATAATTCTTATTCCTCGATTAAATACTTTTCTGGGTGACTAATTATATATTGCCTTTTCTCTTCAGTGTACACCTGCATATCTTTCTGTTTGATAATTATCAGTGTATCGTTTGACTCTTTAATCTCCTTATATTTATCAGGATTATTAGATACCCATGTTTCTTTTTGTTGTTGGTAATAATCTTCAGATGACATTTCCATGGATTTTTCTCTGTCATATCCCTCTAGACCATTAAAACCATCAAAAAATGAATATCTGGGAGAGAAAAATATGCCTTCGGGGGTTTCATTGTCAGATTTCTTTCTTAAGCCTGACAGATCAATACTATAACCTGTACTTAGAATAATCTGGTTAACATAATTAACGCTTATTCCATTCGAAATTTCTAATCTACATTTCAATTCATCATCATTTTCAACATCAAAAAACTCGCATCCATTAATATTCTCATCTGACACTAAGGTTTCTTGCACTTTAGTTTTTTCATCTAAATCATCAGGGATTCCGATAATTTTAAAATACACTATTTGTGTATCGCCATTATTTTTGAAATGATTAAAAGTATAGTCTTCTAATTGGGCAAACATCGCAATGTTAAAAAATAGAAACACTACAATTTGCAATAAAGTAAAACGCCTCATAAACTCATTTTTTGCTACTTTAAAAAGTAGTAATTCTAATAAAATTTAATGCTAAACTCTCTTCTCAATAATCTTACATTCTCTCCAATACAAATATATGCATTAATTCATTATCACACAATATTTTATAGAAATTTAATACACTTTTATTAACAATTGAATGCAGCTTATCAACACACGAATTTTTATCAAATATTTTTGGACTCACTTACCCTCCTCATTTTATTCATTTATGCATTTTTCGTATACTCATTTTTCATTTTCTAACAAACGACACTGTGTATGTTTTCTAATAAAACTCTCTAAAAAAGACAATTTATTTAGAATTCTTCAAATTATTAGCCTTAAAAGAGAAACGTTTTTCTATATTTGCAGTCGGAGAGAAAAACAAAGATTTATTATGAAAAGTACTACAAAAACAGTTCTTATTGCACTGTTTATATTTAGCACTAATTTTATTATTGCTCAAGGCGTAGCAATTAACTCAGACGGTTCGAATGCTGACGGATCAGCTATGTTAGATATAAAATAAACAAATTCTGGTATGCTTATACCAAGAATGACAGAAACCGAAAGAGACGCACTGGCCTCACCGGCAACAAGTCTTATTATTTTCCAAACTGATAATACTCCAGGTTATTATTATAATTCCGGAACACCTGCAAGTCCTGTTTGGGAAAGGTTAGCGACCGGAGATGATTTAGGATTTGTTGATTGTTCAGGTGCTGCAACAAGAGTTGCTTTTTGGACAGCCACAAACACTCTTGGTTCAAATGCAAATTTATATTGGAATAACACAAACAGTCGACTTGGTATTTGAACAAGTTCTCCAACAACACCTTTAGATGTTAATGGTATTACTACATCTTCAGGATATCGCACAAGAACAGGAAATACTGACTATCACCATTTTACACGTAATGGTTCCGGATCTGCAGTATATATTAATCAAGAAGATGCAACTAATCAAATTTTAAGATTATCTTCCGGTACTGCAACAGCAAATGGTAACGTCAAGCTTACTGTTGAAAATAATGGAAACGTTGGTATTGTAACAACTTCTCCCGCAGCACAACTTCATACAACCGGAACAGTTCGATTTGCCAATTACCCTTCAGGGGCAAATGGAGCAATAATAAGATCTGATGCCAGTGGAAATCTTGCCGTTACTAATTTCTCAGGAAGCACATCAGATATTCTATTAGGGAATAACACTTTTGGAACTATTGAGGATGCAGGTGGTGTAATTAGCACATGTGGTACAGCTAACTACGTTCCTAAAATGGCTACAAGTACAGAAATTGCATGTAGTCAGATTTATGATAATGGAACAAATGTGGGTATTGGAACAACTTCTCCAGCAGTACAATTTCATATAACCGAAGATATGCAAATTGGAACAGATGGCGTAAATCGTAATGACACATTAACATTTTGGGCCGAGAATGGATACGAAGCATTAATTATTATGAGAGAGACCCCAACACATGGTTTAGGCATCAGATATAATGCAAATGATAATAATCTTTATTTTGACAGATATCCAAATTCTACAACTCCATCACCGGTAATGACATTAACACGTGATAGCGAGGCTGTTGGAATTGGAACAACTGCTCCATCAGCACAGCTTCACACAACCGGAACTGTTCGATTTGCAAATTACCCTTCAGGTGCAAATGGTGCTATTGTAAGATCTGATGCTAGTGGTAACCTTGCAATTACAAATTTTTCAGGTAGCACATCTGATATATTATTAGGTAACAATACATTTGGTACCATTGAGGATGCCGGTGGTGTAATAAGCACTTGTGGAACTGCCAATTATGTTCCAAAAATGTCAACAAGTACACAAATTGCATGTAGTCAAATTTATGATAACGGAACAAATGTGGGAATTGGGACAACAGGTCCGGGATCCAAATTAGAAGTTGCTGGAACATTTGAGGTCGATAATGCTTCCAGCGGTGTTTTAGCATCTCTTAAAGGTGGTGCAGATGACTCTTCTTATGAATGGGTAGGTTTCTACTCAGGAGAGACTAGACAAGGGATTATCTTATATGACGGTGCATGGGCAACTGCAGGAAATAGAACAAATGAATTTTCAATTACTGCAGAAAACAGTAACTGGTTAACCTTATCAAGTGCAACAGGAACTAGTATTTTGGGCGGTAATGTAGGAGTTGGAACAACGGCTCCATCACAAAAGCTTCATATCGCTGGAAATTCTCTAACTACAGGAAACATGTATGTTAACAATGCTAACTACTCTGCTGTACATTATGGAAACGTTGGATTATATGGAGCAACAACATCTTGGAATCCTGATCCAAATGGAGATAACGGGATTTGGATAGAAGGAACAAGTAATGGATCAGAAAGCGGTGGTTTTTTTGCAAATGGAGACTGTGCAGTTATTTGGTCTCCAGGAGATAATGACATTTTGAGAGTTTATGACGAAGACAATTTTTCAGGTGGTCCAAAAATGGTTCTAAATGGCTCTGGAAATCTGGGTGTTGGAACTTCTAGCACTTCATATCGATTAGATTTAGCTAATGGAACCTTTGCATTTGGAACCAACAATCAAAGAACAGAAACAAGAGAGAATGCGGGCTTACAAGGAGACTCAGGAGCACAAAGTGGATTCTTTGAGACTTCTACTGCAACATCTGGAGAGAATTGGCCAAATGGAGCAAGTGGTTGGTGGCACTTAATAGATTGCCGACATAGTAATACAACAAATAATTATTCTATGCAGCTAGCTGGTAGTTTCTTTGATCAAAAACTATATTTTAGAAAGACAAGCAACAACGCTGCTCAACCATGGACTGAAGTTCTTACGGGGGATTATTTTGATTCGAATGTTATTACAGTTGAAAGCACAAGTACATTAACCATATCTGGAACTTGGACAGTTGTCCCAGGTGAGACAATTACTATTAATAATTTAGAAGCTGGAGATCGAGTCTTAGTTTGGTTTGGTGGAAATATGAACATAAGTGGCTCGGATTGGAACATTATTGACGTTTGCCTATTTATAAACGGTTCTAGAGCTGATGTTGGTGGCTACGTTAGAACTAGCATTGATTCTGATTACGCTTATATGGATTATATTAATTACTCTGCCACTGCAAGATATAATGTAACAGCTAACGGAAATTATACATTTGATGTAAGAGCTGTAAGACTTTATTCAGGCAATGATGTTTATATTGGAGGTAACTCAACAGATGCAAGAGAGGGTGTTTTAACTGTTTTTGTAATTAAAAATTAATAATATGAAAAAGCTAATAATTTCTTTTATTTTTGTTCTAATCTCATTAATTACTTTTTCACAAGATTTAAATGAAGTACAAAGTATTCGAATAATTACAACAGGAACTGATTACTTAACAAATGGGATTTGTGATATAAAAATAGATATTCTTTTAGAAGATTACACTATTATTTTGACTCCTATTGGAGAACAATCAAACCTATATGTAGAAAAAAAATCTAAAGACAGTTTTACAGTAAAATCAAATCTAGTCATGAATGCTAAATTTGACTACATCATTATTGAGAAGAAAACAAAAATCAGACTTAATAATGATAGTTATTTAAAAGAAAATTAAATTCTGGAAACAGGCGCTAAGAACAATTCATGATAAGTCAAGCAGTTTGGAACTGGCTAATGAATATGAAAATGCTCCTAGTACTCCAGAAAATCCAGAAAATGTATACATCTATCAAAGTAACAAATTGCTTGAAACATTGAAAATTTCACCCAAAGAGAAAACTCAATCAGAAGATATGTATTATCCTGATAATTATACATATAAATAAAACACACGACACAAAGCAGAGATTAATTCTGGTCTATATTGAATATTAAAAAGCCATATTAGTTGTTATAAAACACTTATACGTTGATTATTACAAATTAATCCACGTATAAATGTTTAAATTATGTATTTTGATGAAGAGATTTCTTAATCAATATTGATGATTCGCATATTCATCAATATCAATCCTTTTTGTCGTTGCTTTGATATTAGGATCTTCATAACCAAGCAATTTCAAGCTTTTCTGTTCTTCAGTATTTATAAGTTTTTCCTGTGCTTGTTTCTTAATATCTTCAGGAACTACAAGTTGTTTATATAATTCCGGTGAGATTTCATTTTCAAAATTTGTTTTAGAAGTTTCAGCCGATACTTTTGCCATTGCAATCCAGTTTATTATTAAGTTATCCGTACCGTCTGCAACTTGAATTTTAAACCCAGAATTATCTTGCTCAGAAATATAAACTTTAGCATCTGCTGAATTAGTTGTCAATACAACTGTTGGCAAGTCATTGCTTTTTAATTTAGAGGTAAAATCATCATCAAAACTAACCCAAGTTTCATTAGATTCCATTTTTACTATACCAAAATCACTAATCTTTTCTTTTAATTTCTGAATTTCTGCACGATTATATTTTACTCCGGCTAAAGAAAGAGTTGCAATAGCATATACATCAATGCCTGAGAATGCATTATCTTGAATATAATCTGGTGTTTCATCTAAAATAACTCCAAGGTGCATATTTGGACGATACTTACTTTCATTTCCTTCAACTAATACATCGGTTTCAATATTATACTTGTAAAAAGCAGGTTTCATAGCATCAATATCTTTCATTACAAGTTCATAATTTGCACTTTCAAGATATGTAATATCTCTTTTAGTTTCCCTTCTCGAAATTTGAGTTGCATTCATGTAATAAAGATAGTACCATGGATAGCCAGCTGTTCCTAAATAACCATAACCAGCAGTAACTGTTGATATTGTTGGCTCTCCTGCAAGATTATTAAACTTTATAGTTGTTGATGCTGAATTACTGCATGTAAAGTCCACATAACCAACTGCAAGCATAGCGGGATTGAGTGCTGAAGCACCTGATGAGGCCATTTGTATTGCTTGCGCTCCAGCATTATTTGTACTTGCATAGATACCAGCGTAATTGTTTGCATGTCCGCGTACACCAAAATTATTATTAGAAGTCGTTCCAAAAACTCCTGCCCCTGCAGAAGAACCACTTCCTGTTGATTGTCCCCAAACACCTACTCCCATTCCTGATCCGCTAAAATATCCGCCAACACCGGCCGGATAGTTTCCGGCTGTTGTTGAGCCATAATTTGATACTCCTTCAATTGCATTTCCAATATTTGATGTATTAGTGTTTTCTGCATAAATTGTATTTGCTGAATTACTTGAATTTTCAGCATGCAAAGTATGAGAACTTGATGACGAGTTTGAAAGATTTAATGCCATATCTTTAGAACTTGTTGTAATACTTACCACTTCATCACCAGTTCTAACAACGCTAACAACATCACTGCCATTTGTAAAATTTGCGACATCACTTGCATTAATAAAATGTGCCGCATTTGATCCATTATTAATCTCCACAGCACCATTATCAGCAGTTATAGTCCTCCCTGCTCCTGCTCCACCAAAATCATATGCCTGATCTAGGGTACATCCACCTCCACTGCCAAATCTTACCCACTCACTACTATACCACCAATAATAACCTGGAGTTACATCTCCTGTTGTAGCAGTATTGTAAACCATTAAACCTGTGGCCGGTGATGTTATTGGAGAAGCAGAACTTGTCCCTGTTAATGCTACACGAGGCATAAGAACTCCTTTGTTAGATGATACAACATCTAACATTGCAGAGCCGTCAGGAGCATTGCCGGTAGTATTTATTGATACCTGAGCAGATAAACTTGTACTTAACAAGGTAAAACCAATAATGAGTATACATGGTATAATCATTACAAAGGAAATTTTATGTTTAAAAATTCTAATTATTGATTTCATAGGCATAGTTTAGATATTTAATAATTTTTTAAAGACTATTTTATTTAACGATAACAAGTTCTTGATATACTACACTATTTATTGAAGCAGTAATAATATAAACACCTGAAGGTAATCTATTATGCATTCTTAAAGCTTCTGAAACTGTTCCATTTTCATTTGAAAATACAGGTTTTGAGAAATATACCTTACCTAAAACATCCATCAAAACTATTGACACTTCCTTTTGAGGTTCAATTCCCGAAATACTAATAAATAAATTATCGGAATTACTCACATGAACAGGATACACATTAAATTTAACATCATCAGCTAATGAACTTTTACATTGTACAGGAATAACTTTAAAATATGTATACTTTCCGTCAAAATCCGTTTGTTTTAATTTATAGTATGAAATACCTGAATAAGGATTATTATCAATTGAACTATATTTTAAAGTATTATTGCTGTTCCCTGCTCCATTTACTACTTCAAATGGTTCAAATAATACAGCATCCGCAGATTTATATAATGTAAAGTAGTCATTATTAGTTTCAGAACTTGTTACCCAGTCAAGTAATACACTTTCATTATCGCATTTTGCATCGAAATATAAAAGATCTATCGGCAATATAATTTCAGCTTTTCCAATTCCTTTTTCCGAGAAAGTATTAATCCCGGTTCTGTATGCGTAACCATCTGCTACATTTGTAGCCGAAAAGCTACCACTACAAATCTCCCAGTTTGTTCCATTATTCAAATCTGAAGGACGACTTACAATACTAAAAAGCTCATCCGTTAATCCGGAAAAACCATTAAAATAAAGTTTTAAATCGTAGGTTCCGCTTGTTATAGATCCTGTTGGTGTTAATACCCATACTCCTTCTTCTTCAACTTCATTATATTTTTTATCATCTTCCTCTAGATTTGTTGGAAAATTAAGATTTGGAGTAGTTGGAGTTATTTTAAAATAACAGTGAAGATTGGTAATCCCATCAAGACTGTTAGCAACAAACTGTGCTAGATTAGGACTAACGGTTGTTCCTACAGGAAAATCGTAAGTGCCGGTTCCTGCAGTTGCATCTATTGCCCTTAAAATGTTACCATAAACCCAACTATTTGAATAATTGGGACTAGTAATATTACTTGTTGTTTCATCTGATATTATAAGGTCATTTGAACCTGTAATAATTATACCATCATTAAGGCTTATGGTTTCACTTATTGTCATATCATCAGCTAAAACTACCCCATCTGTTGCTGAGGGCGTAACTGAATTTTCTATATTTACATTTGCAAAATCATCCCCTCCTGATGTAACATTTTGTGTTGTGCCACCAATAAATTCTACCAAATATGATGATCCGGCAGTATATGTACTGTTGTTTGTCCAGTCACTTTCTAATTTAATTGTACCATAATTACTTAGTTCTCCGTCTATTGTTATATCACCATAAGTGTCTCCTTCAACATAAATGTATGAACCTGATGAAACATATAGATAATTACCCTGAATATAAAGACCATGTGACGGAGCTTTAACCTGCGCAATTAAATTGCTTGAAAGAAAAATAATAACCAATATGGCAAGAAAACTTCGATTTACTTCTTTATCAAAACTAAATAAGCGCTTCAAAAACAAGTAATCACATATATATATTTGTTTTACCATAAGACTGTTTTTATGTAATTTCTTCAAACAACACTTAAACATTCATTAGAGGTTCTAACGAATACTTCTTTCCAACAAATTACTTTTGATTTCTCTCAACAAATATACAATACTTTTACTCCTAATGCAAATGTTTATTTTGGACAAATATAGGACAAATCTATTTTCTGAATATTGAATAATCTAGTGTAAAAACAGGGAAAATAAAAATCAATACTACACTCAAGACTATTAAATAGCAATCAACACAAGCGAATTGTCATTTAGTAAATTCCTTCTGGAAAGTAATAAATAAACCACTTATTCAGAAATAATACTCTCTAAAAACAATAGACACAAACAGAAATTTGCAGATTTACTTTAATTTAAAATTGTGGTTAAAAACTGTCAACTAAAACAAATTAACTGAGAACAGACAAACAGCTAACAGAGAAATAAAGACCGAGAACTAAGAACTGAGAATCCTGTTAAAATTGAAAATCCTGTTAAAATCCAGAACCGAGAACTGAGAACTGAGAACTGAGAACCGTGAACTAAGAACCGTAAACCGACTAATTAACTATGGTGGGTGAGCGGAGCCAATTTAAGGTGGCTGAGGGTTTTGTTGCTTATACTCTAACTATAGCAGTAAATCTATAAACCAATTAAAATCTATATCAGGATACAAAGCAACAAAATGTCTCGAAGACACCGCCTACTCCACTACAGGATAGACATTATTATCCAAATATAATCTTATGGTTTTAATGTGGTTCATATCTTCGTTCTCACCGTTTTGAATTTCATCAAGCTGCATATCAAACTCTTGCATCCACTCATCATCAGCAAACTTAAAAACTCTTAGAATTGTTCCTTGTTGCGGATGATCTTCGCCATGATAAACTGTCCATGCATATTCTTTACCTTTCTCAAAAACCTCTGGATCATAAACCAAAGTAAATGTACTATCTGTTGTTGCCATGTTATATGGTTGATCCCAAGTTTCAATATCGTATACTTTAAGATATAGTGTTTTCTCATTTGGATTTGACCAGTCAAACTGAACTGTGTCCATAATAAATATAGCTTCATCGAACGGAGCTTTTAAAATGTCACCTACAGCACGATAAACACCACCACTACGACGAACTTTCTTATCCTCTTCAATCATATTATTTGCTATGTAATCAAAGAATTCCTCTGTAAGATTACTGTTTCCAACATCCTTATAAATTTCATTTAAATCAGCAATAGAATACTCACCGGGATTACTGATTCCCATTGGAACTTCCTGCTTATTTGTTAAAACAACATATGAGTTTGCAGGTACTTTTAATTTACTTTTAGTAGAGATATATGAATCTCTTACTAAAGCTGTTTCATTACCTTTATCAAGGAGCTTAGGTGTTCCTGAAAAATAAAAAATTTTATACTCACTTATTTGAGCGCTTATGCTTAGGCTTAAGAAACTCAAACCTAATAATACTACGAAATACTTTAACTCTTTCATCTTTTGTATAATTAAAATTCTTGGTTAAATAGGTATTAATTTTAAATAATTCTAATGATTCTTCATACAAATACAGCAGTTCTATGCACAAAATTAGTGCCAAGATAATCGGGATTGCATCTATTTTTAGGGCATAATTGCTGAATATCAAGAAAGTAGACCATAAAACCAACACAATCAGAATAAATTGAATAGGTTTTGATAAAATATCAAACAATTTTGCTCCATTTACATAATAATATACTAACCACATTAAAAACAGTTGTGTAATAATAAAGGCTATAAGTAGATTTGCCAAATATGGGAACCTGTCAATATATTTTTCAGCTAAAATCATGCTTAAAATATGAGCATGAATCTCTATCCCCTTTGCATCTGCATACCCGTAATCAGAACGTTTTAAAGGTGTAAAATGAGAATCAATTGTATCAGCCGGTGCACCAGAAAACATTCTAACATACCCCATTAATACAATTTTATCCTCAATTATTTTTAAACTCTCATTTGTATCGTTTATTTCTTCATAATCAAAGATTATAAAAGGCATTCTACCTCCTCTATAATTAATCATTTCCACCTGATCTTTACGCTGAGCAAATTTTAAAAACAAATCTTCGTTATATTTACTTGCAATCTCAAGTGTGAAAGCATTTATTATCGTATCATTAAACCTGATGAACTTATCAAACTCTCTAACAGTTTTCGGATCTGCTTGCATTTCCAGATGTCCGACAGGTTTATCGCCAAAAAATGGATCAGATTTAATTATACCTGTTGGCTCGCCCTTTTCGTCATAAATACCAAAACCTCCCAGAACAATATTGTCGCCACTGTTGAGTGCCTGCTGTAGCATAAAATCATCCATTCCCCGCCTTTCAGCAAAAACGACATCAATTCCAATCACTTTTGGATGATACATTTGAAGTATGTTAATTTGCTCAGCAATCTCTCTACGATTCAAATCACCAATATTTACAATAAAAATATTTGTATCTGTCGGCATATCATCATCCATAAACTCCGAATAATACAAATCGGTATAATCAAAGTTATCAAAGAATTCATCAAAAGGGTTAAACAAATCAACAGAATCTATAAATACCCATAAAAATACTAAAGTTAAAAATGTGAAAATATTTATAACTAAGGCATCTAAAAATATTCCGAGTATACCATGTAATTTCCGCTTGTTCGCCAATTTCTTATAAGTTTAATGTTTATACAAATATATATATAATATTCAAATAACTACTGCTACTCAAGCATAATAATTCCACATCTCAGATACTTAAATCTTATACTAATCACTGCAATATAAGGACTCACAATACTTTTTTTTTCAAAATACAAGTTCCGTTTCACATGCTTTTGATTAATAATAAAACTTAATAAAATACAGTAAACTGTCATTTGGCATAAATTTTGATACAAAAATCATTGTTATAAAACACAGTTCTATAAAAATGATTTAGCATTAAAATCATTAAAAAAACTAAAATAACAACAACCATGAAAAATTTATACATTACAGCTATTGTCGTTCTAATCTCTTTTCAGCTATCAGCTCAATTTCATGCTGGATCGGGAACAGAATTAGACCCTTATCAGGTATCTACTCAAAGTCAATTAAGCGAAGTTAGAAATTATTTGGATTCTTATTTTATTCAAATAAATGATATTAATTTATCCTCTTACGATCATGATGGTGATGGAAAAGGTTGGCTACCAATTGGTGGTGCAGGAAGCACCGACATGTTCACTGGCAATTATGATGGACAAAGTTATGTAATAACAAATCTGACAATCAATCGCCCCAATACAGATGATATAGGATTATTTGGATTAATAGGAGAAGAAGGCAATACTAAAACTATTTCAGTAACTAATCTTGGACTAAAAAATGTTTCTATTAATGGTGGTGATGGCGTTGGTAGTCTTGCAGGTGGTATAATCTCAAACAAAGACACTAAGATAGAATTTTGTTATGCATCAAATGGTGATGTAATTGCTGATGGACAACTCGGTGGACTAATTGGTTATGTTAAAAGTTACGAAGAACTTGCAAGCACAGCTGAAAAGCCTGTTGTTACAAAATCATTTTCATTTGTAAATATTGAATGGTCAATAATTAATAGTGGTGATCATTTCGGAGGTTTAATAGGAAGCACATATGCTGCAATAGTTACAGACTGTTATTCCAGAAGTGATATTACTATAGATAACTCAGCGGGTACTGTAGCTTCGCTATCAAACATTGGAGGATTAATCGGAAGTGCAAGTAATAAAACTGAGATAACAAATTGCTATGCTACAGGTTCAATTACAACTCTAGGAGCATCTAGTATTAGTCATGTTGGAGGTTTAATAGGTTCAAAAGAAGGTAATGTTACTGTAACTGATTCATACTGGGATATAGAAACAACAGGTCAAACTACCAGTGATGGTGGAACCGGAAAAACAACTGCTGAAATGAAACAAGCAAGCACCTATTCAAGCTATGACTTTGTCAACACTTGGGGAATTGACGGTGACAAAAACGATGGTTATCCATTTCTTATTGGCGACAAATGGGATGTTTTACCTGTAGAATTAGTTTCCTTCTCAGCTGAATTATATGACGAAGATGTTGAGTTAGAATGGTCAACTGCATCAGAAATAAACAACGATTATTTCACAATTGAAAGAAGTACAAATGGGATTGATTTCACTGTAATTGAAACAATAAATGGTGCAGGAAATAGCTCTGAAAGACTTTCATATTATTATACAGACTCAAATCCTAAATCAGGAATAAATTATTATAGATTGAAACAAACAGATTTTGATGGAAAATATGAATATTTTGAAATGGTCAGTATAGAATGCGATACAAAAGATAATAATATTGATGTCTATCCAAATCCAAGTAACGGAATATTTACCGTTTCAACTAATTCTGACAATGACGAATCTTATAGTATTTATGATAACAGTGGAAGAGTAGTCACAAATGGAACATTAAGTTCATTCGCCAACAATATAGATATTTCAGATTTGCCAAAAGGTGTTTACTTCTTGAAAATAGGTGATGACAATGATTTTTAAAATACAACAAGAATAGTATCAAGAGGCGTAAAACAATATATTATCCCTCCTGATGACATATTTGTTGACAAACCATTACTTTCAGAAGGTAGTTGTGTTGTTCAGTTTGATAATATGACTGGATACTATATTGATGTTTGGGTTGACAAAGCATACATGGGCAGATTAAATCCATGGGAAAATACAGAATTAATTCTTCCTGAAGGATATACTGATGTATACTGTCGAACATTGGATGAAACCTATCAGTGGGGATCAGCCAGTAATTTTAATGAGCAATACCAGTTAAAGCTTGAAACAGAAGATATTGATGGAACTGAATCAACAGAAAGCAACTTTTAAATTTACTAGTTCGAATAATCTACAAATAAACCTTTAGCTATGCTGAGCTCCCTTCGGTCTGTTCTTTGACTAGAACCTTAGGTCGTACTCACTTTAAATAGTAATTGTAGAAAAAGCTCTATACAAACAAATATCCAATGAATTATCGTAAATATATGAGCGTTAGCCTGATCAGGTAGCCGGCCGCTCTAGCGGTGAACACAAAATAAATAGAATTGTGGTAAGCCGACATGTCGTTTATAAGAAAGCATATCAAATGATTAGTATTATATAATTGTGAGGCTTTTTATATCGTTGTTTAAAACAATGTGCTTTCTTATACCAGGTTACCATACAATTCTTTATTTTGTGTGAGGCGGGTTGAAGGCATTACCTGATCTTGATTCTTTGTAACTTTCTCATCAAGGAGAAAGTTTAGAAGTTAAGTTTAAAAAGTTATGAAACATACTTGTTTAAAGCTTGTCATTAAGTCTGGAAATTTTTCCCAGCACTGTGATTACATCTTGTGGTTTCTCAATCTGTAGGGTATAAAATTAATTATGTAAATACTTAGGCATGTTAAAAGATAATTACTATTTTTATGGTCTGTAACAGCAATCAACATAAACTATCAAACCTATTCAATATGAAAACAATATTTACATTTTTAGCTGCAATATGCCTAACTTCTTTTTCTTTTGCACAAATTACAATCGAAGAAACTGACCTTATGATGCCAGGCGATACTTTTTTAATTCATGTTGATTTGAGTCCCGAAGTAATCATTGACATTGCAAATACAGGTTCTTACCTAAGCTGGGATTTTACCGGTCTAAACAATGACGAATCAAATTATGCGTGTTATGCGCCTAATGATGAACTTGAATTTCAGGGAGAATTTCCATTGTCCGAATTTCATACTTATGGTCCTGGTTATATATATGCAGGACCAGGAGGTGGTTCGCCGCTTGATAACTGGGGATATATGATGTTTTACACAGATGCATCAGGATTATTTGTTGAAGGCTTTTATTCCGATTATGGAATGGGATACCGTAGTACTTTTAACACACCTGCAGAATTGCTTATGTTTACTCCTGCAGACTTTAACGATATAGAATCAAACGACACATATTGGGAAGTTATAGTTAACGAAAATGCAATAGATTACGACACCTTATATCGTCGTGATGTCGATAAAACTTTAGAAGCTGATGCCTGGGGATCTATTATGACAGATTATGGAAACTTTGATGTGCTCAGAATTCATGAAACTGGAATAAGCGTCGATTCCCTTTTTGCCTATATGGGTGCTATAACATATTTCTCTACAGAGGTTGCACGCGATACTATTAATAAATATTACTTCTGTGCAAAAGAAGTCAAACACCCTGTAATAACTGTCCATTGCGATTATTATGATAATATCGAAAGAATTGACTTTTTAATGGGCGCTATCTATTCATGTAATCAAATACCTAAATTTGATAATCATCAATTATATCCCAACCCATGTAAAGATTTTGTAATTCTCAATAATTACAAAGGAAAAGTTGAAATATATAATTCTCTAGGTCAAATTGTCAAATCAATTGAAGATATTCCGTCAATTTATAAGTTATATATGCACGACCTACATACAGGAGTTTATTACTTAAAAGAAGAGAGTTCAGCTTGTACAAGACTTTTTATATCTAAATAAGCTCTAGATACTATAATATAAGTATCTTAATACTTATATTTTTACACCTATAATAAAGCTTTTGTATAAAATCATACTAAACACATAATAAAACTCTCTTATTTACAGGTATTTATGGCAACTTTTTAAAACTGTTACCGTATATATTATCTAGAGTTTAATTTTAGTCCTAAATCTATTAAGTAAATCATGAGGAGAGTCATACTATTTACTGCAGCAATATTATTGGGGTCATCAAGCCTGATTTATGCACAAAAAAAGGGAACAGAAGCAACAAATACTCAATCAAATGAAGTCAAAAAGACTAATTTAACATTAGAGAAGATTGAAAACATTGTTATTGAGGAAAATGTTTCAGAAACCCCTAACATTGAGCCGGAGATTATAAACACTACTCCACCCGACACAATACAATCCGAAGAGCAGGTACAAACTTATCTTAAAGGATATGAATTCACATTTGTCGGTGGAGATGATTATTATTTACCTCGAAACGGCACTAAGGCTGGACCGGTTAACGACCATATTTGCGACGCAATTGTATTAGACCTTGATAGTACATGTTTATCATTACAACAAACCAATGATCACTCTGATAAGGACTTTTTTGGTGGTTGTATTCCTAATGGAGTTACTTCTATTTTCTATGAATTTACCGTAGCAGATGATATGGATATGTTCTCGATCACTATGGACAACTTTTTAGAACCTTATGGTGTTCAACTTTATTTCATGCTTTTAACAGGCCCTTGTACTAGCCCGACAATCTTATCAGTTGATTGTACATATACCCCATATAATGTAGGAGAATCATACACCCACAACTTCTATAACCTTACTCCAGGAACAACATATTACATTATGATCGGAACTCAACCAGGTGAAGGAAACTGGATTAATGGATTCGACATGTGTTTTGAAGATAACATTGCACCTCCATTAATTACAGGCCCTGAACAAGACTGTTATGGTGCTATACCTGTCTGTGACTCTGTATATAATCAAGAAAATTCATATACCGGAATTGGTGATATTGACGATTTAATTGACGGAACAACTTGTCTTGAAGGTGGAGAGTCCAACTCTGTTTGGTACGTATTTACACCACAAACTTCTGGAGATTGTGCATTTGAAATAGATACTGAAATGGATTATGACTGGGCCTTGTACGATTTGGATGATATTGGTGGTTGTGCAAATATTCCAGGAGCTACTCCCGTACTATGTAACTACTCAGGAACTAATGGAATAACAGGAACAACATTGCATGTTAATGCAACAATACCTCGTAGCGAGGCACATGATGGAAATCCATTAATGTCAGGCATACCTGTAACTGCAGGAAATTCATATGCTCTACTTATTAATAATTACACCGCTGATGCAAACGGATATTCTTTGATCTTCGATGTAACAGCATGAACAGCAGATGTTGCCGATAATCCTCCTACTACAGGAGCATTCCCATCAATGAGTTCTGCTTCTGCATCATGTACCACAGATGCTATCGAAGTTACTATGAGCGAACATATAGAGTGTATTAGTATCTCTCAAGGGGGGTTCACTTTAACAAATACATCAACAAGTACTGATTTTACATCTGCCATGACTGCTTTTTATGGTGGAAACTGTGATGATTCAGAACTTACAACTACATTAATTATTGACCATGATGGTTCATTAACAACAGGATCTTATGAATTAGAAGTTGTAAATCCAAATACTATAACAGATAAATGTGGAAATCTAATTCAGGTTGGAGGTACTGTAACATTTAATTATCTGGCTGATTTAACATTAACTGTAAGTGACCCCAGCATTTGTGGTGGTGAAGTTATTAGCCTGGATGCTGATGGTGCTGACGGAACTCCTTCTGTTACAACTTATACTTTAAATCCTGGAGGTGCAACAAACACAACAGATGGGATTTTTACAGGATTAACACCACAAATCACAACAATTTATACTGTTTCTGCTACCTACGGAGGTTGTACCAGAACAGCTCAGGACACTGTTGAAGTTGAAGGTAATATTATTGTAAGTATTGACCCAGCAGGTAAAACAGTTTGTGATTTTACTTCACCAGTAACTTTAACTGCATCCACTTCTATTAATGGAACGACCTGTGGTTCATGCTCATATACTTGGTCAACAACTGAAACAACATCTAGTATTGATGTAAGTGCAGAAGGAACATATACAGTTTCATCAGTAACACCCGGTGGTTGTGCAAGTTTTAATACAGCATCAAGTACTATAGTTTTAGCTGGTGGTGGAACCGGAGGAGGCTCTTGTGATGTTATTTATGTTTCTCCTTCTGGTGGTGGAGACGGCTACACAAAAGATGCTCCTACAACTCTAGATGATGCAGTTGAAAAAGCTCTTTGTACAAATACTGTAATTAAAATGATGGTTGGTGTATATAACTTATCTAACTTCCAGTATGTACCTAGTTATATTACAATCGAAGGTGGGTACGACTCTGATTTCTTAACAAAAAGCAGTGATATGAGCGGTGGTTCAAATTCAACTACTATTCGTCGTTCCAGTTCATACGATATTGATTACAGAGATGATCCTGATACAGAATACACCACACACTGCTCTGCATTTAGAGTAGATAATGGTGCTGAACTATTTAGAATTCAAAATTTAAGAATAGAAATGCCGTGTTCAACAAATGTTGCAGGTCATGCGGCAAGCTCTGGTTTAATTAACTATGGCATTAAGCTAGGTTCGAGTTGTACAGATTATAATATTGTTAGAATATATATTGATGCAGGCGTTGGTGCCGCACCATAAACACCAATTTTGAGAGAGAATAATAAGATACAAAAATTTATTTTTTTAATTATGAAAAATAAAACAAGATACAAGAACATCTTCATAATTTCGCCACTAATTCTGGCTATGTCGCTATTCTATTTTATTAGTTTAAATACTTTTGCACAAACTACTGAGACATTTACCTCAAGTGGTTCTTGGGTCGTACCATGCGGCGTTACCTCTGTCCAGGTTGAGGTCTGGGGGGGGGTGGTGCAGGTGGTGCAGGATTATCTGCCACCGGAGGATCAGGTGGTGGCGGTGGTGGCTATGTTATAAACACACTTAGTGTAACACCTGGATCAACAATAAATTATACAATTGGTGCAGGTGGAGCAGGAAATAAAACCGGAACAGGAGACCCTGGTGGCAATTCTACTTGGGATGGTGGAACAATTACTGCTAATGGCGGTACAGGTGGTGCTGCAAATGGCGGTGCTGCTGGAACAGGCGGTAGTGGGTCAGGAGGATCAGTTACATCTGGTTCAACAGGTGCTACTGGTGCTGGAACAGGTGGTAATGGTGGTGATGGTGGTAACGCTGCTAGCACCGGAGGTCCAGGCGGAACATCTGGAAATAATGGAGACCCTGGTGTCGTACCAGGTGGTGGCGGTGGCGGTGGTGGCCCTAAATCCGGTGGTGCTGAATATGGTGGAGATGGCGCAGGTGGTCAAATCAAATTAACATATACAGCAGTTTCTCATACTGTTCCAAATGCAGGTATAGATCAAAACCTTGCAGTTTGTACTTCAACAACAACTCTTGAAGGTAATACTCCTGATGCAACAGTGACAGGTACATGGACAGTACTTCCGGCCGGACCTACTTTCTCTCCAAACGCAAATACTCCCGGAGCTTCTGTTAGCAATATGGCTTTAGGTACAACATATACTTTTACCTGGACATTTGTCTACCCTGGTTGTACTAATACTACAGATGATGTAGACGTAACAACTTCTGCAGGTCCAGGCTGTTGGACATATTGTGCTTCAACCTGGACAAACGGTACTGACGATTATATTACTAACGTTTCAATAGGAACAATTAATAATACATCTTCAGCTGATGCAAGTGGATACGGTGACTACACATCCTTATCAGCAAATGTAATCAGAGGTGACACATACCAGTTGTGCGTCGATATATTAGTTTCTGCAACTTACACTCAGCACTGTTTTGCGTACTTTGATTGGAATAATGATGGGGACCTCCTTGATGCAGGTGAGAGTTATGACTTGGGTGAAACATCAGGAACCGGACAACTTTGTACTGATATTACAATTCCTGCTGGAGCGACACTAGGTGAAACCAGAATGAGAATTATAGAAAAGTATAATTCTGACCCCACAGGTCCTTGCGAAACAGGGACATATGGAGAAGCAGAAGATTACACAATAAACATCCTTGGTCCTCCTGTAATCGATACCGATCCTACAAATCAAAGTACTTGTTATAATTCAAGTGTTGATTTTACAGTTGCTGCATCAGGATTAGAACCGTTTACATATCAATGGAAATATCAGGGAACTGCAGTAGCTGACGGTACTCCAACAGGAGCTGTTTATACAGGGGCAAACTCAGAAACATTGACTGTCAGCGGGACAATCTCTAATGGTGTATACTCAGCATATACCTGCGAAGTGTCAAATGCATACGGAAATGTAACTTCAGCCGGAGCTGATTTAACAATAAGCGCTGATGTTGCTCCGGACGCACCATATGACCTTACAATAAGTGACGATATGGTTTGTGGAAGCACATCAATAACATTAGGTGCGACTGTAGATTCTGGCACACTCGAATGGTATTCTGGTTCTTGTAGCGGGTCTTCCGAAACTAGTCCGGTAGCCCCTACCGAAACTACAACATATTATGCACGTGCTTATGATTCCGGAACTGGATGTAGAAGTGCATGTGCAAATATCACAGTTAATGTTCTTGACGATATTGAATTTATTGAAGAACCCGAAGACCAATATGGATGCGCAGGAGAGAGTTTAACTTTCTCAGTAGTTGCAACAGGTGCAGGTCTAACATACCAGTGGCAGGAAGATGATGGCGGTGGTTTTGCAGACATTACTGATGGTTGTATTTATTCAGGTGCAACAACCATGGACCTTGTTATCAGTGATGTTACAGGACTAGACGGATATGATTATCAGTGTGTCGTAACAGTGACTTGTGATGTACAGCCTTGTGCAACAGCAACTTTAAATGAAATTTCTTCCGGATTAAATGGGACATATACTGTTGGAACAGCTGGAGATTACAGTACTCTTAAAGCAGCATTTGACGATATAAACACTTATGGACTATCAGGAGATACATATCTTGAAGTTATCTCAGATATTACAGAAACAGCTGAAGCGAGCCTAAACGAGTGGGTTGATTGTGCAGGAAGTAGCAACTATACAGTAACTGTGTATCCTACAGGTGCGACCCGCACAATTTCAGGAAATATTGCTACTTCTCTGGTTACTCTTAATGGAGCAGATAATGTCACAATTGATGGTCGTATCGATATGACAGGTACTGCAAACAGTCTTGTTTTCTCAAATACTAATACAGGTGGTACAACGCTTGAACTTGCAAATGATGCTTGTAATAACATTATAGAATATGCTACATTCCAAGGTGTGTACACTACTGATTATATGAAAGGTGTTATTTACTTTTCAACTGGAACGACTACAGGAAACGATAACAATCTTATAACATATTGCGATATCAGAGATGGAGCATCTAATCCTATACACGGTATTATGTCTTATGGATCAGAAACTGCGAAAAATAGTAATAATACTGTTTCTTACTGTAATATCTATAACTTCTTTGTTAATGCAAGCGGATATTATTCAAGTGGAATACTTGTTTATGTTGGGAATGATAAATGGACAATTAATAATAACTCTATTTACCAAACAGCAAGTAATACAGGGACACTCTTTTCTGGGATAAATATTTTTAGTGAAAACGGTAACAATTACACAGTAAAAGATAACTTTATTGGTGGTAGTGATGTAGAATGTGGTGGTACTGCCTGGACATCTTTAACATCTTCAGCAATTCTTAATTCATTACATGCTATTAGATTGACTTGTAGTAATACAGGGGTTTCTGTTATTCAAAACAATACAATTGCAAATTTAAATTTCAGTCATAAACCCACAAAAGCTATGGACGACCAGCTGGTAGGCGTATACACAAATGGTAGAGTTGATATCATTGGGAATACCATAGGTGATGACAGTAATGGTTCAATCAATCTATATACATATGATGATGTTTTAGGTGATTACGACTTTCACATCGGAATATGGAAATATGGAGATGGTAATGTTATTGATAATAAAATGGGCTCCATTATCATTGATGGTAATTCAAACGACAGGGTTCCTTTTACCGGAATTCAAATTGATGGTGATATTAATAACGATTATATAGTTTCTGGAAACATTATTGGTAGCGAAAGTACAGCGAATAGTATTATTACACCAAATGCTACCCTCCCCTACATGGATTTCATCGGAATTTATTTAGGAACAGACGTAGATTTTAAAGCAACAATTACGGATAATGTAATTGCAAACGTAACTAATTTATCTACAAACGCAAGTTCTTACTTTGTTGGAATAGACAATGTAACCACTGCTGGTACACAGGTTATAACAGGAAATACTATACGAAATCTTACTACAGCAGCAGGAAATACCACAGACCCAAGTACTAGTAATGCATGTTTTGCGGGTATTATAAATGATAATACAACAAGTGGTAATTTAGTAATATCTAATAATTCAATTTATGATATATACAGTACCAATACCTCTTCTGGTGTTAAGTTAACGGGAATATTCGCAGATATCGCTACATCTGGAACAAATATAATAGATGGTAATTTTATTCATTCATTTAACACTGCATATGCTTCCAATTTAGTTTGGCAAAGTGGTATTTGGATTAAATATGGAACTGTAACAGTCTCAAATAACATGATTCGTCTTGGTGTATCCGGAATACCTTCAGATAATTTCATTGCAGGTATTGAAATGGAAACTACATCTGCAAATTCTGTGCTGTTTAATTCTATTTTTATAGGTGGTAACGCTACGAGTGCTCAAAATACTTTTGGGTTCTATAGATCTGGAACAGGAACAACAGATATCAGAAACAACATATTTGTAAATGCAAGAACTGGTGGTTCAGGTAATCCTTACGCATATTTTGCTAGTAGTGTTGCTAATATGACATCTGACTACAATCTCTATTCTGATAATGCAGGTGGTGTAACAACATATTTAAATGCTGCAGTAAGAACAACACTTGCTACTATCCAAACAGCAACAGGACAGGATGCAAACTCTATTGTTCCCACTACTCCTCCTATAAATCCTATGTTTGTAAATCCTACCGGAGCATCCACAGCTTGCGATTTACACATACAAACTGGAAGTCCTGCAATAGGCAATGCTATTACAGGAACAAGCGTAGCAACTGATTTTGACAATCAAGAAAGAGTCGTAGGTGCCGTTCCTAATGGCCCTTGTATTGGAGCTGATGAGAATGTTACAGCTCCTTATGGTACAGATGTTTATGGAATATACTCTCCTGATGGTATTAACGGAACACTCGAGGATATTGAAGTCATTTCCGAAGGTGGTGCACCGGGTGGAATAGGCTATAATGTTGCAACTCCAAGTGAGGTTTATTGGCCAATGGTTAATATTAGTGGCTATCAAAACATTACAGCAAGTAACTTATCATGTACAAATAGTGAATTTACCTTCACCACTGAAGATGGTACACCAAGCTGGTTATATGGTAATGGATCAAATCCGACATCAGGCGCTGCATCGCCATCAGAAAGTTATTACTCAACAACAGGATATAAAGACTTAATTGAAAGTTTCAAGATATATAGTGACTTTAACAATATTACCCTCGAATCTCCTGATCCTGGAGTAATACTAGGTGCCCCAAGTGGTGCAGGTTGTCCAACAACATACACATACACAAGTTCAGTTGCCGGTAGTGCAGGATTTCTATATGATTGGGATGCTGTTGCTCCTAGTGGATGTATTGTGTCTATAGATGATCCTACTGCATCCTCTACAGATATTACATTTATTAACCAGACAGGAGTTGATCAAATATTCTTAGTTACTTTAGATATTGAAACAGAATGTTGTGGCCCACTTAGAACAATTGAACGTTATATAACAATCTATCCTGGACCAACAATGCCTGAAGTTATAGGTAGTCCATTTACAACGTGTACAGGTGGCTCACAGGCAGTATCAGTAGATACTCCGGATCCATTATATTCATATGAATGGTTTGATGCCGCAACTGCAGGAACACAACTTGCTTCAGGTACCAGTGCAACATTTACTGATGTTGCCTCAGGGTCAAATTATGTTTACGTTCAATCTACCAATAGTTTTGGTTGCTCTAGCCAAAGAGTTGAAGTAGAAATAATTGGTGATGACCCAGATGCTCCATCTGTTGACAATGAATCAACATGTGGTGATAATGATGTAACATTACAAATAAATACTCCTACATCAGGATATATTTATTTGTGGTACACCGGAAGTTGCGGTGGAACTTTATTGCAAGCAGGAACTGGTACAAACTTTACCTATAACGTTACTGGTAATACAACTTTCTATGTTGCTGCAATCCCTCCAGGTTGTGATACTAGTGTTTGTGCTACACCTACAGTAACATACAATACTGCTACTGATCCAATACTTTGGGAAGGTGATGACGCAACTGATCCAAACGATTGGTTTGTTGCTGAAAACTGGCAGAATAGCTGTATTCCTACTTGTGCTACAAATGTTTCAATACCAGTAACTACAAATTACCCTGATATCGGCTTTGACCCGGATCAGGTTGCCGAAGCTCACGATTTGAATTTACAATCAGGAACAGAACTTACGTTCTCAGACAATAAGGCAATATTACAAATTTGTGGTGATTTTACTCATTCTGGTACCTTAACAACAAATGATTACGGTTCAATACAATTCACTGGCTCCGAATCACAGTCTTACATTTACTCATCCGGAACAGGTGAATTTAATAATGTGAAAATTGATAATATTGCTGCAACACAAACTGTTACTATTAGTGGTGGCGATATGATTGTTAGTTCTAAAGGAATTTTCACATTCGTAAATGGAACAGTTGTTACTGGTAGTAATAATCTAATTCTTAAAAACACAGCTGCTTCTGCAATTGGAGGATATGACGCAAATAGATATGTAAATGGAAATCTAAGACGATATATCACTACGACTATAACTGATTATGCTTTCCCAATTGGAGTTGCTGACAGATATGCATTAGCATATTTAACAAACAATAGTTTAACAGGCATTACCTATCTGGATGCTAAATTCCTGACAAGCTTTACAAATTCAGGTGTAATGGATCCTGCAAAAGCTGTTGATGGAGCAATTGTTTACGATAATATTGCAACAGAAGGTATATGGCAAATTGATGCAGACGCATCTGCTACAGGTGGAAGCTATGATATTGCATTATGGTTCAATAATGGTGGTTATGGAACATTTGCAAACCTTGTTGATAATGAATTTGCTCCTTTAAAAAGAGCAAGCGCATCAACCCTTGCATCTGATTGGACAGCTATAGGTGGTACACATAATGCAACTCTTGTTTCTGCAGGCTATGCTGAAAGAACAGGTTGGACAAGCTTCTCACAATATGCTGTTGGATATAAAGCTGCTCCACTACCAGTAGAATTATTAGACTTTGATGCTACATATAATGGAAAATCTGTCGATCTTACTTGGTTAACAATGTCCGAAATTAATAATGACTTCTTCCTAGTTGAAAAAGCAGAAGATGCAATGAACTTCACTACTATTGGTAAGGTACTGTCTTTAGCACCTAACGGAAATAGCAACTATCCAATAGATTATTATTACAATGATTTAGATGTTAGTGGTGGAACATACTATTACAGATTAAAACAATACGATTTTGATGGATCTTATGATTACTCAAATATAGCAACTGTAATTATAAGCGAAAATGGAGTATTTACAATAAATCCAAATCCTGCAAGAGATATTGTTGAAATAGGATATTATTGTTCAACAGATGATACTCCGATTCTAAAGATCTATGATGATCGTGGCAGACTTGTTCATATGGATAAACTCGTTTGCTTTAAAGGGCAAAACCTCTCCTCAATAGATATCAGTCACTATGCTCCGGGCATGTACATGCTTACCTTAAGCACATCCTCTGGTACAAACCGGGCAAAACTGATTAAACACTAGTATTATTCTCTCAAAAGAAGGGCTGCCAAATATGGCGGCCTTTCTTATTTATTTTTGTCAAATAAGCGCAAAAACCAAAGCTCAACATCCAAAAGTCTATTCACCAATAAGTCCGAAACTGGAAATCCAAAATTCGAAACGGTAGTGTTTAAAAAAGTGTGTATTTGAGCTTTTAAAATCGATAATAATTTTCTTTCAAAGGAAGCCTAATTTAAGAATTAGGACTTTCCTTATCAAGA
>PKTB01000022.1 GCA_002869385.1 Marinilabiliales bacterium
ATTCTTTTAAAAAAACTCCATAAGTAATTATGGAGTTTTTTTTTATGCGTATATATTCAAAATACATACATTATTGTAATAGTAGGTACAATTCATGAAAGACACCTACTATTTTCTTTTCAATGTCAAATAACTAAAAGGTGGGTCATGTTCTTTATATTCTTCTGTATCTACAATATCCCATTCATCATAGTTTATCTCAGGAAAGAATACATCAGCTTCATATGATTTATGAACTACAGTTAAATAAATCTTATCTGCCAAAGGTAAAAACTGTTTATATACCATTCCTCCACCAATAATGAAATTTTCTTTTTCTTTATCAGCAATTTTTATTGCATCTTCAATACTTGAAACAACTTCAACTCCCTCAATGCACTCTTTTGGAATATCTGATATAACAATGCTTCGTCGATTTGGTAATGGACGATTTGGTAATGAAAGATATGTTCTTCTACCCATAATAATAGTGTGGCCGGTTGTAATTTGTTTAAATCTCTTAAGATCACCGGATATATGCCAAAGCAAATCATTATTTTTTCCTATTGCGTTGTTTTCTGCAACTGCTACGATAATTGTTAATTCCATATCTGTTAAATTGAAACCTTTCCCTTAATGTGTGGGTGTGGGTTATAGTTATTTAATTCAAAGTCATCATATTTAAAACTGAAAATATCCTTTACGTCAGGATTTATTTTCATTATTGGTAAACATTTAGGGGTTCGGTTAAGTTGAAGATCTACTTGTTCAAGATGATTAAAATAAATATGTGCGTCACCTAAAGTATGTATAAATTCTCCCGGTTCATAACCTGTAACTTGAGCAATCATTAAAGTCAATAATGCATATGACGCAATATTGAATGGTATTCCAAGAAATAAATCAGCACTTCGTTGATATAATTGACATGATAGTTTATTATTTGCTACGTAAAACTGGAAGATTGTATGACAAGGAGGTAGTGTCATTGAATCAATGTCTGCAACGTTCCACGCACTAACAATATGCCTTCTTGAGTCTGGATTGTTTTTTAAACTATCTATTAGCTGTGATATTTGATCAATACTTCTTCCATCAGGTGTTGGCCATGATCTCCACTGATATCCATAAATATGACCAAGTTCTCCATTTTCATCTGCCCATTCATCCCATATTCTTACACCATTATCATTAAGATATTTAATATTTGTATCACCATCAAGAAACCACAGTAACTCATGGATGATAGACTTTAAATGTAGTTTTTTTGTAGTAATACAAGGGAATCCTTCGGCAAGATTAAATCGCATTTGGTAACCAAACACACTTAATGTGCCGGTTCTGGTACGATCCATCTTCTTTACACCATTTTCTTTTACATGTTTAAGTACATCAAGATATTGTTTCATGAAAATACTTTTAACCCATTATAATACCAACAATTGTTGCAGAAAGAAGTGAGGATAACGAACCTCCTAACAAAGCTCTCATACCAAATTTTGATAATTGTTTTCTTTGATTTGGTGCAAGTGATCCGATTCCACCTATCTGAATACCAATTGATGCAAAGTTCGCAAAACCACAAAGCATATATGTAGCCATGATAATAGATTTCTGTTCCGCAAATATTCCTGATGCTTTTAATTCAGCCAGACTGATATATCCGATAAATTCACTCATGATTAATTTTTCGCCCAGCAATCGTCCGACTAGAGTAATATCTTCTCCGCCAACGCCAATTAACCACATTAAAGGTGCAAATGCATAGCCTAAAATGAATTCAAGCGACAGACTATCGTATTGTCCATTTGTAAAATCTGCTATCACAGGGTTTAAGTTTGTCCAAATTCCAATTTTCCCAACAATAAAGTTGAACATTGCAATAAATGCAACAAATACAAGTAACATTGCAGCTACATTTGCTGCAAGTTTTAATCCTTCAGTTGTACCATTAGACATAGCATCAAGGAAGTTTGAACCAACTTTTTCTTTAGAAACTGTGACGTCTTTATTTACAGGTTCAGTTTGTGGACAGAGTATTTTTGATACAACTACTGCCCCTGGTGCTGCCATTACCGATGCAGCTAAAAGGTGTTTTGCAAATTCAAGTCTCATAACCGGATCATCCCCTCCGAGGAATCCGATATATGCTGCTAAAACACCACCTGCAACAGTTGCCATACCACCAATCATTACAAGTAGAATTTCTGATTTATTCATTTTCTCCAGATATGCTTTAATCATAAGTGGAGATTCTGTTTGCCCAAGGAAAATATTACCGGCTACTGACAAGCTTTCTGCACCACTAATTTTCATGGCTTTTGTCATTACCCAAGCTAATCCGTAAACAACTTTCTGGATTATTCCTAAATAAAATAATACACTGGTAAGTGCAGAAAAGAAAATAATTGTTGGTAAAATCTGGAAAGCAAAAATATAACCGTAGGTATTAACATCTAAAAGTCCACCAAGCAAGAATTCAGCTCCACTTCCGGAGAAGTTCAGAATCTTAACAAATATTTTTCCGACAAATTCAAAAATGGCTTGTATAAAAGGAACCTTTAAAACTCCGATTGCCAGTAATACCTGTGCACCTAAACCAATACCAACAACTCTCCATGATACTTTCTTACGATCCGTAGAAAATATCCAGGCAATAAAAATTAGTACTATCATTCCTAATAAACCTCTAAGCATGGATGTCAAAGTAAAACCTGCTTGGGCTTTAGGCTCGTGTTTAGGAGTTGTTTTAAGCTCACTTTTAGTTAGGACATATGTTTGTCCTTCGTAAGTTATTTGTATTTTACTTTCTGTGTCAGAAGAAAAAGCCAACTCTTCAAAACCTGGTATTGGTAATGTATCCTGTAATATTAGCTCTGATTGCAGAATCTTATGGTCATTGAAAAACACTAATGTTTTGTTTCCATCACCAATAAAACCAATTGAATCAACTTTTATATAATTCTTAGGGATTAATTTATTGATCAATATTGTTTTTCCATCAAACTCATAATATAATGAGTCGGATATTGACTCACTATTAATAATAAGTAGATTGTTTTCAGTAAAGCAGAATGAAATCTGATCAGATTCTGTTGTGCTTTTCCATTCACCCTCTATTTCAATATCTTTTGCATTAAGATTTGAAAATGTTACAATACCGATAAGTAATAATGCAACAAGCTTAAAAAATTTCTTAATCATTTTTTCTTTTATTTATTTCGTCTCGTATTAATGATGCTTTCTCGTAGTCTTCGTTATTTATAGCGTCTTCCATGAGCTTTTCAAGTTCATTGACTGAATAGCTAAGGAAATTTTTCAACTCTTGATTTGTATCAGAAGGTTTATCCTCATTTATTGTTTCGTTCGTTTCTTCTGTAACATTTAAAACGATACCAGCTTTTTCAACAATATCTTCTGTTGTATAAATCGGACTTTTAAATCTTAATGCTAACGCAACAGCATCCGATGTTCTTGAGTCAAGTGCTGTGGTTTGTCCATTTTTATCAAAATATAATTTTGAAAAGAATACCCCTTCTTCGAGTTTATAAATAAATACTTCCCTTAACTTAACTTAGTAATTATCAGCAAAGTTATGAAATAAATCATGAGTTAAAGGCCGAGGTGGTTTAAGTCCTTCAAGTTGAATAGCAATGGATTGAGCTTCAAATCCACCAATAATGATAGGTATTCTTTGGTCGCTGTTTTCTACTGATAAAATTAATGCATAAGCACCAGCCTGTGTTTGACTATATGATAGTACTAGTACTTCGAGCTTAATTTTATCCATTTGAAAATAATTTTATCTACAAACTTACATAAAGTTTTTAATTATAGCAATACTTAAAAACAATTACCTCAGTAAATTTACACTTTAAATTAGTGTTATTAATTAAGAATAGTTTATTGGTTTTCCTGATTGAACTTATCCAGATTTGATTGGGCTTCTTCCCAATTTGACATTGATTCCTCAAGTTTTTGGTTTAACTTAGTAAACATACTGTATGTTGTTTCAAGCTTTTTCGAATCATGTTTGTCTGGTTCCGCAAGTATCTTATTAAGGTTAGAAATTTCTACTTCCAATTGTTCTATATCTTGTTCGTGTTTAGAAACTTTTTTCTCTAAAGATCTTCTTGTACGGTCTCTCTCTTTTCTTTCGAGATATTGTTGTTTATTGTCAGAAACAGTATTTGTTTTAGTTTGCTTTTCTACTTTATTTTTAGCTTCAATTTCTTTTAAATCTGCTATTTTTCTTCGTCGGATAAAATCATATATACCACCAACATGCTGTTTTATCTTCTTGTCTCTGAATTCGTAGACTTTATCAACCAAACCATCAAGAAAATATCTGTCGTGGGAAACAATAATTAAAGTGCCGGTATATTTTTCCAGAGCTTGTTTTAATAAATCCTTAGACCTCATGTCAAGATTATTTGTCGGTTCGTCTAGCACAAGAAGATTATATGGCTCAAGTAGTAACTTTGCTAATGATAAACGCGAATGTTCGCCTCCAGACAGGACTTTTACTTTTTTGTATATATCCTCACCGGAGAATAAAAAGGAACCGAGAATATCTCGAATTTTTGTTCTGATATCTCCAACAGCAACTTTGTCAAGTGTTTCAAATACTGTTAGGTTTGGGTCGAGAAGTTCATCCTGATTTTGCGCAAAGTATCCGATATTTACGTTGTGCCCAATTTTTAGTTCGCCTTCATATTCTAATTCCTGAACAATAATTCTAGATAATGTTGTTTTACCTTCTCCATTTCGGCCAACAAATGCAATTTTTTCGCCACGCTCAACTACAAAATCAATTTCATTGAGGACATTTAAGTTTCCGTAGCTTTTAGATAACTCTTTAGTTTCAACTACAATATCTCCCGATCTTGGTGCTGGAGGAAATTTAATATTCATAGCAGCATTATCAAGGTCATCAATTTCGATTAATTCCATTTTTTCTAATTGTTTGACCCTTGATTGCACCTGGTTTGCTTTTGTCGCTTTATACCTGAATCTTTCAATAAATTTTTCAGTGTCGTTGATAGCTTTTTGTTGGTTTTCGTAAGCTGCAATCTGTTGTTGAATTCTTTCTTCCTGAAGAACTTTAAACTTAGAATATGTGACTTTATAGTCGTATAATTTACCAGCATTTATTTCTAAAGTGCGATTGGTAACATTGTCAAGAAAAGCTCTATCGTGTGAAATTAAAAGTACAGCACCTTTATAAGTTTCCATAAACTCTTCAAGCCATTGAATAGCTTCAATGTCAAGGTGATTTGTTGGCTCATCAAGTAATATTATATCAGGATTTCTTAATAGTATTTTTGCAAGTTCAATTCTCATTCGCCAACCACCACTAAACTCCATTACAGACCTTGTAAAATCAGATTGCTTAAATCAGAGTCCCTTCAGAACTTTGACTGTTTCTGATTCAATGTTTTCGGCACAATGTATAGATAATTGCTCATTAAGAAAAGTTAATTAATCAAAAAGTTGTAAATATTCTTCACTTTGGGCATCACTAATTTCTGAAATCTCTTTATTTATTTTATCTAATCTCTTTTGATACTCAATAATTGAATCAAAAGCAGTTTTGGTTTCGTCGAGGATGTTAATTTCTTTATCAGCAATTTTCATTTGCTGTGGGAGATAGCCGATTTTAATATCTGAGCTTCCAGAGACATTTCCTTCGGTAGGAGCAACTTCTCCGCAAATGATTTTTAAAAGTGTTTATTTTCCAGCACCATTTTTACCAACCAGACCAATACGATCTCTTAGGTTAATCATAAAACCAAAATTGGAAAACAGTTCAAAGCCTCCAAATCTAACAGATAAATTATTTACAGAAATCATAGAGTAATTTAGATTATGCCTACATAATGTTTCCTAAGGCATTATCATATTTTTGTTTTTCATCAGAAATGAACCCGAATGATTTATCATCAATTCTTAATTCCCCTTTTGTAACGTGTCCTAATGTGTAGAATGGGAAATTATTTTCTAGCATAAAATCAATAAACTCAGGTTCGTTTTCCATAGGTACGGTAACTACTGCACGACCTTGTGATTCTCCAAATAAAAATGCATCTGTTCTGAATTCTGCAGGAGTTGTGATATCAAAACCTAATTGTTTTGGCATCGCAGATTCTAAAAGTGTGATATATAAACCTCCGTCTGAAACATCGTGCATTGAATTTACAAGATTAGATTTTGCTAATTCTTGCAATACATTAACGAGTTTAAATTCAAAATCTAAATCAAATTCCGGTGCAGGAGATGATTTTACTTTGTGATATGAGAATAAGTACTCTGAAGAATTTATGTCGTTACTTGGTTTTCCTAACATATAAATCATATCACCTTTGCGTCTGAAATCAAGTGATGTCTGATGCATTTTTTCGTGTAAAATACCTAGCATTCCAATGGTTGGTGTTGGTGATACAGGTTCTGTTTTTCCATTTACACTCATTTGATTATAAAATGAAACATTTCCACCAGTAACAGGAGTGTCAAATTTACGACATGCAGCACCCATACCTTTTATTGCATTAACAAATTGCCAAAATGCTTCAGGATTATAAGGATTTCCAAAATTCAGACAGTTGGTGATTGCTAATGGTTGAGCCCCTGTACATGCAATATTTCTTGCTGCTTCAGCAACTGCTATCATTGCACCTTTTTCTGGATCTGCTTTTACATATCTGCTATTACAGTCAGTTGTAACAGCAAGTGCTTTGTTTGTTCCTTTAATATTTATGACACCGGCATCAGAGAATCTGTTGGTTGACATGTTTACAGTTCTAACCATGGTGTCATATTGCTCGTAAACCCATCTTTTTGAAGCAATATTAGGATGTACTGTTAAGAAATCAGCCACCTCTTTTAGATTTACATTTTCAGAAATATCATTTATACTAAACTTCTCGTTTTCTTTAAGATATTCAGGTTTTGTATACTCTCTTTCGTAAACCGGGGCACCTCCACCTAAAACCAAACTATCAGCAGGGACTTCTGCTACTAATTCATCATTAAAATAGAAGTATAGTTTGTCTTCATTAATGACTTCCCCAATTTTTGCACAATTGAGGTCCCATTTCTCAAATATATCTTCAACAATTTTTTCTTTACCTTTTTCAATGACAACAAGCATACGTTCTTGAGATTCACTTAGCAGGATTTCCCAAGCTTCCATATTTTGTTGGCGTAGTGGGACATCAGAAAGGTTTATCTTCATACCACTTTTGCCTTTTGCTGACATTTCACTGGTAGAACAGATAATTCCTGCTGCACCCATATCCTGCATACCTACAATAGCATCTGTTTCAGCTAATTCGAGAGTTGCTTCAAGTAATAGTTTCTCTTGGAATGGATCTCCAACCTGAATTGAAGGAATGTCATCTGCAGATTCTTCGGTTAAGTCGGCAGAAGCAAATGTAGCACCATGTATGCCGTCTTTACCAGTAGATGAGCCAACAATATAAACTGGATTTCCTTCTCCATAAGCAATTGCAGATATCATTTTACCTTTTTCCATGATGCCAACAGACATCGCATTAACAAGTGGGTTTGTGTTATATGATTCATCAAAGAAAACTTCACCACCTAATACAGGAACACCAAATGAATTTCCATAATCGCCAATACCTTTAACTACACCTCTTAATAACCATTTTGTTCTCTCGCTTTCAGGATTTCCAAAACGTAGTGAATTTAGTTGGGCTATAGGTCTGGCACCCATTGTAAAAATATCACGATTAATTCCACCAACACCTGTTGCAGCTCCTTGATAAGGCTCTACTGCTGAAGGGTGATTGTGTGATTCTATTTTAAATGCACATGCAAGATTATTCCCAATATCGACTAATCCGGCATTTTCCTCACCTGCACCTGTTAGCAAACATCCACCTTCGCGTGGTAGTGTTTTTAACCACTTTATTGAATTTTTATATGAAGCGTGCTCACTCCACATAACAGAATAAATACTTAATTCGGTAAAATTAGGAGTGCGCCCAAGATATTCTTCAATCATTTTAAACTCTTCAGCGTTGATTCCCAGCTCTTTTGCAACATCAAGATTAACTTTTGCTTCTGACATAGTGTTTAAGTTTTTTTACGGAAACAAACCTAATCATTTTTAGTAAAAAATCCATCATAAGATTTAAATAATTACTAAAAACTTATAACCAGAAATTAACATGAAAATAGTAATATTATTTAGTAAAATTGTGGAATATTTATTGTCAAAGTATCAAAGTAAATGTAAAATTGATTATATTTACATTTATAATTGTTGAATATGGCAAAGTTTAAAAAATATGTTTGGTTAAAATCAGTTGGCTTGTTATCTCTTATAATAATGATGCTGATTGGGTCTTCATGTAGAGGAAGAAGACATATGACAAAATATGGACCACCATCTGATTATGGTTATGACGAGCCGGTAACAAAATACGGAGTGCCTGTAGATTATGAGGATGAATATTTTGAAGAGGACATCACTGATACTACAAGTAACAACTAAACCAACAAAAGATTAAAATGCAAAACAAGCTTTCCTTTAAAGAAAAACTTGCCTTAAGAATTCATAGATCATACGTAAAAAAACAATCTCAATTACATAAATTAGATTATTTGTTTTGGGAATGTACTTCCTTGTGTAATTTAGCCTGTTTGCACTGTGGGAGTGATTGCAAAATAATTCCTGATGTTAAGGAAATGCCTGCAGAAGATTTTTTAAAAGTTGCCAGACAAGTTGCGGCAAAATATGATCCAAAAGAAATAATGATTGTTGTTACCGGAGTAGAACCATTATTAAGAAAAGATTTGCCTGAAGTTGGTGCTGAGCTAAAAAGCTTAGGTTTTTCATGGGGGATGGTAACTAATGGTTATGCTTTTACCAAAGAAAGGTTTAGGAAGCTCAGAGCAAACGGACTAAGATCGGTAACAATTAGTTTAGATGGTTTAAAGGATAGCCATGATTGGATGAGAGGAAAAGCGGGTAGCTTTGACAGAGCTTTATCAGCAATAGAATTATTGGCAAAAGAGCCAAAAATGACTTACGACGTTGTTACTTGTGTCAATCAAAGAAATTTTAAGGAATTAGAAGATATTAAAGAACTTTTAATCCAGACCGGAGTTAAAAACTGGCGTTTGTTTATGATTGACCCTATTGGTCGCGCTGCCAGCAATCCGGAATTATTGCTAAATAATGAACAGTTTAAAAAGTTGCTGGATTTTATCCATACAAACAGACAAGGTGGTGATATTATCGCAAGTTATGGTTGCGATGGATTTTTAGACGAATACGAAACAAAAGTAAGAGATGGTTTTTTCTTTTGTAAAGCTGGTGTGCGTGTTGGTTCTGTTTTGTCAAATGTAGATATTGGTGCTTGTCCTAATATAGATCGCGGATTTGTTCATGGAAATATTTATAAAGATAATTTTATTGATATCTGGGAGAATAAATTTGAAATATACCGTAATAGGGAATATTTTAAAACAGGAATTTGTGCTAATTGTGAAAACTGGAAAGATTGTAGGGGTGATGGCATGCACCTTCATGAACCAGGTAACCCTAATCCACTAGTTTGTTATAATTCTATGCTAGATTAAATTAACATACATCCGTCATAGCTTTACCTCAGCTCTCTCAAATACAATTTAATTGTATTGTCCAAACCAAAATACAAAGCATCCGAAATCAGAGCATGACCAATTGACACTTCCGATATTCCCGGAACATTTTTAACAAAGTATTTTAGATTTTCCAGATTTAAGTCGTGACCTGCATTGATTTGTAATCCATGCTTTAGTGCGTGTTGTGCAGCTCTTGTAAAATCGGTAACTGCTTTTTCTTTGTTTATGCTAAATCCCGATGCATAAGGTTCTGTGTAAAGTTCTATTCTGTCTGTATTGATTTTTGCTGCACCATCGATGTTTTTTAAATCTGTATCAACAAAGATTGATGTGCGAATCCCTTTTTCTTTAAATTCAGAAATAACCTCAATTAGAAAATCCTTATGCTTTATTGTATCCCAACCTGCATTTGATGTAATAGCATCCGGTGGATCGGGAACCAATGTAACCTGATGTGGTTTTACTTTACACACTAAATCAATAAATTTTTTGGAAGGATAACCTTCAATATTGAATTCGGTTGTAATTATCGGTCTGATGTCATAAACATCCTGATATGTAATATGTCTTTCGTCAGGTCTTGGATGAACAGTAATCCCTTCGGCACCAAATTTTTCACAGTTTATTGCAGCTAATCTAACGTCCGGAATATTGCCACCACGAGCATTACGAATTGTTGCTATTTTATTAATGTTGACACTAAGCTTTGTCATTTTTTTTATATTTTTACCAATACAAATATATTACTTAAGTTTTCATTAAAAAATAATTAAAGTCATAATATGTTAGCAAAAGATTTGATATCTGACTCTATTCCTGTTGTAAAGACTTCTGATACCGGAGATAAAGCTTTACAGTGGATGGAAATGCACAGAGTTTCTCATTTGCCAATAGTAAATAATGAGGGATTTCTCGGATTAATATCAGATACAGATATATATGATAACAATTGTGGCAAAGACCCTATTGGTAACCATAATCTTTCATTGGTCAGACCATTTGTATTTGAAAATCAGCATATTTTTGAAGTAATGGATCTATGTGCAAAGATGAAACTGACAGTTATACCTGTTCTCGACTCAAATAAAAATTACCTGGGTGCCATATCTCTTGCAATGATGGTAACAGAGTTTTCAAAAATGACCAGCATTGAGAAGGCAGGAAGTATTATTGTTTTAGAGATGATAATACATGACTATTCAATGCAGGAAATTGCTTCAATTGTTGAGTCAAATAATGCAAAAATCGTAATGTCATATATCACTGATTTTGATAACTCTACTCAGATAAATGTGACAATAAAAATTGATGTTACAGATATTGCATCTATTTTACAAACATTTGAGAGGTATGACTATAAAGTAAAGGCTTCGTTTTTGGCTGAGGATATGCTTAAAGTATTTTATCAGGACAGGTTTGACTCTTTCTTAAATTACTTGAACACTTGAGAAAAATTCATATAATACAATTGATTTTGTACTTGTTGATTCCAGCACTTGCTTACAGCCAAGTGGATGATTATAAGGTGGTTGATATTGTATTAAATGGAAATGTAAAGACTAAAGATTATATTATCTATATAGAAATAGAATTCTCAATTGGTGATACTTTGAGTAGTGAATTATTGAATGAAAAGATTGCAAACTCAAGACTAAACTTATTAAGAACTCAGTTATTTAATTTTGTTGATGTTGAAGTTGTAGAAAATGAAAAAAATCTAGATATCGTTTTTAATTTTCAGGAAAGGTGGTATTATTGGGTTTATCCTATTTTAGAACATTCAGAGAGAAACTTAAGCACTTTTCTATATTACAAAGATTTTAACCGTGTTAATTATGGTTTAGCTTTTGATTGGTATAACTTCAGGGGTAAAGATGAAGTTCTGCGTTTCAAAACAAGATTTGGGTTTAAAGAACATTATGCAATTTCGTATCATAAGCCCGGTTTTGGTAAGCGCAGAGTTGATGGAATTTGGATTTTTGCTGATTTGTTTCGTCAAAAGAAGGCAATTTACGGAGTTGATAATAACATTCCTGTTTATGTCGAAAGTTATAACAAGTATTTGAATAATGCATATGATCTTGGTGTAGAATATACATTTAGACCTGAGATTTTGTATTTTTTTGAATTTGGTTTAAAATATCAAGGGTATTATTTTAGATCAGATACATTAAGTCAAAATATTGAAATGCCTATTCAGTCATTTGCACCAAAAGCATCATTTAAATATGATAAAAGGAATAGTCTTGTTTATCCTACAAAAGGCTTTTATGCTCATTTTCGTATAAGCGGAATTGTTCCATTGAATAAGGATTATGCAGATGCATTGTCATTAACAGCTATTGTGCAGACAAATACAAAATTTGGAACATCAGCATTTGGATTAAGAAATGAACTTTTTCTTGGAAGAATGTTGATGGAAAAAGATAAGAATCTGTTGTTTGATGAGATGTTTAAGTTCTTTGGTTCTTATGTAATAAGAGGTTATGAATATTACTATTTCCCGTCAAATTCTTTAGTTGGTTTAAAAAACACCCTTAACTGGAAAATATGCGACTTTAGACTTAATGTTTTACCAAAGATTTTGCCTGATGAGTTTTCGAAGTTCTTTTCGATAGTTTACCTTGAAGCATTCTCAGATTTTGCCTACACCCAATCTTTTGATTATCAGTATATAGAGAATGATAATTTTACTGATGCTTTAGTTTATAGTCTTGGAGCCGGAATTTCAATTGAAACATATTACGATAGATTATTACAGTTTCATGTGTCTTATAATAGCTGTTTTGATAAATTTGGTATCTTTGCAGAGTTTAGAACACCTATTTACAAAAAGTACTGATTATGAATGTCGCAATTTACGGACGAAATTTTGGAAATAGTTTCAGCGGGATGCTTATTCAGTTGTTTGAAGAGCTGAAGGAAAATGAGATAAATATATACATTGACCAAAAGTTTAATGAATTTATAGTTTCAAAGGTTTTTTATCACCCTGAGGTTAAGGGGTACTTTGAAAAAGAATTACCTGAAGATGTCGAGTTTGATTTTTTCCTTAGTATCGGAGGTGATGGCACTTTTCTTGAATCTGCAACTATAGTAAGAGATAAAGGTATCCCAATTTTAGGTTTTAATACAGGAAGGTTGGGCTTTTTAGCATATGTTAATACTAATAATTTGATTTGGGCAATTAAGCAACTAATTGCAGGAGAGTATACAATCGATAAGAGAATGTTACTTGAAGTGAATTAAGAAGATAGATTTTATGGTAAAAATCAATATTGTTTAAATGAATTTGCCTTGCAAAAGAAGTCAAGATTAAATATGATTAAGTTAAAAGTATACGCAGATGGCAATTATCTTAATACATATTGGTCAGATGGTCTTATTATAGCCACTCCTACAGGTTCAACAGCATATTCATTAAGTTGTGGAGGGCCAATTGTTGCACCTCATTCAGATGTAGTTTTGATTACACCAATAGCAAATCATAATTTAACTGTTAGACCATTAGTGATTTCAGCCAATTCAGAGATTAAAATCTTAATTGAATCAAATGAGGATAAAGTATTGGCTTCACTGGATTACAGAGCATATAGTATAAAGAAATCAAAAGAATTAACGATAAAAAAAGCAAAATTTAACATTAATTTTGTTAATTTGTTCGAAAATAACTATTTTAGCACTTTAAGAAGCAAGTTGATGTGGGGTACGGACTTAAGAAACTAATTGCTTGATTCTCAGCGAATTAAGTAAAATTTATTTTATATATGAAAATGAGAAAAATTTTTGTACTGATTGGAATATTGCTGTTTACTAGCATTTTAGTAAATGCTCAGTATAATATTCACTGGAGAAAAATTCGTCACGAAGTGTCATTAGGCGCGGGTTCAACAAACTTTCTTGGAGAGTTAGGTGGAGCAAATACTATTGGTTCACACTTCGTAAAAGACTTTGATTTTACATCTTCGCGATGGGTTATTCAGGCAGGATATGGTTATAAGCTTGCAGAACAATGGGCAGTAAAAGGAAATGTATTGTTTGGAAGATTATATGGAAACGATGCTCTTACTGAAGAATTTCATCGTAATAGTAGAAATCTTCATTTTAGAGCACCTTTTGTTGATGTTGCTGCTACTATTGATTTTTCTATTATTAAGGAAAGATATGGTCATCGATATGACTTAAGAAGAATTAAAGGAAAAAGAAATTTACCTAACTTTTATATTTACACAGGTATAGCTGGAACTTGGTTTAATCCGAAAGCTCAATTTACAGATGGAAACTGGTATGCACTTCAACCTCTTGGAACAGAAGGTCAAGGTTATATTCCAACACGTGAAAAGTACAGTAGGGTTCGTTTTACTATTCCAGTTGGATTAGGTCTAAACTATATCATTGACAGAAACTTTGGTGTTGGTTTCGAATATGGTGTGAGATTTACTTTGACAGACTACATAGATGATGTGAGTAATACTTATGTTGACCCTTCTATTTTTGCTGACCCAATGGCAGCATATTTTAGTAGTGGAACAGCTGCTGCAGACTGGCCTGGTGTTGGCCCTGGACAACAAAGAGGACAGAATGAATATAACGACGCTTTTATGTTTTTAACCATCAAAGCTACATATAAACTCAGACCGAGAGCTCCGGGGATGCCTAAATTTTAATTTTCCTGACAATATTTTGGTTTTGGTTACGTTGATAGTCTAATGTGGGGAAGAATATTTAAACAATATTATATAAAACGAATGATGCAGATTTTTTCTGCATTGTTTGTTTTTTTTATGCTCATTTTTGCAATGCCATCGCAAACTATGGCTCAGCAAGGATTAGAGTTCGGGCTCTCCGGTGGAGGCTCGTATTATATGGGAGATATAAATCTTGCCAGACATTTTTATAAAACTAATTGGAATCTTGGTGGTTTTGCAAAATATCATCTTAATGGAAGATATGATGTTAAACTTGGAGCTTTTTATACAAGTTTAAATGCTGCTGATGCAGACTTTAATAACACATTTCAGCAGATAAGAAATCGTGAGTTTGAAACTTCCTTAATTGAAATATCAGCGCAATTTGAGATTAATTTCTTACCATACGAAATTGGTGATATGAGAAAATATAGTTATACTCCATATTTACAATCAGGTTTGGCTGTATATATTGCAAACTCTTCACAGGATGTGATAAATTTTGCTCTCCCAATAGGTTTTGGATTTAAGAAAAATATTAAACCTCAGTTGGTGTTGAGTGTAGAATGGGCATTCAGAAGAACTTTCTATGATTATCTAGATTCACTATCTGGTGAAGATTTAGGGAACTATGATCCAAATTACGGTGTGGCAATTGATGAAGCTAGTAGACATCAACAAACAGGATTTAGATATAATAAAGATTGGTACTCTGTTGCATTAGTATCATTGTCATATACATTTAAAATTGGAGGACTTGGATGTCCTGCATATTATGACTATTAAAAAATTATGAGCTTAAAAGAGCAAATAGATAAAGAAATGATACCTCAACATGTTGCTGTTATTATGGATGGCAATGGTCGATGGGCTAAATCCCGTGGCAAAAATCGCCTTTCAGGACATCAGGAGGGGGCAAAAACTGTTAAAAGTACAATAAAAGCTTGTCGTGAGATAGGTGTAAAGTATCTTACAGTATACGCATTTTCAACTGAAAACTTGAATCGCCCTCAGCAAGAAGTAAGTGGTTTAATGCAATTGCTTGTTAAATCAATAGATAGAGAACTAGATGAATTGAGTAATGCTGGAGTTAGAGTGAAAGTGATAGGAGAGGTTGATAAGCTGCCTAAAAATGTTCAGAAGAAATTACAATTTGCAATAGACAAAACAAGTGGAAATACAGATTTAACATTTATTATTTCATTGAGTTATAGTGGTCGCTGGGATATCTTAAATGCTGTAAAATCAATAATGTCTGATACTAAACAAAATTTAATTGACCCCAATAATTTTGATTATCAGGATTTTGAAAGATATTTATCTACAGCTGATGTTCCAGACCCTGAATTACTTATTCGTACTAGTGGAGAAGAGAGAATAAGTAATTTCTTACTATATCAGTTGGCATATTCGGAATTCTATTTTACAGATGTCTTTTGGCCTGATTTTAACGAGGAAGAATTCTTTAAAGCTATTTATCACTATCAAAACCGTGAAAGAAGATTTGGTAAAACCAGTGAACAACTAAAGAACTAAAAATTGATGAAGAAAAAGTTTCTATACGCAGCAATCCTAATTTTGATCGGTTTAGTAAGTTATTCTCAGAATGACCTAAAATCTCAGCTTAAAACAATAGATTATTCCGAACCAAAAGAGTATGAAATAGGTGGTGTGACAATTTCAGGGGTAAAATATCTAGACCAGAATGTTTTGTTGTATTTAACAGGACTTGAAATAGGAAATACTATTACAATTCCGGGAGAAGAAATAACTGATGCAATTAAAAAACTATGGGAGCAGGGATTATTCTCAGATGTTGAAATATCATTGACAAAGGTTATTGACAACCGTGCTTTTATCGATATAAAATTGGTTGAACGCCCACGTTTATCAAGATTTTCTTTCAAAGGAGTAAAGAAATCTGAAGCAGATGATATTCGTGATATGATAAAACTAGTTAAAGGAACTCAGGTAACAGAAGATGTTTTATTGACTTCAAAAAAATTCATCAATGATTATTTTATTGATAAAGGATTCAGAAACGTTGAAGTTGAAATAATTCAACAAGAAGATTCTGTTCTGGCAAATAGTCTTATATTAACTTTTGACATTAAAAAGAATGAGAAGGTTAAAATTAATGAAATATATTTCTCAGGTAATGAAAACATAGCAGGAGAAAAGAAGATTTATAATTTTTATCGTGAAGATAAAGATATTGCAGATGGTAAGTTAAGACGCCAAATGAAAGAGACCAAAAGAAAAAAATGGTATAATGTCTTTAAGCCATCCAAGCTAATTCCTGATGAATTTGAAAATGATAAAAAGAATATTATATCAAAATATAACGAATTAGGGTTTAGAGATGCCAAAATAAGTTACGACTCCATTTCATATAATGATGATAATACAATAGATCTTCATATTGGCATTGAAGAAGGTACCAAGTATTACTTTAGAAATATCACCTGGTTGGGAAATACAAAATACTCATCTGAATTTCTATCTCAGGTGCTTGGGATACAAAAAGGCGATGTATATAATAATACAATCTTAGAGGAAAAGCTTCTTTATGATCCTGCTGGTGTAATGTCAGTTTATCAGGATAATGGTTATTTGTTCTCAAATGTAACGCCTGTTGAGGTTTTAGTGGAAGGAGATTCAATTGATATTGAGATGCGAGTATATGAAGGAAAACAAGCCAGAGTTAACAGAGTTACAATTACCGGAAATACACGTACAAACGACCATGTTGTAATGAGAGAAGTTCGTACTCGTCATGGAGCCTTATATAAAAGAAGCGAAGTGCAGCGTACTATTCGTGAATTTGCACAATTAGGCTATTTTGACCCTGAAAAATTAAATGTTGATTTTCAACCAAATCCGGCAGATGGAACAGTTGATTTAGAGTATATCGTTGAGGAAAAACCATCTGATCAAATTGAGCTTTAAGGTGGTTGGGGTGCCGGCATGATTGTAGGTACACTTGGTTTATCATTTAATAATTTCTCATTGAAAAATATTTTTAACCCAAAAGCATACAGACCTTTACCTACAGGTGATGGACAAAGATTATCTATCAGAGCCCAGGCTAGTGGATTGTGGTATCAATCTTATAGCTTTTCATTTGTCGAACCTTGGTTTGGAGGCAAAAAACCAAATTCTTTAACAACTTCGGTTTATCATTCGGTGATTTCAAATGGTGCAACAGTTGATACTGCTTTATATTATTTTAAAGTTACAGGTGCTGCTCTTGGTTTAGGCCAACGTTTAAAAGTTCCGGACGATTATTTTACTCTTTATAATGAAATTGGATACAAATATTATAACCTAAAAGATTATCATAATTTTATTTATACAGATGGTTATTCAAATAATTTAAGTTTAAAAACAAATCTTGGCAGACATTCAGCTGGGCCAAATCCAATTTTCCCTACAACAGGATCAACATTTTCTCTTTCAATTGAGTTAACACCTCCTTATTCCTTATTTAATAATAAGGTTTATACGGATGACATGTCAGCTCAGGAAAGATATAAATGGATTGAATATCATAAATATAAATTCTCTGGGCAGGTGTTTACAACTCTTAGCGGAGCACAGGACGGTAGTTCAAGAGCACTGGTGTTAATGACTAAGTTTGAGTTTGGTTTGTTAGGAATGTATTCAAAAGATGTTGGTCCATCCCCATTTGAAGGATTTCAATTAGGTGGTGACGGACTATATGGTTATAATCTATATGGTCTTGAAACTATTGGATTACGTGGATATCAAAATAACTCTCTTACTCCGGCAAATGGTGGAAATATTTATGATAAATTTACTGTTGAGCTAAGGTATCCATTGTCACTAAACCCAACAGCAACATTATATGCAATAGGATTTGTTGAAGCAGGTAATGCATGGTATAGATCAGATAACTTTAATCCCTTTGATATGAAGAGATCTGCTGGACTAGGTGTTAGAATCTATATGCCAATGATTGGAATGCTTGGTGTTGACTGGGGATATGGATTTGATGAAATACCAGGTTCGACCGGAGTAAACGGATCACAATTCCACTTTGTTATTGGACAACAGTTTTAATTTTTTGGAACATTATTTGTAAGTTGATATATAATTATTAAGAAAATAAACTTTAGCGCTATGAAAAAAATATTGATTATTACCCTCGTTTCTTTATTCTCTGTAGCTACTTTTGCTCAGAAATATGCTTATGTTGATACGGAATATATTCTAAACAATATTCCTATCTATGAAACAGCAAAAACACAACTTGACGATCTTACAACAGAATGGAAAGCAGAGATTGATGCATTAAAACAAGAAATTGATAAAATGTATAATGATTATCAATCTGAGAGAGTTCTTTTAACAGAGGAGTTACGTGTTAAAAGAGAAGAAGAGATTATGGCAAAAGAACAAGAAATGCGTGAGCTACAGCAAAAGTACTTTGGTAAAGAAGGAATGCTGTTTAAGAAAAGAGAGGAGTTAATCAAACCAATACAGGATGATATTTATAATGCAATTAAAGAAATTGCAACAGAAGGTTCTTATGCAGTTATTTTTGATACAGCTAATAGCCTGAATATGTTATATACTGACCCAAGATATGACAAAAGTGATGATGTTTTAAGGAAATTGGGTTATAAGAACTAAAAAGTATTATATTTGCGAAAATTAAAAATGTAATTATGAAAAAATTATTTGTAGTAGTATGTATTTCGCTTCTTTCATTTGGAGCGTTTGCACAAAAGGCTAAATTCGGACACGTTGATTCAAATGCAATATTTACTGTAATGCCTTAGAAAGATGAGGCGTCAAAAGCAGTTGAAGAGTATGCAATGACTTTGGAATCTCAATTAGTAGCCTTGAACGAAGAGTTAGAGAAGAAGTATAATGACTATATGGAGAATGAAGCTACATTGTCACCTTCAATCAAGCAGATGAAGGAAGAAGAATTAATGAATCTTCAGCAAAGAATCCAAGCATTCCAGGTAAGTGCACAAGAAGATATGCAGGCCAAGGAAATGGAGCTTCTGCAGCCTATTTATACTAAGATTCAGGATGCAATTAAAGAAGTCGGTGAAGAAAATGGGTTTATGTATATCTTTGATGTTTCAACACTTTTATATCATTCTGCAGAAAGTACTGATGTTACTACATTAGTTAAAACAAAACTAGGAATTCAGTAACAAAATAAAATATTTTTTATAATTTTAATCACGTTAAAAGCGGGATTTTTTTATGGATAAACCGATTGGAGTATTTGATAGTGGAATAGGAGGTCTGACTGTTCTTAAAGAGTTGACAGAGATGTTGCCTCATGAGAACTTTATTTATGTCGCAGACTCTATAAATGCTCCATATGGCCCAAGAACAAGATCCGAGATTATTAAGTTCTCATCAAGAATAATTGATTTTCTAATTCAAAAGTCATGTAAAGCAATTGTTATTGCATGTAACACTGCTACAGCTGCCGCTGTTCATGATATGAGAAGGAAATATAAGATACCAATAATTGGCTTGGAACCGGCTGTAAAACCTGCTTGCCTTGCAACTAAAACTGGACATGTCGGTGTTTTAGCAACTGCAGGTACATTTAGAGGTAATCATTTTAAAACCACCAGCGATAAATACAAAGATTATGTAGCCTTACATTTGCAAGTTGCTAAAGGACTTTTGGAACTAGCTGAAAAAGGGGTGTTCAAAGGCCCAATAGTTGAAGAATTGATAAGCAGATATATGGCACCTATGCATGACAAGAATGTAGACCAACTAGTTTTAGGATGCACTCATTATCCTTTGTTTAAAGAGGTTATTTCGGATATTGCCGGAGAACAAATATCCATAATTGATTCGGGAGAAGCTGTTGCAAGACGAACTAAAGATGTTCTAATGACTAATAAAATTCTGAATACAGAATCTAATGTTCAAAAATTAAGATTTTACTCCACAATGGGCGAAGTTGCACTTAAAAATGTATTGTTAAATTTGTTTGAAATGGGTCAAAACAAACCTGTTGTAGAAATAATATCTATATAGCGAACATTTCACAACTTTTATCTGTCTATAGCGTATAATTATTTAGTAGTGACGCCTAGCATCTTTTTATGAACTGTATAATTATTGATGATGATCCAATAATACTCAAGCAATTGAGTAGTTTTATTGTTAAATCTTATCTTTTGAACTTAAAAGGGTCTTACAATAATCCTGTTCAAGCATATGATGCAATAAAGCAAAATAATATTGATTTAATTTTTCTAGATATCGAAATGCCTGAAATGAGTGGTTTAGAGTATCTTGAGGAGCTAAAGTCAAAATATCAGATAATTGTTATTTCTGGTGATAGAAAGTATGCCTTGGAGACATTTGAATATGGAGTAACAGACTACTTATTAAAACCTATCGAATATGACAGATTCGTCAAGTCTGTAAACAAAAGTATCGAAAGAAATTATAACTTTGAAAGAGATCTTACTAAGAAGCGAATTTTTATTAAAATAAATAATAAGTTTACTAGGATTAAAATTGAAGATATTGTATTAATAGATATATCAGAACAGTATAATAAACTTGTCACATCCCAAGATTCCTTTAATGTGAAAAGTGATGTTATTGACTATAATAAACTTTCTAATTTGCCAGATTTAATACAAATAAATGAACATTGTCTTGTAAATAGAGCTAAGATTATTGATGTCTGCAATGGAGAATTAGTCTTTAATAAGGACTATAATTTGGATAAAATCAAAGTTTCTAATAACTTTGATATGCAAATATTAAAAGACATACAATAATAATGATTTCAAATCGCTAACTTTTTCTTAATTTTCTTGGACAAACATCTGACAGCCCTTATATGGTTGAAGTAGAGCGTGCTGAGGGAGTTTATATTTACGGCCCAGATAATAAAAGATATTTCGACCTTATTTCCGGCGTCTCGGTTAGCTCTTTAGGGCATGGCTTTAAACCGGTTATTGATGCTGCAAAACAACAGTTGGATACTTATACTCACCTTATGGTTTATGGTGAGTTTATACAGTCTCCACAAGTACATTTAGCTGAGTATCTTACAGGATTATTGCCGGATCGGTTAAATTCAGTATATTTTGTAAATTCAGGCAGTGAAGCAATTGAGGGAGCAATTAAACTTGCTAAAAGATATTCAGGAAGAACAAAGATGTTTTCTTTTAATAATGCTTATCACGGAAGCTCTCATGGTGCATTAAGTCTTTGTGGGAATGAGGATTTTAAAAACTCTTTCAGACCCCTTTTACCAGAAGTATATCATTTAGAACTTAACAATTTTAATCAATTATCTGATATTGATGTAAATACTGCCTGTGTAGTATTGGAAACAATACAGGCAGAGGCTGGAGTTCAGATTCCATCTAAGGAATACTTAAAAGCTATGCGGAAGAAATGTGATGAGACTGGTGCGCTTTTGATTCTCGATGAAATACAGACAGGTTTTGGGCGTACAGGAAAAATATTTGCCTTCTTACATTATGATATTGTTCCTGATATTGTTTGTTTTGCAAAAGCATTAGGAGGAGGATTGCCCATTGGTGCATTTGCTGCACCTAAAAGAATTATGGATAGTTTTAAAACTAATCCGGTATTAGGACATATTACAACATTTGGGGGACACCCTGTTAGTCCTGCAGCATCTTTGGCAGCAATTAAACACATTAATGAATCGGGGATTGTAGAGCAAGTAAAAGCAAAAGAAAATTTATTTCGCAAATACCTAAACCACCCTAAAATTATTGAGATAAGAGGGGAAGGATTGCTGCTTGCTGTAGAAGTTGGTGGCTTTGACAATGTTATGTCTATTGTAAAAAAGGGTGTTGATACCGGTTTTATAACAGACTGGTTTATTTTTCATGATTCTGCATTTAGAATTGCACCTCCTTTAAATATCACTGATTCAGATATTAAAGAAGTTTGTGGTTTGATTATTGAAGCATTAAATCAAATTTAATATTATTTTTACAAAATAATTTACGGTCCTTACGTTTATTATATAGTGTAAAGTATTAATGGGTAAGAAAAGCATAATATTATTTTTGATTAATTTTTTAGTAGTAGGATTTATTACTGCAGCTAAAGATGAACCTGTACCCGAGATCGAAACGATTAATCAGATGCTGTGTGATATTGCAGAAACGAAATCTGATGATAAGAAGAATGAGCTTAATGCTAATTTGATAGAGTACTTTAATGAGTTCTTGCACAAAGAATAATCATTTAAAGTAAGCTATGATTCAGTAAAATATATTAGTGTCCTAGATTCAGATGATGGTAAACTTAGAGTAATTACTTGGAATCTGTATTATTCTGATGGAAGTTTTAAATATTTTGGATTTCTTCAGTATAAGGGTAAGAAACAAACCTATGTTCACTTTTTGGATGATAAAAAGTGCGATGATGAAGGGTTTAAGCGTCATTATATGACAAATTCAGAATGGTTTGGAGCTTTATATTACGAGCTTATTACTACAAAATGGAACTCACGCACATATTATACTCTAATTGGTTGGGATGGTGCAGATTTTCTTATAAATCGTAAAGTAATTGAAGTTTTAACCTTTGATAGACGTGGAATGCCGACATTTGGTCAAAAATCATTTAAAATGGATAAACTTACAACAGGAAGATTAGTTTTTGAATATGCTGATAGAGCTACTATGTTGCTGAGATATAACGAGAAACACGAAATATTAGTTATGGACCATTTGTCTCCACCTGAGCAGAAATATAAAGGTTTATATCAATATTATGGCCCTGATTTTTCGTATGATGGACTAAAGTTTAGAGCAGGGAGATGGTATTTCTTAAATGATATCGATCCTGAGAAGGCGATTAATTTTAAGAGAGACCCTCATATAAATTCATTAAGTAGAAGAGTAGCATCCGGTAGTTTTTAATGAGAAAAACAACAAAACATATAACATTTTATTGTGTAGATAATGACGTTCTGGATCTGGATTTCTTTCGTGAAAATTTTAATCCTGAATTAAACTACACCCTTTTTACTTTTAATTCTGTTCAAATGTTTATGAACAAATTAAAGAATGATGTAAAAGATAAAAGTTTTAAAATTGTTATTGTAGATAATATCGTTACATCAAGAGGGATGAATACAAAGACAGCTTTAGAACTATTACCGCCAATAAAAAGTATTGATCCCGATATTCAGGTGGTTATTTTTGCTGATAGTGAAAACATTGAACTTAAAGCTACAAGCAGTAAAGTAAAGCCGGCAGCTTTTATAAAGAAAGATTCTCAGTATTTTGTAAGATTATATCCATTGATTGCTCGTTTAATTAGTGAATATGAACTAAAGAAAAAAATGAACTCCAGTAAAAGTGCAACTTTTTTGGTTCTAGGTGTATTTGCTATTGCAGCAATTTTGTTCGGTTTAGGTTACTTCTTCTATTAAAATCCGCCAAATTTGTTAGAAAAAACTCTTATAACTGTCTTTTTGTCATAAAATTTCTATTGGCACAGGCTTTGAAAAAGGCATGTCGTGTTGAAATTTAAAACTTTGTAAATTATGACAAATAAAAAAGGTAATATTGGTGTAACCACCGAAAACATTTTTCCGATTATTAAGAAGTTTCTTTATTCTGATCACGAAATATTTTTACGTGAATTGGTTTCAAATGCTGTAGATGCATCACAAAAGTTAAGAACACTTGCAATTTCCGGTGAATTTAAGGGAGAGGCTGATGACTTAAAAGTAAAAGTAAGTCTTGATAAAGAGAATAAAACAATTACTATCTCAGATAATGGTATTGGAATGACAGAGGAGGAAGTCGATAAGTATATTAATCAAATCGCGTTTTCTTCTGCCGGAGACTTTTTAGACAAATATAAAGATGCAGAAAATGCTATTATTGGCCACTTTGGCTTAGGTTTCTATTCATCTTTTATGGTTTCTGATAAAGTTGAAATAAAAACAAAGTCATATAAAGATGGTGCCAAAGCTGTAAAATGGGAATGTAATGGTGATCCAAATTATACTCTAACTGAGGTTGAGAAAGAAGAACGTGGTACAGATGTTACTTTATATATTGATGATGAGTCTGTAGAATTTCTTGAAAAGCATAAAATACAGGAATTGCTCGATAAATATTGTAAATTCTTACCTGTAGAGATTGCATTCGGGAAAAAAACAGAATGGAAAGACGGTAAAGATGTTGAAACCGATGAGGATAATGTAATAAATAATCCAAATCCATTATGGAAAAAAATGCCTGCAGACCTAAAAGATGAAGATTATGCTGCATTTTATCGCGAATTGTACCCAATGAGCATGGATGAGCCATTATTCAACATCCATCTTAATGTAGATTATCCTTTTAATCTTACAGGTGTACTATACTTTCCAAAAATCAAATCAAATCTAGAAATAAACAGAAATAAAATCCAATTATATTGCAATCAGGTTTTTGTAACGGATTCGGTAGAAGGTATTGTTCCAGAGTTTCTCACTCTTCTTCATGGAGTTATTGACTCTCCGGATATCCCATTGAATGTTTCAAGAAGTTACTTGCAAAGCGATTCAAATGTTAAGAAAATTTCAGGACATATTACAAAAAAAGTTGCAGACAGATTATTTGAGATTTTTAAAGATAATCGCGAAGAGTTTGAGAAAAAGTGGGACGACCTCAAACTGTTTATTGAATATGGAATGATCTCTGACGAGAAGTTTTACGAAAGAGCTGAGAAATTTTCATTATTCAAAAATACTGATGGTCAATTCTTTACATTTGAAGAATACAAAAAGCATATTGAAGAGAATCAGAAAGATAAAAACAATTAATTGATTTACTTATATGCCACCAATGCAGAAGATCAATACTCATATATTAAATCAGCTAAAGATAAAGGATATGATGTTCTTCTTTTAGACGGACAGCTTGATATACATTTTGTAAATACTCTTGAAAGTAAATTTGAAGAGTCTCGTTTTGTCAGAGTTGATTCAGATACAGTTGATAATCTTATAAAAAAGGATGAAAAAATAGAATCTGTTCTTAACGAAAAAGAGCAGGAAGATGTTAAGTGGGCTTTCCAGGGTGTTATTCAAGAAGGTAAATCTTATTGGGTTACAAGTGAATCAATGCAGCCTGATGACATGCCTGTAATTATTGCTCGTGATGAGTTTATGCGCAGAATGAAAGATATGTCTGAAATAAGTGGTGGCACAGGTTATTATGGAAACATGCCAGATGATTACAAGGTTATTGTTAATACTAATCATCCACTAATTGTTGATTTAAGTGGAAAACTGGAAAAGAAAACACTTACCAAACGCTCTAAAATTGATGAGGAGTATGAAAAGATCAATAGTGAAAAAACAGAATTGGAGAACAAACTAAATAAGATTGAAAAAGAAGAAGAGAAGCCTGTAGAAGAAAAACAGAAACTCGAAGATCTTAATACAAAACTAATGGAAGTTGAAGATAAGAAAATCAACATCTACAAAGAATATGGTCAGAAGCAAAAGATTGTAAGTCAATTATTTGACTTGGCACTTCTTTCAAATAATCTTCTTAAGGGAGAATCATTAAACAACTTTGTTTCCAGAAGTGTTGATCTTCTTAAGAAGTAATAAGTTTATAAAATTATTATTCAGTTTAGAGAAAAGTCGTCCATTGTGGCGACTTTTTTTGATAGACTAAAATCAAGTTAAAACGCGATCGGAGTCGCGCTTTAATTTGATTTATATGCTTGAACTTTGATTGATATTGTATTTAAGCAGCAGTTATATTTTTAAATGGTATCTCCAAATTGCTTAAGCGCGACTCCGATCGCATTGGAGCAAGATTATAAATAAAAAGGCTGTCTTATGACAGCCCTTGGGATTAAAATGTTTTTACCTGATATCTTTAATCAATAGTTGCTTTAAGTCCTTTGTCAATGAGAATTTTTCTCATTGGTCTAAGAGATTTATAATCTCCTTTTTTAATATCACACTTGCCTTTGTAATGTGTTATAAACGCACATTGCTCAGCTTGAATGATGTCATGATCACAAACCTCAATAAGACAATTGATTACATAATCAAATGTATTTGTGTTATCGTTGTACAAAATCAGGTTTCTGTTTTTGTTAACACTAACATCATCCTTTTTAAGTGGATTTTTTAGATTTTGGTTTTCTTTCATATAATACAAAAATAACGAATTATTTTTTACGAATTTAACAGAAACAGGCTAAATTTCATTAATTATAAAATATGATAGTTAAATTATATCTATGACTGTTATGTATCAGTTAGTTACATGAAAAATCTACTCTAATGCCTGAGCTTGATTAACATTGACTCTTTTTCCGTTAACAAAAGCAACTATAAATGCATCTTTAATTCCTGAGTTAATAACTCCTCCAAGAGTATTTTGCGCATCTTGATAAGAGCCAAATACACCAATGCGATATAATGTCATATTATTGTTTGTTAAGCGAACTAGTTGGTTTTCTCCTGCTATTCTTCGGAATGACTCACGAACATATGTGTTAACATCATTTCTAAAAACTCCGATTTGGATATAGTACTCAATTGTTGGCGGTGGAGTTTCTTCAATATTAGTTTCATTATCTGCAGGTTCGACATTATCATTATTATTATCAGGAACATTATTGTCTGCAACAGGAGGGTTATCAGGAATGCGATTTTCAGGTATATTGACTAGGATTTCTCCATCTGTTGGTTGTGCGTTAGCTAATAATTCACGGGCCTCATTTAGGCTGATTTTTTCACCATCTTTGTAGGCAACAACAAATGCATCAGGAATTCCTAATCTTCTAATTTTGTTTTGTTCGTTTATAGCAGTATTTATATCGTAGTATCTACCAAAAATGTGACGAACCAAGTTGCCGGTATAATTGTGATACATTAAAGGATTTAATCCAAAAAGTCGGTCAGAACCAAGTTCTGTTGCATAAACACCAATCTGAATACAGAAGAAGATCCCGCTTGATTTTGTTATATCAGAATCTGATATTGTATTTGTGTTTACATCCGTATTGTTGTTTGTATTGTTATCCGTATTGTTGTTTACATTGTTTAAGTTATTATTATTGGCATTATTATTAGCAGATATGATATTTTGAGCTTCACGTTCCTCGATTCTACGTGCTTCATAAATTGGAATTCTCTCACCATTATAATAGGCAACAATAAACGCATCAGGATACCCCATTGTTCTAACAGTAGGCAGATTGTATCCAGCATCATCATATCTTAAAAAATTACCTGTAATATACCTTACCAAATTACTATTAGGAATTTCTTCCCAGAATAGTGGTTTTAATCCTCGAAACCTGTCATTTGCTGTTTTACCGTTAAAGGCAGCGATTTGTATTCTATAAATAAGGCCTTCAGTGTTTGGAATACCTGTTATTGGGTTTGCATCGGAATAAAAACTATCCGCATTCGGATCAAACATGTTTGATGTGTCAAATGATCTATTCTCGTTAGCGTCCTGATTATTATTGTTTTCAGTATTAGTATCATTTCCATTATGCTCATCAGGATTGTTTAAATCAGGATTGTTTGTATTTGTATTATTAGCTAATAAAGATGAGTCTGCAACAGTAATTGTATCATTTGGCAAGCTGTCATTTATAAAATCATTACTTGCCAGATGTGATGTGTCAGAAACGACATTGGAACTTGTATCAGTTTCAATTACATCAACAACATCATTAGTTTCAACTGAACGGTAATGTGCAATCATTAGAGGGTCGTTTTCGTCGGCTTCTGATTTTAAACTATTAGCAGCATTCATGGTATTTATTCCTTGAACTGCTAAAGTCTAAGCTTTTTGATAAGATTCTATAAATGCTTCATCTGCTTGTTTTGCGCTATATGTAATAATCACTTCAAATAAAGCTAGAGATTCGTTTAATTGGTCATCAGAAACATATTTTAAGCTGTAGCTAACCTCTGATATATTTGCATTTGTATTTTGGAGGTCGAAATAGTGAGTGTCGCCCATCTCGTATTGTTTGGTGATTAGTTCTTTGTTAAGTTCAGCCCAGAGCTTAACATCCTTTAAGTACTTTTTGTTTTCTTTCTGAAGCTGTTTTTGGAGTTTTTTATACTCATTGAGATCGTTGAGAGAATTCATTTGAGATTCAATACCTGACATCAGGTTTTCTCTTTCTGCAATATCCGATTCTAGTGTGTTTATCCTATTTTCCAATTTGATTAAATCGGATTTTTCTTTGTCATCATAAGGGTATTCAAATTCATAATTTCCGGCAGTGCTAAAATCAGGAAGATCGTTTTCATTAAGATTATTGGTATAATTGGTCGAAATGTTCGTGTTTACATTTGTTGGAGCTTTATTTAAGTTTTCTGCAAGAATCTCATCATCGGTTGATTGAATCATGTTATTATATATCGCCATCAAATCGTTTTCTACAATTGTAGCCTCAATATGCTTGTCTAGGATTTCGTCTGCAGTATAGAAATTACTATAATTAACAATTGAGTTTCTTAATTCAAATTGTTTTGCAATTAGGCTGTCTAATAATGTGCTATTATATTGATCGCTAAATTTGCTTATTGAATCAAGTTCTGCCAGAATTTCATTTGTAGTGATGCTGTATTCTATAATAGCATCGATTTGTTGCTCCTCTTTTCTCCTTAGTTAAGATCTTAGCTTTTCAGCTTTATTATTACTGTTTGTGTTTTCAATATCATTTTTTAGCTCACTAATTTCATCGGAGTAGTTATCAACTTCTTCTTTGGTTTTTGCTTGTGAACTAATATTTATTGCAATTTTCCCCTGATAGTCAACTTCGTTTAATTTATCAATTGTTTTATTGATGTCAGAATCATCAGGATTATTTGTATTATTTACTGCTATATTATTGTTGTTTGAAACAGTATCAACAGGATTTACGTCATTGTTATTTAATGCAATATCTGAATTAGAACTGGTGTCAACAGGAATTGTATCGTTGTTTAATGCTACATCTGTGGTTTCAATTTCAACAGGTTCAATTCTTACAATTTCAGTACTGGCAGCAATAAACTCTGTTGTAGATTTTTCAGGTTTTATTTCATAATCAGGTTTATATTCCCTTTCGTTCTGAGATATGTTAAATACATAATCGTAATATTCGTTTGCAAGTTTTAGATTTTCCCAGGCTTTTGTGAGATTCTGCATTTTTGCAAGATCGTCAGTTGTTTCTTCTGCCTGCATTTGAAGATTTGCAGCATCTGACTTTAATGCATTTATTTTATCAAGATATTCCTGATTATATTCTGGTTTTTCGTTTAGATTCGCATAATTCTCATCGAACAGATTATACACAGCATATTCACGAACAAGTTGGCCATTCAAAAAATCGATGTTTTTATTTACAGTTACATAAAGTTTGTTGTTTGCTTCTGTAATTAGGTCGTTTTTAATTACAGGGTCATTTTCTTTATTTGCATTTTTATATAGTTTCTCAACTTCTTCGAAACCTTCGGTTATTTCGTTAAGTTTATCAGGATCAAAATCGGGTTTTACATTTCGTAGTTCAGTTTCTACATTTTCATAGATTTCAGTATCGGACAAGTTGCTTTCTGCAATTAACTGAGTAGCCTTTAATCGTTCAATATTTTCAACTATAAGGTTGTCGATTTCAGACTTCATACCTTCCAGATATAAAATAGGAGGATTATCTTCATTTGCCCCGATTACAATAAGGTCTTCAATATACTTCTGCAGATTTTGAGATTCCTCTATAAGCTCAGATGTGGCAATTAAATCAGGATTTGTTGGGCCAATAGCAGGGGAGTTTTTCAGACTTTCAAACTCACTCATATAAATATCTACATTAACCTTAGCCTGTGAGTCGAGATATTCTGTAATTTGAGCGTTATTATTATTTATTTCGCTAGTAAGCCTGTTTATTTCATTAATGATTTCTTGTTGTTCGACACTTGTTGCAGCATTGTCAAACTCTGTTTCCAGATAAGCAATTTCATCTTTAAGTGAATCATTCTTGAAAATAAGATCTCCAGTTTTTAAAGTATTTACTGATAAGATTTCCTGATACTTGTCTGTGTATTATTTAGTATCAATCATAACTTCATCAAGTCCCATATTCGTTAAATCTGGACCTGCATAGAGAATTGCATCAAGATCCATCTCTTTGGAATATAATGACTTGTCAGCAAGAATGATATCTTGTTTGTATGATAGCTCTCGCAATGAGTTTTGCGAAACATGTGTTTTAATTATTTCAACTTCATTATTAAGTTTGCTAATATTCAGGTCGGGATTTGAAACAAGTGAGTTTTCAAGTTCAGCATCATAATTTAAGACTATTTCTTTTCTCTTATTGAGCTGTTCAATTTCATAATTAAGAAATTCTATTTGTACTTCAATTTCTTTAATTTCTGAGATTAAATCAATTTTACTGTTCTCATACGTTTTAATATCATAAACATATTTTTCGCGAACTTCAAAGTCTTCTTCTTGTTTGGCCAGATCGAGTTTAATTTCTATTTTTTCGTTTAAGTCATTTAATTTTTCAAGTTTGTTGTCTAACTGGTCCTGATATGATGTTAGTTTCACATCTTTGTTTTCTAAGTCTTGATTTATTTTCTCAATATATTTATTTACAGGTTCCTCCGTACTTATCTTCTGAATCTCATTATAGAGTTTATTCGCTTCTTCAGCCAGCACTACATCATTATTATCAATATCGCTAAGCAAACCAATTTCATTAGAATAGTAATCTGTTAAGCTACTGATTTGTGTTCCTTTATCATAAAAGTATTTTGATATATCATACATTTCAGATAGAAGCAATGATTTTTCAATAATTAAATTATTAAGACTGTCTCGTAGTTTTACAGACTTATCATCAGTTTTATTTTTAAGACTATTTACTTTTTTATTCAGGTCTTCAACTTCTTCGATTTCAATCTCACAAATTTTATATGCAGCAGCAGCATACTCTAAGTATTCTTCAGCCTCTACACTTTTTTCATCAAGTAGTTTAATTGAATTGCTGATTAATTGATCTGTGTTATTTGCACTATCATTGTAAGCTGTAATATTTTCCCTAATATCTGTTGTGTCAATCATTGAATTTGCTCTAACTTCCTGGCGTTTTGTTAATTCGGCCATAGCTGTTGGGTCGATATTCAAACTAGCACTTGAATAGATATCGTTTAAATCTTTAACTTCTCTTGTTAATGGGTTCTTATCAAGTAAAATTCTATACACACCTATTTGGCTGGATTGCGATTCCCTTGTAGATGCAAAAAATGCTGTTTCATCATATCTGTCAGATGCGTACATAATTTCGTCAAAAGGAGTGTTTATAGGGAAATCCAGATTAATAGGTTCGGACCAGGTATTATTTTTTGAATTATAAGTTGATTTAAAAATATCATACCCACCAATACTATTATGCCCTTTTGATGAAAAATACAAGGTGCTGCCATCCTCAGATAGGAATGGAAAAGCCTCGTCATAAGGGTTGTTGATTATATCTGGAAGCTTTTCAGGCTCACTCCAACCTTCATCAGTTTTGTGGGAAATGTAAATGTCAAGACTGTTCTTACGACTATCTCCATAGCTACTCAGGAAAACCACATTTTGAATGTTGGAAATATACATCAAATCTGTTTCATCAATTTTTTTGTCTGCTTTTCCCTTGAACTGTTCTGGCTTTACAATTATTTCTCCACCGAAATTATCCAGATTATAAGAATAATAGAAGTTTTTACGACCTATTTGCTTGTTGCTTATTACTTGCAATTGATATGCGTAACGGATTAGATTTTTCCCATTATTTGCTCGTTCTATGTGTTTTTCTATATGATAATCATCCCAATATTTGTCTTTAACACTTAATTTTAATTTATTATAAAACAAAATAGCATTATTAAAATCATATAGAAAATGATAACCAAGACCAATGTAAAAGTTTGCTTCTCCAATCCCTTTACCGGCTGCGAATTCTAGATAGTCAAATGCTTTCTTTATATCGGTGTTCATCTTTACCATTGATGCACCATAGAGGAAATTAAAAACAGGTTCTCGGGGATATAAACTTAGAAGCTGTGAAAATCCCTGAAAGGAGCTAGTAAAATCTTCTTCTTTAAAATCATCCAAACTATTTTCAAATAAGTCCTTTTCGTCAGGGGTCATTTCCGTTTCTGGCTTGAATTGGGCAAATGCCATGTTTGCTGATAAACAAACCAGTAGCATTAGGATAAATATGTATATTGTCCTTTTCAAGTCAAAAAATAAAATTTAAAAATAATCAATCTTTAACGAATAAGAAAATAATTATTTATATCCACTACAAGTTAAACACTAATTATCAAATGTATTGCAATAATTATGCGTAATTATATACTGTACATAGTGTTTGATGAAATTATTAGTAAGATTACATAATTTGAATTGTTTTGTATGGCAGTTTTAAGTCGTTTGTAGTTCTATTTTGATATTTAAAATAGGATGCCTAAAATCTTTTTTACATTGCATTAATAAAAAACTTTATGTAAATTTGTAGAGTATTACCAAAACCTCAAAAATGAAACTGGCAATAGTTATCCCATGCTTTAACGAACAAGAAGTTTTGCCTGAGATTGCAAAAAGGCTAAAAGAGCTATTGCAGGATTTAATAAAGAAAAACAAAATATCTGAGTCAAGCTATATACTATTTGTAGATGATGGTAGCACCGATGAAACATGGAGTATTATTGCTGAATTCCATCAGAATGATAAATTGTATAATGGGATTAAACTTGCACGAAATGTTGGTCATCAGAATGCACTTTTATCGGGATTACATTTAGCAAAGAATAAGTGCGATGCAGTCATTTCAATTGATGCCGACCTTCAAGATGATATTGGTGTTATTGAGGAAATGATTGATAAATACCAAGCTGGTAGTGAAATTGTTTATGGAGTTCGTTCTTCCAGAAAAACTGATACGATTTTTAAAAGAGCAACAGCGAAGATTTTTTACAGAATTATGTTGTTTCTTGGAGTCAGAACAGTATATGAGCATGCAGACTTTAGGCTATTGAGCAATAAAGTATTATTAGAGCTTGCTAAGTTTAGAGAAAAGAATCTGTTTTTAAGAGGGATTGTCCCATTGATCGGCTTTAAGTCAGAAAAAGTTTATTACAAACGAGGAAAGAGGTTTGCCGGAAAAACAAAATATCCATTTTCTAAAATGATAAAATTTGCAATGGATGGGATAACGTCTTTTAGCGTTCGTCCAATGCGAATGATTTTTATGACCGGTATAGTAATCTTGTTTATCAGCTTTCTGTCATTTATTTACATTATGATATCATATTTTCGCGGAGGTAATATCGCAGGTTGGACATCAACAATGATTTCGCTATGGTTTTTGGGATCTTTAACGATTATTTCTTTGGGAATAATTGGTGAATATATCGGGAAAATATATTCAGAGGTTAAAGATAGGCCACTTTATAATGTTGAGGAAACATTGCTAGATTCAAGTAAAGAATAGCCCTGAAATAAATCAAAATATGAAGAAAATAATTTTCACTTTGTTGATATCCTTATCAATAAATCTGGCATTTGGTACAACATATTATGTGTCAAATTCTGGTATCGATGAAAACGATGGTCTGACTACAGAGACCAGTTGGCAAACTCTTGAAAAAGTAAATAATTTTGAATTTCAACCCGGTGATTCGGTTTTATTTGAGTGTGGTAGTGTTTGGAGGGGGCAACTGGTTCCACAAAGTGGAGAAATCGACAATCATATTTATTATGGCTCTTATGGTGATGGTACAAAACCACTTTTACTAGGCTCGATCGAGCAAAATTTGGTTTCAGACTGGACTGAAATTGAGCCAAATATTTGGTCAACAGAAACCCCTGGGATTATTGGTTCCGAACAAATAGCAAACAGCTCATTCGACTCTGATGCAAGCGGATGGAATTTTTATACAGAAGGTGCTGCAAGTGCAAGTGGAAGCTGGACAGATGAGGATTACATGTCTGCTTCAGGTTCATACAAAATTGAATGTGTGAGTTCCGGGGATAATGTTTATGAAATCCAGTTTAGCTATTTGAACCTTAATGTCGAGTCCGGGAAAACATATAGTCTTAGTTTTAACGCAAAATCGAGCGAAAGTTTTGTCCCTGCTGGTGTTTTATTAATGCAGCCTGTTCCTCCATATCAGTCATATAGCTCAAATAATGTGTCAATGTCGCAAATTTCTACAGAATGGGAGTCATATTCAGTTTATTTTATTGCAAATACTGATGCGTCAGATGCAATGCTTGATATCTTTTTTGGTGCTAATATGCCTGATAATTCTGTTTTGTTTCTCGATGATATCAGTTTTAAAGAGGCAGAAATTACTTCCGGCCTGACAATGGATGTCGGGAATATTATTTTTGATGAAGAAGCTGATTTTGGAGTGAAGAAAAATAGCCAGGCAGATTTGCTTGAGCAAGGAGATTTTTATTTTGATAATGATACATATAGCCTCAAGATATATTCTGAATCAAATCCTGCAGAATATTATTCGGATATAGAATGTGCATTAACCCAAAATATAATTAATGAACAAGACGTTTCTTATGCCATTTATGATGGACTTGAATTGAAGTATGGTGGTGGACATGGAATTGGAGGTGGGAACACCAATAATATTGTGATTCGAAATTGTGAAATATCTTTCATAGGTGGTGGGGTGATTTATATTGAACCTCATGGTTATGTCAGATATGGAAATGGTATAGAATTTTGGGAAAATGCCAGCAATAATTTAGTTGAGAACTGTACGGTTTATGAAGTCTATGATGCTGCAATCACAAATCAGAATGCCGGTCAGATTGCCACTCAGACAAATATAGTTTATCGTAATAATTTAATTTATAATTCCGAGTGGTCATTTGAATATTGGAATAGTCCTGCAGAGTCAGTTACAAGCGATATCTACTTTATAAATAATACATGCTTGTTTGCAGGTAATTCTTGGGCTCATGAACAAAGACATGATAAGAGAGGGCATCATTTGAACTTTTTTGAGTGTCAGGCAAATACAGAGAACTTCATAATACAGAATAATATCTTTTATGAAGCTACTTCAGCAGGTATGTATTATCTACTTTATTCTAATCTTGATGACATGGAATTAAATTACAATTGCTGGTATCAAACCTGGACAGATACAGTAGCTGATATTAGATGGGGTGAATCATTGCATGGCTATTATACAATGAGTAATTTTAATGAATTTTATACAGATTACAATCAAAGTTTGCATTCTTTCTGTGAAGATCCTGACTTAACTTCAACAATTGGATTAAATGTAAATTTACAAAATTCAAGTCCTTGTATTGATGCCGGAAATCCAAACATTCTTCCTTATGGAGATTTAGATTATTTTGGTATTGAAAGATTATTAGACGGGAATGGTGACGAAGAAATTGTAGTTGATATAGGGTGTGCAGAGTATCAAAACCCACTTTATGTAAAACAGGAAATCGAAAGTATGGATTTTATCTATCCTAATCCTAGTGATGGAATTATTTACATTGACTCTGATATGATTCATACTGATATGAATATAGAAATATTTACTTCTTCTGGACAACTTGTTTTCCAATTATTTAAAGCAGAACTTGGCGAAATAAATATTAAAGCATTGCCTCCGGGCTTATATTATTTAAAAGCTATTGAGGCTAATAAAATTAGAGTGCAAAAGCTGATTTTGCAATAAATTTTAAAATTGAACCTACGTTAAATATTTTGTTAATAAACTTTTTGCCAATAGCATGGTTATTTCAAATGTGAAAATTATATTTGTATAATCATAAATATTTGTATTATGAGCGTATTAAAAATTGGAGACAAAGCCCCTGATTTTAAGGGTGTTAACCAAGCAGAAAAAGAAGTAAAACTTGCAGATTTTAAAGGTAAAAATCTAATTTTATATTTTTATCCTAAGGATAGTACTCCTGGTTGCACAGCTGAAGCTTGTGATTTAAGAGATAACTATAATATGTGGCTAAAGAAAGGCTATGAGGTAATAGGAGTTAGTACTGATAGTGTAAAAAGTCATAACAAGTTTATTGAAAAGTATGAATTACCTTTTGATTTAATAAGTGATGCTGAAAAAGAAATTCTTCAAGCCTATGGTGCATGGGGTGAGAAAAAAATGTATGGTAGAACTTATATGGGAGTTTTAAGAAAGACTTTTGTAATTGATGAAGAGGGTAAGATTGAAGCTATTTTTGAAAAAGTTAAAACAAAAGAACATACACAACAGATACTAAACGAAATTAAATAATATATTATGGCAAGTAAAACTGAAGATATAAAAAAAGAGAAGCTGAAAGCAGTTCAGCTTGCAATGGGTAAAATAGAAAAAGATTATGGAAAAGGCTCAATAATGATGCTTGGATCACAAGCAGTAGAGAATGTGCCGGTAATTAACTCCGGTTCAATATCTTTGGATGTAGCCCTTGGTGTTGGTGGATATCCACGTGGTAGAGTAGTAGAAATCTATGGTCCTGAATCTTCAGGTAAAACGACATTAGCCATACATGCGATTGCCGAAGCTCAAAAAGCAGGAGGAATTGCTGCAATTATTGATGCAGAGCATGCTTTTGATAGGTTTTACGCCGAAAAACTTGGTGTAGATGTTTAGAACTTAATCATATCACAGCCAGATAATGGTGAGCAAGCTTTGGAAATAGCAGACAATCTAATCCGCTCAGGAGCAATAGATATAATTGTTATCGACTCTGTAGCAGCTTTAACACCAAAAGCTGAAATAGAAGGTGAGATGGGGGATTCTAAAATGGGATTGCAGGCCCGTTTAATGTCTCAGGCATTAAGAAAGTTAACTGCAAATATCAATAAAACTCAAACGTGTTGTGTTTTTATAAATAAGTTACGTGAGAAGATTGGTGTGATGTTCGGAAACCCTGAAACAACAACAGGTGGGAATGCACTTAAATTTTACGCATCAATAAGATTAGATATCAGACGAATTGGCCAAATAAAAGATAGCGATGATGCTACAGGAAACAGAACACGCGTTAAAGTTGTGAAAAATAAAGTAGCACCACCATTCAGAAAGGCAGAATTTGATATTATGTATGGTGAAGGAATCTCAAAAATTGGTGAAATAATTGATCTCGGTGTTGATTTTGAGATTATAAAGAAAAGCGGAAGTTGGTTTAGCTATGGTGATTCTAAACTTGGACAGGGAAGAGATGCTGTTAAGAATATTTTAACTGATAACCCTGAGTTGCGTGATGAGATTCAAGATAAAATTATTGAAAAACTGAAACAATAATGTATCGATTTTTTCTTTTAGCTTTTGTAGCATCGATTTTTTTCGTTTCATGTAATAATGGTAATGAAACCAAAACAGACGGTCAGGTTCAGGATACTGTAGAAACTATTGAAAGTATATCAGAGCAAATTCGCGAAAATCCTGAAAATGCACAGCTATTTGTTCGTAGAGCACACCTTCAGAGAGAAGCTGAAAATATAGATGAGGCAATTAATGATTTGGAAATAGCTTTAAAGGTTGACTCACTTCTTCCAAAGGTTTATAATGAACTAGGTGATCTGTATTTAACAAGAGGAGAGTCAGGTAAGGCTAAAGATTTGTTAATCAAATGTTTAGAATTATTTCCTATGAATGCTGAGGCCAGGTTAAAACTTGCACAGATATATTATTATGTTCAAATGTATAAGGAGGCAATGCACGAAATAGTGAATCTTGAAACTAATAATCTACATTCAACAGACTCATATTTTGTAAAAGCACTTATTCTTAAGGAAACTCAAGAATTTGAAGAAGCAATTAATGCTTTGCAAAAAGCTATTGAATTTGATAACGAAAATTGGGAAGCCTATAATCTTATCGGGATGATATATTACAGTTTGGATGATCCTATTGGTGCTGAGTATTTTACAACAGCTACCAGATTGTTTCCTAATAATCTTGAGATTAGATTTAATGCCGGATTGGTATATCAGCATTTTAATCTTTTTGACAAGGCAATTGCTGAATATGATTATGTTATTTCTGCTGATTCTACATATTATCAAGCTTATTTTAATCAAGGATATGTCCATGTAAATGGAACAGGAAATTACGAAGCAGCTCTTGAGTGTTTTACAAATGCAATAAAACTTGATTCTGCTGCATATAAAGCCTGGTATAATAGAGGATATACTTATGAAGTAATGGGAAAGCTTAAGTTGGCAGAAATGGATTACCGAAAAGCTTTAGAAATATTGCCGAACTATGATCTTGCTGTAAATGGTCTTAACGAGGTTATTGCAAAGCAAAGGTAGAGTTCTTAGATTGATTGTTGGATTTTCTCTTAATATTAAAATGTTTAGGTTATGAAACGTTTCATCTATTTATTTGTCGTAGTATTATTCTTTTTTACTGCATGTAATAATCAAACTCAGGTTGTTCCTGAAGAACCATTCGAAATGCCAGATGTTTCCTTAACTGATGAGGAAATTGAAAACGGGATAATGACTCCCGAGATTTTATGGAAATTTGGACGTGTCAGTGATCCACAGGTTAGCCCTGATGGAAACACATTAATTTATAATGTGACTTATTATAGTATTGACGAAAATAAAGGATATACTCATGTATATTCTGTACCTGTTGCAGGCGGAGATGTCACAGCTTTAACCAATGGTGGATTTTCATGCTTTAATACAAGATGGGTTAATAATGATAAGATTGCATATTTATCTGCAGAAACAGATACTGTGCAGGTTTGGACAATGAAACCTGATGGTAGTGAAAAAACTCAGATATCAAATCTTGATATTAGTGTTAATACATTTAAAATTTCTCCGACGGGTGATAAAATACTAATAACAGCAGATGTAAAATTAGATGAGACACCAAACGAAATATATGAAGATTTACCAAAAGCTGATGTAATTATTGCTGAGGACCTAATGTACAGACATTGGAATGGATGGCATGATTATGCTTATTCTCATATTTTTATTGCAGATTTTGATGGTTCCGGTGTTTCAGAACCAACGGATATTATGGAAGGAGAAAGATTTGATGCTCCAATGAGTCCTTATTTTGATGATTCTGAGATGTCGTGGAGTCCTGATGGTAAGAAAATAGCTTATACATGTAAGAAAATGACAGGAGTTGAATATGCCTTAAGTACGGATTCTGATATTTATATTTATGATGTAGAAGATGGAACAACCGAAAATATAACAGAAGGAATGCCGGGTTACGATAAATATCCTGTATTTTCTCCTGACTCAAAAATGATTTCATGGATTAGCATGGAAACTCCGGGATATGAGGCTGACAAAGAACGACTGTTTATAATGGATTTTGAAACAGGTGCAAAAACATATTTAACAGAAGATTTCGATTACAATGTTAGCAATGTTGTTTGGCCTGAAGAGAATGGTTCTTATGAAACTATATATTTTATTTCAGTTATTAACGCTACCAACCAAATATTTGGAATAAATACAAAAACACGTGAAGTTATTCAAATTACAGAAGGTGTGCACAATTATACAGGGATGGATATTGTTGGGGATAAATTTATTGCTTCAAAAATGTCTATGTCAATGGCCAGTGAAATTTTTGAAGTTGAAAAAACGGGATTAGAAAGACAAATTACTTTCACAAATCAAAATATCTATGATAATATTGAAATGGGTAAAGTAACAGAGCATTGGATTCCTACAACTGATGGAAAACAAATGTTAGTCTGGTTAATCTTACATCCAAAATTTGATGCAACTAAGGAATATCCTGCAATTCTATATTGTCAGGGAGGGCCACAATCAGCTGTTTCTCAGTTTTTCTCTTATAGGTGGAATTTCCAAATGATGGCAGCAAATGGTTATGTTGTTATTGCACCTAACCGTCGTGGATTACCCGGCTTCGGAACCGAATGGAATGCTCAGATATCTGGTGACTATGGTGGACAAAATATGAAAGACTATATGTCAGCAGTTAATGCATTTAAAGATGAACCATATATTGATGAAAACAGAATTTGTGCTGTTGGAGCCAGTTATGGTGGTTTTTCAGTATTCTGGTTAGCAGGGCATAATGAAGACAATACTTTTAAAGCGTTTATTTCTCATTGTGGAATGTTCAATCTTGAATCTCAATATGCCGGAACAGAAGAAATGTTTTTCGTTAATCATGATTTAGGCGGAGCATATTGGGAAAAAGAAAATGAAATTGCTCAAAATTCTTATGAAAATTCACCTCATAAATTTGTTCAGAATTGGAATGCTCCGATTTTGATTATAACAGGAGGTTATGACTTTAGAATTCCTTATACAGAAAGTTTGCAGGCATTTAATGCAGCACAACTTAATGGAGTTGAAAGTAAACTACTTGTATTCCCTGAAGAATCACATTTTGTGTTAAAACCACAAAATAGCATTCTTTGGCAACGTGAATTTAAAGCATGGTTAGATAAATATTTGAAATAGAAATAGCGGTGGCTTCGGCTACGCTCAGCCACCTTTTTAATGCTGAGATTACAAAGCGAAGCCAGTGTTTTTGAGTAATCATTTTTGTCCATATGAAAACATTTCAAATAATAATAGTGTTGATATTAGTAATATCTGTAGTGTCTTGTGGTGATTCAAAACCAGATAAGCTTCCTTCATCAAATCAGAGAAAAACAAATAATGATGTTGAAGATACTATTTCTGATGATGATGTGGATGAAGAAATAATTGAAGAATTACCAATTAATCTTGATTCTGTTACAGTAATTCTGTTGGAGGGTGAGCCTGGCGATCAAAATGTTGTATTTGTTGACAATACAAATAATACTGAGTATTTTAATGAGATCTGTAATTTTGATATGCCCACCAAATTCGAAATTTCAATGTATCGCAATACCTTTGATGCTATAAAAACTGAAGTAGATTCATTAAATAAAGACTTGCTCGATGAAATACCTGTTTATTGGGTTCCATTAGTAAATTACGAAGGAGATTATTATTATTATCATCCTGCAAAACCAGAGTACAATAACAGAATAATGATTACTGATTCTTCGCTGGCTGTTTATCATCAATATGGGGTTTCTGCTGAATTTATTAAGAAAATAAAGAAAGCTCATGAAAATCATTTTGTTATTGAGGTTGTGGCGCAGGATGAAAACGAAAAGAAGATCAACAAAGAAATTAATATCTATATAATTGATCAGGAAAATAATATTGCAATTTGGGAAGAATTCTATCCGGGTGGAATAGAATATCGCCTAATGATCGCTGTAACTGATATGCCATTGTTTCCTGTGATTGTAAATTACGGACAGAAGTCTACTCCGGATGAGTATAAATTTGATGAAATAAATTACTTTGAGGAGATTGCTAATTTAATAGGAATTTAATAAGACAATTCTTTTATAACTTTGTTTATATAAGTGTTTAGATTTGTGTTTAGTTGAAACTCCTTAGCATATGTCGAATTTCTATCCAAAGTATTTTTAATCATATGATAGAGTTTCTAAATTTTACCATCAGGAAACCAAACTTTACAAATTGACAATTCTTTAAATCGATATGCATTCCATTCTTGATCAAAAATTCTTGGGATGGCTATTACAGAAACATTATAATTTATTGCTTGATAAACAGTTCCATTTCCACCGTGACATATTATTAAGTCCAGATGATTTGCAACTTCATCGTAATTAATAAAATTAGTGTAATAAATATTATCCTTTTGCTCATCTTTTGGAGCTCCGGTAAGTATTATATTGTAATCACTCCAGAATTCATTCTTTAAATCACCTACACTAGAGGTTTTACCCGTGCTTCCCATTGTGATAAGAATGTTTTTTTTATTTCTTCTGTTTTCTAAAAATTCTAAAAGTTTGGGATTTGATGAGTTGTATTGATAGAGCAATGGACCGCAATAATCAGTTTTAGCTGGGAGATTTACTGAAGGAAAAATGTAAGGATCATCACAAAGCAGATTGTAAGCTCCTGCAAATTCGTCAAATAAATCTTTGTATTCGTTTAAATGAAGTTCTTTTCTAATTTGCCGAAAAGGCTTGTGCACATTTCTCAAGGTTTGTTTTTCGACAGACTTTAGAATTCTATGCCAGGCTAACTTAGGCACACCAGCTTTAAATAGATTTGCTCTGTGGTTATGAGGGACGGGTCTGTGCCCCTTATAAAAATGTGTTAGATAAGCATTTAAAATACTTATTAATGGAATCCTGCAATATTCTGCAGCAACACGTAAACCAAGAAAAGTGTCACCTATAATATAATCGGGATTTTCTGATTTTATAATATTAATCAGACTATTAACAGTGTCACTTACAGACTCATTATTAATCCATGTAAAATCAAAACTTTCTGATTTATCTATCGCTGTACTATAAGAGTTTAATGCTTCGTTAGTGAGCTTATAATTGTTTTGTTCTACAAAATTATCGTACTTGCCGGATTTAAGAAATGTGATATCAGCTGGTAATTCTATTTTATTTACCAGTGCAATACATCTTAGATAATGTGCTAAAAGGTTATATGGGATTACTAAAATTTTCATAAAAAAAGACCGTCCAATGAAGAACAGCCTTTTTTAGTAAAAGTCTTTTTTACTATTCAGGTTGAATAGCTTCAACTGGACATACGTCAGCGCAAGCACCACAATCTGTGCAAACATCAGGATCAATTACATAGATATCACCTTCAGAGATTGCCTCAACCGGACATTCATCGATACATGTACCACAAGCAGTACAATCATCATTAATTTTGTAAGCCATTTCTTATAATTTTAAATTAATAAATACAAAATTTATAGATACAAACATAGTTTAGATTTTTTAAAAAGAAAAGCAATAATCAGATTTTTTATTTTTTTAGAATTAGTCTAAATTGCAGCTGTTTATCTTATTGAGTTAGACTTTGTTTTTTTCTTTTTATTTGAAAAACTATGAACTCTTCAGTAATGTATTTAATCGTATTTCCTTCAAAGCTTCTAATAAATTCAAGTTTAATCTTATCGTTTAGATCAACATCTTTTCTAATTTCATTTCCTTCATCATCAATAAAAATATTAGTAATTTCTGAACCCATAATTAGTAATGGCTCTTGATCAATAATGCTATCCGGGACCATATTTAAATCTAAAGTGAGATTTTCTTGCTTAATAGGTAATATGGTGTAAAGGACATGATCTACACAAGCGTGATTCCAAACAGTATAATTTGAATATTCATTTCTACCTAGTGAAAAAACAAGAGAATTATTGTTTCTGTAAACTCTTACAGAGTTGTACAATGTTTCGGGGGCAATTAATACAGTCTTATCAGAATAATTCTCATCAAGAAATATAGCTAGTTCTTTAGCATAAGAAAATGGAGCATATTTGTAATCGGCAATTTTAACTCTGTATATATATACTGAATAAATAAAAACCGGGATTAAAAAAAGATACGTTATTTTATTAAAACTTTGTTCCGTTTTTTTCCATAGAATAATAACAAATCCAAGTAAAGTGTAGAGTAATAAATATGCATGATGAGGGCATAGATATTTTGTTATACGAATAAAAGCAAATGCACAAAAACTTATGAGTAATGAAAGTATTGCCAGCAATGTGATTTGTCTATTCTTTTTAAAAGAAAAAAATAAGATTATACTTATTAATGCAGGGATACTTATTATCTGTAAAGTATAGTCATTCATCAATAACATATCACCGATAATTTTGTCAAAATGAACACTTATCCCGTATAAGCTTGTATTAAAATGCCATTCTTTTAAACCTGCTGCAAGATCTGATGGCGGTAGAAGCTGCATTACTGCAAGAGAAAACCCAATAACAGGAACTATTAGAGGTGTAAATTCAATTTTCTTTGTTTTAATGAATTTGGATACTACTAAAAACAACAGAAATGATAATGCGACTGGAATCGTTGTAACATGTACTTGCATTAGCAAGGTTATCCATACATAAGGCATTATTTTTTTATTTTTGATAATACTGTTAATTATCAATAAAATAAACAGCATTGCTAAAATATATTGTCTAACGTAAATAAAGTTCCAAAGTACATTTGGTAGCATTAAGAAAATTAACTTATAAATTATAGGAATGTCAGTTCTAAATATTAGTAAGTAAATGAAAGTAACTATAATTATTCCATGGATAATTGAGACGGAATCTGGCGTAATTGGGAAAATACATGAAAGAATCCACAGACTTACATGCCATAGCCCTGTCGTTCCTTCATAACCCAATGCTTTTATCAAATCAAAGAAATTTCTGTTATGATTGACTATGAGTACAATTTGAGATTCGTCACGCTCAAAAATATGGTCGAATTTAAGGTATGCAATTATAAATATGAAAATTGAAAAGATAAAATATTTTACCCAAATTGATTCGGTTATCTTTTCGATTTTATTTATGTTTTGTCTCATTCTCAAAATTCTAATTGTAAAAATAGGTAATAATTTGAAATATACTTAATACATAGTCTTAAAAAGGGATTTAAATGTTGAATTAAACCTTTACTTATGTGCTTTGTCAAAGATTAGTGATTTTTATCACTCAACATTTAATATAGTAATATGTTTTTAGTATATTACATAGAAATACAACGAAAGGAAAATGTTAGATAAGATAATTAATTTTAGCATAAAAAATAAGCTAATTATTCTGCTTTTTACAGCAACAATTGTCGTTTTTGGAATTTATTCCATGATAAAAATACCTGTTGGTGCTGTACCTGATATTACTAATAATCAGGTTCAGGTAATAACAACAACAGGAAACTTGTCAACCGAAGAAGTTGAACAGTTTATTACAGCACCTGTTGAGTTAGAAATGGCAAATTTGCCCGGAGTTGTTGAAATACGTTCGATTTCGAAGTTTGGATTGTCGGTAGTTACAATTGTTTTTGAAGAAAAACTTGGTACGTATTTGCCACGTCAGTTAATTGCAGAAAAAATTAAATCCGCTGCAGAAAATATACCTGATGAATTTGGAACTCCTGAAATGGGTCCAATAACAACCGGACTTGGGGAAGTTTACCAGTATATACTTGATGTTAAACAAGGATATGAAGAGCAGTACTCTGCTATGGATTTACGCACAATTCAGGATTGGATAGTAAGAAGACAACTATCCGGGATAAATGGAGTTGTTGAGATTAATTCATGGGGAGGATTCTTAAAGCAATATGAGGTAGCTGTTTATCCTGTTAAAATGAAAAGTTTTAACGTGAGTTTAATGGAAGTCTATGATGCGATTTCCGCAAATAATAGCATTTCTGGCGGAGCATATATTGAGAAAGATAATCAGGCATATTTTATACGTGGTGATGGACAGGTTGAAACCTTGAATGATATTGATAGCATTGTAATTCGAAAGGATGAAAATAATCCAATTTTGATAAAAGATGTAGCAAATGTTAGATTTGGATATGCAAATAGGTATGGTGCAATTACTGCTGATGGTGAAGGCGAAAAAGTTCTTGGCCAAATAATGATGCTTAAGGATGCAAACTCTAAAGAAGTAATGAAAGCAGTGCATGAGGAGATATTGGAGGTTCAAAAGTCTTTACCTGAAGGGGTTTATATAAAACCAATACTAGACAGAAGTGACTTAATTGCTAAAACATCTTTTACTGTTGTTGAAAATCTTGTTCTAGGGTGTTTGATAGTATTTTTGGTTGTAATTTTAATACTTGGAAATTTTAGATCAGCTATTGTAATAGCATCGATGATACCATTATCATTGCTTTTTACACTTTCTGTTATGTATGTTTTTGGCATTGATGCAAATTTGATGAGTCTGGGAGCATTGGATTTTGGGATTATTATTGATGGGGCAGTTATTATTGTTGAATATGTCGCATTAAAAATCACATTAAATAGAAAAGATATTTTAAACAAGTCAGGTGTTGAGAAACAGACACTATTAGATAAAATAACTGCTGGTGGAGCATCGAAAATGATGCGTTCAGCAATATTTGGACAGGTAATAATACTAATTGTGTTTATACCTATTTTATCACTCTCTGGTGTTGAAGGTAAAATGTTTCGTCCAATGGCAATGACATTTAGTTTTGCAATAATTGGTGCCATGATACTTGGTTTAACTTGGCTGCCTGTAGCATCATCATTATTTATCAAGCCGGAAAAAAAGAGAAAGCGTAAATCAATATCTGATAGATTGATGAACCTAATAGAGAGATCATATTTGCCTGTTATTAAGTGGTCTTGTTGTCACAAGAAAATAATCTTGGGAGCTGCAATCTTATCCCTTGCGGTAACTGGTTTGATATTTTCAAATATGGGAGGTGAGTTTGTGCCTACTCTTGATGAGGGAGATTTTGTAATTCAACCCGTTCTTAAAACCGGAACTTCTCTATCAGAAACAGTTGAGATGACAACAGAGATGGAAAAAATATTAATCGATAAGTTTCCTGAAGTAGATATGATTGTTAGTAGAATTGGGGCTGCTGAGGTTACTACCGACCCGATGTCTATGGAAGAGATAGATATGATTATAAAACTTAAACCCAAAAGTGAATGGGTTTCTGCAGATTCAAAAGAAGAACTAGCAAACTTATTTAAAGAAGAATTATCCGTTATCCCGGGAGTTGAGTATGAATTTACTCAGCCAATAGAAATGCGTTTTAATGAGTTAATTACAGGAGTTAGGGCAGATGTTGCAATTAAAATCTTTGGCGATGACCTTGATTATCTTAATGAGAAGGCTAACGAGATTAAGGAGCTTATAAAAGATGTCCCAGGTGCGGCAGATATTATTCTTGAAAAAACAGAGGGCTTACCACAGATTACTGTTAAATATGACAGACAAAAGATAGCACTTTATGATATAGATATTGAAACTCTTAATAATTATTTGGCTGCTGCTTTTGGAGGAATGGTTACAGGAAGTGTATTTGAAGAGGAGAAAAGATTTGATTTGGTAGTGCGTTTGCAAGAACAGAATCGTATTGATATTGAAAATGTCAAAAATTTATATGTTTCTCTAGATAATGGCACACAAGTGCCAATGAAGGAACTAGCATCAATTGAGTACACCGAAGGGCCTGCAAAAATTTACAGAGACGGAACCAGAAGAAGAGTAGTTGTTAGTGTCAATGTTCGTAATAGGGATTTAAAATCAGTTGTAGAAGATATTCAAAAGATTATTGATGATAATGTGGAATTAAAACCCGGATATTATATTGACTATGGTGGACAATTTGAGAATCTGGAGAATGCAACTAACAGATTGTTGTTAGCAGTACCCATAGCTTTATTATTAATCTTTGTATTTCTACATTTTGCATTTAAATCTCTGAAAGATGCAATTCTTGTATTTACTGCAGTCCCTTTAGCAACGGTTGGAGGGGTGTTCTTATTATGGATAAGAGGAATGCCTTTTAGTGTTTCAGCCGGGATAGGTTTTATTGCTTTGTTTGGTATTGCTGTTCTAAATGGTATTGTCCTTATAGAACATTTGAAAGAGCTAAATAGTAAATCCAATATGACACTAAGAGAATTGATAATTACCGGATCAAAGGATAGGTTAAGACCAGTTCTTTTGACTGCATCAGCTGCAGCCATGGGATTCTTACCTATGGCTATATCTACAGGTGCCGGAGCAGAGGTTCAGCGTCCTTTGGCAACAGTTGTTATTGGTGGCTTGATAACATCAACAATGCTTACTATGATAGCCTTACCTTTATTGTTTGAAATATTCAATAATCCTATGGGAGTTAAAAACAGAATATTAAAATTCTTTAAATCTAAATCTATAACATTTATGATATTGTTTGCTTTTATTTCTGTAGGAGTAAATGCACAAAGTCAACAATTATCTTTGGATGAAATTGTAAATATTGCTGTTGAAAACAATTCTGAATTAAATGCATATCGATTAGGAATAGAAAAATCTGAAGCCGAAAAAAAATCGGCATTGGATATTGATAAAACACAATTCTATTATGATTATGATCAGAATAATATGGCTGAAAACGGTTACCCATTGAATGTAGTTGGAGTTGAGCAAAGTTTTAAGTTTCCTACGGTTTATAAAAAGCAATTTAAGCTAAATTCATATCAGGTAGAATTAGCAAAACTTGAATTTGAAGTAAGAAAACAATTTTTGATAAAAGAATTATCACAGATATATTATGAGTTGCAGTATTTAAATCAGAAGTATGAACTATATTTTAGAATTGATAGTCTATATAGTGATTTTAATACCAATGCAGAATTAAAATTTGAATTGGGAGAAACAGGTAAACTTGATATGCTTAATGCAAAAGCGAAAAAGGAGCAGTTAAAAGCAGAGCTCTCAGGTTTGTTAAATGATATAAATTCATTGTATATCAGATTAAAGACTTTAATGAATTATGATGAAAAATTTGAAGTTAATGATGAAGAAATAAAAATACTTGTTCCCGAAGTCTTTGATTTTAGTCAGACATTGCAATCTGAGATATTCAAATTAGAAAATCAATATAATAATACAAGCTTAAACTTAGAAAGAAATCTGCTTTTGCCTGATTTAACGATAGGTTATTATGGTGGGACAAATAAATATGATAATTCAAGATTCTATAATGGATTTATGATAGGTGTAGATATTCCTTTGTTTTATGGGTCATATAAATCAAAAATTGATTCAAAAAAGCTTAATATTCAAATAAATGAGAGCTATAATGATCAATCAATTTTACAGATAGATTCAAGATATAATGAATATCTTCAGGAACTTGAAAAGCACAAAGTAAAGCTTGAATATTATGAAAACACAGGAAAGAAACTTGGTAATGAGATAATAGAATCGGCTTTATATAGCTATAATCAGGGAGAAATTGGGTTTTTTCAATTTGTTTCAAGTTTGGAAAATGCAATAAGGCTTGAGGAAGAATATTTGAATGCAGTTTATAATTACAATACTATCGTTTTAGAAATGAATTACTTAACAAAATAATTTTAGAAATGAAAAGACTAATAATATATATATTTATTTTAGCTTCAAGTGCAATTGTCTTTAGTTGTAAAGGAGAAAATCAGGATGAATCACAAACCGAGACAAATGAAAACTTGCTAGAAATAAGTAAGGAGCAATTTGATCATGAGAAAATGAAAATCGGACAAGTTGAAAATGTTGAGTTTGAGAATGAGATTACAGCAAATGGTAAAATTGTGTCAACTGTTGGAGGAATAACACATGTTAGCTCAAAAGCGGATGGGATTGTAGAGCAGATATACGTGAAGCCGGGCGATTATGTTAAAAAATATAAGCTATTGTTGAGTGTGTCATCAAACGATTTAATCGTTTTACAGCAGAATTTAGCTGAAACCTATATTCTTGTAGAAAAGCTTAAATATGACTATGATCGAGTAGAAAAACTTTATCAGCAGAATATTGCATCTGAAAAAGAATTTCGTGCTATTTCAAGCGAATACAATTCTTCAAAAGTGAAATACAACTCTTTAAAAATGCAATTGCAAAGACTAGGATTAAATACAGATAAAATTGAGAATGGTGAATTTTATACTCATGTTCCTGTTTATTCGCCCATTGAAGGAGTAATTACAGATGTTGATGTTGTAATTGGTGAATACATAGAGCCTCAACATAAACTTTTTGAACTTATTGACGCATCAAAACTCCAGATCGAAATAGATGTATATGAAAAAGATATGGAATCTTTAGCTGTAGGGAATAAGGTCTTATTTAGTTCTGTGGCAAATGGAGACAATAGAATGAGTGCGACCTTAACATCAATAGGAATATCTGTAAATAATGAATCAAATACAGTAAAATCTTATGCAAAACCTGATTCTTTACAGAGCCTAATCAACAATTCAAATGTAGAAGTTTATATTCAAACCAAAAAGCATACAGTAAAAGCATTACCCACAGCTGCATTGGTAAAATCAGAGGGAAATTATTATGTCTTTACTCTTGAAAAACAAGCCGAAGATAAGTATTATTTGAAACAAGTGCTTGTTGAAACTGGCTCTGTTTATGAGAATTATACCGAAGTATTAAGCGATATAGAATCTGACAAAATTCTTATTGATGGTGTATATAATTTGATTATTCAGTAAAAATAAAAAAGCCGACATAATCTGTCGGCTTTAAGAAATATTTTACATTGATTATGCGCCTAGAGTTGCTACAATAACAGCTTTAATAGAATGTAATCTATTTTCAGCTTCATCAAAAACAATTGAATGTGGAGATTCAAAAACTTCTTCAGTTACTTCCATTTCGCCTTTAGCAACAATTGGGAATTTTTTTCCTAATTTTTCTGCCATATCTTTTCCAATAAGAGTTTCGTAATTATGGAAAGCAGGAAGACAGTGCATAAATTTAACATTTGGATTACCTGTTTTCTTAATTAGGTCCATATTTACTTGATAAGGAGCCATTACTTCAACAGCTTCTTCCCATTTTTCAGCAGGATCACCCATTGAAACCCAAACATCTGTATAAAGGAAATCACAATCTTTAACTCCTTCATCAACGTTTTCAGTAATAGTGATTTTTGCACCTGTTTCTTTTGCTATTGCTTCGCATTGTGCAACTAGTTCTGCTGTTGGATGGAATTTCTTAGGAGCACAAGCTCTGAAATCCATACCCATTTTAGCAGCACCTACCATAAGGCTGTTACCCATGTTATTTTTAGCATCACCTAAATAAGCAAATTTAATTTGGCTAAGCGGTTTATCTGAATGCTCAAGCATTGTCATAAAGTCAGCAAGAATTTGTGTTGGGTGATATTCTGTTGTTAAACCATTCCATACTGGAACTCCTGCATGAGCACCTAATTCTTCAACAATCTCTTGTCCGAATCCACGATATTCGATACCATCATACATACGACCTAAAACGCGAGCAGTATCCTTCATAGATTCTTTTTTACCCATTTGAGAACCACTTGGGCCTAAAAATGTAACGTGAGCTCCTTGATCTAGTGCTGCTACTTCAAATGCACAGCGTGTACGTGTTGAGTCTTTAGCAAAAAGTAAAACAATATTTTTACCTTCTAGTTTCTTTTGCTCTGTACATGCATATTTAGCCTTTTTAAGATCTAAAGACAAGTCTAATAAAAATTGTATTTCTTTTGGAGAAAGATCCAAAAGTTTTAGAAAATTGCTGTTTCTTAAATTAAATGCCATAATCTTTGATTTTTATTTGTTTGTAAATTGTTTTATTTTTTCCGGTTGCTGAGCTTGCCGAAGCATCGGTCACCCGTCACCCGTCACTTTATCCCATCACAATTCTTGTTCCTGCTTCAGGATTACCAAGTTGACCAGCTTCGGTAATAATACATGTACCACCACCATTCTCAACAAAGTTAAGAGCTGCTCTTACTTTAGGAGCCATGCTACCTTCTGTAAAATGACCTTCTTCAAGATATTGTTTTGCTTCTGCAACTGTGATAGTGTCTAATCTTTTCTCATCAGGAGTGTTAAAGTGAAGACATACTTTAGGAACATCTGTTAAAATGAAAAACTCATCTGCACCAATTTCAATGGCCATTTTTGATGAAGCTAAATCTTTATCAATTACAGCGTCAATACCTTTAAGGATTCCTGGTTCTACATAATGAACCGGAATTCCACCACCACCAACTGTGACAACAATTTTTCCATCACGAGCTAGTTTCTCGACAGTTTCTTTGTTTTTTATCTCAACAGGTACAGGTGAAGCAACAACTTTTCTCCAACCTTTTCCTTTAGGGTCTTTTGCAAAAGTATCCTCAGGAGTTTTAGCTTTTAATTGCTCAACTTCTTCTTCGGTGTAATAAGGTCCGATATGTTTAGCTGGATTTTGAAATGCTTTATCGTTCTTATCTACTACTACCTGAGTTACAAGAGTAAGGATATCTTTATTAATACCATGCTTTTTAAGAACATTGCTAAATTGCTGCTCAATAGTATATCCGATAAATCCTTGAGAATATGCTCCACATACGTCAAGTGGCATTTCTGGGATTCCAAACATCTTAGATCCAGCGTTATTTCTTAAAAGAATATTACCCACCTGAGGTCCGTTTCCATGACCAATTACAAGGTTGTAATCATTATTTAATAAATCTAATAAACTTTCACAAGTTTCATATACATTTGCTTTTTGTTCTTCGTTCGTGCCTTTTTGTCCGGCTCTTAGTAGCGCATTCCCTCCGAATGCTACAACTGCTAATTTCTTTTCTGCCATTTTCTTATCCATTTTTTGTTTGAATGCAAATCTAAATTATTTTTTTGATATTTTCTCAAAAACATGTTCTTTAGCAGGTTTTTTTAATGTTAGAGTTATGTTAAAACTTTTAATCGATGCATGTATTAATAATTTTTAATTATTTTTGTGGTACGCTAATTGCGTATTAAATGTACTGTTAAAACAATTAAATATTAAATTATGAAGACAAGCATTAAAATTTTATTAGTTATTATGGCTGTTGCAATTAGTGTAACAGGATATTCTCAAAAAAAGGCTAAGCCATTCAAAGGTGTTATTACTTATGGTATAACATACGAAGGCGAGGAAATGGATGCAACAACTCAAGCTCAGTTGCCAACTGAAGTAGTAGTTAGCATATTAGGACAAAAAGTTCGTAATGAGCAGATTTCAGCATTTTATTCAATGGCTTCAATTTCAAATCTTGAAGATGGCTCTGCAATTGTACTAATTGATGCAATGGGGATGAAAATTGCAGTTAATCAGACAAAAGAAGATATTGATGCAAATATCGAAGAAGCAGGTTTAGAAGACCCTGTAATTAATTATCTTGACGAGACTAAAGAGATTGCTGGTTATACTTGTAAAAAAGCTGAAGTGACTTCAGGTGATGAAGTGATCGAAGTTTATTATACAGAAGAAATCAATGTTCCTGAAGGGATGAATGACACAAATGGTTTTAAAGGGATTAATGGACTTTTAATGGAATATTCTGTAGTACAGGAAGGTATGATAATGATTATGACAGTTAAAGAAGTTAAAAAAGGAAAAGTAAACAAAGGTATGTTTGTTATTCCAGATGATTATGAAATCAAAACTATGGAAGAACTTGGTGGATTATTTGGTGGGTAATCAATAGTTCACAATATAATATATTGGTAAAAATCCTCATTAATTGGGGATTTTTTCTATTTTTACAGATTAATTATGAAAAAACGAACAACAAAGGCAAAATCAACATCCAAGAAGAAGAAATCAGGCTCTACTTCATGGTTAAAAGCCATTATTCGGTTTTTTCGTGATGAACGTTTCAAAGTAAGTTTGGGCGTTTTTTTAATTGCATTTGCGATTATTTTATGCCTGTCTTTTACATCATATTTTTTCACTTGGCAGTCAGACCAAAGTTTAATTGATGTTCCATTCGGTAAACTATTGGGAAAAAACTCATATCAGGTTGAAAACTGGGTAGGAAAGCTAGGCGCAGTTTTATCTAATAAATTTATTAATGATTGGTTTGGGGTTGCATCATTTTCATTTATTGCGATATTTACAGTTTTTGGATTCAACTTACTAAATGTAAAGTTTGCAAATGCCTGGAGGTTACTATTTATTGGATTGATATTCACTGTTTGGGGGAGCGTTGCACTGGCTTCAATCTTCTCCGATAGCTTCTTTATGGTTGGAGGTGCACATGGCTATTTCATATTTAAATGGTTATCCAGCTTGATCGGTATGGCCGGAACTTATGCAATTATCCTGCTTTCGTTATTTGTAATAGTCTTATATAGTTTTAAAAACTCTTTATCTTGGATAAAATCAAAGATAAAAAGTTTGTCTAAAGTAAATAAAGAGAGTTTTGAGGAAAAAGGAGATGACGGTTTCGAAAATGCACTTGATGAAAGCATTGAAAGTGAAGATGGTGAGAATGTAGATAATGATGAAGAATCTGAAGATACAGAAACTAAAGTTGAGATTTTACCAATAGATGTTTCCCAGGAAGATGAGGAGGCTAATCAAGTTGAAGAAAACAAACCTGAGATACCTCTTGATACTGTGGTAAACGAAGAAAAAGTTGAAGAAACTGAAACTGATGATCTTTCTTTTGATGTTAATGACACACTTGAAGAGGAAGAGCTCTCAGATGAGGAGATTAACTCTGATATGATGCAGGATTATGATCCGACAAAAGATCTTGAGTTTTATAAATTCCCTAGTATAGATATTCTAACTGATTATCCTTCGCGAAAAGGAGATGTTACAAGAGATGAGCTTAATGCAAATAAAGATAAGATTGTCAGAACGCTAAGAGACTATAAAATTGAGATTAGTAGAATAACCGCTACAATTGGACCAACCGTAACTTTATATGAAATTGTTCCTGCTCCCGGTGTAAGAATATCGAAGATAAAGAATTTGGAGGATGATATTGCATTAAGTTTGGCAGCACTTGGTATTAGGATTATTGCACCTATACCTGGGAAAGGAACAATAGGAATTGAGGTTCCAAACTCAAAACCAGAGACAGTTTCAATGAGATCTGTTATAAAATCTGCTAAGTTTCAGGAGTCAAGTTATGAATTACCTATTGCGATGGGTAAAACAATCTCAAATGAGACATATGTGTTTAACCTGGCTAAAACACCGCACTTGCTAGTTGCAGGTGCAACAGGTCAAGGTAAATCTGTAGGTGTTAATGCAATAATCGCATCGTTATTATATAAAAAGCATCCTTCTCAGTTAAAATTTGTTTTAGTTGACCCTAAAATGGTTGAACTTTCGATTTACAGTCAGATAGAGAAACATTATTTAGCAAAATTGCCTGGAGAAGAATCCTGCATTATTACAGATGTTACTAAGGTCGTTCCGGTTATGAATTCTTTATGTATCGAGATGGATGCTCGTTATACACTTTTAACAAAAGCCAGAGTTCGAAATATTACTGAATATAATAAGAAATTTATTGCTCGTAAATTGAATCCCAATAATGGACATCGTTATATGCCTTATATCGTTGTTGTTGTGGATGAGTTTGCAGATATTATTGTTCAGGAAGGTAAACAAGTTGAAGCCCCAATAAGCAGACTTGCGGCAAAAGCTCGAGCTATTGGAATTCATTTAATTGTTGCCACACAAAGACCATCTACAGATGTTATTACCGGTGTGATTAAAGCAAACTTCCCGACAAGAATTGCTTTTAAAGTAACAAATGGACATGATTCGAAAACAATTCTTGATTCTACAGGTGCCAATCAATTGATTGGTAGGGGCGATATGCTTATCTCTGAAACAGGGAAAATAAATCGAGTTCAGTGTGCTTTCATTGATACTCCTGAGGTTGAGTCCTTGGTAGAGCATATAAATGAGCAGCAGGGATATCCTAATGTTTATGAATTACCAGAGCCTGAAGTCGCTGAATCTGGAAGTGGGTCTGCCGGAGGATTAAATGCAAATGAAAAGGATGATCTATTTGAAGATGCGGCAAGATTGGTAGTTAGACATCAGCAAGGTTCTACATCTTTAATTCAGAGAAAAATGGCTATAGGATATAATCGTGCAGGAAGAATTATTGACCAATTGGAGGCTGCAGGTATTGTCGGTCAATACGAAGGAAGTAAGGCAAGACAAGTTTTATATCCGGATGAGTATTCTTTGGAACAGTATTTGAATAGTCTTAATGAAAATAAATAAACTTAAATAAAAATGAAAAATACAATTACATTATTTTGCCTGATATTACTAGGTTTTGCAGGCTTTGCACAAGATGATTAAAAAGCAATAGCTTTATTAGATGAAGTATCTGCAAAAACAGAAAGATACTCTTCATTGAAAATTGAATTCAATATGTATATTGAAAATCTTCAAAGTGGACAAAGGGATCAATATACCGGAAGTGCTATGTATAAGCCAGGTTATTATAAGTTAGATATCATGGGGCAGGTTGTTTTCTCAGACGGAAAGACGAACTGGACTTATCTTAAAGATGCTGAAGAAGTAAATATTACAGATAATTCTGACAATGAGGCTGTTATGGCAGACCCAAAGAGCTTATTGAAAGATTATAAATCTAAGTTTAAGGTAAAATATATTGCTGATAAATTTGAGAAAAACAGACCTCTAGTTGAAATTGATTTAATTCCAAAAACTATCGAAAATAAGAAATACTCAAAAATTACAGTAAAAATTGATAAAACTAAAAAGCAAATCTATTCAGTACGATATGTCGGAAAAGATGGTGTGAGTTATTTAATTGAGATCTATACATTTAGTGAGAACCCCTCAATTCCAGATTCTCAAATTAAATATTCAGATGCCCTCTTTCCTGATGCAGAAGTTATTGATATGAGATAAACAAGAGGCGAAAGCCTCTTTTTTTTGTCTAAAAGTTATTATTCCGTACAATTTAGCACATTATTATTTACTTAAAGCCATGTTAGATTAAAGCATATGTTTTGCATTGTCTTAAATAAAAAGAAGCTTACATTGTGGAGTAAGCTTCTTATTTCTGACACAATTCTGAACTTTAGTTCCTTACTAACTGTAAGGCACCTTTTTGTTCAATTTTATTACCAAACGTGTCCTCTCCTCTAATAATATAATAGTATAAACCCTCGCTTGCATCATCGTTTCCATTGATTTTACCATTCCAATGCTGGTTGATATCTCTACTTTCGAATACAACTTCTCCAAGTTTGTTAATAATCTGAATATTAAATTCTTTTAATTCGTAGTCGGATTTAATTTTAAAGAAGTCGCCAACTCCATCACCATTAGGAGTAAAGATATTTGGAATTCGAAAACAATTACCGGAGACATAAATAGTTTCTGAATATGTCGATTCACAGTTATTATTTAATCTTGCAATCAGTTCAATATTGTATTCTCCTTGTTAATCGAATTCAAATTCAGGATTGTCTTCGTATTCATATTCAATGCCATTAACTTTCCAAATGAAGTTGATGTCATTGTTTTGCTCATATCCGTGATTGTCAAGTTTTGTTAGATTCCGTGCAATATATTTATTATTATCAACCAAGTCTCTTTCAATAGTAAAGAATGGACTTAAACTTAAGCTGTCGCGAACTAATAAAGTGTCATGTTCAAAACAACCGGAAGCATATTCAATATTTAAATAATATATACCCGGATTTAGATTTTCGAATCTACCATCATTATTTTCAATATTGTCGTTGATGATAAATTTTGGTGACAACATATTCTTAGGAATGATATTTATTGTCCCATTATTATTAGAACAATATGCCGGAGTTGAAATTATCGTATAATCTGGTTCCTCTGACATTATAACAGTTTCAGAGAATATTGCTTTACAATTATTTCTATCTGTGAATAGAAGTTGAATTTCATTCTCACCAGGATTTAATCCGGAAATTTTATATGTGCTTTCATTAAATCTATAAATGTTAGTATTGTATAAAACCGGCTTCATTTCTGAGTGTGCAGACATATTTAATGTAAGTTCTTCACCGTAACAAAGCATTTTATTTTTAATACTAACATTTGGTGTACTTACGCTAACAAAACTAATCGCAGCACTATCTTTAATCGTTGTATTATAAATTTGCTTATTGTAATATATATAATGTGTTCCGTTAGTATTTGTAGTAATTTTAATTTTATCTTGATTAAAGTCTAGTAATAAATCATTAGACATTACAAATTCAGTTTCTCCATTGTATGTAATTTCTATTGATTGTCCACAAACAGAAGTATCATTAAAACCGAAGATTTGTCTGAATTCTATTGTGCTTTCTTCAGTATTATTTATAGTAGTATTTTCCTCAACTTGTTCATTGTTTTCAACAATATTATCGTTTTCAATAATATTAACATTATTATTGTTTTGATCTGTATTGTTTGTGTTATTGCTTATTTGTTCTGTATTTTCTTTTATTACCTCAGACTTCTCATTATTATTATTTATCAAGAAAACACCAGCGACAATTATGGTAGCAACAGCAGCAATTATGTAATATTTATTCTGTTTAATAATATCATTAAAAGACTTTCTAGGATATTCTTTACGAATACTATTCAGCAAGTCTCCAGGAGGAGTTACCTGATAATTTTCGAGTTTGGTTTTTAATATCTTATCTATGTCTTTCATTTATTCTCATTAATCATTTTAATTAAAGTTTCTCTTGCTTTTTTATATTGAGTTCTGCACGTGATATCGCTTATGTCAAGCATTTCTGCAATTTCTGTATGCTTATATCCCTCAATAACATGAAGATTAAAAACTGTTCTGTAACCATCAGGTAATTGATTAATTAGTTGGACAATTTCCCTTGCACTCATATCTGAAATAACATCTGTATTATTGTTGGTTTCAATTTCATATTCTGAAATATCATCCATCATAAAATGTCTTCTAGATCGAATAAAGTTAATTGCATGGTTAACAGTTAATCTTCTAATCCAGCCTTCAAAAGAACCTTTAAATTTATAATCTGAAATTTTGTTTAAAATTCTTATAAAACATTCTTGTAATAAATCTTGCGCCTCAAATTCATCTTTAGTGTATCTTAAACAAATTCCATATATCAATGGTGAATATGTTAAGTACAGTTCATCAAAAGCTTTTTTTGATTTCTTTTGACATTGTTTTATTAACTTAACATTATCAGCCATTAATGTTTGCTATTTAGACAATTTGGTTTTGTGAAACGTTGTATAAACGTACAAAAAAAATGACTATTTATTAAAAATTAGTCATTTTTTTTGTATTTACTTCAAAATCTATTTTCTTATTAGATGTAATGGGCCGTGTAGGTCGTATTCAATATCATCCATTCCTATTGCTTTTATTACATAATAATAAACGCCTGGGGACGCATCTGTACCACCTTGTAGTTTTCCATCCCAACCATCTTCATAGTTTTCCCAATTTTCCCACTCAAAGACTGTTCTACCCCAACGATTAACTATAGTTCCGCTAAAAGTTTTAAGTGTTTGAGCTTTAACTTGGAAGAAATCATTGATCCCGTCTCCATTAGGAGAGAAGACGTTAGGTACTTCGATTTCGCTGGCATTATCAACAGGTATACAAGTTTCAAGGAAAGCAGTATCTCTACATTCAGGCAAATCGCGATTCATTACAATTAGATAAGGTTCATAGCATCCTCCCTCTGTAAATATATGTTCAACCTGTGGGTCACAGTTTTTCTCAGTTGTTTCGTCACCGAAATGCCATTCACAACGTTTGCCTACATTATCATAAATGGAGTTATTTAAGAAAATAACTGAGGCTTCAGGTGCCACAAGTGAACCGATGTCAGTAGCTGCAGAGACCTCAATAATTGCATCAATCATTCCAATTGGTTCTATTTCATATAGCAAGGTGTCGAGACAATATTGTGTTCCAAATGTTGCAATATAATATGCATAATGAGTAGTGTTAGGAGTTAAATATGATGTTGCAATTTCATACTCACCAACAGGTATATTGTATACAGTTGTAATTGGTGTTCCTGCAGAAGGACCGAAAGTTGTGTCGAGCCAGAAGAATGAATTGCTTCCAAGAGTATCACCAAATACAATACCTCCTTTATTTAACATACATGTATATGAAATAAGTGTGACGTCAAATGTTGGGATTGCAGGTTCGTAGATAGTATCGATGGTGATAGGACTTTGGCAACCCCATGAATTTGTAGCTATTAAACTAATTCTATGTAGAGTGTCTTCGCTGTTCCAATAAACAAAGTTTTCAAATTCACCTCCTGCAATATTTGTAGTTGTGCTGTCTATTGCTCCTGTATAGAAGTTCCAGGAATATTGTTGCAGGCTGTCTTCTGCAGCTGCTATAGTTGCAGGTTCACCAAAACATTTAGGAGGAATTATATCTATTTCGGAATTTGGTATTCTGGCAAAAGTTACCAAAACTTCATCATCATCTGTACATTCAGCAGTATTGTCTTCTGTCCAATCTATAATAAATGTTCCATATACACTAGAACTTATTAAGGTGTTTGGATCGTTTATATCTTCAAATGCAATATTTTCAGCTGAAGGTGTTGTCCAGACTCCTGTGCCAGCACTAGGGATTGCATCTAGGTGTCCTGTAAGACCACATAAAAGAGTGTCAATACCAGCATTTGCAATTGGAATTTCAATAAAGTGGATAGTAAATGGGCCTGCTGTATCGATACAGAATCCTGATTGTAACTCCGGTCCTGTTTCTTCAATCCAATAGAAATCATGATACCCGTATGTAGGAACAATCGTTGAATCCGGGAAGATATCAAAAACATTTGGATATATTTCTGTAGAAGGGTTTTCCGTATACCAATATCCTGTAATTCCTGATCCTGGGTTTTCAGCTCTAAGCCTGTCAAACAACAAACCGCAAGCTGTTGTATCTGCATCATCCGTAAGGATATTTGCAGTTGGAACTTGCCAATAAGTTATAACAACTTCATCTTGGGATGAGCAGGATAATGTAGTAAGCGTTGCTTGATTTGACTCTAACCAAGTGTAAGTTACATCTCCATATGAAGGATGACAAACATGTGCATTTGGATCATCATAGCCGGGGTCATAAGTTGAACCATTTGATAGCCAAGTTCCATTATAGCCTCCGGAGGTTCCTTCTAAATCTGTGCAATTCCCACAAACATCCTTGTCTTCACCTGCTGAGATTACAGGAATCTCAACAAATTCAATCATCACTGTATCTGTGTCGTAACACATTGGTAGGTTTGCGTTGTTTTCTCTGAAAACAAATTCATAGATACCATTGTGACTAACAGAAACATCTGTTGTATCCATTTCTTGATTTACAATAGATGCAGTTCCTGGATCTGGCGAAGAATAAGTTTACCACCATCCATCAGGTGTATATCCTGTTGTTTCTGTAATATCAAATACAGCACCTAATTCGTAAAACTTGCCGCAAACTGAATTGTCTAAGCCTGCATTTGCTGTAGGTCTGTCGTAGAATGTAACCCACATAGTATCAACTGAGGAACAACCATAGTTTTTCATTACCCATAGGAAAGGAGTTCTAACATAGGCAGTGTCTCCATAACTTCCAAGTGAATCGATACAAACAATTGCTTCAGGAAGTTCAGGGTCATCAAAATCACATATAATATCTTTACCTAACCATGTCCCGTACGCCCAGCCAGAGCCTGTTGTATCAGCAGCTAATTGGATGCATGAACCACAAATCTCAGCTTCGTTAACAGGTCCGACACTTGCAATTGGTTGTTTTGCGAAAGTCACCTCTATTTGAGCTTCATTTGTACATTCAATACTATTAACCTGGTTTGTTTCTGTCCAGATAAATACTACATCTTTATGTAATCCGGGATAGTTATTTATTGTTGCCAATGCATTTGTGTCTGCATTGTTTGGTTCATATATTGGAGCTGGTGTCATTACTACAAGAGGATCTCCTGTATATGCTGTCCAGTATCCTTCATAAACTGTATTGTATGCATGTAATTGATATGAGTTAGCACATACAGTATCAAAATTAGATATTGTTGTAGGAGAGGGTTCTTGGATAAATGTGATAGTTACATAATCTTCATCTTCACAAAGTCCTTGCATTTCAGTCCAGGTGAAAACCTGTTGTCCGACAGAAGAGGAAACAGATGTTTCTGGGTCTGATGCAATATCAAATGAACCGGGACCTGTCCAAGCACCAGTTGAACTAGGTAAGCTCAACACTGCTTCAAGATCTGCAGTTGTACCACAAACAGAAAAGTCCTCGCAAGCATAAGCAGAAGGTGTTTGATAGAAATGTGCAGTAATCTGATCTGAACCTGAGCAAATTCCGTTATAAATTGTCCATGTAAATATAATATCACCATAATCCCCTGCGAGCACATCAATTGTAGGATCGTTGATTGTGCTACCACCTGTAGGAACAAAAACATCATTTGCACTCCAGCTACCTGTCATGCCTCCTGTAGGAGCCTGGGCTTCCAAAGTCATGTTAAGGCCACATGTTTGGACTTCTGTTTCGCTGATAAATGCAATAGGGTTTTCAAACCAAATTACCGGAGTACCAACACTTTGAGAGTAACATGGGTCAGATTGAGAAACATGTCCACCAACATCGTTTCCGCAAATCGAAGATACATAATATGTCTGTCCATATACTACACCTGAAATGTCAGTGAAGCAGAAATCTGGTGTAGAATTTCTTGCATATATATTTGCAGGGTAAGCTCCATCATGAATTGCAAATTCAAATATGTCGTCAGCATCTTGTGTATCGTCACCATTATGAGTTACAGCATCAGTACATTCATTTGCACAAAGATTTACAGGTGCTAAACTTGTCATTGTACCGGCATTTGTTGTACAACCACAGTTTGTCAAACCATTAAAAATAAATTCATTACATCCATTAGGGTCTGTTATGGTTATATTGTAGATTGTGTTTGATGGAAAAGCGCCTGCGTAAGTTCCATTGTAAAGTGTAGAGCCCATTCCTAAGTCAACATAAAATGCAGCAGGATTACTATCTGTTCCAATTACATCAAAAGTGACATAATACTCTGTATTATCGCCGGAACAAATTTCATCTGAGAAATTTATAACTTCTATATTATCATAGACAGTTATTGTTATTTGGTCAGAGTCTTCGCATGGTCCTGTTATTGTATAAGTAGCTGTATAAACACCAGGCCCTGCAATTTCAGGATAAAAGAATCCATTTTCAATTGAACCTGCCGGAGCATCTGTTGTCCATGTTCCTCCACCATCAGCAGTTTCTAATTGAACAGGACCTGAATTTGTACACATTGGATTTACAGGTGTTATAGTTGCATCAGCAGGAAGTGTTACAAATGTTTCAGTAGCAGTAGTTTCACAGGTAGGATTTCCATCAACGTCTATAGTTTCTGTGACTGTTAGTATGAAATCTGTAGTTTCTGAAGGGAATTCAGGTGTGCCTTGCACAAGGTCTTCGGTTAGATTAGTTCCTGTAAAACCTGCAGGATCGGTTGTCCAAACAGTACTTGTGATACTTGAAGTTATAGTATAAGATCCCTGAGGTTCCCCAGGAGGTACTATATATAAAGAAGCACTAGCAGCATCACATGAGTTATCATTGATTGATGAATTTATTGTGCCAGAATCATATTCAAAAGTGGCTGATCCACATTCGGTTTCGCCGGTTAAGGTAATTGTTGCACGTGTAAGAGAACCGACATCTGCCCCTTCACAGTCATATATTTGAACTGACCATCCAGGAGTAGCAGCGCTTGATCCATATATAGTTGACCATTCGCCAACCGATGCAAAATCTCCAGTTAAAGGTGTTGGCATATCACATATACATGGTGTTAATGCAGGAGTACCTGCAGCCATTACTGCACCACCTGGAGAAGCATGTGTTTGAAAACAAAATTCTGTAACATCATTTCCTGAATTACAAACCGTATTTTCATCATTTGGGTCACTACACCCTAAAGCAGACCATGGAATTCCTGTCCATGAACCTTGGGATGCACTAGGCCCCCAGTCAGAAGCAGCCGGACATAATTGAACAACTCCAACTTCTCCAGGATTTGCTGCCTGATTTCCAGGTGATTTTAAGTAAAAACCAATATCGGAAACATATGTATGAGTAGCCCAGAAACAGACTTTAATATAAGTGTCTTCGTCAACGATAAAGTCTGAGCCTGGGGGGTCATTAATTTCAAATGTATTATCAATGGGCTCTGCATATCCTTGTAGAGTAAAGGATTGACATCCTTCAGCAATTGGGTCAATATCAGCAAATGTCTGATTTACCCATACCCAGGCTCTATAACATTCGATTGTACCACCACAATCCACCTGAGCCATGTAGAAACCAGATTCTAAATTTGTTGCAGTCTCGCCAGTTTGTCCGAGATCTACAAAACTTAAACCATCATAGTAATACCAGTTTACTGTACATCCAGATGCATCAACAGTAAGCTCTCCAATGTTAGTGTCATCTTGTCCGCCACAAAAAATATAGACTATATCATTTGAACCACCACCACTTATGAAGGCGCTTGAATAATCTGTTGGAAAGAAATTACTTGCAGACGGGGCACTTATTTGAGCAAAAATTGGAAAGCTCAAAACTGTTAAACTGATTATTGTTAAATATCTAAAGAATCTCATAATTGTATTATTTTGAAAGTAAATAAAACTGGTCAACTGTTAAAAACTCATTATCGTATTGAACGTACATGACATTAATTTTTATCAAAGCACTTCTAAAGGTGTCTAGATAGTTAGCAGTATTCATTACTAATTTGCTTTGTCTTTGATTTTCGAAGGCTTCGGCATTAGACTTTATTGAAAACTTTATAACATTTGGCAATTCATTAACACCTAAATGTAATGGTTTGGAGCTTTCATCAACATAGATGTTATGAATAACTGGGTAACAAACAACACTATTGTCAGAAAATTCAAAGAAAGTTTCGATATTATCGATAACTATATATCTGTCATTAATACTGTTTAAAGTTTCCTGTGCAGATGATGTAATATTAAACATCAAGCAAGAGGTAAAAAGAAATAAGAATAAATGCTTGGTTTTCATATAATTGTAATTAAATTTATTTATAAAGATTTTTAACAAGATAAAAATAAATATTCTGTAATCATTATCTATAATTTAAGACAATAATTATCAACGATTCGTTGTATAAAAAAAACTGCCGAAGCAGTTTTTTATTATTTATTCTCTCATTAGGTGTAGCGGACCATGAAGGTCATATTCAATATCATCTAGTCCAACAGCTTTAATAACATAATAATAAACTCCGACAGAAGCATCTGTACCGCCATTAAGTTTGCCATCACATCCATCTTCATAATTTTCCCAGTTAGTCCATTCAAAAACTGTTCTTCCATATCTGTTTACAATTATACCTGAGAAGGTTTTGAGCGTTTGAGCTTTTACTTGGAAGAAATCATTAATGCCATCTCCATTAGGAGAAAAGACGTTAGGAACATCTATTTCGCTTGCATTATCAACTGGGATGCAGGTTTCAAGATACGCTGTGTCTCTACATTCAGGCAAATCACGATTCATAACAATTAAATATGGTTCATAGCATCCACCTTCTGTATAAATATGTTCGACTTGTGGATCACAGTTCTTTTCAGTAGTTTCATCACCAAAGTGCCATTCACAGCGTTTTCCAACATTATCGTAGATTGAATTATTAAGGAATATTACAGTAGCTTCCGGAGCAACAAGGCTTACCATATCAGTTGCAGCAGATACTTCAATTATAGCATCTATCATCCCAATAGGTTCAATTTCGTATAGAAGTGTGTCAAGACAATATTGCGTTCCAAAAGTTGAAATATAATATGCATAATGTGTTGTGTTTGCAGTTAAGTATGAAGTTGCTATTTCATATTCACCAACAGGGATATCATAAACTGTTGTAATAGGTGTGCCTGCAGCCGGACCAACAGTTGTGTCCAGCCAGAAGAATGAATTACTTCCAAGGGTATCGCCAAAAATTATTCCACCTTTACTAAGCATACATGTGTCAAATATAACAGTAGCATCAAAAGTAGGAACTGCTGGTTCATAGACAGTATCAATAGTAATTGGACTTTTACAGCCCCAGTGGTTAGTTGCAATAAGGCTTATTCTATGTAAAGTGTCTTCACTATTCCAATAGACAAAATTCTCAAATTCGCCACCAGCTATATTTGTTGTTATGCTATCAATTGCACCGGTAAAGAAATTCCATGTGTATTGTTGAAGACTATCCTCAGCTGCTGCAATTGTTGCTGGTTCACCAAAACATTTTGGAGGAATGATATCCATTTCAGAATTTGGTATTCTTGCAAAAATAACTTGTATTGTATCTTTATCTGTACATTAATTTGTATTATCTTCAGTCCAAATTAGTTGGAAATATGGATTCGTTTCATTTCCTGTATTTATAATGTCAGATGTAATTAATGTATTTGGGTCATTGATGTCTTCAAAAGAAATATTTTCTTCAGAAGGTGTTGACCAAACTCCATTACCAACACTTGGTATCGCATCAAGATAACCGGAATAACCACAGAAAAGAGTATCAATACCTGCATTTGCATTAGGAACTTCAATAAAATGTATTGTTAATGGTCCTGCTGTATCATTACAGAATCCAGGTTCTAACGCAGGTCCGTTTTCTTCAATCAAATAAAAGTCATGATATCCATAGCTAGGCACTGTTGCTGTAACAAATACATCAAATGTGCTAGGGTCAAAAGTAGTTGAAGGGTTATTAGTATACCAGTACCCGGTAATACCTGTACCTGGGTTTTCTGCTCTTAACCTGTCAAATTCAAGTCCGCAAACTGTAGAGTCTGCTTCGTCTGTAAGAATATTTGCTGTAGGAACTCTCCAATAAGTAATTATTACATCATCTTGTGAAGAACATGAGAGTGTTGATGTTGTTGCTTGATTAGATTCTAGCCAAGTGTAGGTGACATCACCATAGCCACTTTGACAAACTCCTGTTTGAGGGTCGGTATAGTCATCATAGCTTGAACCGTTTGCTAACCAAGTTCCTTCAAATCCTCCGGAAGTAGCTTCCATTTCCGTGCATGTTCCACAAACATCTTTATCTTCTCCAGCAGAAATTACAGGTATTTCTACGAATTCGATTTGTACTGTATCTGTAGAATAACATGATGGTAATAATGAGTTATTTTCTCTAAATTGGAAGACCCATATACCGGTATGAGAAACAGAAACATCAGATGTGTCATTATTTGGTGTAATAATATCAGCAGATGCAAGTTCGTCAGGTTTATCATAAACAGACCAAACTCCAGAGGGGGAATATGATCCACTTTCAGTTATATCATAAACTGCACCTAATTCGGTATAATTTCCACAAACTACGTCGCTTAAGCCTGCATTTGCTTCTGGTTGTTCATAAAATACAACATGCATGGTATCAATAGATGTACAGCCTGTATTTCTCATAACCCATAAAAATTGAACTTCCACATGTGCTGTGTCGCCATAGCTTGCTAATGAGTCAATACAGAAACTAGCATCTGGAATATTAGGGTTGTCATCGACCCATTCACCAAGAACATCCTTTGCAATCCAGGTTCCTTCTGCCCATCCTGATCCGGTTGTGTCTGCTTCGAACGAAACACAATTCCCACAAATTTCTTGCTCATCATATGGCCCGACACTGGCAATAGGTTGTCGCGAAAACACAACAGTTTTTATTGCTGTATTTGTACATTCAATACCATTTGACTGAATTGTTTCCTCCCATACAAAGTCAATTTCTATTGATAAATCAGTTCCATAACTTACATAAGCAATTGGATTAGCAATGTCACTGCCTCCTTCATAATATGGAGCAGGTGTATATGGTACTCCTTCGTGATATGCAGTCCAGAAACCTTCACCTGTTACATTAAAAACATTTAAATTATAAACTATTCCACAGACAGTATCAACATTAGGAGTGACAGTTGGTTGAGGCTCCTGAACAAAAACGACTGTTACATTATCTTCATCAACACAAGTTCCATTTGTTTCTCTCCATGTAAATACCTGAGTGCCGGTACTAGTTACTGTAGTACTTTCGCTGGATTGAGATTCGAAAGAGCCGTTTCCACTCCATTGGCCTGATGAACTAGGCAAACTTAGAACTGCTTCTAAACTTGCTTCATAACCGCAAATAGTAATATCCTCACCAGCATACGCACTAGGCATTTCGGTAAAATGAACAGTAACATTATCATTTGCAGTACATTCATTATTTACAACTGTCCATGTAAAGATAACGTCCCCATACGGAGGGTCTTTAATTACAGACATTTCATGAGTATGAACATTTCCAACAGTCGGTGTGAAATCACCATCAGCTGTCCATGTTCCAATTTGGCCAACTGCAGGTTCATTAGCAACTAAATCAACAGTTAAGCCACAAACCGAAATTTCTGTTTCTGTAATATGAGCAACAGGATTTGCATGCCAAACTACCGGTGTAGCTACGCTTTGAGAGTAGCATGGGTCAGATTGACTAACATGCACACCTGATATATTTCCTGCTATTGCTGAAATATAATAAAACTGTTCTGTATTCCCTCCACCTGATATGTCACTAAGACAAAACTCAGGAGTTGAATTATAAGCATAAATTGTTGCAGGATAACCTCCATCATGTAATGCAAACTCAAGCATGTCATCGCCATCTAATACTTCATCATTATTATGATTTAGCATATCTGTACAATCACCATTACATAAGTGAATTGGTTCTGTTGAACTTAAAGTACCAGCGAATGTTGTACAACCACAATCTCTGTATCCTTCGAGCACATATTCGTCACACCCGTTATTATCTGTAATAGTAATACTATAACTGGTTTGCGATGTAAAATCTTCACTAAATGAGCCTGTTGCAGAACCAGAACCAGAACCAAAGTCATAATTGTAATTTGCAGTATTTCCTAGTCCGTTTACAACATCAAAAGAGACAGTATAGTATGAGTTGGTTCCATCGCAAATATTATCTGAGAAGTTTTCAATATGTATGCTTTCATAAACAGTAATATTAATCTGATCTTCATCGATACATGGTCCGTCAATTGTATATGTGATTGTCCAATTTCCTTCACCGGCAACTTCAGGATAAAAAATGTTGTTTACAATTGAACCGGCTGGTGCATCAGTAGTCCATTCCCCACCTCCATCAACAGCTTCTAACTGAAAAGGAGATGAGTTAGTACAAATATCGCCAATAGGTGTTATTGTTGCATCAGCAGGTAATGTTACAAATGTTTCAGCATCAGAAACTTCACATTCAGGACTGCCGGTAACATTAATTGTTTCTGTTACAGTTAAAATAAAGTCGGAAGTTTCTTGCGGAAAGTCTGATGTTCCTTCAACAATATTATAGCTTAATTGGTCACCACTAAAAGTTGAACCTGTACAAGACCAGCTATAATCAGTGATAGATGAGGTAACTGTATATTCTCCTGCAGGTTCTTCTGGAGGAACAGTATATATTGATGCAGTAGCTGCATCACAAGAATTATCATTTATTGTAGAATAAATTTCACCTGAATCATATACAAAAGTTGTTTGACCACATTCAGTTTCTGCGCTAAATACCAATGTTGCCATTGTTAATGCTCCAAAGTCAACATCTTCACAGTCATAGATTTGAACAGACCACCCTGGATCTCCTGCATAGTATCCGTAAATATTATCCCAAATTTCAGCAGGCGCATAAACACCTGTTAAAGGTACCATCATATCGCAAACACATGGAACATAAGTCGGGTCAGCTGGTGTTAATTCGGGACCTCCTGGAAATGCATTAGTTGAGAAACAAAATTCTTCAAGATGATTACCCGAATTACAAGGAGTATTCTCGTCTTCAGGCGCACAACCTGTTACGGTCCAAGGAATAGTTAAATTACTTTGGTGTAAACCATCAACACCCCAATCTGAGGCAGCAGGTAAAAGAGCTACAACACCAGGATTGCCAGGTTCAACTAATTCTTGTCCAGGAGCTTTTAAATAAAATCCTAGATCTGACACATAAGTGTGATTAGCCCAGAAACAAACTTTGATAAAGGTGTTTTCATCGATTTCAAAGTTTAAACCAGGAGGGTCATTTATTAAGAATGAGTTATCTAATTCTTAAGCCTCAGCAGTTAATGTAAAAGTTTCACATCCGGGATCTATTGGATCAACATCTACATAAGTTTGATTTACCCACACCCATGCACGATAGCATGTGATAGTACCACCACAATCAACTTGAGCCATATATAAACCTGATGATAAGCCTGTTGCTGTGCTGCTTGTTTGACCAATTTCTGTATAACTAAATCCATCATATTCGTACCAAATTACAGTACAACCCCCTGCTGCAACTGTTAGTTCCCCAATATCGCTTTCTGTTTGGTTAGCACAGAATACATATACAACGTCATTAGTACCACCACCATTAAGGTATCCTGTTGTGTAATTTGTAGTAAAGGATGCCGAAGCCGAAGGGGCAGTTATTTGTCCTCTCACAAATAATCCGAGAGATAGTAAAATTGTGATTAAAAAGATTGTTTTTAGCTTGTTCATATGTTCAGGTTTATAATATTTGTGAAAAATACTTGTCGATTTCAATAAATCCAGCTTCAGTTTTAATATGTGTGACATTCATCTTAAGCAAGACTTGTCTCAAGGTAGCAAGATGATTATCTTTATTAACACTCAAAAAGCATGTACGTTGGTTTTCATACGTTTCGCTATCTGATTTAATAGTAAACTTGTGAACATTCTTCAATTCATTTACAGCAGTAAATACGGGTTTCGAGCTTTCTTCCTTATAAATGTTATAGAGCTCAAAGTTTACTAAATCGGAATATTCATTATTAGAGAAAATGAAGAATGTTTCGATGTTTTTTATCTCAATATATCTTGTGTTAATTGGTTCGGCATTTTGACTTTTTAAGGCTGTATTTACAGATAAAATAGTCAAGAAAACAAAAATAGTTCTCAATACAGGTTTCATAAGCGATAAAATTTGTTAACAATTCTTAGTCAAATATACAGATTTAATAAATATAAGACAAAATTTATTGTTTAATCGTTGTTTTAGTATAAAAAAAATACCGGACAAATCCGGTATTTTTATTTTGGGTTTTGATTAATCTTTGACTAGATGCAGAGGTCCGTGTAAATCATATTCGATATCATCCATACCCTCTGCTTTAATAATATAATAGTAAACACCTCTAGAAGCATTTGTTCCACCATTTATTTTACCGTCCCAACCAGCTTCATAATCTTCCCAGTTATCCCATTCAAAAACAGTTCTACAATATCGGTTTACTATAATTCCAGAGAAAGTTCTCAAGGTTTGTGCTTTTACCTGGAAGAAATCATTTATTCCATCTCCATTTGGTTAGAACACATTAGGCACTTCAATTTCGCTAGAATTGTCAACTGGTATACAAGTTTCTAAGAATGCTGTATCACGACATTCAGGAAGATCACGATTCATAACAATTAAATATGGTTCATAGCAACCACCCTCGGTATAAATATGTTCAACTTGAGCATCACAGTTTTTCTCAGTAGTTTCGTCTCCAAAATGCCATTCACACCGCTTACCAACATTATCATAGATAGAGTTATTAAGGAATATTACAGAAGCTTCAGGAGCTACCAGTGAGCCTAGGTCTGTTGCTGCAGAGACTTCAATTAATGCTTCAATCATACCTATTGGCTCAATCTCATATAAAACAGTATCTGTACAATATTGTGTTCCAAAAGTAGCGATATAATATGCGTAATGAGCAGTATTCTCAGTTAAATATGATGTTCCAATATAGTAGTCTCCGGTAGGTAGATTATACACTGTTGTAATAGGGGTTCCTGCTGCAGGTCCGACAACTGTATCTAGCCAATAAAATGCATTATTTCCTAAGGTGTCTTCAAAGATAATTCCACCTTTATCAAGCATACATGTATCTGAGAATAGAGTAACATTGAAGTCCGGAATAGATGGCTCGTGAACAGTGTCAATAGTAATTGGGCTTTGGCAACCCCATGAGTTTGTAGCAATCAAGCTAACTCTATGCAAAGTATCTTCACTGTTCCAATATACAAAGTTCTGATATTCACCTCCAGCCATATTATTTGTTGTACTATCAATTGCCCCTGTAAAGAAATTCCATGTGTATTGTTGCAGAGTATCTTCAGCAGCAGCTATTGTTGCAGGTTCACCAAAGCATTTTGGTGGTATTATGTCCATATCAGAAATTGGTATTCTTGCAAAGATTACATGTACAGTATCTTTATCTGTACAACCATTGGAAGCATCTTCAGTCCATATCAATGTAAAATATGGATAAGTTGGGTTTCCAGTATTAAGAATGTCAGATTCTATGTATGATTCTGGATCGTTGATACTTTCTATTTCCACGACTTCTTCTGATGGAGTACTCCATACACCTGTTCCTGTTGATGGGAAGGCATGTAAATATCCACTATATCCACAGAATAATGTGTCTATTCCAGCATTGGCAACAGGAGTTTCAATAAAGTGGATTGTAAGTGGTCCAGCAGTATCAGTACAGAACCCAGGCTCTAAATCAGGTCCTGTTTCTTCTATCCAGTAAAAGTCATGATATCCATATGTTGGAACTGTAGCACATGCGAAAACATCAAACGGATCATCAAACATCGTTGCCGGACTTTCAGTATACCAATATCCTGTAATCTCGCTACCAGGACTTTCGGCTCTTAAGTTACAGAATGTGTACCCACAAGTTGTAGAGTCTTCAAGATCGGTTAGTATTGTTGCTTCCGGTTGACGCCAGAAAGTTATCGTCACAGTGTCTTTTGCACTACAAATATCATTGCTTTCTAACCAAATAAAGTCAATTGCCCCATAAGATGGTGAAGACACCTCTGTGGTCGGATCGTTATAATCATCATATGACATGCCATTTGGAATCCAGGTTCCATTGAAACCTCCCGGGGTTCCTTGCATTTGTGTTCCTGTACCGCAAACATCTTGATCGTCACCAGCAGAGATAATAGGAATCTCAACAAATTCAATTCTTACTGTATCTGTAGTGTAACAAGATGGGAGATTAGAGTTGTTTTCTCTAAACTGGAATACCCATTCTCCATAATGACTAACTGTCACATTTACTGTATCGCCTGAAGTGGGATTAATATCAGCTGAAGAGGAAGGTATTGGCTTTTCATAAACTGACCACATTCCTGAAGGAGAATAATTGGCAGATTCAACAAGACTGTAAACCGCTCCAAGCTCATAGTCAGGACCACAAATTTTATCATCTAAGCCAGCATTTGCTTCAGGTTGTTTATAGAAAGTAAGAAACATTGTATCAACTGATGTACAGCCTGTGTTCCTCATTGCCCAAATAAAAGGTGCAGATACATATGCTGAGTCTCCGTATGAGCCTAAAGGATCAATACATACTTCTGCGTCAGGGATATTTTCATCATCAAATGTAGCGATAACATTAGGGCTTATCCATGTTCCGATTGCCCATCCGCTACCTGTTGTATCTGCATTAAAAGTGAAACAACTACCGCATATTTCGGCAGCGTCTTCAGGCCCAACACTTGCAACGGGTTCTCTTGAGAATGTTACCCAAGTTGTTGCGCTTGCAGTACATTCAACACCATTTTGTTGACTGGTTTCAGTCCATATAAACTCTATTGTTCTGCTATATTCATCAGCAGGATAGTTTCCAATAGTTACATTTGTAATTTCAGCTCCAACGCCAGATTCAAAATCAGGAGCTGGTGATAATGGAGCCCCTTCGTAGTATGCTGCCCAGGATCCTGATGCTGTAACATTAACAACCTCAATTTCAGCTGTATTTCCACAAACGTTATCATAAACTGTTGTTACGGTAGGATTCGGTTCCTGAATAAATGTTATATTGACATTGTCTTCGTCCAAACAAATTCCTACATTTTCTCTCCATGTAAAACTAACTTCTCCAAAAGATCCCGCTGTTACATCAGTTTCTGGATTAGAGGCAGAGCTAAATGAACCGTTGCCGCTCCATTGTCCGGTTGAGCCAGATACACTTTTGACAGCAGTAAGAGAAGCAACATTTCCACAAATAGTATAGTCGTCACCAGCATATGCTGTAGGTGTTTCCAGAAAATGAACGATAACATTATCAGTTCCAGCACATATTCCATTGTTAACGGAGAAGGTGAATTCTTGGTCTGCATAAGTACCTACTATTACTGACATGCTTGGACTGTTTATTGATGTACCACCTACAGGAAAGAATGGGTCAGGAGATGACCATGAGCCTGTCATACCTTCTTCAGGTTCTGATGCTGTAAGAGTAATCTCAAGTCCACAGGTTGTAAGCTCGTTTGCACTAATAAATGCAATAGGATTTTCAAACCATACTACTGGGGTTCAAGGTGATTGAGAATAACAAGGATCAGATTGACTTACAAAACCTCCAACATCGTTTCCGGCGATTGCAGAAATATAATATGTTACACCATAATCACCACTTGATAAATCTGAAAAACAAAATTCTGGGGTAGAGTTTCGTGCAATTATATTTCCGGGATATTCACCATCATGGACAATAAACTCTAATATATCATCACCTTCAAGATATTCGTCTCCATTATGAGTTAAAAGATCAGAACATTCATCTGCACATAATGTTAATGGTGTTAAATCTCCCATTGTTCCTGCAAATGTAGAGCAACCGCAATCTGTCAATCCATTGTAGTTAAATATATCACATCCATTCATGTCTGTTATAGTAATGTTATAAGCAGTCCCGGAAGGAAATGTTGTTGAGAAATTGTCAGTGTATGTTGAGCTTCCAGTGCCTGTGTCAACATTGAAATCTACACTACCACCACCGGTTGAACTCACGTCAAAAGAAACTGTATACTCAGTATTGGTTCCATTACAAATATTATCTGAGAAGTTATTGATAATTATATGATCAAAAAGGTTAATGGTAACATCGTCGGTGTCAGTACAAGTGCCAAAAGTTGCTGTCACAGTATAGGTTCCTGATTCATTTATTTGTGCAACTTCAGTTGTTTGTGTAGGAGTAGTACTCCAAACAAAACTACATTGACCTGCTGTTGCGCCTGTAACTTCAGCTGTGGCAGACATATATTCGTCACATGCTTCGCCATTTGTATACGCATCAACAGAAAAATTATTATCCGCAGTTATTGTAAAATTTTCAATTACAGTATCACAATCAACGCCGTCTGTTACTGTAACGGAATAATTACCAGCAGTTAGATCAGAAATTGAGTTGCCGGTCTCACCAGTACTCCATTCGATAAGAGGATTTCCTGTGCAAGATGTTATTACTGTTACTGCTGCTGTTCCCATTTCACCACAGGATTCATTTGTAGTATTAAGATTTATTGTTATATCTGATGGATCAACGAATGGAGCATCAAATCCAAATAAACAAAGGGAATTTACTGAAAGCATACTATAACCATCCATAGCAAGAACATAATCTCCAGCAGGCAAGTTTTCAGAAAAAGTAACAGTCCCTGTTCCATTTGCACATCCCATATAGGTTGACCCTGAGCCACCTATTCCTGAACAGTTACTACCGTTCCATTCATAAACTGCAAATTGAATTTCAGGACTTTCTCCTCCGGAGTTTGCCCAACATTCTCCTTCTTCAACTGTTATTGTATATGGTTGTTGATCGTCTGCTTCAACGGTAAAATAAAAGAAAATAGAATTATCAGTAGTATTCCATCCGCAATTTTCTGGAGCTGCTATATCTCCGCCTGTAGAGAGAATATTACAACCTCCTGTTCCTAGTTCCATAGGAGTATCGCAATCGTCCTCTTGCATGTCAAGACGTACAGAAGCGGCGATAAATAATTGTTTGTCTTGGTTCCCTTGATCCCAGACTCGCATATAAATAGTTTCGCCTGGATTTAAACCACTAACCTGTTCCCATCTAATCTCACCATTCTCCATAAAACCGGCATTACTTTCGAAACATGCTAATAATGTTAAAGAGCTACAATCTGTACCTCGGTATATTGCCATGGCAGGTTCGGATGTTCCAAAAATGCCGGGAACAACATCTGAATTAAAAGCATGAAATGCCATTGTATTGGTTCCGGCAGGGACTTCAAAACTATACCAAAGGTCAATAGATGTTCCACTAGTGAAGCTTCCACAAGTTGGATCAGGAGCCTGAGTTGAGGCTGTTGCACCATTAAAGTCTATGGATTGCAATGCCATTTGACCACAGGTAGAATACATTTCTACAGGAAGGTTAACTGCAGAGTTACAATCATCCTGAGAGAATAAATTAGTAATACTCAATAAAAATAAAACTGTGAAGCCTAAAAAAGTAGTAAATTTTGTCATAATGCGTTTGGTTTTTCCTCCTTACAAATTTAAAAAAATATCTGTCTTGAGGATAAAATATTTTAATATTAATTTAATAGTATTTAAAAGACAATATTTATGATTAAATAGTTGTAAAAAAAAATCCCGAAATTTCGGGATTTTTTTTATTTAGGTATAAAATTTATTAGTCTCTAACCAGATGAACAGGTCCTTGCAGGTCGTACTCTGCATCATCCATACCAACAGCTTTAATTACATAGTAATATACTCCAACAGAAGCATCTGTACCACCTTGTAGTTTGCCATCCCAACCAGACTCAAGTTGTGTCCAGTCTTCCCATTCATAAACTGTTCTTCCCCAACGGTTAACAATAATTCCAGTGAATGTTCTCAAAGTTTGAGCTTTTACCTGGAAGAAGTAATTAATACCGTCACCGTTTGGTGAGAATACGTTAGGTACTTCAATTTCACTAGCGTTATCAACAGGAATGCAAGCTTCAAGGAATGCAGTATCACGACACTCAGGAAGATCTCTATTCATAACAATTAAGAATGGTTCATAACAACCAGCTTCTGTGTATATGTGCTCTACTTGTGGATCACAATTTTTCTCTGTAGTTTCATCACCAAAATGCCATTCACATCGTTTACAAACATTATCGTAGATAGAATTATTTAGGAAAATAACGCTTGCCTCAGGAGCAACTAATGAATTAAGATCAACAGCAGCTGAAACTTCTATCAATGCATCTATCATACCAATTGGTTCTATTTCATACAGTAATGTGTCAAGACAATATTGTGTTCCAAATGTTGCAATATAATATGCATAATGTGTAGTATTCTGTGTTAAATATGAAGTTGCTATTTCATATTCACCAACAGGAATATCGTAAACTGTTGTAATTGGCGTTCCTGCAGCAGGTCCGACAGTTGTATCCAACCAGAAGAAGGAGTTACTACCCAAAGTGTCACCAAATACGATTCCACCTTTATTAAGCATACAAGTATCAGAAATAAGTGTTACATCAAATGTTGGAACACTAGGCTCATATACAGTATCAATAGTAATATGACTTTGACAACCCCAGTGGTTAGTTGCAATAAGACTTATTCTATGTAAAGTGTCTTCAGAATTCCAATACACAAAGTTTTGATATTCACCACCTTCAACATTTGTTGTTGTGCTGTCAATAGCTCCGGTGAAGAAGTTCCATGTATATTGTTGTAATGAATCTTCTGCAGCTGCAATAGTTGCTGGTTCACCAAAACACTTTGGAGGTATAATATCCATTTCTGATCCAGGAATTCTTGCAAAGATTACCTTAATAGTATCTTTATCTGTACAACCATTTGTATTGTCTTCTGTCCAAATTAGTTGGAAATATGGATTCGTTTCGTTTCCAGTATTTAGAATGTCAGAAGTAATAAGTGTATTTGGATCATTAATATCTTCGAAAGAAATATTTGCTGCAGAAGGAGTACTCCACACACCTGTCCCAACACTTGGGAAAGCTTCTAGATATCCTGAGAAACCACAGAATAATGTATCAATACCTGCATCTGCATCAGGAATTTCAATAAAGTGTATTGTAAGAGGTCCAGCAGTATCATTACAGAAACCAGGTTCTAATGCAGGCCCGTTTTCTTCAATCCAGTAGAAATCATGATAACCGTAACTAGGTACCGTTGTTGTAACAAATACATCAAATGTGCTAGGATCAAATGTTGTTGAAGGATTATCAGTATACCAGTATCCTGTAATGCCTGTACCAGGATTTTCAGCTCTTAGCCTGTCAAACTCAAGTCCACAAGAGGTTGAATCTGCTTCATCTGTAAGTATTGTTGCTGTTGGAACCCTCCAATAAGTAATTACTACATCATCTTGAGCGGAGCATGAAAGTGTTGTTGTTGTTGCTTGATTAGATTCTAGCCATGTGTAGGTAACATCGCCATAACCACTTTGACAAACTCCTGTTTGAGGATCAGTATAATCATCATATGCAGAACCATTAGCTAGCCACGTTCCATCAAAACCTCCTGATGTTCCTTCAAGCTCTGTACATGTTCCGCAGACATCTTTATCATCACCAGCTGAAATTACCGGAATTTCGACAAATTCGATTTGTACGGTATCTGTATCATAACACATAGGCAAGAAGGCATTGTTCTCTCTGAAAACAAATTCATAGATACCATTGTGACTAACAGAAACATCTGTTGAATCCATTTCTTGATTTACAATTGATGCAGTTCCTGGATTTGGCGAAGAATAAGTTGACCACCAGCCATCAGGAGTATAACCTGTTGTTTCCGAAATATCAAAAACAGCACCTAATTCATAGAATTTACCACAAATAGCGTCATCTAAACCTGCATTTGCTTCAGGTCTTTGGTAGAATGTAACCCAAGCCGTATCTACAGAGGTACATCCGTAGTTTCTCATTACCCATATAAATGGAACTCTAACATGTGCTGTATCTCCAAAGCTACCTAAAGAATCAATGCAGAAAGTTGCATCTGGCATTGAAGCATCATCCCAATCACCAATAACATCTTTAGCAATCCATGTTCCAAATGCCCAACCAGAACCTGTTGTGTCAGCAGCAAATTGATTGCAATTACCACAAATTTCGGATTCGTCAATTGGACCAACACTGGCGATAGGTGATTTTGAGAAAACTACAACTTTAGATGCAGTTCCAATACATTCTACACCTTGAACCTGATTTGTCTCTTCCCAAACAAATTCAATTTCTCTGTATAGACCACCATAGTTACCAATTGTTACAGTAACTTCAGGGTTAGTAATTGATGGAGAGTATAATGGAGCAGGACTCATAGGAACACCACCTTCGTAAGCAGTCCACTGTCCTTCGCCAGTTACATTATAAACGATAAGGTTGTATGTTACTCCACAAACACTATCAACATTAGGTGTTGTTGTTGGAGCAGGTCCTTGAATATAAGTAACAAGAACTTCGTCAGTTCCTTCACATGCACCATTATCTTCGATTAAAGTATATTCATAGGTACCATAGTTGCTAATTTGAGCTGTTGCATCAGCAGCAGTTTGTGGATTAAATGTAGTTCATGTACCTGACCATGTTAATGTTGAAGATGGTAAACTTGCTACACAAGCCATAGTTGCTTCGTTACCACAAACAGTAATGTCATCACCAGCATATGGATTTGGTGTTTCAAGGAACCCAATCGTTACATCGTCACTAGCAGTACATTCGCCATTAACAATGTTCCATGTCATTGTACATGTGTTAAACGCACTTGCCATAATTAGGGCATCAGGATCCGTATAAGAAGTCCCGCCTACAGTAAAGAACTCGCAAGTTGAAGACCAATATCCATACATTCCTGGTTCAGGAGTGTTAGCAGCCATTTGAAGTACAAGACCACAGGTGTCTCTATTACTACCAGCAGAAGCTATTGGGTTTTGTTGCCACATTACATGAGTACCTTGTGATATAGAATAGCATCCTGAAGAAATATTCGCGTGACCACCAGATGGCAATCCACAAATTGCAGATACATAATATATTGTGTTGAAACTAAATCCAGGAATGTCTCCAGAACAGAAATTAGGAGTATTACTATATGCAAGAGGTACATTGTTACCTGTATGAATCATAAATTCAAATACACCTGCACCACCATCAGTTTCTTCATCTCCATTATGAGTTACATCAGGTTCAGTACATTCGTTTTGGCATAGTACGATTGTCTGTAATGATCCCATTGTTCCTGCGAATAATGGACAGCCACAATCTCTAAATCCAGTTATTGGGAATTCGCTACATCCGTTAAGATCTGTTACAGTATAGTTATATGCATTTGGAGAAACAATATCTTCTGTAAAATGAGGATCAGCTTGGCCAATGCCATTAACTTCATAATCTGTTGTAGGAGAATCATCCCAACCAACAACATCCCATTCTACAGTAAATAGAGTTGGAGATCCAATTGGTCCACATGTTTCACTAAAGTTTATTACATCAATTTCATCAAAGACTTCAACGATAAAGTTATCTGAGAGAGGTCCTCCAGAACATGGGTCGTTAACTGTATTAGTAATAGTATGTACTCCGGGGCCTGCTGCCTCAGGATAAAAGAAACCATCAACAATAGCACCTGATACAGGTGAGGCACTTAAAGTACCAAAGTCTACAGCCTGAATTTGAACAGGAGCTTCAGAGATACACATATCAGGAATTTCAACAAGTGTCGGATCAAATGTTTCGTTAAATGTTATAGTAACAGTAGATGTATTCGAACAACCAGTGTTACCTAAGTATTGTTCTGTCCATTGGAAAGTATATTCTCCAAATAAAGAAACAGTTACATCTGTTGAACTACTGTTAGGGTCAGTAAAAGAAGCAGTTCCTAAACCGTCGATAAGTTCCCAATATCCATCATTGCCATCAGCGGGTGTGCTTGCATTTAAAGAATATGTTAAAGCGCATATTTCATCATCTGAACCAGCACTTGGGTAAGGCATAACACAACAGTTGGGGTCGTTTTGGTTATAAACTGTAACATATAAAGCGGTATCATAAGTACAACCAAAATCATCAGTAACAGTAAATATGAAAGGTTGATCTGAGTTTACATCTGGTGTGGAGGTCGTTAAATATGTTCCTGTTGCACAGTTTTGATCTGTAGGTTCTTCCATTTCTGCACCATAAAGTCCACCCCATTCAGTAGGAGTATATTCTGGTGTGTAACTCCAAACGTCAGGGAATAAACTCTCATCAAAATCAATATACCATCCAAAAATATAACCATCATCAGCAGACCAGTTATCACAAATTGTAATAGTCCAAAGTCCATTAAGGTCGCAACCAACTAAACCGTTAAGAGATTCAGCAGAAGCATAGTCTCCAGCAGGTAATGTTGAATAACTGCTAGCAGCAGAAGCCAAAGTTTGTGAAGCTGTTGGAGTAATACAATACCAATAACCAACACCAGGAACTGTATTATTATCAACGTAGCCGTTATCAATTGGTTCTCCAAGGTGAGTACTACCTCCACCTTGTTGTTCTAATGTTACAGATTGTCCGCTTGGACATTGAATGTCAATGGTAAGGTCACCAAGGTATGAGTGCTCAAGATTCATACATATAGCATTCAAATCATTTACACTTTCAAGTGTTTGCCCAGGAAGGAATTGATTCTGTACTAGGTCAGAGTCATAACAAACACCACTACAATCAGGTAAACTAACCGTGTCAGCAATTGCTGGTGTGATAGAGCTGTTCCATGTTTCCGATGAAAAATATCCACACATGGTTACAGGTTCACCCATACAGATTGCTGTTGGGTTTACTACTGTTGTCGTAGTATTCCAAATTGGATTTCTCGAAACTCTAACTCTTTGAGTAACAGCGTTGGTATTAATACAACCCTGTGAGTCTTCTATTGTTACAATAACAGTATATCCTTGCTGTGCCGGGAAGTTATGTGTTACCTGACTTAAACCAACACCTGATTCTTCAGGAGAACCATCATTAAATTCCCATGTAAATGTTACATGATCATCATCTAATGTGTATCCACCAACAGATGGATAGGTTCCTTCTGCGTTAAATGTCACAGTCTCTGACTGGCCGTTTGTTTCATCCCAACATACGTTTACATAGTCTATGCCACCATCATTAACTAATGGAGGGTCAGTTGAAACTACATCTAGAATTATTTGTGCAGGACATACAAACTGACAAGCTAATGCACCTGTTATTGATGCACCTCCGACAGTAGATGTAAACTCGAATGTTAAACAACCGGATTCGTTAGTGTTTTGTGCAAAAGCAGCCACTGTTCCGGAGGTCGTATTGTCCCAGCACACTAATAATGGGGCAGAAGTACTTGTCCCGTCATAAACACACATTTGTGTTCCAGCTGGAAATGAATAACTACTAATAGTTGCAACTATGTGATGATTTAAAGCATCATCTGAACAAACAGTTGTAACTATTGTCTCACCACCTGTGTATGAACCTAAAGTTAAAGTACCATTACAGGTTGAGACTGATGAACCATTGTTATCCGCCATAACAACTGATGTTTGTGAAAAAGCAATAGCGTTAATCAGGAAAATGATAAAAATCAGTATTGATAACCTTTTCATAATATATTATTTATTTTGTAAAACTCTTTTTTCGTTTTCTATTTTGTTCTCCATGTCAGAACGACTGAGTACGATAAGCAATTTTCCTGTATTACCAACTTTGTAATAATTGCTTCTGCTTTGATCAAACACACAATTGTACTCTAGTGGGTTAAAATTGTCAAAATCAAATTCGTTGAAATCAAAACTAAAATCAGATTCTCCGGTAACCGGATCAATTTTTTCCAATTCATAATACTCTATTGGCTTGTCAGGCATGTCAACAAAATAGCAACCTTTGTCAACAAAATAATTTACCAGCTCAAATTCTCCGCTGTTATTTTGTTGCATTTGGGTTAAAGATTCTGCATCATACTTAACCAATAATTTTTCGTTGAAGTTCTGTGCAAACAGACTAATGCTTGTAAATGAAACAAGCAACAATACTAGTAAAAGCTGTTTAATTTTATCCATGATTTTAAAATTTATTTTCAATAACGATACTTTTTCTAAATTAAAACAAAAATATAAAAAATACTATTATAATCAAATGTATGACACTACTTAAATAAAAAACGTTGTCTCGATAAATATTTTTTTTCAATGTTTATAAAAATTGAAAACTAAAATTAGTAGAAAGTAAGTTCCTTATATTTTTGTAAATAAATTTTTATTTGTGGGAAAAGATATCACCGAAGGGTTAAATAAAGCACAGAAAGATGCGGTATTATACATTGATGGGCCTAGCTTGGTAGTTGCCGGAGCCGGTTCAGGAAAGACACGTGTTCTAACATATAAAATTGCTCATCTGATTAGTTCTGGAGTTTCTGCAAACAGAATTATTGCTTTAACTTTTACTAATAAGGCTGCTGCAGAGATGAAAGAGAGAATCGACAATTTGCTCGGTTATAAAGTCTCAAATAGTTTGTGGATGGGTACTTTTCACTCGATCTTTGGTCGAATTCTTCGTATGGAAGCCCAATCTCTTGGTTTTACTTCGGGTTTTACAATATATGATACTTCAGATTATGTAAACTTGGTAAAAGCTATTATTAAGGAAATGAATCTTAATGATGATTTTTATAAAGCGAAAAACATTTTCAACAGGATATCAGCATGTAAAAATAATTTAATGACTGCCGAGGCATATGCCCAAAACAATAATCTTCTAATTGAGGATGAGAAGGATAATCGTCCCGAATTTGTTACCATCTACAAAAAATACACTCAAAGATGCAGGCAGTCAAACGTAATGGATTTTGATGATTTATTGATTTATACAAATATTCTTTTCAAACTTAATCCTGCTGTTCTTCAAAAATATCGAGAAAGGTTTGACTATGTTTTGGTTGATGAGTATCAGGACACAAACTTTGCGCAATATTTGATTGTTAAAATATTGTCTGATGAACACAGAAAGTTATTTGTTGTTTGAGATGATGCTCAGAGTATCTATTCTTTCAGAGGGGCAAAAATTCAAAATATTTTAAATTTTAAGAATGATTACCCTGATTATAAACTGTTTAAACTGGAGCAGAACTACAGGAGTACAAAAAATATTGTTAATGCAGCAAATTCACTAATTAAGCATAACTCAAGTCAGATTCCTAAGACAATATTTTCGGATAATGAGGATGGGACAAAGATCAAAGTCGAAAAGTCAATGACAGATACTTTAGAAGGAATGACTGTTGCCAGACGAATATCTGATATGTGTAATGTAGAGCACTTCAGGTATTCAGACTTTGTGATTTTATACAGAACAAATGCTCAGTCTCGTATCATGGAAGAGTCCATGCGAAAATATAATATCCCATACAAAGTATTTGGAGGTCTGTCATTTTATCAAAGAAAAGAGATTAAAGATGTTCTTGCGTACATGAGGTTTATTGTAAACAATAATGATATTGAAGCATTTCGTAGAATAGTGAATTTCCCTGCAAGAAAAATTGGTAATACAACAATTTCAAAACTCTTGGATTTTTCCAATAATTCTAATATTTCAGTTTGGGAACTCATTAGTAATCCACATGATTATAATGTTAAAATAAATGGTCCGACAAAAGACAGGCTACTTGCATTTGCAAAATTGATAGGTTATTTTACTGAAAAAACAGAAGAGCTAAACGCATATGACTTTACAGTTGAACTTGTCAATAAATCAGGCTTAAATACAGAGCTTTTTATGGATAAGACTCCAGAGGGGGTTAGCAGATATGAAAATATTCAGGAATTATTGAATGGGGTCAAGAGCTTTTGTGAAAACCGGGATAAAGATGGAGTTTTTACCGGAATTTCCATACATGATTATCTTGAAAATGTATCGATTCTAACTGATCATGAGAGTGAGGAAGAAGAGGATGTTGACAGAGTCAGCCTCATGACTATACATTCTGCAAAGGGACTCGAGTTTACAAATGTTTTTATTGTTGGAGTGGAAGAGAATATTCTACCTAATGCAATGACCCTATACTCTCCGGCAGAACTGGAAGAAGAGAGGAGATTGTTTTATGTTGCCATTACCAGAGCAATGAAAAATCTGATTATTACTTATTCAGTTTCAAGATTTCGTTTTGGTAATATAACCAGCATGGTTTCAAGCCGATTTTTAAATGAGTTGAACCCGGAATTTTTAGAATGGTTCGATAAACCTGGTAAACAATCATTGTCTTTTGAAGATGAACTTAAAAAATACTCTTCGATGCCGGATACCAAAACAGAGTCTACTATAAAAAAGAAGTCTGAGTCAAAACCGTCATTTTCAAGAAAAAGAAAGCTAGTGTCTGTTAAAGATACAGGAAACACTAATTCTTAAATAAGTAATATTCAAGACATAAAAATAGGGCAGAAGGTAAAACATCATATTTTCGGTATTGGTATTGTTAAAGAATTAAGTGGTGCAGGAGGTGATACCAGAGCAAAAGTTGAATTTGAAAATGGAGAAGTAAAGACAATTTTACTTAAATTTGCTAAATTACAGATCTTAGCATAATATCTTTACTTGTAAATCTGATTAATAAAGAGTAGTTTTGTACAAATTTTACAGAGATGGATTATAATACGCAAAGAAAGCAACTGCAACTTCCTGAATATGGAAGAACTATTCAGAAAATGGTTGATTATTGTTGTACTTTAGAAGATAAAGAAGAAAGAACAAAAGCTGCAAATGCAGTTATTGCAATAATGGGTAATATGAACCCACATTTAAGAGATGTACCTGATTTTAAACATAAACTTTGGGATCATCTAGCAATAATGTCAAATTTTAAACTTGATATTGAATGGCCTTATCCAATGCCGGATATTCAACTTATTCAAGAGAAACCAGAAAAACTTGACTACTCTGATGGAAATATTCGATTTAGACATTATGGTAAGTTTATTCAGCAGATTATTAAGAAAATTAATGACTATGATGACCCAAAAGAAAAACAAGCTCTTTTAGAGATTATGGCAAATCATATGAAACGTTCTTATATGGTCTGGAAAAAAGAGCCTATTCCGGATGAGATAGTTTTTAGAGAACTAGCGATGCTTACAAATGGAGAATTAGAAATTCCGGAAGATTTAAGATTAAATGATTTTAAAGAAGTGTTGATAAATCATCACAATAACAATAACCAAAAGACAAATAAAAGACGTTCTTCATATAAAAGAAAATAGATGAGTACTTTCAGAATTCAGGGTGGGACAATTCTTAAGGGTGAAATTACGCCGCAAGGGGCAAAAAACGAAGCTCTTCAGGTAATATGTGCTACTTTACTAACTGATGAAAAGGTAAAAATCTCCAATATTCCAAATATTCGTGACGTAAATAAATTAATCGATTTACTTGTTTCAATGGGTGTTTCTGTAACACGTCATGGAAAAGGAGATGTAACTTTTAAAGCAGATTCAGTTAATCTTGATTATCTTAAATCTGAAGCATTCCGAGATGGAGGAGCAGCTTTAAGAGGTTCAATTATGATTATTGGTCCACTCTTAGCACGATTTGGGTATGTTTGCATGCCAAAGCCAGGAGGTGATAAGATTGGTCGTAGAAGGTTAGATACTCACTTTATTGGATTTAAAAAACTAGGTGCAGAGTTCAATTATGATTTTAATGATGAATTCTATACTTTAGAATCTAAGGAACTTCAAGGTACATATCTTCATTTAGATGAAGCTTCCGTTACTTGTACAGCAAATATTATAATGGCAGCTGTTCTTGCAAAAGGAAAGACAACAATATATAATGCTGCTTGTGAACCATATATTCAACAACTTTGCTTGTTGTTAACACAAATGGGCGCTAAGATTTCAGGTATTGGTTCAAATTTATTATATATCGATGGAGTAGAAAAACTTCATGGTGCTCAGCATAGGGTTTTGCCCGATATGATTGAGATTGGAAGCTTTATTGGGATGGCAGCCATGACAGAGTCAGAGGTTCTTATTAAAAATGTAAGATATGATATGCTTGGTATTATCCCTGACTCATTTAGACGATTAGGAATCGATATACAGCATATAGACGATGATATTTTTATACCTGCTCAAAAGAATTATCAGATTGAGAGTTTTATAGACGGGTCAATTATGACAATTTCTGATGCAATATGGCCAGGCTTGACACCTGACTTGTTGTCAGTGTTCCTAGTTGTTGCAACACAAGCTAAAGGCAGTGTTTTGATTCATCAGAAAATGTTCGAAAGCAGACTTTTCTTTGTTGATAAGCTTATTGATATGGGAGCACAGATAATTTTATGTGATCCGCACAGAGCAACAATAATCGGATTAGATAAGCAAATTCAACTCAGAGGAACAACAATGCATTCCCCTGATATTCGTGCAGGTATGGCATTACTAATTGCAGCTATGTCAGCAAGTGGAACAAGTGTGATTCATAATATCGAGCAGATTGATAGAGGTTATGAAAATATAGATCAAAGGTTAAATAGTCTTGGTGCAAAAATTGAACGCCTCGATTACTAATCTTTTTATTTTATTGTAGGAAAAATTAAAGAAACAAACTATGAACAAGATTATTATTTTAGTATTTGCTATCGTATTTACAGGTTCAGTTTTTGGACAAAATGTTGGAGTTGAAATTGGAGATATTGCTCCTGATATTAACTTGCCAACACCTGATGGAGATTCAGTGAATCTTTATTCATTAAGAGGTAAACTTGTGTTAATCGACTTTTGGGCATCATGGTGTGGCCCTTGTCGTCGTGAGAATCCAAATGTTGTGAAAGCTTATGGTGAATATAAAGATAAAATGTTCTCTAATGGAACAAACTTTACTGTTTATGGAATCTCTTTGGATAAAACTAAACAATCATGGGAGCAGGCAATTGAAGACGATAAACTTACCTGGACAAATGTTAGTGATTTAGCCTATTGGAATTGTGCTCCTGCAAAAGAATATAAAGTTCGTGGAATCCCTTCTAATTTTTTAATTGACGGGGATGGAGTAATTATTGCTAAAAACCTAAGAGGAGAGAAGCTTGATGAAGAATTAGCCAAGTATGAAGTTAAGGACCCTGTTATTGAATTCGAATCAGCATTAAATGACTTGCGAATAGAGTATAACAGACTTGCCGGTTCTGAAAAATATGCAGATAGAAAAGAGCTTAAAAAGATTGAGAAAACAATGAAAAAGCTCGAGAGTCTGATAGAACAAATGAAATAACTGACAATTACTCATATTTTTGCTGTCATTTTGTCGTAAAACCTGATTGGCAGACATTTTGCTAATGCGCAGGTAAAAATTCTATGCTTATGAAGGACAATAAAGAAGTTAGCACTGAGGCAGAAGCTAAAGAAACTAAAGAAGTGGAAAAAACAGAAGAGAAATCAAAGAAGACAAAAAAGGCTAGTACAGCGAAAAAGACTAAAGCTACAAAGTATAAATCTGCTGAGAAGAAACTTCGTGATGAAATTGAAATACTCAATCAGGCAAATGGTGAGTTGAAAGATAAATATTTGCGTTTGGTTGCTGAGTATGATAATTTCAGAAAGAGAACAGCTAAAGAAAAAATAGAATTGCGCGAAGTAACAAAATCCAGTCTTTTAGTTGATTTTTTATCTATAGTCGATGATGTGGATAGAGCAATGCTACATATTGATGAGGTCAAAGATGTTGAAGCAACTATCGAAGGCGTAAAGCTTATAAATAATAAATTCAAGGACTTTTTAAAAATTCAAGGTATCGAAGAAATTGATGCTAAGGACAAAGAATTTGATACAGATATGCACGAAGCTGTAACAAAATTCCCTGTTGAGGATGAAGATAAAAAAGGTAAGGTTATAGATGTTGTGCAAAAAGGTTATAAATTAAACGATAAGGTTGTTCGTTTTTCTAAAGTCGTTGTCGGAGAATAGGTACATATGAGTAAAAGGGATTATTATGAAGTTTTGGAAGTTGAAAAAAATGCAACTCCAGAAGAAATAAAAAAAGCATATCGTAAAAAAGCGATTCAGTTTCATCCGGATAAAAACCCAGGAGATAGTTCAGCTGAGGATAAGTTTAAAGAAGCAGCTGAGGCTTATGAAGTCTTAAGTGATGCAAATAAAAAAGCAAGATATGATCAATTTGGCCATGCAGGTTTAAGCGGTGCAGCCGGTGGAGGATATGGCGGCGGAATGAGCATGGATGATATATTTTCTTCTTTTGGAGATATTTTTGGTGACGCTTTTGGTGGTGGATTTGGTAGCTTCTTTGGCGGTGGTTCTAGTAGTGGAAGAAAGAGAGTTAATAAAGGGACAAATCTTCGTGTAACAGTAAAACTTACGCTCGATGAGATTGCTAATGGTACTACAAAAAAGATTAAACTAAAGAAATACGTTGCTTGTGATGCATGTAAAGGAACAGGAGAGAAAGACGGAAGCTCAAGTAAAACCTGTCCAACCTGTAATGGTCGAGGAACACAAACACGTGTTGTAAACACTATGTTAGGTCAGATGCAAACTTCAACAACCTGTTCTACTTGTGGTGGTGAAGGTAAAATCATATCTGAAAAATGTACAAAGTGTTATGGAGAAGGTGTAGTTAGTGGCGAAGAGCTGGTTGAACTTAAAATTCCGGCTGGAGTAAGTGAAGGTGTTCAACTTTCGGTATCTGGTAAAGGTAATGCTGCTCGTCGTGGAGGAATCAATGGAGACCTGTTGGTTTTGATAAAAGAGGTTGAACACGATGACTTTCAACGTGACGGAAATGACCTTATTTACAATCTCTTTATTAGCATTCCTGATGCTGTTACAGGTGCTCATGTTGAGGTTCAAACTTTGCAATCAAAAGTAAGAATCAAAATTGATGCAGGGACACAATCGGGTAAAATATTACGCTTGCGTGGCAAGGGATTGCCTTCAATTGAAGGGTATGGCAAAGGAGACTTGCTTGTTAGAATAAATGTATTTATACCATCATCTATAAGTAGAGACGATAAAAAATTACTTGAGCAAATGAGAGCATCTGATAACTTTGACCCTAGAAACAAAAAGCATACTAGCATTTTTGATAAGTTTAAAGGATATTTTTCATAGGTTCTCATTAGGTCTATATAAATAAAATTTCTTTCAACAGAATTTATTCCCCCAAATTAATTGTAACTTGCATTTGTGAAAGTGTCAGATGAAATAAGTTCTGTTGTAAAAGCTCTTCCCGAGGCTCCCGGTATATATAAATATCTTAATAAAGCCGGTGAAACTATTTATGTTGGTAAAGCAAAAAACCTTAAGAAAAGAGTAAGTTCCTATTTTGTTAAAAATCATCAGTCCTATAAAACAAATTTACTGGTAAAAAAAATAGCGAAGATTGAATATGTTGTTGTAGAAACAGAAAGCGATGCTCTTTTACTTGAAAATATTCTGATTAAGAAACTTCAGCCTAAATACAATGTTATGCTTAAGGACGACAAAACCTATCCTTGGCTTATAATTAAAAACGAACGTTTTCCCAGAGTTTTTTATACACGAAATAAGTTTAAGGATGGTAGCGAGTATTTCGGTCCTTTTACTTCTGTGTATATGATAAAGACATTGCTTTCTCTAATTAGACAATTATATCCAATAAGAACATGTAATCATAAACTATCTGAGGAAAATATCGAGCAAAATAAATTTGGAGTCTGTTTGGAATATCATATTGGGAATTGTTTAGGCCCTTGTGAAGGAAAGATAGATGAAGAAGTTTATAATTCTTATATTTCTGATATCCGCAAAATCATCAGAGTAGATCTTCATCTTATTCATAATTATCTTAATAAAATTATGAATGACTTTGCTTCAGATTATAAGTTTGAAGAAGCGGCAAAAGTTAAAGAGAAAATAGAAATAATTGATAACTATCGAAGTAAATCAACAATTGTTAATTCTAAGATATCTGATATTGAGGCTTATGGCTTTACCTATGACATAAAGTCTGCTTATGTAAACTATTTGCGTGTTCAAAATGGGGCTGTTATTGGTGCTCATAGTGTAGAAATAAAAAAGAAGATAGATGAATCAGATGAGGATTTATTAATGTATGCAATTTTAGATATTCGCGAGATGATTGGTAGTAAGGTTAAAAATATTATCATACCTTTTGAAACAGAATATCAGATTCCGGATGTAGATTATATTTACCATCAGCGTGGTGATAAAATGAAAATTCTTGAGCTGGCACAAAGAAATGCTAAGTTCTTCATGCTTGAAAAACATAAGCAAATAGAAAACAAAAGTCCTGACAAGCATATAAATCGTAAACTTGAGACTTTAAAAAAGGATTTACATTTGACTGACCTGCCTGTTAATTTAGAGTGTTTTGATAATTCAAATATACAAGGGACAAACCCAGTTGCTGCTTGTGTTGTTTTTAGAAATACCAAGCCTTCAAAAAAGGATTATAGGCACTATAATATTAAAACTGTAGAGGGGCCCGATGATTTTGCCTCAATGAGAGAAGTTGTTTATAGGCGTTACAAAAGATTATTGGAAGAAGGCCAGAGTTTGCCTCAATTGATAATTATTGACGGAGGTAAAGGACAGTTGAGTGCAGCAGTAGAGAGTCTCAAGGAATTAGGCGTTTATGGTCAGCTAACTATTATAGGTATTGCAAAAAAATTGGAAGAAATATATTTTCCGGACGATAGCACACCTATTTATCTTGATAAGAATTCAGAATCATTAAAAATAATTCAGCAGGCTAGGGATGAGGCTCATCGTTTTGGTATTACCTTTCACCGTAATAAAAGATCAGGAAGTTTTCTGAATTCGGAATTGGACCAGATACAAGGTATTGGTCCCAAAACAATAGAGAGCTTATTGTCAAAATATAAATCTGTAAATGCTCTTAAAGAACTGACTCTTGATAATCTCACAAATGATGTTGGTAAATCAAAAGCACAACTTATTTTTGATTATTTCCATAAAAAAAAGGACTGAATTTTCAGCCCTTTTTTAATATCTAAATATTATTAGTTTACTTTTTTACTTTGTTCTTCTTCATAAAGTCAAATGCTACAGGTGTTGCAATGAAGATAGAAGAGTAGGTACCAACGATAACCCCAACAAGTAATGCGAATGTGAATCCACGGATTACTTCACCACCAAAGATAAAGATTGCAAGTAACACAACAAATGTACTAAGTGATGTATTGATAGTACTGCTAACTGTTGAGTTAATAGCTGAGTTCATTACCTCTTTAGTGTCACGTTTAGGGTATAGGCCAAGGTACTCTCTCAATCTGTCAAATACAACCACGGTATAGTTAATAGAATAACCTACAACCGTTAATATCGCAGCAATAAATGCTTGATCTAACTCCATATTAAATGGCATTATTGAGAATAATAATGAATAGATACCTAGCACAATAAGAACGTCGTGGATAAGAGCAACAAGCGCACCAAGTGAATATTGCCATTTTCTAAATCTGATTAAGATGTATAAGAACATTACAACCAAACCAAGTAAGATAGCTACAATTGATTTTGATTTAATGTCATCAGCAACTGTTGGACCAACTTTTTGTGCATCCTGACGGTAATCATTGAAGAAATCATCCATTGATGTTCCTTCTTCAATATATGGTTTTAATCCTACATATAGTAATGAGTCGGCTTCGTTATCAGCTTTGTTATCATCAATTTTATAATTAGTAGAAATTTTAACCTTATTCTCACTACCAAAAGTTTTAACTAATGGACGATCACCAAATACTTCTTCTAAATCTTGTGCAATCTCAGTTGGTGAAACACCTTGTTTGAATTCAATAATATAGTTACGACAACCTGTAAAGTCAATGCCAGGATTTAAACCTAATGTGAATAGTGAAATAATACTTACAATAATCATAGTTCCTTAAATGATGAAGAACATCTTACGTTTTTCCAAGAATTTAACTTTTAACTTAGTGAAAGCATTAATTGTAAGTTTGTTTCCAAAGGTCATTTTCTTGTCCTTACCCAGAATTGCAGAAATAACAAGTCTTGTTATAAAGATTGCAGTAAACAATGAACTTAAGATACCTATAATTAATGTTGTAGCAAAACCTTGTACAGGACAAACACCAAAATTAAGAAGGATAATACCAATTAATAATGTTGTTAAGTTAGAGTCAATAATTGCAGAGTATGCATTTTTATAACCATCAGCAACAGCAGTTTTCATTGCTTTACCTGCTCTCATTTCTTCACGGATACGCTCGTAGATAAGTACGTTCGCATCCACCGACATACCTATTGTTAATACAATACCGGCAATACCAGGAAGAGTTAAAACGGCTCCCAGTGAAGCTAATACACCAAAGATTAAGAATAGGTTTGTAATAAGTGCAATATCAGCAACAATACCGGCTCTGCCGTAGTAGAAAATCATGTAGATAAGGATCAGGATAAATGCAATAATAAATGAATTCATACCTGAATCAATAGCTTTCTGACCAAGTGAGGGTCCAACAATTTCTTTTGAAAGAATATTTGCAGGTGCTGGCATTTTACCTGACTTAAGAACGTTAGCAAGGTCAGTTGCTTCTTCTAAAGTAAAGTTACCGGTGATTGATGAACGACCACCTTTAATTTCGTCATTAACAGTTGGGAAAGAATAAACATAACCATCAAGAACAATAGCAATACTTTTACCAATATTCTCGCGAGTAATTCTTGACCATTCTGTTGAACCAGCACCGTTCATTGTCATTGTAACTTCAGCAGTTGCCTGATTCTGACCAAATTCTTGTTTTGCATTAGTAATTACATCACCACTAAGTACTGCTCCGCCATCTTTGCTTTTCTTAAGAGCAATTAGCTGATAGTATCCTGCTGCATTAGGAAGTTCTTTAAAACTCCATACAAAAACAAGGTCACTTGGGAATAATCTTCTAACAGACTCTCGGTTAAGGTCAGCCATAATTGACTCCATATCACCTTCTTTTGCAAAACCTACAACAGGACCATAAATTTGATATTCATTAACCTGTGGGCGTAATCTTTCAAAAAGTGAAAGTCCTGATTGAGCAGTAACGCTGTTATTTACAGATGTGTCAGTTGCATCATCAGTTACAGCAGTTTCTGCACCGTCTTCGATAATTTCGTCATCACCAATAACATCATCCTCAATAATTTCATCACCAATAACTTCGTCTTCTATCACTTAATCAGCAATCACTTCATCCGCGATGACTTCCTCTTCAACTATTGGATTGTTATCGGAGCTTCTTTCATTATATTTCTTTTCTTCTGCTTTAATTTCAGCTATAAGAACATTTGCCTCAGAAAGTTTGTCATAAATCTCATCAGCATTATATGTTTCCCAGAACTCAAGAACAGCAGCTTGCCTTAATAAATCTTCAACACGCTCAGGGTCTTTAATACCAGGCAGTTCGATATGGAATACACCTCTTACTGCTACGTCTTTTTGAATGTTAGGTTGAACAACTCCAAAATGGTCGATACGTTTACGCAATACGTCAAATGCATTCTCTATAGCTGCATCATATTGCTCACTAATATAAGCTAAAACTTCTTCGTCGGTTGACTTAATAGTAATGCTTTCCTGATTACTTGTTGTAATGAATAGTGATGCTAAACTTGGAGAATTAGGTTTTTTAACAGAATTGTATTTTTCTCCAAATATTTCAATGAAGTTTTGACCTGTTTGTGATTTAACTTCATTATTCGCTGCATCAATTGCTTTAAGCAATGTTGAATCGCTATGGTTGTTTGATAATGCAAGTATAACATCTTGTGCCGATATCTCCAGAGTAATGTTCATCCCACCTTTAAGGTCTAGACCAAGGTTCATTTCTCTTTCTTTACAATCCATGTAGGTATACTTCTTAAAGAGAGTATAAACTACCTGATTTGACATCGAATCAAGATATCTTTTTGTCAAAGAGTCGACGATATGTATTTTCTCGTACTCATCAACCTCCAAATTCATTGCTTCGAATCTTGCCTCAGCATAATCTTCTGCTTTGCTTTCAACGCGTTTTGTAACAAACGTGAATGAAAGGTAATACAAACAAATTACTGTAAGCAGAACAGATACTGTAATAATCGCTCCTTTGTTACGCATGTTTGAAATTTTTTATTAACGTTAACTAATTTTTATAATCTTTTTTTGAGTTTGCAAAGATATTCTTTTTTTGCTAAAATCCAGTGTTTACACCAATATTTTATAACTATTTTTTTTCAAGACTTAGAATCTTAGTCGAAAAATTAATTATAGCATTGTGCTTAATAAGAAAATCACTGCCAATTATACCAGAAATTTTCGGTAATTTTATCGACTTGTAAAGTTGATTTACATGCTCAAGCGAAGTGAATATTCCTAGTGGGATTTTTGTCTTGAAATGTGATATTTTTAGTGACTCAATTTCACCAGTACTTAAGTTGTCAATGGATGAATTAAAACCTGAACTTTGCATATCTTCTTCGACAGGGATAATGCTGGTTTGTTCAAATGATTCCGAATCTATATCAAAAACAGAGCTTGAGGCACCTGTGTCAATCAATAAATATGTTGCAATAGTATTTATCTTAGCTTTTACTAAAAGGTGATTCCCACCCCCTGGAATTTCAAATATCTTTAATGGTATTTTATATCGTTTCATTTTTGCTAATTACCTTATATCGTTTTATTCTTCGGGACTCCCCACTCCAAACTTTTAATCCTCAAATTCGTCAGGATATTTTTTCTTAACAGTAATTTTGTATTCTTCGTCTTCTTTATTAGATTTTTTATCAAGAATGTCCTCTTCTTCATCCTCTGCAATTTGTCTTTGAAGTCTTATTATTGCATCAAATCTACTAATGCCAGTGATATTATTCTCTTCTTTTTTCTTTCTTAGAATTTTATTAAAAATTAAGGGGTCTTTACTAACGATGATTATTAAAACACTACTTGTTATAATGCTAAGAAGAACAACAGCATATCCGAGTTCTGCAATGTCTTGTCCAAAAGCAAGTCCCATTTGTAATGGCAGCGATGCTAAGATTGCATGAACCAAACCTTTTGGTGATAAAATTGACATTACCGTAACTTCTTTTGGCGTACATGATTTTTTTGTAAATAACTTGACACCCAAAGGCCTGATTAGTAAGGTAAAAAGAATAATTAATGCAGCGATTAAATAAGTTTTAAAGTTTCCAAATTCAATAACAGCACCAACATAAACAAAGAAATAGGTTTGAAGGACAAAAACTATTTCAGAAAAGAAATCTATTTCATTTTTGTGTAGGTTGGCAATCTTAAATCTGAATATTTGATTCCATAGTTTGGTTTTGCTTAAAGATTCTGAATTGCCCAGGACAATACCAAAGCAAAGAGATGCAATTCCACCATTTAGTCCAAGCAACTCAACACTACCGTAAACTATGAATAAGAATGCAAATGTTGTAAACATTGAATTTTGAAGGCTGCGCATCCAATTAAGGATAAAACTCCATAAAATTCCCGCCAATATCCCAAGTAATGCAGCAAATAAAAGAGATTTCCACATAGAATTAAGAATACTGCCCACAGAAATTCCTCCTGCACGCATCCCTTCAAGGGTAGCCAGACCAACAATTAGACAAAGGACATCACTTATTGCAGATTCTAACAGTAAAGTTGTATTGCTTTTTTTGCCAAGTTTAAGCTGTTTAATCATTGGAATTACAACAGCTGAAGATGTCCCACCAATTATTGCACCAACAAAAATTCCTGAGACCCAGTCGAAGTCTTTAATAAAAACAAGTATAGTAGAGACTCCGGCAACTGTAAGAATAAAATTATATAAGGTGAGTAGGAAGGATGATCCGATAGCAGTTTTTAGTTCTTTGAATTTTAGATTTGTACCACTTTCGAAAAGTATGATTACTAATGTAATAGTTGTAAAAACACTACCAATTTGACCGAAAAAGATATCTTTCTCAATAAAAAAACCTCCAATAATACCAATAATCATTAATAATAAAACATTTGGGACTTTTGTCCTGTCGAACATTTTATTAAAAAGATGACTTGAGAATATTAGTATTCCCAGAAACATCACAACTAAAGTTATCTCTTTCATTAATTTCTTTTAAAAGCAAATTAAACCTTTTGTCTTTTCGACTGTCAAACAACCGTAAATCAAAATTAGAAAAAATTATGAAAACTAAAGTATTATTTTTATCAGTGTTCGCATTAAGTGTATTATTATCTAACCAGATTTTTGCTCAACAAGAGATGCATAACCATAATAGTCATGACTGTTTTGTTAAAGATTTATCCGATGAGCAGAAAACAAAAATTGATGCGATAAAACTCGACAGTGAAAAGAAAATTGCAGTTTATAAGGCAGATGTTGAAATTAAAGAAGCTGAACTGAAAAAGTTAGAATTAGCAGAAGACCCATCAATTAAAGATATCAATGAAAAGATTGATGAAATTTATGTATTAAAAGCTGATATTAAAAAGGAAAAAGTTTCAAAGAGATATGCTATCCGTAACGAACTAACTCCTGAGCAGCAAGCGGAATTTGATATGCATAGAATGAAAAAAAATGATGGACATAAATCACAAAAAGGAACTTATAAATCAAAAATGGGTAATAATAAAAGTCATATGGGAAATATGAAAACAGATAAGAAACACTTAAACCCTGATTGTAAAGAAAAGTAATTAAAATCCACATAACAGTAGTTTTGCTTTTTCATGCAAATCCGGTCGAGTTAATTTTTGGCCGGATTTTTTTATCTTTACATTGTTCTAATTTTAAGGTATAGTTTTTGAAATGAAAAGTCTGATGAAATTTTATATTATTATATTTTTACTTATGCTTAGTGTTTTAAGCATGGCTCAATTGAAAGAGGTGCAAAGACAAACTGTTCAAACTGAGAAATTTGATCTTGATAAACTTGGGAATTTTTATTTTATAAATGATAACGTTCTTAAGAAAACAAATAATAAACTAGAATTTATTACTTCATATGATTTATATAGTTTAGGTGATATTAGTTTATTTGATGTTTCTAACCCTTTACGCATTTTATTATTTTATAAAGATTTTAATGCAGTATTATTTATTGACAATAATTTTTCAGAATTGACCGACCCTATTCTGCTTGATGATACAAAATATTACAGTGAAGATGCTATTGCGTCAAATCAATTTGGTGGAGTTTGGATTTATAATAGCCTTAATTCCTCTGTTGTATGTTTAGATAAAGATCTGGAAACAGTTCAGGAGGGAATGAATTTATATTCGGTGGTTGGAGATGCTGAAATATTAGAAATGAAGTTATCCACAGACTTTATTGTTTTGCACTTTGACTCAAATGAATTAGTTGTTCTTGATAAATTTGCAAACTTTTACACAAAATATACTGTAACAGAAGGTGCCCAATTTGATCTGGATAATAATATTCTTTATACTATAGATGAAGATGGGTTTCAGATTATAAATCTTGACCTCAAAGAAACATCCTTTATGCAGCTCGAGCTAGACGATGTAAGAGATATGGCTGTTTCTGCAGATAAGCTATATGTTTTAGCGGAAAACTCGTTGATAACTTTTCAAATTCTTTATTAAAATAATTGTGAAAACTCGTTTTTAAGTTTTATTTTTAGATGTTCAAAATAAACAAAACGTACAATTATTATGCATGTAGCAATAGCTGGAAATATTGGTGCGGGAAAAACTACACTAACAAAGCTTCTCGCAAAAAATTATGGGTGGACTCCACACTTTGAAGATGTTGATGATAATCCATACCTGAATGATTTTTATGATGATATGCAACGCTGGTCATTTAACTTGCAGGTATACTTCTTAAACAGTAGGTTTAATCAGATTTTAGAGATTCGTAAGTCAGGAAAAACAATTATTCAGGATAGAACCATCTATGAAGATGCATATATTTTTGCACCAAACCTTCATTCAATGGGATTGATGACTACAAGAGATTTTGATAATTACTTTAGTTTATTCTCTTTAATGTCAACTTTGGTTCAGGCTCCAGATCTTTTGATTTATTTGCGAGCAAGTGTTCCAACATTGGTTCAGCAAATACAAAGTAGAGGTCGAAAATATGAAAACACAATTCGATTAGACTACTTAAAGAGACTAAACGAAAGGTACGAAGCTTGGATTGCTAATTATAATCTTGGTAAATTGCTTATTGTTGATGTTGATAATCTAGACTTTACTCAAAAACCTGAGGATTTAAGTTTGATTATTAATAAAATTGATGCAGAAATACACGGTTTGTTCTAATGAGAGAATAATAATGTAAATAAGAAAGCCCGGTTTTTAATCGGGCTTTCGTTTTAAATATTATATAAAAAAATAATGGTAAGCTAAAAACTTGCCTATCCTATTTTAGTTTATCAATTTCTGATTTTATATTATTCCAGCGATTATCATCCATTGTTGCACCAATAACTTCAATTACATTTCCGGCTAGTACAGCACCTGCGCGAGCACATTTTGATAAATCCCAATTATTAATAATACCATATAAAAATCCGGCAGCATAATTATCACCTGCTCCTGTTGAATCGATAGGCTTAACTTTAATAACACCTTCCTGATGTTTTATTAGACCTTTCTTAACAAAATAACCTTCTTCACCAACTTTAACTACAGCAATATCACATACTTTAGCAATCATTTCGAGAGATTCTTCTGGTTCAGCACCAGTAAAAGCTTTAGATTCTTCTTCGTTAGCAAATAAAATATCTACATATTTTTCTACAAGATATTTTAAGAAATCAAGGTTTGCTTCAACAACATTATAACTTGCAAGGTCGAGAGAAACAGTTACACCACATTCTTTCGCTGTTTGCATAGCTTTTTCAATCAGCTCATTATTGAAAATCAGATAACCCTCAACATGTAATATGTCATATCCTTCAAAAATATCAGGTGTAATGTCTTCTGGTGTTAATTCAGCAGCAGCACCTAAACAAGTAGCAAATGTTCTCTCAGAATCTTTGCTGACAAGAGCAACAGCAACACCAGTAGGGGTGTCAGTTTGAATTAAACTAGGTTTTACTCCGGTTTTGATCATATCTTGAGCAAAAAACTTACCCATATCATCTTTACCTATTTTACCTAAATATCCAGTCTCAGCACCTAGGATAGCAAGACTTCTGATTGTATTTGCTGCAGAACCACCACTTGCAAGACTTTTATTTAAATTGTCAGTTTGTTTTTGAACTTTAGAACTTGTTTCCTGATCAACTAATTGCATGCTCCCTTTTGGAAGATTCAGATTATCAAGCACTTCGTCATTCTCCAGCATTGTCATTATATCGACAAGCGCATTTCCCATTGCAATTATTTTTGCCATATATGTAATTTTTTTTGAAAATTTATTTTGCAAAGTTAAAAAACATTATTAGTTTTGCAACGCTTTTTTCCTCCTTAGCTCAGTTGGTTAGAGCACCTGACTGTTAATCAGGGGGTCCTAGGTTCAAGTCCTAGAGGGGGAGCAGAAAAGACCGAAGAAATTCGGTCTTTTTTTGTATATGAATTTTCGAAGAATTTTTTATATAACTGTTACTTCTTTAATCAAGGAGAGCATACTTACTTTTTTGTTTATATTTAGTTTTTAAACTAAATCTTTGTATAATTCATTCATTTTTGGTTCTAAAGATTTAATTTCATTAACCCCCTTTTCAGTAATTTTTAATCGTTTTGCTCTCTTGTCTTTTGGATCATCAAATTCTTCTATAAGATTTTTCTTTAATAGTCTTTTTATAATCTCGATACCTGAAGGAGCCTCTAATAAATGGATTTTTACTAACTCCATTTTTCTCATGCTTTCAGTATAACTAAGGTGAAGTAGAAAGCTGTAGCTGTCAGGTGTACTGATAATAGAATCCGATAAAACTTCTCTTATCGATGATTTAAAATGCTTAGATAATAACAGAAGAGAAAATACGAGCTCCAGGTTTATATCATGGCTTGTTGTTTCTTTATTCTCTGCAACATCATCATTATAAAGTCTGGAGTTGAGCCAGATAGCAAAATCATTGGTGCTTAAGTCTTCTTGCTTTTTAGATTCTGAGTATTGCTCAATGTATGAGATTAATTCGCTGAGTATTTCTGTCGTTTTCATAAAGTAAAGGTAATAAAATAGTCTTTAAAAATATTAAAACAAGTAAAATAATTATGTATTTGAATAAAATTACATTATATTTATTCAAAAAAATAGTAAATATTGATTATTAACTTAAAAATTGAATAAAATGAAAACAGAACCTTATTTAGTATCAGAAAGTTATTTTCCAAAAGAAGAACATTTTGAAGAAGTTATGGATATGTTAAAAGAGACCTCTCAAATGATTAGAACACAAGATGGAGCTTTAATGAGCATGTCTTTAAAACCAGAGCAGAAGAATGGTCCTATAACAGGTATTTCTTTATGGGAAAGCAGAGAGAAGTTTTTACAGTTTATGAAAAGTGAACATGCAGAAAAAATTATGAAATCAGGTTTATCTGCTAAGGTAAAAGAGTGGACAACAGATATTAAGGCAAATCTATATTCTGTTGAGCAGGCATGGCATGTAGGATCTCATGATTAAAAACTTTCAAATTTTAAGACCGAATTTCTTCGGTCTTTTTTTATGTCTCAAATCAACTTCCAATATAATTTGTTATCAATAAAACATTTTTATAGTGAGAAACGTATACTTTAATGCTTGAATTATAATTTACTTATTCTGTTTAGTAATTAAACGACTTAATTATGTGTGAATATTTATATGATTACAGCGCAGATGATAGTTCTAATGCATATACAGTAATACAGAAATATCGAAAGCTAAATGACAATTGCTATAGAAATATGGTAATACCAATGTGGGATAAAGGTAAAAAAGAGCTTGCTGACAAAATGATTCAGAAAATTTTAAATTTTGTTGATCAAAAAGAAGAATTTTATGTTTCTACACCAGCATCGAATATCGATGTATTTGTATCTTACCTGTTGCAACAAGTTAAGGAAGCCTTTCCACGAGCAATAGACTTGAGCAGTTATATGAAGAAAACAAAGAATATTGAAGTAGGTTTAGAAGAGAATAGACAAATGACAGAACAGGAAATCGAAGAGATTATAGAGGTAGATAGGGATGGAATGAAGTCATGTATTGCCGAGACTGCAAATAAATTTGTTATAATAGATGATGTTTATTCAACTGGGAGATCGATTAGAGTTTGTTACAAGATTATTTCAAATATAATCCCCAATATAAACAGTAAATATAAAATTGTAATATTAAAAAACAGCTAACATTTTCAGAGAGTGAGCATTCAAGTACATTTATTCTTCTTCAATATCCTCCTGTATTTTCTTAAAACTTGTTTTTATTAGATATGCCATTCGGTCTCCGGTATATGGGCCTCCTTTTAAACCAATATTAAAAGTATCATATATAATATTATATACCATTCCTGATTCAATATTATAATAATACTGGAAGTAGTCGTAATGGTCACCAAAAGGCACCGGGACAATCATTACAGATGCATATCCTTTTTCTTTATTGAGTATTTTCTTACGGATGCTATCATATGGCATCATTTCAAAATCGTATCTATATAACTCTTTTATTTCTTCTTCACTTAAAATGCACCATTCCTCAGGAACTAATAATGTAACATCTTTGATTTTTTTATAATTTGGTTTAACACCTTTTCTAATCCAATCTGCATAACCAAATCCACCAATTTCTTCTGATTTTCTTAGGAAATATTGAATTTGATTAACACCATAAATAGCAATGTCTTTGGTTAAGAAACCATTAAATTGTGGCAGAAATATCTTTATTGACTTTCCCGGAATCAGTATTTCCATGTGTCTGCCATATGTTATATAAGTTACATCCCAGTTGCCATAACTACTAGGTAATGACCATGAGTTTGTTGATCCGACATTTAAAATTGCATAATCACCCTTTCTGGCTAGTTTCTTAGCATCTTTTAGTGGCATTGCAATTATTTTAGAACTATCAGTAAAATTCCATGCAGATTTTACAGCTTCCACCAAATTTGCATTATAAGCATCAATATACTTGTTGTACATTTCAAGTCTATTTGGTTTGTTCTGATATTCTTTAAGCTTCTTGTGACTCCCTTCAATTGTCGCAACAATAAGTGTTGAATTCTTAATGTAATTTGTCTTTTTTAAATTTGGATATTTCATCATTTGTGAGAAAAGAGGTATTCCCACTATAATAGTGATCAGAGAAAGAACTAAAAATCTTTTCATGGTTTATGTGTTTATACAAATTTACAAAAAGATTTGCAATCTGTTTTTCACTCTTAATTTATGCCAATCTGACATATAAATTTTTTTAACTTTTCTTTTAGAAATCAGTTAAGTGTGTTGCTATCAGATGTTTATAGATGTATTAGAGAAAAAACAATAAAATTCTGGGTATCTTTTTTGAGGCATAGAAAATCTGTAAATCAATTATCTGTACTGAACTTAAAAATGTGACAAAATGGCTTTAATAGAATTAGTTTACGGAACATGTGGGATCAGAACAGGAATAGTAAAACTAAATCCTTCATAGATTCTTTTGCTGATACCCGCATTGTTATTAAGGAAGCATATTCTTAGATGCTAAGTGTAAAATTATTAGAATGTTAAACTTAAAATTTTGTACTATGAAAACTAAAATGCTTTTTTTATTGATGATTGTATTCGCAAATTTTTCTATTTACGCACAATCTTTTAATGATTTTAAATCAAAGTTAGCTCAGGCAAAACAGGAATCTTATCAGAAAGTTAAAACTAATGATGAAATTTCTCCTAAAGAGAATTTAAATGTTGAAAAGAAATATGATGAAGAGGGTAATTTAATAGGTTATAATTCGACTTACTCATATTCTTCGGTAGGTGAATCGCCTGAAAAAGTGAGGGAGATGGTAGAAGACTTTGACAACTTATTTTTCAACTTTCAACAATTAGCTCATAGCTCATATTTTGAGAAAATGGAGGAAATTGCTGAGTTTTTTGATGAAGAATTATCAGAGAAATACAATAATGGTAGTGCTTTCGAAACCGGGGTAGATTCTCGTGTCAAGTTTCTAAAGGAAATGGAAGGAATGCGCAGAAGAATGGAGATAAGTAATATTAGTAGAAAAATAGATAAGGCTGAAAGCCGAAGTATGTAATAATAGCTTTTTCATTTAGTTTGATTACAGGTCTGGAATTTTTCAGGCCTGTAATTTTTTTAGACTCGATAGTACTTTGTTAAGTCTTTTTGCCTGTGATTCTTTTTCTATTTCAGAAATGCGTTTGTTGATTAATATGCTGTACAATTCTGCATTACTATTTGTAATTGAAGGTAGTATTCGTTCACAATACTGAGCTAATTGCTTAATAGGACAATTCCATAAAATTTCCTCAATTGCAGGATCAGTTTTTTCTTTATATTCTTCAAACTTGTTAAGTTCGGCAAGGATTCCGACACCTGCATCTATTGTAATTACAGAGCCATTCTTTATCGTTTTATTTATCAGCTCAAAATTCGCAAAAGTTTCTTTATGTTCAAATGGTGTGATTTTCCAGATAGCAATCATACTACCCCAAACAAGTATGTTGTTTTTTGAATTTAGTAATTCAATAAATGCAGGAAGATATTCTTTAATCAATACCGGTTTGATATATGAGGTTTCATAGAGAGTCTTTATACAATCGCTTTGAACTCTTTTATCCTTGTTTGTTAGATTTTCCACTAATTCTTTAACTGCCGTTCTATCTTCAGATGCTGCAATTTCTTTTGCTAATTTATTATTTGCTTGAGAACTACTTTCACCTAAGCTACATGCAAGTTTCGGAATAATTGAAATATTTTAATATTTATAAGTTAACAATGTTATTAATTATTTCGATATCGGAAAAACTATACCCGATTTTATTATCTTTAAGGTAATGGCCCATTCCTGCCAGTTTTGAATTTGAATATGATAAATCTACTTTAAACTTCCCAGCAGAAAGATGTATTTCATTAATCCCATTTTTAAGAAATGTCTTAGCGTTATCAATATTAATACCCCCTCCTGGCATTATTATGATTGAATTACCATATTTATTATGTAGTTTTAAAATGTTATCCATTCCATCTGTTACGTTTCTTTCAAAACCGGAAGTGAGAATTCTATTTGCACCGGTATTTAATACGTCTTGGATTGCTTTTTCAGGATTTAAACAGTTGTCAAAAGCACGATGGAATGTAAACTCAAGAGGATTGGATAGTGCTACAATTTCTTTGGTTCTTTCAAAGTCAACACTCCCGTCTGCCTTTAGTATTCCACATACAATGCCATTTATACCAAGTTCTTTAAAACGTTTAATGTCTTCACAAATTATTTTATATTCTTCATCTGAATAAACAAAACTTCCTGGTCTTGGTCTAATTAAAACATTGACTTTAATTTGATTTTTATCTACAGCATGTTTGACAAAACCAATAGATGGTGTTAGACCGCCAAGTTCCAGTGCAGAACAGATTTCGATGCGATTAGCACCACCTTTAATTGCACTTTCAACAGATTGAATTGTGTCAGTACATATCTCAACTTTATGCTTCATTTATAATTACTTTTAATATTTTGACTTCCAACTCGTAACTCCGCACTCAAAACTAAGAATCCTTCACTTTGGCATAGTTTTTATTTCTTTTCAAAAATAAGTATCTTTAACGAAAATATAAATTTAATGATAATTATGAAGAAATTGTATGGAATTGCGCTGATTTTACTAATGGTAATTTCTATAAATGCCCAGACTTTATACAATTATCCGAATTTGTTAAATTATTCTCACTTTCCCAAAGGAACAAATGATACTATTGAGGATTGCTTTACATCAAATGGGGCATGGTTTGGTTTGGGTTTGCCCACAGATGATGAACCAGACAGATATGGTAGATTAGCAGGGCCATTTAGTCTGTATCAAAACTCATGGATTGCTAAGGCATTATTACACTTTAATCTTGGAATTGTTGGAATTGGTAAAATTCAGCTTGAGTCAGCCAAGGAACATGAGATTATTCAATATCCCGGATTATTAGTGCAGAGATATATATTCGAATCATTTAAAATAGAACAGAGACTTGTTTTTATTTCCGGTAGAACATGTTTAATGAAAGTAGATGCAATAAATACATCTGCCGTTGATATCCCAATGACAATGATGATGAAAGGGAATACCTATGAAGGACTTGGTGAAGCAGATGACTTTACTGACGGTTGGATGTATAATATAGATGGTACAAATGACGTGTTTTGGTTGCTTCGGTTTAGATTGGACGAGAATATGAATCTAGTAATGAATAATGATAGCTATGAATTTTCATATAAGGAACCGGTTTTTGTTCATCCTGGTGACACATTGAGTTTGGTGGCAACTTTATCTCAATACTTTAAAGGAGATTCGAGAAAAGATGTTGAAACTGCCTCTAAAGCATTAAATGATCCTGATACATTTTTCAATCAAAATGAGAAACTTTGGAGATATCTTATAAATAATATTGTTCCTGAAGAAAAAGAGCTTCGTGAGATTTCTGTAAAGGCATTACAAACAATGTATCTCAATTTGCGTAGTTTTTTGCCATCGTTTAAAAATTATTTCTTCGTTGAGCATTCAGGTCTACATGAAACATATATAAATACAGATGAGGCATGGTTTTATGCATCCTCTTTTATTCGTTACGATAGCCGACTTGCAAAAAACATTCTGGCATCAGTTATTTCAAACATTAATGATGATAAATCAATAAATAGCATTATTCCGGTATTGAATTATTCGGACAGTACTTTTGTTATAAATGAAAAGCCTATGGCAGCATGGACAGCCTGGAATATTTTTTCGTCTGATACAGAAAATGATACTGTACTTATGGAAACTGTATATGGAATTGTTAAAGATTATCATAATTACTGGTATGAAAATAATAATCTGGATAATAATTTATGGTGTGAGGACGGTAATGGTGTAGAGCGAGCAGACCTTAATGCAATGCTTTTCACAGAAAAATACTGTCTAAGTAAATTGGCAGACAAATTGGGCTATAAAGAAGATGTTAAAGAATATAGACAGCAAATTGATTCAATTAAATACTATTATAGTCAGCATTTCTTTGATGTACAATTATTATCGTTTGTAAATTTTAATCTGACGGACAATTCTATGGAGCTTGATACTTTAGACATAGGATACGCTTTATGGTCGGGTTTGGCAGCATTTGATATTGCTGATTATTATGCGTACGATATACGCTTAAAAATGCAGGATAGTACCTATCATAATTTGTTTGCAAATGGGAACTACGATATTGAAGATTATTATTATTTAATTTCAGGATTAAAACTCTATAATTATAAAGAACTTTCAGATTCATTGAATACAGTTCTGCTTAATCAGGTTTTATTAGATTCAGAAAATAAACCAATCCCATCTTATGGAATGAATGGAAAGCAAAATAATAACTCTACATTGACTTCTGCGATACTTTTACTACTAATAAATTATTAGTTTATCAGCTATCAATTGAGTTTTAAGTAAGCTTATAGTTCGGTCCATAAAAAAAGCGGACACTAATGTATCCGCTTTTAAATATCTATTTTGTATTTCTAGAAATATCTTGCTCTGTTATCAGTAATCTCAGCTTTCTTTTCTACAGCTTCGAATAATTTGTAAACTTGAGATGCCTGATTTCTCATAACACTAAGTTTATCTTCTGTGAAATCTGTTTTTTCAGGAGCAGGTTTATTATTTATAACTTTAACTAAGAACACACCATTGTTGCCTTTAATAGGTTTTGAGATTTTGTTCATTTCAATATTAGAAACAACTGCATTTACATTAGGCTCAATACCGACTCCAGGTAATGAGAATGAAGAGAAACTAATATTCTCAATAGTGTCTAATTTCTTTCCGTATTTTTCTGAAATAGAAGCTAAGTCCATATTTTCTGATAAATCTTTATTAAGTTCAGCAATAAGAATTTCTGATTTTTTGTTTTTAAGAACAATTGGCTGGATAATGTCTTTTACCGTTTCAAAAGGAGCAACTCCTTCTTCTCTGATTGCAGAAATCTTAGCAACAATAAACTTATCCTGGAAGTTGAATACAGTTTATACATCACCAACTTTAGCTTCTTCTCTATATACCCATCTAATAATCTCTCTAGCGTTTTCAACACCACTAAATTCGTTGTCGAGTTCTTTTAATTCTTCAGCAACTCTTTTAATATACTGATTTTCGATTACAGCCTCGTCGAATTTTTTTGATGTACTATTGTCAGCACTAAAGTTACTGGCTATAGAGAAATAGTAATTCGAAGTTCTGTCTGAGAATCTGATCTCTTTGGTTACAGTAGCAAGTTTAATCTTGCGGCTGTAGTCATATTGCTCAGTAACTTTAATTATGTGAACACCAAATTGGGTTTCAACAATTGAAAGGTCTCCAGTCTCACCTGCAAAACAAGCTTCGTTAAATTCAGGAACCATCATGCCATCTTTGAACCATCCTAAGTCACCACCTTGTTGTTGTGAACCAGGGTCTTCGGAATTCATAAGAGCTAGAATTGCAAAATCTTCACCGTCTTCAATCATTGTTTTTAGGCTATCTGCTTTAGCATAACACTGGTCTAATGTAACAGAGTCGTTAGGCATAATTAAAATATGACTAGCTCTTACAGAGTCAGGTCTTTCTGCAGCATCTACAATTCTTGTAAAATAGTAAGAATTGCCAGCCAGAATAATATCTGATGTGGTTCCAACCTCTTGATTAAAGAAAGTAGAGTCTAGACCTCTTGGTATATCTTTCTCAGAAAGGAAGATGTCTCTTGCACCGACTTCACTATATCTTGAAGCATAATCAGCATATCCTTCCTCAAGAGCATTAAACTCTGCATACATTTCTTCAATATCAGCTAAAATTGCTGCAGTATCTTCTGCTGAAGGAAGTACGTCAAAAACAATATACTCTATATCACGACTTCTCTCATCAACCATAAACATATATTGATGTTCATCATAATATGTTTTCATGTCTGCATCAGAAACATTAATTTCTTCATCAGCAATTTCTTTATATGCTCTGAAAACATATTCGAAATCATACATATTATTTTTGTTCTGATAGTCCATTTTTGCAAATGCAGTTGGAGTATAGAAACCTTTTGCAACCATATTGTTGTACTTTGTTTGCAAACGATCACGCTTAATAATAGTCTTCCAATAATCTGCAATTATCTGATAATTTGGATCATCAGCTGATCTTTCGAAGAAACTGCGTATTTGAGCTGTGTCAACCTGTCCAGTTTGAGGATCTGTAAAGTTTTGTAAAATTACATAATGAATATTAGAACCATATAGCATATCTTCTAATTCTGCATCACTAACAGATAGACCTACTTCTTCGTAATAAGGTTCTAATAAATGTTTTTGAAGAATATCATTCCATGCTTGCTCTCTGATACTTTTGTCTTCATCCGCTTCGAGATTAGACTTCTGTTGAGCAACTAATAAAAAGTCATGATGTTGTTTGTAAAACTCCTGAAACTCTTCGTATTCAATATCATCACCGTTTATTTCTGCAATACTTGTATCGTTTTTAACAAATAATTGCTGGAAAGTGGTAGGGTCAATGATAAATAAGAACAGAGCCACACCCACAAAAACTACAACAAGGATTCCTGCTTTGTTTCTAATTTTCTGTAATACTGCCATTACTTTATTCTTTTAATAAATTATTTTTCAGATGTTTGATAAATTTTAGGCTGCGAAGATAATAAATAAAAATTATTTATAAACATTGAAACAAAATAAATTCGAGATTTTTACTTATTAATTTATAGAAAAGGGATTTGTATAAAGCATATTTTTATTTTTCACAGAAAAAATAAAAGCTTTACAGACTTTTTTTATCTTTTAAAAGTCTTGTGTAATATGCACATAAACAGGAACTTATGCATGGTATGATGAGATAGTTTTAGTAAAGTGCCTAGATATATTAAATCCTCGAAATGCTGAATGTATAATAGATGACAAATCTTTTTAATTTTTTCCATAGAAAATTTTACTTTTGTGTTGATTTTATATCAGATGAAGAATTTAGTTATTGACCTAGGTAATACGTTGTTAAAGCTGTTCATTTTCGAAAATGGAGCAGTGATTAACTCATCGATCGCTAATGATTATAAAAATTTATTAAAACAGATTGAATCAGCGATTAAAATTCATTCACCAAAAAAAGCGATTATTTCATCAGTTAGATCGGATGATGTGAGTATTCTCAGTGTGCTTGATAAAAAGGTAAAACGTATTATCAAAATGAGCCCAAATCTTGAATTTCCTATTAATATCCATTACAAGACAAAAAGTACATTAGGACAGGATAGATTAGCTGCTGTTTGTGGTGCTTCGGTCTTCTGGCCTGGAAAAAATATTTTAGTTATTGATTCAGGAACAGCAATAACATATGACATCTTGATTGATGGCAAAGAATACCTTGGCGGAACTATATCTCCGGGAATTTCAACAAGATTCAAATCTCTACATACTTTTACCGGAAAACTACCGTTATTAAGTATTAACAAGGATTTGAATGCTGATTATGGAACTACTACCGATGAAGCGATAATTTTGGGTGTTCAGAATGGAATATTTCATGAAGTAAATGGAATAATTCGTGAATTTTCATCAAAATATCATGATTTAGGTGTAGTTTTTACAGGTGGAGATAGCTTTTTCTTTGAAAAGTTGATAAAAAATCGCATTTTTGCCGAGCCAAATCTTACAGCATTTGGATTAAATAAAATTTTGGAAATTAATGATTAAAAAAATTATTACATTATTCGTTGCGATATCCGTTGCTGCTACAGTGTTTGCTCAAGGTAGGGTTGGATCGCCGTACACACGTTACGGAATTGGAGATATTACACGTTCAACACTGATTAGAAATAATTCAATGGGTGGGTTATCATATACACTACCATATAATAACGGTATTAATCATATTAATCCGGCTTGTGTGGCAGATATTGATACAATGACTTTTATTTTTGATTTTGGATTAAATGGTGGAGCAAGAATTTATAGTATTGAAGATCCTGCATTCTCTCAAACGAAGTCAGATTTCCATCTTTCTCATCTGAATTTTGGCTTTGCTGTCACAAAATGGTGGAAAGCTGCAGCAGGGGTACAACCATATAGTGATGTTGGCTATTCTATTAGTGCAAATGATACTTTGTTAAATGTAGATAAAAACTATTTGTTCGCCGGTGATGGCGGAGTAAATAAGGTCTTCATTTCAAATGCATTTAAACCATTTGAGAATTTTACATTTGGTGTGACAGCATCTTATTTGTTTGGTAAAATTTATCAATCCGGAGGAATTGCATTTGATGATGAAAGTGGGGATTACATTAATGTGTTTGAGCAAAATATTATTCAGGTTAACGACTTTACCTTTGATGCCGGACTTAAATATAGATTTTCAATCAATGATAATAACCATTTTACCATTGGTGGAGTTTATGGATATAATTCAAATTTAGATGCCAAACGTTCAAGTATAGTATATCATACCTTGACAACAAGTTCAGCAATCGTTGATACTGTCTTTCAATCTGATGAAGAACTTGGAATAGTCGGATTACCACAGACAATAGGTATTGGTTTGGGATATCAACATAGCGATAAGTTTTTTATCGGATTTGATTATACAATGCAGGACTGGACTGGAGCTGCATTTTTTGGTAATGTAGATAATCTTAGTAACGGACAGTTTTTCTCTTTGGGTACATAATATATACCAGTCGGAAAACGTGGTAGTATGTTTAATTACTGGCAAGGCGTTTCATATCGCGGAGGACTTCATTATAACCAAAACTATTTTATGTTAAGCACAGGTGAAACTGCAATTAACGACTTTGGCATAAGTTTTGGTTTAGGTTTACCAATGAAACGTTCTAGGACATCTTTTAATTTATCAATGGAGCTTGGGCAAAGAGGATCGCTTGAAAATAATCTGATAAAAGAAAATTATGCAATTATCGGAATAAGCTTTAATCTTGCCGAAACATGGTTTGTAAAAAGAAGAATAGATTAAATATAAATTAAATAAATTGAAAAGTTATGAAATTGAAAGTTTTTTTACCGGTTTTAATGATAGGGCTAATGTTGAGCACTTTTAGTTTAGCTCAAGATCAAAGCAAATATGGAGACGACCCGGAAACATGCGGAATTAAACTCTCTACTTATACCTAATTTTTTAATCAGGGTAACCTAAAAGATGCTATGCCTGCATGGAGATGGTGTTTTGTTAACTGTCCTGAAGCAACAAAAAATATTTATATACACGGCACAAAAATAATTGAATTATTTATCGATAATGCTGCAGACGATGCAACCAAGGAGGCATATGTTGATACTCTTATGATGGTGTATGATAATAGAATCACTTACTTTGGACAAGAGGGCTTGGTTTTGGGTCGTAAAGGTGTTTCTATGTTGAAGTATCGTTCAAATGATATACAGGCTGCTTATGATGTATTTGCTAGATCATTTGAATTGCAAGGAGATAAAACTGAATATTTCGTACTTCAATATTATATGAATACAGCAGTTGTTATTTTTGGAAATGAAAAGTTAACTAAAGAAGATGTTGTTGAAATATATTCTAGAGTTTCTGATGTAATAAATGCTCAGATTAATAATGCTGCTGATAGCAAAAAACCAAAGTTAGAACAAACTGCAGCTGAAATAGAGAAACTATTTGTTAATTCTGGTGCAGCTGACTGCGAAGCAATAATAAATCTTTTTGGACCAAAATTCGAAGCAGATCCTGAAAATCTTGAAATGGCTAAGAAAATTGTAGGATTACTTGACAGAGGTAAAAGTGATGAGTGTCAATTATCTGATCTGTATATGAATGCTGCAGTATTAGTTTATACTAATGAGAAGTCTTCAACTTCTGCTCACTCAATTGCGCAAGGTTATTTTAAAAGAGATGATGGTGCTAATGCAGAGAAGTATTATAAAGAGGCAATTGAGCTTGAAGAGGATGCATTGAAAAAAGCAGATATGTATTATGAGTTAGGACTTCTTTATTATGGAACTTTAAGAAATTACCCTGCTGCAAGAAATGCTGCTCGTGGTGCAATTGGTGAAAATCCAAATCATGGTAAAGCATACATCCTGATTGGTAAAGTTTATGCTGCTTCAGGTTGTGGTGAAACTGCTTTTGAAAAGAAAAGTGTTAACTGGTTAATTGTCGACCAATTTATTAAAGCTAAAAGTGTAACAGATGACGAAGACGTTATTCAGGATGCTAACCAACTTATCGGTAGATATTCTTCAAAATTTCCTACTCTTGAAGAAGTATTCTGGTTAAATCTTAGCGAAGGACAAACTGTTACTATTGGATGCTGGATTAACGAAACAACTACAATCAGGTGTAATCAGTAGTGAAAAAACTAAAAAATAATTTAATAAATATTGTCGTGCTGATATTTTTTATCAGCGCGACATTTATTTCTTGTAAGAACGACATTGAAGAAGTAAATAAACTTACTGTTTCTAATGATATGCCTTCATTTGTTGTAACTGACCTTGAAACGAGTTTTAGTGATTCTGGAAGAGTTAAAGTGAAGATTTATGCACCAGAACTTATTCGTTATGAGCATGGTGAAGTTCAGTATGACGAATATCCTGAGGGTATTAATGTTGAGTTTTACAATTCTTATATGGAAGTTACCGGTACTCTTAAATGTCAGTATGCCCGATATCTGATAAAAGATGAAATATGGGAAGCAAAGTCAGATGTTGAAGTAAATAATAATGAGAAGGAAGAGAAAATAAATACTGAACTTTTATATTGGAACATGAAAACAGAACTTATTTACTCAGATAAATTAGTTCGTATAACTACTGCCGAAGAAATTTTGTTCGGTGAAGGATTTGAATCAAATCAGGATTTTTCAAAGTGGAAAATTCTGAAACCTACAGGTACAATTAACGTAAAAGATGAATAAAAAAAACTTTTTTGTAATTATTGAATATGCTTGGATAGTAATGGCAGCTTTTTGCCTGGGTATGGGAATCTATTATCAGGTTAAAGTTGGTGCAGATAAAGCAGCATATATGATTTATGCATTGAGTGTCATTAGTCTGGGTATGTTCGGAGTAAGACGTATGCAAAGAAAAAACAACGAGAAAAGACGTAGCCGCAAATAATGGATTGGATTATTATCATAGTTTCAATGATCTTCTCTGCTTTCTTTTCGGGAATGGAGATTGCTTATGTATCATCAAATAAGCTAAGACTTGAGCTTGCATCCAAAGAAACAGGACTTAATTCCAGAATACTTACAGTTTTTAATAATAAACCAGCTCATTTCATTTCAGCAATGTTGGTAGGAAATAACCTGGTTCTTGTTATATATGGTATCTTCATGGCTAAAATGCTTCAGGCTCCAATAGAGTCTATAATTAGCGGTGAACTGTGGGTATTAATTATTCAAACACTTGTTTCAACGATTTTCATCCTTGTTTTTGCTGAGTTCTTGCCAAAAACACTTTTTAGAATAATTAGTAATAGAGCATTAAGTACTTTTTCATTTCCTTTAATTTTCTTCTACTTTGTTTTCTATCCGGTTGTTGCATTTACAATGTGGTTGTCGGAGCTTATCATGAAAGTGTTTGTGCGTGGAAGCATGGATAAAACTCAGAAGGAAAGAGCTTTTGGTAAAGTTGATATTGACGATATAATTGATAAAAGTAAACTTGATAGTACTCCGAATAAACAAGCTCAGGAATTAAAAATATTCCAGAATGCTATGGATTTTTCTTCGATTAAACTTAGAGAATGTATTGTTCCGAGGAATGAGATTCAGGCAATTCCAATTACAACTGAAATAGATGAATTAAGAGAAAAATTCATAGAATCCGGTCATTCAAATATTCTTGTTTACAAAGAAAATGTTGATGAGATTAGCGGATACGTAAATGTGAAGGATATTTTTAAAAACCCTCAGAAGCTTCGTAATGTTGTTCGCCAAATAATGATTGTACCTGAGACGATGTCTGCTAAGAAATTGTTTGAACAGCTAATTCAGGATAAGAAGAGTCTTGCTATTGTTGTAGATGAGTTCGGCAGTACTTCAGGAATGGTAACAATTGAAGATATTCTTGAGGAAATCTTCGGCGAGTTTGAGGATGAACATGATATTCCTGAAATCAACGTACATATTACAAATGAGGGTAACTATGTTATGAGTGGTCGTCAGGAACTTGACGATTTTAACGAAGAGTTTGGTTTTGATTTAAACGAATCTGACGATTACGAAACAATTGCAGGATATATTTTATATCATTATGGTTCATTCCCAAAACAATCTGAAGTAATTAAAATTAGGGATGGAGCAAAGGAATATAAATTCAAGGTTTTGAAAATACAGGACACAAAAATCGATAAGATTATGTTGTATGATGAGGGGTAGGTTTGTTGATCGGTAGTCGGTGTTTTGGTAACCAGTAATCAGTGTGTCAGTAACCGGTAATCAGTAGTTTGTGTGTCAGTAGTCAGACATCGGTTTTCCGTCTCCTTTCCCTAAAAAACTCAGTCATTAAATCAGCGCATTCATTTGCTAAAATACCTTTAATAATATTTGTTTTAGGATGAAGTATTTTTTCGTTAAAGCATGTATAACCTTTTTTATCATCACTGGCTCCATAAACAATATTTGATATTTGTGACCAGCTTAAAGCTCCTGCACACATTGTACAAGGTTCAAGAGTAACGTAAAGTGTACAGTCTTTAAGATACTTTGATCCCAAGTTATTTGCAGCAGCAGTTATTGCTAAGATTTCAGCGTGCGCAGTAACATCATTTAGAAGCTCTGTTTGATTATGTGCACGGGCAATTGGCCTGTTATTGCAAATTATTACTGCCCCCACAGGAACTTCACCAGCTTCGGCAGCTTTTTCTGCCTCCATAATTGCCATTTTCATAAACTTTTCATGCTCCATATCTTAGTCTTTTGATTTTCCCTTTGTCATTACAAGATTCTAGCATTTGAATAATATTTACCTTAGAAATCGGATCAATGAAACTTGGCTCAATATCCTTAAGCGGCAATAATACAAACAATCTATCTTTAATTCTGGGATGAGGAATTTCAAGATTATCACGTTTTATCTCTTTATCTCCAAAATATAAAATATCAATATCCATAGTTCGTCCCTGATAGCCACTTTTTGTTCTAATCCGTTTTAGTTCTTTTTCTATCTCAAGAATAATCTTCAGGACATCATCCTCTAAAAGGTCTGTATTTAGTTTAATTACAGCATTAGTAAAATATTTAGCATGATCAAACCCCCATGGTTCACTTAAATAAATTGGTGAAACTTTTTCGGGTACAGCAATTCGCTCAGAAATTAGTGTTATTACTTTTCTGATGTTTTCCAATCTGTTTCCCAGATTACCACCGATACCAAGATAAATATTCAACATTCAATAAACAATATTCAATAATCAATATTTCCCGATAAAATAGAAATTGTAATTAGTTAAATTCTTTACAATTTCAATTATTATTATATTCGATAAAAAAAATTCTATAACAATTTCTTTTTTTATCGAGGATCCCCTAAGAATTACAAAAATCATAGATTTTTTATTCTTCGGGACAATAATCAATTTGAAATAGTGAGAAAGTCTAAACAAAAAACCGATAACCGAAAACCAATTAACTGATTTTACCCTGAGATCCTCGAAGGGTAACCGATTAACTGACACACGTCACCCGTCACCCGTCACCGGTCATCGGTCACCTGTCACCCGTCATCCCTCAGTACAATTTCTACACATTTCAATCATATTTCTTTGCGAAAATACATTTTTTATAAATTCTTTGTAAGCATTTTCGTTTCTTATTTCATTTATCGGTGTTTTATTCACATCGCTAAGAATGAATTCAGCATTTTTATCAAAACAGCATGGCACAAGTTTTCCATCCCAGGTAATTACTGATCCAAAAATAATTCGTTTACATCTGTTATGAATAGGCTTTTTTAAATTTTGATTTCCGTCTTCATCAATTATGTATCTCGAATATTTTAAGTTTTCTGGAATTAAATCTATTTGATCTTTGCCATAAATTTGAGCAGACTTAATAACTGTTATGTCAATTTTATATTTTCGTTTAATGTTTTTTATTTCTGTTATTTCATGTTCGTTATGACGAAAAACTAAAAATTGTAGTTCTATTAGTGGTCTTTCTTTTTTAGGAAAATTCGAAATTGTTTCAAGTGTTTGTAAAACTCTTGACATTTCCCCGTTTATACGATATAAATTATATGTTTCCTGGCTTAATCCATCCAGGGAAATAATTAGTTTGTCGGGTTTGGAATTAATAATTCTTGTTATTGTTTCAGTAGGCAGATTTGCATTTGTTGATAGTTCTGTCCGCACCTTATTTTTGCGAGCATACTCGATCATTTTTGGCAAATCGCTATTTAAAAGAGGCTCACCCTGAAAGTGTAAGACTAAATTTATAAGATGTTTTTTATTTTCATCTACCACTTTTTTAAATAAATCAAAATCAGCATAACCTTTTGGTCTAGTTAACACTCCACTACCTGATGGACATGCAGGACATTTTAAATTGCAGTAATTTGTTGGTTCGAATGATAAAAAGGATGGAGGAGGGGTTTGTGATTCTGATAGTTTTACTTCAAGCTTATTGCTATCGCCATAAATTCGTTTGAGTTTATTGTAATAAGACTTTAATCTGATAAGGTTCTTAATCTTATAGATGCTTAGATATCTGATATTACTAAATAATTTCATATAGTAAAATAGTGCAATTTAGTTAAATTAATTAGCTATAAAAAAAAGGGTTGCAACAAATGTTAGCAACCCAATCTCTCAATTGTTATGAAAAGAACTATTGTTTGATAAGCTTAATAGTTGTGTTTGATGTGTCAGATCTAAGCTTAATCAAATAAAAACCTGCACTTAAGTTTTCAATGCTTATTTTATCATTGTTTGAATGATTTTGCTTTTTTATCAGAAGTTTTCCTGAGTAATCGTAAATCTCAATATATGTAATTTTTTCATCTGAATTTATAAATATATAATCATCAGCAGGATTTGGATAAACAATAATCTCACTATTTATGCTATTTATTTCTGATTCGATATTTGTAGCAACATATTCATAACAACCCATATCAGGATTGGCATCACGTTCGTTACCGTCAATATCTGTTGTTGGAATGTAGTTGTAAATATCAAGTGGGTCGCTTGTAACACCTTCATTAATTCCAACAGAACCTAAGTCTAAACGATAATCAGATGAGCCAATATCAGAGAAATCAGGTGTTTCGTATGATACTCCGTCTCCAAAACTGGTAAAGCCTGAACCAAGAATACTATTAGATACATAAAAATAATCATCATGCCAGATTCTTAAATCTACAGGACCACCCCAGTCGGCAGTGTTTCCGCTAACAATACAGTTTATAAGAGTTGGTTCGTTAGATGCTGTTCCATCAGGGTTATAACTGCCTGTATAAAGACCAGCACCAACATCAGATGATGAGTTATTTGTCAATGTGCAATTTATAAGATAAGGGCTAGACGATCCATCTACACCCATTGCACCTGCTCTTGAAGCATGGTTTTCAGCAAAAAGACAGTTAATAAAAATAGGCTCAGGGCATACCCAATCAATATACACTCCACCACCTTTAGCATCACATGTGTTACCAATGAATTTACATGCTTCGATAATTGGTTCAGAGTCTAAATCAATAGAAAGTCCACCACATCGCATCATTGCTGAATTATTAATAAAGTCACAATTGTAGATATGTGCAATTTCTGAGGATGTTGTTGGAAATTCTGTTGCAGACATAATATACATTCCTCCACCTTTAGGAGCATCATTATCGATAATGATACAATTTTGAACTGTTGGAGCGCATTTAAATATTAAAATACCTGCCCCCGACATTTCATTTCCTGTGCTAAGAATGGATTCAGGGTCAGTAACTTTGCTACCATTTTTTCCTGGTCCTGACATTTCGATATTTCCACCTGTAATAGTAAACCCATCTAAAAGGCCATTTGTCCAACTGCTGTAGTAACTGCCCATGTCATTACCAAAAAATGTAATAACATGCTTAACTTGATTTGCACTACCACTCGACTGGTTTCCATCAATTGTACAGACATTTGTTACATAATCTCTTTGGTCTAATTGCGTTTCTGTGCCATCAAATCCGCCATATACTTCAACGCCTTCTAACATCTCAATTGTGTTGTCTTCGGAGCTTGAATATATATAATACGTTCCTTCTTTTACCCACACCTGAGCTGTTTCAGATGAAGGATCGCTTAATGATGATTCTGCTGCATTAATTCCTTCTTGTATTGTTTTAAATGCAGTTCCCCAACTAGTTCCTGAACCTGATGAAGTAACAGATCCATCAACATAATATACAGTTTGTGAGAATACCATACTTGAGGCAAATATTGCTATGATATATATTATCGTTTTTTTCATTTTCTCAAAGTTTAATAGTTATAAATTCAATTACGGACAGTTGTTTCCTGAGCATTAGCATGTTTCATCTGAGTCGATATCCTGGTCACTTCCAAATGTATTGTCGTTGACAGTTAAAGAAACTCCGTTGTCGTTTGCAATAGCATTGCCAAGCGCTCCGCCAAAGTTTCCAGTGAAGTCTGAATTTGAAATATTGGCGTAGTTTCCTGTATTATTATAGTTTGAAATAGCTCCACCTCTATATGTTGCACTGTTATTTGTAAAATTACAATTAGAAACAAACCAATATGTTCCGCCTAATTGAGAAGCCATATCGTCTGAGTAGATTGCACCTCCGTTTCCATTTGTGGAATTTGAATCAAATGTGCAGTTGTCAATTGTTATTGGAGCTGTTTCATAAGCGCCGTAATCTATATAAATTGCACCACCACGCCACTCTGCTTGGTTTGACGAGAAATTACAGTATAATATGTCAGAACTTGCACCAACACGCATTACTATTGCACCTCCGTTGTTTGCAGAATTATCTGTAAAGTTGCAACCTTCAATCGTAACAATGTCGGTTGTTGCTGATGTAGCTCCGTTTATATTAAAAATATAAATTGCACCACCTTCGTCGGCATAGTTTTCTTCAAATTTACAATTAATAACAGATGCTTTGTCGTCTGCAAGATATATTGCTCCACCCATTCTATCTAATCTATCTCCATTGGCATTACCTTTTGTTAGTGTTAGTCCATTTAATATAGAGTTCTTGGAAGTTTTTACAATATGGTACGAATTGTCAGATATATCATCTAAAGTTCCGATATCACCACTGAGTATTGTTAGGTTTGTTATTGGATCTTGCTCGCTAATATCAGTTTCTGTGCCATCAAAACCACCATATATACTTACATTTTGCCCCGGCTCAAAAGAGATGTTTCTATCAGTGCCATCAGTTGGTTTGTAGGTTCCGGCTTTTACCCAGATATTTCCTCCACCTGCAATATTTGCAGCTGAAATTGCAGATGTCAGACTTTGTTTTGCATTAGCCCAACTTAGTCCATCATTTGAGTCATTGCCTGCATCTCCATCAACATAATAAACACTTAGTGCTGCTCCAAATATCTCGAAACCACCACTTAAACTTAGGTTTAATTCATCACCACCACCAACTACAAATTGTACAATAACATCGTAATTTCCGGAAATAGTTCCTCCCGGGATATCAAAAGTTGCATCCACATTTGTTTCAGATGTCCTATTAAAGCTTGTTGCAGAAATACTTCCAATTAAAACATCTTCGGGTTGAACATCTGATGGGGGGAGAGGAGGCATAACACTATTTTCTAGTGTAATAGAAACGTTTACAGTTTCTCCGTCATTACCCGAATCGGGGGATATACTTGTAATGCCCTGATTAAATGCACTTAAGCAGAATGCAGATAATACTAAAATAATTAGGATCTTCTTCATGTTGATTTAGAATTAAAAGTTTCTGAAACAAATATAAAGTGTGCAATAAAGATTAAAAAATAAATTAACTGAATTAGTTAAATTTATCGACGAATTAGAAACAAATGCCCAAGAAAGTCTCAATTGCTGTTTTTTGCACTTATTTCTGAGATTTTAGTTTTAATTTCGTTTAAAACTGCTCCCGAGAATTGCATAATGATTTCATAATCCCACTTGCCCGATAAGATATCATCAAAACTTATTTTTGTGATATTTGGATTCTTACCCGGGTCCCAGTAATCTTTGTAAATTACCTGCAAATTCTCGATGTAAATAATACGTGAGTGATAGTTCTCGTGTTTTTCCCAGCGTGTTTTTCGCATTATTTATTAATTGCTTTGACTATTCGGTCTTCTTTTATAAGAACATCTTTCATTAATAGTTGGTATGGGAATTGTTTATGTTTTGAAACTTTAAATGCATCTAAAATTTTACTTAAGGAAGCAGCAGTGATTAATGAAATGTTTAACTCAAAATCTAATTCACAGTCATTAATAAAATCATCACTAAAATCGGGTGCGATTAGTAGAGATTTGATTACATTATAGCCATTAAAAGTTGCGAGGTCGATATATGATTTAATTTGTCTGGAAACACTACTGAACTTGTTGTACCCACTTTCTTTAACCGTTTTGCATTCAATAACAATTACATCATTATTCCCTAGGTTAATAATTACATCTATCTTATCTTTTTTAGTATTGATAGATTTTTTGAGCTTCTCATCTACATCAAAACCTAATTTTTCAAAAATGTTTTTTGTAATTTCCTCAAATTTTAAACCTAGTTCACTTTCTTTTATATTTATTCCATTATCTTTTAACTCATTTTGTTTTCTAAATCCTATATTTTCATAGTTTTCAATGTATAGGTTTTCTGTATCCTTATATGCGTCAAGTATGTTTAAAACTAAATTGCCTCTTTTTTTAATTTCAAATTTATCACAAAATTCATTTAAATTATCTTTGTTTAAGGTATCAAGAATATCTCTAGGTTTAATATTGTAATCTAAAAGATACTCGCTTTTTAGAACATATTCATCTTGTAGTTCAAATTCATCTTTGAGATTTTTATTTAACTTTGGGAATGCGTCGTTAAGGTCTATTAGTAGCTTATCATAACCGTCTACAGAAATGCAAACCTTGTCATCTAATTCAATTTCTTCAAAATACTCAATAATATTGCTAACTTTTTCCTCTAAAGTTACTCCTTTAAGGTTAGTTGTCATATTAAAACAGTTAGTCCAGACTTCATTTAGGAATTTTTTCTTATCTGTCAGAGATGTTCCTTCTTTATGAAGGTCATTTATTACTAAAAGAGAAAATGGAATACCTTCATTGATAATATCAATGATTTTTTCTTGGAATGTTTTTTTAGTGTCAATATTATGTTTTCTACAAACTAAATTAATCTGAGGTTCTCGTAATTGTTTTAAGAATCTTCTGTAAAACTTATCTGCAATTTCTTTTTCTCTTAGTTTCCTTAATACTCTTACAATCTCATCTGGGATATAGATTTGGCTGTTCTTCTTTGAATAAAATATTATGCCAATATTCTTAAGATTATTAATTAGATTATCTATTTCGACTCTATTTGGTTTGATAATAATGTAATTAATAAGCTTTATTTCTTCTAAAGATAGTTCTAATTTATTAGCTAAAGTTAGTAATATCGATAACTCATCACTAGTAACTTTAGGATCTCTATTTTGCTCTAAATCATTATAATATGCAGTATGTAAACAGTCAAGATAAATTGAATAATCTCTTTTCCTTGTATCATCGATATTTGACTTTTCAGATTCAAGTTCTTTTTTTAATTCATTTGTTTTTTGCTTTATACTTTTTAATTCATTTTCATAAAGTCTAGAGAACCAATCTTGTTTCATTAAATTATTACCATCTCTAATAATGATATCGACAACAATATCAAGTTGAGAAGATGTTTCAAAAAACTCATGTTTAAGGTGTTCAGAGAATTCTTCTTTAATTAATGAAAAAATGCGTGAAATGTTTTGACTATCTGTTTCTTTTAAGTTATTATTGCTGGCAGATAATATCTTATCAATTTCCTTTAAGTTCTTAGGATTACAATTTATTATGTTGTCAATGATTTTTAGGAATGAATTTTTTTCAAGTGAATTAACTTTTTCTAATACCTTTTCTAGTTTCATAGTTGAAATAAATTTAAATAAAAGTAGAGTAAATTATAATATCTGCTTATTGTATAATAATAGTCTAAAAATAGCAATAAAAACTATTAATTCAAAATAAATAGAAAATTTAATAAAATATAGAAGTTATTTAAGATTTAGGTAGTATACTGTTTTTTATTTCATTTTACTCTTTCACCTTATATGCATTCCAGTAGTATTCATATTCGTGCCATACAGAGACATCATTTCTATGCATTCCGGATTCGTGAAAAGTAGCAAAAGGAATAGGCATTTTAGTGTATTTCTTTTCAGACTCATAATACGGAATTTCTAATTCTATTGTCTTGCCGGTAGCCGCATCTTTGAATTTAGTTTTCTTTATTTTTTTCGTTCTTTCATAGACTTCAAATTCTTCTCCAGCAGGGTTGAATTTTGCTGGGTCCTGTAAGAATGGTGACCAGGTTGGGAAGGTAGGTGTTTCCTTTTCGTAGTTTACCATATACTCGATAGTAAGGTCAGCAGGGCCACCATAGACCTCACCATCCATGTCAAGGTATAGTTCACCATCAACAAGATAACCAGTAATATCAAACTGTCGGGTTTCTGGTCCGTTTTGCAAACCTTTATAATAATACTGTATTTGTGTGACTCCGGGTATTGATAAGAGCATGCCTACAGGTGGTGTGGCAGTTGCTGCATCCATAAATAGTCCCTTTGCAATGTCAACCCCTGTAGTTTTAATCATTTCTTTAATTGTTGTCGGGCCAACAGCATTTCCACCTTGTATGGCATTTGCTCCGACTGCACACTCACATAGTGCAGCTTGCTGCTGTGCTTCCAAGTCAAGAGCTTTGATTTTAAGAGGAGCTTTATAACCTAAATATTCAGTTGATATTGAAAGTCCACTCATAGCGGCCATTTTTGTGTATTTTGCAAGTTCACCCTGCAATCCAAGAAAAGTTCCTTCGAAAGATTTTACTGCAGACTGGCTAATGTTTTTACCTAAATCATAGAAAAATGTTAATTCTGCCATTAAGTTTACTGCCATATTAACTTGCTCGGTTAGCATTGCAACACCACATAGATTTGGAATTAGATTGTATGTTACTTCTCCAGTTCCTGTGACCTTTCCTTCTTCATCAATATATATGTCAAAAAGGACTGAATGTTCTACCATCAATGTCATAATAACTTTATCTCCTTCGAATGGTAAATCATTTTCTTCGACTCCGGTAAACTGGGAGGCAAATTCACCAGCAGTATGTTTAAACATTACTTCGTAACCAAACCCAAACCCAACATATCGACCGACATAATCTTTGAATTCATCTTCTATGTCGTTTAAGTTAAAATCAGCATATGGGTCAGTATTATTGGGGTCATTTGGATTAAAAGTGCCACCATTATTCCCTGGATTTGAATTGTTGTTTTCACCACCATTTCCGTTTCCGTCAGATTCATTCCCGTTATCACCACCATTATTTCCATTGTCAGAATCCGGACCTGTTTCAGGGTCATTATTGGCCTGCTCATCATTTTCCTCACCACCAGATAATCTTTTCCAAGTAGAACTACCATATTCAACACCCCCAAGAACTACAAAAGGAAGAGTGAGGACACCATCTGTTATGCTAAACTCAGCATTGTCAGCAGCAAAATCAAAGTCATCAAAACTCATTGTAATCAGGTTTTGACATGCGTTGAAACTTCCTCCTGAAGTAATATCAACATCAGGCATTACTGCATGAATTGTTGCTGTATTCCCAACTAAACTTAGAGTAATAGTTGCATCGTCCCTGGGAGTTGTCCCATCAGAATCTGCAAGTAATAAATATTCCCCACTAATCTCTGCATTTTGACATCCATAACGTGATTGTGCCATGCTAACACTAACAAGAGCGAAAGAAATCACAAATGTTACAATAAAAGTTTTCATCATCTCATATAGCAAAGATAGGATATTATAGTTTAAAAGTTCTAAGTTGATTTTATAAATTGCGTTTTTGTTATGGTCTTTGCGTTATGAGAGAATTTCTATAAACTTCATTTTATACTACAGTTAAAGGCAAAGAAACATTCCAAAAACAGATGAGTTAGTTTATTTACCACCTGACTGCGAATTGCCCCGATAAATATCGAGGGTGGCTGGTGTTACAAATATTTGACCTCTCGAGGTCATTTTATTGCTTTGAAAAAACTAAATACAAAAAGTCCACCCTCCATTATGGAAAAGTGGACTTTGCGCTTACTAGAAAAACTACTCTACTGCTATACTTTCTGATTTATTGTATTTTACAGAATAGCTTGTTTTTATTTCTTTTAGTTCCTTTGATTCAATATTAAGATCCCAGGTGATTTTACCATTTTGCTGGTCAATATCTCCACCAGACCATTCAAGTTGTTCTACCTCAACTTATTTTCTTGTTGAAACAGGGAATTGATCTTCAACAATAATCCTAATTGGAGTATTTTTATTATTTTTAATAGAGATATTCCAGCCTATGGTTTCTGTAACATTATTGCCTATGATTTTTGCATCATTTATTTCTTTTATTCCTTCTCTTTTAATAATAATGTTTTTATCTCTGCCCAACGAAATGTCAAGAGTGTCGCTTGCAATATTTACATCAATAAATTATTCGCCGGTAAATGTGCCATTATAATAAATACTCGATTCGCCTGATAGTAGATTTAAATCTGTCCAATCTGTAATTTGAGCAGACAAGAAAACTTCCTCTTCAACTTTAGGAACAGCATGATAAATATATTCAACATCAAGTTCAACATCCTTAATCTTAATGTCGTAGTTTTTTCCATCCGAAGGAATAGTATAAGGGATATCAATTTTATATTCGAGATTTGCAACAGTGTTTTTTACTGTATTTGAAATGTAGTTTGTGGTTTTATAATTTTGTGATTTTAGTTCATAATAGTAAGCATCTTCTTCTACATAAACATCACAGTATTTAGCACTTACTCCGCCAGTAGCAGGCATTTTTTCTATCTCATTATAACTAATTGTCATGTTACTTGGTTCTTCTTTATCAATAAGATTAACTTTATAGTCAACTACTTGACATTCTGCAAGAACCATCATTGATGAATTCAAGTAAATGTCTTGTTGTATTGGAGTATTTCCGTTTACATATAAGCTCGGTATTTTATGGGAGTTATATCCGACATAGCTGCATTCGAGTTCATAATTTCCTGCTTGAACAGGTTTTATTACATACTGACCTTCTAAATCAGTCATTGTTCCATTGCTAACATTTCCATTTTGATATAGAGCTATATTAGCAAAAGGTATAGGTTCATAAGTTTCATCATCATATACAGTTCCTCTAATTGATCCATTTGTTGTATTTGTTTGTGTTGCTCTGTCATAAGTATTTGTATAATAACTTAGATACCATGTTTGAAGTTCGGGGGCGCTTCCTGTAAGAACAGGATTTGATGTAGATAGTGTTATGTCGGCATTTTACCAGTCTTCTCCCGAAGATTGATACACATTTGCTTTATAGGTAATGTTCAATGGTTTTGTAATATCATTAACCCGGAAATCATAAGTTGGTTCCCAGCCTGCACTGGTTATATAGTATGAGTATATCATATCTGTATTAATTTCCATTTCACATTCAATTGTAATAGCTACTTGAGAGTATGTTTTGCCTGATTCAGCAAAGATTTTATTGATTTTGGTGTAGTTGTCAAGAATTTCTTCTTTAATGTCTTCGTATTCGTTGCGTAAATTTTGTTTGAGCTTACGTAGCTCTAAAAGTCTTTCACGATAGTAATCTGCTGCCTCTTTAATCTCAGCAATTGAGGATCCTTCGTCGTTTCTACTTAAGTCGCGATTGTCCATTAGTAGCTTTTCCTCAAGATTATATACAGATATTTCGTCTGAAATTTCATCTATACGTTTGTTTTTTTGCTCAATCTCATCTTCGAGCTTTTTTATTCTTGGGTCATCATCATCCGGTTGATTGTGTTTGATGTCGTGCTTAACAGAAAGGATTTTGCAATTATTAATCCCATCTACCTGAATGCTATTTGGATTAAGCTCAACAGGTAATTCGTTAAATAAAACAATGTGTTTCCCTTTTGGAAGTTCTAAATTGGTAATCCTTGAAATTTGTGCACCTGTAAAAAAGATTGTTACATTGTTAATTTCTGATTCCTGTGTAATTGTATCAGGAACTTGTGCGAGAATTGGAGCTGTTAATAGTAGAAACAGCGCAGGAAGTAAGTTTTTCATGTTTCTGAATTTTTATATTAGTAAAATAGTTTAGTTTAACCAATAGATGCACGATAAACTTGAATTCCATGAAAGCATAGCAATATTTTTAATTTCATTAAAAAATGTGTATATTTGATTTTACTCATTGATTGTAATGTCAGCTGATGTATGACTAGATGTTTTGTAATATTATTTTTTCTAATTTTTGCCTTTTCTTTTTCGTGTAATGTAACTCATGATGAAGATGAAATGTATGTCCCAACAGATGTGTTAGTTAAAACTGACTCTACTTATAGTATTGCAGAAGTATTTAATTTTATCAATTCATTTGATTTTAAAGTTGAGGACATAAGCTCAAGCCTCTTTTATTCGACATTGCCTTTTGATAGCATTGAATATGTGAAGGAGTATTTAACAGAATTAGAGTATTATGGCACTTCTCAAAACTCCATTGAGGCATATGTTCATTATAGATTTAATGAAATTCTTGTAAGTGTAAGCTTAAGAGACATGCATAAGATAGGAAATCAGATTAGTTGGTTAAATGCTATTGAGGATTTACAATTACATGAGAAACCCCGTTATCTTATTCACTTTAACGTGCCTAAGGGGCAAGAAAGGCAATGGGAAAAAAGATTTGAAGAGTACGGTTTTGTTGAGTGGGCAGAATTAAATTATTATATCGAGGTAACTTATTAATTATCAATTAACAATACCTGTTTATCTTTTAATGAGATATAATATTTTTCTGAAAACCTATCCATATACTGCCACTGAACTGTAAATTTGTTGCCATAGCTTTCTGTATCATCTGCATAAATCCACCACTCGTAAGTATCTTCCTGTCCTTTACGAAGCATGTGGTCGTTTATTTGTTCTGTGCCATTATACAGACACAAGGGGTTTTGAATACTATCGTTTACTAAAAAATTTAGATGATCGCTTCTCTTTGTAGCACCAAGGTCAGGAATCAGCTCATCACAATTGTTTTTAACACTAATGGTAAATACTATTACATCAGTATCTTCAGTTGTGTTTGACTTTCTATAGTCTGGTTTTATGTCAAACTCGACAGAACTTGAGATCGTGAAATCCTCTTGTGAGTAAATAAAACAAGAAGAAAAAATACTTAAAACCAATATTAGGCATGTGTTCTTTACTTTCATTTGTTTAGTTTTTTGCAATAGATACAAGTTCTGTGATTATTCCATAACTTGTTTTTGTTCTTTTTTTTGTTTTTCAGCTAAATACAAATAAGGTTTCAGCATATGATTAACGAATTTATGTTTTGGGTTTTTACAAAATATTTCATTATAGGCAGAATCAGGATATAAGGTAATTGTATTTCATGTTCGGACATAATAATTACAATTGCTAAAATCAGGAATTTCAAGCTCCATCATTGATTTTTTTACATATTTAAAAGCTTTTTTACCCAAGTACTTTTTAAAACGTTTTACTGTTTTTTTGAGTGGTCTATCAATTTTACTATAAGCCCTTCCCATAAAAAGACGAGTAATAAAACCTTGATTTTTTAGTGCTTGTTTTTTATCTGATATAGGATTGATTTCATTAAAATCGTCTAGTGTTTGTACGGTTATTGGAGTTTCAGGAACCCAATCTGCAGCATTAACTACATTATATGCATAGCCATGTTGAGTAAGATACTCATATTCTCTGGCAAAATTTATGTTTACAGGTTTGGGTGCTGCAGAACAATATGTTTTTATGTTAAAGTTGTGCTTATAATAGTTTGAGTTTTTCTTTAACCAAATGTCAGCTGTAAGTAAAAACGCAATTGCACCACCTTGTGAATGGCCTGTAATCATGAAGTTTCTATATCCCTTATCAAGATAAGAAACAAGTTTTTGTTCAATATCGGGTTGTAAATATGCAAAAGCTAATAACCAACCGGCATGGACTGCCGAAAGACTATCCGTTGATAGTTTGTAATCAAAAGTTTCTGTTTCGCTCAGTTGAAGTGTGCCTTTAGCAGGAATCATTGCAGCGTAAAAATTCTCGAGCCATGATTCAAAATCTCCAACAGTTCCTCGAATGCTTATTACAACCAAAGAATCTTCTGAAACCCAAAGGTCCCAACGATTAAGCATAGCTACTTCCGGTGATCTGTATTTCATTTCGAAACCCTCAGGATAATCAATTTTCATATTGTTCCATGGGGTATCTACTTGATATGCTGAGATGTGTAGCATTTGTATATACTCGTCGTAGGAGAAGCCGGGAGAGACCTTTTGAGCTGAGCAAATACTAGTAATAATAAGTAGAAAAAGTAATATGTTATTCTTCATTATTTCTCTTTTTGTAAAAGTAGGGAAATTCTATGAATTATTTTAATAAGTTAAAATAATCTTTTCTGTTAGATTTACTATTTGCAATAGTACTTTATAGTTTATTTTGTCTTCCGTGTCTGAAGTTTTATGATAATCTTGATGTATTCCCGTAGATAAGAAAATTACAGGAATGTTATTTTCTAAAAATACAGTGTGGTCTCCTATTAAATTATTCTGTAAAATGAAATTTAATTCATTGTCAGAGTATTTAATAAGCTCAGATTTGCTGAATCGTGAGATATTTGTAAGGGATAGCAATGTTTTAGATTCATTGTCAAGTCTACCAATCATATCAAGATTGATTACAAGTGCTATTTTTGTATTTGTTTCTTCGATTTCATAAAAAAAGTTTTTTGAGCCAAATAATCCAACTTCGTGCGCACCTGGGAAAAGGAAAATCAAATTATACTTATTAAAATCAGATTGAGAAAATCTTGATGCTAATAATAGATTTGCAGATACACCTGAAGCATTATCGTCAGCACCTGGATGTACATCAGTAGCAAAAAAGCTTTTTGATAATGGGCCACCTAAACCAATGTGATCATAATGTGAAATAATTAGAATGGCAGAGTCAGAATTATTATTTATAAAACCAATTACATTTTGACTTTGGTGTTTTGTGGAGTCAATAAAATACTCAAATGGTTGATAATAGCATGAGTTAAAATACGGAGCGATAATAGCGTCCTGTAGTTGAGAAGAAATGAACTCAGCAGACATTGTTTCAAACTCTGAACCTGCAAATCTACCTTTATATCCTTCTGAACTTAATTCTGAAATTATTAGCTGTAGTCTAATAACATCAGAATTTTTATTTTTACAAAATACTTGATTTGTGAATAGGATAACTAAGAGAAACAGTATGTATGAGTTATATCTCATGTGGTGTTATTGATTCAATTGTTCTTCTTCTGCTTTTTTAGCTGCTTCATTTACAGGTTTTTCAGGTATTTTATCAAACCTTAATTTCGTACCATCCCACCACATAGGAGTAGCATCTCTATTTCTAATATTCTCATTGAACATAAATCCTTTAAGGTTTTCATCAAAGTTATCGTCAGCAATATCATTATGTAATTTTGCATTATTCGAATCAATACGTTCAGCAATTGCAATCCATGAAAAATCTATATTGATTCCTGAATAGTTATCGTTTGCCACAACGAACCCGTCTTTTCTTACTTCTTTAACATAAAGAGGAGCCCAGGCACCATTAGGAGATACTGTAATTGTTGGATTCTGTCCAGGATTTATCATAGAAGAAAAATTATCATCAAATGCGATAAATACTTCGGTTCCGTTAATTTCTGCATTTCCGTCATCATAAATTTTTAACTCAGGTGATGTGTTGGAGTATGCAGCTTTTCTTCCATTTGAAGTCTCGATAATATCAGCTGAGAAACCATCAGTAAAAGCATTTCCATCATTGTATAAAGCATACATTTCACCGGAAGTGGTAAATCCCATAAGTTCACCACGACTCCAGCCTCCCATCAATTCACCATATCCACCTGATCCAATACCAGATAAATTTCCGCTGTTTTCAAGGAATCCGGAACCGGAACCTGAATTTGTCCAATATGCACCATAGGTAGAACTACTACTGTTTTTGTATCCTAATGAACCCCAGTATGTTCCGCCCGAGTTGGCGCCTATTGTACCACCGCATCTTGTGTAATCATTGTAATTATATCCTGCTACTCCAAAAGTATAATTGTTTCCATAGAAACTATAGCCTTGTATCGCATTATCTGAGGAATATGTAGAATATGCAGTACCACCATTTGTGTCTCCACTTGTACCATATCGATAAGCGTAAATCGTTGCTCTTCCAGCACCATAATTACCGGAAGGTCTATCTGCATCAATAATTCTAGTTGTAGTTGTAGTTGTGTTAGTCACATCAAGATGATATGAAGCACTAGTTTGTCCAACTCCAACATTTCCACCTATAATACTTGTTCCAATTGCGCTCATGAGTGTTAACCAATTCCCATTTTCTGCAGTTATTGAAAATTCGTTGGTTCTGTTACCTGCTCCTGCCCATGCTCCATCCCAAAGTATTATACCTTGTCTTGTTTCTCCTGAGTAAAAGCCTGCCAATTCGTATGCAGTGTCGTCTGAACCACCTTTGAAATAGGCCATTGCACCACCTGATGCATTGTCAACTTCTAGTGCGCCTGCTACCTCAAGTTTGTTTCCCGGCGCTGAGGTTCCAATCCCAACATTACCACTAGTATTAGCAAAAAGTACATTTGTATTGTATGCGAAATTGCCTCCATTTGGGACATTAAGTGTTCCTCCACCATTCCCAACTTGAAATGTACCATCAGTACGCATTGTACCGGTATTATTATAGAAACTCTTATTTCCATATGTTCTGATCCAGGTTGCATCAGACATATAAATACCTCCTCCGTATGTATTGTTGAGCCATCCAGTAGCTCCATAAGACCTATGCCACCCTCCACCATCATCAATAACGACATTGCCATCAATTTTCAAAGCATTAGCAATTTGGAAAATACCTTGAGTATTTAAAGCAGCAACTGGAATTACTCCTGCAACACCCCAAGTCAAACCACGTGTTGCATCATTGTTCATATTGTTTTTTATACTATAACCTGTAACAGGGCCATAGTGATATTCGCCTGCATTACCCATATGGATTTTATAACTGTCACTTTGCCAGAAACGTATTCCTCTACCATCTCCAGCTAGAACATCATAGTATGTTGTATTATCAATTTCTCGGCTATTCATATTTAGATTCGTTGTAGCTGTATGGTTTCCAAGATTATCGCCAATACCTGTTCCAGCGATACTGACAAAATTACCGGCACCATTAAGGACAGTGCTTGCGCTGCCATCAAAATTTGTAGTGCTCAAATCTCCGTTTGTGTTTGTTGTAACAATTGCACCACTTGCACCACTTGCTAAGCCTGAAGCTCTGATTGTACCAATTATATGTAATTTTTGAGCAGGAGAAGTTGTTCCAATCCCAACATTTCCATTACTGGATAATGCTGTGATTCTGGTTGTCCCAGCTGTTTGTAAAGATAGGTTTTCATCGTAGCTTCCAATGTTACCGGTTTCAACAGTTAGTCCTGTGCTAAACCAATATCTAGGTCTGTCGGTATAAAAATGTGACCAACCTGTGTTTTTTGGACCAATATCCACATAACCACTACCTGTGCTTATTCTCAAAGCTCCTGCTTGATTTCCTCTAACAGAACCATTAACATGTAGTTTTTCTGCCGGACTTGTTGTTCCGATTCCTACATTTCCGGCTTGAGCATTAATAAAAGTATTATTCTGACTATAATAATTTATATAAGTTGCAAAAGAACCATTTGCAGCATCAATGTGGAGATTTCCGTTTGTTGCAGCAACTGAAGCATAAGAGGTTACCCTTCCGTTACCACCAACTTGCAGATATGCCCACCATGTTGAATTTGGCCCATATAGAGAATATCTGTTTTGATACAAATGTAATGCTGCTGCGGGTGATGATGTCCCGATACCAACATTTGTACCGTTATCATAAATCTGACTATTACCAATGGAGTTAGCAGATGTAAATTTTGAAACGTAATTTGTAGTTCCCGAAACACCAATTCCATTTCCATCAACTCTGGTCCAGGCTCCAATAGCTCCGTTTTCAACAGTTCTCATCCATACCCCGGCACTTTAATGATTATATCTTGGGAATGCAAGTTCTAATGAGTATCCACCTGCACCACGTGCAGAGTAATTATCTCCTAAACTCACTACTTCACGATACCACTGTGAAGATGTAGAATTTGGTGCATTTGTATTCCCTTGAACATAGTTCCAGCCCCAATAATTTGGTACTGCATTAAAATCAGTATAAGTACCATGAGCTTGAAATTGACCAAAGTTACCTTGTGTTTTCAATCCATTACCTGCTACTGTTGTATTCCCAAAATCTGCGGAGAAAGTCGTTCCGGCTAAGTTTAAGCCTGTACCGGCTGAGTATGTTGTATTATCATCATTTGAATTTACCCATGTTTGAATGTCACTCCAATGTTGTCCGTCTACCATGTCGCCATCTAAACCTGAACCACTTCCCTCAGTAACATTAAATGTAGTGCCACTTAACCCAAGCTGATTCCCTGCTGAATAAGTCGTATTATTGTCCGGAACAATAACAGAGCCACCACCATCAGAAAGAGTAATCTCATGGTCGGAAATACTTATTGTTTGTAATTCATTTGTAGCATCAGCATCAGCATCATCAAAATTATCTGTTGGGATAGTAAGTTTAATCCAGGATGGACTACCTGCAGTTCCTGCATTGTAATAAAAACCAGGGGTATTGTCTGTCTGAAAAATCAACAGACCTGTTGCAGGATTACTAATTGAATTACGTTGTGCTTGAGTTAAACGTGGTACCAAGATACCGGCGTTTGTAGATTTAATATCCAGCATTGCAGAATTATCTGCATTGGATCCATCGGTGTTTATGGCAACTCCTTGACCAGAAACATTAATTGATAGCACTAATAAAAATAATAGTAGTGATGCATGAAAAGATTTTTTCATCGTAAAATAGATAATAAATTTTATAAAACTCTCTAAGTCTCAGCGCAAATATAATTATTTTAATTATTTTAATTGTTAAGTAATTAACAGGATTTTTAATTTAATGGTTAAATTATACAAATAATAGATTCTTAATGATTTATTACTGTTTAGTTATTATTATAATAATTATCTTTGTACAAATTTCTTTTAAAAATGACACTTACAATAATTATAATAATCTGTGTGCTGTTGCTATTGGCATATATCTTTGACTTGACCTCCTCAAGGACTAGGATACCCACTGTTATTCTACTGCTTGTTTTGGGCTATCTTGTTCGTTTGGGAACTGGAATGTTGGGTGTAGAGGTGCCAGACTTAACAGTCTTTTTACAGATATTTGGAACTATTGGGTTGATATTAATTGTTCTTGAAGGTGGACTTGAATTGGAATTCAATAAGTCAAAACTAAAAGTAATTAATAAGTCATTTTTTGTGTCTTTATTGTCAATAGTAATACTAAGTTTCTTATTTACATTTATACTTCAATTAGTATATGATGTAGATATAAAAAATAGTTTGATTGACGCTATACCAATTTGTGTAATTAGTAGTGCAATTGCAATTCCGAGTGTTGCTCATTTATCAAAAGATAAGAGAGAATTTGTAATTTATGAAAGTAGTTTCTCGGATGTGCTGGGAGTTCTTCTTTTTGATTTTTTACTTACACATGAGCAAATAAATGGGCATGCTTTTGGTCAGTTTGGTATTGATATGCTAGTTTTGATTGTTGTTTCTTTTATTGCAACATTATTGCTTTTATTTTTACTGAAAACTATTGATCATCACATTAAGTTTATTCCTATTATAATTCTGATTGTATTGATTTATGCAGTTGCTGAAAAGTTCCATTTACCAGCCCTCATATTTATTTTGATTTTTGGGTTGTTTATTGGTAACTTGAATCGGCTGACAGAGATAAACTTTATAAAGAAAATGAAACCAGAGATTCTTTTAAAAGAAGTTGATAAGTTTAGCGAATTAGTTAAAGAGGGAGCTTTTTTAATAAGAACAATGTTTTTTCTTATTTTTGGTTTTCTTATAGAAACCGAAGAGTTATTAAATCCTGAAACATTTTTATTAGCAATTGGTGTGACATTTCTGATTTTTATTGTAAGGTGGTGCTTAATTAAATTATTCAAACTGGAAGTAAAACCACTAGTGTATGTAGCTCCACGTGGTCTTATAACAATATTATTATTTCTAGTTATTCCAGACTCAATTAAATTACCTATGATAAATAAGTCTTTAATTATTCAGGTGATTGTTCTTTCGGCTATGGTTATGATGGTTGGGATGATGGTTTGCAAAGTGCTTCCACCAAAATTTAATGAGGATCTACCTGAACCACCTATTGATGATGAGGGAACCGAAGAAATTGAGGAGATTCCACAAGAAGCAAAAAGAATAGATTTTGAAGCAGAAGATGATAGGTTTAATGATTAATCGTACCGGAAAAATATATAAGATAAATAGCAAACTTGTTTTAGCATTAGCAATTGCCCTAATATCATTCTCATGTATACGTAGAGAACCTCTGAATGATGCTCAGGTTAGCAGATCAGATTTTGAATTAAAGAAAGAAAGTTTTGAGAAATTCTTCCCTGATTACTTTTCAAAATTAGACGACAAGAATCTCGATGATGAAACAAAGAATTACCTTGAGTATTTGTTTACATATATGCCAATTTCTGACTTTGCTGATTATGATTTTGAGTTTTGGCAAAGACATGTTGAGTTTTCCATCATGGCAAAATCGACATTTAACTGGGCGGATAGTATCCCAGAGGATATTTTTAAGCATTACGTATTACCTCCCAGAGTGAATAATGAGAATCTCGATACAGCAAGAATGGTTTTCTTTAGAGATTTGAAAACGCGTTTCGAAGGTATGGATTTAACTACAGAACAAGCTGTTTTGGAAATCAATCATTGGTGTAATGAGAGGGTAATCTATCGAGGTACAGATGAAAGAACTATCGGGCCATTATCAATTGTGCGATCAGGCTTCGGACGCTGTGGGGAGGAATCCACGTTTTTAGTTACAGCATTACGCTCTGCAGGAATTCCTGCACGTCAGGTATATACTCCAAGATGGGCGCATTCAGATGATAACCATGCATGGGTTGAGGTTTGGATTGACGGACTTTGGTATCATCTTGGAGCTTGCGAACCAGCTCCGGTTCTAAACACAGGTTGGTTTGATATCCCTGCAACAAGAACAATGCTTGTACATACAAAGAGATTCGGTAATGAAAATGATAAATCTGTTTTAACTAAAACGAAGAATTACGAATGGGTAAATGCTCTTGCTAAATATGCACCTGTAAAGACTATTAAAGTTAGAGTTTTGGATGAAAATAATTTACCTGTTTGGGGAGCAAAAGTTAATTATCAGATTTATAATTATGCAGAAATGTACCCGCTTTATAGCGATATCACCGATTTTTACGGATATTCTGATTTTACTACCGGTTATGGAAGCTTAGAGGTATTTGTTACTGATGGAGTGAAATGTACAAGCAGAATAATTAAACCTGAAGAAGAAGGATGGGTAAATATTGTGTTTGGAAACAAGAATGTTTTAACTGCAGAATCAGCACATTATATTCCTCCAATAGCTGGCGAAGTTGTAAAACCCGATGAAGAGCTTGTTAAAGAAACAGAAGATAGGATAAAGCAAAACGAAAGAATCAGAAAACAAAGAGAGAAAGATTTTTATAATGAATTTAGTGGGAAACATTTTGCCGAAACATTCGGATACGAAGAAAATATAATACCGTACTTAATACAATGCAGAGGAAATTGGCCTGAAATAGAGAAATTTCTGATTGAAGCTTCTTTTATGTCAAATCAGGATATGGCAATAGTTCTACTAAGCGAACTATCGGAAAAAGATTTAAGAGATAGTAAATCTGAAATACTCTCAGAGCACCTTACTTTTGCTTTGAAATATAAAAATTCAGATATTCCTGAGGACATATTTTATGAATATGTCTTAAATCCTCGGGTAGAGTTTGAAATGCTTAAAACTTATAGAAAAAAAATCGTTAATAGTCTTGGGCAAGATAAAGTTGAGGAATTAAAGAATAACCCATCTAAGATTTTAGAATATATTAAATCTTTGGTTGTTTCTGATTTAGAATATGGTGGAAACACATATGACGCAAATGAATTCAATATGTATAATGTTCCAATAACACCATCTGCTGTTTGTGAATATGGATTAGCTGATATACGTTCTTTAAAGATATATTTTGTTGCATTCTGTCGAAGTATAGGAGTCCCCGCAAAGATTGATTTTGCTTCAGGATTCTCACAATATTATCATTTGGGTGAATGGTATGATGTCGCTATAGATGAAACCCAAGAGGAGCCGGAAAGAGGTAAAGTGTTTTTTGTATCAAAAGATAGTTTAAGAGATTTAAAATACAGAATCAATTTTGCAATTGCCCGTTATGATAATGGTGAATTTAAAACCGTGGACCTTGGGTGGGAAACTCCGATAAGCAGCATGAACAAAGGTGTGAATGTTCCTATAGGTGAATATATGTTGTTAAGTTCGTTAAGGCTTGAAGATGGGAGTGTTTTAGTTAACAGACAATATTTTGAACTGGCAGGCAATGAAATAATTTATTTAAATGTAGAATTACCTGAAGAAAACAATCTTGAAACTCAGTATGAGACATTTAATCATTCAAATGTGAGTGATATATATGGCAATATTTTAAACTCGAAAAGTATTTTCGGATCAAATAATTACCTTGTCCTTATATGGTTAAAACAAAGTGCAGAACCATCGAAACATATTTTAAGAGATCTTAAGAGCTTATACGGAGAACTTGCAAATAATAAAATTAAAGTAGTTTATCTGACAGAAAACAATTTTGTGTCAGATGAGATTCAGGGACTGGCTGAAACATACATAGACAGAGAATTAAGTTTGTTGTATAGAAATGTAAATTGCAAAACCGGTGGAGCAGGGGTATCTTTTCCACAAATAATTATGATTAATAAATCAGGAGACGTATTGTTTAAATCAGCAGGCTATATTATTAACTCTGGTGATATGTTTCTTCAAAAAGCAAAATAATCATTCTCTTTAAGAATTTCTTTAAACCAATAAGTATAATTTTCAGGATTTATATTCATATCCTTTTTTAAATATTTTATGCTTATCCATTTATAATCATCGGCTTCTTCAGGATTAATTTCTGGTGTGCCATTCCAATACCCAAAATATACATGATCTGTTTCGTGTTCGATTAAACCATTTGGGAATTCAGCTTTATATGTAAATTTAAATTTAAATTCAAGCTCACAATCTAAGCCCATTTCGTCTTTTAAACGATTTCGCATATAAACATAAAACCGTTGGTTTTTAGGTAAGTGACTACAACAGGTATTTGTCCATAATCCGGGGGAATGATATTTTGTTGAAGCACGCTTTTGCAAAAGTATTTCATTATTGATATTAAAAACAATAATTGAGAAAGCTCTATGTAACAAGCCATCTTGGTGGACCTTCAACTTATCTTCGTATCCGACAATTTCATCATTATTATTAACAAGAGCTATTAAATTCATGTATTATTATTTTTTACCAAGTAGTTCGAACATATTCCTTTTATAATATTCTACACCTGGCTGGTCAAAAGGGTTGACTCCAAGCATATATCCACTTATTCCACATGCTAATTCAAAGAAATATAAAAGATATCCAATTGAATATTCATCAATAGATTCGAGTTCAATAATTATATTTGGTACCTGACCATCAGTATGAGCAAGTAAAGTTCCTTCAAATGCTTTACGATTAACAAATTCCATGTCTTTTCCGGAAAGGTAGTTTAATTTGTCGAGATTGTCTTGGTCTTCAGTAATAACCGGAGCATCTGTATTATCGTTTACATATAAAACAGTTTCAAATAATGTTCTTTCTCCTTGTTGTATATATTGTCCTAGAGAATGTAAGTCTGTGGTAAACGAAACTGATGCAGGAAAAATCCCTTTATGTTCTTTTCCTTCGCTTTCGCCATATAGTTGTTTCCACCATTCGGCAATATAATTAAGCTTTAGGTTGTAATTTACCATCAATTCGGTCTTATGTCCTGTGACATATAAAATGTTTCTGATTGCAGCATATTGCAATGCGGGATTTTGCTCACTTTGTTCCAGACAAATATCCTGAGCTATTGAAGCTCCCCTAAGAAGGCTTGAAATATCGAAGCCAGCAACAGCTATTGGTAATAAACCTACAGGTGTTAGAACAGAAAAACGTCCTCCAACATTATCCGCAATAATAAAATCTTTGAATCATTCTTTATCGGCTAGAGTTCGCAAAGCGCCTTTTTCAGCATCTGTAATAGCTACTATTCTTTCTCTGATAGTTTCCTTATCAAATCGTTTTTTCATTTCAGAGTATAATAATCTGAAAGCGATAGCAGGTTCTGTTGTAGTTCCTGATTTTGAGATTACAATAATCCCGAATTCTTTATCTTTTAGGTATTCAATTAGTTCGTTATGATAAGTTCCATTTAGATTATGGCCTGCAAAAAGAATTTCAGGCTTTTCTCTGTCGAAAGAGGGAGAAAGCGATTCTATAACAGCTTTAGATCCCAGATAAGAACCCCCGATACCTATTATTACAACTGCATCAAGTTTGCGCAAAGAATCAGCAGTTAAATTTATATCGTCAATATCTTCTTCAGACAATGATTGTGGTAGGTTTATCCATCCCAGAAAATCATTTCCCGCTCCCTGACCTGTATTAAGTGATTCTAAATGCATTTTAGCATATTCAAAAGATTTGTTATATGCTTTTTCACCTGTAAATTTAATCGCGTTTGTTAAGTCTATCTTCATAACTTATCATTAAGATTTGGAAATGTAAAAATACAAAATCTTAGCGAAGCAAATGTAAAATTATGTTTAAAGATTTAAATACTGATAACCGTCTAGTTGTTTTAATTGTGAACTGAAGTAAACAAATTCACTTATAAGTTCTTGTGCTGACGGATCTTCGTTTAAGATATATCTTAATAAATCGGAATGAATTTTTGTATGATATTTATTTTTATAAACTGCGCGATAGAAATTTAGCTTTATAATTATAAGATTCATCTTCTCTAAATTATCAGGAGATATTCTGTTAATTGCAATACATTCTTTTGAGATACTGATATAGTCTGAATAAAGAGCCTTTAAACGTTCTAAATCTTTTTCAATTGTCATATTGTGACCATCGATAATAGACGTTGAGTTCTTGTTATCTGTAGCAGTACTGGTTTTGTTGCATTCGAAAAGAGTGCAAAAAGACAAGCTTAAAATACTAAGTCCCAGAAATATAAGAATGTACTTTTTCACACAACAAAAATACTGTTTTAGGAATTTACAGATTCTGATTATTTGTTAAATTATACGATAGATAAATTCTATCACATGAGTGTGCTAATTGTTTGGTTCAATGTGGATTGTCGTAGTGATGTTGAGTTCCTTTTTTATGTTTTTTTCAAGATCGTTGGCAATTTCATGTGCTTCTTCAACAGACAATTCCGGTTTTAGTTTGATATGAAAAGTCATTTCTTTATGATTACCGTAATTATGGCAATGAAAATGATGTGCCCCAAAATCACTTTTATATTTTTCAAAAATTATGTTTTTTACCTTTATAATTACAGAATCCTGAATTTCTTCGCCAAGAATTTTACTGATAGCGTCTTTAATTATTCCGTAAACAGCATAGAACAGTATTAATGATACAATCATACCAAGGACAGAATCAACCCACCAGAAATATGGTTGTAGGAATATCCCGATTAAAATAACTACTGAAGAAAGTGCATCGCTTCTGTGGTGCCAGCCATCTGCTTTCATTGCAGAATTATCTGTTTTGCGTGCAATATAAAATGACATTTGAGCCAGCCCTTCTTTTGCAAGGATTGAAATTATTGTAATAACTATTGCGAGAGTTCCAAAACTTGCAGACTCACGATTTTGAATTTTCACTATTGAGTCATACATAAATTGATACGCAACAATTGCCAACATTATCCCAATAAATATTGCTGCAATATTTTCCCATCTTCCATGACCAAATGGGTGCTCTTTGTCAGGTTTCTTTGAGGATAGTTTTGTGCCGACAATCATTACAATAGAACTTAACGAGTCGGAGAGAGTATGCCAGGCATCAGCCATTAATGATAGAGAACCGGAGACAATTCCTGCCCAATATTTTAATACAAACAAAATCAAATTAAGGAGAATGGATATTACACCACCTAAATAATTTTGTTTAGAACGAGTCATGTGCATAATTGTCTATTTTTTTAAATGCAGTTCTTCGTAAGCATTATCAATTACTAACTCAACAGCTTTGTCTGCAGCTTGTTTACAAGCTTCGTCTTTTTTTAGCTGAAGAGCTTTTGCTTTGACAAGATATGCATAAGCATTGTCGGGATCTTGACTTATGGACGTATTACAAATTGTAATAACCTCTTCAAGAAGATTTTCTTGCCCTTTGATAAACTTGAGTTTTGGTAAAACCAGGCGCATATTATTATCTCTTACAGAAAACACAAAATTAATGTCTTTGGTTTTGAATTTGCAAGCTTGCAATAGTTTGATAATTGCTTCATTAATGTATGTTTGCTGGTAATATGGATTTTTTTGTTTTGCAATTTCAAGTTGTTCTTTTGCACTTTCAAAATTACCATTGTAGATATGGATAAGGGCTTTTAGATTATAAACAAATTCCTTACCATCGAAGCCTTCCATATCTTCGGCCATTTTTGTTGCAACATCTGCACGGCGCATAGCTTCTGGTATTTCGAGTTTTCTGAGAAGTAACATTGCCATTCCAAAATCAGATTTGACAATATATGAATTTGCAACATATTGAATATCGGCATCTGTAAGGTCAATACTATAAAAGTCTTCAACTTCAGCAGGTAGTAATTCTCTGTTGTCATAACTTTTCGTAAAATATTCTTCAGCTTTTTCGTATTCTCCAATAGCAATATAACTTGAAGCTAAGAGATTCTCAAGAACGGAGCTTTTACCTACTTTATCAAGACCTGAAATCAAAAACTTAACAGCATTATTATATTCACCGCTATTATATAGATTTAAACCTCGTACAAAATAATATGGCATACGTGTATCATTACAATATTTATCGGTAGTCTTTTGTAGTTCTTCAAATTCGGACAAATGTTCTTCAGGAATAAGACTTAATGCTTTGTGATTTGCAGTACAATACTCGTCTATTCTGTTAGATTGAAAATAAAGATCTGCCAGATTTATGTATGTCATATGTGAATCAGGGACTATTTCCAGAGATCGCATAATGCTTTTCTCAGCCATTTCGTAATCATACATGCTAAAGTAAATTGAAAACTGAAGATTGTGATAGTCAGCGACTTCATTATTAATGCTGATAGCTTTATTTATATCAATTAATGCTTCGTCCAGAAGATTAAGATTTAATAAAATATATGCTCTGTAGTAGTAATATTCAGATACTTCAGGCTCAAGTTTAATTGCATCAGAGATATCACTATATGCAAAATGTGCTTGATTTGTCATTATATAAAAATTGGCACGGGTAATCAGATAATCTGTATTTTCAGGATCAAGTTGTACGGCTTTTGTGAAATCAAACATAGCTTCGTCCATCTTTTGTTGTGCCATATAAATCATGCCTCTGTTCATGTACAGATGAGCAGTAGTATCGCTTAATTCGAAACCTTTGGCAATAATAGCTTCGGCTTCGTCATAAAGTCCTGTTTCGTAGTATGCACGGGCAAGATGAGAATAGCACTTTATGCAATCGGGATTTAATTCTATTGATTTGCCAAAATATATTTTTGCATTGTCAAAATCAAGAAGGCTCAAGTAACAATAGCCAAGTTATTTGTAATAAAGGTCGTTTTCAGGCTCAGCTTCCGATAATTACTGTAATAGATTTATTGCTTATTCGAACTGAAAAAGGTCTATCATGTTCTCGGCTGTTTTGTACTTTTCTTCATTTGTTTGCGCATTTGCAACAAAAGCTAAAAATGTTACAAGGATTGTAACTAAAACTATTCTTAATTTCATTGGTATAAATTTTATTTTTTCAAACTTACGAAATTAATTAGTGATAGTGAAAATTAAAATGGAAAAGTAATAAGATGTCATAAAAAAACAAAAACCTCCTTTTGGGAGGTTTTTGTGATCTAGCCAGGACTCGAACCTGGGGCCTACGGCTTAGAAGGCCGTTGCTCTAATCCAACTGAGCTACTAGACCATTTTCTTATGGGCTGCAAAAATATAATAAGATTATAAATTATGCAAGTTTTATTTGAAAAAAACTTTGGATTATTATTTACAGTAAATAAAACTAATTGTTGTTAAAATACTTATGTATAAAGGATTAGTTGCTTAAGCTTATAAGGAGACTTTATATTTTGTTAAAGAAAATGGTAGTATTATTATGTTAGATTAAAAATATAGTGTATGTTTGTGATAGTTATTGTATATAAAAAAATGAAAATTAAATTTAGACATCATGAAAAGAAACAAATTTTATTTAACTGTGATTTTAACATTATTTGCTTTATCTTCTATTACAGTTTGTGGTCAGACATTGTATGTGCCTGGGGGTTCAAGTAATATTGGGAACTATACAAATAATAATATTGGTGTAGGTGTATCAGTGCCAAATTATCAACTTGAGGTTTATAAATATTCTGCCACTGAATATCCTGAAATTGCATTGACCCATAGTTATTCAATAAAAGGAAGTGCTACAAAAGTGTGGAAAATGTATAATGACCATGGAGTATTAAGATTTGGTTATGGTTCTGCAACTTTAGGCTATCCTTCTTCTTTTACAAATTATATTTCATTTAATTCAGGGTCAATGACATTAGACAATTCATTTCTATATGTTATGAAAAATTCAGGTAATCTGCTAAAATTAGATAATGTGATTGTATCTAGAGAACTAGATGGTTTACTTTGGAATATGTCCGGACAGAAGTTTCGTATAACAGGTGGAAGTTTGTCTCTCTCAGGATTTGACACGTACATTAGTGTTAATGCAAGCCCATTAACAGCCGGTTCTCCTGCAATTTTAATTAGTGATGATGGAGGCTTGGTAAAAGCATTTAAAACAGACGTTAACTCTGTAGAAACCTTAAGCATTCTTACTAATGGTGATATAACAACAAGTGGAGATATAACAACAAATGGTATAAATGCTTCTAGTGGTATTATTACTGTAGATGACTTGACTTCAACTAATATATATGTGAAAGATGCTAGCGACGATATTAATTTTAAAGTTAATCAGTCCGGATATGTCTGGGCAAGAGAGATTAATGTAACATTAGAGAACCCATTTCCTGATTATGTATTTGATGAAGAATATGAGCTAATGGATTTAGATGAGTTAGAGCTATTTATTTCAGAATACGGACATTTACCCAATATGCCAACAGCAGAAGAAGTAAAAGAAGAAGGAATAGAGTTAGCTGAAATGAATGTTTTACTGGTTGAAAAAGTTGAGGAACTTACTCTTTACATTTTGGAACTTCAGAAAGAAATTGATGCATTAAAGCAAAAAGCTAATAATTAATTGTAATTCTTGATTTTAGTTTTATATGTCTTTACGGTATTTATTAAAGATATAAAGCGATATTTGATATAGCTTGGTAAATAGTGAAAGACAAGGCGAGTATTAAAACATTATTTTAATTAAAAAATACGAAAAAATGAAGAAAATTATAATTTATATATTGGTAATTATTGTGGTTACTTTAATTGTAACACCTAATTGTGTTTATGCACAAGATGAAGCCACTAATCTTGAAAAATATTGGCGGTATAGGCAAAGGTTTCGGGATCATTTTATTTATCCTTCTGAGTTTGTTGAGGAACCAGGAGTTAATTGGCCTGCATTTGAGTATAAAATTGATGAAGATGATGGTTGGAGCAAAATACTTGATTTTAGTGATGGGAATCCTAATATATTTGCTTATGCAACTGTATTGTCAACGGAATTGTGGTTGTTGAAAAATAATGGACAGGACTATTCCTCTACACTTCAAGATTTATATTATTTCATGCTTGCTATTGAACGTTTGGACTGTTATTCAGAGTATCATTGGAGGATAGCCTTAAATAAGCCACTGCCACAACAGACAATTGATTATCCAGATGACATTAATGGATATCATTCAAGGGATGACGTTTCTGAACCTTTTTGGCAATTGCATCAATATTATTTTATTGGAGATAATGCAATAAGTGAATACTATGAGTGGCTGCAAGGTTTTGGTTCGATATATTCAAGTGATGTGATAGCATATATGGAGGGTAGTAGTCATGATAATTTAGCCCGCAATTTTGCAGGTTTGGCAATATTACATGCGTTAGTTGGAGAAGAAGACGTTACTTCTATACCTGTAATATGGAATCCTCAACTTGGTGGATACCCAGATGGGTATATCAAGGATTATTTAGAGAATAAAGATATTCTTACTGAAGATGGTGGTGTTACAACGATTGATTTTGGAAAATGGGCTGAAGATATTATTATTAGGTATATTGACCAACTTCAAGCACCATGGCCACGTATAATTCCTCCTGTAGATTTAATTGGTACGGTTCTTAACTTACCAGGCTTTTATCCAGGAGGAGATCTTTTTACTCATTGGGTTTTAAGGAATCCAGTTTCAGGGGATTTAGTTCCAGAAGGGAATGGGGCTGATGGAGGTATTTTTTATACAACAGGTTGGGGATTTCTTTGTGCGGCTTCTCATATTACTGGAGAGCCCATAAATGATTTACTGGAATATCCTTTAGATAAACCGGATGAACTTATTTATAAAGCACTTTTAGCCCCTCCAAATTTAGAAGCTGAAAAATTGACTTTGTATATAGAATCTGTTGCAGCTACATTAGATGATGCATTAATAGGGGATACATACAATAGGTTGATTAATATTAGAAATGATAAAGAAATGTATGAGATATTGCCATTGGTGTATTTGGTTGTTCATGATGCAGATAAGTACAATACTGGAGTTTTGCCTAGTGATTATAATGATGAGTATAACTATTATTTAGATTTATTAAACATAGCTCCAACTTGTTTTTCTGGTTCTGATTTTGTACCTGAGTATTCAGGTACGTGTAGGTTGGTTTGGAGACCTGATGAGGTTCCAGAAGAGTGACGACTTAATAATGGGCTTGATTATATGGCTTTACATAACTTGTTTTACGTTGTTTTTAGACCAAATGATTTTAGATATATTAATGTCGTTCAAGATATTTTGTATGGACCAAAAATAAAATCAGGAGCAGGAATATATGCATACAACAGTATTTATGATGGAGATGTAGTTTATGAAGCGACTAATCCAAATTATCATATTTCATTAAAACCTTGTTTTCATGCTTATTCTGGGTGTGATTTTACAGCAACAATAAGTAGTACAGGCAATTATGGAAGTGAGTATACTGTAATGTATCCTGATGAGTGTGATCAATATGTACTAACTCCTCCAAGTTCAAAAGGATTAGTAAATAACGATTCAATTTTCTTTGAGGATGACATTGTGGAATTAAATGATACTTTGACAATTGGCACAAAAATACTTTCATTTGGAGAAGCAACATGTAATATTTTCCCAAATCCTGTAAATGATTATGCTAAACTGGTAATTGAAAATGTATTGGCAGAAGAAGTGGGTGTAGATGGAATAACAATAGACGTTTTTGATGTTACAGGTAAAAATGTTATACACTTGCAAACTATAGATACTCAGGTAGATTTGGATATGTCAGGTTTTAACCCGGGTATGTATTCTGTAAGGGTTTATTCGGATGCATTTCAGTTTAACAAGCAGATTGTAAAGAAATAGCTTTGCATATTTCGACTAAAAAAAAGGCTGTTTATTCAGCCTTTTTTTATGTTTGTTATTTTGATGCTGATAACCAAGGATTGTTAATTTGAGTTCTTTGATTACTAATAAAAACCTAATAATTGATTGCTTTGAAGCGGTTTTAACAAAAGTAAGTTGAAAAATCATTGCAAACAGGCTTGTTTAGTACCTGGTAAAAGGAGTATTTTTACTCAAAAACAGATTTATGATAAAGACCGGCATTTACGGACATCCCGATTTTGAAGCTGATATTCTTGAGAAAATCATGGATGTTCCCGAGTTAAGTGTTGTTGGGATGTACTCTCCAAACAAAACAGATTCAAAGGATATTGAGGATAAATATAAGCTAAAAACTTACGAAGAAGCAGGTAGCCTGATCGATCAGGTTGATGCTGTTATTGCTCTAAATCCATTGTCCGGTCTTGATAAGGTTGAGCAACTGGTACGAAATGCAAAACATGTTTTCTTTGAGCCATCATCCGAATACTGTAATCGTGATGTAACTAAACTTTCCGATATCGTTGATGAGGCTAATGTTAAAGTTCAAGCAGGTTTCCATCATCGTTTTAATAATACTTTTTTATCAGCACGTCCATTTATAGTAAACCCAAAGTTTATACAATCAAATAATTTTAGAAAGTTTGCCGTTGATTCTGTCGCGATTTCCGTACTTATGGATATGCTTATAAGCGATATCGATATTGTTTTAGGAGTTATTAAATCTAATCTTAAAGCTGTTCACGCAAATGCAACTTCAATAAATCTCGAAGGGCCGGATATTATAAATGTTCGCCTTGAATTTATGAATGGGAGTGTTGCTCAGTTAACAGCTGGAAGAATTGCTACAACAAATTCGCACGAGCTTAGTTTCTATTGTAATAATGACTATACAAGTATAGACCTTATAAGAAATAAAGCATGGCAGGTAAAAAAACGTAATCAGGAAAGTGATATAAAATTATTTAAGGAAAATATCGGTGATTTAATCGTGGATACTATACCTGTTAAGCCTAATAATCATTATTACGATGAATTTCTTTCTTTTGCTCGTTCAATAGTGTATGATAAATCTCCTTAAGTTGATTTGGAGACTGTTCTGAAAACATATTCGGTTGCTGCTCAAATAAAAGATAAGATTAAACTATCAGTTGGGATGTAATTTTTTTTTCTCTCGTGCAATAATAGATATATATTTGCGTTTTTATTTTTGCATGTTAAACTAGATTCTTATTGTGAGTAGATATTTACTGTTGGTTATAAGTGTCATTTTATTATTCTTTACCTCCTGCGAAATCATAAATCCATCGGAGCAAATCCCCTCGTATATTGCAGTAGATACAGTAAAAGTGTCTATAGCCAGTCCTTACGAAGGCTCTGCATCTCATAATATTAGCGATTGCTGGTTATATGTTGATGGTAAACTTATTGGAATATTTGAAGTTCCATTTACTGTTCCGGTTCTGGAAGCAGGAGAACATCAGATACAGTTTGAACCTGGCATAAAAAATTCCGGTGGAAATGCTTCCAGAGAAATTTATCCGATGATGTTTGGTTATTATGTTGACACAGTTCTTACAGAAAAACAAATCCTTACAATAAATCCGGTTTTTACATATAGACCTGCAACATTTGATTTGATAGAAGATTTCGAAGATATTGGTATTGAATTCGAAACAAGTGATCAAAGCGATACTATTATCACTTTGGTTTCCGGTGAAAATGCCTTTGAAGGAAAATCAATGTATGTTGCCATAGATGAGGAGAGACCAAATTTTGAATGTAAAAGTTCACAACTTTTCGAAATCGAAAAAAATGGACGAGCTTTTCTTGAAATTGATTTTAAAGCAAACGACTATTTCAATTTTTGATTTTTTGTTGTTGAATATACCGGTTCAACTTTATCAGAAATAAGAAAACATGTCTTTACATTTTATCCAACGGATGAATGGAAGAAGGTTTATATAGATTTAAATTATTTTGTAAATAATGTTACAGGAACAGAGTTTAGACTGTTTTTTACTGCTGTTTACGACGAAAGCTCAGGAGTTGAAACATCTGAAATCTATATTGATAACGTAAAATTGTTGTATTTGTCAACTCAGTAGGAAAATGCAGAAGTCGAGACAGAATTTTAAATACATATTTTTTGATTTTATTGCTGCAGCTGCAACCTGGACATTGTTTTTCAGATTTCGTAAGATATATATTGAACCACAAAAACTAGGTTATGAAATACCGGTAGTTTTTGATACAAAGTTTTATTACGCTCTGATAATTATTCCACTATTTTGGTTGTTAATGCACCTCATGAGTGGATATTATAAAGTTCCATACCGAAAATCACGATTACAGGAATTAGGTCAGACATTTTTCACAACTTTATTAGGGGTGATTATTATCTTTTTTGTCCTGATATTAGATGATTGGGTAGGGCAGTACAAGCATTATTATATTATGTTTGGAACGCTATTCTGATTTCAGTTTATATTGACATATTTGCCAAGATTATTTATTACCTCGATAACAAATAAGCGTGTTCATAATCGAAAGTTGCAATTCAATACGCTGATTATTGGGTGTCATAAAAAAGCCTTGAAGCTATTGGATGAAGTGGAGAATCAAAAAATGTCATCGGGTCTAAAGTTTGTTGGTTTTGTAGCTGTTGATAAGCAGGAACACTATTTGCTGGATGAGGTTCTTCCAAAACTTGGTTTTATAGATGATATTTAGGAGATAATTGCAACACATAAGATTGAAGAAATAGTTATTGCAGTTGAATCCAGAGAACACTGCAAAATCAAGAATATAATCAATAAACTTCAGGGAACAAAAGTTTTGATTAAGGTTATACCTGATATGTATGACATATTAATAGGTAAAGTAAGAATGTCTTCTATTTTTGGAATGGCACTTATTGAGATTAATCATAATATAATGCCTGTATGGCAACAGCATGCAAAGCGATTTCTTGATATCTTTCTTAGTCTTGTTGCAATAGCAATACTATTACCTGTCTATTTACTTTTAAGTATAGGAGTTAAACTTAGTTCTCCGGGACCTATATTATACTCTCATTATCGGATAGGAAAATCAAAAAAGCCATTTAAAATTTTTAAATTTAGGTCTATGGTTGTTGATGCTGAAAAGAACGGACCGGCTTTAAGTAGTAAAAACGATAGCAGGATAACACGTTTTGGAAGGTTTATGCGTAAAACCAGACTAGATGAGATACCTCAGTTTTTCAATGTTCTTAAGGGAGATATGAGCATTGTTGGTCCACGTCCGGAAAGACAGTTTTTTATTGATAAGATTGTTGAAAAAGCACCTCATTATGTTCACCTATTGTCTGTAAGACCTGGAATTACATCATGGGGACAGGTCAAGTATGGATATGCAGAAAATGTTGACCAGATGATAGAAAGACTAAAGTATGATATCATCTATATTGAGAACAGATCACTTTACATTGATTTTAAAATCATGATTTATACAATCAAGATTATTTTTCAGGGCAAAGGCATGTAATATATGTTTAAAATACTGTTTTTATTAATACCCTGACATTCAGGAGATTAAAATATTGGTATTCTTTAGGTTTTTTTCTTTTCAATTTTCAAAAAAGTGTTATATTTGCAACCTCAAAAATATTAATAGTAATAACAATTATTAAAAATACTTTAAAATGACAAAAGCAGACATAGTAAATGAGATTAGCCGTAGTACTGGCATCGAGAAATTGGTAGTACAAAAGACAATCGAGACTTTCATGGATACAATTAAAGACTCATTGATCGAAGGTGAAAATGTATATTTGAGAGGATTTTGTAGTTTTATCGTTAAAGCAAGAGCTGCAAAAACAGCGAGAAATATCTCCAAAAACACTACAATTACAATACCTGCTCATAAAGTTCCTGCTTTTAAACCATCAAAAGCATTTACACTAGAAGTTAAAGATAATCATTAAAATTTACAATTATGCCAAGCGGAAAGAAAAGAAAAAGACACAAGATGTCTACTCATAAGAGGAAAAAACGTCTTCGTAAAAATAGACATAAGAAAAGAAAATAAACATTTTTCTTTAATTAATGTTATTTAATCAAACCTTTGGTGCTTTTCCGGGGTTTGATTAAATTTTATAAAAACGGAGGTAAAGACGTGAGCCAGCAGGTTGAAGAGATTCAGAGCGAATTATATATAGATGTACGCAGCTCCGAAATCAATATTGCTTTGTTGCACAATAAGAAGCTGGTTGAACTCAACAAGGAACACAGCAATATTGAATTTTCTGTGGGAGACATTTATCTTGGTAATGTCAAAAGACTTATGCCGGGCTTAAATGCTGCATTTGTTGATGTAGGGTATAAAAAAGATGCATTTCTTCATTACCTCGACCTGGGTGCAGGATTCCAAACACTAAACAAATTCCTTCACATAGGCTTATCTAAGAAGCAACGCAATATTAAATTCAGTAAGATTAATACTGAACCGGATATTGATAAAAACGGTAAGATTACAGATGTACTTAGCGTAGGTCAATATGTATTGGTGCAAATTGCAAAAGAGCCAATATCATCAAAAGGACCAAGGTTATCCTGTGAAATATCAATTGCTGGAAGGAATTTGGTTTTAATGCCATTTGTGCAAAAAGTTTCTGTAAGTCAGAAAATTAAATCAGTTGAAGAGCGTAATCGTTTGCGTAACCTGATTGAAAGTATTACACCTAATAATTACGGTGTTATTATCAGGACTGTAGCCGATACAAAAATGGTGGCTGAACTTGATAGGGAACTTAATGGACTTATTGAAAAATGGGAAACAGTTTACCGAAATTTAAGTACTGTAAAACATCCAAAACTAATGATTGGAGAGGTAAACAGAACCACAGCAATTTTGCGGGACATCCTTAATTCGTCATTTAATCAAATTGTTGTAAATGATGAAGCTACTTTTAATGGTATAAAAGACTTTATTTCTGAAATTGCCCCTGAAAAGGAAAAAATAGTTAAGCTCTATAACTCTAAAGAGCCAATTTTTGATCACTTTGGAATAGAAAAGCAAATAAAGACTGCTTTTGGGAAAACAGTTCCAATGCGTAATGGTGCTTATTTGATAATAGAGCATACTGAAGCTGCTCATGTTATTGATGTAAATTCTGGTAATAGAAGTAATTCTGAGCAGGATCAGGAAGAAAATGCTACCGAAGTAAATCTAATTGCTGCTGAAGAAATTGCCCGACAGTTAAAGCTGAGAGATATGGGCGGTATTATTGTAGTGGACTTTATCGATATTCACGACGAAAAAAACAAACGTAAGATCTACGATAAAGTTAAAGATTGTATGGATGGCGACAGAGCCAAATACCATATTACTCATCTTAGTAAATTCTGTCTTATGGAGATTACTCGTCAAAGAGTAAGACCGGAGATGGAAATCAAAACGTCTGAGAAATGTCCTTGTTGTAAAGGTACAGGTAAAATCGGAGCAAGTATTTCTCTTACCGACGAGATTGAAAACAGTATCAAATACGTTATCAAAAAGCACAAAACAAAAAATATTATTATCAAAACACATCCTTTTGTACATGCGTATATCACTAAGGGTGTGATAAAATCAATAAGAAAAACCTGGCAAAAGAAGTATCAATGCAAAATAGGAGTATTCCCGATGATGGCATATTCATATATGGAATTTCACTTCTTTAATGCAAATGATGAGGAACTATTTTATTAATTTTTAAATTTACTACTATGAATTTTAGAAAGTATTTTTTATCTGTTACAGGAATATTAGCATTTCTGATCCTGATTAATCCTTTATTTGCACAGGTAGAAGAACCAGTAACCTGGAGCTTTTCTACTGAAGAGATTGACGATCAGCATGTTAATCTGGTAATCGAAGCTCAAATTGAAGACCATTGGCATTTATATGGTCAGTATTTTGGATTTGGTGGGCCGATGCCATTGTATTTCGAATTTGATGCTAGTGATAATTATGAAATAATCGATAGTGTTATTGAAAAACCGGAGCCGATAGTAGAGTTTGATGATGTTTTTGAAGTTTAAGTTAATTTCTTTGAACATTCTGCAACATTTACCCAAAAAATTAAAGTCCTTACCGATGAAGGGTTTAATGTTACTGGGATTCTTGACGGTCAGGCATGTTTTGAGGATGGTGCATGTATTCCTTTGAACTATGATATGCTTTTTGAGATTAATGGTGGTGCAGCAACAGAAGATGTCACAACAGAAGATACTAAAGCTAAGACTCCAGTGATTGTAACTGAGAATAAATTTGAGAATACAGAAACAAAGGATAATTCTTTATTATCTTTCTTCCTAATTTCATTTTTGTTCGGAATTATTGGAATTCTGACACCTTGTGTTTTTCCAATGATACCAATGACAGTAAGCTTCTTTATGCAGAAATCTGAGAAAAAATCAAGGAATGTAATGAAAGCCTTAATTTTTGGTATCTCAATAACACTTTTATACACTATAGTTGGTGTTATTGTTTCCTTAACAAGCGCCGGTGCTGATTTTACAACTGTATTAAGTACTCACTGGATTCCTAATCTGATTTTCTTTGTATTGTTTGTTGTATTTGCAGCTTCATTATTTGGTTTGTTTGAATTTGTTCTTCCAACAAGTTTGGCAAATAAAGCAGATGCACAAGTTGATAAAGGTGGATTAATCGCTGCGTTCTTTATGGCTTTAACTACTGTTGTTGTAAGCTTTAGTTGTACAGGACCTATTATTGGTGCTTTATTAGTAAAAGCTGCTAGTGGTAATGTATTAGAGCCTGCAATAGGTATGTTAGGCTTTGGACTTGGCTTTGCAATGCCATTTACAATTCTTGCTTTAGCACCGGGAATGATGAAAAAACTTCCAAAATCAGGTGGCTGGTTAAATGCTGTAAAAGTTGTAATGGGATTTGTGATTATTGCATTCTCACTTAAATATTTCTCTAATATTGATCAGGTTTATGGACTTGGAATCTTAAGCCGCGATTTATATATAGGAATTTGGGTAGTGATATTTATAATGATGGGTATATACTTGCTTGGTAAAATCAGGTTCTCACACGACAGCGAAGTTAAACATGTAGGATTTTTCAGATTGCTTATTGCAATGGCATCATTTATCTTTGCTATATATCTGATTCCTGGTATTTTCGGAGCAAATCTAAGTGGAATAGCTGGATTATTAACTCCAAAAACAGCACAGCAATTTGATTTAACTGCTGTGTCAGGTGGTGGAGAAGCAGAAGACTCAGAACTTTGCGAAGAGCCAAAATACTCTGAAACTATGCATATGGCTTATGATGTTCATGGATACTTTGATGTTATGCAGGGCATAGAGTGCGCTGAAGCACAAAATAAGCCTGTATTATTGTATTTTACCGGACATTCATGTTCAAATTGTAAGAAAATGCAAGCAAGCGTATGGTCAGATCCAGCAGTTAAGGAGTATTTTAATAATAAGGTAGTGATGACTGCATTATATGTAGATGAGAAGAATGTTAAACTCGCAGAAGAAGACTGGTTTACATCTTCAAATGACGGTAAGGTTAAAAAGAATTTAGGTGAAGCAAATGCTGATATTCAGATTGTGAACTTCAAAACCAATACTCAGCCGTTTTATGTTCTTATGACAGCTGATGGTAAAGTTCTAACTGAGCCAATGACTTATAATTCAAATCCTGAGGAGTTTATGGAATTTCTTAAGAAAGGCATGGAGGCATTTGAAAATCCTGAAGTCACAGAAGTAGAATAATTAGACTTAAATAAATATTAAAAGCCGTTCAGATAAATCTGGATGGCTTTTTTTATTCTTCCCAATCCCATCCACTTTTAAACATATATTTGATTTGATCTTTACGATAGTTATGAATGCTGCAGTATTTCTCCAGGACACTGTCAATAATTTCGTTTTCTGTTTTAAGTAATGCCCACGCTTCAATTATTGAGGAAAGGATATATGCTTCGGCAGGTATAAGCTCTTTCGTTATCATGAGAGGATAAGTATAACAGTTTACGAGATAAGGAGTGAAATACAAGCCTTAGTAACATGCAATTACAGCAGTTTCTTTAAGTCGAGAACACTTTTGGTAATTTGGTTCAACCCAGTTATCCATTAATCCATTGTGTCCGTTGAAAACAATAAGGTTTGCATTGCCATTTGCGGCAATAGTAATCCCATTTAATGTAATGCTATCAAGGTTTTGTTCGGTTAGAGCATCGAAATAGTTTTTCAGACATGTTTTCATTTCATAGCCTATGTATGCATCTGCAATTAAATAGACCTCAGCATTATTTGAAAATGTTTTTTTGAAGATTAATCTTTCAAGAACAGTATCTGATATATTCTGTTCTTGATTGACTAATTCCCAATTATCGTAACGTTTAAAATATGTCCTAAATCCATATCCTGAACCCCAATATAGATTTGTATTTTGGTCCATACCATCCTCCCAGATTGCCATGCCGTCGTATTTTTCCTTATTATATCCATATAAAGCAACAAAAGCATGTACAATTAGTGGTTCATGATTAGCTATTTTATTTTCCAATAAAACGAGGATACTGTCTCTGTTTTCAATTAATGGATTAGATATTTCGATATCAAAAATTTGGTTTTCTTCTATTTCATGTTTTGATTCTTGTGAATTGGCACAACTCGATAAATAAACCAAAATGGTTAATAGCGGGAATAGAAATTTCATACGAGATATATTAAGACAGCAAAATATTTATTGTAATAAATTTAAAACGATGAAATTTAAGTTGATATTATGTAGAGATATTAAATTAGGATGGAGAATTAATAGTTATTTTGCATTGTGTTTGTTTTTGTCAAAGGTATCACGTGTTAGGTACTTCGAGCACCTCAGCAACCAATACGCGATAAGGTTATTAAACACAAAAAAAGGTGAACCGATTGGTTCACCTTTTAATTTGTTATGATTTACTTATTATTTTAATAAGTTTAATTTGCTTGTTGAAATTTCGTTACCGTTAATGATTCTTACAATGTAAGTACCATTAGCTTGGTTTGAAAGGTCGATATTGTTGATGTCTTGAGCATTCTCAACACTAGCAACAACTTGTCCCATTAAGTTAACGATTTCAATAGTAGCACCTTCAACATTGGAGATAACAACCTCACCAGTTGATGGGTTTGGATACATATTAATGTTAGTTTCAGCAAATGTTTGAGGAGCACTTCCTAATGTAGGAACAATATATGCTCTAATCATTGGAACAGCATTGTAATAGTTTGTAATAGTGGTCCATTCTGTATCACCTTCAAACATCCAGGTTGTTCCCCATACACTTGAAGGAATAGTATTATCTTCACCTATCCATAAAGAATTCTCTTCACCTAAATAGTAGAATTCAAGTGCTACTTTTATTTCTGCTGATTCACCTTCAGGTACAGTTATCATTGCAACATCTGTAAATGTAAAACTAACCCATGTTCCTAAATCAGTTTCTTCAAGTGTATAAAGAGGAGATGCTGATAAGACATTCCAAGCTTCAGTATCAGTATCCCATGTTAATACGTTACATATAAGTGCTGTTCCTGCTGTTGAGTTAGAAGTAACATAAGCTTGAACAGAGTCTAGAGTTGTTGACTCAAATAATGTATAATCAACGGCAAACATATCACCATCTGTACCACCATCAACCCAAATAGCTGGTCCGCAAACACCGTCAAGGTTTCCACCATCACGAGCATATTCATAGTCAGTTACTTCGAAATATGTAGAATATGTATTATTTCCCGGTTCAGCATCAGTTTGTCCATCAATAGTTACTTCGAAATCAATATCATATTGTCCTAAAATATACTCATCAGCACCCATTACGTAAGGTTCACCATCACCCCAGGCAATATCTAATGTGTCTTTCTCACCGGAAGCAAGAACTGCATCATGCACATAGTTAAATGTATAAGCTTCGTTTGTTTCAGGATCTGTAATAGTAATGTCAACTACAGGAGTAGAATCTTGCATACCATTATTCATAACTTCAACATTGAAGAAAACAAAACTATTTTCAGTAGTCATTGTTTCCTCAGGAATCATACCGTAGTGTGAGCTAATATGGTAATACTGTTCTTGACCAGCTTCATGATAATCAACTGCGCTAAAGAAGTTAGTTGCTGTAGAAACTAATTGAAGATCATAATCAGGAGCATCAACGATACTGATATCATCAATATACCATCCATAATCCCAGTCACCTACATTGTGGAAACGGAATTTCACATTTGATTCATTTCCTAGATCTGGAACATTTAATAAATAAATGTAATCAGAAGCAGTAGCTCCACCTTGAACTACATCATGAAAAAGTTCCACCTGATTTACAGTTGTCCAATCGTCAGTTGTCCATTCGAAATAAACTACGTCAGCCCATCTTTTGAAATAAGTTGAGAAAACAAAACGTGGAGCGTCAACAGTAGAAAGATCGATAGGGTTAACGATTCCAATCCAAGCATCTTGAGTTGGGTCACCTGATGATGAACCCATGTCTGAATTATATAAAGCAAAACCGTTATCTACAGTTGGAGAAACAAAGTCATCTGGCATTCCATATGGAGGAATCAAATCTGCAGGAGCTGTTTCAACTGTACAAATAACCCAATCTTTGTCTTCTGTATCTACTGCATGGTCCATTTCCCAATCAGTAGGCTCAGAGAAGTCGTTTGACCAAATAGCTTCTTTGGTTAACTCATCATAACTGATGTTTTGGCTGTGCTTAGTAAAAGTAGGAACATCTCTACTTGGTTCAGCTTGTTTTTGTACATATTGTCCAAAAGCTACTGTGCAAGCCAATGTGACAATTAAAAGTAAAGTAAAATTTTTCATAAATTATAATTTTTAAGTTGATAAATAAAATTCTCTAATCTTAAATTAAAATGCAAGTTATGTAATTTTTACAAATTGACAAAATTTTTTCTTTAATACTCAACTTTTCAGGCGTTTTATTGGAGCATAACGAATTATCTTGTAATTTTGTAAAAAACATTTATAAAATGAAGACTGAAGATAGTTCAAAAGAGTTGCTTTTTAATTCTCCGGAATCTTTGTTTTACAATCTCTCCAAGGGTGATAAAGAGTTGTTGATGAGGAATACTGATTGTAGATCATATAAAAAGAATGAATTGGTTTTTCTTGAAAATTCGAAACCTACCGGTTTAATTTGCTTATCAGAAGGAAAAGTAAAAATATTTAAAGAAGGAGCAGGAGGTCGCGATAAGATTGTTAGAATGTCACGTCCGGGAGGTTTTATCGGGTATCGAGCATTGTTTGCAAATCAGAATTACCATGCTTCAGCGGTTGCTATTGAACCATCAGTTGCATGCACAATTGAGAAAAATACTTTGTTCTCAGTAATGAAAAATGATCCAAACCTGACTTTTGCAATATTAAAATCACTTGCAACAGAACTAGGTTTTTCAAATATGAGAACAGTCAGTTTAACTCAAAAGCATATTCGTGGACGCTTAGCAGAATCACTTTTATTTTTAATTGACACCTATGGGTATTATGAAGATGGTTTAACAATTAAAGCTCTTTTATCTCGTGAAGATATTGCAAGTTTAAGCAATATGACCACCAGTAATGCTATCAGAACACTGTCTACTTTTGCTTCGGAAAAAGTAATTGCTTTAGAAGGAAGAAGAATTAAAGTCTTGGATTTAAAAATGTTACAGCGAATTTCAAATATTGGATAAAATCAAATTTAAATATTTTGTAACCTCCGATTTTCGGGGGTTATTTTTTATATAAAATGTTTGCATTATAATCAAATTGTCGTATTTGAAAAACTTTGTGTAAGTTTGCAGAAATAAATTTTCAGAGCGTATGATTATCTCTATGACAGGCTACTGCCGAGAAGTACTGGAATATAATAATAAGAAAATCAGTATTGATATTAAATCTCTTAATTCCAAAACAAGTGATATTAACACAAGAATCCCGGGATATTATAAAGAGAAAGAACTTGAGATTAGAAAATTACTTTCTCAAAAATTGAAAAGAGGTAAAATGGACTTCTGCATGTTTGTTGAATTGAATTGTGTTGAAAGCTCAAATCAAATAAACGAAGATGTTGTTGTAAACTACTATAATCAGGTAAAATCAATATCAAATAACAATAACATTCCTTTGGGTAATGATTTGCTAACCGGCTTATTGAAAATGCCGGATGTAATGAAGAATAATACTGATGAATTATCTGATGAGGAGTGGGCTGTAGTCTTAGAGACCATAAATAAAGCAGTTGATTCATGTATTAATTTTAGTGAAGTTGAAGGTAAAGGACTTGAAAAGGATATTATTAGCAATATTAAAAGTATTTTAAACCTTCTGTCACAAGTTCCAGAGTTTGAGCAAGATCGAATAAATAGAATAAGGGAAAGACTTAAATCAGGGATTAAGGAATTAGAAACAAATAATAATTCTAATGAAAACAGATTTGAGCAAGAGATAATTTATTATCTAGAGAAACTTGATATAAATGAAGAAAAAGTCAGACTTGAAAAGCATTGCGACTATTTTCTTGAAACTATTAAATCAGAAGAACAGGTTGGTAAAAAACTTGGTTTTATTTCTCAGGAAATTGGCAGGGAAATAAATACTTTGGGTTCCAAAGCAAATCATGCTGAGATGCAAAAATTGGTTGTAATGATGAAAGAAGAACTTGAAAAGGTTAAAGAACAGTTATTAAACGTCTTGTAAAATGGGAAAAGTTCTGATATTTTCAGCACCTAGTGGAGCCGGGAAAACTACCCTGGTTCATAGTTTACTCGATAATGAAGAATTTAAATTGGAGTTTTCTGTTTCTGCATGCAGTCGGAAGAAAAGAGGAAAAGAAACTCATGGAAAAGATTACTACTTTCTTACTGTTGATGAATTTAGAGAAAAGATAAAGAATGATGAGTTTCTCGAGTGGGAAGAAGTGTATGAAAATAACTATTATGGTAGTTTGAAATAAGAAGTAGAAAGGATTATTCAAGCAGGTAATAATGTAATTTTTGATGTTGATGTAAAAGGAGGGATAAACATAAAGAAGTATTATAAAGATAATGCTCTTTCTGTTTTTGTTATGCCTCAGTCAATAGAGGAATTGGAGAAAAGACTCAAAGCTCGTTCTACGGATGATAATCAAGCTATTAAAACAAGAATAGAGAAAGCAAAATATGAATTAGATTTTGCTGATAAGTTTGATGTAAAAATAGTTAATGATGATTTGGAGCGGGCCAAAATCGAAGTCCATAAAGTCGTAAAAGAATTTCTATCTAAATAAAAAAAGCTCCGAATTACGGAGCTTTTTTTTATCTCGTTACCATTATCTTTTTGTCAATAGTTTTGTTATTGGATAAGAACCTAAAAATGTACATACCCTCTGGAAAGTCTCTTAAGTCAACCACTTGATGGTTTTCAACTTTTTCTGTTTTAACTAATGAGCCTAGGATATCATAAACTCTTAAAACAGCAGTTTCATTTTCACCAATAACTACATGAATAAAATTTCTTGCAGGATTTGGATATAGTGTAATATTATTGCTTGAGAAATCACTATTAGTAATTCCTACTGAGAAATCCATAGTGTTAGTAAAAAACTTATATATTTCTGTAGAATAATCCATATCGTTTTGCGGAGTATAATACCATTCGTGGTCACCACCAATAACTTTTATATGAGCAACATATGAATAATTATCTCCGTTTAGGTAAACATATCTTTCAAATGTTTTTCCGTCTGCTTGTGTGTCGGGCCAGATATTTACAATTGGATCTACATCACAATTATTATAGTTTCTCCAATATTCTACAGTCTCTAATGCACCTGTTCCAACAGAGTAAACTCCTACGCCGGTATCAAAATCGGCATTATCATATGTAACTTGAGTGTCAGCGTCTCCATGAATATGTAAAGCGTTAACATTTGCAAATGCAGCAGGAGTTAAGGATGCTCCAATTGTTCCGCTAACAGATGCTATAGCTGTTATTCTATCGCCATGTTCCAGAGCCATTCTGTTACACATAAATCCTCCCATGGAGAATCCCATAAAAAATATTGAGTCTGTATTAATGTTTAAGTTGTTTTCCAGAGAATCAAGTACTGCAGTTAGGAACCCTGAATCGTCAACATTTTCATTTAAAATTACGTCTCCGATTACTGTCCCGTAAGCGGCCACACCCGAATTCCAGGCAGTTCCAAAATCCATTCCCATTACCTGGGCCATTAGAGCTTGTGGAGTAATAATCAGCCATCCTGAAGCTTCACCAAATGCATTAAGAGCTAAAGCACTTGAGAAGTTTGTCATATCATCTCCTAAGCCATGTAAGCAAAAAATCACAGGAGTCGGATTGTCACCGGTATATGATGTTGGTACATATTCAATATACTGTCTGTCTGTTCCGTCCCAGTTTAAGGTTCTGGTAGTTTGCTGAGCAAACATAGAAATGCTAATTGTTGCAGCAACAATTAAAAGTAAATATTTCTTCATAGGATATAGTTTTTGGTTTGTTACGTTGTCAAATTTAATAAAAAAAACATTCAAATTATACTAAATTCTGGTTTTTAGTATTTTTTTAACAATATCAGGAGATATGTTTTTATTTTCCCCGAGTTTTACATATTTACGCTCTTCCAGTTTATTACAAATTATATCAATTGCAGATTCAGGAATTTTGTAATCAGAAAGTAGTGTTTTAATATTTAGATTATGGAAAAACTCTTCGGTTTTTTCAATTGCATTTTTTATTGCAGAGTCTTTATCAGAAATATCTATATTCCAAACATTTTTTGCAAAATGAAGAAGTTTATCTTCTTTTTCGTCTTTCATTATATTAATAACTCCCGGTAATACAATTGCCAGAGTTTGGGCATGATCAACTCCATATTGTGCAGTAATCTCATGTCCTATTAAGTGTGTTGACCAATCCTCTGGCACACCGGCAGATAACAAACCATTTAGAGCCATTGTTGCAGCCCACATAAGGTTTGCATTAGCATCATAGTTCTTTCTGTCTTCTAAAACTTTTGGTACTTCTTCGATTAAGACTTTTAATAAAGATGCAGAATAGGCATCCTGAACAGCCCCATTAACAGGATATGTAATATATTGCTCTGTAATATGAATAAATGCATCAATTATTCCGTTGGAGATTTGAACATCAGGTAATGAATACATTACTTCGGGATTCAATATTGAAAAAACAGGCATTAAAAGCGGACTTCCAAAGGCTAACTTATCTTTTGTTGAAACTCTGGTAATTACGGCACCACCATTCATTTCTGAACCTGTTGCAGGAATTGTTAGTACAGTTCCTAATTTTACAGCGTCATTGAACTTAGCATATTTTGCAAGCATATCCCATGGATCATTTCCTTGATATTTAATAGCTGCAGCAATAAATTTTGAACCATCAATAACACTTCCACCACCACCAGCAAGAATAAAATCGATATTTTCTTTTTTACCGATTTCAACCGCTTGCATTAGTGTTTCATATTCAGGATTTGCCCCGATACCACCAAACTCTATAATATTTTTTCCTTGAAGCTGTTCTTTGACTTTATCGTAAATGCCATTTTGTTTTATACTACCCATTCCATATGTGAGTAGAATATTATTATAGCCTAAAAGTTCCTCAGATATTTTATCATACTGATCTTGTCCAAAATGTATTCGGACAGGATTATAAAATGTAAAGTTCTTCATTGTATTTATTTTATGTTTTGTCTTTTTCTTCAGGAACGGGGCTTTTCTTTTTAAACCAGCCATATCCTCTTGCCATAAGTGCCAAACATAAAAGTATAAATGGGATACTCAATATTTGACCCATTCTTATTGCAGATGTCCAACCGTCAAATTCGACTTGATGCACTTTTGTATATTCGATTACGAATCTAAAAGCAAAAAGTATAGTTATAAACCATCCAAGGAATGTTCCTTCTTTCCATTTTTGGATAAACTTTTTAAAGATGAAATAGAAAGATATAAACATTATAAAATAAAATATCGCCTCATATAATTGAGTTGGGTGTCTTGGTGTCCAGAACTCTGCAAGACAATTAAAATCCATAGTGTCACAGTGTCCGGTTGCAGCATCAATAGCAGGTTGTAAGTCGTCTCGGTTTTTCATAAACTTGAATCCCCACGGGAGACTGGTTGGGACGCCAAATATTTCAGAATTCATTAGGTTTCCTAACCTAACAATACCGCCTGCAAGAGGGACAATTAATGCTATTCTATCCAGCATTGCCAGGAATTTTATATTATATTTTCTGCTATATAACCAGACAGCTAATAATATACCGGCAGCACCTCCATGACTTGCAAGGCCACCTTCCCAAACTTTGAGAATTTCAATAGGATTTGAGAGATAATATCCGGGATTATAAAAAAGACAATGACCTAATCGTAAGCCAACAACGACTCCGATAATGACATAAATAGCCAGTTTATCAATATTGTTTTGTTGATGTCCTTCTTTCTTCATTACTTTTGAAACAATCAGATATCCCAAAAGGAAGCCAATTGCAAGTAAGAAGCCATACCAACGAATACCTCGTTCACCAATTTGAAAAAGAATAGGATAAGCATCCCAAACTACATACAAAAATTCCATAATTATTTAGTTTGACACAAACTTACATAAAGTTTTTTATTGCCGCAATAAGTAAAGATTAAATATCATTCATATTCAAACGCTCCGATAGCTTTCGGAGGAGTCGCGCTTGAGCTAGAATGATATTTCAAGTAAAGAGATACATTTGACTTTGAATCTTTCTTTTATTTCCTTATTTAGTTGAAAATAAAAAAAACTTATTATTTTTGCACTCACAATGCCCAGATGGCGGAATAGGTAGACGCGCATGGTTGAGGGCCATGTCCACGCTTGTGGGTGCAGGTTCGATTCCTGTTCTGGGCACAAAAATGTCCTTTGAAATTTCAAGGGGCATTTTTATTTTGTTACTACAAATCTCTGTGTTTGAGAATTACCACCCATACTTATTTTTAATAAATAAACACCTTGTCCAAACTGTGCTGTATTGAAATTATGCTCAGTAATTCCAGCTGCAAGTAGAGTCGTTTCCTTGTAAACACATTGTCCTGTAATTGCAAATATCTCAATTGTTGTATTTTGTTCTGTCGGATTATAAATATCACAAAATAAAATGTCTTTCGTTGGGTTTGGATAGAGCTTGCCAATTATGTTTTCGTTAATCACATTAACTTCTATTCGTTTTGTAAACTCTTGCCCATCTGCATCACGAACTAGCACATAAGTTTCGTATTTGCCAGGTTCAGAAACAGCCTGCATTGTTAATACACCATTTTCATCAATTGTAAATAAACTATCCGCTGGGTTGGTAGTGAAGGTTACGGTATTGAAGGTGTCCGGGATTTCCGCTATATTAGGGATTAGATATTTATTGTATTCAGTTTTAATATGTGGAAAGATATAATATCTTGAAATTGTATCACCATAAGTTGTTTCTATTACTCCATCTTTTGTTATTTTAGTATAGCTTTCATTTTTAAATAAATAAGTTTGATAAGCCATTGTATAACGAATCTTAGTGAAGATTTCTAAATAGTCATTAGTTATATTGATAGATAATGGTAATTGTCCTCCTCTTGGATAATCTAATTCAAAAGGTTTGAAATAAAACTGAGAAATTTTAGGAGCTGTTTGGTATGGGTATAACTCAACAAATGATAAATTGTCTGTGTCAAAGTAAATTGCTCCAGTACTAGTAACTTTTATTGAATTCCAAAGCATTTCTGAAAACGAAAAGTTCCAATCCGGAGTTACAAATGTTGTAAATAGTGTGTCGTAGTGATAATTTTCATCGGATGGAAAAGGTTTATTGGATAATTCAATTATATACTCATTATCATTTATAATAGTGTATTCGTATGGAGTACTTCCAAAATTTGCAATAATGGGAACTTCCACTGATTGTGCAACAGGTATAGCAAAACGATTTAGCTTTTCTATTTGAATATGATTGTTGAAACTTTTGCTTTCAAGATAAATTTCATCGGAGAAGTAATTGTTTGAAGCAGAATGAATAATTACTGGAGTGTTTATTATATCATATTCAATGATTTCTTCATGTGAATAATCCATAATTGAAAATTTTTGTAGTTCTCCTGAGCTTGTTCCTTCGTTTTCGATGAGTAAAAAAACTTTATAAACATCTGATTCTGGAATATAATTTTTTAAGTCTGTGATATCTATTCCAAATTCTAAAATGTCAGGTTCAGATAAAGAGTCAACACCAGTAAAACAAATATCTCTTCCTTGAAAATTAAATACTGGTAAATCTATTTCTATTTCAGGCTTCTCAGATTCTAAATCAGATGAAATTCCTGCAGTAATTTTTATATCTCCTCTTTCTGGATGTTTGAACTTAATCTTGAATGTCAGTTCAGGAGAGTAGGTAGTATCTGGGATAGGGAAGAATACTTGTTGGTTCCAGAAAAGCTCAAGAACATCATATTTTAACAAATATGGAGGTCTTTGACCTTTTGAGTCATAAACAATCCAAAAAATCTTTTCATTATCATGGAAATCTACTTTCCCATCACCATTAATATCAATTGTGTCCGATATAATACCATCCCCATTAAAGTCTACTGAATCATTGTGAAAATACCCTGTCAATGTCATTGAATGTGTAGGACGATAATATTCATATATAGTATCAATTACCGCACATGGATAATTGGGATAGAGCTCTGGAAACATTGTAGTACAAAACCTGTCCGAAATTGAAAATGGATTAGTATAAAATATCGCGATTCCACCATCTTTATTAGATTCAAACATATTAAATAAGAAATATTGAAGTATTTTTAAGTCTTCATCAGTTTTCACATCCAAACTATGGTAATTAGTGATTCTATTAAAGAAAGACTTGTAATAATTATTATATCCTTGCATCCAAAAATTTCGAAAGTGGTCAGCATTTGCATCTGGATTTAACATACTTGCATAAAAATTAATAGTTTCATATTCCAATTGGCTAGGATGTCCCTGACTTTTAACTAAATTCCATGAGTCAAATGTGCTAACACCATGATATTGATTTATCTGATTATAAGTATAATTTGGTGGAAAAATGTTACTTGAATCAGCTTCCCTATCGTATGCACGATTAAACATATATGTTAAACAATTAAAGATTCCTGAAGTCTGACCACACGTGGATCCTAATTGTTCAACAATACTATCAGGAAAATACTTCAACTTATGATTCCAAACATTATCGGGTAGCTCAGGAGCTTCATCTGTGTAATAGATTTCCGGTATTGGATAATTTGGAACATAAAAAGTGTCTGCTACAACTTGGGAAAACAGAGAATTATAAAACAAAATCAACAACAGGGTTGAAAACAGAAATATTTTTGTTGTTTTATATTTCATAAATTTATTTTGTTACCACAAATCTTTGTGTTTGAGAATTACCACCCAAACTTATTTTTAATAAATAGACTCCTTGTCCAATCTGTTGAGTGTTTATATTGTGCTCGGTAATTCCTGCCAGTAGTGTGGTCGTTTCTTTATATACACATTGTCCGCTTATTGTAAAGACCTCTATAGTGGCACTTTGGTTGGTTGGATTATAAATATCGCAATATAAAATATCTTTTGTTGGGTTTGGATAGAGCTTTCCAATGATGTTTTCGTCAATCACATTAACTTCTATTCGTTTTGTAAACTCTTGCCCGTCTGCATCACGAACTAGTACATAAGTTTCGTATTTGCCGGGTTCGGAAACTGCTTGCATTGTTAAAACACCATTTTCATCAATTGAAAATAAACTATCCGCTGGGTTGGGAGTGAAGGTTACGGTGTTGTAAGTCCCAGCAATTGAAATATCATATGGTATGAAATACTTATTGCAATCTGTTTTTATATTTGCAAATATGAAATAGCTTGGAACTGTGTCTGCATATGTAATCTCTATTACTCCATCTTTTGAGACTTTGATAAAGCTCTCATGTTTAATCTCGTATTCATGGTCTTCTATCTTAAAATAGTTCTTGATGAATACTTGTATCTCTTCATTTGTGAAATTTATTGCCATAGGGCGCTCCTTGATAAATAATTTATCAATCTCGAAAGGCATAAAATCAAGTTTTCTCTGATCATGAATAGTATTTTGATATGGATAGAGTTCAATATCTGAAATAGTATCATTGCGAAACCTTATCTCACCAGTACTGTAGAGATGAATCATGTCCCAATTTTTCTTTGCAAATGGGATATCCCAGTCAGGGTTTAGATTAATTGATTCGATGGTGTCATATACAAACCCTTCATCACTAGGAAAATCTTTTTGTGTTAACTCAACAAGGTATTCATTTGTGTCAAGTATATAAAACTCAAAAGGAGACTGGCCGTAAATAGTTTCCAGATTAAGAGAAAAAGGAGTGTTAGGTTCAATTGTGTATGTGCTTTCGCTTGTGATTTGTATGTTATTGTTAAAATTGCGAGGGTCTAAGTAAAATATTTCAGAATAATAATTGTCATAAATTGTTGGTAGTGTTTCTGAAGAATTTACCAGTGTTTTTTCTACTGCCTGATCATTTGAATAATCAATTATTGAAGCATATAGTAATTCTGCTTTGGTCAAACCTTCATTTTCGACACGCATAAATACTTTATAAGTCCCCGGCTCTGAGATATAGTTTTTTAAATCAGTAATGTCAATCCCAAATTCAAGCACATCAGGTTCTGCAAGTGAATCAACACCTGTCATGCATACATCTCCTCCCTGAAAATTAAATACTGGAAAATCTATCTCTATTTCAGGTCTTTCGGATTCCAAATCTGAGGATATTCCTGCGCTAATTTTTATATCTCCTCTTTCTGAATGTTTTAGTTTAATTTTAAAGGTTAATTCCGGTTGATAGTCAATGTCTGGAACTGCAAAAAATACTTGTTGATTCCAGAAAAGTTCTATTGCATCATATTTTAATAGCATAATGGGACCACCACCATCAGAGTTTGTAATAATCCATAAAATTGTTTCATTATCATGAAAATCGATAACACCATCATTGTTAATATCAATAGTATCTGAAATAATTCCGTCATCATTAAAATCTACAGAATCATTACTGTAATATCCGTTTACTGTTAAACTATGGCGGAAATAAATATTACCTGCATAACTTGTTGTGTAAATAGTGTCACAAACATAGCAGTAATTTACATTATCTGTATGTCCTATATGAAGTTCAGGTTCCCATATTCGACGGCTCATGCCACATGTATTGCATGAAACTGCACCATTAGTGTAAACAATTGTAACGCCCCCATCAGAACCTTCCTCAAAACCATCGCTAAAGAAATGCTGTAGTAGTTTTAAATCATCATCAGAATTAGCATTTAAACTATAGTATCCAGCAATTCTGTTAAAGAAGGATTGGTAATAATTTTCATAATCATTCATCCAAAATTGTAAAAAATAATCTTTATTGAAATTATCGCTAAATACATGTGCATTAAAGTTTATTGTTTCATATTCCAACTGGCTGGGGTGCCCCTGGCTTTTAACAATATTCCATGAGTCAAATGAATTTACTCCATAGTATCTGCTAATTTGATTAAAAGTATGATTTGGAGGAAAAATATTACTTGAGTCTGCTTCTCTGTCGTAAGCTCTGTTAAACATATATGTTAAACAATTAAAAATACTGGTGACTTGTCCACAGGTTGAACCAATTTGGCCAATAATACTATCGGGAAAGTATTTTAAAGTATGGTTCCAGGCATCATCTTTTAGCTCGGGAGCATCATCAGTGTAATAGATTTCAGGAATTGGATAATTGGGAACGTAAAATGTGTCGGCAACAACTTGTGCGTGCATAATTTTTGAGCTTAATAAAGCCCCGAGAAATATGCATGCTACAATGTGTTTCATTATTGTGGTTAAATTGATAGGCTAAAATTAGTTAAAAAATATAAGCTTAGGATAATTTTAAGTTCTAAATTTCGTTAAATTTGATGAAACCAAATACAAAATACATGAAAACAAGACTTTTGATATCTGCAATAATAATCTTATTAGTTGTTTTTAGTTCGTGCAAAAAGGATAAAACTGAGTATAAAGAGATTCAATTAAGTGCAAAACAACAGGAGATTGTACAGTCAGGTAATGAGTTTTCTTTAGGTATATTCAGAGAGTTTTCATCAGAAGAAAGTAATTTTATGATTTCGCCTCTAAGTGTTGATTATGCTCTTGCAATGACAGCGAATGGTGCAAAAAACAACACATTAGACGAGATGCTAGCAGTCCTGGATTTTGCTGATTATGAAATGTCTGAGTTTAATTCATATTTCAACTATATTATTAATGAGCTTGTTGATTTGGATAGTCAAGTTGAGCTTTCAATCGCTAATTCTATTTGGTATCGAAATGATTTTACTGTTTTGCAATCGTTTTTAGATGTAAATCAGGAATACTATAATGCATATATTAAATCTCTTGATTTTAATGATTCATGAGCAGTTGACGAAATTAATAATTGGGTTTCGGATAATACGAATGAAAAAATTACTGAAATTCTTAATGAAATACCAACAGATGCCGAGATGTATCTAATAAATGCTATATATTTTTATGGAAGCTGGCAATATGAATTTGATAAATCAAATACTCAAAATCAGGATTTTCACCTAAGTGATGAAAGTACAGTTGAGGTTGAAATGATGGAAATGGAATCAGAACTTAAATATTACAGCGATCCTGATTTTACTGTTGTTGAACTTCCTTATGGGCAAGGTAATTTTGTAATGGACTTAATTTTACCTTCTGCTGAATCTGATGTCGCAGGAGTGATAGAACAACTTAACTCTAACACATGGAACTCGATAACTCAAGGTTTGTATGATGAAAACATTGTTGTGAAAATGCCAAAGTTTAAATTTGAATTTGAACAGAATTTAATTCCTGCATTACAAAATATGGGAATGATAGATTTATTTACCGGATCAGCAGATTTAAGTGATATTAATGGAACAGGTGGGCTGTATGTCAGTAAAGTAAAGCATAAAACATATATTGATGTTAATGAAGATGGAACAGAAGCAGCAGCTGTGACAGCAGTAGATGTAACCTATAATTCTGCAGGACCTAATTCATTTACTTTGGATAGGCCATTCGTTTTTATCATAAGGGAGAAAAGTACTGGTGTTATTTTATTTGAAGGAGCTGTTCAAAACCCTACTGAAGATTAAAATGTAATTCCAAAAGCCATTCCACCTATCATCAGAGCTGATAAATGAATAAATTTTGTTTCACCAAAAATAGGAGTAAGGTGAATTCGATAGTAAAAACCACCATCATCAGGTTGAAATCTATAACCAAGTCTTAGAGGTATAGCTGTTGTTTTTTCGTAAACTTCGTATGTTAAGCCTGTGCCAACTTCAAGAAAGTGCCTTTGCCCATATAAATAACTTACATGTGGTGAGAAATTAAGTTTGGTAATACCGTCTTGTCGTACTTTTGGAAGCCAGGAAAATCCGCATGCTGCTGCAATTCGATTGTTTGGAGCGATGCAAAAAATCTTGTCATAACCTATTACATAGTAATTTATTGAATTGCCAAATAGTTCAAGATACAAAGTGTTAGATTTTGGATTATAAACTGTAACGACTTTTCTTTGTGAGTAGCACATTAAGGTTAAACCAAGTATTATTATTAAAGCTAGGCTGTTTATTCGTAAATATAATTTCATTTTTAGAAAGTATGCAAACAAATATACGAACAAAAAATAATTTGTGTTTTGATTTTATACTTTTATAAGTTTTATATTATTTTGAAGAATTTAAGTGCTTGGATGATAGCTTGTTTTTAAATATTTACAGTTTGGCATTATTTTTATTTTTGTATATTTATGGCAATTTTAAAGCAAAAACCAATATGAGAAAGCAAATCTTATTATTCTTATTTATTTTTAGTACAATTTTATTGTCTGCACAAAGTGCTGCAGATGTATTTGAAACAAGATGGGAAGGCGGAGCACAGTCCAGAACAGATCTTACGGAATCAGGATATTTTGTTGTTCAGCACGTCTTAAGTGATGTTGATTACAATTCATCTGATGATACTTTTACAGGTAAATTGACAACTACATTTAATTTAGATGGGAGTAACTATATTACTAAAACCGAGATTAAAGGGCGTGTAAATATTGAATCTGCTTCATGTAAAATTAGTCATTCATGGACTTTGCGTGAGGATCAGTTACCAGGAGGTCTATATTGGATACATGAGGATATTTCTTTAACAATCTATCAGGATGACGAACATTCCGGCTATTATTATTTGTACGGGCAATCAGAAAGTAAATATTATGATGATGAATATTTTTTAATTTCTAATTATCCATATTAGTTTATTAGAATCGAATAGGTTTTATATTTATTTAATATTCAGCACATTACCTGACAAAGAGGAATTTTGCTAAAAATATTTCAGAAAATATTTGGCGGAATAAAAAAACAGATATATATTTGCCGTCCCATTAGGGAAATGTTCTATAACAAAAAGGGAGCTTAGCTCAGTTGGTTCAGAGCACCTGCCTTACAAGCAGGGGGTCAATGGTTCGAATCCATTAGTTCCCACGAAAAGCCTTACAGAAATGTAGGGCTTTTTTTATGATATAAGTTGGTTCAGAGCATCCCGACTATGGTCGGGATGGTCAATGGTTCGAACGTTTCCCTCACGAATGAAAGGAGCAATTCATTGGTTTTCACACACAAATCCCTAGCAAATATTATTTTTTTAATTTTTTTTGAACCTTTTACTAATTTAAGTTGTACAGTGACAATAAAAGTGATAATATTTGTATTAATATTTAAAACATATATCGTATGTTCTGGCATAAACAACTGAAATACATAACCATATTGTACTTTATGGTCTTCTGCTACGTAAGTGGCCAAGCACAGAATATCATTCCCAATCACTCAAATGCGATAGAAATTAACAGTGCACAGAACCTGTTGTATTCCGCAGACTGGTACCGGCAACAGGAAATACAGTGGAGAAATGTGATCAAAGAATCGGAAGACAGCCCTGAAGCATGGTTCAATCTTTACAAGGCAAGGCGATATTCGAATTATACGGGTACGACAAAGGATATTCCGGCAATGGAGCAGGCCGTACTGGACGGAATTGTGGACGATATGCAAAAGCATGTGCCAAATTCCTTTGAATTCTGTTATACAAAATATCTCAACGGAAATAATGATCCCGGGTTGTTTCCGTATCTTGAAAAAGCTTATGGACTTGAGCCGCATAACGTCGAATTATACGACGATATGATTGCATATTATGAGCTTACGGGCAATGAAAATAAGAAAAAGGAATTTTGTCGGATATGGAATAACAGCAATGATATTCCGGCAGATATAATGAACTATAATTATAATGTTTTAATGTCACTTGAGCAGAATGCCATACTGATAACTAATGGTAAATATGATACATATCCTGTGCTTATCCTGCAGAATGTTAAAAATATCAGGCCTGATGTGATGGTTTTAAATATTGATCTGCTTTTAAATCAGGATTACCGGGAACGAATGTTCTCAAAAACAGGAATAGTATTGGCGTCTGACAATGATATCAACACAGACAAGTCAGGTTTTTTTAAGGCTCTGGTTGAAAATAACTCTGGTAAAACGGTATATTTCGGTTTAACGGTATCTCCGGAAGTTATTTCATTGTTTAAAGACAAACTGTATCCGACAGGGCTAGTATTAAAATACAGCGATCAGGATTTTGACAACCTGTCTGTTCTGGTAAAAAACTGGGAAGACAATTTTAAAAAGGATTATCTAAAGGATATGCAACCTGTTAATGGAATGGGAGTACAGCTCAGTGTAAATTATATTTTGCCCTTGATGCTGATATATAAATATTATAAGGAACTAGGTAATGATAAAGATATGGATGAGGTGCTGAAGATCATGGAAAGGATTGCCGGAAATTACGGCATGGAGGATGTTATAGACCGGTATCTTGCCGAATAAGAATGGTGTTTGTTATTGAACTCAAGTAGTAATAAATATAAGGGGATGACAGATGAGCAGTTGATGCGTTTAATAATTAAACGTGAAAAATCTGCTTTTGAAGAGTTGTATGACAGGTACAACATCTTATTGTTAAATTATTTCTACAGGATGTTATGGCGGGACAGGGAAAAAGCAGAGGATTTTATGCAGGATCTCTTTACACGAATAATCGCAAAGCCCGAATATTTTGACACTGAGAAGAATTTTAAAACGTGGATATACAGTGTTGCTAACAATATGTGTAAAAATGAATATAAAAAACAGGAAGTACGAAAAAAGAACGAATATAAGATATTTGACTCTGCAGAGACAATGACAGGAAGCAGTGAATATATAAAGAACATTGATAAGAGATCATTTAATGAGGCCGTTGATAAAGAGCTGAATAAGCTTAAAGAAACCGAAAAGACTGCTTTTATATTACGTTTTCGTGAAGAATTGTCAATCAGGGAGATCGGCGAGATCATGGAATGTTCGGAAGGTACTGTTAAATCAAGATTGTATTACACGATCAAAAAATTAACCCCAAGACTGAAAATGTTTAAACCTGTTTAAACAGAAATGTTATGAAAGATAAATTTGAATATATCGACTTTGATGAGTTATTGCTGAATAAAGCATTTGATGAACTTTCCGGGAGGGAAAGGGAATTTGTATATGGCGAAATCGGTTCCCGTGAGGATTATGAAGATATGAGGAGGGTGCTGCTGAACATTAAAAACAGTGCTGATGATATTTTGATACCAGATGATTCCGTAAAAGCAGGTCTTTTGGAACAATTTGACAAAACCGACAGGAGGGTGACGATCCGAAAGCTTGTTCGTATGCCGGCTTTCCGGATTGGTGTTGCAGCATCCCTACTTATCGGAGCTTTTCTTATTATACGTGGCAACGGGGGAGAAGAGTATTCAGGCGTTGCAGAAGTGTGTCATGTTAATGATACCCTGAAATTCAACCGGGAAATAACAACAGAAAAGGACACCGCTATAACAGAACCAATGGAGATGATAGTTGTGGATATAAAAGATAACACGGAACATCTTGATTATATAGCCGAACAGGAAGAACCGCTGAATGAAAGCCAGAAAGACTCTGTTGTCGAACCACTGGTAAAGGAAGAACTGGCTCCTGTAAATCTTGTCGTTAATGAGAAAGGTGATGAGAAAAAAGGGATAAGCCTTCAGGATGAGGAATTACTCGCTTCTGTGTTATTTACGGCCTTATAATATCAGTCTTATATATATAATGTCCGAACTGATCAATTGTTAGTAACCGTAAAATCAAATGATTTAAGTATGTATTGGTCTCTGGGAATGGAAAATATCCATTTAGTTATGTCTTCGTAACTAGCCTCGCCTGTAAAAGGAATATCTTCCTTTGTCAGCACAATAATGATACGATGGGTTTCCAAATGCTCATCAGTATCCAGTATATAATCAACTTTTTTGTAGGGAAAAAAATAACAGGTGTGTTGGTTTAATCTGATGGATGGTTCATAGGAATTGGGGAATAAAAGGAATGATTCTGTTTCTGATATAACGAAAACTTTCATGTATGAATCGAGGGAAGGCTTAATAGAAAAATTTAGTTTATCCCCGGTTTTGTAAAATTTATTTATCCCATTCACCCATGCATCAAAGCAAATGTCTTTTTTTGTTTCGTATTTGATTACTGTGGCATCAATTATAACCCATACCTCGATAAAACCGTGTTCATTAATGGCCATATTTTCATAGACCACTTCCACATCTTTGATCACTCCGTTTATGTTGTTTAAAATATCTGAAGTATAAAGTTCTTCATATGAGGTTTCGGTTTCGCTTCTGAATAAACTCTGGTAAGAAGTAATATCCTCTTCAATTCCGGCTTTTCTTAGTGCTTCGATCTTTGCATTATTAATAGCTTTTTGTTTAACGGATTCAAGGGAGGAACTTTCATCACCTCTTGCAGTTCCATGGACTCCTTTAATTTTTATCTCTGTAATATCTTTGCCGGCATATATGTCTGAACATACCAGTGCAAAAAGTATGAATGCGAACAGGAAAGGTATGATTTGCAATTTTCTCATAGTGATGTTTTTGTTGTGAGTACTATAATGATTAATTGCCGGATACCGGCTGCAGTATGTGCGATGACCGGTATCCGGATATTTATATTAAGGGGTTGCAGGGATATTTAATATTTTATTCTTCAGCATATGTTTCCATTTCGCTGTTAAATATTTGTTCATATTTGTATTTGTCATAATCCAGTTTAAGTTACTCATTTGAAGATAAGCCCTTTTCCATGTTGTTAAGGATATCTTCCCTGCTGACAGCAATAGCAATAAAAACCTGATAATCCCCATCAGGTAAAACGGTTTGTTTTTCACATATGATTTGTACATCTGTCAGGGTTTGGTTTATCACTTCTCGGGTCAGGTTTTCGTATTTCTGTTCTATCTCCGCCCTGTCTTTAAATCCTCTTTCGTTGATATATCTGTCTGTAGCCGATTTTAACCTGCTGCTGATAAGTCCCGATAAGCGTTGTTTGCTGATTAAAAGGGCTTTTTCTCTGGCCAGGCCGGGGTCGTTGCTTTTTGCCGAATTATTTGCAATAAAATAGTCTTTATCACTCATATATTTATCGCCGGAACAGGGCAGATCTTTTAATTCAATACCCACAACTTCTTTTGTAGCTATTCGGGAAGTATTGCAGGCATAGGCGACAATTATCACAATTGCCGCCAATATGCTTAATAAAGAACTTTTTGTATATATATTTTTATTTTTCATGACATTTTGTTTTACTGTTTGTTTAGAGTCGCAGTTTCCATGCTCACATCGTATATATTGCCTTCGAATACTATATTTGCAGGATTTATGCTCTGTCTGTCACTGAAATCTATGTCATCATAGGCAGATGTTATTGTGCCGCCCGTATAATAGGCAAGTCTTATATAATCCTGAATGTTGCCGGTATCGCAAATAATAATATTTACCGGCTGTTCGATATTATACATAAGCTTAATATCTCTTACCGGGGAACTATCGGCAACAAGTACGATATCCTGTGCTTCCTGGAATTTATTCAAACCTGCAAGTATGGCTTCAATATCATTCTCTTCTGCATCTCCACCGTCTCCGTTATCCACAGCGATCTCGATCTGTTCCAGCAAACCTTCGATATCATTGGGGTTCGCATAATATATTCCGCCTGTTCCCCCGATACGCTTTGGTTTTGAGCTGATGGCATCATCGCCGTCATTAAACAATACGATATTTCTGACCAGTTCCTTGTCAATATTTAATTTGTGCCACCTTATGATCTGTCCCACATACGAATACATACTTCCTGTCCAGTCGGCCACCAGTAAAACATTATCCCATTCGGGGTGCAATGAAAAGGCTATGTAAACAGCAGAGTTTTTGTAATTAACTTTTTGCCCGGCCACATACATCGGCTCTTCCGACACAATGGAAACACCTTTGCCGTCTTCGCGGGGTACTATCTTAACATCGGCATTAATATATTCCCTGATACTGTTTGCTACTATCCTTCCCTGAGCAAATACACCTGTTGAACTCCCAACAGCTAATAATAAACATAAGAACAATTTTGTTTTCATAATTTTAAGATTTTATTTCTGCGTTAATGCAGAAAGGTTAAACATTTAATTTTAATTCTGTACTGATTTTTACGCTATATATAATTAATATGTAACTGCCTGATTTGAGTTACTGTCGTTTGTATCGCTGATCAGGACGCTATCCCCGAATTTCTCATAGTTGACAAGCCAGGCTGCGGCATTTTTTACATACCTTCCGGTTCCTGCCGTATCCCAGTTACAGAATAATCTGGTAAAGCCTCCGTCAAGAATAGCTCTCTTTCCGTCTTTTTCATAAATGGCAGCTACCACATTCTTATCAGACCCGTAAATAAGCGGGCATAAGTTTTGATTGTTCTGTATTGTTGCTATAGTAATCCCTTCATATATATATTGCAGTCCAGTGGATATCATGTGGTTTTGTATAAGTCCTGATTTTTGCTTTTCTCCTGAAAGTCCTACCACCTGGTCTCCGCGGGTGTTGCCAAGCATTTTAGTTCCGAAAAGTGCCTCTGCAACAAAATTTGCATCTGCATAAAACGGATCATTATCTCCCCAAATATACAGACCTTTGCCACTGTCAAAGTAATCTTTTATTACTTTTAAATGTTCGTTGTTAAGTTTTCTCGTGTCTCCTGATATTATCCATAGCTGGCAGGATTTTTCCAGGACTGTTTCCAACTCTTGTGCATCCGGAGGATAATCAATATAGCGATAAACTCCAAAACCTTTTTCTTTTAATGCAGCTTCGTGTAATTTGAAATCAAATCCTTCACCCGTATACAGGTGCAGGACTACTATTGTATTACCTTCAAATGCTCCGTCAACTGCAAGGTCATATTGATTGCCATTGGCATTTCCCCATGAATCGGGTTCAACTTCTACCTCTACTTCTATTTTATGATTTACACCGTTTTCGTCTATAGAATCCATGTACGTTGTTTCATAAATCTTGTTTTTCCCTACAACACCATTGTTATACTGTGCAAATGAATTTAGTGATATCAATAGTATAATTCCTAATGATAATAATACTGATTTGTTTCTCATAACTATAAATTTTAATTTCTACCTAACAGTACAATCGTCATGAAAAAGGGTTCAATAAATTTTGTTTTATTGCCTATGTTGTTGTTTGTTAGCGTGTTGTGTTTGAAGCTCTGAGAATTGGCTATGTAATAAAAAACTCAATATCCATAATTTAAACTCAAAAAGCGTTTTAGTAATAAATATTGAATGCGTAATAATGATTTACAAATTATGTTTTTAGAATCATCAGGAATTTAAAGGTGGAGATTCCTGAGTCAAATTTTAATTAATACAATATTTCCAGAATATCAGATACTGATAGATATTATTGAAAGGTATTCGGAACCACTAATTTAATAGGCAGGTCTCAGTGTTTATGGTATTTTATTCCAAAGTTATCCTTACTAAATAATAATATTATGCCTTATGGCATAAGCTACCATACCCACAGAGGTTTTTACACCCATTTTCTGACAGATATCCCTTTTTGTAGCATCAATACTACTCTTACTTAAAAAAAGAGTATCTGCAATTTCAGCAGATGTTTTCTCTTCACAAACCAATTTTATAATATCTAATTCTCTTTCGGTAAAATCATATTCTAGTGGAAGTGGCTTTTCATTCTTACTAATCAGATTTCTCATCACTAACATAGCCTCCTGATTATATGCAAGACCATCATCAGCAACTGATTTGATTGCATTAATAACTTCCCCAGGATTGGCATTTTTTAATAAGTAACCTGAAACACCAAGTACAAGCATTTTTTTAATAAAGCTGTATTCATTATACATGCTTAAGGTAATTACTTTGACTTCCGGATATTTGTCCTGGATATGTTCAAGAGTTTCAAAACCATCCATTACAGGCATCTCAATGTCTAATAGCAGAACATCAGGTAATGTCTTTTTTTCAAATTCATCTAATAATTCTTTACCATTTTCAGCAATTATTGTGACTTTAAATTAATCAACATCATTAAGTAATGAGGCCATGCCACTAGCAAATAAGCTATGATCATCGGCAATTGCAATGTTTATATTTTTACTGGACATAATTAATTGAGTTTTTCGATTGGAATTAGTATTTCTGCTCTTACTCCTTTGTTACCATTGTTTTTTAATTCAAAACTTCCATTAAGGATTTCAATTCTTGATTTAATATTTGTTACTCCTAAGCTTTTTTTCATATATATGTCATTATCAGGTAATCCAATTCCGTTATCACTTACCTTTATAAATAAGTTATCATCTAAAATAGATGTGCTGATTTCCATTTGAGTTGCTTTAGAGTGTTTAACTACATTATTAGTAAGTTCCTGTACGATTCTGTATAATATCAGTTCTGTTGATTTGTTTTTTATTTTTAAAGAACCTGTCTTATCTGTAAAACTTGTTTTTATATACACTGTTCTATCAATTTGTTTGCATATTTCATGAGTTGATTCTATAAAGCCAAACCTTTCAACCATGCTAGGACTCATATTTTGAACAATTTTACGAATTTCAGTAATTACCTGATTAAGTTGTTTACCAGCCTCGTCTGACAGTTCTTTGGTATCTCCTTCAGATTTATAATTAATTCTACCAATCAATAAATTTACAGAAGACAGGCTAGCTCCAATTTCATCATGAAGATGAGAAGAAATTCTTTTTCTTTCGCTTTCTTGTGCTTCAGTAATATTTATTATTCTATCCTCTGCTTGCTTTCTTTTTATCTTTTCGAATGTTAAGCGTGTTTTAATACTTTTTTTGTAATAGAGAATTACAAATACTATTACACCCATTACCATTACCAGCATGGCAAGTATCCCCATGATTATAAGGATTAGTATTTCTGTGTTTTCCTGCATGTTAAAAATCCTATTGTAATTAAAATATATGTTATTGCGTTTATTACGCAATGTAGACGCCAAAGAATAAATAAGATATCATGAGATTCAACCAGAAAATAATTCAAGAACATAATTATAAACATACTGGTTGAAAAATCAAATATAATAGATGTTACAAAATAAAAATTTGGAAATCTCAATAGATTATCAACCTCCTGAGTGCGTAATAGCCTGAAAAAATAGATCAGAGATGAGCTAATAAATAATATAAATGACGTCATGTGGAAAATAGTGTTATAAGAATCATTTTGTAGCACTATAACCAGGATCAGACTTATAATAGAAATAACAGAAATTATGTGTATCAGGCTCTTTTTATTAAGCTTTAATATTTCCACAAAGAAAACTGAAAGAATGAAAAACTGAAAAACTGCAAATATGTTTGATGCAATAATATTATTTTTACCGTTATAAGACATAACAAATGCAACTAACCATTGCAAAACAATAAAAGAGTAATAAAAAAGAACTAATCTGGATGGTCTTTGCTTAAAAATAGGTCTGAAATTTATAATCAGACCTATTAAAGGCACGAATATAATAAGTTCTAATAAAAAATCCGGACTTTTTAATAGTTCAATCATGCCATGAAATTATATATAAAATTTAAATTTACAAATGCAAATCACTGTTCACCCGACAAGTGGGAGGACATGGCCATGAATAATCTGCAACAATTGGGCTACTAGCCGGATTCCCATTTACATAACAAGATTGTGTCATTACTTTTATTTGCTTTTTTAAACCAAAATCCAGAAGAGCATAATCTTCATTTTGATTTTCAAATATTTGAATGAAATTTGTTCTTGGAAAAATAAAGGATCTTATGAAAAACTCATGATTTGAGTTATTGTTTAACCAGTTCTGAAGATACGTTTTAGCGGTGTTGATGTCAATACTTTTATTTGAATAGAGTTCAAACAAGGAATCAGAACCTGTTATATCATCCCAGGCACGACTAAGATTATTTGAATCTAATTCATCAATTTTATAAGTTGGGAGAGCAATTACTTGTGGGTTTCCAGAATTGTCAAGGCCAAAGTAAATACTTAAATGTGCATTGTATTTAATGCATATTTGCTCATAAATTGACTTACTTAAAACAATTGGTGTGTTTTGAAATTTGTCAAAGATGTTTCCTGATTCTGCAGCAAAATTGTTTTTCCAAATACTTCTTTCAGAAGAAGTTACTTCATTTCTGTAATTAGACATAAGTAATAGGTTTAAGTTAAACATTAAGTTCTAGTTTGTCTCTAGCAAAAGAACTTTGATTTTTAACAAATCTAATAATATTATACTTAAATGTGAAATTAATTTTGTTTTGAGAGCCTGAAATAAGCATTTAATATTAGCAAAGTAGTAAATATTACAACAAAATTACGTTGAAAAATAGTAAAAATAGTAGAGAAAAACTGTTAAAAATAACAAAATGAAGTGTAAGAAATAACAAATATTAGTATAAGCGATTATATAAATGACGACAGTGTTTGTGTTAACAATCAGATAATCAGGCATATGTAAAAATATGCTTTTTCATTTGGATTATAAATTATAAAAAGAGTGATTTTATTGTGTATTTTTATTGAAGCAATAAAGTAAATTTTGTAATAGTAGATATACCCAATCTACAAAAAAGGAAAAACTTACAGATGCATCGAATACTTAAAATAGAAAAGGCTGATATTAAGACAAAAAGAATGTCTAAAAGATTTGTTTTACATATTGTCGACAATAATATTCTATCTATCTGTACTTCATTCAACTTTTTCTCTAAATGTTATAACAGAGACACACAATCTATCTAAATGAAGTAATTTCTATTTTTGTTGTCTGTAAGTTTTCCTTTTCTATAAATTTAATAGTATGATTGAGGTGTAAGCAAATAATTTTATAAAATGAATAATAGAACTAAAATATCACATAATACTTTCAGATTAGCAAATGGAGTCTGCGAAAGAAATCATACACTTGGAAATCCCTTTCCGAAATAAGCTCTCTATCTCTATCTCTCTACAAACTTAAATATCAATCCTGATAATAAGTTAAGACGGACTCCTGCTTTTCTGAAAATTTCAAAAACAACTTCATAAAAGAAAACAAATTCAAAGACTTGAATCTCTGTTTATAAACATTTACAAACCTGTAAATTATTCTTGCATTTCTCGCAAACAAAATATAAATTTGGAACCTTAAAAAATTAAACTTATCGATAATAATGAAAAATCAATTTGATCCTTACAGCAACTATCTTGCAACGATGAAAAAGATCGGTTATGTACCTCGTAAAGAGGCATCACAGAAAGACTATGATCGCATAGGGTTTATGTCCGGTCTCGAGGTTCATCAGCAATTATTGACTGAGAAGAAATTATTTTGTCATTGTCCTGCAGGAATCTTTCATAAAGATGAAGAATATGACGCAGAAGTAATTCGTCACATGCGTCCTACTTTAAGTGAGCTTGGTGAGTATGACGGGACAGCTTTAATGGAATTTAAAACCAAGAAATAAATTGTTTATCGCATTAATAATGAAAATGCATGTACTTATGAGGTAGATGATACACCACCTTTCTTGATAAATCGTGAAGCTCTGGATATTGCTTTGGAGATTACAATCTTGAGTAAGTTTAATGTCGTTGGTGAGGTTCATATAACAAGAAAACAATATCTTGATGGTAGTATCCCAACAGGTTTTCAGCGTACTGCAATACTTGGTGTTGAAGGTGAGATTCAACTTAAGAATAAGAAAGTGCGTCTTATTCAATTAAGTATTGAAGAAGATTATTGTAGAGAGATTAGTGATATCGGACACCGCAGAGTCTATAAAACTGATCGTCTGGGTATGCCGCTAATTGAAACCGTAACATATCCTGATATGGTAAACCCTGATGAGGTGAAAGAAGCCTGTGATTATATCCGTTTTCTTAACCGTTCGACAAATAAAGTCAGAACTGGAATGGGAGCAGGACGTCAGGATGTTAATGTAAGCTGTACAGGAGGTACCAGAGTTGAAATTAAGGGTGTTGCACATACAAAGTGGATTCCTGAATTAACTCATAATGAAAGTTTCAGACAATGGTCCTTACTACGTATGCGTGACGAATTGTTAGAAAGAGTTAAGAAACCAAAATCGTGGAAAATTGAGCATGCTTTATTAGATTTTGATGCATTTAAAATTACACATCCGGCAATTAAAGACGCTCGTGATAATGGATATAAGCTGGTTGCAGTAAACCTACCTCAATTTAAAGGAATTCTTTCCTGGTTTAATCAGCCTGGAATTATGTTTGCAGAGGAAATTTCAGACAGACTTAAAGTTATTGCATGTATCGAAAAACCAAATATGGTTCATACATAGTTACCTCAGCAGATTATCACTAAAGAAGATATGGAAATAATCAAAATGATTCTTGATTCGGATGAGGAAAAAGATGCAATGATGATTTTCTGGGCTCCTGAAGATGATGTTGAGACAGCTTTGGAAACTATTGAAGAGAGATGTCAAATGGCATTTGAAGGTATTCCAAATGAAACACGTAAGTAATTTGAGGATGGCACAACAATGTTTGAAAGAGTATTACCAGGTGCAGACAGAATGTATCCCGATACTGACTCAATGCCAATTCCTTTAGCACCTGAGCATATTGAGAGCCTTGGTAAAAATATTCCGGTTGATGTAGCAGACAGACTTGCTGAATATATTGAATGGGGTATTCCGGAAGATACATATCATTATTTACTAAGTAAAAACCTTTATCCTTTTGTTAAACAAGCAATTGAGGAATTAGGTATAGAACCAAAATCTGCAGGTAGAATCTTTGGACATGAATTAAAATTTGTGGAAGGACATTTTGAAGCAGGTGATGGTTTTTGTTATTCAAGAGTTATTGACCTAATCAAATTCTTAAAGGATAATAATTACCACTGCCCACTTGTGAAAGCAATGTTACCTGAGTTGTATCAACATCCAAATATGGATTTTGAATCTATTTTAACTACTATGAAGTTTAAAAAGCGTTCGAAGGAAGAGTTGATTTCTCAGATTGAATTTTTAGCTGAGAAATTTGATAAAGAAGCTAGAAATAATAACTCTAAAAACAAAGCTTCATGGATAATGGGACAAATTCGTCCTTTAGCTGTAGGTAATATAGATCTTACAGAACTTATTAAATAGATTGAAAACAAAATTCAATAAAAGAAAGCTCAATTAAATGGATAATAAAGATTTTTTTCAGGGTTATAAAGGACGTTATTTAGAAATGCTAAAGAAATATAATGTTCGTGTTTGGGGTCAGGCAGAAATGAATACTACCAGAGGCGAATTTAAAGGAACAATCTTACCTCGTGCCGTCAATGATGATGATGAACATATTGTAATGAAGGTAATAACCGGATACAATATTGGTATCGATATTAATACAATAATCGATATGAAAGAGGTAGGATATAAGAAGGCAAATTATGCTATTCCTGAGAAGGAGTTCCCATATACCGAAGGATTACCACATGTAAAACTATTTGGTACAGGAGGTACAATTGCATCACGTCTTGATTATCGTACTGGAGCTGTTATTCCTGCATTTTCTCCGGGCGAATTATACGGAGCTGTTCCTGAGCTTGCAGATATCTGTAATCTTGAAACGGAAAAGATTTTTGCTGTATTTAGTGAAAATATGGGGCCTGAGCAATATATGTCATTAGCTAAAGCGATTGGTAGGGAAATAGAAAAAGGTATTGATGGAATAGTTATAGGTCATGGTACAGATACCCTACATCATACAGGTGCTGCTTTGACATTTATGTGTCAGAATTTGCCTGTTCCTGTAGTCTTAGTAGGGTCACAACGATCATCAGACCGTCCTAGTTCCGATGCAGCATTAAATCTAATGCATGCTATTAAAACTGCCGGGGACTCTGATATTGCAGAAGTACAGGTTTGTATGTTTGGCCCAACATCTGATGAATATGGTTTATTGCATAAAGGAACAAGAGTACGTAAAATGCACTCATCATATCGTTCAACATTCCGTACAATTGGCGATACTCCTTTAGCAATGGTTACACGTCAGGGTATAACACCAATAAAGAAAAATTATAACAAACGTCGAGACGATAAGAAGGTTGACATCAAACCTTACTTTTCTGATAAAGTGACAATGGTATATTATTATACAGGAATGAAACCTGATGTTATCGATGCATTGGTTGATGCCGGTTATAAAGGGATTGTTTTTGTTGGTACAGGTTTAGGTCATGTTAATAAAGATATATATCCTGCAATTCGACGTGCTCAAGCTGCCGGTGTACATATGTATATGACACTACAGACTATTTGGGGATACGTTCAAATGTACGTATATGATACTGGTCGAGATATGATGGCAATGGGGATTATTCCTGCCGGTAATATGCTTCCAGAGGTTGCATATATTAAATTAGGTTGGGCATTAGGACAATCAGATGATCATGAAGTCGTAAAAGATTTGATGTTGACTCCTGTTAACGATGAAATTACCGAAAGAGAACCTTATAATGGTTATTTGGTTTATCAGGGAGGAGTACCTGAGGTTGAAGACTTTATTCGAAAAGTTAGAAAATAAGATAATTATAAAGGCAGACTTAAGTCTGCCTTTTATTTATAATGATTGATAAGAAAACTGACATAGAATCACTTCGAAAGCATTTAAAGCAAGAGCTATGTAAACCTTTGCCCGGAATGTCTGCACATAAAAAGATTATTCCATATTTCCCTGATAATGTTCCGGAGTATTTTAATTATAATCAAAAACTTAGGAATGCTGCTGTTTTAATTGTTTTATCTGAGGAAAAAGGAGAAGTAAAGACTGTTTTAATTGAGAGAGTTCCTGATGCAGGACCACATTCGGGACAAATAGCTTTTCCGGGTGGCAGAAGAGAAGAAACAGACCTTGATTTAATTGAAACAGCTTTACGTGAAGCACATGAAGAAGTAGGTATTTCAATTTCAAGAGATAATATTATTGGCTCTTTGACACCCGTACAAATTCCTATCAGCAGATATAGTGTTTTACCTGTTATTTGCACTACAGATCATATCGAAGAGCTAATCAGATGTGAAGATGAAGTAAACAGGATTTTTACCGTCGATTTGTTTAATATGCTTGCAGATGAATCTGTCAGACCGGTAAGAGCAAGAGAAATGATAATTGATGCACCTTCATTTGCTTTTGATGATCAGATTGTCTGGGGAGCAACAGCAATGGTATTACGAGAATTAAAAGAAGTAATTAGTCAATTTTCAGATCTTTAAAAGACTTTTTCTTGTTTAAATAATAATCGAAAACAATACTTCTGTTATATAGTGAATTCAAATACTTTGTTGACTTGGATTTTAACAACTTACGTTTTTTTCTTATACTGTTAGATTTAAACCAGAAATGTAACCATGCTTTAACAACTCCGAAATATTCTTTAATATTACCTTGAAAAATCATTCTCCATGCAGCAACATGATCAAGAATAAATCTAATAAATAGTACTTTTATACCCGACTTTTTGGGTAGGTTCTTTTTTATTAGGAATAAATTGTTTCTAAAATTGAGAAATGTTTTAAAAGGATTAGACTTTGGTAGAGTTCCACCACCAACATGGTAAACATATGATTTTGGTTCACATACAATTCTATATCCCAGATTTTGAACTCGCCAACATAAATCGATTTCTTCCTGATGGGCAAAAAAATCATCATCGAACCCTTAAATTTTATTGAAAATTTCAGACCTAATCATTAAAGCAGCTCCACTTATCCAGAAACAATCTGATAATTTATCATATTGACCTTGGTCTTTTTCGCAAGTTTCAAATATTCGACCTCTACAAAAAGGGTATCCTAGTTTATCGATAAAACCTCCTGAAGCACCTGCATATTCAAACATGGATTTGTCGTGGTAACTAAGTAACTTTGGACCACAAACTGCAATGCTTTCATTTGATTCCATTAAATCTATTAATGGTTCTAACCAATTTCTAGGTACTTCGATATCAGAATTTAATAACAGATAGTATTTTGATTTTATTTGTGCTAGACCTTTATTGTATCCTCCAGTAAAACCATAGTTTTTATCAAGTAATATGAGTTTTATACTCGAAAAGTTATTTTCAAGGAAACTAACTGAATCATCTTTCGAATCATTATCTATTACCCAAATTTCTGCTAATTCAGGATTAGTATGCTGAACTAAAGTTGGCAGGAACTTCTCAAGAAACTTCTTACCATTCCAATTTAATATGACTATTGCAGTTTTTGGGTTCATTGTTAGTTTTTAGTATTTATATGAGAATGGTTCGCTTTGAATATTATAAATTAAGCTTGCCAGAGCAAAAGCAAGGGGCATGGGGCATAGGGCCCTTCAAGTGGCTACTATGCTCCATGCACTATGCTCCATGCTATTTTTCATTTTTCAGTCTTTTTTTAATAATTATTTTTTAATTTTCTATAATAGGTCGCTTGCTAATTCAGCGAGATAATATCTTTCTCCTTTTACAAGATTTATATGTGCAAAAATATCCTTACCTTTCATTTTTGTTGTCAGATATGTTAATCCGTTTGATCTTGCATCAAGATAAGGAGAGTCTATCTGACCGATATCTCCGGTAAATACAATCTTGGTTCCTTCACCAGCACGAGTGATAATTGTTTTAATCTCATGTGGTGTTAGGTTTTGAGCTTCGTCAATAATAAAGAATACTTTTGATAAACTTCTACCTCTGATATAAGCAAGTGGTTCAATAAGCAATTTCTCACTTTGTAATAACTCATCAATTTTATTAAAGTCAGGGCTTTGAGCTTTATATTGATGTTTAATTACACTTAAATTATCAAATAGTTGTTGCATATATGGTGTTATCTTTTCTTTTGCATCACCGGGGAGATACCCCATTTCTTTATTGGATAAAGCAACTATTGGACGTGCAAGAAAAATCTGTTGAAAATCTCTTCTTTGATGTAATGCAGCAGCAAGAGCAAGTAGTGTTTTTCCTGTTCCAGCCTTGCCTGTTAAACTTACCAGAGATACTTCAGGACGTAAAAGGGCATCTATTGCAAATGCTTGTTCTGCATTGCGCGGCTCAATCCCGTAAACAGTAGTTTTCATAACCCTTTCAACGTTCTTTGTCACAGGATTGTAGTGAGCAAGGGCACTAGAAGAACCATTTTTTAAAATGAAATATTGATTTGCATGTGGTTCCAGACTCTCACGAAGTTCGTCAAGTGGAACACCATCATTATTCTCGTATAGTTTGTTTATAATTTCTTTTTCCAGACTACTTACAGTTAATACTTCTCTGTTTAATTTATCGACGTTTTCAACCTGATCGTTTTTATAATCTTCAGCATTGATTCCTAATGCTTTTGCTTTTACTCTAAGGTTTATATCTTTAGTAACAATGGTAGGGTTTTTTTCGGGATAATGAGTAAGGTAATATTCTGCGACTGATAAGATCATATGGTCGGGTCTTTTCTCAGGAAAATTATTTATTAATTTCTCAGAGAATGGTTTTCCCGGTTCAATAAACAGACGACCTAATCCTTCGCCAAGACTAACACCTTTTTTAAAGAAATCATCACCAGAAAGTTTATCAATATTTCTGGTAAACTCTCTCGCATGAAAGTTAATTAAATCATTACCTTTTTTAAACTTGTCTAACTCTTCCAGAACAACTAAAGGAATAACAATATCATTTTCTTCAAATTTAAAAAGACATTTAAAATCATGAAGTAAAACATTAGTATCTAAGATAAAGGTCTTGGATGTTTTTTTTGTTTTGGTAGTGCTTTTCTTTGCCATAGGTAGAATTTAATTAAGTACTTTACAAAGATATTAAAATTAGACCTGAGTTTTTAGTTAAATAACGCTGTATATTAACAACCTATTGTGAAGTTATCATATAAACTCGGATTCAAATCTTTATTTGGATATTTACATAATTTTATTTCATTACTTACGTTTTGATAGTTATATTTGTTGATAAAATTACTCTAAGTGAAAATAAGAAGTTTAATAATATCGTTTGTTATAGTTGGTCTAAGTGTAGTTCAACTGTTCGGACAGGATGGTTCTAACACACCAAGGACAACAGGTCAATTATCCAAATGGGATAAAATGTTTCCTGAGGTTAAATATGGAGACAATATATACAATACCGGTAGCAACTGGTTTACATTTGGTTATGGGCCAAGTCTTCATTTGAACAAAAGTACATTGAATTATAATATGCAATTATGTTTTTATTGGAGGTATAGAGCGCTGTATTTCAATGCAGGATGGCATCATGCTTCACCAGAGCCAAAATTATTTTTAGCAAGACCGATGGAACAATTAAATGATATTTATGGAGGTGCAGGGATACGTTTTGAAGATAGATGGTATAATTTTGCTTTTTTTATTGGACCTTCCTTTGCTATATCATGGATTCCAGAAACTGATGCTTCCAGTAAGATTAATTATCAGTTAGGTGCAGTTACAGAAGTTCAACTAACTTTCAAATACTTGTACGATCTTTGTATTGGAACATCTTTTTATGGTAGCTTTAATAAAAGATATCAGGTTGCAGGAGTAAGATTACATTTTTATTTTTCGAACGCATTTGTTACTAAATATTAATTAAAACTTAAATAGAATGGATTACATTAACAATTACATTTAAGAAAACAAAGAAAGGTTTTTCGAAGAACTGTTTGGTTTGATAAGAATACCTTCAATTAGCTCAATTCAGGACCATAAACCGGATATGATTAAATGTGCTGAATATTGGAAAGAGTCAATATTAAAAGCCGGTGCAGACAAAGCAGAAGTTATGCCTACAGATGGTAACCCTGTTGTTTATGGTGAAAAAATTATTGATCCGGCTTTGCCTACAGTTATTGTTTATGCTCACTATGATGTTATGCCTGTTGATCCGATAGATTTATGGAACAATCCACCTTTTGAACCAGTTATTAAAGATGGTAAAATCTGGGCTCGTGGTGCAGATGATGACAAAGGTCAGGGGTTTATGCATGCAAAAGCATTTGAATTGATGATTAAGACGAACACCCTACCTTGTAATGTTAAGTTTATGATAGAAGGTGAAGAAGAAATTGGTTCACCAAGTTTAGGAAAATGGTGTGCAGAACATAAAGAAATGCTTAAAGGAGACATAATCCTTGTTTCAGATACAGGTATGATTGCTCGTGATATTCCTAGTATTACTACAGGATTGAGAGGTTTATCATATTGGGAAGTTAAAGTTACAGGTCCTAATAAAGATTTACATAGTGGGCTTTTTGGTGGTGCTGTTGCAAATCCAATTAATGTTTTAAGTAAAATGATTGCAGACTTACAGGATGAGGATGGTAAGGTAACAATACCTGGTTTTTATGATGACGTTCTTGAGGTTTCTGCTGAAGAAAGAAAACTATTAGCCGAAGCTCCATTTAGTGAGCAAGAATATAAAGATGCAATTGATGTGAAAGCATTAAAAGGTGAAAAAGGTTATACTACTGGTGAAAGAACTGGAATCAGACCTAGTTTTGACGTATGTGGTATATGGGGTGGATATACTGGAGAAGGTGCAAAAACAGTACTTCCTTCTATAGCTCAGGCTAAAATATCTACTCGTTTAGTTCCACATCAAGATAATGTTAAGATTTCAAAATTATTTAAAGAACATTTAGAATCTATAGCACCTGATTATGTTAAAGTTGAAGTTACTCCTTTACATGGTGGTCAGGGATATGTGTGTCCTATTGATTTACCCGCATATAAAGCTGCTGAAAAAGCATATTCAGATGTATTTGGAAAACGTCCGGTAACGGTTCGTAGCGGTGGAAGTATTCCAATTATCTCAACTTTTGAGGAAGTTCTTGGTATTAAATCAGTATTAATGGGATTTGGTCTAGAAAGCGATGCTATTCACTCTCCAAATGAAAACTATCCTGTTGAGAACTTTATTAACGGAATCAAAACTATTCCTTTGTTCTATAAGTATTTTGTGGAGCTTATGAAGTAATATAGATAACCCAAAGATTTGGGCAAAAAAATAAGGCAAGATTTTCTTGCCTTATTTTTTTATGTTGTGTTTACTTTTACATCTTTTCCAAATAGTTATCCTTATGGTCACCATAAGCTTCTACACCTTTTTCATGAACAGAGTATGTAGCTTTTTCACCAAGTATTTTTGAAAAGACAATATTAGATTCCTTACCAGTCTCATCAACCATAATTACTTTAGCAAGGTTACTGTCATATTCTTCTGCATTGAGATTCTCATAACAGATAGGGCAAATGAAATTTACATGGTCTCCTGCTTCAAAATTAACATTATCGTTTTTACGAAAACTGTAATCACCGATTTCTGTGCTTAATAAAACTATTGCATAATCACCACTATTATTTTTGGTCAAAAATATAATTTCATTTCCTATACTTAAGTGACCACCACATTTTGGACAAATATAATTTTTCATATCAGTAACATTTTATACAAACAAATGTAGGGAAAAAAACTTTATCTTTTTAAAAATCCAACTAAAATTTAATAAACAATTATACTTTTGCTAAATATTTGTAATTAAATGCGTAAACCTGAGTTATTATTACCTGCCGGTTCAATGGAAATGTTCTTCGCTGCAATGGAAGGAGGTGCTGATGCTGTTTATGCTGGAGTAAAGAACTTTAACGCCAGAAGTCGTGCAAAAAATTTTAGTTTTGCTGATATTTATAATATTTGTCAGGAAGCACACAGGCGGAATAAAAAAGTATATGTAACTTTAAATACAATTATAAAAAACAGTGAACTACCTGAAATATTAAACACAATAAACCTGCTTAATAAATCCGGAGTTGATGCTATAATCTTTCAGGATCTTGCAGTTTTAAATTTTGTAAAAAAACTATACAGGAACATTGAGGCTCATGCCAGTACACAATTTGGAATACATAATTCGATAGGTGTTGAATATTTAAGGAAACATGGAGTTAAAAGGTCAATTTTGTCACGTGAAGTCAACTTCCCTGAACTTGAAATGATCTCAAGAAAAAAGAAAGCTCCTTCTGAAATTGAAATTTTTGTACATGGGGCTCTTTGTTATTCATTTTCAGGCCAATGCTTATTTAGCTCGTATTTAGGTGGATTTTCTGCAAATCGAGGTATGTGTGCACAGGTTTGTAGGAGGGAATTTAAAACAGAGAACAATGCCGGGAATGTTTTTAGTTTAAAAGATTTGGAATTAATAGATTATATTCCAAAACTATCTGAGATAGGTATAAGTTCTTTAAAAATCGAGGGAAGAATGAAGTCAGCTGATTATGCATATGTAACAGCTAAAGCATACAGAATGGCAATTGACAATCATGAAAAGATTAAGGAAGCTAAAGAACTGCTAAGGTTTGACTTTGCAAGAGAAAAAACAAGTTGGTTTGTTGGTAAAAAGCTTGATAATGCAATTACTGAAAATCAAGGTGCTGGTATATTTGTTGGTAGGATTTATGAGCTTGACGAAAATGGCTTTAAGGTAAAATCAGAAGTTGAGATAAAAGAATATCACAGATTAAGATGCCGGAATGCAAAAGATACAGAAGCAAATTTTGTAAATATTGACAAAATCTACCATTCGGGATCTGATTATTTTATTAATTGTGATATTAAAGGGCTTAATATTGATGATGAGGTTTATATTGTAGGTACAAAGCAATTTAAATATAAAATTGACCTCCCCAGAAAAGCATTTATAACAACAAACCTGAATTTTAAACAATCACAGAAAATTGTATCAACATTTAAGTTGAAAAACAAAAATTCATCAAAAGAAAAATATTATTTGCGCACTTCTGATGTTAACGGCCTTTTAATTCCGGCAAATCAATTTGAGTGTATCATTTTAAAGTCGGATTTACGCTCACTGAAAGAATTGATAAAAGCGGGAATAGATTCAAAACTAAAATCAAAGTTGATAATAGAACTCCCAAAATATATTAGTGAACTTAATTTAAACGAATATCGTTCTGTTATAGCTGATTTAAATGCTAAAGGATTAAAACAATTCTCCTTAAGTCATATATCTCAGAAGGAATTATTGCCTAATGGAGCGGAATTTATTACAAATGAGTCTGTTTATGCTTTGAATGATATTGCAATAAACTTTATTCAGTCAGAAGGAGCAAAAGAATATATTTACCCTTATGAGAATGAATATCCGAATTTGCTAAAAGGACGTGATAGAAATGGAATAATCACGATTTTCTTTTACCCTGAATTGTTTTATTCGCGCATGCCAGTTAAGTCGGGTGATATTTTAAGAGATAATACGGGTAAAAAATATCATAAAGTTGTTAAATCTGTATTTACAGTCATTTATCCTGATCAGCCTGTATCTTTAACGCATAATATATCCAAGTTAAAATCTAAAGGGTTTAACAAATTTCTTATTGATATTTCCTATGAAAAGAATCCAAACAGGATAGGAGATATTATGAAGTCTCTTAAAAATTCAAGTAAAATTCAAGGGACAAGTGATTTTAATATGAAAAAAGGTTTGAGGTAAGGGAGAGTTCGGAGTGAGCTAAAGTACTTAGAGTTTGAAGTTAAAAGATTTTAGCTTCGAATGGAGCGTTTAGTATTGTTTAGCATATTATCAACCTTCACCGTCATCTTCTAATCCCCGGTCTTATTAAGGAAGCTTGTAATAATTTTGCTAATTCTTTCGTGTTGAGTCACTTTGTAGATTTTTCCCCTTCTGGCTACTGCAATATTACCGGTTTGTTCGGAAACAACTATGGTTATTGTATCTGTAACTTCTGACATTCCAAGTGCAGACCGGTGTCTTAAACCGTATTCTTTAGGTAAATCAGAGGTTGAGGATAATGGTAAAATGCACTTGGCAGCAACAATTTTATTATCAGAAACTAATACAGCACCGTCATGTAATGGTGCATCTTTATGAAAAATAGATTTAATTAACTGTGTGTTTATATCTGAGTTTAGAATTTCACCGGTTTCAGCAAACGTTCTTAGTGATGCATCTCTTGAGATAACAATTAATGCGCCTGTTTTTGTTCTTGATAATTCAATACAAGCCTGAGTAATTCTTTCAATATTTACTGTGCTATACCCGGACTGAAAGCGTGAGTTACGTATAAGTCGGAATGTGCCGCCTTTAACATATCTGTTTCCTATCATTAGTAAAAATTGTCGTATTTCTTGTTGGAACACAACAATAAGGGCAATCATACCCACACCTATAACCTGTCCCATAATGGTGCCAATAAGCTCCATTTTCATTGCTTTTACTAGCAACCAGGTAAGATAAATCAGAAAGATTCCGGCAAATATTCTCATTGCAGCAGTACACTTAATTAGAGTATATAGCTGATATAATAAGAATGCTACCAGAAATATATCCAGAATGTCAAGAAATCTTATATGTATAAATGCTGCCAGCATAATGCAAAATTATTATTTTTTATTGAATATGCAATCAGGGGAAGTTAATAGCATTTTTGGGATTTGTTGTTCAAACGCGATCGGAGTCGCGCTTTAGCTTCTATTAGAAATATTTATTATTATTAAGAGCTTATCGTTTTTTGAAACAAATCAATAACTTCGCGCCCTTCTTTAACATCGTGAACGCGCAAAATATCAGCACCTTTTTGAAGAGCAATGGTGTTTAAAACACTTGTTCCGTTGAGAGCTTTGTCTGGGCTTGTGTTTAAGTGTCTCCAAATCATTGATTTTCTCGATAAGCCTGCTAATATAGGGAGGTTGAAAATTTCAAATTCTTCAAGTTTGTTTAGGAGTTCAAAGTTTTGATCAATTGTTTTAGAAAATCCAAAACCGGGGTCTAAAATTACATCATTTACTCCAAGAGAATTTAATTGTTTCATTTTTTTCGAGAAATACAAAATAATATCATCTGTCAGTGATTTATAATCTGTCTTATCTTGCATATTTTCAGGAGTCCCTTTCATATGCATCATAACATAAGGAACTTTACATTCTGCAACAGTTTCAAACATTTTATTATCATATTCTCCTCCACTAATATCATTAATGATTGAGATCCCATAATCTTTAACGGCAATTTTTGCAATTTATGAACGAATTGTGTCTATTGAAAAATATTTATCAGCAAAGTTATTGTTTATTAGTTTAAATACCGATTCTAATCTTTTCAGTTCTTCTTTTTCATTAATGATTTTTGCTACCGGACGCGATGACATACCTCCGACATCAATTATATCAGCACCATAATCAAACATTTTCTGAATTTTATTCTTTAATTCGGTGTCCGAATTAACTCTACTTCCTTGATAAAACGAGTCAGGAGTGAAATTAAGAATACCCATTAAAAGAGGTTTTTGTAAATCAATGAGATGTCCTTTGATATTTATTGTCATTTTTTTTTTCAAAGATAGAAAAAAGTTGAGAAGACCGAAGACGGGAGGCGGAAGTATGTTAGGGGGAGCTTGGGAGATATTGTAAATGCACACGGCCGTGCGCATTTACATATATTCAAAAAGGCTTGTACTGCGGTCAACTTCGGTCTTCGATCTTCGGTCTCCTGTCTTAAAAACAAGTTAATAAATAGCTGATATTATTCATGGTAAAATGCTTTAAAATTTATAAATTTGGCATTTAGAAATTGTAAAATTGAGATTATGTCTTTTATTGTAATCGAAGGTTTGGATGGTGCCGGAAAATCTACCCAGATAGATTTATTGAAGCAATATCTGACAAGTAAACAGATTGAGTCAGAGTATATACATTTACCTACATCAGATTCGCGAATATTTGGAAATATGATTTCGAGATTTTTACGTGGTGAATTTGGGGGATTAAATGATGTTGATCCTTATTTAGTGGCACTATTATTTGCAGGAGATCGTTATAATTTAGCTGATCAGATAAATAATTGGCAAAATGAAGGGAAAGTTGTAATAAATGATAGATATGTGTATTCAAATATTGGTTTTCAATGCGCCAAGCAGAAGGACGAGGAGGAAGCAAATAAATTATTTGAATGGATTTTTGATTTAGAGTACAATTATTTCAAGATTCCAAAACCGGATTTGAGTATTTTTCTTGATGTGCCGTTTGAATTTACAAAGAAAAGATTGACTGAGAACAGGAGTGGTAAAGACAGAGATTATCTGGAAGGTAAAATAGATATTCATGAAGCAGATTTGGATTTTCAGTCAAAAGTAAAAAAGACATATTTAAAGGCAATTGAAAATGATGAGGATTTTGTGCGGATTGATTGTAGTGGAAAAAATGGTGAGATTTTGCCTCCTGATAACATTTCTCAACTGATCGTTGGAGAGCTTGAAAAAAGGAATTTGATTAATGTTTAATTAAAAAAATACACGAGATATGAAGTTTTTAAGAAATCTAAGCAGAATTTTTGTAGGGCTTGTTTTTATTTATTCGGGTTTTGTTAAAGTTGTTGATCCTTTAGGGTCTGCTTATAAATTTACAGATTATTTTGTTGCTATGAATCTGGAGTTTTTGAGCGGAGCTGCATTAACTTTGGCAATTTTACTTTGTGTAGCAGAATTAGTTTTAGGTATTGCCTTATTATTTAATCTGGTTCCCAAAATTTCATCATGGGGAGCATTAATCTTCATGGCTTTATTTACTCCTTTGACACTTTGGTTAGCAGTTGCAAATCCAGTATCAGATTGTGGATGTTTTGGAGACGCTTTGATTTTAACTAATTGGCAAACATTCTTTAAAAATCTGATAATATTAGCTTTTGTTTGTGTAATATTTTGGCAACGAAAAAACTTTAATCCATTTTATCGGCCATTTTGGCAATGGATACTCGGTTTCTTTTTTGCTGGAATGGCATTCTGGTTGGCTTTCTATAGCTTAAATAACCTTCCAATTATCGATTTTCGTCCATATCATATTGGGGCTAATATTCCTGAGGGTATGATTGTTCCGGACGAAGAAAAGAATAATGTAGATGTTTACGAAAGTGTTTTTATCTATGAGAAGAATGGTGAGCAAAAAGAATTTACTGCTGAAACCTTGCCCGATTCAACATGGACATTTGTTGATGCTGAGCATAAACTTGTGAAAGAAGGTTACAAACCACCTATTCACGATTTTACAATTGAACCTGTTTATGTTCCTGGATATAGTCAAGAACCTGTAGAAGAAACTTATGTGAATCTTTTTGATGCAGAGTTAATTTACTCAAAAGATGGGGAAACTGAAACATTTTATATTGATAATTTACCGGATAGTACATGGGTGTTTGAACAGATTATTTATGAAACAGACTTAGACCCTGATTTAGTAGAAGTTATTTATTTGACTCCTGGAGGAGATGAGGAAACATTTAGTATATATAATCGTCCTGATGAAACATATATGTGGTTTGATGCATTTTATCCTACAGAAAGCTCTGGTGCAGCAATTCCTTATGGTGAAGATATTACAGATCTTGTTTTAGCAGATGAAGGTTATTATTTCTTCCTTGTTATGACTCACGTTGATGATGCTAAGACTAAAAATCTGGATAGAATAAATGAAATCGCAGCTTTTTGTCAGACTGAAGTGATAAAATTTTATTGTCTTACAGCCTCAAATGCTGAAGAAATTGCAGAATTTGTAAAAACGAATGATCCTGTTTATGATTTTTATAATACCGACCCAATTACACTAAAAACAGTAGTTCGTTCAAATCCAGGTCTTGTATTATTAAAGAATGGAACAATTATCGATAAATGGTCCTCAAAGAATATCCCTGATGTAAACGATTTGAATAAAGATTTAATGGCTCTCTCTATTACGAGCCAAAGAGCCGTTGCTGAAAATACACTTGCATTAACTTATGCACTTGCATTATTGTTATTGATGGCAATCTTTCATATATTTTACACATGGATGCTGCAAAATAAGTATATAAGTAAAAATTAATATATGAGAAGTAAAATAGTTGCAGGAAACTGGAAAATGAATACACTTCCAAAAGAGGGAGTTGAATTAGCCAGAGGAATTAATGAGTTTTTCAGTAAGGAAAAACTTGACTCTAATGTCAAAATAGTAATAGGAGTTCCATATACACATATTGATGCATGTGTTAAAGAAGTGGATTTTCGTAAGATTTTTGTTGCAGCTCAAAACTGTTAGCAGTTTGAAAATGGAGCATATACTGGTGAGATTTCAAGCATAATGATAAAGAGTTTAGGGGCTCAATATGTAATTATCGGACATAGTGAGAGGCGTCAAATTTTTGGCGAAACAGATGATGTGATTGCGATGAAATTAGCTCAGGCGCACAAAAATGCGCTTTTTCCAATCTTATGCTGTGGCGAAACTCTGGAACAGCGTGAAAGCAATAAGCATTTCGAAATAGTGAAAGACCAGTTAGAAAAATCATTAGCAAAGACAGATAGCTTTAATATTTTAAGGACAGTAATTGCTTATGAACCGGTTTGGGCAATAGGAACTGGTAAAACTGCCAGTCCTGAGCAAGCACAAGAAATGCATTCTTTTATTCGTAGTATATTGGCTGAAATCTATGATAAAAATATTGCTGATCAAATTTCCATTTTGTATGGTGGAAGCGTTAAACCAGCAAATGCAGCAGAATTATTTTCTCAAGATGATATAGATGGTGGATTAATTGGTGGAGCCTCACTTAAAAAAGAAGATTTTATTGATATTTATAAGGCTATTTAGATGAATTATATTGAGTTAACTATTGAAATACCTGAAGAAAAAGAATACATAAAGGAAATTGTTGTTGCATTTCTTGCAGAGCAGTCATTTGAAAGCTTTTCAGAAAAAGAAAAAACTTTATTTGCTTATGTTCCGGTTGATTCGTTTGATAAAAATGAAACCGTGATGTTAATGAATGCTTATGGTTTAAATTATTCTCATAAGGAAATTGAGCAGCAAAATTGGAATAAGGAATGGGAAACTAATTACAATCCAATTATTATTGAAGACAAACTTGCGATTAAAGCTCCTTTTCATAATCAGGAATTCGATACTGAGCATACAATTTTAATAGAGCCTAAGATGTCCTTTGGGACTGGTCACCATGCAACAACTCATATGATGTGTAAGCTGTTGTCAGAATATTCGTTGTCAGAGGCTTCTGTTTTGGATATGGGATGTGGAACAGGAGTATTAGCTATTTATGCTGCACTATTAGGTGCCGACCCTATTGTAGCAATAGATATTGATGAATGGGCATATGAAAATACGGTTGAAAATGCTGAGAGAAATCAAATAAATAATATTCAATCTATAAGAGGTGATGTAAATTCAATACCGCAAAAGAAATTTGATTTCGTTTTAGCCAATATCAATCTTAATATTTTAAAGAATGATATTCCTCAATATTCAAAGTGTATGGATGCAGGTTCTGTACTGATGTTGAGTGGGTTTTTTAGTACTGAGTTGGATCAAATTGAGAAGGTATGTAATGATAATGGTTTGTTTTTTGTAAAAAGTATTACTAAAGACAGCTGGAATGCTTGTGTTTTTTCAAAGAAATGATACTGTAGCAGACTTAGAATGTCTGTACGGTTTTTATATAAACTCTACCTGTAATAGGTAATATAATTTGAACATATGAAGAGAATATTTTCAGTAGTTGCTTTAGTCTTCGTATTTGGAGTTTTAAGTGCTCAGGTTTTTCCAGAAGATCCGGAGAAATTTGCACGTGCATATGAAAAGGAATTAGGTTATACCGGAGAATTTCGAGATAATGCTAAAAGCATGAGTAAGGAATTCAGTGAATTCTGGGAAACCGATAGTCTTACACCTGACGAAAAGACTCAGTTTATCAATACTGCAAATATTATGGCATCAAAAGGGTGTAAAGGCTATCCTAACTTTGTTGCCTATACTGATGTAATGTTGAATTTTACACGTAAAGATATCGATCAGGGACAATACGATGATTATGAAAAAGCCTTATTGGGAATATTAAATGCAGGTAAAAGACCTAAGTTAAATGATGTATCTGACTTTATTACATTAATTGATAAATTGATTGCTCATGATATTGTATCTGAAACTGCAAGAGGCAAGTGGAAAGTAAATAATAATTCATTTCTGATTGATTATGATACAGAATTAAAAGTCATATTTGATAATGTAGATTTGATAGGTTTTAAAGGTGTTGACAGTTTGAAAATCTATAAAACAGATGCAGTGTTTTATCCTATGAAAAATACATGGCAAGGTAAAGGCGGTATTGTTGGTTGGGAACGTGTTGGATATGGATTAGACAGTATTCAAGCAAAATTGACTTCGTATTCTATCGATATGCGAAATGTTACTTATTCAGCAGACTCTGTAGTATTTACAAACTCAATGTTCTTTAAAGATCAACCATTGATGGGTAAGTTAATAGATAAAGCAGGAAATCTTGATGATCCTTTAAAATCAGATTATCCAAAATTTACCAGTTATACACAGCACTTTGAGTTGGTTGATATTGTTCCCGGTGTTAATTATGAAGGAGGGTTTAGTATTCACGGCTCAAGTTTTATTGGTAGTGGAACGAAAGATGAACTTGCTAAAATGACAATAACAAAAAACGATACTATTTCACTTGAAGCATTTTCAAAAGCATTTTATATTGATAACAAGATGATTGTTACAGATGATTGTGCAATTATTTTACGACTCGCCGAAGATTCTATATATCATCCAAGTTTGACTTTTAGATTTCATAATCAAATTGGTTTTCTTGAATTGATACGAACCAAAGAAGGAATGTCCAAGGTTAACTTTAGCAACTCATATCATCATGTAAATATGGACTTTACCTGGATGAAGTGGTTTATTGAGAAGTTTAAAATTGATTTTACAATGATTAAAACTCCAGGTATGCCGAATGAGGTGTTGTTTGAGTCTTCGGATTATTATACATTAGAAAGGTATAAGCAAATTCAAAAGAGAGACCCTCAACATCCTTTAGTAGTTATTACAGGTTTTGTAAGTGCATGGGCAGGATATCCAGAGTTTTATCTAAATGATCTAGCAAAATATATTGGATATAGTACTCAGCAAACTGTACAAATGGTATTATCTCTTGCTTATCAGGGTTTTTTAAGTTACGATTCTCAGACAGAGCTAATTAAAGTATATCCTGAGGCTTGGAAGATGGTAGAGGCGCACAGAGGGACAAAAGACTCTGATGTTATTCAGTTTTATTCAAAAACGGAAGATAATGATGCAAATGCAGAGTTAAGTCTGCTTAACTTTTACTTAAAAATGGAAGGCGTTCCATCAGTCCACTTATCTGATTCGCAAAGCGTTAAGGTGTATCCAAGTGATCAGAAAATCAATCTTAAAAAGAATAGAACATTTACTTTTGATGGAACAATACAAGCCGGTCAGTTTTATTTTTACGGTAGTAACTTTAAGTTTGATTATAATCGATTTATGATAAATTTGACACAATGTGATTCCATGAAAATGGTTGCGGAAACTGATTTTCTTGATTCTGAAGGTAACTATAAACCTGCAATTGTCAGGAATAAGCTGGAACAAATAAATGGAGAGTTCTTTATCGATGAGCCAATGAATAAATCTGGCAAACAAGATTTTCCCGAATACCCCAAATTTATTTCCAAGGATAAAACCTATGTATATTATGATAGACAAGATGTTTATGACAGGGCTTATACACGAAATAAATTTTATTTTGAAGTTGATACTTTTGAATTAGATAGTATTGAAGGATATTCCAGAGCAAATCTGCATTTTGAAGGGACTCTTTATTCCGGAGGTATATTCCCTCCAATAAAAGAGACTTTGCGTTTACGAAAGAATGATTTTTCATTAGGGTTTAATTACGACACTCCACCTCAGGGTTTACCTTTATATGAGGGTAAAGCAACATATTACCACGAAATTGATTTGAGTAATGAAGGATTGAGAGGAGCAGGTAAGATTGATTATTTAACATCAGATGTTGATGCCGATTATATAATCTTCTTCTTAGACAATATGGAAGGTCATTCAGAGAATTTTGTGCTTAATAAACAAAAATCACCTGTTGAATATCCATCAGTTGTAGGTAAAGACAATACACTTAGGTGGAATGTAGAAGACGATGAATTTATTGTTAAAAAGGATACCACCAATTTCGAGATGTATGACGGTCAAGGTATTTTGGATGGAGACCTGATTGTAAAATCAGATGGGCTTTACGGTAATGGTAAATTGCATATCGAGAAAGCAAAAGTAAGTTCTGATGAATTCCATTTCTTACAAGATGGTGTTTTGGCTGATACTGCTGATTTTGATTTATATACCGTAAATGTTCTAAATACTGATTTTGAATCAGATAATGTTAATGCAAATATTGATTTCATTGAAAGAAAAGGGTTGTTCAGAACTAATGGAGAGAAAACCATATGGAAATTTCCAAAGAATAAGTACATAAGTGAAATGAATGAGATGACCTGGTATATGGATCAGCAGGAACTAGAAATTAGTGCAGATACTGATGTGCTTGAAAAGCTTGAAAATGTAGATGAAAACATTAGTCCGAATGAATGGGAAGATATTTTCCTTGAAGGTCCAAGGTTTACATCGGTTCATCCAAGACAGGACTCATTAAGTTTTGTTGCTCCACGTGCGAAATATAATTATAAAGATCATATTATTTATGCTGAAGGTGTAAAGTTTATTCGTGTTGCTGATGCAACTATATATACCGATGATGGTAATGTTACCATTGAAAAAGATGCTGTTATGCGTCCGCTGGAGAACGCAAAAATTATAGCTAACTCTACAACTCGTTATCATACAATTTATAATGCTATGGTTAGCATTTATGGTAAAAGAGAATATACTGCATATGGAGATTATGATTATATGGGCAATACGTTGATACCACAAACTATTCATTTTACAAAAGTTGCTGTTGATGCTTCCGGACAAACATATGCAAAAGGAGATATACTTGAACCTGATGAGTTTATGTTAAACCCATTTTATGGTTTCCAGGGTGGGGTTAATCTTTTTGCAAATCAAAAAGACCTTGAGTTTAACGGTGGAGTTAAAATTAAATATGAATGCGACACTTCTGCAGCAAACTGGTTAAAATTCAAGTCATTTGTAGATACTGAGGATATTTATATTCCGGTTGATACTTTGCCTTATAATATAAATAATTCAAGGTTGTCTGCTGGGTTCTTACTGTCAAGTTCTAATCAGGTATATCCTGCATTTCTAACAAAGAAACGAAATCAATACGACGAGGAATTATTTACAGCACATGGTTTCTTGAATTATGACAAGGAAGAAGGTAAGTATATGATTGCTTCAAAAGAAAAATTAAGTTAATCAAGTCTTCCTGGAAACTATATACATATCCATAAATCAATTTGTAATGTATATGGAAATGGTAGAGTTAATTTCTAAAAAGATTTTGGCCTATTTAATCCTAATATGATTGGAAATGTAATGTACTATCCTGATACTGATACTACTGAGTTTGAGGTTTCAATGATTATGGACGCTTATTTTAATAAAAGTGCCATGGAGAATATGTCAGACAAACTTAACTCTACTGCAGGTCTGGTAGGTATAGATCCTCGAAATGATGTTTACGAAAGAGCATTGATAGAATATTTGGGTACAGAGGTTGCTGATGAATGGTTCTCAAATCAGAGTTTAGGTAACTATTCAAAACTACAAAAAGAACTTGCCGATAAATTTATTTTTAATGAGTTGACTTTTATTTGGTATCCTGAATTAAGCTCGTTTGTACATTATGGCCCAATAGGAATTGCAAATATTGGAAAGAATCAAGTTAATAAATATGTTTTTGGTTTTATTAGGATTGAAAAATCCCGTAGGGGAGATGTTTTTGAGATGTTACTTGAACCAACAGATGAACTTTGGTATTATTTTAAATATACTGCCGGAACGTTTAGTGGTATTTCTTCTGATGAAACATTTAACCAAATCGTTTATGATACCAAACCAAATCAACGAGAATTAAAGGAAAATGGTATCTTCTATCAGTATGGACTTGGAAGCTCAACTTATATGAAGAGGTTTAGAAAAGAAATGTATCAGAAATTTGATTTAGGTGATGATACGGATTAAAGCAATAATACCTATATCATTTGTACTGATGATTATAGCATTATCATGTTATAATCCTCAAATTGCTGAAGTAGAACAATCGCCATCTTATAAATACAATTTTTCTTCATTGTATAATCCTTCAGAAACAAGCATACACCCTCAGGTTAAGGTGTTTGTTAAAAGTGATACTGAAGCTACAGTGTTTTTTAAGCTATCTACAGAAGAAATTAAAGCTAATCTTCAAAGTCAGATGGATACAAGCTTTAAATTAGTTGTTAAATATGCTTTAAGGGATGTTGCAACTTTTGAAATTGTTGACTCCGGAGTTAATATTTTTAATATTAATCCTAGAGTTGATGCAAGATTTATTGGTTCAAGTTTTAATATTAACCTTATCAAAGGTTCACAAAATAAGCTAATTGTTGGTTTTACCGGACCCAAAGCTTATAGCGGTAGCAGAATGATATTTGATATTGATAATAGTAGCGATTTTTCTAATGACAGATTTATCCTTGAAAAGAAAGAGCTAAATGGTTATGAGCTTGTTTTTGATAATTTTGTCAAATCAGGTAGAAACTATAGAATAAGCTCTAACACCTTTGACAAGTACAGTTTTAATGTCAGTTTATATGGTTTTGATGATTATATTGTTATCCCACCTTATTATATTGCTGATCCGGAAGAGGTTTTGCCGGAGCCGGACTCATTATTTACATATACTGTTGGAGATTCAATAAGTTTTGATTCGATTGGATATTATGTTTTTAGAGCATCATCGAATAGTGAGGGAGTATTTTGTTTATTGAATGCCGGAAACACATTTCCTGAGATAGAGATATTATCAGACATGTATGAACCTTTAAAACTTGTAGCAACAAATAGAGAACTAAATAGTATTAAGGAATAGGATAACTTGAAAGTGTCAATTGATAATTTTTGGTTAGGGAAATCAAATAATCAAAAATTTGCACGCGAGCAGATTAGAGTATTTTATACAAGAGTTGAGTTAGCAAATAAGTATTTTAGTGACTATCGCGAAGGATGGAAAACAGATAGAGGTAATCTATATGTAATTCTTGGGCCACCAACAATTGTCAATATGAGTTCAAGCGGTGAGGAGTGGTTTTATGGTGAAAATCCAGATGTTGCCGGAGTTCTTTTTATTTTCGATAAAGGAAAAAGTATTACAGGACACACAATATACAGACTAAGACGGGATGCAATGTATCAGACTATATGGGGACAAGCATTAACAACATGGCGAAATGGAAGAATATTTACAATAACTAAGAATTAATTAATAAATGGCAAATTATATATTTGGAATCAGACCGGTAATTGAAGCATTAAAATCGGGAAAATAGATTGATAAGGTACTTGTTAAAAAAAATCTTACAGGAAGTCTTGTAAGTGAATTATATGCTGAACTAAAGAAGAATGGTTTAAAAGCTCAATTTGTTCCTGCTGAACGAATAGATAAGATATCTAAAGCAAATAATAAAGGTGTTGTTGCCTATGTTTCTCCAATTAGTTATTATGATTTGGAGGACCTGCTAAGTGAAAAATTTGATGAAGAAAAAAATCCATTAATAATTATTCTTGATGGTGTAACAGATGTTAGAAATTTTGGGGCAATCTCAAGAACTGCTGAATGTATGGGTGCAGATGCAATTGTTATTCCAAGAGATAATAGTGTGAGGGTGACAGAAGACGCAATTAAAACATCTGCCGGAGCATTATATAATATTCCGGTTTGTAAAGTGGAAAATCTCGTTGATACTGTAATTTTAGTACAGCAGATGGGTTTAAATGTTGTTGCAGCATCTGAAAAATCCTATAAAAACTTATTTGAATCTGATTTGAAACAACCAACAGCTATTGTTATGGGTGCTGAAGATAAGGGAGTATCCCAGCAATTGATTAGAAGAATTAAAGATGTTTATAAGATTCCAACTAGTGGGAAAACTGATTCATTAAATGTTTCTGTTGCAGCGGGTATGTTTTTGTATGAAGCTATAAGACAAAGATCCGAATAAGTTATCCGATAAACTTTTCAATTTTTGAAATAAGTAATTCCTCGTGTATAGGTTTTGGTATATGGTCATTACAACCTGCCGATAATGCAGAATCGATATCATCTTTATATGCATAAGCAGTTTGAGCAATTATCGGAACCACTGTATTAAACTTTCTTATTTCTTTGGTAGCCTCAAACCCATCCATCTCAGGCATTTTCATGTCCATAAGTATTAAGGATATTTTGTCACCTTTTTCTTTTAGTGTTTTGATGGCATCATTACCATTGTCAACATAGATAATATCATATATCTCTTGATCGATGATCTCTTTATAAAATAAATAATTTAGAGATTAATCATCCGCAATTAGTATACATGGCTTTGACATAGTGCAACAATTTGATAATGTAAAAATAAGAAATAATTTAATAACCGCATTCTAAATTTATTAGATGATAAATTTAACTGTAGTTTTCTTTAGATTTTTTATACCTGATTAAACATCTTTCTCTGGCAAATTTATGTTCGATTAATGGTTTAAAATTATAGTTTTTTGGCAAATGAGAATTTCTGTAAACGCCATCCTTATCAAATTTTTCTTGTTGAGTTACAGGATTAAAAATGCGAAAATAAGGTACAGCATCACAGCCTGTACTGGCAGCCCATTGCCAATTTCCGTTATTGCTTGATAATTCGTAATCTAATAACATTTGTGCAAAATAAGCTTCTCCCCACCGCCAATCAATAAGCAGATGTTTAACCAAAAAACTGGCAGTAATCATTCTTACTCTGTTATGCATATAGCCACTCGAGTTTAATTCTCTCATACCTGCATCGACAATAGGATAACCGGTTTCACCTTTACACCATTTTCGAAAATCATCTTCATTGTTTTCCCATTTAATATTATCAAAAACTCTTTTGAATGATCTATTTTCAACATGTGGAAAATGAAACAATATTTGCATAAAGAATTCGCGCCAAATAAGTTCGCTTAAAAAAGTTTTATTTCTAATTGATGCAATTTTAACAATCTTTCGAATACTCTCTGTTCCAAACCTTAGGTGAGGACCAATATATGAACCAGCATCTTTGTCAGGGAAATCTCTCAGTTTATTGTAATTGTCGATATTATCAAGTGTATAAGGCTTTACATCAAACTTTCCTTTAGAAAAACCAATTTCTCTTAGTTCTGGAAATCTAAAGGATTTGTTTATAAAATTCTGTAATTTTTTTTCTGATGGGTATTCAGGAATATCATCTAAATCAAAGTTTTCTAACCATTTGTTTTTATATGGAGTAAAAATTGTATAAGGGTTACCATCTTTTTTTAAGATTTCGTTTTTGTGGAATATTACCTTATTTTTAAAAGCTTTGAAACCAATATTATTTAAAGATAAGATCTGTTTGACATCTAAATCTCTATTAATAGCATATGGTTCATAATCTTCATTTGTGTATACCTCATGTATTAGATACTCATTTTTAAGTTCGGAGAAAATATCTGATACTTTTCCATGCTTTATTAATATTGATGAATTATACTTTATTAGTTTTTTATTAATTTTAACTAATTGCTCATAGATAAAACTAACACGAGAGTCATCTTTATCAAGCTCATTAAGAATATCAGTATCAAAGATAAATAAAGCAAGAACCGGAAGGTCTTCTTTTAGGGCATTATATAAACCATGATTGTCTTCTAAACTTAAATCACGGCGAAACCAAAATATGTTTATTTTTTGATTCATAAGTATTACAAAATACTAAAATTATTCTTTTTATTGTAAATTTGTTTCTTAAAATGAATTCATATGAAAAAACTGACTTTTCTAATAATTGTTTGCTGTTTACTAAAAATATCATACTCACAGGTAGATTATACTGTTCAGAATACTTCAGATTATAAATTAAAAGGTAATGTTCGGCTTCTCGAAATTCAAATGCAAAGTGGTGTTGAATCTCATTTATTTGATGAGGATGGAAACGAGCTAAAATCTATTCAGCCTGCGTCTCAAGATGGTAGTTATTATAATGATAAATCACAGATAATAGAGTATAATAAAAACCACTAAAAGATCTTTATCTATAATGATGAGAATACTTTATTATGGGAGTGTAAGGTCGACAATAAAATTATTGATAAAAAGAAGAGCACTGAATGGACAGATAAAATTACAGGTTTAGTTTATAAATCTGAGTTTTTATATTCAGAGGATGGTAATATATTATCTGAAGCAGTAAAAAAACCTGTCTTTGACGATCAGATCAGTATAGAGAACTATATTAAGCAATATTTTTATGATTCTGAAGGAAGGCTTATTAAAACTAGTAAGATTAATAACGCAAATAATGAAAGCGAAATAATTGAATATGAATATCATAACAATGGTAATCTATCAAGTATGAAAACAAGTATTTTTGATTTAAAGAATTCAAATAAGATTTTAAGTTGCTATCAGGTAAATTTTAATAAAAAGGGTAACAAATACGAGAGAATTTTACTTACAGAAACGGGTGTCGAGAAGCAAAAGGAATCAGGCATAGTTTATAATGGTAAGTCTCAGGTTAAAATGTTGCGACTTTATGATGAAACAGGAAAAGCTTCAAAAATTAAAAATAGATATAAAAAAGAAAATCTGATTTGTTCTGTATTTGTTTTATCTGATGGTTCGAAGAATTATAAGCTGATTAACGAGTATGATGATCATGGTAGTTTGATAAATTCAAAAATGGAATATTTAAATTCACCTGAAATGTCATCTGAAACGAGATATGAATACGAATATGATTCATATGGTAATTGGACAATGCAAATAGTTTATTTGGGTGGAGAGAAAATCTCAGAAACACAAAGAATTATAACTTATTATTAGGATTTTTTAGTAATCTCCAGTAGGTCTTCTTCATATTGATCAACTATATTTTCCCACTCAAATAAGTGATGATATTTATTTAGTTCATCAGTATCTATCAAATATGATTTCAGTAATTTTTCATTATAGAAGCTGAGAATTTTATCTGCAATATCCTTAGGGTCTTTTTTGTTTATAAATTCTCCATTAATTCCAGGAGTGATTAAGCTTTCATTATTACTGACTTTGGTTGCGAAAACATATTGACCACAAGCAAGTGCTTCGAGGGTTGCAATACTCATTCCTTCGTTTAATGAAGGTAGTATTGTGGCAGAAGCTTTTTGGTATTCCTCCAGCATTTCAGCCTTAGAAACCCAGTTTTTAAAAATAACTTTATCAGATAGTTTGTTAGTTTTTACATAAGATTCCATATTTTCCCTTAGTTTTCCATCTCCTAAAATAATTAGCTTAAGCTTAGGAATACTTTGTGAAATTATTTTTAATGCTTTAAGTACACTAATATGATCTTTTTGTTTTACCAATCTCCCCGGAAATAAAAGTGTAAATTCTTTTGATTTTTTAGAATAATCGGGTTTAAAGATGCTGCTATTCCATCCATTATGAATGATTTTATTTTTAGAAGCAAACTTTCCAAGAAAAGCATCAATATTATCTTTCATATCTTGTGATTGGACGTAATTTCTTTTTGATTGCTGGCAGATTTTATGTATCCAATGATATGTGATAGCATGATACCACATCATTTGTTCGGGCATAAACCATGGAATGTCATGACCATGTGACATAAGCACATATGGTAAACCAAACTGTAATTTCATACTATAAGCAACTTCACCGCCCGGAAGTGAGAAATTTGCAAAACAGATGTCATACTTATTTGTTACAAGATGTTTTTTTAGAAAACTTTTAGATTTCATCATCCAAGATATCATTTCCCTTGGATTTGACTGAAAAATGTCTTTTCTTTTTGATTTTAATCTTATTATTCTGAGATTCTCATTAGTAATATCTTCTTCTTCACCTTTATACCAGGTTGTTAGTACGGTTATTTTATGTCCTTTTTTTGCAAGTCCCTCAGATATATTTTGTGTAATAACACCGGCGCCACCACCAAGTGGAGGATATTCATAATTTAGAACTAAGATTTGCATTTGTGACATGTTCCAAAAATACTAAAAATACTTAATATCACTTATTTGTCCGAATAATAAAAACTTTATGTAAGTTTGTCTTATAAAAGCAGGGTATATGTTTTTAAAAATAGTACTACTTTTAACCGTAATATTCCAGATATTTGCAGCTATCGTTTCGCTTAAGCTGACAAAAAAAACAAAGTATAATCTTTCTTGGATATTTATCAGTTTGTGTTTTGCTTCATTACTCATGAGAATGGTCTTGGAAGCTTTGCCATTTTATTTTGATGTTCAGCCGACATATTATAGAATGTTATATGTTTGGTTGGGAGTTTCATCTGCTACTTTTTTTGCTGTCGGGCTTGTTCTTATCAGCAAAATATTTAACTATATGGATAAAATGGAGAAAGAGAAACGTGCTGCTGAGAAAAGATATCTCTCTGTTGTCGTACAAACAGAAGAATTGGAACGTAAAAGATTGGCAAAAGATCTACATGATGGTTTAGGGCCACTGCTTTCAAATGTTAAAATGTCAGTTTCTGTATTAAAAAAGCAAAAACCAAATAAATTCTCAAAAGAAGTTCTTGATAATATGGATAATGTTATTTTGGAATCTATAAAGAGTATTAAAGATATTTCTAATAATTTATCACCTCATGTTTTGGAGAATTTTGGACTTGAGAAGGCTATCAGTAATTTTCTTCAAAAAGTTAATGCAACTAAAAGTCATAAAATTGAATATCTAAGTAATTTAAAGGGTTTGAGAATAGACCCTTCTATTGAAGCTGTAATGTATAGAGTTTTATGCGAATTAGTTAATAATACTGTAAAGCATGCAAAAGCATCAAAAATATATGTAAATTTGCAAAACGATGTCTATTCTGTTACATTGGATTATCGGGATAATTGTAAAGGCTTTGAGATGAATAGGTTAGATGTTTCTGAAGAGAAAGGGAGTGGATTACATAATATATATAGTCGTGTAATCTCTTTAAAGTGTAAGATTGATTTTATTAGTGTTCCGGGAAAAGGTACAGAAGTTAAAATTCAAATTCCATTTAGTAATGAAGACTGACAAAGAATTTTACAGCATAATGATAGTTGATGACCATGCACTTTTTAGGAATGGTCTGAAGTTACTTTTAAACTCATTTGAAAAATTTAAGGTTGTTGCAGAAGCATCAAATGGGAAGGAGTTTCTTGATAGCCTCCAGATTATGCCTGTCGATATTGTCCTTTTGGATATTGAAATGCCTGAAATGGATGGAATTACAGCTGCTCAAGAAGCAATAGCTAAGTATCCTGATTTAAAAATAATAACCTTATCTATGTATGGTGATGAGGAGTATTATTATAAAATGGTAGATGCAGGGGTTTCCGGTTTTTTATTGAAAGATTCTGACATTGACGAAGTACAGGCAGCATTATATGCGGTAGTTGATGGGAGAAACTATTTTAGTCAGGACTTATTACAAAATTTGATAGACAGATTAACCTCTAGTTCCGATTCAAATGGTGAGATTACAAACTTAACAGAAAGAGAATTAGAAATTGTTGCGCTTATTTGTCAGGGATTATCAAATGTAGAGATTAGTGAGCAGCTTTTCTTGAGTAAAAGAACTGTTGAAAAGCATCGTGCAAATATCCTTGAGAAAACAAATTGCATGAACACTGCAAGTTTGGTTATGTATGCAATTAAGAATAGAATCGTAAAAATATGAAGTTATTATTATTAGTAACACTTGTCGTTTTTAGCTTATTTACAATAGCTCAGATTCCTGATAATAGGATTGTAGATTGGTCGAATGCAGGTCTTGTATCTGATATTAATCTCGATATCGAAACTGTTAATGTTGATGATTTTGGAGCAATTCCTAATGATGGAATTTCAGATGATCAGGCTTTGCAAGATGCTATTGATTATTTTGCTGGATCTCCCGGAAAAATTCAATTTCATGATGGAGTTTATATTTTTAACACAAGAATTATTCTTGAATCAGGAATAATTTTAGAAGGGGGAGGTAGTAATAGCACAATATTAAATGCAAATTTAGATTCTGAACAAGACTTTATATATGCATCCGGAAGTATATATGCAATTAGTTATAATGTCAGTAAGGCTGAAAAGGGAAGTTCTTATATCATACTACAATCGGCATTAACAGAATTTTCATCAGGTGATATTATTAAAGTTAAGATGGATGGAGAATCCTTTATGTATTCGGAGTGGGCTTATGAGACTATGGGTCAGTTATTTGTGATAGACAATATAGTTGAAGATACTATATTTCTAAATTCTACTCTTAGGCATGATTTTGCACCAGCTTATAATCCGATTGCAATAAAAATTGAACCTGTACAAAATGTTTTAATAAAGAGCTTAAGTATAATAAGAGAGGATGCAACAACAACACAAACTTCCAATATACGATTTACTTATGCTTATAACTGTCAAGTAAGGGATATTCATAGCGAAAACAGTAATTTTTCTCATTTAAGTTTACGAACTTCCTTAAATTGTGAAGTGTCTGGATGTTATTTTCATCATGCACATGCATATGGTGAAGGAGGACAGGGGTATGGTACAGAGATATCGGCAAGCTCAGGAGATTGTTTAATCCATAACAACATTTACGAGCATTTAAGACATTCTGTTCTTATACAATCCGGTGCAAATGGGAATGTTATTGCTTATAATTACTCTTTTGAACCATATTGGGATCAATCAGGATTCCCTTCTGCATCTGCTGGTGACTTGGTATTGCATGGCAACTATACATTTTGTAATCTTTTTGAGGGAAATATTGCACAAAATGTAGTAATTGATGATTCTCATGGTCAAAATGGACCATATAATACATTCTTTCGAAATAGATTGGAAAAATATGGAATTGTTATGAATTTCAACCCTGCAACAGATTCATGTAATATTATTGGTAATGAAATTACCAATACAGGATTTTTGTTGGGTAACTATACACTTTTCGGTGATGGTCATTTTGAGTACGGAAATAATCAAACTGGCGATTGTAAACCTTCTGGAACTCAGAATTTAGAAGAGCTATCTTTGTTCTTGGAAAATGCTCCATGCTATTTTTATGATGATATTGAATGGCCTGGGATAGGCTATCCTGTTAATTATAATGCATATGTCAACCCTGCATATTCCAGATATGGTGAAGGCCAAATGACATTCGATACATGTGAGACTTTGATTTCATTTATAACATATGATATTATTCCTGAAAATAGGTTTGATATTTATCCAAACCCGAATAATGGATCATTTTATATTGAGTTTAATGATGAGTTTGAAGTGTCTGTTTTTAGTTTGGATGGGACATTAGTACAAAACAAACAAACACAAACAGGTAGCATATTTTTAAAAGATGTAGAATCAGGGATTTATATTTTACAACTAAGGTCAGATAATTATTCTGAAAATAGGAAATTGGTGGTTAATTAATGGTTTAACCTAGTTTTACTAATGTTTTTCTATTTTTACAATACCAACATAATCACCGGAGATTACTTTTACGACATACATTGCAGGTGGCAGTTTACTTAAATCAATATTAGTATCGAAATTTCCATTTGTTACATTAGGTTTGGTTTGATAAATCAAAGAACCTAACATATTGTAAATATTGAGGCTAATATCTTTATCTGGAAGATTTTGAGCAGAGACATTGATATTTGTTTTGAACGGATTTGGATAAATCTGCAATGAAGGTTCCTCGATATCGTTTTCACAATATGCAAAAATAAATGTGCTAACTGTTGATTCTTCATCAAAGTCAACTTGTCTTAATCGATAATAAGCTCTGTTATTGTAAGAGTCTTTATCAATAAATGAATAGTATTGATTTTCTGTAGTGTTTCCAGCTCCTTTAACAAAGCCTACTTGTTCAAAATCCTTTGCGTTTTCGGACCTTTCAATTATAAAGCCTTTGTTATTTGTTTCGGATGCAGTAGACCATTTTAATTCAATTAAACCTTCATTACAATCAGAATAGAATTCCAGTAATTAAACAGGTAATGGATTTTGATTATCCTTGGATCCATAAGTAATAAAAGTTTGACTTTTTGCCCCAAAAGGAACAGTTGTATTACTTGTTATGTAGCCGGCATCATGAAGTAAGCTACTTGATCCTGAGTTGTATGCTGCATCAACCCACATACTTCCATTCCAATATGCAACTGATAAATCTGAAGGAACGAAATTCCCTGGTGTTCCATCACAAAAGCTGTGTTCACAAATATTACCTACAGTATGGTCATTGTCGTTCCAGTAAAGAGTTACATTCGTGAAATCCTCCGTAGAACTTACAAGCCAATATTCCCTATTACTAACGTGATGTAAGGTGGCATCCATATTTCCTCCGTGTTCCCACCAATCTGGCATTCCAGAATCATTAAAGAAATATTCGACACTTACTGTAGTAGATGCTGACGGATTAGATTTCATAGGAGACCATATTACATAATCTTCATCCGAAGAATCTCCATCAAGATCTCGGGAGATTACATCTCCACTAGGAAAAGTGAATTGAGTTGCTCCGGTTTTTTCCATTTCACCGTGAACAAAACTTCCAGCGTTTCCTGAATTAGATGTTGCACTTGATTGAAAAATTACTGTATTTGAGTTTGTATTAATGATTCCGTCAGTTAATGTCATTTGAGTTTCAATCTCTAAATCATCGCCTAACATTATTTCAGAGTCATTAGCAGTTGTATTGTTTATTGTAAGGTTTTGGAATGAACTTCCACCGCTGGTAATTGTTTGTTGTGAAGTTCCGTTTAGAGTTACACTACCGTTTGCACCTTGATCAAAAGTTGCCGGAGAGACATTTGTCCAGTTTCCAGGAACATCCAAATCAGTATCATAATAAAAATACCCACCAGACTGTGAATTATGCAGGTTAGTAAATTTAACAGTAGTTCCGTTATCAATAATTACTTTTGCTCCTGTATTAGTAATTGTTTGTGACAAAACAAATACAGAAATTCCCATTATAATAAATAATAATACAGTTTTTTTCATAATGCTTCTCTCAACATTGCAAATATAATAAAAAAAATATCTTAAATAAAAAAATAGTTGCCTGTGAATAAATTATGTAGTTGGACAATATGATTTGTGTCGTTGAATGTAATAATTAGCATGTTTAAAGTAAAGTTGAATGTGTATGCAAAATATATTGATAAAAAGAAAGCAGGTTTAGCCTGCTTTATTTTTTTATTGTTTTATAACTTTTATATTAAACACTTGATCTTTAGCAATCACTTTTAGATAGTAAACAGCCGGAGGTAATTTGTTTAAGTCTAGTTTTTCAGTGTATGCACTGTTTTCTATATATGCTTCTTGAGTTATAATCGTTTTACCCATTTCATTAATAATTTCAATCTTTGCCTTACATTCAGAAATATTATCGAAAACAATATTTAATTCTGAATTAAATGGATTTGGATATACCAATATTTCTGGTTCGGAATTTTCAAAATTGTCACACTTGAGTGCGATAGGATGGAAAGTTCTAATTGTACCATCATAATCTACTTGTTTTAATCTGTAATATGATTGTGAAAAGAATGGTTTTTTATCTAAAGCAGAATAGTATTTTAAGGAGTTCGAGTTTCCTGATCCTTTGATCCTTGAAACTTCATAGTAATGAATTAAATCTGTTGATTTTTCAACTATAAAGTAATCATTATTAATTTCTGAAATAGTTGCACAATTAAGTTTTACGATTCCATTTTCACATGCAGCATTAAATTCAACTAGTTCAACTGGTAATGCTCCGGCTTTACCACCAACTGCAAATTCAGAGAAACCACTAAGGCCATTTCTATGTACTGTTGGTTCTTCGTTACTACCTGTTGCTGTTTCATGAGTACCATTTAATGTCCAAGGGCTAGCTGCATTTGCACGTTTTAGTAACCATAGCTGAGTATAGTCAATAACACCTAATCCAGTAGCAGTTAAATCAACATCATATGTGCCACCTGCAAGACCGTCGCCGGCATTTATAGGCCAGTATCCTTCAATTGCTGTTGCTTCAATTATATTGCCACCATCATCAAGTGTTAAGCCATTCATAGTTGGGTCCGATGCATTAAAGCTCGCAGTTAAAGTTCCTCCGCTTGTTGGAGCAGTAGTGTAACTTATGTATGCAGGTCGGTAATAATCAACGGTACCTACAGTGAAAACAACATTTGAGCTTGTGTTGGAATCAAACCATCTTCTAATATCACCAATAACAGAGCCATCAGTATGACTTACTGTACCTAGATTTGCAGTACTTGTACCAATTGAAATTAAGTTTGCTCCAGTAGTAATATTTCCATCTGTCATATCAAGATTATTACTTACAATTACATTAGCTTGTAGTTCAATACCTAGACCGCTATTATTTACGATAACATCATAAAATGTTAAATCACTTGTTGATTGGATGGTTTGAGTTCCTGAACCATCGAAAACAACGGTACTATTATTTTCTGCAACAAAAGTATCCTGGTTATCAAAGTTTCCTTATATTGTTAATGAGTTTCCGGTACCAACAGTTAATGTTCCATCAAGGATGGTAATGTTGTTACAATCAACATTTTCAGAAACAGTAGGGTTATTATTAAGATTACAATAATCTACAATAAATACATTTGTTCCAGCACTAGGAATAACTGTAGCATTTGAGTATCCTCCAGGGTTTTTGAAAATCCAGTTTTCATTTGTGCTAGCATCCCAGTTTAAGGTATTATCACCTGTCCAAACATAGTCGTTAGTTACAATGCCAGGTATTGCTGGTATTCCAGTAATGTCATATGAGATATTTGCAGTAGTATCACAACCAAAGTTGTCATAAACTGTAAATGTACCTGAGTAAGCACCTGTGGTGCTTCCAATATCTGGAATTAGATCATAAACTAAAGGGTTGGTTTGCTCTGATACAGGACTTGTTGATGCAGATGTTAATGTCCAATCAGCATAATCCAGACTTGTTTCATAATCCCAATAACTTGGCATAAGGTCTGATGAAAGCGCCATTTCCCAATTAAATATCCAACCATTACTTTTAACTTCGCTATCACATACCTTAATAGTCCACGTTCCGTTCAATGGACAGCCTGCAAGATTTGAGAAACTTTCAAATGGATGATAGACATTTGTCATATTATCCATGTCGGACGGATTAATGGAATAATCAAGATATGCATTTGCAGCAATTGGAGAATGGTTTTCAGAAGAATACACATAACCATTTGCATAAGAGTAATCATCATTGTTTGACCAACAGTAGTCCCAACCTTCACCAGGGTAATTCAAAGCGGCAGTAGGATTACATGGCTTACCTGATGTTTCTAAGTCTTTTGTATATGGAATACCAAAAGTGACAATGTCAGTTGTTGCATAAGGCCAGTAATAAGTAAAATCATCCATTGCATCTACTGACTGAGCATAAGTGTAATAATCCTGAACTAATATTGCTGAGCCACAATTATTCGGGCCATTAAGTGAAATCTGAATGTTAGCAATATTTGAATGTTCCATATTAATCTTTAAATATAGAAGATTTTCTTCTGATTGTAATGTTGAGTTTACTGGAAAGTCAGTAAAAGTAACACTTGATTCGAAACACCTTTCTGGACAATAAGGTCCATCCGGGATATAAGTAGTGATTCCCTCACCGAGTTTTAAGTTAATATCTCCACAATATGGGTCTGCTACAATATCACTACTTGTCGGACTTCCAATATCAACAGGTTGAGATGTTCCAGCGCAACCTTCTAATGTAGTTGTAATATCTGTAACAATAGGTCCTGAAGAGGATCTGATTCTAAATGGGATTCTACTATAGCAAGTTCCTGTATTTACAACAAATGAACCATCATATCCACTTGCATAATTAACTGTATATACTAGTGGAGCAGAGGTAAATCTTTCCGGTCCTGTTCCATCATATGAATTTACAATCAATTCGGAGATAGGAGTAGCATCCATTGAAGCTGCTAAAGTTAGGGTTTCACCCTGACACATATATATGTAATAAATCCCTTCAGTTGAATTTAAAACTGGTGTGTGAGAAGACCCGGTAAAGTCAATTGCACCAAGTGCACAAGGTGGCGGAGGACAAGTGTAAGTTATAGATACATTATCAACAGCAAATGGAGGATCTGCCCCACCTGAATTGTTATCATTAGTCCATTCAAAAATTAGTCTTACACTATTTAGTCCTGCATATACTTCATCAATTGTGATTGTCGAAGCAGAAGTCCAGCTTGCTTCTCCAGAGTAACTGTCTTCACCAACTTGAATAATACCGGTTGGCGCTGATCCACTTTCAGATATTTCTTCACCATAGACAGGAGTGTAATACGATGGAGTAATATAAACTTTCATTACATCACTATTACTTTCTCCGTTTCCAATCCAATTAAAGTCTAATTTTATATTAGTTGCACCACCGGGTATTGCAAAGTCTTTAAATATATGAGTTGAAGAAGATCTTCCATTATCGTAAGCATGAGGAGGTGTTGCAGCACCGTAATTGTTTGTAACATAAGCGCAGTTACTTCCTGTGAATCCGGCTGTTGCTCCTGTTTCGCAAACAAATTGATTTGCGTAAGCGTCAGCTGTTGATGTTGACCACCAGAAGCTATCGCTAAAGTCTGGACCTGTTTCAAAACCACCATCAGTTGTAGGGTCGATTGCAATACCATCGCATGTAGGTGCAGCAGCAGTAAATGTCCACTCACTACATCCTGTGGCAACTCCACATCCATTTCTTGGAACAATTTTCCAATGATATTCAACATTAGGTGTAAGAATTGGGGCAAATGATGTTCCTGTCATATTTACCGGAGTAGCAGGTAAACTACTTGCACCAAAATAGACATCATAACTTGTTGCACCAGAAACAGCATCCCAGCTTAGTGTGGTTCCTGGTTCAATATCAACTGCAGCATCAGAAGGACTTGGATTACTTGAACAAGATGGGGCACCTGGTACAACATTAACAACTTCGGTTGTGTGGTCTGCTGTACAACAATTACTGTTTGTTGCTGTTAAAGTAAAAGAACCGCTTGTTGCACCCATAGTTACGGTAGGACTTTGAGAGTTTGCGTCTGGAGTATACGTGCAACCTGCAGGACCTGTCCAAGAATATGTCGTCATTCCAGAAGGGCCTCCGCTTAAGATAATGTCAGTTCCTGTGCAGGCTCCGGTTTCAGATACTGAAGCTGTAACTACTGGGACATCTATGTAGATATTTGCTGTAGGACTTTGTGCATATACAGCACAACCATTACTATATGCTTTACAATATATTGAAGTATTCGCTGATAGTGTTCCCGGTGAGTAAGTAGCGCTAGTTTCACCAACAACTTCAGCTCCATCCTTATACCATTGGTAAGAGTATGGAGTGGTTCCACCTGAGATTGTTAGGCTAAATGCTCCTGGATCTGCACCTTCACATATATTGCTATTTGCAGGACTTATTGCTGAAACTGTTGGTGCAGCACAACCAGCTACAATAGTAATTATGTAGTCTTCTGTTTCACCATAACTTAAATTAGAACAAGCATCAGTTGGAGCAGCGTTAAAACAACATCTTACTCTCATTCTTGTTTCGCCGGCAACTGCTGAACCAGGGATTGTAATATTTGTACTATATGTTGCTGGTAAAGTGTTTGCAAAACCTGATAAAACAGATTCTGTAATTGTAAATTGCCCATCATGATTCCAGTCAATCCACACGTTTATTCCTTCTTCATCACCAGCTGTTGTCACGTCTAAACTATATATGTTTCCTTGTGTAAGTGAAGGGTTTGGAGTGGAATAAAGAGTTGTATTAGATGGTGATGATCCTGTGCAACCAGTAGAATTGTTAATTGTACTAAATGTAACATTACTAATAAAATCTGAACTGCAAGAATATGTGTATGTTGGTTCACAATATACTACATCTATTGGTCTATTGCCAGATGGGTCAGTAACATCTGGAGTTCTTGGAGTTCCGTCTACTGTAATAGATGTACAAACAGCATCCACAACATTCCCAACAGTTGCAGTTGATGCGATATCATATGTTAACCAGAAATAGTTAGTTCCTGATGATAGAGTATAAGGTAGATTCGTGCCAGTATTTATTGTAAATGATCCTGTAGGGCTCACTTCAACATCACCAAGTTGAGTTGTAGTTGCGAAAGAACTAGAGATTCCGCTGGTCCAAAGTGTTGCATTTGCAATGTCAGCAGCAGCAGTCGAGCCAGTGATATTAAATGTGAATGATGATATATCAAATGGGTTAGTAGCACCAGTCGTAACAACTTGAACACAGATTATTTCCTGATCATATGTATTTGGAGCAGTTACATCGGTATTGTCTTGAGTTACAGTACATGAGCTAAATGCCATTGGAGTAGCTGCGACTACATTAACAGTATAATCTTCGAAAGATCCATAAGTTACTGTATAACATGGGTCAGGTGGAGAATAGTCAGCTCCTCCTATTCTTAACCTATGTGTGCCTAGCGATGCAGTTACAGGAACGGTAAACTCAGCATTTAGTGTTGTTGGGTTTGTAGATGAAGATTCTCCGGAATAAACTTCTTCTCCAACATCATCAAAGTCACCGTCTTTATTCCAGTCAATCCAAATAACTGTATAATAGGAATATCCTGTTGAGTATGTAATATCTATTGGAACAGTAGCACCTTGTGTTACATTTGTAGACATTGCAGTATAATCGCCATAATTATTAGTTTCTGTTCCTGTTGTATTGTTTATCGAACCACAGGTAACATTTGTAATACCATCATTATCTACAGAACTTGGAGCAGGATCACAATAAGATATTCCAACTATTCGATAACCTGCAGGAGCTGTTGTTGTAGGAGAATATGGAGTCCCATCGACAGTTATAGATGTACATTCAGCATCAATGTGATTATCTAAAGTTGCACCTGCGTCAATATCATAAGTTAACCAGAAGTAATTTGTTCCGGAAGATAATTCTTGATTATATGTGAAAGAAAATGAACCACTTGGCGATGCGACAACTGAACCAATTTGACTTGTTGTTGCAAAGCTAGAACTTGTTCCTGTATACAATAGTGTAGCATTTGATATGTCACTTGTGCTCGTTGTTCCAGTAGTATTTAGAGTTAATGATGTGATATTAATTGGGTTTAATGTTCCAAGCATATCTATTTGAATGCAAACGATTTGTTGTGCAGTCGCTCCAGGAGCAACTGATCCTGTTATTTGAGTAGTTGTAGAAGAAACATATTCCATGTCTTGAATAGGTACAATGCTTACATTGTCTATCGACAAGTCATTATCTGCGTCATACACTGTAGATTCTCCATAAAAACCAATTTTAACTGTTCCTGTATAACCTGACATATCAATAGTTATATGTTCTCCGGAGGTGGATATATCTGAGTATGCAGGGCTACTCGAATTTGTCCATTCTTGTAGAATATTTGCATTTGACCATGTAGCGCCATCATCAGTTGATATTACAACGGCAAACATATCATCTGTTCCAGTAGATTCTGGAGGATCTGAATTTGCAAAGTCTGTTAGTGCAAGATCGAATTCAAGTTGATAGTCTACGGTTCCTGTTCCTAAATTTATTGACGGAGTAACCAACCAATCTTGACAAGTCGTTCCATATACATTAAGTTGAGCACCATCAGATGCTCCACAATTTGCAAAGTCATCTGAACTCCAACCAGATGAAGTTAATGTCTCGGTTGTACTTGCTGCCAGAGTACCTTCAAATTCCGACCAACAAGGTGGTAAGTATGAATCAAAAGTTTCCAGCCATGGATAGGATACTATCGCACCACAAGCTGTTGTAAATATCTCAGGACCTATCCAATCACTTACATCTCCACTACCACAATCTGCTCTTAGCCAAACATAATAAGTCGTACTATGATTAAGTGATGATAATGTATATGATGTTCCACTTTGATTTTCAATTGTTGGTGTCGTTGCTCCATCAGGAGGTGTTGAGGAAGTACTATGATAGAAATCATAACCGTCAGCAGGAGAAGAGATGGAAGCTGTCCAATCTAAATCCGCTGATGAAGATGTTATATTTGAACTAACTAAATCAGATGCTTGAACACAAGTTGGAGCAATATCGATTGTAATGTCATCCATTGAGATGTACCATGGTGTTCCGTTTATTGATCCTAGAATTCCAACGTAGAAGGTTCCTGTTGATGATGGAGAGAAATATCCATTAATGTTTTGATAAGAACCGTTAATAATACCAGTTGCCGAAACAATAGTATTTGTCATTGAAGCAGCATCAGATGAATTTCCGTATGCAATTGTAATATCTGCATTGGTTGAAGTGGATCCATCTTGTCTAGCATATAAAGAAACTTCATAATTAACCCCATTTGTTAAATTAATAGGGATAAAAATCCAATCATCATTGCTATAGTAAAGAGTTGCATTATAAGACCCGGTTCTTGGCGTTCTATTATATGTTGATGATGTACTATTTGCCATCCAAGTCGCTGAGCCTAAAACAGATTCTTGAATTAGACATCCTGCAATTTCAGTGTCATCAGTATAGCCACTTTCGAAACCTTCGAAGTAAGGAACAGTGTATGGTACGCATGAGGTTGAAAACTCAAAAGGTCCAGACCAGCTACTAAGATCTCCACCACAATCAGCCCTTACATAAAATTCGTATGTTGAGTTTGCTGAAAGGCCTGTGTATGTGTATGGATTTGAAGTAACACCTGATTGAGTTGGTGTTCCTGTAGGAGAAAACACACTTGTTCCTAATTCAATATCCCAAGTAGTTGCAGATCCACCTTCTGTCCAGCCTAAATCTGCTTGGGTGGCATTGATTGATGTTGCTGTCAAGCTTAGTGGTTGAGGACATGAAGGAATCTCAATTACTGCGACATTATCAACAAATAAGTCATTATCAGCATTTGACACTGTTGATTCACCGTAAAATCCAAATTGAACAACTCCTGTATAACCAGTAAGGTCAATGATTACTCTTTCTCCTGTTGTAGAAATATCATTATAAACATATGACGAACCACCATTATCCCATTGTTGCAGCGTGTTTGCAGAAGTCCACGTAGACCCATTATCTGTTGAAATTACTACTGCAAAGATATCATCAGTTCCGTCAAGATCTGGTGTCCCTGTTGTACCATAATCAGTTAAAGCAAGGTCAAACTCTAATTGATAATCTGTTGCACCTGCTCCTAAATCTATCGATGGTGTTATAAGCCAATCAGAAGCTGTTGTGCCATAAATGTTAATTCTTGCACTACCAGTAGAGCCAGAGTTTGCAAATCCATCATCCATCCAAGTAGATGTTGTTCCGGATAATGTACTAGGTGCAGCAAGTGTGCCGGCAGTTTCTGACCAACAATTTGGTACGTATGTTGAAAAACCTTCAGAAAATGGAGGAGTATATGTTGCACATGTTGTAGAGAAAGCATATGGTCCTGACCAATTACTATAATCAGATCCACCACAATCAGCTCTTACATAAAATTCATAATCTGTAGAGGCTGATAGTCCTGTATATGTATATGGGTTGGATGTAACACCTGATTGAGTTGGGGTGCCTGTAGGTGAAAAACCACTAGTTCCTAATTCAATGTCCCAAGTAGTTCCAGAGCCTGACTCTGTCCAGCCTAGATCTGCTTGTGTTGCTGCGATAGATGTTGCAGTTAAACTTGTTGGTTGTGGACAAGAAGGAATCTCAATTACTGCGACATTATCAACAAATAAATCATTATCAGCATTAGAAACAGTTGATTCAGCGTAAAATCCAAATTTAACGACACCTGTATAGCCTGTTAAATCAATAATAACCCTTTCACCAGTATTTGAGATATCATTATATACAAATGACGAACCACCATTATCCCATTGCTGCAGTGTGTTTGCAGAAGTCCAGGTAGATCCATCGTCTGTTGAAATTACTACTGCAAAGATATCATCAGTTCCCGTTAAGTCAGGAGTTGCAGTGGTATTATAATACGTTAATGCTAGATCAAACTCTAACTGATAATCTGTTGCTCCTGCTCCTAAATCTATTGAGGGAGTTATTAACCATTCATCAGCGGTAGTACCATAAATGTTAATTCTTGCGCTACCAGTAGAACCCGAATTTGCAAATCCATCATCTGCCCAAGTAGATGATGTTCCTGATAATGTACTAGGCGCAGCAAGTGTCCCAGCAGTCTCTGACCAACAATATGGAACGTAAGTTGAAAAGTCCTCAGTAAATGGAGGTGTATATGTTGCGCAAGTTGTAGAAAATGCAAATGGCCCAGCCCAATCACTATAATCAGATCCACCACAATCAGCTCTAACATAAAATTCATAATCTGTTGAAGCTGATAGTCCGGTATATGTATATGGGTTGTTTGTAACACCTGATTGAGTTGGAGTTCCTGTAGGTGAAAACCCATTTGTTCCTAGTTCAATGTCCCAAGTAGTTGCAGAACCTGACTCTGTCCAGACTAAATCTGCTTGTGTTGCTGCAATAGATGTTGCAGTTAGATTAGTCGGTGTTGGACATGAAATTATACTTAATTCAATATCGTCTATTGCAATTGGTACGGGGCCTCCAAGTGATCCGTCATTTTTCCAAGTAAATACTAGTTTCCAGTTTGCACCTGCATATGTTGCAGCATCAAGTTCAATATTTTCTGTTGTCCAACTAGTTTGTTCGCTATAATATGTATCTCCGATTTGATCGGCACTGATTTCTGTAAGACTTCCTGCTACAGGTGTAGCTTGAGTCATGTAAACGGTTAAATTGTCATAACTTGTTTCACCATCACACTTCCAGTTAAATTGCAGATTAAAAGGATTACTGCCTGCCGGAAGGGCTAAATCGACATAAATATGCGATGTGTAGGCTGTTCCATTATTATAGTTGTATGAGCTACCATCATCAGTAATGTATGCTGAGTTAGAGCCAGTTACAGCACCTGCATTTGTGCCAACCATCCAGTAATTTGAAGCATCACTTATAACAGTAAAACTTCCAAGACCTGATTCAAAACTTTCTGTAAAGGGCATTGGTGTAGATAAAGCTGTAGTTGTAAAAGATCCTGAGGATGCAGTAGTATGATAACAAACATCAGTGTTATTGTATTCATAAATGTCAAAAGTATATCCTGTTTCAGGAGTAAGTCCAGTCACATCAACACTTGTACCAGTTCCGTTATATACGACATAATTACCTGTACCGGTGATATTTCCTAATCCAAAAACAGTATTTGCAGTATATGAACTTCCACTTGATGGGGCAACTGCAGATGTACTTGTTTCTCTAGCAACAGCTAAAATATTGTCTCCATTACCTCTTGTCCAGTTGCCTGTTACTGATGTGCCTGTAGAGTTGTTTGTAAATGAACCAATTGATGCTTGGGTAGATGGTGGTGTACAAGGAGGAAGAGTGTAATATACAGTAATAGAAATATAATCAACATAAGAATCTTCTGACCCATTGGAAGCTTGTGTTGAAGTAAACATGACACCAAAGTTAGAACTGTTTATTTCGGCAGGGGACCATGTCGTTCCCCATAAATCCGCACTGCCACCATAGTTGGCTACAGTTTCGCTAGATTGCCACTTAGTACTTGTGTCCCCATAGTCTGAGCCTGCAATATTTGTCCCGTCTTTTGTTAAATAGAGATTACTGTCATATGTTTTTCCGCCTGTTGTGTATTTGTCTATAGAAACAACTATACCAATAATAGTTGCTGTTCCAGGAATTGAAAAACCATAATTCGTTGCAACTAGATAATCTGTGGTTTCATTTTTTGGAATCGTGGCAGTAGCAATTGAACTATCATCTGTCAGGATATTTGTTGTATTGGTCCAAGAAACTGTACCATAGGAAACATTTGCTGCTGAAGATGGGTAATTTGGTCCTTCAGACTGTCCAAGTAAAGAAATAGAAAATAGTAATGAAATCACTATGCTCAATAAAAAAAGTAAACCTCTTTTCATAGTAAAAGTTCTCAGTTAAAAAATTATTATCCTCTCAATGTATTAACTCAGAAAAAACATAAAAAAAACAAAGCAAAGCTTTGTTTATAGGTAAAGTAATCTAGAGAAGGTTCTTCTTCTCAACACTAGTACAGCACTTTATCTGTTTTTTAATCATTGAAATATACCTCTAATCTTCTCAATTAATACACATGTAAATTTACAATTAATTATGCTTTGTCTGTAGTAAGGTGTTGATTTTATACAAAAATTGTATTACAACAATAATGATGTCTTTATTTTTGTTGGTTAAATAGGGGTTAAGTGTTTGATATTTAGCACATAATCATATCAATAAAATAGTATGTTAAAGTTTAATAAAATTGACAGAAAGGTTACAATACATATACTATATGTAGTATTAGTTATATGGACAATCTCTTTAAATTCTATTGTATTACATTAGATAAAGATATTTATAATAATACAAATTCAAATATCTAAATGTTCTGATATATAAGAATATATGTGATAGTTTTCAGATCTTTACGAAAAAACAGACCAAAATATGATCTGTTTTTTATGTTTTTATTGTTTAGTTACTTTAATGTTAAAGACTTTTAAATCTGAAACTAGTCTGAGATAGTATATTGCAGGTTTTAGCTCTTTAAGATCAATAGATGTTTCATATAACTTATCAGTTACAAAGATTGATTTCTTAAGAACAATTCTTCCTGTTTCATCGAGAAAGATAAGTTCTACATCATGATCATTAAGATTTTCTATATATAGTTTTAGTACTGATCTAAATGGATTTGGATAAACATTGATTATGGCTTCAGAATCATTTGATTTGTCGCAATTTATTACAATTGTATTAAATGTTTCTTTTGTTCCATCGAAATCAACTTGTTTTAATCTGTAAAAATTATCACCGGAAAATAATTCATTATCTTTAACTTCATATGAATTAATTACATTTGAATTGCCAGCACCATCAACTCTTGTAAATTCAAAGAAATTTACCATATCTCTGGATTTTTCAATAATGAAATAATCATTATTTATTTCAGAATATGTTTGCCATGATAAAATAGCAGAATTGTTTTTACATATTCCTTTGAAAGAAACTAATTCAACCTGTAAAGTGCTCGTCCATTTTGCAATACTAAATTGTGAGAAGGAAGTATAACCGTCTCTCTCAGCATATCCGTTTCCACTGTCATAGATTCTACCTGCAGCGTCATTTGCCGGAATTGTTGTTGAACCATCCAGACTTAGCCAGTCTGAGTAATCAGCTGATGCACCATCACGTTTTACAATGCAGAAAAAGTTGTCATCACCGGCATCAAGGCCAATGTTTGCAACATATAATCTTATTCCATAGGTTCCGGTTGGTTGAACATTCGGAATTATTGTCCATATTGCATCTTCTCCGAGAACTTCAGTGAGGTCTTCACCATTTTGTGTACTTGTGAGATTTGCATCTATATTGTTGCTTGTTTCTGTGATTGCATCCACACTTACATCTATATAACTTGTTCCGCCTGTAATTGCAGAGATTAAATCTGCTCTCAGGTAATCAGTTGAGCTAGTTCCTTTTCCTATAGGTAGTGGGTAAGTTACACCATTACCTATATATTTACGTATGTTTCCATAAACAAAGCTTTGATCTGAAAAATTTGTTATTGCATTTATTGTAAGGTCTTGTGAAATAATATAATTGCTGCCCGTAGAAAAAATACCATCAACCAATGAGAGAGCATATGCTACGGTTGCATTATCAAGAAGATTTACACCGGTAGAGCTGTTTTGAACAGTTAGGTTATAGAAAGGGTAGTTTCCAGAAGTAATATTTTGATCACTAGTCCCTAAAAGTGTTATTGTTCCACTATTATGGTTGAAAATTCCATTATTAAGCCAATTCCCGTACAAATTAATATTATCTGATGGAGCCGTCATTGTTTTTGTTGCATTGATAGTAATATTATAAAACTCATGACTTGTTGTAGTACCGGAAATTGTCGAAGTGCCATTGAAGGTAACTGTACCTGTACCTGGATCATAAGTGCCATTATTGGTCCAGTTTGAATTGACTGTAAGGTTATGAGATCCTTGCATAGTCAAAATGCAAGCAGTTTCGATGGTCAAGTTATTACAAGTAGCATCTGCTGTTGTAATTATTGCTTCGTTAGAGGCACAAGTTGTACCTGCACAAATAATTACATTGTCTGCAGATGTTGGAACTACTGATTAAACAGCGTATTCGTCTTCTGCTGTACATTCAAGCCAATTTGAAGCAGTGTTCCAGTCTGTACCAATATTTCTGAAAACATAATCACCAGTAGAAACTGTTGTAAGTGGAGTAGGGTTGCTAACAACAACATCAGTAGTTTCAGGATCACTATCTACTCCGTCTACTGTAATTATCAGAGAATATGTACATGAATCATCCGGACCTGCATTTGTAATTGTAGGATTCATTTCAGTTGAAGTGAAACTGTTTGGCCCTGTCCATGAGTATGTAGCTCCTGTAACCGGATAGTTAACAGTAAGAGTGATATCCTGACCAACACAGTAAGGTCCATCGTTAGAAACAGGAGGAGCAACGATTGTACAATCTGAAGATCCTTCACCTGAAACTTGTTCAAAAGAGATAATTCCGTCACAGTTTGCATAATTATTTATCATAATCATATAGTACTCACCAGCTGTTGCGCCTGGAATCTCAAGGGTTTCTGTTGATGCAGTACTATATGCGCAGTCAACCAGATTTCCATAAGGTTGATCGTAGTTTCCTCCAGTCCCCGGATTACCAGCAGCAGTTAAATCTGCCGGGTCACAAGTTGTTGCATCAAAAGGTCCCCATGCTGCAAAATCGACATCCCCACAATCACTTTCTATTAAAATTTCCATATCACCAGGTTGGTCGACTCTTAGGTAATAATATACTGGGTTTGGTTGCGTATACAGACAGCCATATTCTGGTCCTTCTGGTGCAGGTGGGTTGTCAACCCCTGTTGGGAAACTGTAGTTCGTTCCGGTACAAAATGCTATACTCATTTCGCACATATCTCCGGGTTGAGGTATTGGACAACCTCTACCGTTCCATGGTCCATCATTATATCCTGTTTCTGTTGGATACCAATCTTCTGCATAATATGTACCTTCGGGTCCAATTAAATCAAAATAGTTTTCATCATAATCAGTACCATCGGTATATGTTATTTCAATAGCTTCATCTTCATCAGTAGTAATGTAAACGATTTCAGGTCCTGAGCCAGAGTTAAGATCATAATCTCCTATTTCAACTCCACCAACACTAACCGTTACGTAACCGCCATCCCAGCCATCTCCTCCATCATCATATAAATACAATGTAGATACGCAACAATCTTCTTCGGTAACTGTGTATGAAACTACATTAGTTTGATTTGATAAACCACTATTTGAACATGTTGTTACTAATCTGTAATATGTTGTTACATCTGCAGATGTTGAATACTCCAGTTCATTCTCATCAGGGATGTTTGTCCAACCTGTAGAACCATCAAGAGAATATTGCCATTGATAAGTAATGCCGGTTGCTGCTGTCACTCCTGTAGCTGTAACAGTGTGATATGTACTTGCACAACCAGTTGTTAGATCAATGCTCGCAGTTCCTGCATTTGGGGTTCCACTACAGTCAGGTGCAGGAGTGATGTTTACACAATAATCTTCGGTTTCTCCATAATCATAAGGACTTGTTTCTGCATAGTTAGTTGATGTTGGGAAAGTTGCTTCCATACATATAATACGCATTCTTGTTATACAGGTTTCTGCAGAAATAGGAATTGTAAAAGATCCTGTTTCTGTGTGTGCACCAGAAGTTGAAGAAGTTGAAGAATATGCTCTTTCATCTGAATCAAATGTCCCATCTTGGTCGTAATCAATATAGATCTGGAAACCATTAGAATAACTTCCTGATGATATAATTGAGGTAAGGCTGAATGAAATACTTGCCAGCTGTTGAAGATCAGGAGCAGAAACTATACCAGCATAATTGCTGTAAATATATGCTTCTGAATTATCTCCTCCGGCTAATTCACCAAGAGTACTAGTATTGTCAAGTGTTCCTACTGTTACATTTCCAATATCTTCGTATGAAGTGTAATAGTTGCTATAGTTTTCGCTATATTCACTACAAATACATGTATTACCTGTTACTGTGTATGAAACTACATTTGATATATTTGATTGAGAACTCAATGAACAAGTTGTAACCAACTGATAATATGTTGTTGTGCTTGCACTCGTTGAGTAATTTACACTTGTTGCACCGGAAATGTCTGCCCAACCAGAGGTTCCATTAGCAGATGATTGCCATTGATATGAAATACCTGTTGCTCCTGTTACTCCGGTAGCAGATAAGTCAAAACTTATGTCACTACAACCAGTTGACGAGCTAATACTTGCTGTACCTGCATTTGGCGTTCCACTACAATCGGGAGCCGGAGTTATATTAACACAATAGTCTTCGGCTTCTCCATAATCATATGTACTTGTTTCAGCATAGTTTGTTGATGTTGGGAAACTTGCTTCCATACAAATTACACGCATTCTAGTAATCCATGTTTGAGCTGTAAGTGGAATGATAAATGAACCGGTTTCAGTATGAGGGCCTGACGTAGAAGATGCAGATGAGTACGCTTGTTCATCTGAATCAAATGTCCCATCTTGATCATAATCAATATAAATTTGGAATCCGTTACTGTAACTACCAGATGCTATGATTGATGTTAGACTAAATGAAATATTGTCTAGCTGTTGTAAATCTGGAGCAGAAACTATACCGGTATAATTACTGTAAATATAAGCTTCAGAACCATCACCTCCTGCTAATTCACCTAAAGTACTTGTATTGTCTAGAGATCCAACAGTAACATTACCAATATCTTCGTCACTAGTATAATAATTAGAATAGCAATCATAATAATCCCCACAAGAACATGCATCACCTGTTACAGTGTAAGAAACGACATTACTATTATTAGTTAATGTACTGTAAGAGCAAGTACTTACTAAACGGTAATATGTTGTTGTTGTGATTGATGTTGTGTAATTAGGGCTTGTTTCACCGGTTATATCTGTCCAACCTGTAGAACCGTCAGCAGATGATTGCCACTGGTAACTTACCCCGGGTTCTACGGATAATCCAGAGACTGTTATCGTAAAATCAACACCCAAACAGCCGGTAGAACTTGAGATAGCTGCTGTTCCGGCATTTGGAGTTCCGGAACATGGTGGTATTGCAATCTCATCTGCACCAATCGCAGGCGAAGTTCTTGCATCTCCATCGATATCATCTGTAATTCCTGTAATCAATGAACCTAACATTCCAGTTCCGGCAGATATATGTAAATCTGTAGAACTTGCAAATGTAGGTTCAATTTCAAAAGAATATGCATCCTGACTACTTGCAATCTGAAACTCTGATAAAGTCTGGCAGGCAGTAGAAATCCAATACCCAACATATCCATATGTTGAATTAGAAGCATAAATCTGATTATTTTCTGAGCTAATTCCTGTACTACTGGAGAAATATACTGCATATTGATTTGAAGTAGAGCCAGTACGATCATTGTAAACTATATTGTTTTTAAAATTATAAGCAGATGCAGAAGATGCCTTGTATACACCATAGCTGCTGTATGAAGAAGTACTTGTGCCACCTATATAAACAGAGTTGAAATAAATATCATTTGTATATGATGTTGATCCTGAATAGTAAATGCCATATGCATAATAGTTGTTAGAAGGACTTAGAGCAAGCATATTATTACGTATTATCGCATTTGAATAATAAGAATAGATACCATAAACAGAATAGTATCCACCACTTGTTGTTTCTAAATCATAAATATGATTTTTTTCTACAGTACAATCATCTGAATAATACAATCTTATACCATATGTTGTATTTGATTTTGATGAAGTTTGATAAATTTCGTTATTAGAAATAACTATTGGATCATCACTATAGTAAGGGTACAAACCATAATCATCAAAATCATAAATGGTACAATTGTTTATTGTATTAGTGCCATCGTCACAGTAATAGAAGTATACACCGTAGCTACCACCTTCTATAGCTGAATTTTGAATAGTGTTGTTTCCCGCGTCATCCAAAATTTAAAAAACAGCATAACTGCTATTTGTATTTTCGAAGTGAAAATATTCTCCACTACCGGAGAAATTACCATCGATAGTTATGTTATCAGCTCCATTAATACGAATCATTTCATCAGAAACATTACCTGAGATATCTCTAACAGTTGCTGCACTTGGCTGTATTGTTAGTGTGTAGGAACCTGCCCATTCATTTAATGCGTTTGTTCCGTCTTCGGTTAAATCGGAAGTGATATTTACTGTTAGGTTACTTGTAAGACCACATTCATTGATTTTTTCAAATAATCCACCTGTGCATGTTAAGGTTTCATAAGTTTCGCCTGATCCAACACTTATAGTTCCACCAATCCCTTCGCAAATTGTACTGAATTCATATGGTCCGGACCATGAACTGTAATCTCCACCACCACAATCTGCTCTAACATAATATTGATATGTTGTTTCCGCAGTTAGACCTGCATATGAATATGGATTTGTAACACTTGATTGTGTAGGAGTTCCTGTTGGGGAAAATCCTGTTAGTCCAAGTTCAATATCCCATTGAGTAGCAGAACCAATTTCGGTCCAAGACAAGTCTGCTTGATTATAAATAATATTATCAGCTGTTAATGATATAGGAGCAGAACATGATGGAGCAACTTCAATTAAAATATCATCTACATATAAATCCAGTTGATTTGCACTCGAATAACAGTTAAACCCAAAATAATAAACTCCATCGGAAGGAACTGTAAAATCGTAATATGCGTATTGAGGTGTAGTTCCTGAAATTGAATTATAGTCCAAAAGATTGGTCGTCATACTGGCAGAAGTATTGCTAGTTCCATAGTTCACTTTAAGCTTTTCTATGTATGATGTACTATGAGTTCCATATAGAAATGATATTCGATATGTTGTTCCTGTGTACATTTGAATAGCACCAGTGTAAAACCACGCATCTGCAGCGTAAGAATAGCTATACTCGTAAACTAAAGTATTCGAAGTAAAACCATTACCAGGGTTGTTTTCAGTATCCCAATCATTTCCCGAACCGTCGTTTTCAATTGAAGTGCAATTTGGTAAACCAGGCACAGTTGCACTTTCCATATTTTGGGAATATGGTATTGTATATATTGCACAAGCTGTTGTGAATTCGTATGGTCCCACCCATGAACTATAGTCACTTCCTCCACAAAATGCTCTTACATAATATTCGTAAGTTGTTGCAGCAGTTAGACCGGTGTAAGTATATGGGTTTGTTACACTAGATTGTGTTGGTGTTCCTGTTGGTGAAAATCCTGTCAGCCCCAGTTCAATGTCCCATGAAGTTGCAGATCCATTTTCTGTCCAGCTCAAAGATGCCTGAGTGTCTAAAATTGAACCGGCAGTTAAATCAGAAGGATCTGGACATGATGGAATTTCTATAACTTTAAAATTGTCAACAAATAAGTCATTATCTGCATTTGAAACTGTAGACTCACCATAGAATCCTATTTGGACAACTCCTGTATATGAAGTAAGATTAATTGTAATGTGGTCACCTGTATTAGAAATGTCATTATATACATTTGGTGAGGATGCATTATCCCATAGCATTAGTGTGTTTGCAGATGTCCAGGTAGATCCATTGTCAGTTGAAATAACAACAGCAAATCTGTCATCAGTTCCAGTTTGCTCAGCAGTACTTGTTGAGCCATAATCAGTTAATGCAAGATCAAATTCCAATTGATAATGAATGCTTCCATCTCCCAAATCAATGGAAGGAGAGATTAACCAATCTTCTTTATCAGTACTATAAATATTCAATTTGGCAGAACCTGTTGAACCTGAGTTTGCAAAACCATCAGAAATCCAATCGGAACTTGTTCCGGAAAGAGTGCTAGGTGCTGAAAGTGTACCAAGGGTTTCACTCCAACAATCCGGGAGATAATCAGTAAAATCTTCAATGTAAGTAGGCGTTACTGTACCACATGCCGTTGTAAATTCATAAGGGCCAACCCATGAACTGTAGTCACTGCCACCGCAATCGGAGTGGACATAGTATTCATAATCTGTTGTAGCATTAAGACCAGTGTATGTGTATGGGTTAGTAACACCTGTTTGAGTTGGAGTTCCTGTTGGTGAGAATCCTGAAGTTCCCAATTCAATATCCCATGATGTGGCGTAACCGTTCTCGGTCCAACTGAGATCAGCTTGTGAGCCAGTAATTGAACCTGCAGCCAATGAGGATGGATCTGGACATGTAGGAGCTTCCATAAGAACAAAATCGTCGATACTAATATCGCAATCATAGTCTGCAGAATTCTCAGTAACAGAAAAACGTATCTGCAATGCTGAATTTGAATAAGAGCTCAAATCTATTCCAACAATAATCCAACCATTGTTTGATGTATAGGTTGCAATAGAGTTTTGCCATGTGCTTCCATTATATACATCAACATCAAGAGATGATCCAGTAGTACTAGATCCAATCCAGTAGTAAAATTCTAAATATGGAGTTGTTAATGAAGTTGTATTAAAAATTGGAGAAAGTAGTCCTGATGGATCTGCATCATAAGGAGAGGAGTCGTCAATCCAGGCAAAATAGCCTGAACCTGATGTGTGATCAGAACTTGCGGCATATCCTGCAGATGTTCCAAAAAGCCAATCTTCAGTATTAGAAGCGTCTTGAGTCCAGCAATCCGGTATAGTTCCTGCGTTTTCAAAGTCCTCGGTGTAAGGAAATGTTGAAATAACACCACAAGCAGTAGTAAATTCAAAAGGGCCAATCCATGAACTGTAATCACTTCCTCCACAATCAGATCTAACATAGTATTCATATGTAGTAGATGCTGTTAACCCGGTGTAAGTATATGGATTGTTGGTTGTTCCATCAACCGTTGGAGTTCCTGTAGGAGAAAATCCCGATGCTCCGAGTTCAATATCCCAAATAGTAGCAGATCCACTTTCTGTCCAGCTTAATACTGCTTGAGTATCTGTGATTGATCCTGCTGCAAGTGATGTAGGGTCTGGACATGTAGGACCTAAATCTACAGTGATATCGTCAACATGTATTCCATATTTATTTGCAGCACTATATGCATGCCAACCAAAATAATAAGTGCCTGTACTAGATGGTGTTATGTTAACAGATACAAGTTGGTATGTAATATTATTAAATGAAGAATTATCAAACAATTCTGTAGTCATACCACCGGAACTTTGACTTGTCCCATAGTAGAATTCCAGACTTTCGTACCATGAGCTACTTCTCGCACGGTAATAAAATTCAATAGTGTATGTAACACAATTTGTCAAATCAAAACCTGGAGAAAATGCCCAATCATCTAGCGCATTTGACCCATCATAATCTATATACATACAGTTTGGCGATGAACTTGAATTACTAGTTGAAGTCATCCAGTCATCACTAGCTGCACCATTGTCTTCTATTACCCAACAGGTTGGCATATTTGGTGTAGTTTCTGAATCAAAGTCCTCTGACCATGGGAAAGCACTAATTGCAGCGCATGCACATGATGTTGTTGTAAATGAATAGGTGCCAGTATCTAGTCCTGAACTATTGTTAACAATTGAAATTGTGCAATTGTCAGATAATGAGTTTCCATTTGTAATTCCATTTAGAATTATTTCAAATGTAGTGTTTTTACCAACATTTGTAGGTGCGCTGAAAGTAATTTGGGTAGAATTTGCAGTCGCTCCAGTTATTGTTGATCCGGAAAATGTACCTCCGGTAAAAGTACTTGCATCTGTGCCAGCAGGGAAATTGATTGTAACTGCTGCTCCTGAATTAATTTTATAATCGTTGTTGTTTGGGACAAGTTGACTAAATGTGTAGGTCGTTGCATTACAGCCAGTATTATCTGTCAGGCTTAACGAAGGACTTGTAAAACTTATATCTGCACTAAATAAAGAATTGCTAAAACCTATTGTTATCAAAGAAATAAGTATGGTGTATAATGCTTTTTTCATAATTTCAGTTTTATTTCTTAAAATACTTTTTGTAAAACTCAGCTTTTTGCTGCTCATACTTGATAACAGACTCTTCTGTGTTTCCTTCCGGAGCAGGTCCCTCAGGATGTTTGTTCATCCATTTGTCAAATAAAATATCGTAGTAGCCTGCGTTTTTCTCGGTTAATTCGGGCGCTTTTGGATAACATGATTCGTCATATAACCAAAATTCACTAAAAGTGTTAAATGGTAGTATTTAGTCAAATTCAGGGTATTCAATATGCCATTCTGCAATAGCTCTATTGAATTTTGGAATATCAATGTCTTTATTTCCATTATCCTGATAGGCTGGTAATCCGTAGTTATCGCGCAGAAACTTAATTAACTCCCGATTGTAAACTTTTTGGTCATATTTAGCATTACCTGTATTTATATATTCTACAGGAATATTTAAATAATCTGAAGCATTACCCTTACTGCTTGTTGTTTCTTGCGCATATACCAGATTAATCATCAAAAGTGCAACTGCTGCAATTAGTAGTCGTTTCATAGTAATAAGTTTTGTCCTCTCTATCGGTCAAATCTAAGATTTTAAGCAATACATTTAAGTATTGTAATTCCGATTTATACAAATGACGAATCATACAGTTAATGGTTGTCTTCAATTTATATAAAAAGTACAATATAATCTACTATTAATATTGTTGATTTTTAATATTATTTGGGAAATTACCTACTTTTTCTATAAAGTCGTCATGAAAGCTTAAGTATATAATAAAAAAAACATTGTTTATGTCGTTTGTTTTTGTGACAAATGAGAGGATAAAATTTCGTTATTAAACATTTTTGCCTTTTATTTGTTGGTCATAAGTTAAATTAAAATTATGGCAAATAGTATTCTTAAAGGAAAAAGAGGGGTAATCTTTGGTGCACTTGATGAGAATTCAATAGCATGGAAAGTTGCCGAAAGAGCACATGAAGAAGGTGCGGAGTTTGTTTTGACTAATGCACGAATAGCATTAAGAAAGAAAGATATTTTTACTTTGGCAGAGAAAACAAATTCTCAGGTTATAGCTGCTGATGTTACTGAGATATCAGAGCTTGAGGACCTTTTTACTGAAGCAGTTCAAATTTTAGGAGGTAAAATAGATTTTGTTTTACATTCAGTCGGGATGTCAACAAATGTTCGTAAAGGTGTTGCATATGAAGACTTAAACTATGACTATCTTGAAAAAACTCTTGATGTGTCGGCTATATCTTTACATAAGGTGATTTCTGTAGCTAAGAAACTTGATGCACTAAGTGATTGGGGGTCAATTGTTACTCTTTCTTATATAGCTGCTCAACGTACTTTTTCGAGCTATAGTGATATGGCTCATGCAAAGGCAGTTTTAGAATCTATCGTCAGACAGTTTGGATACCATCTTGGAGTTGATAAAAAAATTAGGATAAATTCTGTATCTCAATCTCCAACAAGAACAACTGCAGGAGCTGGAGTAAGTGGATTTAATGCGTTCTTTAATTATGCAGATGCAATGTCACCATTGGGGAATGCTGATGCGGATTCATGTGCTGATGTATGTATATAACTTTTCTCTGATTATACAAGAATGATTACAATGCAGAATATCTATAATGATGGCGGTTTTTCATCAATGGGTATTAGCAATAAACTTATTAAACAATACATCGAAGGTGGTTGTGTAGATCAGTAAACTTCTATTTTTGTTTCAAAATAGTTTGTTTACGATGTAATCTTTTTAACCTGAGCATGTATCATCCAGATTAACATTATTACGATTATACTGATGAACCCGAATCCAGGTACAATTATACTGATAAACATCTGGCTAAAAATTTCATATCCAAGTAAGATTAGGTTGCTTGAATAGAAATCTCTGAAAATGCTTAAAGGAATTAATGATATTGTAAAAGTTATTACAAATAAAACTATTGTCATTATTTTGTAAGGAAGTGCAATTTCTGATATTTTATATCCAAGCAAAGACAGTTTTCTAATATTTTCATTGTTTCTGTGCAGTAATAATTGAATTGATATTACCATTAACGAGAACGCCAATAATATTATAATCAAACCTATAATCAGAACTATAGTTGTTGTGATTTTTAAGAATGCAAGAGCTTTGCTATTACTTAATTCGCTCTTATTTACGTCGTAATTATTACTGTTAATGTAATCGAGTAGCTCAGGATTGGCAGGATCATCAGAAACTACAATTAGTCTTCCCGGACTAGGATCTGGGTCTGAGCCAAAATTCTTATTACCCCACTCAACAAAGTCTTTTGGAACTAAAATAGTGTTAATTCTTTCAGAGAAACCAACAATGCGTGTTTCGAATTGTTGTTGTTTGCTACTATTGTAAATAATTATATTAAATTTTATAAGTCCTGCACTTTCTTCTGCAACCTGAGGTAAGTTCTGACTTTGGGCAAATCCAAAATTATATAGATTTAAGTATGTTTTAGGTAAGATTGCAGGGACAAATTTGGAATCTTCTTCCCATTTCCAATTGTCATAATTTACATCAATGTATTCGTCCGGGACTGCTTCGAAAAAGAGGTCGGCAGAAAATCCTGTTAACGCACTTTCTGAATCTGATCTTGCTTGTATTTTAAAAGAGCAGCTCGAGAATTCAGCAACATCTTTCACAAAACTCTTATCCTTAAGTGCTGCAATTTCTTCGTCACTAAAAAGTGGTTTTTCAGCAGATTCGTTTGTAGCCTGATTATATGTGTCATTAACTTTAATTCTCTTGTTAATAATTATATATTCATCTTTCCAGAAACTTTCTTTATCATCGAAAACAGGTTTGACATCCAAATAAAATGAAAGAGCTCCCATTAAAATAGTTAGGCCAAGCATAACACCTAAAAAGGTACCTGCCAGTTGTCCCGGTTTTATATTATTTTTTAGAACCTTCCAAATCATTTTTAAACCCGTAGTTTTATAAGTTCATTATCAAATTGCTGGCTTAATGAAGTTAAGATAATTCCTGCGTTTTGTTTATTAGCTTCATTAGTCAGTAAACTCCATGCAATGTTGATGTTTTTTTCATCAAGATGTGAGAATGCTTCATCTAAAAGAATAAATTCAAATGGTTGACAAAGGGCTCTAATGATTGAAGTTCTTTGTCTTTGTCCAAATGACATTTTTGCAGCTTTTCTATTTTTCAAATCAGATATACCAAGCATTTCAATCATTTGATCTATCTCTGAGCTGCTTTTATAATTTGTAATTTTGTTTTTTATGTTGATGTTTTCTATTAGTGAAAGATCATCAAAAAGTGCCAGTCCTTGAGGAACGATACTAATTTTATTTCTTCTGAGGTCAGAATATTCATTTTTAGAAAACTGACTTATTTCTTTATCGTTAATAAATACATTTCCGGTATAATCTTTTCTAAATCCTGCAATAATATTAGTAAAGGTAGTTTTTCCTTTACATGATTCAGCGTAAATAAGATATTTCTTGTTTGACACAAAAGAAATATCCCTGCCCCAAATTTCGGACTGAGCTATGTCTTTGTCAGGTATTGGAGCAGGGATAATCCCGGAAAATTTTATTTCCATAAATTTTTATTCAGTTTCAGTTTCTTCAAGTTCATTTAATAACTCTTCCCACTCTTCATCAGTCATTTCATCATAGTAGTCATCATCCCACTCATCATAGTAATCATCATCGTCCCATTCATCTTTTCCACTACCAAACATATTCATTCCATCGCTGATTGGGCCTTCAAATAATTCAATTAACTTTTCTGCATTTTCAAGAATCTTTTCTTTATCAAGATCTTGAATACTTTCGTTGAATCTTAATTTTGAAGTATAAATAATTTCATCATTCTGTATATCAAGATGCATATGACCATAGTTATTAGCAAGATCTATACCAGTTAATTCTTCAAACTCTTCTATTTCATCCATCGGGATATCAACTTTGTCAATAATATTTGATGAAATCCATAGATTAACTGCTTTACAGTTTTTATGGAATTTTTTGAAGTCTTTATCTGTTAAAATGGATTCTTTTTTCTCTAGGTTCATGTATTTTTCAAGTAAATCAAACATGTCTTCACCACCTTCTTGGAATAAGAACATAAATACGTCATCATTCCAGCCAAGAATCATTCCGTCTTCAGGAGCAAAATACTGAATATCATCTTCGGTTTCCATTACAGCTGATACCGGAACATTAAATTCATCGGCAATCATATCAAGATTTTCCTCGAGCTTTTTACGTTTAATAGGTATGATAACACCTACAACAAAGTCTTCTTCGTTTTCAATTGTTGCAAAAGCATACATTTTTTCAGTAAATAGAATTCCTGAAGCATCAGCATCTTTCATAATGTCTTCTATTAATTCAGCTGCTTTTTCGCTTTCATCTTTAATGTCTTCCATTGCATCTTTGAACTCAGGATTTTCTTTGATGAATTCTGGTTCAGATAATTTCGTTAATTCACCGCCATCAATTACAAGAACTGCAAATGCATCTTTTGGAATATGTGTTGCAGCATTTTTTGAGCAAGAAGCAAAGAATATTGCTGCGATAACGATTAATAAAATTGGGGATGTTAATTTGATTTTTTTCATGATTATTTGAATTTAGTTTAACATAATTTTATTGAAAAGACGGGCATTGTAGCCCGTCAGGAAAATTTTAGTATGCAAATAATGGAAATGGTTTCATCATTTCGTTAACTTCATTACGAACCTGATTTATAACATCTTCATTTTCGTGATCTGAGATTACTCTGTCAATTAATTTAACAATAGGTGCCATATGTTCTTCTTTAAGTCCTCTGGTTGTAATTGCAGGAGTACCAACTCTTAAACCTGAAGTTTGGAAAGGAGAACGATGGTCAAAAGGAACCATGTTTTTATTGATAGTAATATCTGCTCTTACCAAAGTGTTTTCTACAACTTTACCTGTAATTTCAGGATATTTGGTTCTTAAGTCAATTAACATAGAATGATTATCAGTACCATCGCTAATAACTTTATACCCCATGTCCATAAATGCTTTGGCCATAGCAGCAGCATTCTTTTTAACCTGAGTTTGGTATTCTTTGTATTCAGGTGTTAGAGCTTCACCAAAAGCAACTGCTTTTGCTGCTATTACATGTTCTAGCGGTCCGCCTTGAGTTCCTGGGAATACAGCAGAATTGATAATGCTTGACATTTTTCTGATAACGCCTTTAGGAGTTGTTTTTCCCCATGGATTATCAAAATCTTTACCTATAAGGATAATACAACCTCTTGGACCTCTAAGAGTTTTATGTGTTGTCGAAGTAACAACATGAGCATATTTAGTTGGGTTTTCGAGAAGCCCGGCAGCTATTAACCCAGCTGGGTGAGCCATGTCAACCATTAAAATTGCACCAATTTTGTCAGCAATTTCTCTCATGCGTTTATAATCCCACTCTCTTGAGTAAGCAGATGCACCGCCAACAATAAGTTTTGGTTTATGCTCTAATGCGGTTTTTTCCATATCGTCATAGTCGACCATTCCGGTTTCTTCAGAAACTTTGTATGATACTGCATTGTATAATATACCTGAAAGATTTACAGGCGAACCATGAGATAAATGTCCTCCATGTGCAAGATCAAGTCCCATAAAAGTGTCACCAGGGTTTAAGCATGCTAAAAACACAGCAGCATTTGCTTGTGCTCCTGAGTGAGGCTGAACATTTGCAAACTCACAGTCAAATAATTCTTTCAATCTGTCAATAGCAAGTTGTTCTGTTTGATCAACCATCTGACAACCGCCATAATATCTTTTACCAGGATAACCTTCAGCATATTTATTTGTCATTACAGATCCCATTGCTTCAAGGACTTGTTCGCTAACAAAGTTTTCAGATGCTATTAATTCTATTCCATGCATCTGACGGTCTTTTTCCTTCTGGATAATTTCAAATACTTTTTCGTCGCGTTTCATATCTTTTTTGATTTTTTTTGTAAAAGTACAATTAATCTTTAAAAATTTCAATATTATAATAAGCGATTTTAAATGTTTTTTGCGATTGTTTTTGTCATGATTTTTGAATAGCGTACTTGATTCAGATAATTGCTTGAGATTAGTCAGGTTAAAAAATACACGCCGAAACACTTTAAGCTTATTTTATTAAGTCTGCACTTTTCTTTGATTTAATATTCGCCTCCAAAGAGCTTTCTAATATTTGACCCGCTAAAAGGCTCGTAATTTTTTAGAATAATTTATAAATAAAATCATATCTCATTACTTAGGATTAATTATTAAATTTGCAAACCTTAAACATAATAGTATGAAATATCTTTATTTTAATACCCTTAATGAATTTTCAATTGAATCACTTAAAGCGGCAGGAGTGCCTGAAAAAGATGCTAAAATTGTTGCAGAAGTGCTACTCGAAGCAGATAAACTTGGGATTGATTCACATGGAATAAATCGTTTAAAACCCATTTATCTTGATAGGATAGAAGATGGTATTTTAAATCCTGAAACTAAAGTTGACATTGTGCGAGAGAGCTTTACTACAGCTGTATTAGATGGGAATAATGGGATGGGGCATGTTGTTTCTAAGCAGGCAATGCAAATGTGTATAGACAAAGCAAAAACCTATGGGATGGGTATGGTTGCAGTTAGAAACAGTTCTCATTATGGAATAGCAGGCTATTATGGTTTGATGGCTGCTAAAGCCGGGATGATTGGAATAACAGGAACAAATGCCAGACCTTCAATAGCACCGACTTTTGGAGTAGAAAATATGCTTGGTACAAATCCATTAACTTTTGTAATGCCTAGTGATGAGGATTTTCCTTTCTTTTTAGATTGTGCTACTTCAGTGAGTCAGAGAGGGAAGTTTGAATATTATGCAAAGAATGGTAAAGAATTACCAAAAGGCTGGGTTATTGATAAAAATGGCGAGTCAAAAACAGATGCAGAGCAAGTTATTAAAGACTTAGTTGCTGGACAAGCTGCTTTAACACCATTAGGTGGAGTAGGAGAAGACACAGCCGGTTATAAAGGTTATGGTTATGCAACTGTTGTCGAGATTTTGTCTGCTGCTCTTCAGGGTGGTGGTTTTATGAAAGCTCTTTTAGGTTATGAAAATGGGAAAAAGGTTCCCTATAGATTAGGTCATTTCTTTATTGCAATAAATATTGAGAATTTTATCGACTTAAAGGATTTTAAGAGAACTACCGGTAATATTCTTCGTGATTTAAGAAATTCAGAGAAAATGCCAGGGCAGGATAAAATTTATACTGCAGGAGAAAAAGAGCATTTAAACTATTTGGAAAGAAAAGCAAATGGAGTTCCAATTCCAGATACACTTTGGGATGAAATGAAATTTGTTACTCAAAAATATAAATTGGATAAATTTTATCAGTTATTTGAAATAAATTCATAAGTTTGTAGGAGTTAAAGTCTATTTTGTATGATGATTATTGAAAATTGGTTCAGGGCAACTGACGGGAAGACTATTTTTTATAACGAATTTGTACCGGAGAATGGGAAGGTTAAATTTGTTGTTAAAATAGTTCATGGAATGGCTGAGCATTCAGAGCGTTATACAGAATTTGCAGATTTTCTTGTTAAAAAAGGTGCAGCAGTATATGCATCTGATCACAGGGGACATGGAAGAAATGCCATGGAACCCGGAGAATACGGAGTCTGGCCACAAAAGAAAATTTGGTGTACAATTATTGATGATCTTAAGATGGTTAATGATATTTGTGCAAAGAACCATCCTGGTGTGCCGATATTTGTAATTGGACATAGTATGGGCTCTTTTTTAACACGTTCATTTATTTCTCAATATAATTTTGGTGTTAAGGGGGTAATTTTAACCGGAAGTTGATATAACCCGACACTTTTGTTGCAAGTAGGATTGTTAATTGCTAAGCTTCAGTGTTTCTTTAGGGGTGTTGGGAAAAGCTCAAAACTACTTGATAAAATGTCATTTGGTAGCTTTAATAAAGGATATGATTCCCCATTTCAATGGCTAACAAGAGACCAGAAGATTGTAGATCAGTATATTGAAGACCCAAAATGTGGAGGAGTATTTTCATGCTCTTTTTGGAGAGGATTCTTCTCAGGATTAATAGCAATAAATAAAGTCCGAAATGTTAAAAAAATAAGCAGGGATTTACCTATTTTATTTCTGTCAGGAGATAATGATCCTGTTGGTGATTCAGGTAAGGGCGTAATCAAAGCAGTTGGTTTTTATAAGAATTTAGGTCTTAAGAAAGTTGAATACAAATTGTATAAAGACGCCCGTCATGAGATACTTAATGAGATAAACAGAGAAGAAGTATATCAGGATATTGCAAATTGGATTGACAAAATAATCACAAATGATTAAGAAATATATCTTAGCTCTTGATCAGGGGACTACTAGTTCACGGGCTGTGCTATTTGACAATGAATTTAATGTTCTAGGAATTGAACAGTCAGAAACTACACAAATTTTTCCAAAACCTGGTTGGGTAGAACAAGATGCTACCGAGATTAGAGAAACACAGATATTTGTTGCACGTAAGTTGATTTCACGACTTGGAGTAGATAGTAAGCAAATAAACGGGATTGGAATAACTAACCAGAGAGAAACAACAATATTGTGGGATAAAAAAACCGGTCAGCCAGTTTATAATGCAATTGTGTGGCAGGATAAGCGAACATCAGATTTATGTGAACAAATCAACAAAGATGATTTTTCTGAATACATTCGAAAATCAACAGGCTTAGTAATAGATTCTTATTTTTCAGGAACAAAGGTTTTATGGTTATTGGATAACATTAAAGGTCTTAGGGAAAAAGCTGAAAAAGGTCAAATATTATTCGGAACTGTTGATACTTGGTTGATATGGAATCTTAGTGGAGGAAGACTACATATTACTGATTATTCAAATGCATCAAGAACATTATTATATAGTATACATGATAAGTGTTGGGATAAAGAGATTCTGGATTATTTTAATATTCCATTGCAAATGATGCCTGAAGTTGTTGAATCAAGTGGAACTTATGGAAAAACTGAAAAAGGTATATTTGGTAATTCAGAGGTAATGCTATCAGGTATAGCCGGTGATAAGCAAGCTGCATTATTTGGACAGACATGTTTTGATGAGGGAGATGCAAAAAATACCTATGGGACAGGTTGTTTTATGCTAATGAATACCGGAGATAAACCTTTTAAAAGTAAATCAGGTTTATTGACCACTATTGCATGGGGACTAAACGGAAAGATTACATATGCACTAGAAGGAAGTGTTTTTATTGCTGGTGCAGCTATACAGTGGCTTAGAGATAAATTAAGACTAATAGAGAGTGCTTCTGATACAGAAAAAATCGCATTTGAGGTTACAGATTCTGCTGGAGTGTATTTTGTGCCGGCATTTTCTGGTTTGGGTGCACCTTTTTGGAATATGAATGCTATAGGAATTATTACCGGTTTGACTGCCGGAGTTGATTATAGACATATAGTTAGAGCAGCTCTAGAATCTATGGCGTTTCAAACCCGAGATGTACTTAATGCAATGCAAAAAGATTCAGGTATTGAGATTGGTAATCTTAATGTTGATGGAGGTGCTTCTGCAAATAATTTTTTACTTCAATTTCAAGCAGATATTTTAGGTGTTGATGTTAGCAGACCTGAATTTGTTGAATCAACAGCTCTCGGAGCCGGATTTCTTGCAGCAATAGGATCAGGTGTGTGTGAAATAGAAGATTTAAAGAAATTTCGAAAAACTGATAAAGTATTTCATTCAAATATGTCTGATTCTGATAGACAAGGTTTATGTCTTGGTTGGACCAATGCAATTGATAAAGCCAGAAAATAAATTATTCAAAGTCTAAGTTTAATTGATCTTTAAGCTTGCCCACTTCAGGATTTTCTTTTATCATATCCTCAAGTTTTTCCTGATCAGATTTAAATTCTTTCTTTACTTCAGTTTCACCAATAATATATTTTAACATGAAATCACGATTGTTTAATTCAGTTTTAATAAACTTTAGAGTTTCATTCATGTCTGATTCAAGCTTGTTTTTAATGGCCTGACTTTCAACTGTAACTACAAATAAATTTTCTTCTTTTTTCTCAGGTTTATGAGCCATTAAAAATGAATAGAGTCTTGTATTTGCTCTGAGTGATTCAGCATATTTTGTCCAAACATAGTTCAGTTTTTCATCATTGTATTCATCCTGACCTAAATGCTTATAACTTACTTTGGGTTCACCCGATTCATCTAATTCAATATTCTTGTCAGAGCTTTTAGCTAATTCTTTTATTGAAATTCCTGAGATTCCTGTAGAATTTGTTTTGTATGAAGATGGTTTCTCTTTAACTTCTATATCTTCTTCTTTAATTTCTTTTTTGTCTTCCTTAGCTTCTACTTTCTGCGGGACCTCTTCTTCTACAATTATTTCCTCCTTGACAGGTTTTTCAGTTATTTGCTCACTTGGATTTTCTTCTTTAGCCTGTACTTCTTGCTTTTGTTCAACAGGCTTGACCTCCTTTTTTTGTTTTTTTACCTCAACTTGGACTTCAGAGTTTTTTGTAATTGCATTATCTTCTAGATTACAAATATTTAATAATGCAAGTTCAATTAACAATCTTTTATTATGACTGGTTTTATAACTCAAGTCTGCTTGATTTGCTATTTCAATTGCTTTAAACAGAAAAGAAACAGAACATTTTTGTGAGTGTTCAAGATAGTTTTGTTTGATTTTATTTCCTACTTCAAGTAAATCGGTTGTACCGGGTTCTTTACACATTAATAAATCTCTGAAATGTGAAGCTAAACCTGAAATAAAGTAGTTGGCTTCAAAACCTTTTTTTAGCACATCGTCAAAGAGTAAAAGAGCTTGAGGATAATTTCCTGTTAGAAACGCATCTGTAACATTAAAATACACATCATAGTCGAGAACGTTTAAGTTTTTAATTGTGCTTTCATATGTGATGTGTTTTCCACTAAAACTAACAATTTGATCAAAGATAGACAGAGCATCTCTCATTGCTCCATCAGCTTTCTGAGCAATAATGTGTAGTGCGTCGTGTTCTGCTTCTATGTTCTCTTTATTAGCTACAAATTCTAATCTATCTCTAATATCTTCAACTCCGATTCTATTAAAATCGAAGATTTGACATCTTGATAGTATTGTAGGTAAAATTTTATGCTTTTCGGTAGTAGCTAATATGAAAATTACATGTTTAGGTGGTTCCTCGAGTGTTTTAAGAAATGCATTAAAAGCTGCACTAGATAACATGTGAACCTCGTCTATTATATATACAGAATAAGAGCCTATTTGAGGTGGTATTCTGACTTGGTCTATTAGATTACGTATATCATCAACAGAATTATTTGAAGCAGCATCAAGTTCATGAATGTTAAGAGATCTCATACTGTTAAATGAAACACATGATTCACATTCATTACATGCTTCAAACTCATCATTTAGATTACTACAGTTAATTGTTTTAGCAAAAATACGAGCACAGGTTGTCTTACCAACACCTCTTGGTCCGCAAAATAAATATGCCTGAGCAAGTTGATTGGATTTAATTGAATTTTTTAATGTTTGTGTTATGGAATCCTGACCAACAACTGATTCAAAGTTATCGGGTCTGTATTTTCGTGCAGAAACAATATAGTTATCCATTTTATTATGTATTTTTTACAAAAATAATAAAAGGCTTTTAGTGATGAAATTTTTGTTTGTGATTGTTAATAAATATCTTAAGCAAAAAAAAACTTCCAGAAGGAAGTTTTTTAATTATAATTGAGATTTTGCAATTTCATATCCTGCATGCAGGGCTTTAATATTCATATCAACAATTTCATCACCTTTGCGACCAAATAGTGATTTGATACCTCCTTCGAGATCTTCGATCGTTAAACCTAAGAAAGGTGCAGCAGCACCTAGAACAACAATGTTAGAACCTCTTGAGTTTCCTGCATCTTTAGCAATTTGATCTGCATTGATAGCAATTTTATTTGGAAGGGCATTAATTCTGGCTTCTAATTCATCATTTTCAGGATAATCAACAATATTCTTATAAGGTGTAGTATTGGTTATAACATAACCGCCTTCTTTTAGGTATGGAAGATACCTTAATGCTTCCATTTGTTCTACAGAAAGAATAATATCTGCTGATCCTCTAGCAATAAGGTCAGAATAAATAGGTTGGTCAGAAATTCTTAGATTTTATTGAACATCACCGCCTCTTTGACTCATTCCATGAACCTCAGCTTGTTTTAAATATAAGTCTTTATTTACAGCAGCCATCCCGATCGTTGCGGCAATTGTTAAAATTCCCTGACCACCTACGCCTGCAAAAATTATATCTGTTTTCATAGTTTTTAAATTTAATTATTTATTTTTCTTAGCAGCTTTTAGTCTTCTTGCAGCTGTTTGAATACACTCTCTTTGAGGGATAACAACAGATAATCCATTGTATGCCAGTTCTTCTTTGATTACTGCCAGATTCTCTTCGTGGTATTTTCTCAAAGGATTTAATACTCTAATATGATCAGGATTAACGCCAATACCTTTACAAATATCAACAATCCTGCCTAATGCAGCAGAATCCTGACCACCTGTCATACCTGTTGTTGAATTATCAGAAATTATAACAACAATAGGAGAATCTTTAATAACGGCATCAAGTAAGCCTGTCATTCCTGAGTGTGTAAATGTTGAATCACCAATTACTGCTACTGCAGGAACCAAACCGGCATCTGATGCACCAATAGCCATTGTAATTGATGCTCCCATATCAACACATGAGTTGATAGCATTAAATGGAGGTAAAGCACCAAGTGTATAACAGCCAATATCAGAGAAAACACGACCATCTCCATATTCTTCAAGAGCTTCGTTCATTGCATTATAAACATCTCTATGACCACAACCTTTACAAAGTGATGGAGGTCTCATTTTTACCAAATCAGGAATGTTTTCACCTTCCTTGATTGTAATATTTAATGATTTAGCAACAATATTTGGATTTAATTCTCCATCTCTTGGGAGACTACCATCAAGTCTGCCCTTTATTTCAATACCTTCGTTATAGAATCCTCTTAAGTTCTTTTCAACGAGTGGATAACCATCTTCAAGAACAAGAATCTTTTCACATTCGTTTCTTAATTTTGTCAAATGATTTTTTGGAATAGGGTATTGAGATATTTTAACTACAGGGTAAGGACAATTTCCATTATAATTCTCCATTAAATAATTATATGCTATTCCACAGGCAACTATACCAATAGATTTATCATTTCCGTCGATATATTTATTATACTCAGAATTGTCAGATGCCTCCTGAATTGCATTTTGCATTTCAAGTAGTTTTTTGTAATTTTTTCTTGCAATTGAAGGTAAAAGAACAAATTGACGAGGGTCTTTAGGTAAAGACATCGTATTTTGTTCATTTTTGTTGTCTAATTCGACGCCTGCTCTTGAATGCGCTAAACGTGTTGTTAGTCTTAAAAGAACAGGAACATTGTATTTTTCTGAAAGATCGAAACCATTTTTAGCCATTTCATAAGCTTCTTGTTGGTTTGATGGTTCAAAAATTGGGATTAAAGCAAAATCTCCATAAAATCTAGAGTCCTGTTCGTTTTGAGATGAGTGCATTGATGGATCATCAGCTGCAACAACGATTAAACCGCCATTTACTCCGGTTATTGATGCGTTTACAAATGCGTCAGCAGCCACGTTTAATCCAACGTGTTTCATTTGAGCCATTGCTCTCTTTCCTGCATATGACATTCCTATTGCAGCTTCCATTGCAGTTTTCTCGTTTGCTTACCAAACACAATGAATGCTTTTTTCTTTTACTTCTTTTGAGTGTTGAGCGTACTCCATAATCTCAGTTGATGGTGTGCCGTGATATGCATAAAATCCCGAAATCCCGCCATCTATAGCTCCCTGAGCTATGGCTTCATCACCTAATAATAGTAACTTTTGCATATTGTTTTACTTTTTTATTTGTTATTTACAAGTTTACGAAAATAGGAATTTTTTTTCATTTAATCTAGAGCAAAAAACATATTTTCGAACATACGCTTTGTATCTTTCTAAATTTTAATAGAATTTTGTTTAACCATAGTAGTAATCTTCTTTCTGATGAGTTTTAGTCTAATAAGGCTAGTAATTATTAAAAATAGCATGGTTATTGTGGAACCATTTCGCTAAAAAATATGTCTATATGTCAAAATATTATGAAATTATAAGTACTTTTTCTAGTAAATTGCTTTAGCAGGATAAGGTGATTTTAAATATTAGATGTGGTATTTAGATTGGAGTATTTTACAGTATAATTTGTAAAAACTACTTTAAATTGATTATAAATATTAGTAGAATAACGATTATTTAACAAAAAAATGCAAAAAATAGCTTACAAATAGCAAAAAAAAGTATATTTTTGTAGTTTAGGTTAAATAGGGGTTCATAAAATCATTTAATTATGAATAATTATAAAAGATTAACAATAGTCCTTTCTGTGATAATATTACTTTTTACTAGTATTGGTAATATTTATGCTGGTAAGGGAGTATCAGATAAATCTAAGTATAAATCTGCAGAGGAGTTTCTTACTTATGATGAGTTTGAGGAAGCTTTAAAGATTTATTTAGAGCTTTATAAAGAGAATAACAATAACTTTAATTTTGCATATAAAATAGGTTATTGCTATCTAACTGGTGAAAAGACCCAAGATGTTGATGCAGCTATTGAGTATTTTCTTCTTGCTTCAGAGCATATTGCTAAGAGATACAAAAACAATTTTAAAGAAACAGAAGCGCCTGTTACTACTTGGTATTATTTAGGTGTTGCTTATAGATTAAATAAGGAGTTCGATAAAGCTATAGATGCTTTTAAGCGTTACGATGAGGAAATGCGTAGAAGAGAAAGAAAGTCTGTTCCCGGTAAGTTTATTCAAAGAGAGATACAGACATGTAAAGACGCTAAAGAAGTTATTGATTCTGAAAGAATGAAGATCGAGAAAATCTATGTTCAGGATTTAGAAGAGCCAAATGTTAGATGTCCTATTTTATGTTATGATGCAAACAGATTAGTGTTTACAAATGGTAAATACAATATTTTCCCACCGGATATCAATTATAATACAGAATATAGCGAAGGACCTTTCGATGGTGTTTATACTGCAGAAAGGAACGAAAATGGGCAGTTTTCAAACCCAAAATTTATCTCTGAAGATCTCGGTATACCTTATCCAAATATTCCAGTAACAGCTACTGCTGATGGATCAGAATTATATCTTATCGTTGATAAGTATGATAATGGAGATATTTATGTATCACATTATGAAAATGGTAAGTATCAACCTGCCGAGAAGGTTAAAAAGCTTTGTTCAAGAAAATGGGAATCTCACGCAACAATCACTGCAGATGGTCAAAGAATATATTTTACCAGTCTTAGAAAAGGTGGCGAAGGTGGATTGGATATTTGGTATAGTGATAGGGATGAGGAAGGTAAATGGCAGAAACCTGTTAATGCTGGGCCAGTTATTAATACTCCATTCCACGAAGAAATGCCTTATGTAATAAGAAATGGAAATGCTTTGTATTTTAGTTCAGAAGGACATAAGAATTTAGGTGGATTTGATATGTTTTATTCTAGCTGGGACGAGTCACAGGAAACATGGACAGAACCTGTTAACTTGGGATACCCGTTTAGTACAGCAGGTAATGATATGGGATATATCATAGAGAACACTCCTATTTTTGCATTTTGTCCTGTAAACGATAACAAAAGACGTGATGGTGTTGAAGAATGTGATTGTATTAGCTTAATTGATGAAGAAGCACCACAATTAGCATCGATATCCGGTTTGATTGAATTGGATCCGGAGAATCAGGAGAAACTAATGGGAATTAGAGTGAAGCTGATAGATAAAGATACTGGTGATGAAATTGCTGATGTAGGGATTGATGAAAATGGAAATTATAAAATCGAAGGAATTACATCAGGATCATATGATTTAATTGCTTATGATGAAACAGGAGATCTTAATGTTAGACCAATTGAAGTTCCACAAAATGAAGTTTGGGATATTACTGATGTTAATATGATAATTGAAACTGGCGACATTGCTGTGGGGCCTGGTCCTACTGAAGAAAAGAACATCATGATAAAGAATGTTTTCTTTGATTTTGATAAGTATGATATAAAATCAGAAAGTATTGAAAACCTTGATTTGATTGCAGATTATTTAGTGAATAATCCTGATGCAAAAATTAAAGTTGTAGGACATACAGACTTTAAAGGAACAGAAGGATATAATGTTACTTTAAGTCAAAATCGTGCTGTAACAATTAGAGACTATTTGGTTTCAAAAGGTGTTAGTAATAGCCAATTAGTAGTAGAATATTATGGTGAGACTCAGCCAATAACTGTTGAAGTTGAAGACGATGAAATCAGACATTTTAACAGAAGGGTAATGTTTGAAGTAATGATTCAGGGTGAACCAAAAGTAATGGTTGAACCAATAATAATTCCTGAAGGTTATATTTTACCTTAAAATATTTTATCCACCTGCTAAAAGGTGAAAAACAACGACATTGTCGTTATCATGTAAAATAGTGGAATCGTACTCGTATGGTTCCACTATTTTTCCATTAACTTTAACAATTATCTTCTTAAAAGTAAACTTTTTAATCCTCATGAGTTCCCCCATTGTTAAAGTTTCAGTATCTAGTTCTTCTGGTCTGTTATTTAGTGTAATTTTCATTTTAAAACTTGTTCAATAAAATTTCTAAAGCTGCATTTGCTTGCATATTAGCTACTATAGCTACTCTAGGAGCCAAAGGCGGATGATTTTCTGAGACTTCAGACATTTGATCACCACAAATAATTATATTATCATATGTGGTTTCATTTAAAAGATTGTTTTTCCCATATCCGGACATACCTATTCCCATAATAAGTTTCATATCTGGGAAATAATCATTCATAGCTTTAATAATCATTTCTTTCGAATCTGTATTGTCAAAAGCTTCTATAATAAGATCACATCCTTTAAAGATATTGGAGAAGTTATTATATTCTACATAAACATTATGGCTTGTTACTTTAACTTCAGGATTTACTTTTGAAATATTCTCTTTTAAAGTATCTGATTTGATTTTTCCAACTTGATCTTTAAAAAAGTACTGTCTGTTAAGATTTGACTCTTCAATTTTATCAAAATCTGCGATAATTAGATTACCAATGCCTACTCTGGCGAGTGAAATAGCACAGTTTGATCCTAATCCACCACAACCGGCAATGCCAACAGTCTTTGTTTTTAGTATTTTTTGAATATCAGTGAATTTCATCTTATGTAAAAAAAAGCCCTATTAAAGGGCTTTAAATTATTGTAATGGTTTAATAACTTCAATCAATTCAGGAAGATCCATGCCAATTTCTTTTAAGTGCTCAATCTTTGGAACACCATTGTTTGTCCATCCTCTTCTTTCATAAACAGCATCAAGAAGTTTCTCATATTGGTCTTCTCTGTATTCGCGTAAGATTGCCATTTTTTCTTCAGTAGATTTACCTGTTGGGTCAACATTTAAGATATCTTTCAATTGTCCATCATATCTTTCGGCACGTGATTCGTATTCCTCAACAGTTACAGGACCTGCGGCACGGTAAGGCTGTGCATCATGTTTTCTTAATCCGTATCCTCTTCTGATATTAAAGATTCTTTGGAAATTGTAAACTCTTTCAGATTGTCTGATTAGACAAGCTTCATCAAGTGGTTTTCCGGTAACACCTTCATAAACTGCAAGATAATTTCTTACGTGTTTTGGAATTTTATGAGCTTCTTCTTCGTATTTATTATCTTCAGGAGTTACATCATTCCAAACGATTTTACAAAGCCCTTGTAATCCGAACCATGTTCTGAACATCGGGAACCAATGTAATGCATCTGCTTTATCATCAAATGTTGGAATTTGATTGTTAACCATATCCATAAATATTAACCAGGCTTCGTCGTGTTGAGGGCCTTTATTTGTCATTGCATATCCACCTTGTTGTGCAAGAGACTCTTTTGAAACATATTGTGAATATTCAAGACCTTTGTTTTCCATTCCGATATCCTGAAGGAATTTTGGATCAGCACCATATTTCTCGACGAATAGTTTTTTCATTTGACGAACACCAGTTCCGGCAATTTTTCCAAAACCCTCACCTCTAGCAAGTTGATGAATTAATTCTAGTGCAGCTTCAGCATTTCCGAAATTAAGTTCTAGTCCACCGGTTATTTCTTTATTAATAACACCATTTTCATAGCATTCCATAATAAATGCTACAATTGTACCCCATGTAATTGTACAGATACAATAAGTGTCACAATAGAAGTTTGCTTCTAAAATAGGCTGATAGTCAAAGATTCCACAATTCGAACCTAATCCTGCTGCAGATTCGTATTCTGGTCCGTCAACAATAACTTTTGTTCCTTTGTAAGGACCTGTTTTAAGTTCAAAATCATCAGCACCTTTAGCACATTGCATAGCACATCCAATCCAACACCCGTCATTTATTCCCAAAGTAAACCATTTGTCTCTTAGGAAGTCGGAGTGAATTTTATCAGCATCTTTATGTGTTCCGTATTTAAAGTTGTGAGTTGGTAGAAGATCGTAATCGCTCATTACGTTAACGATATTAGCAGTACCTTTCTTTTTCATTTGGTTCTGTTTATCGTCAAGGTCTCTCATTTCAGCAGCATATTCGCGACCAACTTTCATTATTTTATCAAGGTCTGCAACATTGTTGAGGTTACCTTTAACTCCATCAATTCTTGCAACTATAGCTTTGATTTTCTTATTACGGAAAACCGTTCCAATACCACCTCTACCAGCTTGTTTTAATCTTACCATCTTACGTTTATTATCCCAGAAAGTAAAATTAAGCATTCCAATTAAAGAATTTTCTGCAGCGGCACCAGCTGAAACAATACCAATATTTTTTGCATCTTTTTCGTCTTTTGCAAAATACTCTGTAAGTTCTTCTCCTAAAATGTGAGAATCTGTAGCAAAACCAGGATCGTCATAAATTTCAACTTTATGATTTACTCCGTCAAGAAAGATGATTAGGTCTTTATCTGATTTCCCCTGTAGTTCTAGGGCATCAAAACCTGCAAATTTCATAAATGGACCAAAAAATCCACCCACATTTGAATCCATTATAGAATCTGTTTGTGGTGAAATTGAAACAAGTAATGATTTTCCGGCTCCTGAATATTGAGTAATACCTCCAATAGGACCTGGAGATATGATAATTTCATTTTCAGGGTCATCCCATTTTGTATTAGGTGTTGTTGCATCCCACAAAAGCCTTAAACCAAAACCTTTTCCACCAACAAATTTTTCTTTCATCTGCTCTGAAACTGGTTTTTCATAGATTTCGTGAGTGCCTACATTGATATACAGGGTACGATTATTATAACCTCTCTCTATTGGATGCCATTCATAATCCCACTCTTTAAATTTTTGATGTTTTGCACGAAGTTCTTGAAGTGAATTTGTCATTTTATTTTTGTTTTCTGTTTTCTTTGACAAATCTAAAAGAATTTTTCCTTAAAAACAAGAACATAAACTTGGTTTCTGTGAAAAATATTAAAGACTTATGCAGATTAATTATTTAGGATTTTTTGTTTTTTAAGAAAGCTTATAAAATCATCATAATTTGCTGAACTTATTGGTATGATTTCGTTCTTAATTTTAATTCTTTTATTTTCGATAGATTCTATTTTATCGATACATACAAGATACGATCGGTGTACTCTATAGAACTTTTGTTTTGGTAAACTATTTTCTAAATCGCTAAACTTCTGGAGTGTCATAATATTTTCGTTGATTGTAAATATTCTAAGATAATCTCTCATACCTTGAATATATAATATTTCATCAAAGCAAACTTTTTGATGCTTGTAGGCAGTTTTTATAAACATGAAATTTGAAGAGTTGTCATTTTCATGCGAGTTTGATGTGGTTTTGTTATCTTTTTTGGAATTATGGCATTCATGAGCCTTAAGACATGCCTTATACAATCTGTTAAAATCAAATGGCTTTAAAAGATAATCACATACATCAAGCTCATAAGCTTTGATTGCATAATTATCAAAAGCTGTTGTAAGTATAATTATCGGACGTTTTTTCATTAATTCAATGGCTGTTATACCTTGAATATCATCCATCATTATATCTAAGAATGCAATATCAACATTATTTGATTGGAGATATTTTAATGCAGATATAGAATTGCTGAATGTATCTTTAATTTCAATAAAAGATACTTTTTTTAACTGACGAACTAGCTTTTCAATTGCTAATGGTTCATCATCCACTATAATACATGTCATTATTTCTTTCATCGTCTAATTCTATGCTAAGTTTAACAGTATACCAGTTGTCTTCATTTTTCATTTCGAGATTGTACTTTTCCGGGTATACTAAATCAAGAGTTCTTTTAATATTATTTATGCCCACACCACCTTGTTTATCATATTCCATTTTCTTTATTTGATTCATAGTGTGAAGAATAACTTTATTACCCACAAATGTTATTGAGATATATATTTTTGAATCATCGTCTTTTTTACCATATATTAATGCATTTTCGACAAAAGGAATAAATAATCGATGTACAATATATAGATTATCAAAATCACCACTGATCTTTAATTCTATTTTATCTGATTCAATTATTCTTAGTGCATATAGCTCTATAAAAGTGGCAATATAATTAATCTCTTTTTTCATTGGGACCCTCTGCACATTTGTTTCGTAAATTGAGTACCTAAGGAGATTAGAAAGGTTTACAATAGTTTGTGAGGCTGATTCTGGATCTGAATATATTAATGAATCAATATTATTGAGTGTATTAAAAAGAAAATGCTGATTAAGTTGTATTTTCAAGAAGCTTAATTCATGATTGATTTTAGCTTTTGCGATTTCATACATTTCTCTTTGGCTATGAACCCACTTTCTTATTAAATGAATAATATTAATTAAAGCAACAGGGAAGAAAAGGCTATAAGAATAGTGCATAATATTAAAGTCCCAGAAGTCATATACTTTATAATTGTTAATTAAATAAGCAATAATATAAACATAAACTAGTCGATATAGTAAAACTCCAATTGCCAGACTTATAAATGAAAATGCAGTAAGTTGGAAGTAGTTTTTCTTTATAAGACTTATGTATGTTATTTTAATAATTGTATAAGAAATTATTATGTCTATTGCTACATACAACAAATTGTCTCGTATTAAAACTGGATAATCTGTACAGTAATTAATATGTGCATATATTATATACAGACTGAAATAAGTTAGCCAAAAACAAATATGTTGTATGATTTTTAAGTGTTTGTTAACATGAATTGGCGGTTTTGTTTTGTGCATTTTGGTTTTTAGTTTTAGTAAAACTAATCATATGACGGTTAGGGGTGTCTTAAAGTTATCTTAATTAACATTTCTTTAAATATATTTCTGCGAAATGTTAAAAATCATCTGCGAAATCAAGAAAAGTCTCTATAGGAAAAATAATAAATTTGATAAAGGCTTGTAATTCATTGGTAATCAGCAAGCAGGGGGAGTGTTAACATATTTTAACAAGAAATAGAAAAGAGTAATTGACGAATTGTTTTTCTGATTGGTCGAAACTATTTGACATAGGTGTCTTTGGAATATATTTTTGAATCAGAAACCAAAAAATATTTTAGATATGAAAAGCTTTTTTACAATTATTTTTTTATTGACAAGTATTATTGCTTTAAGTCAATATAATGTGGAGCCGGTTCCCAATAGAGATAGAACTATGGAAGCACAAATACGAAGAGATATCCCTTCTTTACCGGCAAATGAATATAAAAATGACCTTATAAACGAAGGTTTTGATGTATGGCCTCCTGCTGATTGGGAAATCGTTAATGGAGCATCTAGCGTTGGTAATCAGCAATGGCATCAAGAAGGTTCTGATGAGTATTATGCGGCAATTCAATATGATAATGGAGATGGTGTTATTCACGATCAGGATGAATGGCTAATTAGCCCTGAGATTACTGTTCCTGCTAATGCATTTTTAACTTTTGAGTTCCATTCTAATCCATATTGGATGGTTGATCCAAATAATAATGCAGATTTGAATGTTTTAATTACTTATGATGGAGGTACTAGTTGGAGTGAACTTTGGAATGAGGACGAATATGAGTGGGAATATAGTGAGTGGACAGAAGTTTATCTTGATTTATCCAGTTATGAAACAGAAAATGTATCAATAGCTTTTCAATATGTAGGAATTGATGCTTGCTGGTTTTATATTGATAATGTAAGATTGTATGCTATTCCTGAGTTTGATATTGAAATTACAGACGCTAGAATTAACTTTTTTGAGTTTTATGATTATCATGAGGATGCAAGTGATTTTCATTATAGTTCACACTATAACAAGATTCCTGCTGAGGTGTTAGATGCAAATGAAAATGCTTACCTAGCATTTAATGCGATTGTAATGAACAAGGGATATGGTTCAGGGAAAATTCAATGTAATGTTTCTGTTACAGACCCTGATGGTATAGAAATATATAATTCAGTAAGTTATAATGAGAAAGTTATTGGTGAAATGGAATCAGATACTGTAGATGTAGCTTATACAGAAGGAGAGGAGTTTTTATTGGATAATCCGAAGCTCGGTACATATCAAGTAGAATATACAGTTTTTGTTGGTGAACCAGGTGTATTACCAATAGATATTACAAAAGAGGTATTGACAAAAACAGTAACTTTTGAGGTTACAGAAAAACAATACTCTAGAGCAGGTGATAATAATGATGATTTTGTTGGACCAAAAACATGGGTTGGCGGTGATACTGACGGAGATATATTAACTGTAAAATACATGTTTTTTGAAGATGTGCTGATTGATGAAGTTCAAGCGTTTATTCATGAAGACACAGATGCCGGTTGTCAGCTAGTTTGCAATATTTATCAATACGATGAAAGCACTTCTGATTATGTTGTAATAGCAAATTCTCCATTAACAAATATTGATAATGAAGATATTGTAACATGGAAAACGTTTGAATTTACAGATCCGGGATGGATTTACACAGATGAAGAATATGTAGCAACATCAGTATTGGTAGGGTTTGAGTTTTATTATAATGGTGAAGATAGTAATTGTTGGTTAGGTTGTGATAAAACTTCACCATCAAGTCCTTGGGGTACATTATGGTATATGCACGGAGGAACAAACTCAAATGTCTGGACAGCGATAACGAATTTTGTAGGTGTACCTATGATAAAGCTTAACTTGCACGACGAATCAGGAGCTGTCGCTGATAATGATTTTGGAGCAAATATTAGTTTATATCCTAATCCTACAACAGATTTTGCAAGACTAAGTGGAGTAGAAGGTTGCAATATTGAGATTTTAAACAGTATTGGTCAAAGGTTAGATCAATTTGTAGCAGGGGAGGAGCTTTGTGATTTAGACTTATCTCCTTATCCTGCCGGGTCATACTATATAAGAATAACTGATTTAAGTGGAAAATATAAGTATGCAGTAAAACAATTAAATATAATGCATTAAAAAAAGCGCCCTGACAAAGTAAATTTCTCATAACAAATAATAGTTGATTAATAAAATTCAAAATTTTATCTAAAGGGCATTGCAAATGACTTCGGGAGTTTTCCCGAAGTTTTTTTTATTTTTGTTGCAAATAGGAATTATGGATAATTTTGATGTTATAATAATAGGAGCTGGAGCTTCAGGTCTTGTGGCAGCAATTAAGGCATCCGAGTATGGACAGAAAGTTGCAGTTCTGGAAAAAATGTCAATCCCAGGGAAAAAGTTACTTATTACAGGCAAGGGTAGATGTAACATTACAAATGATTCTGATATAAGAGAGTTTATTGATCAGGTTTATCCAGATGGTAGAATCTTATTTTCAGTATTTAAACAGTTTTTTTCTTATGATATCTTATCTCTTTTAAGTGAAGAAGGGGTTGAAGTTAAACTAGAAAGAGGAGGTAGATATTTTCCTGAATCTGATAAAGCATCAGATGTTGTTGATGCCCTTTACAATAGAGCGTTAAGACAAAATGTAAAGTTTTTATATAATGCTAATGTAAATAAGATATTATATGAATCTGGTGATGTGAGAGGTGTAGAATTCCTGCAAAATAATAAGATTAATATCTTACATTCTGAAAAGGTGATAGTTTGTACCGGGGGAAAATCATATCCAGGTACTGGATCAACAGGAGATGGTTTTCGTCTTGCTATGGAGGCAGGACATACTATTAACGAACCATACCCGGCATTAGTGCCATTAGTTACAGAAGATTGGCGTGCAAGAGACATGCAAGGATTGAGTCTTAAAAATGTTGAAGCAAAATTAATAATAAACGATAAGGAAGATAGGAGTGAGTTTGGTGAGATGTTATTTACTCATTATGGTTTATCAGGACCTGTAATATTAACGCTTAGTCGTGATGTTGTTTTAGCTTTAGATAAAAAGAATAAGGTCGAGGTTGAAATTGACTGGAAACCAGCTTTGGATGAGGCGAAGCTTGATAAACGTTTAATTCGTGATATAAATGAAAGAGGTAAATTAAAGGTTGTTAATATATTCAAGGGTTGGTTACCACAAAAGGCAATCCCGGTGTTTATTAATAGTATTGGTTTAGACTCAGAAAAACCATCAAATCAGATATCATCGGATGAAAGGAATAGAATTATAAATGAACTTAAGAAAATGAGATTTAGAATCAATGGGCATAGAGGTTTTAAAGAGGCAATAGTTACAGCTGGTGGTGTTTCTTTGGATGAGATAAATCAAAAAACAATGGAGTCGAAGCTTAGAAAAGGTTTATTTTTTGCTGGCGAGGTTCTAAACCTTGATGCAAATACAGGTGGATATAATCTACAAATAGCCTTTTCAACTGCCTATGTTGCTGCGAGCTAGATTTTAATAAAATATAGTAGAAAAAAAAGGTGTCCATTTGGACACCTTTTTTTATTTAGAGTGTTTTTATTTAACGTTTAATAAGCTTGAAGTTTATTGTTTCAGTTTCTGTATTTAATCGAATGAAATACATACCCGGTAATAGGTCTTCAATTGTAATATCTTCGATAAATTCAGACTGAACATTTAGTTCTTTACTTATTATCACCTTACCTTGAACGTCAACAACAGAATAATTAAGTTCACCTGAGTAATTTGTGATGCTTAGCTGACAGTTTTCACGAGTTGGGTTAGGATATATCTCAAATCTTCCCGCACTTAGAGCAGCATCAATATCTGAACAGATCGTAACTATTATAGTCATTGTATCTGCAGAAGCACAATAAGTATTCTCAACATATACCCATACTTCGTATTCACCTTCAAATCCATATGTATTAGTAAATGAATTACTTTCAATTGCATCCATCCATAGTACATAATCATAAGCTTCTGTTAATGTGTAAATGAATTCTTGATCAACACAAGCAGGTACTGTTTCTGGTAAGTCAACTACCGGAGCATCATAAAATGTAATTGAGAATTGCTCCTGAACAGCATTACATAAGTCACCAGCAGGTTCATTAGTTGTAACTGTTAAAGTAATAGTTGCGCCTGTCTCTGATGCATCTGGAGTATATACAATTTCAAATGGAGAACTTGTGAATACTTATTCATCTAACACGCCAGCACCATCATGAGTAACGGTTACTTCAGTTGTAGCACCACCAAATGTATTTCCACTTAAGGTGAATACTTCATTACTACATGCTGCTCCACTTGTTACAGACATAGTTAATAATGCTGGATCTTCACATATACAATCTACTGTAATTAAATCGCTAGTATTTGTACATCCATCAAGATCAACAGTAACAGTATAATCTCCGTCAGGAAGATCAGCGAATACAGGGTCAGCTTGGAATGTAATTCCATCCACTGAATATAAATAACTAGCACCTAGAGGTTCTGTGACAGTAAGAACTGATAATCCTCCTGTAACAGAGCAGTCGAAACTTGCTACCGGAACATCAGGAATTGGATTAGCATTTATTGTAACAGTTTCACAAACAGAAACACCACATGAGTTCTCCCAACGTCCATAATATGTTGTAGTTTCAGTTGGATTAACAATTAGGTTGTTTCCTGTTCCAATTTGTGTGTCACCACAGCCTATAGTGTACCATACAAATGTGTCACCTAAACCATCGGTGTAAGTAAGTTCTACATTATCTCCTGCACAAATATCTAATACATCTGCATCAACACTTGTCGGAGCCGTTGGAACGTCATTTACTGTAATAGTAATTGTTTCACAAGTAGTAACCTCACAGTCAGTTTCCCAACGACCATAATAGGTTGTAGTTACTGTTGGACTGACATCAAGATCATTTCCTGTACCAACTTCTGTGTCACCACAGTCAACAGTATACCATTTGAATATAGTTCCTGAACCACCAGTATAAGATAATGTGGTTGAGTTTCCATTACATATTGATAGCTCTGTAGCATCAACTGATGTTGGAGCAACAGTAGTAGCAGTAATGTTAACTACTACAGTTTCACAAGTAGAAGCACCACATGCATTCTCCCAACGACCAAAGTAAGTAGTTGTTGCAGTTGGGAATACCTCAAGGTTGTCGTCAAAACCAACAAGGCTGGTTCCACATCCGTCAGTATACCATCTAAATGAATCTCCACTACCACCTGTGTAAGTTAAGAATACAGATTCTACCACACAAATTTCAGCATCAGTTGTTTCAACTAATGTTGGAGCTGTTGGTAGTTGGTTAACTGTGATTGCATAATCAGCTGAGAATACTCCATCGACACAAGTGTTCTCACCTTGAACTGTTAAGTTACCAGGAGTTGCAGTAACATCAAAATCGATAGTAACACTATTTGTTGTTCCTGTAATAGTTGCTCCTGTACCTGAATAAATCCAGTTGTAACTTGTTGCATTAGTAATAACAGGAATAGTGTATGTTACAGCAGTTTCACCCTGACAAACTGTTGCAGGACCTGTAATAGTGCCAGGTGTTGCTGGTAATGGGTCAACTGTAACAGCAAAGTTAGCAGAAACTGTACCATCACCACATGAGTTAGTACCATAAACAGTTAGATTACCATTTGTAGCATTAGCAGCAAAGTCAATAGTAATACTTTCAGTAGAACCGGTGATTGTAGCANTGTAGCATTAGCAATAACAGGAACTGCATAAGTAACAGCAGTTTCACCTTGGCAAACAGTAGCGTTACCAGTAATTGTACCAGCAGCAACAGGAAGATCCTGAACAGTTATGCCTAAGTCCGCAGAAACGAGACCGTCACCACAAGCATTAGTAGCATATACCGATAAATTACCAGAAGTAGCTGTTGCACCATAATCTACAGTAACAGTATTTGTGTTACCAGTAATGGTAGCATCAGCACCAGTGTATGTCCACACGTAGCTAGTAGCATTAGCAATAGCAGGAACAGTATAAGTTACTGCATTCTCTCCTTGACAAACAAGAACGTTACCAGTAATTGTACCAGCTGCAAGAGGTAGTGGGTTAACAGTTATTGGATAGTTAGCTGAAATCACACCATCACCACAAGCATTAGTACCCATAACAGTTAAGTTCCCTGAAGTAGCAGTTACATCGAAATCGATTGTAATAGCGTCAGAGTTACCAGTAATAGTAGCACCAGTACCATCATAAGCCCAAGTGTAACTAGTAGCATTAGTAATAACAGGTATTGTATAAGCAACAGCCGTTTCACCTTGACAAACAGTTGTGTTTCCATCAATAGTGCCAGCAGCACCAGGTAATGGATTAACTACAACAGCAAAGTTAGCAGAAACAGTACCGTCACCACATGAGTTAGTACCATAAACAGTTAGATTACCATTTGTAGCATTAGCAGCAAAGTCAATAGTAATACTTTCAGTAGAACCGGTGATTGTAGCANACCAGTACCAGTGTAGTTCCAAACATAACTTGTAGCATTAGCAATAACAGGAACTGCATAAGTAACAGCAGTTTCACCTTGGCAAACAGTAGCGTTACCGGTAATTGTACCAGCTGCAACTGGTAATGGGTCAACAGTAACAGCAAAGTTAGCAGAAACGACTCCGTCACCACATGCATTTGTTCCATATACTGTAAGATCACAAGAGGTTGCATTAGCAGCAAAATCAATAGTAATTGCTTCAGCACCACCTGTTATAGTAGCACCTGTACCTGAATAATTCCATGTATATCCTGTAGCATTTGCAATAACAGGAACTGAATAGGCAACAGCTGTTTCACCTTGGCATACATTTGCATTACCAGAGATTAAACCTGCTGCATCAGGTAAAGGATTTACAGTTATATAGTCAATTTTTGTTTCAATATCTGTAATACCATCTGTTATTGATAGGCTTACAGTTTTAAGTCCATCAGTTGTATATGAAACTATATGTGGTCCGATTCCTGTAGCGGTTGCTGGAGTTGCACCTGAACCAAAGTCCCAATCGTAGGTTGTTGAACCCGTTGTTCCAGTTGAGATATCAGTAAATGTTATGTTCTCATTCACACAAACTACGACATCTGAAGCAATGAAATCAGCAGAAAGGCCACAACCAACCAAACTAATTGGGAAGAATGATGTAGGTCCTGAACAACCGTTAACATCCGTTTCAAATACAGAGATGTTTCCATTGTTACTACCAAAGTCTACATCAATTGCATTATTGTCAGGTCCGATATCTCCACTTGTAATTGTTGATCCCGCAGGAGCAGTCCATGAATAGCTTGAACCGGCAGTTAGCACAACTGAATATGCTTCTCCAAGTGCATTACAGACAGGATTCGCATTACCTGAGATTACACTTGCTGTTGGTGTTGGATTAACGACTATTCCATAATTCGCAGAAATAACGCCATTACCGCAAGCATTTACTCCGTATACAGTAAGATCTCCTGAAGTAGCAGCTGCGTCAAAGTTAATTGTAATAGAGTTTGTTGAACCTGTAATTGTAGCACCTGAACCTGAATATGCCCAAACATAACTTGTAGCATTAGCAATAGCAGGAACTGTGTATGCGACAGCAGTTTCACCTTGACATATAGCAGCTGAACCAGAAATTAAACCAGCAGCATCAGGTAATGGGTTTACAGTAATTGCATAATTTGCAGAAACCGTACCATCACCACAGGCATTAGTACCATATACTGTTAAGTTACCAGA
>PKTB01000009.1:0-15973 GCA_002869385.1 Marinilabiliales bacterium
TACAATATAAAATTAACAGAAGACCAAGGAAGAACTTAGGATTTAAGACACCTAAAGATGTTTTTTACAAATCTGTCGCATTTGCTTGTTGAATTTACGTTAATCAAATAAACACATATATATTTTGTCAAATCAAAATAAAGGAGTACTTTTGCTGCCTTAAAAATTTAATTAATTAAGTGATGAAACATTATTTAAATTCAGAAAAAAAGGAAGAAATCTTCAAAAAACACGGGAAGTCTAATAAAGACACAGGTTCAGCAGAATCTCAAATCGCTTTATTCTCATACCGTATCAGTCACTTAACTGAGCACTTAAAGAAAAACAAAAAAGATTTTAGTACTCAGAGAGCATTGATAATATTGGTAGGTAAGAGAAGAAGTTTGTTGGATTATTTAAAAACCAACGACATCGAAAGATATAGAGCGATAGTGAAGGAATTAGGACTTCGTCGCTAAGACATTAAAAAGCAAGACTTTAAGGTTTTTCTTTTTTTTTAAAGAAATTAACTAAACAGAAATAAAAATGTACAATGAAAAGAAAAAAGTCGTCAAATTAGCTGACGGCAGAGAAATTGAAATTTCCACCGGAAAACTTGCGAAACAGGCAACTGGTTCAGTAGTGGTGAAGATGGGTAAAACCATGTTATTAGCAACAGTTGTTGTTGCTGATGATGCCAAAGAAGATGTTGATTTTATGCCTCTATCTGTAGACTACAGAGAGAAGTATGCATCTGTTGGAAGATACCCTGGTGGGTTTATGAAAAGAGAAGCAAGACCTTCAGATTATGAAATCCTAGTTTCAAGATTAGTAGACAGAGCATTACGTCCACTCTTCCCAAGCGATTTCCATGCTGAAACATTTGTTAATGTAACACTAATTTCAGCAGATTCTAATGACATGCCTGATGCACTTGCAGGATTAGCTGCATCTGCAGCACTTGCTGTTACAGATGTCCCGTTTAACGGACCAATCTCAGAAGTAAGAATTTCAAGAATTAACGGAGAATTTGTTATAAACCCTTCGAGAGAAGAAAACGAAAATGCCGATATAGATCTTATCGTTGCAGCTACCATCGACAATATCATGATGGTAGAAGGTGAAATGAATGAGGTTTCTGAACAAGAAATGCTAGAAGCAATTAAAATTGCCCACGACGCAATTAAAGTTCAGTGTCAAGCTCAACTTGATCTAAGAAAAGAATGTGGTATCTCAGGCTTCAAGGAGTACTGTCATGAAAAACATGATGAGGACCTTAAGAAAAAAGTGTGGGATGAAACATTTGATAAAGCTTATAAAGCTGCAATGGTTCAAAGTGCTGACAAACATGAAAGAAAAAGACTTTTTGGTGAAGTAAAAGAAAATTTCTTAGCTCAATATGATGAAGAAGAACGTGCAGAAATTGAGAAACTTGTAGGAATATATTATCATGATGTTGAGAAAGAAGCTGTTCGTCAAATGGTTCTTAAAGAGAAAACAAGACTTGACGGTAGAAAAACTAATGAAATTCGCCCAATTTGGTGTGAAGTTGATTATCTTCCTGCTGTTCATGGATCTGCAATCTTTACAAGAGGGGAAACTCAATCTCTAACAACAGTAACTCTAGGAAATAAGCTAGATGAACAAATGATTGATGGTGCAATGATTCAAGGATACTCTCCTTTCCTATTACATTATAACTTCCCTCCATTCTCAACCGGTGATGCAAGACCATACAGAGGTGTTGGACGTAGAGAAGTAGGACATGGAAATCTTGCACATAGAGCTCTTGCAAAAGTAATTCCAGCAAAAGGAGAGGATTTCCCTTATACTTTAAGAATTGTTTCTGACATTCTTGAATCAAATGGATCATCATCAATGGCAACAGTTTGTGCAGGAACTTTAGCAATGATGGATGCAGGAGTAAAAATTTCTAATCCTGTTTCTGGTATTGCAATGGGATTAATTGCTGACCCAGAGACAAAAGAATATGCTATTTTAAGCGATATTTTGGGCGATGAAGACCACCTTGGCGATATGGACTTTAAAGTTTGTGGTACACCAAACGGAATCACTGCAACTCAAATGGATATCAAAGTAGACGGGTTATCTTATCAAGTTCTTGAAGAAGCATTACTTCAAGCAAAACAAGGACGCGAACATATTTTAGGTAAGATGTTAGAGACTATTCCTGAACCAATAGATTCTTATAAGGAGTACGCTCCAAGAATTGAAACAATTGTGATCCCTAAAGATATGATTGGTGCAATTATTGGTCCTGGTGGGAAAATTATTCAGGAAATTCAGGCAACAACAAACACAACAATATCAGTTACAGAAAAAGACGATAAAGGTTATATCGAAATTACTGCTGATAACGGACCAGATATGGAAGCTGCAAAAGAAAAAGTTGCAAATATCGTACGAGTACCTGAAGTAGATGTTGTTTATAAAGGCAAAGTAAAAGGTATTACTACTTTTGGTGCATTTATCGAAATACTTCCGAACTTCCAGGGGTTACTTCATATCTCAGAAATCGACTGGAAACGTATTAAGAACGTTGAAGACGTATTGAAAGAAGGTCAAGAAGTTGAGGTGAAAGTTATAGGAATAGATGAAAAGAGCGGAAAGATCAAACTTAGCCGTAAGGTTCTTCTTCCAAAACCTCCAAAAGAAGATAAACCTGAAAAGAAAGATAAAGAATAATATAATTCTTAATAAACTTAATTAGAGGAGTCTTTTATTAGCTCCTCTTTTTTTGTACTTCATTTTGAATAATCGCAATCTTCTCCTCCATCCCCAGCTTACCATCTATCCAATGGATTTTTATTCCACCTTTTTCCATTTTTCGAAACCATGTCATCTGGCGTTTTGAGAATCTATGAATTGCAGTATTTAATTGTGTAAAAAGTTCATTATAGGAAATCTTTCCTGAAAGATACCATGAAAGGAATTTATATTCCAGACCATAATACTCAAGGTTTTCGTGTGAAATTCCTGAATCAATAAGATTCTTGACCTCATCAATCATACCATTTTCTAAACGATGCCTTAATCTTTCGGTTATTCTGGCTCGTCTTGTATCTCTATCGTATAATATCCCAAATACTATAGGGTTCATCTTTGGAATGTCGTCCTGTTTGTATTCGTTGCGACTGTAGTACTCTGCTATTTCAATTGCACGAATAGCTCTCTTTGTAGTATCAAGATCACTCCTATTATGCATCTTTTTGAAGGATTTTAAGATCTTCTCAAGCTCCGAAATATCTAAATCCTGTAATTTTTGGCGTAAATCCTCATTAACCGGAACCTCAACCAGATCGTAGTTTTTTAAGATTGCCTCAAGATATAATCCTGTTCCTCCACAAACAACACTAATCTTTCATCTATTACTAATGTCGACAAATGCGTCATAAAAGTCCTTACGAAATTCATACACATTATATTTATATCCTGCATCAACAATGTCAATTAAGTGATATGGAATTTCAACACCATTAACAGTATAATCCTCAATATCCTTACCAGTGCCAATATCCATACCACGATATACCTGACGACTATCAGCACTAATAATCTCTGCTCCAATACCGAAAGCAAGATTTGCAGCAACAGAAGTTTTTCCTCCAGCGGTAGCACCTGTAATAACTATTGGGTTATAAATTGTTAGCATCTTTAGAGTTTTTCAGTTCATAAAAGTAATAAAAAAAACTACATTTGTAGTCTTCAAAAAAGATAAAATGGAGATAAAAAGCACAACAGATAAGATAGTGAAAATTTTGCTTAATCCTCCTCTTGGATGGAAAAAAGCAGAATTCTCCGGCCTTAAATTCGGAAATGTAATTTTTCCATATTTAACAGGAATTTTAGTACTTTGCTTTTTATCCAGAGTAATCGGAAAATCCTTGTCTTATCTATCTATATCAAGCATTCAGCATATAATGTTTTATTCATTATTTAGTCTTTTTGTTGATTATCTTTTTTTCATAAGTCTTGTTTTATCAATCAATGCTCTTCTTCCATATAATGATTCCAAAGCAGATAAAACCAAAGTAGGGTTCTTACTATTAATTTCGTTATTACCATTTTATGCGTCAATAATTATTTTAAACCTATTACCAAGTTTGTTTTTCTTAGCAATAATTTCATTTTACAGCCTATTTATTCTTTACTGGGGAATTTCAAAATATCTTAAAATTAATGAAAAAAGACAGGTAATATTTTTTACATTAACAAGCATTATAATTATAGGAATCTGGTTGATTCTGCACTTTATAATTATATATCCATTTTTTGAATTTTTCATATAATTAAATGTCAAGTAAAATAATAACATATAAAAACAAAAAGGCATTTTACCAATACGAACTGGTTGAAAAGCTAACTGCCGGAATTGTTCTTTTCGGAACAGAAATAAAATCAATAAGAGAAGGTAAAATCAATTTTACAGACTCATATTGTGTATTCAGAAAATCTGAACTATGGGTTACAGGAATACACATAGCCGAATATTCTCTTGGCACCTGCAATAATCATGAACCGGCAAGGGACAGAAAACTGTTATTAAATGCCCGAGAGATAAGAAAATGGCAAAAAAAAGTTAATGAGAAAGGGTTTACTATTGTTCCTTACCAGTTAACAATCAACGAAAAAGGTCTTGCAAAACTAGAAATCGCTCTTGCAAAAGGTAAAAAGATTTACGATAAAAGAGATGATATCAAAACCAGAGATAACAAACGTGATTTATACAGACTGAATAAGTATTAATTTATGATTTATTATTTAATTGGTTTTACAATTCTGGCTTATTTAACTGGTTCTTTCAGTTAGGCAGTATGGTATGGTAAGTGGTTCCACAATACTGATGTCAGGGAACATGGAAGTAAAAATGCAGGAGCTACAAACACTCTGCGCGTCCTTTGCCCCAAAGCTGCTCTTCCTGTTTTTATTACGGATATCTTAAAAGCCTATTTATCTGTCTCTTTAGTCTATTTTGTTCCAGATATCGAACCTGCATCTGAACATTTTTATCAAGTAAAACTCTTATTTGGTGTTGCTGCAGTAATCGGCCATATCTTTCCTCTTTATTCAGGATTCAGAGGTGGAAAAGGTGTTGCCTCAATGTTGGGATTAGTTCTGGCTTTGCACCCTGCCGCTGCCGGTTTAGCATTATTGGTTTTTATAATCGTTTTTGCAATTAGTAAAATTGTTTCAATATCATCGATGAGTGCAGCAGTATTTTTCCCGGTAATTATTTGGATACTAGAAAGAAACGAGTTTTTAACTATAAGTATTTTTTCTGTAATCGCAGCTATCTTAATTGTTATCACTCACTTAAAAAATATTAAAAGATTGTTAAAGGGAGAGGAAAAGAAAATAAGTTTCAGAAAAAAGGAGTAATATTGTATTGTAAATCGCAATATTATGAAAACTAAACTTTTACTTTCCTTACCAGTTTTATCATCGATAATACTATTTTCATGTAATCCAAAACCCGTAGATATGGATAATACAAAAAATTCCGAAGAAGTCAAGGCAATAAATTTAGCTGACCTTGACACTACAGTGAACCCTACTGATGATTTTTATCAGTATGCAACAGGTGGTTGGCAAAAAAACAATCCACTACCTGACGAAGAAAGCAGATACGGTTCTTTTGATGTATTAGCTAAAGAGACCAGTCAGAAAGTCAATGATTTAATCACAAAATTATCCGAGCAGGATAATGAACCATATTCGATTGAATGGAAAATTGAGAAATTCTACTCTCTTGGAATGGATTCTATTAAGTTAGATAAAGACGGTCTAAATCCTATACTTCCTGAATTTGAAAATATCGATAAAATACAAAATCATGAAGATTTGATCAAAGCTATCGCACATTTACATAAAATTGGAGTATCATCGACATTTAATATTTATGGAGCTGCAGACCGTGAAGACAGTGATATGCAAATTGCTTATTTATATCAAGGCGGATTAGGCTTACCAAACAGAGATTATTATACATCTGATGATGAAAGATCAAAAGAAATTCGTGAAAAATATCTTTCTCATATCGAAAAAATGCTGATTTTAGCAGGGTATAACGAAGAAACAGCTGCTAAAGATGCAAAGGACATTTATAATCTGGAATATAAAATGGCTCTTAACTCGATGACCAACCTTGAATTACGAGATCCGTTCACAACAACAAACAGAATGGATATTGATGAGCTAAAAAAACTAAGTCCTGATTTTGATTATCAATTATATTTCAATGAAATAAATCTTCCTGTTCCAGGAACTATAAACGTAAGTCAAACAGAATTTTTTAAAGGTCTTTCCAAAATTATTAAAAATTCCGAAATTGATGTATGGAAAACCTATCTTAAATGGAATGTAATCAACTACGCTGCTCCGTATCTTCATACAGATATAGTTGTTGCTAATTGGGAATTCTACGGGAAGTTCCTTACAGGAGCATTAACTAAACAGCCACGTTGGAGAAGAGTTGTCAGCAAAACAAATTCTTGTTTAGGCGAGGCTGTAGGGCAAATATTTGTAAAAGAATACTTTCCACCTGAAGCAAAAGAAAGAATGATTGGATTGGTTGAAAACCTTAGAGCTGCTTTTGCAGAAAGAATAAAAAATCTGGAATGGATGAGTGAGGAAACCAAACTAAAAGCTCTTGAAAAATTAAACACCATAAATGTAAAAATAGGTTATCCTGATGAATGGAAAGACTATGAGAAACTAAACATAGAAGAAGACTCATACTTTGCTAATATACTTCGTGCAAATCAATTTGAATTTGAGTATATGATTAGTAAAATTGGGAAACCAGTTGATAAAAACGAGTGGTTTATGAACCCTCAGACTGTTAATGCATATTACAGTCCTAGTATGAACGAAATATGCTTCCCTGCAGGTATTTTACAACCACCATTTTTCTATATGAATGCTGACGACGCTGTCAATTACGGAGCTATCGGAGTTGTAATAGGCCATGAAATGACACATGGTTTTGACGATAAAGGAAGAAATTATGATAAAGAAGGTAATCTAGCTGATTGGTGGACTGAAGAAGATGCAGAACGATTTGATGAAAGATCCCAAATTCTGGTAACACGCTTCGATAATATAAAAGTACTCGATGATCTTTATGCAGACGGAAAATTATCATTAGGAGAGAATATTGCTGATTATGGTGGGTTAGTTATATCATACGATGCTTTAATGAAAGCCCTTGACGGCAAGACGCCTGAGAAGATTGACGGATTCTCCGCTGAACAAAGGTTTTACCTTGCTTATGCTAAAATTTGGGCACAAAATATTAGAGACACTGAAATAAGACGTCGCACAAAAGAAGATGTTCACTAACTTGGTAAGTGGAGAGTTAATGGCCAATTACCCGGAATCGAAAATTTCCACAAAGCTTTCGATATTCAACCAGATGACAATATGTACCTACCACCTGAAAAATGGGCAACTATATGGTAAATTCTAAAACCTGCTTTATGCAGGTTTTTTTATATATAAAAGATTTAATTTACAATTAAATACCCCTTCCCAATTTTAATTAAATTTATCTTTATAAAATTTGAATTTATGTCTTATTTTTTCTTAAGTTTGTGAGTAGTTGCAGATTTTTGCTTACTGAAGTAATTGTGTTGTTGTAGAATTTTTATCTTTTTTTTGTCCAAACATGCCATAAGCTATGTGCTGCAAGGATTTCATACACTTAATAAATAGTTGCTATTTAGGCAACCTGCTACTTTTATTTTCGTCAATTATACATCTAATATTATTAGGAAACTAAATATATAACTATGAAAAACACTGTTTTACTAATTATTGCAGTGACCTTAAGCATTATGTCTTATGGTCAGATTAAGTCATTTACTCTTATCTCTGGAAAAGAATATCCAAATAATACTAGGACCCAATATTTACAATTGGATCAACAAATAAACCCGAGCTTTCATGTTGCTATAAAAGGAAAACTACTAAGTAATCCACTTATTTCCAACTTTAGTTTCTATGACAATGCGGATTATTCTCAATGTATGTATACAGCAGACTTATCTATAAATGGTGATGACATTATTGCTATAATGAACAAAGTTATTTTGTCAAACGAAGAAATAGTTAAAGACTCTGAAACTACTTCAAAACAAACTACAACAGAGAATAAGTATTTCTTTTATAATTTCAATATTGAAAATGAAACAAATACAATAAATGAAATTATAGTTTCGCTTGCACGTAATCCTTCAGTAGTAGATGTTAAAACCAGCGATAATAAAAGCATTAAAGTCAAAACTATTAGAGAAATGACAATTAGTGAGTTTACTGAAATCATTGATAATATTGACAATCAAACCTTAATGACCGAGTTTTATTCTTCAAATTTTAAAGAAAACTCTGATCTATCAACAAAACAATCACTTGATGAAACTAACTACTCCCATAGGCATGAGACCTTTAGTCATATAAGCTTCATTAATGATATTTACATTACTAAGTTTAAGATTAACTCGACAATAGATTACGATACTAGTAATATTCTTTATTCAAAATTAAAGAAAAGTGATATTATTTCAGATGTGAACTATTTAGGAAACTCTACATTTTAGATTTATTCAAAAAGAGAAATATCCCCTAATGAGATTAAATTGATTCTAGAGGAGTTAGCATTGGATATTGCGCCTGAGAGTATTAAATAAATTGAGCCCATTTATAATTATTGATATGAAAAAGTTATTTTTACTTATTCCGATTTTCTTACTAATAGCAAATGTTCTTTTTAGTCAAAACTATAATATTGATGCCGTAGACGGCACAACAATTACAGATTGTACTATTACACTTTATGATAGTGGCGGCAGCGGTGGGGACTACGATATATCAGAAGACTATACAGTAACTATATGTTCTGGCACAACGGATGCTATTCAAATTGACTTTGCATCTTTTGATACAGAAAGTAGTTATGACTATGTGTATGTTTATGATGGAACTAGTACGGCTGACCCACAAATTGGGGGCAGTCCATTCTCAGGAACAACAAGTCCAGTGACAATAACTTCGAGCGGAACATGCATTACTATACGTTTTACTTCTGACGGTTCTGTTGTAAATGGTGGATTTGAGATTAATACTACATGTGTAACTCCTCCAAGTGGTGATAATATTGACGCTGTAGATGGGACAACAATAACAGATTGTAATGCAACTATTTTTGACAGTGGCTGTGGTTTAGGTGACTATGGCATATCAGAAGATTATTCTGTTACCATTTGCTCAGGTACTTCAGATTTAATAGAGATAGATTTCGCTTCTTTTTCAACAGAAAGTGGTTATGATTATGTATATATTTATGATGGAAACAGCACTGCTGCACCTCAGGTTGCAGGTAGTCCATTCTCTGGTTCAACAAGCCCCGGAACAATAACTGCAAGTGGGACTTGTATTACTATAAGATTCACTTCGGATGGCTCTGTTACATATCCGGGATTCGAAATAAATGCTACTTGTGTATCTCCGCCCTCGGGTTACAATATGACTGATGGTACAACTGAAACCACATGTTCTGGAATCTTTTACGACCCCCAAGGGGCATCTGGATATACAGACTTTGGCGGCTCATATACTATGACATTTTGCTCAGGTACTGCTGAGTCATTACGATTTAACTTCACAGAATTTGAAACAAATGAAGCAAACGATTATCTAGAAATATATGATGGTCCAAACACAGGCTCTCCACTAATTGCTACATTTAGTGGAACTGATGTTCCTGGAGCAATTACTTCCTCAGGGACATGTATGACTTTTGTATGGACAACTGACAGCAATCAGGATGGAGACCCAGGATGGGCTGCATCTATTTCATGTGTCCCAACACCAATTGCAAATGATGAGTGTTTAAATGCCGTAAATGTACCTGTAAATCCTGATTATTCATGCGGTTCTGTAGTTTCCTGTACAGTCGAAGATGCAACAGCATCTGGACAAAGTATTGGAACTTGTGGTGGAACGGCTGATGATGATGTTTGGTATTCATTTGTTGCAACAGGCACTTCACATCGGATTAGTCTGATTAATGTTGCTGGATCAACAACTGATATGTATCATGCAATATACGAAGGAACTTGTGGTGCATTAGTTGAACTTAACTGTAATGATGGAGATGTTAGTACAATTACAGGTCTTACACCTGGAAACACATATTATATTCGTGTTTACACCTGGACATCAACAGCAGGGCAAACTTCAACATTTGATGTATGTGTTGGAACCCCTCCCCCTCCTCCTTCAAACGACGAATGCGATAGTCCAATTGCTTTAACTGTAAATCCAGATACAGATTGCACCAATATCACTTCGGGATACACAGAAGGTGCTACTGAGTCCACAGAAACTAATACTTGTTTTGGTACTGATGATGATGATGTTTGGTTCTCATTTGTGGCTACTTATGATACTCATAATATCACTCTGGACAATATTGTTGGAACATCAACCGACATGTATTTCTCAGTATATGAAGGTAGCAATTGTAACTCTTTAACTGATATGTTATGTTCTGATGCTAATACAAATACAATAAGTGGATTAACTATTGGCGAAACATATTTAGTTAGAGTTTACACCTATTATTCCGCAGATGAAGCTAGTTTTGATATTTGCATTGGAACACCAGTGCCTCCACCAGATTGTTATTCTTCAGAACCTTTCTGTACTAGCGACTCATATACATTCCCTGCTGCAACAGATGTTGCATCTCTGGGGGATATAGGTTGTTTAGGAACAACTCCTAATGCTGCATGGTATTATATGGAAATAGACCAATCAGGAGACATCACAATTAATATTTCTTCTGGAGCCGATGTAGATTTTATTGCATGGGGACCATATACAGACCTCACAGATGCATGTTCGAATATTCCATTGGTTACATGTGCAACCTGCACAAATAACACATCTGATCCTAGTTTTTATCCATTTGGAGAAATTGTAGATTGTAGTTATGATATTGCTGCTGCTGAAACATGTAATATAACAGGAGCTGTTTCTGGTGAGGTTTACGTACTTCTTATTACAAATTATGCAAATATTGAAACAAATATTGATTTTGAACAAACAGCAGGCGCCGGTTCTACAAACTGCGATATTGTTGCTCCACCAATTTCAAACAATGGCCCTTTATGCGTAGGTGATAATTTGGAATTTTATGTTAGTAACCCAACTGCCGGAGCAACTTATACATGGTCGGGACCAAATGGATTTTCATCAAATGATATGGAGCCTGTTATCAATAACGTAACAACTACTGAAGCAGGAACTTACTCAATGATTATTACTGTTGCTGGTGTTGATAGTGATCCTGTAACAACTGATGTTGTTATTAATCCTATTGTTACTCCTACTTTTAACGCATTAGGTCCATTCTGTCAAGGCGATGCTGCTTCAGGCTTATCATTAACATCTATTGAAGGTATAACTGGAACATGGTCTCCTGCAACAATCTCAACAGCAAGTTTAGGAACTGATACATATACCTTTACACCCGATCCAGGAGAATGCGGAACAACGCAAACAATGGATATAGAAATAATCGATTGTGCTGTTGTTGCAAATTGCCCCGATTATGCCAATTCTGCATCAAGTTTAGACGAACATTGTTCAAATCAAACTTATTATTTTGTTGTGCCAAATACTGATTGCTCGGGAGATATTTACTTTGATGTAGTTGGTAATTATGGAGACACATGGGGTGATGAAATCACCTGGGATGTTACCAGTAACCTAACCACAAATGTTATAGCATCTGGTGGGCCTGGTGTAAGTGGACTTGGAATATTTACATCTGTCGGACCTATTGATCGAAATACTGAAGGAACAACTTTCACATTAACTGTTTATGATTCTTATGGTGATGGTTTCTCAACAAACGGGTACATAGTTATCGAACAAGATGGTGCGGAAATTTGCACACAAATCACAGGAGATTTTGGATCTGAAGCACATGTTATGTTTATGCCTGCGATTTTGATTTCACCTGCTACAATTACAGTCACAACTCCAAGTGGTGATGTTACACAAACTGTAACAAATTGTAATGATTTCAATGTGCCAATTACTATAAATAGTTCATTATTCTGTTCAACTACAAGTGTAAATTTACCATTTGAAGTTACCTGTCAGGCAGATGCTTCTGTTCTTGCTTCAGGAACACATACAATGACTATTTATCCAAATACTCCAAATGATATAAGTGATATTGTAAACATTAGTTTTGACCCTGCAAATTGCGAATGGGTTATGAACTGGCAAAATGATTGTGATCTTGCTGATTTGGGTGATGTTTTTGATATAACGCCAGATCCTACATTACCTGTCGATGCTTGTACAGCTTATACTCCTGAGTCTTTTACAATGCAATATAATGGATTGAGTGGCGGATTGGCTTGCTGTAACACTGCTGGTCCTGCCTCACCAATAGTATATACTCAAACATCAGGCACTGGTTCAGTTGTAGCTGCTGATGACCCATTTGGTGGAGGAACATCAAACTGTGCATATTTAACGATTCCAGCTAATGGTACAGGTGGAAACGCTACTGCTATGACTTTAACATTTGACATGGCTGGCTATTGCTTTGAACATCCACTCTTAGATCCAACAGATTTCTGGATCACAATCCTAATTGATGGAATTATTGTATATGATACAGAGTTTTTTGATCCTACAAGTTCGGCTAGTATAACACTCGATTTAGCAGATGTTCCTGGGTATACTCAAAATAGTGTAGTTGAAGTTTATGTATATCCTAATACTTTTAGTGCAGATGGCTATAATACAACTTATATTTCTGGAGGTAATTGTGGCCCTCTAACAGAAGGTGAATTGACAGCAAGTTCATTCGACCTTGGAATTGATGTTACATTTGACCAAATGGCACCTACTCCAATTTCATGTACTTATAATTTTGACGTAAACCAACCATGTTGTAACGTTTATACAGTTGCTGATGAAGCAGAAACAATATGCTCTGGAGAAGCATTTGACTATTCAGCATGGCAAACAAGCGTTGCGGCAGCAAATTCTACCTGCGTTGTCTATTCTTCTGTTACACCAGTTGGTGGTTCAGTTGCTCCGGACAATACTTTCCCTGATGGAATAAACGGAACCGCAGCAACAATTGTTCAAACAGTTAGTGCATATGCATATTGTGATTCTAATGGAAGTGGAAGTGTTGATGCTGGTGATACTTATACTTTGCTAAGTACTTACGAATTAACTATCAATCCAGACCAAGCGCCAACTTTTAATCCTGTTGGACCATACTGTGTAGGCGATGTTATCCCAGCACTTCCTACAACTTCACTAGAAGGTGTAACAGGAACATGGGCTCCAGCTATTGATAATACTACTACTACAATATACACATTTACTCCTGACCCAGCTCAATGTGCAACAACAACAACTTTAACCATTACCATTGACCCTCAGATTACTCCTACTTTTAATGCTGTTGGTCCATATTGTGAAGGAGACGCTATTCCTGCTTTACCAACTACATCTACTAATGGTATTACAGGTTCATGGTCGCCTGCTATTGATAATACAACTACAACATTGTATACATTTACTCCGGATGCAGGACAATGTGCGACAACTCAAACGTTGACAATAACTATTGACCCACAAATTACCCCTACTTTCAATGCGGTTGGTCCATATTGTGAAGGTGAAGCTATTCCTGCTTTACCTACCACATCAACTAATGGTATTACAGGAACTTGGGCTCCGGCTATTGATAATACAACAACAACATTGTATACTTTTACTCCGGATGCCGGGCAATGTGCAACAACTACAACTTTAACTATTACAATTGACCCTCAGATTATTCCTACATTTAATGCCGTAGGTCCATATTGTGAAGGTGAAGCTATTCCTGCTTTACCTACCACATCAAATAATGGTATTACAGGAACTTGGGCTCCGGCTATTGATAATACAACAACAACATTGTATACTTTTACTCCGGATGCTGGACAATGTGCGACAACAACAACTTTAACTATTACAATTGACCCTCAAGTTACTCCTACTTTCAATGCTGTGGGACCATATTGTGTGGGTGATGTTATTCCAGCACTACCAACAACTTCAACAAATGGAATTACTGGTAGCTGGGCTCCTGCTATTGACAATTCGATAACAACTTTGTACACTTTCACCCCTGACGCTGGAGAATGTGCAACAACAACAACGTTAACAATAACTATTAGTCCAGAAATCACTCCAACTTTTAACCCTGTTGGTCCTTATTGTGAAGGCGATGCTATTCCGGCTTTACCAACAACTTCAACAAATGGAATTACTGGTAGCTGGGCTCCGGCTATTGATAACACAATAACAACTGTGTACACATTTACACCAGACCCTGGACAATGTGCAAAGCTTGAGACACTAACTATAGTTATTGACCCAGAAATCACTCCAACATTTAATGCTGTGGGTCCATATTGTGAAGGTGAGGCTATTCCTGCTCTACCAACAACTTCAACGAAGGGGATAACAGGCGCATGTGCACCTGCTATTGATAATACAGCAACTACATTGTATACATTTACTCCGGATGCCGGACAATGTGCGACAACAACAACTTTAACTATTACAGTTGACCCTCAGATTACTCCTACATTTAATGCAGTGGGTCCATATTGTGAGGGTGAGGCTATTCCTGCTTTGCCTACCACATCAACTAATGGTATAACTGGTACTTGGGCTCCGGCTATTGATAACACTACAACTACATTGTATACTTTTACTCCGGATGCTGGGCAATGTGCAACAACTACAACATTAACCATTACAATTGATCCTCAAATTACACCAACTTTTAATGCCGTAGGCCCATATTGTGAGGGTGAAGCTATTCCAGCTTTACCTACCACATCAACTAATAGTATTACAGGAACTTGGGCTCCGGCTATTGATAATACAAATACCACATTGTATACTTTTACTCCGGATGCCGGGCAATGTGCGACTACTACTACACTAACAATTACTATTGATCCGCAAGTTACACCAACATTTAATGCCGTAGGCCCATATTGTGAAGGTGAAGCTATTCCAGCTTTACCAACAACTTCAACAAATGGAATTACTGGTAGCTGGGCTCCAGCTATTGATAATACAATAACAACATTGTATACATTCACACCAGATGCTGGTCAATGTGCAACAAGTACAAGTTTAACGATAACAATAAATCATATTACTGCCAGTGTTACTGCATTGACAGATCAAAATTGTGCTACACCTGGTTCAGCAACAGTAGAAGGAGCTGATGGTACAGCACCATATACATATTTATGGCCGGGTGGGGCCGGTGGAGTTGTTGATGGAACCGCTTCATCTCTAATGGCTGGAACTTATACTGTTACTGTTCAGGATGCTAATACATGTTCTGTTGAACAAGATTTAACAATTACAGATATTGGTGGTTTTACTGCTACAGCAACTTTAGTCTCAGATGTCCTTTGTTTTGGTAGTAATGAAGGAGAAGTCGATATAAATATTCTTGGTGGAACTCCAGATTATGATATAGATTGGGGATCAGGTATAAACACTACATCACTTACAACATATACTATGTCAGGTTTAACAGCTGGTTCTTATAATATTACAATAACTGATGTAAATAGTTGCCAGGCAGTCACAAGTGCTGTAGTTAACGAANATTTCTGAAGTTTTAGCATCACATTTGGATGTTGATTGCTTTGGAAATACCAACGGTGAACTTGAAGTTACTGCTACTGATGGTACTGCTCCATATCTGTATTCTCTTGACGGTGGTGCACAACAAGCTAGTGGCTTATTTACTGGGCTTGCTGCAGGAACTTATCTTCTTGAAGTTGAAGATAACAATGGCTGTACGGACAATATCAATATCACCATAACCGAACCGAATGAATTAATTATTTCTGAA
>PKTB01000009.1:15999-17160 GCA_002869385.1 Marinilabiliales bacterium
TCTCATGTAGATGTTGATTGCTTTGGAAATTCAAATGGTGAACTTGAAGTTACAGCTACTGATGGAACTGCTCCATACTTGTATTCACTCGACGGTGGGGCTCAACAAGCTAGTGGCTTATTCACAGGGCTTGCTGCAGGAACTTATCTTCTTGAAGTTGAAGACAACAATGGATGTACGGACAATATGAATATCACCATAACCGAACCGAATGAATTAATCATTTCTGAAGTCCTTCTATCTCACGTAGATGTTGATTGCTTCGGAAACTCAAACGGGGAACTTGAAGTTACTGCTACTGATGGGACTGCTCCATATCTATATTCACTCGATGGTGGTGCTCAACAAGCTAGTGGTTTATTCACAGGGCTAGCTGCAGGAACTTATCTTCTTGAAGTTGAAGATAACAATGGCTGTACGGACAATATGAATATCACCATAACCGAACCGAATGAATTAATCATTTCTGAAGTCCTTATATCTCACGTAGATGTTGATTGCTTCGGAAACTCAAGCGGGGAACTTGAAGTTACAGCTACTGATGGTACTGCTCCATATCTATATTCTCTTGATGGCGGTGTTCAACAAGCTAGTGGCTTATTCACAGGACTAGCTGCAGGAACTTATCTTCTTGAAGTTGAAGATAACAATGGCTGTACAGACAATATGAATATCACCATAACCGAACCGAATGAATTAATTATTTCTGAAGTTCTCCTGTCTCATGTAGATGTTGATTGCTTCGGAAACTCAAACGGGGAACTTGAAGTTACAGCTACTGATGGTACTACTCCATATCTGTATTCACTCGACGGTGGTGCTCAACAAGCTAGTGGTTTATTCACAGGGCTTGGAGCCGGAACTTATCTTCTCGAAGTTGAAGATAACAATGGCTGTACGGACAATATGAATATCACCATAACCGAACCGAATGAATTGATTATTTCTGAAGTCCTTATATCTCACGTAGATGTTGATTGTTTCGGAAACTCAAACGGGGAACTTGAAGTTACAGCTACTGATGGTACTGCTCCATACATGTACTCACTCGACGGTGGTGCTCAACAAGCTAATGGTTTATTCACAGGGCTTGCTGCTGGAACATATCTACTTGAAGTAGAAGATAATAATGCTTGTACGGATAATATCAATATAACAATT
>PKTB01000009.1:17177-24546 GCA_002869385.1 Marinilabiliales bacterium
GCTGATCAAGTTTGTGCAACTCCGGGTTCTGCAACCGTTCAAGGTGCTAATGGAACCGGACCATACACTTACGCTTGGCCTGGCACTGCTGGTGGAGTCATTGGTGGTACTGCTTCATCACTTACAATAGGAACTTATATGGTTACTGTTTACGATGCAAACACATGTTCAGTTGTACAACAAGTCGACATCGTAGATATAGGAGGTTTGGTAGCAAGTTCTACTATTACAGCCAATCAACTTTGTTACGGAAGCAATGAAGGAGAAATTGATGTGAGTATCTCAACAGGAACACCAAACTACACTATTGATTACGGTACAGGAAGTGGAATAAGTTCAACAGGATCATATACAATAACAGGTTTAACAGATGGTGCTTATACTATTATTATTACTGATGCAAATTCTTGTCAAGCGATATTAAATGAGACAATTACAGAACCAACTGAACTACAAGCATCTTCTATCTCAGGGACAATTGCATGTAATGGTGGAACAACAACTGTTACTGTTTCTGCTTTAGGTGGAACAGGTCCATATTCAGGAACAGGAACATTTACTGTTGGTGCAGGTACTTATAATTATACTGTAACTGATGCAAACTGATGTACTGCTAATACAAATATAGTCGTAAATGAACCAAGTCTATTTACTGCCTCATCAAGTTCAGGAGCTATTGCATGTAACGGTGGAACAACTACTGTAACAGTAACTGGTTCAGGAGGGACACCGTCATATAGTGGAACAGGAACATTCACTGAACTTGCTGGAACACACAATTACACTATTACCGATGCTAATGGATGTACTGCAAATACAAGTATTACTATATCAGAGCCAACGCCTTTAATTGAATCATCATCATCAGGTACTATACTTTGTTATGGCGGAACAACTACAATAACGGTTACTGCCACTGGCGGTACTATGCCATATAGCGGAACTGGGACATTTACTGTTGGTGCAGGAACTTATACTTATACAGTAACTGACCTTAATGGCTGTACCTCAAATACAACAATAACTGTATCTGAACCAACAGAATTAACAGCAAGTTCAAGTGCAGGTTCAATAATGTGTAATGGTGGAAGCACTAATGTTACTGTTACAGGGAATGGGGGGACAATTCCATATTCTGGAGATGGAACATATACGGTAAATGCAGGTTCTCATTCTTATACTGTAACTGATGCAAATGGGTGCACCGCAAATACAAGTATAAATATAAGTGAACCTACAATCTTAGTTGCATCTTCTACATCAGGAGAAATCGCTTGTTTTGGTGAAAGCACCACAGTTAACGTTACTGCTACAGGAGGAACACCTGTTTATTCATGGACTGGAACTTTTACAGTTTCAGAAGGAACCTATAACTATACTGTTACAGATGCTAACGGGTGTACTGCAAATACGTCAATTGTTGTTGATCAACCTGAGCAACTTGTTATAAGCGATGTAGCTAGCGACGCAGAATGTAATGGATTAAGTGGATCTGCAACAGTTTCAGTCGTGAGTGGAGGAACTTCACCTTATAATATTATTTGGGAAGATTTCAGCACACAGTTTACAAATAACAATATACCTCCTGACGTTGATTTTACTTACACAGTGTATGATGCAAATATGTGTGAAGCTTCTGGAATGGTTCATATTACTGAACCTGATCCAATAGTTATAACATTAACTGGTACAGATTTAACATGCTATAATTCAAATGATGGGACTGCTTCAGTTTTAAATATTACCGGAGGTTCAGGTATGTATACCTACGAATGGAGTAATTACGAATCTACTCCAGTAATTGGGAATCTAGCAGCGGGAACCTACACATTAGTAGCCACAGACAATAATAACTGTCAAGGTACAGCAAGTATTACTATATATCAACCAGATGAATTAACATTAGTATTATCTTCTGTACCTGCGAACTGTGGTAATAATGGAGGTACTATCACTGCTGTAGCTAACGGCGGAACACCGGATTATTCTTTTACTTGGTCAGTACCGGGAACCAGCAATCCTATTTCTGATTTAGATCCTGGCAACTACACTTGTTATCTTACAGATGCAAACGGCTGTTCAACATCAGAACAAATTTCAATTGGTATTGCCGGAAATATAGATGCTGTAATTAACCTAATGCAACCAATATCGTGCTATGGAGATACTGATGGAATACTAGAAGGGACATCACCAAATGGAGAGAATCCTATAAATTACCAATGGGACCCATCTAGTAATAATCAAACAATTAGTAATCTTGGCGAAGGAACATATTTATTGTCAGTAACTGATTCATGGGGATGTACTGGTTCTGATTCATATACTCTTAATGAACCAGAAGCCTTAAATATAAGTCCAATAATTACAAATGTAAGTTGTTATGGCGATGAAAATGGTAGCATTATAGTATCTGCATCTAATGGAACACCTCCATACACCTTTGTATGGAATGGTGTTGAAGAAACCAATAATTACACAAATCTGGCTGCCGGATATTATTCACTTGTAGCTTCTGATGCAAATGACTGTTCAATCACACAAACATTTACAGTATCTCAACCTGACCAACTTACTTTATCTTATACTGTTAGAAATGTTTCGTGTTATGGATATAATGATGGTGCAGTATTAATGAGTGCTGGTGGTGGTTCAACTCCGTACACATATTCTGTATTTGATGGTAATACATATGGTGCCGGTGCTTCTCATGCTAACCTGCCTGCAGGTAGTTATTCTCTAATAGTTTAAGATAACAATGATTGTATGGTTTCTGATGAGATAATTATTTTAGAACCATCTCAATTAAGCGCATCGTTTACTGCATATGACCCATCTTGTATTGGTAACAATGACGGCTATATTGAGCTCAATGTCATTGGAGGAACTGCCCCATATTTATACGGTTGGAATGGTAATTATCTAGACTTCCCACTCCTAGCTGGTTTAACAGATGGAGAATATGAAATTATGGTTAGTGATAGCAATAATTGTTTTGTTAATCTAGGAACTGTTTTCCTAACAGAGAATCCTGTTGATTGCATCAGAATACCAAATGCATTTACACCAAATGGAGATGGACCAAATGATACATGGATAATTGAAAACATAGAACTTTTCCCAAGTGCATATATTTATGTATATAATAGATGGGGACAAGAACTCTGGAGAGGAAGACCTGGTGATGAATGGGATGGATATTTTAATGGAAAATTAGTCCCAGTAGGAACATATCTATATATAATTAATTTATATGAAGGCACACCTCCATATACCGGCACTGTTACAGTAGTACATTAGAAATAATAACTATAATTAAAAAGACTCATTTTAAAATGAGTCTTTTTTTTGTAATCATTAATTTAAGTAGGATAGTCATCTATTGGGAATTACAAATATTTCATCTTTAGTTAATTACTTTTGTCAAAATAATTACATATCTTTGTAAAGAGTCGTAGTTAAACTATTTTAAATAGTCTTAGGAGAGGAATCATTTATTTAAATAATTATTTAATAGTGGCAACTCCTATTTACAATTGGCGTTAAATTAAAGAACAAAACAAATAATACTATAAACTATGAGTTATCTAAAATCATTTTTAGTTGCTGCCATATTTTTTATGGTAGCTAATTGTGCTTTTTCTCAATCAGTTACTACTCATGAAAAAGTCGAGAGTAATCAAACTCAAATTTCACAATCTCCTCAAGTTTCAAACACTGTTACTTCAGGTGGGCAGCTTACATCTGTTACTGCAAAGGTTATTGAATTAGCTGACGGAGATAATCAAACTGCCGAAAAAGTAGTGAGATATCTAAAAGTTGACAGGGTTCCTACTGTTACAAAAATTATTACTGATGAAGAATATCATAGATTGGAAGGGAATATTCCTGATGGTGTTATCAGTGAATCAGAGGTGTTAGAATTAATCAATGAATTTAAATAAAATAATCATGAAGAAGTTATTACTAAGCTTAATAGTAACCCTAGTAAGTGTAACTTTTGTATTTGCACAAAACTATAACATTGATGCTGTTGATGGAACAACTATTACCGACTGTACTATTACTTTATATGATAGTGGAGGTAATGGTGGTGTTTATGGAACTAATGAAACATATACTGTAACTGTATGTTCAGGTTCAACAGATGCGATTGAAATTACATTTGTTGATTTTTACACAGAGAGTTCTTATGATGAAGTAACAATATATGACGGTACAGGAACAGGAGGTAGTGTTTTAGGAACCTTTAGCGGTTCAACAATTCCAGGAAATGTAACCTCTTCAGCAACATGTATTACCATCGAATTTACATCCGATGGCTCTGTTCAATATGATGGTTTTCAACTCACAACTGCTTGTGTTTCTCCACCTCCAAGTCCTTGTGATGCTATAATTCCAATAACAGGATGTGGTGCTGGAAACGCTATTACTTTTGTTAGTGCAACTTCTGGCTCATGGGCATCAAATCCTTGTTACTCTAGTCCTGGTGGTGAACAAATCTATAGTTTTACACCTACAGTTACATCAACTTATGATCTTGAAATCACATCAGATGGAACTTATGTTGATTATTGTTATCAAGCTGGTTCTTGTGGATCAGGAGGTTGGACATGTATAGACGATGTTATTACTTCTGGAACTTATGGTGGACTTAGTTTAACTGCTGGAACAACTTACTACTTCTATCTAGATGATGAAAACACAACTTCTTCTACTCATAGTTTTTATGTTACTTGCCCCCCATGTACACCAGCAAATGCAACTATAACCCAAACTTGTGCTGGAGATAACTCTTATTATGATCTTGAAGTAGATATAACAGCTTTGGTTGATGCATCAAGTGTTGACATTATTATTGGAGGCACAACAGAAGAAACAAGTGTTGGTGTAGGAACATATACTTATTTCGGAATAACATCCGGAACAGTTGTTGAAATTGTTGATGATTCTGACCCAACTTGTATATATGCTGAAACAATCTCTATGTGTGATTTATGTAGCCTTGCCTCTGCACCTTCAGATTTATGCGCAGATGCTCCATTAATTTATTTAACGCAACCATTTGAAGGTAGTACAGACTGTTCTTATACTGTTGGTCCTACTTATCCAACTGAAAGTTGTGGGATTAGTCTTGATAATGACTCATGGATAACTTTTATTGCAGGTGCCACAGATGTTGAAATGGATTATACCGTTGGTGATTGTGATCCTATTGGTGATGGAATCCAATTAACAGTATTTGAAGGTGCTAATTGCAGCTCGCTTTCAGAAGTTGCAGGTAGCTGTGTAAACCCAACAGGTGAAAACACAACAGGAACGTGGAATTTTACCGGATTAACTATTGGAGAAACTTATTATATCCGAATTGATGGTTATGCAGGTGACTTATGTGATTACTATTTTGAACCTGGAGAAGGTGTGGTTATAACTCCACCTAATAATGCTTGTGATGATGCAGTATTATTAACTTGTGGAGATACTGATATTGCCAGTAACATTCTTGCCGATGCAGTTGATGCTCCTGCAGGATGTTCAGGTGGTGGAACACCAGGAGATGGCGTTTGGTATACCTTTATCGGAGACGGATCAGAAGTTACTATAAGTACAGATAATCCCGGAACAAACTTCGATACAGAAATAAATGTTTTTGAAGGCCCATGTACATCTGTTACATGTATTGGTGGAGATAATGATGGTGGTGTTGGAATGACATACTCATTTACTTTTACCACCACTAATGGCACAGAGTATTTTATTTATGTTGACGGTGATGGAACTGCAATTGGTCAATTTGAGGTAAGTCTTACATGTAATTCAACACATCCATGTGATGCTGATGCAGGAGCTTGGGATTAAAAAATTATTGAAAATTAAAATTATGAAAAGATTACGATATATATTAATCGCTCTTTTAACAATTGTTTCATTTCATATTTCCGCACAATGTGATTATTACTATACTGTTTCGGTAAGCACATCTGGATATAATACGGATGCCGCATATGCTCAAGAATATGTATTTGTAGATGATGCAAGTGGAATTATAATGGACATTAATACAACTGGCTCTTTTACCCCGACTAATAGTGGAGTATATAGAATATATGCTGTCAACTATTTATTACCTGCGCCAGCAGCACTTAGTGTTGGTAACTTATGGACAGGTGTGTAATCATATGCCTTATCAAATTGTATGGATATTCTTGGTCCGTATACTGGGACAGCAGTTAGCATTTGTGAAGAAATATGCGAACTAGATGATATTGTTGTTAGTACAAGTGGTTACCACACTGGTGGTTCGTATCAACAAACATATGTTTTAGTAAATGACTCAGGAACAATTCTTGAAGAAAATACAACAGGGACATTTTCAGGATATTCTGCTGGTGTATACTTTGTTTACGCTGTAAACACAGAAGAAACAGATGTTTTTAATGAAATGAGTGACTTGGGAGATTGGGCAGATATCCCTGCGATGAATGCAAGCTATTGTATGGACTATATTGGGCCTCTTGCATTTGAACTTGTATCCAATATTACGCCTCTATTTAATCCAGTAGGACCATATTGTGAAGGGGATGCTATTCCTGCATTACCGACAACTTCGACAAATGGTATTACAGGTTCATGGTCGCCTGCTATTGATAATACAACAACAACATTATACACATTTACACCTGATGCAGGACAATGTGCAATCCCAACTGATTTAGCCATTACTATTGACCCACAAATTACTCCTACTTTTAATGCGGTTGGTCCATATTGTGAAGGAGATGCGATTCCTGCTTTACCTACTACATCAACAAATGGTATAACTGGGACTTTGGCTCCGGCTATTGATAATACAGCAACAACATTGTATACGTTTACTCCGGATGCCGGGCAATGTGCGACAACTCAAACGTTGACAATAACTATTGACCCACAAATTACCCCTACTTTCAATGCGGTTGGTCCGTATTGTGAAGGAGATGCTATTCCTGCATTACCTACTACATCTACTAATGGCATTACTGGTACCTGGGCTCCGGCTATTGACAATACAACTACTACATTGTACACATTCACTCCGGATGCAGGACAATGTGCAACAACTCAAACGTTGACAATAACTATTGACCCACAAATTACTCCTACTTTTAATGCTGTTGGTCCATATTGTGAAGGAGATGCTATTCCTGCTTTACCAACAACTTCGACAAATGGAATTACTGGTACCTGGGCTCCGGCTATTGACAATACAACTACTACATTGTATACATTCACGCCTGATGCTGGACAATGTGCGACAACTCAAACGTTTACAATAACTATTGACCCACAAATTACCCCTACTTTCAATGCGGTTTGTCCATATTGCGAA
>PKTB01000021.1 GCA_002869385.1 Marinilabiliales bacterium
ACAATATAAAATTAACAGAAGACCAAGGAAGAACTTAGGATTTAAGACACCTAAAGATGTTTTTTACAAATCTGTCGCATTTGCTTGTTGAATTTACGAAAATCAACAATTAAACAAGAAAGAATGATAAATTTTAAACATTTACTATATTTGCAAAAAAAAGTATGTTAGAAGCCCTTCAAGCAATGGATGCTGCCAAACTGAATTTTTCACAGGGAGGCTTACTAGTTCTGAACATAACGATAGCAATTATTATGTTTGGTGTTGCTTTAGAAATAAAACTTGAACATTTTAAAGAATTATTAAAGAAACCGAAGCCTGTCATTATAGGTGTTATATCTCAATTTTTACTATTACCATTTTTAACTTTTAGTTTAATTCTAGCATTTTGGGATAATATTACCGTTGGTGTTGCCATGGGGATGATACTAGTAGCTGCATGTCCCGGGGGGAATGTTTCAAACTTCATTTCAACATTAAGTAAAGGTAATGCAGCCTTATCAGTTTCTTTAACTGCGATTGCTACAATCTCTGCAATCTTTATTACACCATTAAATTTTTATTTTTGGGGGAAAATGTATCAGGACTTTGGCCCATGGACCCACAATCCATTATTACAAGAATTAAGCATTAACCCAGTAGATATGTTCAAAACAGTAATTATTCTGCTTGGGATTCCAATTTTATTAGGAATGCTAACAAACCATTTCTTACCAAAACTAACAGACAAGGTAAAAAAACCTATAAAAATATTTTCAATAATCTTTTTTATGGGGATGGTAGTTATAATGTTTGTAAACAATTACGATTACTTTGTTAAATATATTGCCTGGATATTATTAATAGTCTTTATTCATAATGCTATTGCAATAAGTTCCGGTTATGGATTTGCAAAACTATTTAAACTTAATTTTCAAAATGCAAAAACAATAGGTATTGAAACAGGTATACAGAATAGTGGTCTGGGACTGGTTCTTCTTTTCAATCCTAAAATTTTCCCTCAGGAATTAGCTCTTGGTGGGATGATGATAGTTGTTGCATGGTGGGGAATTTGGCATATTTTAGCAGGATTAAGTATAGCAAGTATATGGAGAAGGAAAAGCAATTAGAAAAATATAAACACCTTTATAAGCACTCAAAAACCTGGGACGTACTAAGTTTATTTGTTAAGCTCTCGCATATTCTATTTTACAAAAATATTATTGTTGAAGGAAAAGAAAATGTACCTAAAGAAGGCCCTTTGATTTTTGCACCAAATCATCAAAATGCACTAATGGATCCTTTAGCTGTGTTGTTTAATATTAATCGTCAAATTGTTTTTCTGGCTAGATCCGATGTTTTTAAAAACAAATTAGTTGCCAAATTCCTAATTTTTCTTAAAATATTACCTGTTTTTAGAATTAGAGACGGCAAAGAAAACCTAGCAAACAACGATCTTACATTCGACATTGCAACCAGAGTATTAGAAAGCAAACAAAATGTAGGTATTTTTCCTGAAGCCAGACATACTTATAAAAGACGATTACTCAACCTTAAAAAAGGCATTCCAAGATTAGCCTTTATGGCTGAAGAAAAACATGATTTCAATTTAGGAATCAGAATTGTTCCGGTTGGAATATACTACAGACATTATAACAGAATGCGTAGCATTCTGCATGTCAGATATGGTAAACCTATTTATTTAAAAGATTTCAAAGAAGATTACATTGAATCACCACAAAAAGCCATGCTAAGTTTAAAAGATGCTATGGATGTATCTTTGAGACCTCTGATGATCGACATTAGAAGCATTGAACTATATGACACTTACGAAAGTATAAGACGACTTTATGTAAAGAACCTTATTAGAAAATTCAAATTAGGTAAAATCAGTCAAATTAATAAATTCAAAGCTGATAAGATTACAATTCAGGCCTTAGAATTATACGAGAAAGATTATCCGGAAAAAATGCCTGAGATTAAAGCTAAAGTTGAGGAATATGAAGCTTTAAAAACAAAGTATAAACTATCTGACCAGTCTGTTGAAAAACCATTCCTGAGTTTATTTAGAATTATAATCAATACATTTATATTATTAATTAGCATACCCGGATTTGTTTACGGTCTTGTAAATAATGCAATTGCTTACTTTGTTCCTAAAGTATTAGTTTTAAAAATTAAAGACAAGCAATTTCATAGTAGCATAAAGTTTGGTTGGGCAATTTTTATTATTCCAATAATATATGCTATTCAAATTGGTGTAGTTGCAATTTTCTTACATAAATTCTGGATGATTCTTGCTTATGCATTATCGCTTCCTGTATTTGGATTACTTGCCAGAGTTATCGCAGAATGGTTAGTGATTTTAATTGAAGATTACAGATTACTTCAATTACGAAACCTTAAGCCATCAGATTATAAAAAGATAAAAGAACTTCATAAAAACCTTATCCTTGAGCTTGATTTAATTGTTACACACTGGAATAGAAAACCAGAATAGATAATTAAAAAAAGCCTCATAAAGAGGCTTTTTTATCAAGTTAATATCAGTTTACATCGTATGTAAATATTTCATTACTAACTCGTAAATTTCATCGTGTTTACCATATAGTTCTTCACTCAGATTTTTATCATTATAAGATTTTAGCATTTTTATAGTACTGTCTATCAAACCTGATTGGAAAATACCATTTCTTTCGAAGAATTCTCTTTTCTCTTCAAGTGCAATAGCTGATTCATAACATGATATTGGTAAGCCTTTTAATTGTTCTAGTTTATCTTTATGTTCATCGTGGAAAATATTAACATCAACATAAAGTTGTTCAGCTATATCTAATGCATTTGGCATTTGTAAGCCATGTTGAGAAGCAACTATTAATCCTGCGATATATAGATAAACATCAGCAGAACCATCACCACTGCGGATTTCAACAGTTTGTTTACTGTCGGCCATCTTGACTTTCTCTGTTTCAAGTGGGTTTGCATCTAATACCATATTAACATCACCTGTCCAACCAAGTGGGACACGAATTAGAACAGATCTATTTCTGTCACCCCAACAAATATTGGTAGGAGCTTCTTGATGTGGAACTAAACGTAAATATGAAGTTGGGATAGTATTACCAAAAGCAGTAAGAGCATCAGATAAATCCAACAAACCTGCGATCATCTTTCTGGCATCTTCGCTTAGCTTATCGTCTTTGACCATCATATTCTTACCATCTTTCTCAAGCATCATATGAATATGCAATCCACTACCGGCTTTACCAACAGTAATCTTTGGAGCAAAACTTAAATTAACTTCATAGTCATTACAAAGTTTACGTAGTATCCACTTTGCAATAAGCATTTGATCAGCTGCAGACTCTGCATCGCAAGGCAAGAATTCTATCTCCTGCTGTTCATAATAATATTTCTCATCAGTAAAATTCCCTACTTCAGAGTGTCCATATTTGATCTTCCCGCCGCACATTGCAATTAAATGCATCGCTTCTTTACGAATAAATTCAAATTTACCATAAGGATCAGAAGTATGATACCCCTTTTGGTCAACTGCCGGAAACAATTCGTTTTCTGTTTTATCAGCAATAATATAGTATTCTAACTCACATAATGCTTTAAACTTATAACCAGTAGTTTTCTTAAACTCATTGTGAGCCTTTCTCAAAATATATTCAGGTGCTGATTCCAGCGGTTTCCCTTCATTATTATAATATGAGCATAAAATATCCAGACTTGGTGTTTCTTCAAAAGGATTTACAAATGCTGTACGATAACGTGGAATAATATAAAGATCACTTGAACCTGCCCCAATAAATGAGAATAAACTCGAACCATCAACACGCTCACCTGTAGTAAGCACCTGATCTAAATGCTCAAGGCTGTTAATTACAAAATTTAGTGATTTTAATTTTCCATCTCCTGCAACATATCGGAAATTCATCATCTCAATGTCATTCCCAATAATATAATCGATAATATCCTTCTTCGTAAACTCTTCTGCTGGTTTCTGCAACCACTTTTCAAGGACATTAGGATTCAATTCAAATTGATTTTTTCCCATAATATCTTAATATTAATTTTACTTTCCGAGCAAATTTGGATAAAATTAAATAAATTTGTTGACTTAACAATACTTATAAAACAAATTTTAAGAAATTATACCAAAGTAAATAATATGTTTTTTTATTTGTCAAAAATCCTCCAATATCTAATCTCACCAACTGTGTGGATTGTAGTAACTTTTCTACTGTCAATGGTATTAAAAGAGGCTAAACTAAAACGCTATCTTGGTATATTTTCCCTTTCGATGTTACTTTTTTTTACAAACCCATTCATCTTTCATGAGTTTATGAGAGCATGGGAACCTGATGCCATTCAAAAAGAAGAATTAAAAGCAGAATATGACTATGCCATTGTTCTTAGCGGAATGATTACTTATGATGAAAAATTTGAAAGAATAAACTTTAAATCATCAACAGATCGTTTACTCCAAGCGATTGACCTTTACAATGACGGTATTATTAAAAAGTTATACTTAACTGGTGGTTCAGGAGAAATATTCAATCAAAAACACAAAGAAGCATCAATATTACAAGAATATTTAATCCATCTTGGGATACCGGAATCTGATATTCTTATTGAACCAAACTCTAAAAACACTTACGAAAATGCTGTTGAGTCAAAAAAGCTTATAAATCCTGACGATGAACTAAACTTAATCTTAATAACAAGTGCATTTCATATGAGAAGGGCTTCAGGATGTTTTCTTAAACAAGGGTATAAGTTTGACACTTACGTTGTTGACCGCTATTCGGGCAAAAGAAAATACACACTAGATCAACTAATTGTCCCCAAAGCAGAAGTTCTTGAAGGCTGGACATTATTAATTCATGAAATTTCAGGCTATATAGTTTATGATGTGGTAGGATATTTGTAGGGAATAATTATAATTACCAACGCAACTAATTTTAAACTTTAAGCGTTATTTATACAGAATCTTACAAGGCATTGATTTGACAGATAGAATTTCAAATATTGTTCAAAAAGCACTTATTATAATCTCTTTTGTTATTTGTGCAAACAGCCTGATTTATTCTCAAACAATTAGTGTAAGCTATACATATGGGAAAGGGGCAACTGATCCAAATTTTAATGCAAATTGCAATTATTCAAATTGCCCGCTATCTCTAGTTGTTAATATTCCAAATAACGCAAGTATTACCGGCGTTGACATAATATATCAAATGACTGCTACCGGAAATGGTAAAAAACAAGACCAACGTTCACGATTAAAATGTGTTTCTCCGGGAGGAACATCCGAAACACAAGTTTTTGAAGGCTCAGGCGAAAGTACAGGGACTCAAACTTATAATCGACAAAACTTAAGCATTGCAAATAATATTACTAATGGAGGAAATATAGTTTTTGAACTACACGCAGGAAAAGACAGCCTTAGTGACAATTGCAGTATAGATGATAACTATGTTGATAATAACTGGACAATTACTGTTCACTACCATTTAACTCCAAACTGTAACAGCACTCCATTTGGTGGTATTGCCGTATCTTCCATGAATCTTGGGTGTGCCGGAATCAGTTCGGAAATTGAACTTAGCTCCTCAGGTTACTCAAGCAATATGAATGGCCTGAATTATCAATGGCAAAAATGTTCAGATGGGTCAAACTGGTCAAATATGAGTGGTGAGTCAAACCCAAATTCCGCAAATTATACAACAACAAGCTCTACTCAATTTAGATTAGCTGTAACTTGTTCATATACTAGTGAAACTGGATATTCAAATGTTGTTGATTTTACTGTTGAGCCATGTAATGGCTATATTATTGGCGGAGCAAATTCCACCGTTTACACCGACAATGCATTGTTTTATGATAGTGGAGGCCCCGGCAATTACTCAAATAATGAATCTAAATCGATTACATTTTGTTCGGAATCAGGAGATCACTTAAGAGCTGACTTTATTACTTTTAATACTGAAGATAATGGGGAATCAGGTAGATACCAGGAAAGATATGATAATCTAAAAGTATGGGATGGTGGTAGCACCGGTGCTTTTCAAATGTTTGAATTTAGCGGCATACAATCAGGAAACAACATTGTCCCAATTGTTATATCTTCAGGATCTTGTTTAAGCTTTTCTTTTAGCTCTGATGAAAGTACTGTTCGTGCCGGTTGGCTTGCTCATATCTCAACAACAACCGAAAACCCTTACGTTGCAAGTCAGTATTGTGAAACTGCTCCACATATCTGTGATCTAAACGGATACATTGGTTCAACTAGCAATTTTTATAATCTTGAACGTGTTCATTACCAAATACAACATGAATCCGAACTATACCCTGGTTCTGCTTAACTTGATAACAACTCATTTATCAAATTCACAGCATCAAATAGTACTGTTATTTTTGGAATTACAGTTTCAAATTGCTCAGACTCTTTTTATGGAGATCCAGGACTACAATTTGCCGTTTATAAGGGTAGTAGTTGTTATAGTTTTGAACTTGTAAGTAGCCCATCATATATTGACCCGGGTTTATCTGAAGGATATCACGAAATAGTTCTAAACAATTTAAACGTAGGACAAACATATTACTTAATGACAGATGGTAGCTTCGGAGCAATATGCCATTATTCGATTAGTGCCGATTCTGGGATTGAATTTGCAACAGTTAGTCCTGGCAGCTCAAGTATTTGTGAAGGAGAAGCAGCAACATTTACAGCAAGTGGAGGATCAGACTATAGCTGGGTTGGCCCTGACGGATTCTATTCAAGCAATTCAAGTATTACTGTTGATGAAGAAGGTATTTATACTGTTACCGTTTCAGGTGGAATCGAAGGTTGTCCAACAAATACAGTTATGTCAACATCACTAGAAGTTATTGGTGATTATATAACTCCGGAATTCTCATTACCCAATGAATATTGCAAAGGTGACAATATACCAAGTCTTCCAAATACTTCAGACAATGGAATTACAGGTATATGGAATCCTCATTTAAATAATCAAGCCACAACCACTTATCATTTTACTTCAGTATCTGAACAATGTATTACTCCAACATCGATAACAATTAAGCTTAGTCCTGATTATACAATTGAACCTAATGAACCAAATTGTTTTGGAGAAAGTGGAACTATCGATATTATTGAAAATGGAGAGAATCTACCTTATTCATATATCTTTAATGGAAGCTCTGTCTCTCCACCTTTTACAGCAACTTCAGGAGAACATCAGATTATTGTTAGCGATAATGCATTATGTATAGATACAAGCTTGTTTTACTTCGAACAACCCGAAAAGCTGGAAATCGACTACCTGCTAACAGACAGAACATGTTTTGGAGAAATTGATGCTGATATTACTATGAATGCATCAGGTGGAACTGCTCCATATACATATTGTTTATTAACTGAAGGAACAAATATTAATGGTCAAACTCACGAAAATCTTAATCATAGTAATTATATCCTAATGGTTACATATTCTAAAAATTGTATCGAACAAAAAGATCTGCTTTTAGCTGAACCAGCTCAATTACTTGCCAGTTACGTAAGCTATAATCCTTCATGTTTCGGAAATAATGACGGTTTCGTTGAATTCTTTATTGAAGGTGGAACAGAACCATACTTTCTAATATACGATCAAGACACATTTAAAACAGCAATTATCAATAATCTTGAAGACGGGTTATACGATTTTACTATTGTAGACACAAACCAATGTGCAATTGATATTAAACAAATTAATCTTATTAATCCTGATATCGAATGCATAAAAATACCAAATGCATTTACCCCAAATAATGATGGGATAAATGATCAATGGATTATTGAAAACCTTCATTTATACGAAAATGCTGTAGTAAGAATCTATAACAGGTGGGGCCAAGAGGTACATTATGGTGACTATACAGATAAATGGGATGGTAAATGTAATAATATGCCTGTGCCATCAGGACCGTATGTATATATTTTAGATTTGCATGATGGCACCCCTTCTTATGTTGGTACAATAACTGTTGTGTACTAAATCAAATATTAACAAAAAATTGTTTTAAACTTATTGTGTCTGTTGAACTTACAAAGGCAATATTAAGTATTTTTATGAAAAATTATATATGCGTAAAATACTGACAATATTATTTTCGGTTTTTGTATTATTTTCTTGCAGTAGCAAAGGGACTAATAATACTAATGAAGACAAACATACTTCCGAAATAGAAGCTCAGGACACAACTATTTACCCTGGAATATATGATACAGAATCCTATATAAATTTAATCAAGGATAAAAGAATCGGAATTATAGCAAATCAAACAAGTATAATTGGCAATACACATTTAGTAGATACTCTAATCAAACTAGAACAAAATATTATTAAAGTGTTTTGTCCTGAGCATGGTTTTAGAGGAACCGAAGATGCCGGTGCCAGCATAGACAACAGCATTGATTCCAAAACTGGATTACCGATAATTTCATTATACGGAAATAACAAAAAACCATATGATGAACAAGTCAATGATTTAGATATAATTATATTTGATCTTCAAGACGTTGGAGTTAGGTTTTACACATATATCTCTACTCTACATTATGTAATGGAATCTTGTGCTGAGAACAATATCCCATTAATTGTACTTGATAGACCTAATCCAAATGCGAATATTATTGATGGTGCAATACTAGACACGGCTAATTACAGATCATTTATTGGCATGCACCCTGTACCTATTGCCTATGGAATGACAATAGGTGAATATTCCCGAATGATAAATGGTGAAAAATGGCTTAACAATGGTGTGCAATGTGATCTTACTGTGATTAAATGTACTAACTATATGCATAACAAAAAGTACTATTTACCTGTAAGACCATCACCAAATTTACCAAATGATAGATCAATAGAACTATACCCTACTTTATGCTTATTTGAGTCAACAAATTTAAGTATTGGTAGAGGAACGAACACACAGTTTCAGATTATTGGTCATCCGGCTTTAAGTACAATTCCTGAAGCATCATTCACATTTACCCCACAACCTAACGATGGAGCATCAAATCCAAAACTTAAAGGTGAGTTATGTTATGGGTTTGACCTAACACAAGATTGTTCCATTTTTGATTGGGAAACAGATAAAATAAACATATCTCTTATTATAGAAATATATAATATGTTCCCTAATAAAGATGAGTTTTTTAAATCAAGTAATTCAATAGAATTGCTATCAGGATATAAAGATTTCAGAACTCAAATAATAAATCAGGTAAGAGAAGAAGATATTCGTAATGGTTGGGAAGATGGGCTAAATGAATTTAAAGAAATAAGAAAAAGATATTTGCTTTATGATTAAAAAGGATAAAATAATTATTTTAATAAGCTTAGTTTTATTAAGTGTGGCTTTTACTTTTTGTACTGATAAATATGAGAATCATGCCTTGGCATTTCAAAATAACACAAATGACTCGATACAAGTTGATAGGCATTACAGTGGTAGTATTAAACCCAGAACAATTATGGTCGCTCCGGATGAATATGGGAAGTTTTATGAAACTTCGTCCGATTTATGGGTAACACCACAAGTTGAAATGGAAAAGACGTGTGACTCAATCATTATCACAGGACTAAAAAATGATGTAGAATTCAGAATTATGTTTTCTCCTGATGCAATAGAAAATTATTGTACAAATCCATATACTTCTGGTTCTACATGGGATTTAGAAATTATTGTAAATGAGGAACCAAAGTTTCTAGGTAAAACTTTAGAAAGATATAATATCCATATTTTTGACATTAACTTATCCTGTATAAGTACATAAAATTAATTAGTCAACTTCAACTAATGCAATAACTTCATCTTTATTAACAAAATCACCATGATCAAAGAAAACCTCTTTGAGTTTACCATTATAGTCCGAAACTACTTCCTGATAATGATGATAAGATTCGATGTAACATAATCTCTTACCTGCCGATATAAGCTCTCCACCTTGTAAAATATCCGGGGATGTTTCTAAAGAAATATCATAATACAATTTCCCCATAAAAGGAGCAACGATTTCTTTTACTTTAGGATCATTTGATTTATTTACTGTTTTCGTCTCAGCACTTGGTTTTTTAGATTTCAGATTACTAAGTTCTTCCTGGAATCTTTGTTTTGCTAATCCAGATTTATAATCTCTGTATTGTCTGTCGTGCATTGCAAACTCAAAAAGTTCTTCATCATTCTCACCGGTCTCCCAACCATTTTCCTTCATCTAAGCTCTATAAGTATCTAAAATGTCAGGATATGCATCCTGAGGCACTCCAGTATAAAATTCTTTTTCACCTTTTTCAGCCAATTCAAGAATTTCAGGAGCAAGCGGACCCGGTAATGTACCAGCCTTTCCTAAAATCATATCCCAAGTATTTTTATCTATCATTTAGAATCTGCCTTTTCCTTGCAATTGGAACATTACATTAACCAGAGCAACATTCTTAACATACTGGCTAAATGGTGTTACCAAAGGTGGATATCCCAATTTTGGCCATACAAATTGTACTTCTTCAAAAAGAAGAACTAGTAATTCATCAACACTTAATGGATCTTTACCGGCAGTAGTTAATGTCTGATTGATTCCTTGATGCACTCCTTCCAAGTCAGCCATCAAACTACCCATCATGCCACCAGGCAAACCACAACCAACCAATAAAGAAGTCATATATCTGTTCTTAGGATTTATCCAATACCCTAGAAAATCATCAATAAATTCCTGATTAAGTGCTCTGGCCTGCATATATGCTTTAATATTAATGTCAGGAACTTTAAATCCTGCATCTTTTAGCATTGCTTGAATCGTAATTACATCAGGGTGAACAGTCCCCCAGGCAAGAGGTTCCATAGCCACATCAATATAATCAGCTCCAGCTCTTGCCACTTCCAAAGTAGAAGCTACAGAGAATCCCGGACCTGAATGTCCATGATACTGTACAATAGTATACGGATATGCAGCTTTAATTTCTCTTACCAGCTTACCTAATGTTTCAGGACGCCCTACACCAGCCATATCTTTAAGACAAATTTCATCTGCTCCATACTCCATTGCTTTTTCAACTACGCCCATATAATACTCAACTGTGTGAATATCAGAGTGCGTAATACTTAATGTAGCTTGAGAAATCATCCCGGCTTCTTTAGCAAATTTGATAGAATTCTCAAGATTTCTATGGTCGTTAAGCCCGCAGAAGGATCTGGCAATATCAACACCTTGAGCTTTCTTGACCTTAAACATTAGTTTTCTTACGTCTGCAGGCACAGGATACATTCTAATACCATTTAATGCTCTCTCCAGCATATGAGTTTGAATCCCTGCTTCTTTAAATGGTTTCACCCATTCTCTAACAACATTATTTGGATTTTCGCCATAAAGCAGATTTACCTGTTCGAAAGCTCCACCATTTGTTTCGATACGGCTAAAACAACCCATATCAATTATTACCGGTGCAATTCTTTTAAGCTGATCCAGACGAGGTACATACTTACCGCTGGACTGCCACATATCTCTATATACTAAGCTAAATTTAATTTCTCGAGACATATTATTGTCATTTACATATTAGAATTCTCTAAAAATACAAATTCTTTTTCATCTGCAAAACAAAAAAAATCTCATTTGCACATACAAATGAGATTTTTCAATAAAAATTATACAAAATAAATTCTACTGCGTAACAATTAGCTTTTGGACAGCAACAATACCTTCACTATCATAAAGTTTTATAAAATATACACCAGAATGAATATTTTCTATTTCCGTTAAATTCCCTTCTAATTGAGATTCATAAACAACAGACCCTTTGATGTCAGAAATTTTTAAATTTATGTTTTTATAGTCTTCAAATTTATAATTTATTACAAATTTTCCATCTGTTGGGTTTGGATAGACAGTAAAAATATCATCATAATATGATTGTGGCACAGAGTTATATTCCTCAACATAAACTGTTTTTGTTAACTCACATCCGATATCATCAGAAACCAAGACATCATAATATCCAGTACATACACCTGTTTGAGTATCCCCAAATGCATTTAATGGTGCTTGCCAATAATAAGTATATGGATAAACTCCATCATAAGCAACTGCTGAAACTTGACCATCGCACGCTCCCATATCCATATCGGATGCTGTTGTGATATACATATCGGAATAATATATGGTTATATCATCCTCAAGATAATTTCCACAATTATCAAAAACACGAACCCAATATGTATTTTCACCTAGTGAAGGTGTAACAGTAATTGTATTAGATGCCTCAGTTGTACTCCATAAATATGTTGGTGTAGGTTGATTTGACTCGGCATGCAAAACAATTGATCCCGGATCACTACAATATTCCATATCGGTTTCTATTAAGCCTGTGGCCTGCTCGATAGGTGGTGGATTATCCAGAGTATATTCATATCTGATAAAGCAGCCAATATCATCTGTTGCTGTTATCTTATATGTTCCTGGACATAAACTTCCAAATGTACTTAAGCTTGTGTTATGTACACTATCCGGAATATATTGATACAAACTATTTGTGTATGTATAAGTAAATGGTTCAAACTCTCCTTCCATAAACATTTGTATATAACCATCACATTCGTTATAACAGGAAGGATTTACCAGTGTATGGTCTGTTTCCTCCATATCTGAAATTCTAAATGTAACAGAGTCGTATACTTCATTACCACATTGATCAACCATAGTTAAGTAATAGGTAGTTGCTCCTGGACCAGGCGAGACAACAATTGAACTACCCTCCTCAGTAGTGCTCCAAGAATATGCAACATTCGGATCAATATTACAGACTCCTTCTAAAGTAATTGTTTCAGGTGCCTCCTCTCCACAATAATATGTTTGCACATCCTGTATACCACCTTTTATAAACTCTGCATCAAAAATCCATATCGTATCATAAACAGCTGTTGACATATTTCCACAAGGACAAGCAGTGTAAAAAGCAACAATTATTGTTTCATGCCCTTCTTCTAAACCATCATTTAATGCTGAATAGAAAATCGTATCAGTCATTTCGCCTACTCCAATAGTAACTTGATAAGGAAAATCAGTAAAATCGACTCCTTCTGTTGCTTCAGAGTTTGGTGCAATCATAACTTCAATAGTTACCTCTTCATCAGCTTCTGAACCTTCTTCTCTTGAAATAACATAATAGTTTTCACATCCTTCCCAGAGGTCAGCTTCTCCTCCAACCTGTGCATTATTTACAACATCAATAGATGCTCCACTGATAAAACTTCCTGCTTCAATAAATACACCTGAATCAAAAGCAGAGTCACCTGCATCACCAACTGCTAGTTTAATATGATATGTTTCACATGCAGTAACAATCCACTCAGCAGTAAGTACTATTGTATTTCCATCATATTGAACTGCTCCATTATATGATCCGGGTGAATCTGATGCACTTGAAGGATATGCTGTATAATAATCGTAATTATGAACATTATCAATTGTTACAGGTTGATCGTTTGGTAATATCGCAATATTTACTGCCCCATTAGAATATGGTCCACTAATACCGGGACCTGATAAAAAGAATCCAAAAACATCATTAAATGATGAGTTTGCATATTCAGGAAATTCCTCAGATCCAAAAATATAATTAAATCGTACTGTATCACTAGCAGGAATAAAATCAAATTCTAAAACTGTAGCATCGTTAATTGTATAACCAGAAGCAATGGCTGCTAAGTCAGGGTCTGAACCACTTCCTAAACTATTACCTTGGCTACCTGAAGTATTTGGCCCTTCAGCATTTGAGATATCTCCGGAAGCTAATACAATTCCGGATTCAAAAGGAAAATCTGTATCTTCATTATTAAAATATCCATACGCTCCCCCATTTACTGTCACGTTCATAGCTTCTGTACATCCATTTATAAGGGTATCAGTTACTAAATCCTCTATGGACAAATCATTTTGAGTTGAAATCTGTGCAGATAATAGTAAACTGGTAATCAGTAAACTAACTACGATCAAGATCTTTTTCATAATATTGAGTTTTTTCGTGCTTTAAGCTGTAAATATAATGAATTTTTCATTTGGTAAATATAAAAAATGACGAAAAAATACTCATTTGGTTGTTAATTTCAAAAAACAAAAATAATTTTGCAGAATATGAAACGTTATCTTGCATTAGATATTGGTAGAAAAAAAACAGGAATAGCTGTTACTGATACAAACAGAATTATTGCCTCTGCTCTTGATACTGTACTTACACATGAATTGGAAAAATATTTGATAAAGTATATTTCCGATAATCCTGTTGAGTTAATAATCGTTGGTAAGCCTGTTCAAATGAACAATACAGAATCTGAATCAGTTAAATACATCAAACCTGTACTAAACAGATTAAAAAAAGTATTTAAAGAAATAACGTTTATTGAGGTTGATGAACTATTCACATCAAAAATGGCTTTTCAAACAATATTAAATGCTGGTATAAAAAAAGAAAAACGTAAAGATAAACATATGGTTGATAGAATTTCAGCGACAATTATTTTACAAGCTTATCTAGAAAAAGAAAATTACTAATTATGATATTACCTATTTACCTATACGGACACCCCGTTTTAAGAAAAAAATCTATTGATATTGATAAAGATTATCCAAACTTGGATCAAATAATTGACAACATGTTTGAAACCATGTACAAAGCTGACGGTATAGGTTTGGCAGCTCCTCAAATAGGTTTAAATATTAATCTTATTACAATTGATGGTAGACCACTTGCTAAGGATGAGCCAGAAATGACAGATTTTAAAAGGGTTTTCATTAATCCCAAGATAACGTTTAACACTAAAGAAACAATTGCAATAGAAGAAGGTTGCTTGAGTATCCCTGGAATTAACGAAGGAGTTAATAGAATTGATGACTTAACAATCGAATATTACGATGAAAACTTCAAAAAAGTAAAAGAAAATCTTTCTGGATACAGGGCAATTGTAATTCAGCACGAATATGATCATTTACAGGGAATTATGTTTGTCGATAAGATTTCCCCTATAAGAAAAAGATTTATAAAAGGAAAACTTAACAATATTACAAAAGGAAAAGTAGTTACCTCATATAAAGTCAAGAAATAACATAATAATTATTCCAAATGAAAAAGTTAAATATTATTATAATTTTAATCAGCGGATTAGTAATTTTTGGTTGTAATAGTTCAAAAAAGGACAAACAACTCACTGAGCAAGAAAAGATGGCATATAATATTGCATCAATGGAAGAAGACCTTTTTGACGATATCGAACCGGACAAAGACAAAGCAATGAATATGATTGACTCTTATCTGGAATATGTCGAAAAGTTCCCTGAAGACACACTTTCTCCGGAATACCTTTTTAAAGCATCGGAAATAGCAATGAACTTTGAACAACCTCACAACTCAGTTAGGTACTTGCAACAAATTGAAAATAACTATCCTGAATATGAAAAATATCCAACTTGTATTTTTATTATTGGACACGTTTATGATTATTATATTGGCGATCTTGCAAAAGCAAAAAAGTATTATACTAAGTATATTGATAACTATCCAGATCATACTTTCGTAAAAGATGCAAAAGGTGCTTTAACATTTATGGGCATGACAGACGATCAACTAATAGATTTATTCGAAGATATAAACAAGTATAACTAAAATGTTTTTTAAGCTAAACGAGGAAATAAAGAGATATCCTTTTATAAGAATCACTTTACCCCTTGTTTTAGGAATTGTAATTGGTATATACCTATCCCCAAACATTCTAACATCCGTTATAATAACTGTTCTAAGTATTATTCTCTTTACTATTGCCCAAATTAAAAGTTTAAGAAGTATAACAGGAATCTCGATAAACATAGTTTTTATTTCTCTTGGCCTAATACTTACTACATTAAAATCAGATTTAAATAATGTAAGCAGTTTAAATGATTATGATGGATACATTATCGGTGAAATATATGAAGACCCAAAACCAAACGAGAAAACAACAAGTCTAAAAATTGAAATTACAGCACTTAAACACGATGACGAATGGGTTTCGACAAGTGGTAAAACTATACTGTATATCGAAAATGACGAACGGACAGATGACCTACAGGCTGGAGATCAAATAATATTTAATCCTCATTTATCGGAAATTGAAAACTCCGGCAATCCGGAAGAGTTTGATTACAAAAAGTACCTGTCTTATAATATGATTTATAATTCAGATTTCCTTTCAAGTGATGAATGGAATGTTATTAAATCTGATTATTCATCAAAACTAAATATTAAGCTTCTAAGATTCAGACAGAATTTAATTTCTCAACTTAAAGAGCATTGTATGAGTAATGATGAATTAGCAGTTGTGTCTGCATTAGCATTAGGCTACAAAGATCAACTTAGTGATGAAATCAGGCATGCATATGCCTCATCGGGAGCCATGCATATTTTGGCAGTTTAAGGTTTGCATGTTGGTATTATATATGGAATTCTAGTTTTCTTATTTTCTTTTATTAAAAACGATAAGCTTAAAATACCAAAAACGGTACTGATAATTGTTTTTATATGGTTATACGCCTTAATGACAGGTCTGTCTCCATCGGTAAGCAGAGCAGCTCTAATGTTTTCAATTATGTCTCTTGGGCTTTTACAAAACAAGTCTGCAGGTTCTTTAAATGCCATTGCTTTTTCTGCATTTATTTTACTTATAATTAATCCATACAATATAACAAATATAGGTTTTCAATTATCGTATGCAGCAGTTATCGGAATTGTAATTTTATATCCAAAAATATATTCAATATTTGAGGTCAAAAATAAGTATCTGGATAAAGTTTGGGCACTAACTGCTGTGTCTGTATCAGCGCAAATTGCTACAGCCCCAATTGCAATTTTCTATTTTCACCAATTCTCCAACTACTTTATACTGGCAAATTATTTATTAATCCCTATCTCAACGCTAGCAATATGGACTTGCATATTAGTTTTTACTATCTCAGGCCTTGGAATACCGGCAGGATTACTAATAAAAGTACTAACTTTCCTTGTCAAATCAATGAACAGTATTAGTATAGGCATTGAGTCTCTCCCATTTTCTGTAAGCAACAATCTCTATATCAACACCTTACAATTAGTCTTACTGTATTTTATAATTATATCCTTATTAGTATTTTTCTTCCAATCAAAAAATTACAAACATTTATTTCAAGCTTTAGTAGGAATTATTGTTTTTACAGGGTTTAATTTGTTTTCAGATATTCAAAGCAATAAACAACAAGAACTCATTATATACAACATTAATAAAGCTACAGCAATAAATATTATTGATGGAAAAGATAATATACTTTTTGCAAATTTAGATTCTATTTCAAACGATAAAATCAAGTATACTGCCCAAAATAACTGGTTAAAAAAAGGATTAAATGAAGAAAAATATATAAATCTATCAAACGGTCCAGAAAATATTTTATCTGATATCAGCACAATTGATAATAAGTCTGTTTTCTTCAAGCAAAATTTTATTGCATATCAAAACACTAAAATATTTATTGCCAATAATAATTTCTTCCCTGCAATTTTTACTTATAGCTCAAAGATAAAAGTAGATTATATTGTTTTGTCAAATAATACCAGTGCAAGTATATCTGATCTAGTAAGAATTTTTGACTTCAAAAAAATAATCATTGACAGCAGTAATGATGCTTATATTTTAGAAGAATGGCTAAAAGAAAATGAAGAACTAGGCATTGATTTGTATAATATTAAAAGCCAGGGTGCATTTATTACAAACTTATAATTTGTTTTTTATAAATTCATCAACTAGTTTTATTGCAGCTTTTAATCTTTCACCGTTTTGACCTTTAATAACAAAATATGGAATATCAAGATTTGATATTTCGTCCATATATTCATCGAAAAGGTCCTCTCGGATATTTGGGTTTTCCCGTAAATGATCAGGCTCCCAAGGCAAGTCAGGATAACATAGCAAATGTAAATCTGCTTTTTCAGATTCGAGATGCTTGTCTATCCAATCAGGAATATCATTAAATACTCGTCTTAGCCATACTTTAGTAATAATAAGATCCGTATCTAATATAAGCAACCTACTGTCTGATTACTTAAAGTATTGCTCTGCTTTAATTTGAAGCTTTGCAATTGCAAGTACATCCTGCTTTGTGTATTCCCTATCTAATTTAGCAATAAAGTCACGGGCAATTTCATCAACATATGATGCATTAAAGTATTCTGCCAACTGCCTTGTTAAAGTTGACTTTACAACAGATTCAGGTCCTGAAACTACTATTTTAAGCTTTGTCTGCATCTAAATCTAAAGACTTTTTCCATTTAATATACCCAACTACAGCCAAAATTGTTAAAACAGTGAATAGAATTGCTGTAGGATAAAGACCTTTATAAATATATAGTCCTGTTGATACGGCATCTATCACTATCCAAAACAACCAGTTCTCAAGAATCCTTCTAGCTAATAACCATGTTGCCACAAAGCTTAAAGATGTTGTAAAAGCATCACCTATTGCAACTTCTGAATCTGTAAATTTATATAGTATTAAATAAATCAGAATATAAAAAGCACTTGAGACTAAAATACTATATATCCATTGATTTTTATTTAGTCTACTAGTTCTGATTTCTGATTTTTGCTGCTTATCCTTAACTGTCAACCAAAAATACCAACCATAAATACTAACCACCAGATAATAGAACTGAAAGGACATATCTGCATAGAAACCAGAAACAAAAAAAACATAGATATAAAGACTTACCATAATTATTGATGTAAGCCAATACAAGGAATTCTGTTTTATCTGTAGGGTTATTCCGATTAATCCTAAAATAGCTGCTGCCAATTCAACCCAATTGGCAACTATCCAGTCAATAATCAGACTCATTATTTACCTTTTAGCATTGAATTATAAGTTTTATCATCTCTTATAATATCATAAGCATGGATAAAGAATTGATTATAATCATTAAAAATATACCAAAATTCATTGTTTCTCCAGATATCACCGGCAACTAATGATTTGATATGATTTTTCATATATAGTTCTTGTTCTTTTGTTGCAGGACTTATTGAATCTAAATTAATCTCAGCTTCTATTGCTTCATTTTTCAGTTCACTCAACAATTCATCATCAACCTCAAAGTTTTCTTTGAAAGTCTCAATATCATGATAATTATCCTTTAACTCTTGTCTATGAGAGTCAACATATTTTGATACAAATGTAAAAAGGATATTATGTCTTAAAAGCTCAATATGATAATCTGATCTGAGTGTTGTATCTGCAGCGACAAAGTCATCCGGCATAATACCACCACCGCCATAAACAGTTTTCTCATATACCAAAGTCTTGTACTTTAATGAATCAGCAAAAATAATACTATCTACATTTGTAAATTCACCATGTAAATATCTGTTACTAATATCTGAAGCGTACTCATCATAACCTTCTTCGTAAGGTTTTTGAATAAGTCTTCCTGTAGGTGTATAATATCTGGCTATTGTTAATCTTACAGCTGAACCGTCAGTTAACATCATTTCTCTTTGAACCAAACCTTTACCAAAGGTACGACGGCCAACAATTACAGCTCTGTCCCAATCCTGAAGCGCTCCAGAGACAATCTCGGATGCTGAAGCTGAACCCTCATCGACAATTACAACAAGTTTTCCTTTTTTAAATCTACCTTTATCAGAAGATTTGTATTCATTTCTTTCCATTTTTGCCCCTTCGGTGTAAACAATAAGTTTATCATCTTTCATAAACTCATCACACAAGCTTACTGCTTTATCAAGATAACCTCCTGTATTACCGGAAAGGTCAAGAATAATGTCTTTAACTCCTGCATCATGAAATTTATCAAATACCGAATCAAGCTCTGCTTTAGTTGAACGTGCAAATCGGTTTAATTTAATGTAACCAACATTATCATCGGTAATATAACTTGCATCTACACTATAAATTGGAATTTTATCTCGAATAATTGTGAAATCAAGAGGTTTTTTCTCACTTCTTCTTAATATTTTCACCGTCACTTTTGTCCCTTTTTTACCACGCAATCTGTCAGCTACTCCTTTATTGTCAATTTCAATACCGGCAATAACTTCCCCATCAACTTCAACAATTCTGTCACCAGTCATTAAGCCAACTTTCTCTGAAGGACCACCACTGATTACTCCAACAACAACAAGTGTATCCTCCATAAGTCTAAATTGTATTCCAATACCTTCGAAACTTCCCTCAAGAGGTTCTTTCATTTTCTCAAGTTCTTCAGAACTGATATACATGGAGTGAGGGTCCATATCTTTTAACATTTCAACAATAGCTACCTCAACAAGATCATCAAGTGCAACAGAATCGACATAAGTCATTTCAATAAGTGCAAGAAGTTTATTAAATTTTCTTGTCTCAGAACTTAAATCCTGTGCAAAAATTCCTGTACTTACTAAAACTAAAAGAGTAATTAAAATGTAATTTCTTATTTTCATAATATTTATTTTAAAGGCGTGCTAAAAAATCATTTTATAAGCTTACAAAGTTATGAAACTATCTAAATCCTTCAAGTATTTAACAGTTTTTAACAAATATTTATTATTCTGAATAAATTTTTATGCAAAAATCTTTCCAATAAAAACAGAAATAAGAAAATAATTTAAAGTCTATTTTCGTTAAATAAATAGCTTTGCTTATCTTAACTTTTGTAACATGAAATTTTCTTTAAAATCTTTACTGATTTCCATTATTCTAATTTGTATAACCATTTATGCATATCCAAGGAAATTTCCTAAAATCAAAATAAAAACTGATAAAGAACTCCCAATGCAGATTGGGGATACAATAACTTTGCAATGGACAACTGAAAATGTGAAGCATTTATATTGTCACGAAATCTCAGATAATGAACTCCCTCTGAACGGTGAAATAAAAATCAGTCCGAAGGAAAGTACGATTTTTTTATTTGTTGCCGAAAAAGGTAGAAAAGTTAAAAGAAGACAATTCAAGTTAAATGTAACGTACCCTGTTTTTGACAAAATTAATATTCCTCCGATTATTACAGATGAAGAAACTGCTTCTATTAATTGGAATTTGGAATATGCTGATTATGTAAAAATTAAAGGTTTTGATGACCTCTTCCCAATTAGTGGAAAAATCCCGTTTCGATCTGATAAAGACACCATAATTACAATTACAGCATATAATAAATTCGGTTATGCAAAAGAATACAATAAAGAAGTTGAAGTAAAATACATAGAAGCACTTAATTATCCACAAAAAATTGCTCGTTACGGTAATGCCAATATTTCATGGGAATATAAAAACTCTGATAGTATTAAATTTACAAATCTTAACGCCGTTCTTCCTCCACAAGGTGATATTTATGTTAACATAGAAGAAAACACCGACTTTAGAATAGAAGTTTATAGAAAAGACGGAACATTCGAAGTGAAGAAGTTTACAATTAATGCTTACGACTCCAAAATAAAATATTTTGGATGAAATAAAACCTATTTTAAAGGAGAAGCTATTACTCTTAGCTGGATAGTAGAAGATGCTGATTCTGTTAAACTATCATGCACTGATGAACCTCAACCTTTAAAAGGAATGTTTAAATATCACCCTACAGGAGATGAGATAATACTTTTAAACACATATTTAAATGGTGCTGTTGACGAAAGGGCATTTAAAACACATCAAATTACAAGACAATATATAAAAGGGGAAACAGATTACTCAAAAATACAAAAGAATGTAAGGCTCGACTATGAAATTTTCTCAACTGACCTTAGTGAATTCCCCGACATAGTCAAGCTTTATGTTCTTGTTGTTGATACAGCAGGAAACTTTGTCCACGGTCTTGCACCACCAACTATTAGCCAAAAAGAATCTCAAAAACATTTTCTTGGTCTAGTTGAAACCTATGTTGGAGGAAAAAGTAGTAAGATTACTGATTTCAAAGTAGAAGAATATGTCTCAACAGAATCAGAAAAAAGAAATATTTCAATGGTTTTGGACTACAGTGGGTCCATGCTTGAGCCTATAAATACTTTAGAGTTTGCTGCAAAATCATTTATTAACAATAAATTTGATGATGATAAAATAAATATCATCAAATTTGATGACCACATTGAAACAGTTAGCACCTTAACTGCAGACAAAGCTATTTTAAACTATCGATATAATCCTAAAGGATTGCAAAGCTTCGGAGGAGGAACTGCTCTTTATGCAGCAATAGGCGAAGGACTTTATACACTTCATAAACCATATCATCAAAAAGAACTTGTTGTTTTTACAGACGGATATGAAAACTCATCACTATTTGTTGACAGTGCCAAAGCATTCAGTGCTCTTCAAATTGCAGAATATGCTAAAAAGAATAACATCAAGATAAGCTGTATTTCATTTGGAGAAAATGTAAATCAACATCTTCTTGAAGCTTTAGCATCATATACTGGAGGTAAATATTTTGACATAATTACCGAGAAAGAGATTGTTGGGGTATGGACAGAATTACCATACCTTAGCGCAAATTACTACGTGATAACTTTTAGAACTAAATCAATAGACAACATCAACGGAGTAAAACTACTTTATGATAATAATATCGGGCAAAAAATCACAACAGACAGAAATATTTATACAGTTCTCCCTGATGAGCTAGATGAAACTAATTCTATTCCAAATGCATATTGGCTAAATTATGACAGCCTATACAATAATAAGACTCCTATTAGTCTTCCTCAAGCAATAGGATATTTTAGTTTCAATGGTACCATTCTAATTGAAGATTATGTCGCTAATGTTGATATCCTTGTAGATCAAATGACTCAAGATACCAGCCTAGATGTTGTAATATTTGGGCACACTGATCAGGTAGATTCCGAAGAATACAATATTGAACTTTCAACAAAAAGATGCAATTGGGCTAAAGACTTCTTTATAAAAGAAGGGATTTCTGAAGATCGCATTATTACAATCCCACTAGGAGAAAAGTATCCAGTTTATAAAGACGAAGATGAAGACTGGAAAGCACTTGAAAATAGAAGGATTGAGGTATTATTACTAAAGTAATTGACTCAAATAAACATTTTAATTAAATTTGTACTTTACCAATTGTGTTGAGTATGAACAATTACCGGAAAATATCAATGATTTTACTTTCCATTCTTTTATCTTCATACATCTCCTATTCCCAAACTAAAGAAAATGAGCTTATGAACAGAAAACCTGTAGTTGCCTGTCAGTTCTATTCCGGAGATGAATCCAGCCTTAAAAATGATTTAATCCACTTATTTGCACCTGCGAAAGAAATGTATAAGGAAGCAATAGCAATCATTTCACCACATGCAGGATATGTATTTAGCGGCGAAGTTGCAGCAAGTGCAATAAGTCAATTAAATCCGGAAAAAGAATACGAAAATATTTTTATTATAGCCTCAAGTCATACAAGTTATTTTGATGGAGCGTCAATTTATAATGTTTGTAATTATGAAACCCCTCTGGGTGAAGTTGTCGTAAATACTGAGCTGTGTTCAAAACTCATTAGTGAAAATAAAATATTTAGTTTTGTCCCTGATGCTCACAATACAGAACATAGCATCGAAGTTCAGTTACCATTTTTACAATTTCATTTGCAAAATAGTTTTAAAATTGTTACTATAGTAATTGGTTCAGGAAACATATCGGAAATTCAAGATATTGCAGATGCATTAACACCATACTTCAATGAAAAAAATGCTTTTGTCATTTCTAGTGACTTTTCACATTATCCGGAATATGAAGATGCTGTAAAAGTTGATAGCTTTACATGCGAAGCATTATGTAGTGGAAATCCGGAAACTTTTATCGAAGTAATTCAAAAATACAAAAAATCTAAAATTGAAAACCTTGCTACAAATATTTGTGGTTGGTCGGCAGCATTAACGTTATTGTATTTAGCTGAAGACATGTATGATTTTAATAAGATACAGTATAAAAACTCTGGAGATTCTGAATATGGAAGTCATGACAGAGTTGTTGGTTATTGGGCAATTTCACTTAAAAAAAAAGAAGATTCATCCTTTAAATTAAGCGATGAAGAAAAAATACAATTACTAAAACTAGCCAGACAGACAATTACTGATGATTTGGAAAATAAAAATACTGGAAATAAGAACTTAGAATATAGTGATAATCTAAATCAACACTGTGGAGCATTTGTAACATTACACAAAAATGGAAATCTAAGAGGTTGCATTGGTAGGTTTGAACCTGACATTCCTTTATATGAAGTAATTGAGCAAATGGCTATTGCTGCTTCACAAAATGACACCAGATTTTCTCCTGTTTCCTTAAGTGAATTGGATGATATTGATATTGAAATTTCAGTGTTAACTCCAATGCAAAAAATCGACAGTATTAATGAAATTGAACTTGGGAAGCATGGTATATATATCAAAAAAGGGTACAGAGGAGGAACATTCTTACCTCAAGTTGCTACTGAAACAGGGTGGAATCTTGAGGAATTTCTGGGACATTGTTCCAGAGATAAAGCTGGAATAGGATATGAAGGATGGAAAGATGCTGATATATATATTTATGAAGCTATCATCTTCTCAGAACATGATTTTGGATTAGAGGCTCAAAAAAAAACTAAATACTGCACCAAAATAGAAAACAACAAGGTAATTTGTGAACTTTGTCCACACAATTGTGAACTCTCAAAAGGACAGATAGGTCTGTGTAATGCCAGAAAAAATGAAAATGGTGAATTAATATCCTTATCATATGGTAAACCAGTAGCTATTCATATAGACCCTGTTGAGAAAAAACCGCTATATCATTTTCAACCAGGGACACAGACACTTTCAATAGGCACTGCCGGATGCAATTTGCATTGTAAAAACTGTCAAAATTCAAACATCTCTCAAACATCACCAGATGAACTAAAATATACAGAAGCTACACCGGAACAAATTGTATATGCAGCGATTGAGAACAAATGTAATTCTATATCCTACACTTATACAGAACCAACAGTCTTCTACGAATATATGTTAGAAACAGCAATTCTGGCTCATTCAAAAGGCTTAAAGAATATAATTGTGTCAAATGGGTTTATTAACGAAGAGCCATTACTTGAATTGGTTCCTTACATTGATGCGGCAAATATAGACCTTAAATGCTTTAACGACTCTATTTATAAAAAGATGACAACAGGTAGCCTTGAACCGGTTCTAACAACTTTAAAAATTCTAAAAGAAAATAATGTTTGGCTTGAAATAACAAATCTTGTAATACCGAAATGGACAGATAACTTAGACATGATCGGTGATATGTGCGATTGGCTAATTTCAAATGTCTTTGAAGATGTACCACTTCATTTCAGTAGGTTCCATCCGTCTTACAAGATGCAGGATATCCCTCCTACTCCATCCGAAACTCTCGAAAAAGCATATGAAATAGCAATTTCAAAAGGTATAAAATACGTTTACATTGGAAACCTTAGAACAGAAAAAAACGACACATATTGTCCCTATTGTGGAGAAAAGATAATTGACAGAAATGGTTTTAGTTCAGACTTAAATGATTTTGAAGGGAAATGCCCGAATTGTGACAAAGAGATTAATGGGATTTGGTAGTTATTACCTGTAGTCGGTATTTTTGTAGTCCGTAGTCCGTAGTATTTATAATCAGATAAGTAAAAATTAACTTAAATGTATCCAAAATGAATTATGTAAAGAGTTTTCGAGATTTAGAAATTTATAAACTCTCAAAAGAATTGGCAATTGAAATATTCGAAATAACAAAATCTTTTCCAAAAGAAGAAAAATACTCACTTACTGATCAGATAAGGCGATCATCAAGATCTGTAGGGGCACAGATTGCTGAGGCATGGGGAAAGAGAGATTATATTAAACATTTTGAAAGCAAGTTAACAGACGCTGATGGTGAGCAGTTAGAAACTCAACATTGGGTAGACACATCTTTTTGTTGTAATTACATTACAAAAGATAAAGCGGATTCACTAATTGAAAGATATGAGACTCTTGGCAAAAAAATTTGAAGTACAATAGCAAATTCTTCTAAATTCTGTGGTAAAAGAAAACGAAACTAATGATTTAAAAACTTATTGCAGACCACTGACTACGGATTACAGACTACAGATTACAAAAAACTGATAACCGTAAAACCTAGCACTCCTTTATCCTATCATGCACAATATATTGAGTCACAAAATCATGACTAATATAATTATCATAGCTTTCGCAAACATTTATTGCAAAATCGATTGCAACACGTATTATTGTTCTCCAAACATCGTTATCAATTTTATCTAGATCTGTTGCATAAACATTTTCACGAATTAAAGCATAGATTAGACCTGCGCTAAAGTTATCCCCGGCACCAACAGTTGAAACAGGAGTTATTCGTGGAACATCAAAAATCTTATGAAAATCAGAAGTAAAAAGATTCACGCCATATTTATTAGCAGTATAAATCAGATTTTCACATCCGTGTGTTTTTATTATCTCGCGAGTCGAATGTGCCGAAGCTGCATGAAACATATTTTGAAAATCTTCATTGGAACCTTTCACAATATGAGAAAGTTCTATATTTTCATAAATATAATCAATTACTCGGTCGCGTATCTTAACATGTGCAGGTCTAAAATTAGGATCGTAAATAATCAAAGCTCCTGCTTCTCGAGCACTTTTTAAACAGCTTACTAAATCTTCTCTAACTTCTTTTTTTATCGAAGTAAAAGAGCCGAATAAAACTATGTCATCTTTTTTTACTTCCGGAAAATCTATTTTAACTTGCTCGTCAACCCTAATCTTATAAAAACTATAATCTGGCTCATTTGAATCATTTAGAAACGCTAGAAGCATTCTAGATTTTGCACCATTATACAGGGTCAGATATTTTGTTGAGACATTATTATCGACTAAAAAATCAGCGATAATATTTCCAATGCCATCATTTGCCTGATCACCTACAACATAGACTTTTTCTTGAAGACGTCCTAAAGAGACTGCAGAATTCAAAGTTGGACCACCCGGACGAGACTCAACTGCTTTACCATTTTGAAAGATAATGTCATAAACAGTTTCGCCGATACAGTATATTTTTCGCATTTATGAAGATTTACCCGACAAAAATACTTAAATCTTGCAATTGAAGAAGACTATTCTGAACTAAAATTATAGTGTTTTTTAACAGTATTTAAACAATTTTAATCAACGCATAATCCATCCTCTAAAGGGTCTGCATAAACTTTCTTTTGTTTTAACAATGAAACATTTCCATTAAAATCAACAAAGCTCACAATAGAATAATGATTATGTGGACCACAGCCAAAAGTCTGATAATCATATGTTAAAACCTCATATCCTCCTTCAACTTTCTTTGCATGAGATTTATACAATTTCCATACATATCGGCGATACCTAAAAGGTAAATCAAACTCATACATTGGGTATGTATTTGTATAAGCGCAAACATAACTCAAAGCTTCTTCTTCGCTTTCAATAGGAGCAAATGTCTCTCTGAGCTCATCTTTCGAATCAATTATATTATATTCACCACCTTTAAATATTAAAATATTTACACACAATGGCATCATTCCACCTGAAAAATTCAAACAATCTCCCTCATAATCATAATCTATCTGTTGGTATACACTTGCCATTTTATACATAGGTGACAAGCCACCGTAATATGAAGGCACTGAATAAATCCCAAAAAGACCTAATGAATCTTGCAATCTTTCAAAATCAGCACCATCAATATTCTTAACTTCTGATTTTATCTCTGTAATCGGATCGTTAGGTGTACTAACAATAACCAACTGTCTGCAACTATTTAACCCATTGAACACTAAAAAAATTATTAAGAGTTTTATAATTCTATTATTTAACATATGACTAATTTAAAATTCATGATATTGATACTTAGTTAAATCTTATTCCATAAAACATAAATTTAAATATTATTGATCAATTATTAAAATGTATTTTAAATTTGCATTTGATAAACTTACAAGAAAATGAAAAAAACGCTTATTGTTTTATGCTTATTATCAATTAGCATAATAGCATTATCAAAACCAGATCAAGATTCCATACCGGAAGTGTCCGGCAATTACCTTGATATCTCTGCCGGACTTACCTTTGGCAGTTTAAGAGACATGTCAATTTCACCACTTTTCTATACAGGATTACTTCCTGCAATAGAAATAAAATCATGGAATTATTTTGGAAAAAATCTTTTTACAGCTGATTTAGATTCATATAACGGAATGTATTTTACCAGTACTGAAAATGATTTCTATTCCGGTTCAGCTAACATTATCGATTTTGAATTATCATATTTTAGAAATTATGATGAATACGTTAATGGAGTTTTAGGACATTGGCCCGGATTCTCATTAAGTAATTACACATCCTTGCGTATAAACTCAAATTTTGGAAATGCTGCCTTTTCCTTTGACAATATAAGCAGTCTTAATTTCAATTATATGCTAACAAAAAGATGGACACGAAAAGCAAAAGAGAAAAAATTCCTTTGGTTATTTAAATATACAAAAAAACAAAAAGAATTCTTATTGACTTTTAAAACGGGGCTACCTATATATTCTATTATTTATCGTCCAGGCTATACAAGTCCGGGAAATTCAACAATCCCAGATATCCTTCTACCGGGATATGAAGTAAGCGGTAAAGTCTTTTCAGGAATGAATACAAACCTATCACTATCGAGAATTTTAGCAAATGGGAATATGATTAGGTTTGCCTACAACTGGGATTTTTTCACATCCGGAAAATACTCCTTAAACCGATTGGATTCATCGAGACACACATTCTTATTTAGCCTGGTATTCAAATTAAAATAATCCGATTATGAAAAACAATTATAAATATATTATAGGTTCATTTGTCCTAATTGCAATTGTTTTGTTTTCTTCATGTGAAAAAATTGCTTTCGAGAAAGAGATAGAAAATACACCTGAATCAAACTTCTACTACCTTTGGAATGAAGTAAATGAACGTTATGCATTTCTTGAATACAAATCTGTAAATTTGGATAGTATTTATACAGTTTATGCTGCCCGAATTAACAACGACATGAGTGAGGATAGTCTTTTTAATGTTCTGGGTGACATGCTTAATGAATTACGTGATGGCCATGTAAATTTATTTTCTTCATTTAATGTTTCTCTATATGATATCACAATGCTTGGACCTGTTAATGTTAATACGCGTATCCTAAAAGAAAACTATCTTGGAAATGATTACTACACTACCGGTGGGTTTGTTCATGATTATATTGCAAACGGCGAGATTGGATATATTCGTTTTGCTTCTTTTGCTTATTCTCTAATTAGCACGAGTGAACTGTACTATATTTTAAATAGGTACAAAGACACAAAAGGGCTTATTATTGACCTTAGACAAAATGGTGGAGGATATGTTGACAATGTCTTTAAGCTATTGTCTGTTTTTTCTGATGATGAAAGATTGTTATATCAAACACAAATAAAAGATGGGCCAGAAGCTGATGATTTTAGTTTGTTAGAGGAAGTTAAATCTACTCCTTCAAGTAGCGATGTATATGCTGGTAAGATTGCTGTACTAATCGATCGCGGATCATATAGCGCAACTTCGTTCTTTTCTGTCTGCACATATGCTTACGATGATGTATTTTTAGTTGGCGACACTACAGGTGGTGGATTAGGCCTACCAAATGGTGGACAACTTCCAAATGGTTGGAATTACCGCTTTTCAATAACCAGAACAATTGCCGTAGATGGAAACAACTATGAAAATGGAGTCCCTCCTGATTATACTGTAATTTTATCTGATGGCGCAGATGAAACTGGTATTGATAATATAATTGAATTTGCCGTTGAAAAATTGCTTGAGTAAACTGAAACTATAAGTCAGAGGTCAGAAGCCAGAAACTTACTTCATAGTATAAAAAAAAGGATTGCGTGCAATCCTTTTTTTTATATGATTTCTGACCTCTAACTTCGGTCTTCCGTCTTCTATTACATATACGATTCCATAGGATCACAGGTACACATTAGGTTTCTATCTCCATACCCATTATCAATCTTACCTACATAAGGCCAGAATTTGTTCTCTTTTACCCAATCTAATGGAAAAGCAGCTTTCTCTCTACTATATTTGTGATTCCATTCTTCACCAATACACTCAAATTGAGTATGAGGGGCATTTTTAATAGTGTTATCTTCAGCATCAAGAACACCAGATTTTATATCTTCACATTCCTGCTTAATAACTTTCATTGCTTCAACAAAACGATCAAGTTCTTCTTTACTTTCGCTTTCTGTTGGTTCAACCATTAAGGTCTCATGAACAGGGAATGACAATGTTGGGGCATGAAAACCAAAGTCCATTAATCTGCGTGCGATATCAGCAGCTTCAACACCATATTCTTGTCTGAACTTATTAACATCAAGAATCATTTCGTGAGCGCATCTACCAGTTTCACCAGTATAAAGAACTTCGAAGACACCTTTTAATTCATTTGCAATATAGTTTGCATTAAGCATCGCAATTTCTGTTGAATGTTTCAAGCCTTTTTCGCCTAGCATTTTAATATAAGCATGTGTAATTGGTAATACAAATGCACTTCCGTAAGGAGCAGCAGCAACAGCTTTAATACCCTTTTCGCCACCTGTTTTTATTACTTTATGAGTTGGTAAAAACTCTTTCAAATGCTCAGCAACAGCAATAGGTCCTACTCCAGGGCCACCACCACCATGAGGAATAGCAAATGTTTTATGAAGATTCAAGTGACAAACATCTGCTCCAATTGTTCCTGGGTTAGTTATGCCAACCTTAGCATTCATATTTGCTCCGTCCATATAAACCTGGCCACCATTTTCATGTATAATGTCCATAATCTCAAGTACCTTGCTTTCAAAAACACCATTAGTTGATGGATATGTAATCATTATTGCAGCAAGATTATCCTTATGCTCAATAGCTTTTATTCGTAAATCTTCGACATCGATATTACCATTTTCGTCACAAGCTACTACTACTACGTCCATTCCAGCCATTACAGCACTTGCAGGATTTGTACCATGAGCAGATGAAGGTATAAGACAAATATTTCTGTGCCCATCTCCTCGTGAAATATGATATTCACGAATTACCATTAAACCAGTATGTTCTCCTGTTGCTCCAGAATTAGGTTGCAAACTTGTCGCAGCAAAACCGGTAATTTCATTAAGGTCCTCTTCCAACTCCTCAATTAATTCTTTATACCCTAATGCCTGATCTTCCGGTACAAATGGATGAATATTACCAAATTCCGCCCAACTTAATGGCAACATTGATGTTGCAGGATTTAACTTCATTGTACATGAGCCTAAAGAAATCATAGATCTGTTTAATGCAATATCCCTGTTTTCTAATCTTTTGATATAGCGCATCATTTCTGTTTCACTATGATAAGTATTAAAGACTTTTTGATCTAGAAAACCATCTGTGCGTGCTAACTCTTTTGGCAATTCAAATGTTTCATTTAAGTTTCCTAATTCAACAAATGATTCATTTGCTGCTTCCGCAAAAATTGACAATATTGAGTTTATCTCATCTAATGTTATCACATCATCTGTACTTAAACTGATGTGCTTATCATCGATATAGTTAAAATTTATCTCTGATTTAAGAGCAATATTCTTTATATCATTAGATGACACTCCATCTTTTAGTTCAATATAGACAGTATCAAAGATATCCTCATGCTTAATAATATAACCAAGTTTTTCAAGTTCGGTAGCAATATTCTTAGCTGAAATGAAAATATTTCTTGCAATCTGTTTAATTCCTTCAGGACCATGATAAACTGCATACATACCAGCCATAGTAGCTAATAATGCCTGAGCTGTACAAATATTAGATGTAGCACGTTCGCGTTTTATATGTTGTTCTCTGGTCTGCAACGCCATTCTTAAGGCTTTATTTCCATGCTTATCAATAGAAATACCAATTATTCTTCCTGGCATACTACGTTTATACTTATCAGCTGTTGCTAAAAATCCTGCATGAGGGCCACCGTATCCCATTGGAATTCCAAATCTTTGAGTTGAACCAACAGCAATATCTGCTCCCCATGTTGCAGGAGCTTCTATTAATGTAAGAGACATTAAATCCACAACTGCTGTCACTAAAACTTCTGAATGATGTGCTTTTTCAGCAAAACTAGTATAGTTAATAACCTTCCCACTTGCTGAAGGGTACTTAACTATAGCACCAAAATCTTTATCTGTAAAATTGTATTCTTCAAATTTACCAGTAACAACTTCAACACCTATAGGTTCCGCTCTTAATTTAATTACATCAAGCGTTTGTTCAAAAATATCCTCATCAACAAACAATCTGTTTTTACCTTCTTTTACCGCTTTTCTTGAACGCGCTCCAAACATCATACTCATTGCTTCAGCAGCAGATGAAGCTTCATCTAAAAGCGAACAGTTTGAAATCTCCATACCTGTTAACTCTGTCACTACGGTTTGGAAATTTAATAGAGCTTCAAGTCTTACCTGGCTAATCTCGGCCTGATATGGAGTATATGATGTATACCAACAGGGATTTTCAAAAATATTTCTCAAAATTACTGATGGAACACTTGTACCATAATAACACTGACCTATAAACGAACGATAAATCTTATTTTTTTGAGCAATCTCTTTAATTCTGTTTAAATAATCATATTCTGAAAGTGAGTCCTGAATATTCAATGATGATTTTAACCTAATTGATTTTGGAACAATTTGATCAATTAACTCTTCAATTGAATTTACACCAACTTTTTCAAGCATTGTACCATAATCAGACTGTCGTGGCCCAATGTGACGCAAAGAAAATTCTTGTTTTATCATTACCAGTTATATTTATTTAATAATCGTACTTTGATTTAATTCTCGGTAAAATTAGCAAAATGTTCAAAACATTTAGGTGTTATTTGTCACATTTTGAGAACATTTTGACTTTTTTATAAACATATAATTTACAATTGTATTTTTTTGTTATTTTTGAACTTAAAATAATTAGATATGTTAAAATACTTAATTACTAGCCTTCTCTTACTTTGCTTATCCTCAGTAGCATTTTCTCAAATCCAATTAAATCTTTTGGATGGCAGACAAATAAAACTCGAGTCATATGTTTTTCACTCAGATCAAGGATATATGGACTATAGCTACATGAATAAAAAAGATAAAGTGAAAAACACATATGCAGAACTTGACGATGTATATTCTATAAACATTAATGGAAAAGATAGCGTTATTTATAAGCAGATGTTTGAAGAAGAATATGCATTGGACGAAATGAATAGAATTGTTTTAGCTCGTCAATATGCACATCAAGAATATAACCCATGGTGGGCCTATGCAACAGGAATGATTGTTGGTTGTGGGTCTATGTTTTTACCTATGAATGGAATGACAAAACTTGTTTTTCCGTTGGTATATACAGCTGGTATTGCATTTGCAAGCCCCACAAACTCTTTCATTAGAAAAAGACATGAAATAGAAGTTAATGATGAAATGTTTGTTTATGGATATAAATCAACCGGACGCAAGAAAATATTTAAAAACTCAACACTTGGTGTTCTAGGTGGTATATTTGCCTCTGGAATTATATGGACGACTCTCTATTTCTCTACTGCAGAATAAAACAAGTGAAGAGATATATTTTTTTAGATAAAACCAAGTAAAAATATTATTTTTGCCCCCTCAATGAAATATTTGAAAATCTATATCGTTATAAACTGATTTACATTATTGAATTAGATTAATGAAATTTATTAAATATATAATATTCAGCTTAATAATCATGGGATTTGCTTTTTCTGCAAATGCTCAAGATAAAAGACTTAAAAAAGCTGATGAGATTTATGAAGCTGGGGAATATTGGAGAGCAATTCAAGAATATACTGCAGCATTAAAAAAGATAAAAAACAGAAAACAAAAAACTGCAGTTTATTTCAAAATTGGTGAGTGCTATTACAATATCGGAGATTATAAAAAAGCTCGTTCGAACTACAGAAAGAGTGTTAAAGTTGATGATTATGAGAGAATATCTACAATCCGTTTGGCAGAAATTGAAATACAACTTAACAATTTCGAAAAGGCACTTGAATATTATAATGAGGTTCTTGTTCTTTCACCCGGAGATTCTATAGCAAAAAAAGGTATAGAATCTGTTAACATTGCTTTGGAATGGATTGAGTTACCAACTAGATTTAAAATCGAGAAAGCCAGATACATTAATACAAGATTTAATGATTTTAGTCCTACAGTCGACGAAAAGGATGGCTATGATCACTTGTACTTTAGTTCAACACGTGACGAATCAAAAGGGAAAAAGTCAAGTGGTATAACAGGCGAAAAATTCTCGGATTTATATGTCACAAAATTTGACCGCAAACAAGAATGGACAGATGCGGTTGGAATGGACTCTATTAACACTATCTTTGACGAAGGGACTCCATGCATCTTTAATGATGGCAGAAAATTATATTATACATCTTGTCAGGCAGAAAAAGGTAAAAAAGTAGGCTGTCAAATTTATGAAGCCCAAAAAGTTGATGGAGAATGGATGAACCCAACCAATCTTGCTATTGTCCCTGATACCGTTTCAATAGGACACCCGGCAGTTTCCGAAGATGGAAATATAATTTATTTCTCAGCTCGAATGCAGGGAGGTTTTGGAGAAGCTGACATATGGTATGTAGAAAAAGGGGATGAAGGCTGGTCGAGACCAAAAAACATGGGACCTGCAGTAAATTCAGCGTATGACGAAATGTTCCCATATTTAAGAAATGATTCAACATTCTTCTATTCTTCCACAAAACACCCTACTATGGGAGGATTAGATATTTTCATTGCTACAAAAAACGAAAAAGGAAGATGGGTATCTGAAAATATGAAACCACCTTTCAACAGTAATGGAAACGACTTTGGAATATACTACTATAAAGACGAAGATAAAGGTTATTTTACTTCTGATAGAAAAGGTTCTAAAGGTGAAGATGTTTATTACTTCATTAAACCACCACTTGAATTCAGTTTGACTGGAATAGTTAAAGATCTTGATACCGAGGAACAGTTAGATTCATGTGCAGTATTGCTATTTGGAAGTGACGGCTCAATGTTCAGAGACACTACATCTTTTGAAGAAGAAGAGGCAGGTTCTTTCAAATTTAAACTTAAACCCAAAACCGACTATGTTTTTGTAGTAACTAAAGATGGATATTTTAATGGAAAGTCAAGGTTTACAACAGATTCACTTGAATTTGATAAAGTTTTTGAATATGAAATTATGCTCGAAACTTTTAATAAAACTTTCGAGATTCCCAATATTGAATTTGAGTTTGGGCAATTTGAATTAACTGAACCTTCAAAACATGTTCTTGATAGCATTATTAAGATTCTGGTTGAAAACCCATACCTTATAATAGAACTTTCAGCTCACACCGATATGGTTGGTACAGATGAAGCAAACTTTGAACTATCACAAAAACGTGCTAAATCAGTCGTTGATTATGTAACCTCTAAAGGTATACCTACAGGAAGATTAGTTGCCAAAGGTTATGGTGAATCTCAACCAAAAGTTATTACAAAAACTGACTTAAGATTCCCATTCTTACCAGAAGGAACAGTTTTAAACGAAAGCTTTATAAACACCTTAAGTCCTGAACAAAAAGAAGCAGCAAACCAACAAAACCGACGTATCGAAATGAAAGTAATCGGCAACGATTACATGCCTAGCTTGGATTAATTACTATAATCTATCAATAAACATCGGTCACCCGACATCAGTCATCGGTTACCGGTCATACTCCCACCTCTGTTAAAAACTTTGTTGATACAAAATCAAAGCTCTGTTTAATAAGAGGCTTAATTCATTGTAGCTTTACAAAAAATTTAAGCTTTGGTACTAAATTATATTTGGATAGGATTTTTTGTTATTGCATTTATTATTGCACTAATACAGCTAATTTTCTTTGGAGATACCAGCATCTTCCCGGCAATAATGGATAGTACTTTTGCTAATGCAAAGCTTGGGTTTGAGCTATCTCTAGGTTTAACCGGAGTTATGACCCTTTGGCTTGGAATTATGAAAATCGGAGAAAAAGGAGGAGCAATTAATTACTTGTCCAGAGGTATCTCTCCACTTTTCAATAAACTTTTCCCCGACATTCCTAAAAATCACCCTGTACATGGTTCAATGGTTATGAATATTGCGGCAAATATGCTAGGACTTGACAACGCGGCGACACCACTTGGATTGAAGGCAATGAAAGAGCTCCAGGAATTAAATCCTGAAAAGAAAAAAGCTTCCAACCCAATGATTATGTTTCTAGTGCTAAACACATCTGGGTTAACAATTATTCCAATAAGCATTTTAGTATATCGTGCTCAATTGGGTGCTGCAAATCCTGCAGATATTTTTCTTCCTATTTTGCTTAGTACATTCTTTAGCACTCTATTTGGCATCGTAGCTGTTTCTATCTATCAAAAGATAAACCTATTTCAGAAAGAAATCTTGCTGTATCTAGGTGGCTTAACTCTTTTAATCAGCGGAGTCATTTACGGTTTTACACTTTTGGCAGCTTCATATTTAAACATTGTATCAAATGTCGTCTCGAGTCTTATATTATTTACAATTATAATAACATTTATTTTGCTGGCGCTTAGAAAAAAAATAAATGTATATGACTCTTTTATCGAAGGTGCAAAAGAAGGTTTTAAAGTAGCAATAAAGATTATTCCTTATCTAATTGCTGTATTAGTGGCAATCGGAGTTTTTAGAGCTAGTGGAGCAATGGATGCATTAGTTGATGGTATTATCTGGCTATTCAATTTACTAAAAATAAATACAGATTTTATTGAAGCTCTACCTGTGGCGCTAATGAAACCACTTAGCGGAAGCGGTGCACGTGGATTAATGGTAGATACAATGAATACCTATGGCGTTGACTCATTTGTCGGACGACTTGCTTGTACTTTCCAAGGTGCAACAGATACAACGTTTTATATAATTGCGGTTTATTTTGGTTCTGTTGGAATTAAAAACACCAGATATGCTGTTACTGCCGGTTTATTAGCCGATCTTGCAGGAATAATTGCAGCAATATTTATTGCCTATTTGTTTTTTGGATAAGTATTGCACACATCTCGACTTTTTAGTACTTTTGAGCATTAAAAAAATCTGATTATGATTCCTTTTTCACCACCTCGTATTGATGATAAAATAATAAATGAAGTTACTGATACTTTAAAGTCAGGTTGGATTACTACAGGTCCAAAAACTAAACTTTTTGAAAAAAAACTAACTGAATTTACAGACTCTAAATCAACACTTTGCTTAAATAGTGCAACTGCCGGACTGGAACTTATGCTGCGTTGGTTTGGTATTGGAAAAGGTGACGAAGTTATTATACCTGCATATACTTATTGTGCCACCGCAAATGTAGTTATTCATTGTGGAGCTACTCCGATAATGGTAGATATTGATGAAGAATCATTCAATATGGATACAAATAGATTGGCTCAAGCAATAACAAAAAGAACAAAAGTTATTATGCCTGTTGATATAGGTGGTCTACCATGTGATTACACTAAGATTTATGACATTATAAATGCTCCGGCAGTTAAACAACAGTTCCAGGCAAATAACGAAATTCAAAAGCAATTGGGCAGAATTCTAATTATGTCAGATGCTGCGCATTCACTTGGTGCAACATACAAAGGACGAAAAACCGGTAGCCTCGCTGACATTTCTGTATTTTCTTTTCATGCTGTAAAAAACCTGACAACAGCTGAAGGTGGTGCAGTTGCATTAAACCTTCCTGAACCATTTGACAATGAAGAACTATACAAGTTCCTTTGTGTACTTTCTCTTCACGGACAAAGCAAAGATGCATTAGCTAAAACAAAAGGAAATTGGAGATACGATGTTATTACAGCTGGGTTCAAAGCAAATATGACAGACATACAAGCTTCTATTGGCTTAATAGAACTTGAGCGCTACGAAAACGACACACTGGTTCAGCGTCGTAAAATATTTGACTACTACAATTCTGTTTTTAAAAATGATAGCAGGTTTATCACTCCTGTTTTTGAAACTAAAGATAAAGTTTCATCATACAATGTTTATCTTTTAAGAATTAATAATATTAGTGAAGCACAAAGAGATGAAATTATACAAAAGATATTTAATAAAGATGTATCAGTAAATGTTCATTTTCAGCCTCTCCCATTACTTTCGTTTTATAAATCTCTTGGATATAAAATAAAGAATTACCCCCAGGCTTTTGATAATTACAAAACAGAAATCAGTTTACCGGTATATTACGATTTAAGCGATGATGATATGAAAACTGTAACTGATGCAGTAATAAATTCTGTAAACGAAGTATTGGGATAAGGTGAAAAGAGTTTTTGACATATTTTTTTCATTTTGGGGAATCTTCTTTTTAACCCCCTGGCTGGCATTGATTGCAATCCTTATAACTTTAGATTCAAAAGGTGGAATCTTCTACAGACAAGTACGGGTTGGTTTAAATAACAAGGATTTCAAAATCTTTAAGTTCAGAACAATGAAACATGAGTCTGATAAAAAAGGCTTACTTACAGTAGGCTCAAGAGATAATCGAGTAACCAAAATTGGGTATTACTTGCGTAAATACAAACTTGACGAATTACCACAACTATTCAATGTGTTTTTAGGAGACATGAGCTTTGTTGGTCCTCGCCCTGAGGTACGTAAATATGTAGACATGTACAATGATGAACAACTAAAAGTTCTTAATGTACGCCCTGGTATTACAGATTATGCATCAATAGAATACAGTAACTAAAATGATATTTTGTCAAAATCAGAAGATCCCGAAAAGACTTATATCGAAGAAGTAATGCCTGCAAAGCTTCAGCTCAACCTAAAATACATCGACGAATCCGGATTATCTACGGATATCAAGTTAATCTTCAAAACTATCAAGAAAATTTTAGCTTAATTGCATTAAGCATTCGCTGAGGCAAACAATAAACAATATTCAATAAGCAATGTTCAATAAGCAATAATCAACACTCAATATTATATAATCAAGAACAGAAAACTGTTTAACCGTTTAACCGACCAACTTACACCCGTCATCGGTCATCGGTCATCCGACACCGGTCACCCTTCATCCCTTCATCCCTAATACCCTCCCCAGAATTTTCTAAGAATCCACTCAGTAGCAGCAAAGGCAAGAATCACAAAAAATAAATAAAATAAATCAGTAATCGTGTAAAGTTTTTCCCTTTCGTAAGCAATGCTAGCAATCTTATCATTATTAACAATTGCATCAGGGATTTTACTCATCTCATCAGGATAGAACACATTACCACCGGTTAACTCAGCGAGTTGAGTTAGAACTATATGATTAGCAGTTGTATTGAGTGCCTCAACATTTATTTCCTTAATAATAATTTTACCAATATCTGTATATAATTTTCCGTCGAATTCAGTTTTAACCAGATAATCATATGTGCCCGCTTTCATCCTTCCAAGGTCAAGTTTGTAGGCTTCTCCACTATTCCCAAACATATATGTATATTCCTTACCTTCGCTATCAGTAAGAATCATTTCAACATCGAGCTCAGAAACCAATTCAAATGCCTCATTATAAAACTCAGCAGTAAACACAACATTTTCATTTTCGCTAAAAACTTGCTTTTATTCAACCATCAGTTTATCCTGCATTTTTTTAACTATCATATATTGGAGTATCCTATTTATTAACGCCTTAAAATTCTCATTGCCTGAATTTGATTTAAAATCATCTATTCTCCATCTCCAGATGCCTTCACCTGTAACAAATCCTGTCTTAATACCATTTTGCTCACTAAACAAAATCAATGGTTTATCAGTCTTAACTCCGTTTATTTTCTGATATAAAAATATTTTCGAATCGGCTAGAACCTTATAATCACCAAAAACAACTTTTAACGGTGACATCTCTTCAAAGAATGTTTTCTCGTCAAAGCCGGTTCCAAAAGCAACAAATTCGGAATTAAAGTATGGTTCTGCATCATCTGTATTGATACTTTTACTATTTATACTTAATCCACGATCCAAATTATTTATTGCAGCGAGAGATGACTTACTCCCAAGTATAAATAATACTGGAAGTTTGTTTTTTTCAATATCTGCCAGAATCGCAGCAGCATTGTTTATATTTGAAGGTAACTGATGTAATACAATAATGTTATAATCAGAAATAGAACCAGTGTATGAATCTATATACTCCAGTCTTACTTCAAAATCAGGGTTATCTTTTAATGCAAAGTTTATTGCCCCAATATCTGGGTGAGGACCTTCTCCAAGAACTAATACTTTATTTCTGTTGTCAATGACATTAATTACAAAAGATGCAGTATTATTATCATAACTTATCTCATCATCCAGATATTCTAGCTTAAGGTCATATTGCTGAACCCCAAGTTTATCCGCAGGTAATTCAATATCCAACATTTTAATATCGGATTGTAAAGGCAAGTCAAACTCTTTTTCATAGATCAATTTGCCTTCTCTGAAAATTGACAATAATGCTTTGGTTTCCGGACATTTTTCTGCTGCAATATAAACTCGTAAAGGAAATCTGTTTCCAAGAAATGCCAGTTTATTATGCATTAAGTTTTTTAGAATCAGATCTTTTTGAGATATAGTATCTCCTAAAGCCAAAGAGTAAACAGGAAACTCTAAATTTTTTGCATAAACCGGATTACTACCTTTATTAAAAACCCCATCCGTTGCAATAATCACAGCACCCAAATTCATACCGGCATATCTAGAGATAATCTCATCAAAGACTCCGGATATATCTGTCTGATTTCCTGTAAAATCAACTATCGAATCGTTATATGTTAATTCATCAAATTTTATTATTCTTACATCATAATCATCTGATAAATCTTCCAAAACAGACTCAATATCATTTTTGTAATCCCCTTGATAATATAGAGAATCTTTATTCATGATAATTGACGAAGAGTTATCTTGAGCAAAAACTATAATAGGTTTTTGAACGATAAGTCCTTTCGTTTTAATTACAGGACTTAATAAAAGAAGTAAAATAATCAGGACAAAGCTAAACCTTAAAAAAGTCATCAGCCATCTTTTCCAGGCTTCGAGATCTTTAAAAGTTTTATCCCTGAAATAGAAAAAAAATGAAATAGCAGCTGAAATTAAAACAGCTACTATTACAAGATATAATGGATATTAAAAATAAATTTCCAATGGAAGACTATGTTAACATTGCCCCACAAACATTGATTACCTGACCAGAAATATAAGTCGACATATCAGAACCAAGGAAAACAACAAGGTTCGCAACATCAACAGTTGTTCCAGCACGTTTCAATGGAATTTTCTCTGCCCATTCTTTACGAGCTTCTTCAGGAATTGCTTCTGTCATCTCAGTCTCGATAAAACCTTGAGCAATTGCATTACAACGAATATTTCTTGGGCCCAATTCACGTGCAATAGATTTTGTAAAACCAATAATACCTGCTTTAGAAGCGGAGTAATTTGTCTGACCAGCATTACCTGAAACACCAACAACAGAACTCATATTTATTATTGAACCGCTACGTTGTTTTAACATTGTTCTCTGTGCAGCTTTTGTCAAATTAAAAACAGATTTTAAATTAACATCTATTACCATATCCCATTGCTCTTCTGTCATTCTCATAAGAAGTGTATCTCTGGTAATCCCTGCATTATTAACCAACACATCAATTCTTCCAAATTCAGAAACAATTTCATCTACTGTTTTTTGAGAACTTTCAAGATTTGCAGCATTTGATTCATAACCTTTCACTTTTACTCCAAATTCAGTAATTTCTTTCTCCAAAAGGTCAAAGTTTTCATCACGCTTAATATCTGTAAACGCTATATCTGCACCTGATTTGGCACATTCAATTGCAATAGCTTTACCGATACCTCTAGCTGCACCGGTAACTAAAACTGTTTTTCATTCTAATAGTTTCATATTTTAAATATTTAATTTATGCAAAATTAAAATAATTGACTTTAAATCGCAAAACTTAACAAACAAGTTATCGACAGACAAATTTATAATGATCTTATAAGATTCTCAAAACTACGAGCATAATAGATCTTATTTGGAATATCCTTCCACACAGAAGACATTCTTTTCCCGGAGACTATAATTCTCGATAAAGGAAAGCTAAGCTCTAATATTGATAAATACTCTGAGATTTCTCTCGATGTTTGTTTCTCATTAAATTCAGTATAAACAATATCCGGTTTTATTCTTTGTTTTAATGACTCAATAAACGGTTTGTGAACTTTATGCAAAACAATATCTGTTCGATACCTCTTTAATGTTGCCAAATAGTTAACAATACTTAAACGCGCAGGGATAAAATTATCATCAGATTGCAAAATCAGTATCTCCATGTTTTTGGAAATTCCTTTTGACATACGATATGTTAAAGCTAACATTGTTTGCATTATTTTATTTGCTACAAAACGGGAGAAATAATCATTTTCATCTTTTAAGCTCTCCATTACTTTTAACAAATGTAATAATGGTTCCAGAGAAAACATTACAAAATCTGTAGGGCTTAGATCTGTCAATCTTTCCTCGAGATAATTCTCAAATGCAGTATAAGTCTGCTCCAATAAATAAGAAATCATAACTTTTAACTCGTAATGATAATATGACTCATCTACAAGTTCATTCTTAACCATCAAACGCAAATCTGCAAGACTTTTTGATGATATTTTTCCAATGCGGTAACAGGAATCTACCAAATATTTTAATAACACGATTTTATGAAGATCATCCTTGCTATACTTACGTATGTTTGTAGAAGTTCGTTTAGGTCTTAAAACTTTGTATCTTTTCTCCCAAATTCGAATATTTGGGACCGATAATCCTGAGACATCTGATAAAAAACGTATATTAAACTCCTTCTCTGTCATAAAATTGAAATTAATACAATACTAATAAAAACTCGCTTAAATCAAGAAAAAGTATGATATAAAAACGCAAAAAACATGTTGTAAAATATTTTTATTGTTATTCTATTAACAATGTTTATTCAATAACAATTATTATCTTTGCAGAAATGACATTGATAATGGATAGTTTTTTTAAGAAAATACCGGACAGAGTTCAAAAGCATAACTTACTGAATATTCTACAGTATTACCAGGACGAGTTTGGTTATATAGATCAAAAGTTTATCGAAGAACTTAGCCCTAGAATTGGCATTCCTGCTGGCAAAATATATGGCATTACATCATTCTACAACCAATTCAGGTTTATCCCAAAAGGTGAAATCCATATTAAAGTTTGTAATGGAGCAGCTTGTCATGTAAATTCCGAAACAGATTTAATTAGTGAAATTAGTCAACTTTTAAAGTCCAAAGATAAAGGAACAAGCCCTGATGGCAGATTTAGTCTTGAAGTTATACAATGTATGGGTGCATGTGCTTCCGGGCCAGTAATGTCGATAAATGATAATTTCTTTACTAATATAAATATTGAAAGTGTAAAAAAAATCCTATCTGAATACACAGGAAAATGAAAAATCTTAAAAACCTTACATATAATAGATTATTTTCTAATGAAATTAGGGTTTCGAGCCCACATTTCAATAAGGACATTACAAAACCACTCATTTATGTTGAGAGAACTACATCCTCAATTATTGCTGGTGCAGACGAAACAATTAAATATATTAAAAAGTATTTTGATAATGATGATGAATATATTTTAATCGAAACAGGAAGCAGAGGTATAATGAGTTTTGATACTCTGGTTAGCATTTTGATCCCAGGAAGATCTATGATTTGTTTTAAAAATGTTTACTATAATATTGTTAACACAATTTTGGACAGTGTCCTGAATCACATTTTGCCTCAGAAAGAACTTATTTTAGGACAAATTTCGCATCCGGACTTAAGCTCATGGCCAGATGTAATTGAATTAACAGAATTAGAAGTTTTCTCACAACAAGATCAAAAACTATTAAAGAATTTTGGACTTATTGATCCAAATTCTCTAGAATCATATCTCGAATTTGGAGGATATCAAGCTTTTGCTCATGGGATAACAAAAAAGACTCCTATCGAGATATGCAATATTATCAAAGAAAGTAAACTTCGAGGCCGTGGTGGAGGTGCATATCTAACTGGCGACAAATGGATTAGTGCTCTTGAAACAGGAAAAAATCAAAAATACTTTATTTGTAATGCGGACGAAAGTGATCCAGCTTCATTTTCCGGAAGGCTTCTTGCCGAAAGTAACCCTCATCAAGTAATCGAAGGCATCTTAACAGGTGCTTATGCAATCGGCGCAAAAAAAGCCTATATATACATTCGTAATAATTACAAATTGGCAATTGAAAGACTCAATTTGGCAAATAATGAAGCAAAGAAAGCAGGGATAATTGGTGAAGATATTTTCGGAAGCGGTATTGACATTAATATCGAAATATTTAAAGGTCCAGGGGCATATGTTTGTGGAGAAGAGACTGCCTTAATTGCAAGTCTTGAAGGAAAACGTGGAATGCCAAGCCCAAAACCACCTTATCCAACCGAGTCAGGACTTAATGGACAACCTACCGTTGTTAACAACATAGAGACTATTTCTAATATACCATACATTTTATTGCAAGGAAGTGATAATTTTAAAAACTCAGGATTCAACAAATCAAGCGGAACGAAACTATTCTCTGTTAGTGGTAAAACAGTAATTACATGTGTACTTGAAATGCCTATGGGGACAACTCCTGAAAGAATTCTTAGAACTTGTAATAACATCCAAACTGATAAAATTAAAGCTGTTCACATTGGTGGTCCTTCAGGTGGGTTTATTTCACCAGAAGATTTCAACATTAGACTAGATTATGAGACTATAAATGCAAGTAAACTATGGCTAGGAGCCGGAAGTTTCCTAGTTCTGGACCAAAGTTCGTGTATTCTAAACATAAGTAAGTATTTTATAGAATTCATAAATAATGAAAGCTGTGGAAAATGCATTCCTTGTCGTGAAGGTTCACAGCGTTTGCTTGAAATCCTAAAACGAATTACTGAAAAACCTGGTAAAAATGACCAACACGAATCACTTCTAAGATTTAAAGGAGTAACTCAGCTTGAACAAATATCAAGTTTGATGCAAAAAACATCCCTTTGTGGTTTAGGTCAAAATGCACCAAATAGTATCTTAAGTGGATTATCTAAATTTCGAAATGAATACGAAGAACATATATATGAAAGAAAATGCGATGCTAATATTTGTCGTAATCTAAAAGAATACTTCGTTGATGTTGATAATTGTGTAGGGTGTGGAATCTGTGCTAAAAGATGCCCATCTGATGCAATCCTGGTAACCGAGCATAATGCTCACTTTATTATTTCGGAAAGATGTATTAAATGTGGTAAATGTGAAGAAGCATGTAAGTTCAATGCAATTATTGTAAGATAATATGAATGTAAAAATAAAAGTCAATAATATTAATCAAAAAGCAGACTCCGGAGAAACTATCCTAAGTGCGCTGAAACGCATTGGAATAAACATACCTACTTTATGCAATATGGAGGACTTATCTCCTACCGGAGCGTGTCGATTATGTGTTGTTGAGGATGCGATAACAGGTGAACTTATAACATCATGTTCTACACCAGTAAGAGATAAACTTGAAATTCTCACACATTCTCCAAAAGTTATCGAAGCTCGAAAAACAATTGTTGAATTATTATTAACAAATCATCCCGAAAATTGTCTTTATTGCGATAAAAGTGGGAATTGTGAATTACAACGATTAGCTGAAGAGTTAAATATTCGAGAAAAGACTTTTTATGGAGACAAACCTGATTATAAAACAGATAGATCAAGCCCCGGAATAGTCAGGGATATGTCAAAATGCATTCTTTGTGGGAGATGTGTAAGAATCTGCGAAGAAGTACTTGAAATTTCTGCTATTGATTTAATAAACAGAGGTAAAAAAACAAGAATTGAAACTGTTTTCCAAAAAGGCCTTTATTACTCTGATTGCATTCATTGTGGATTATGCATTTCGGCTTGTCCTACAGGAGCTATACTAGAAAAATCGAACCTTAACGAACTGATTAACAGGCTGGGTAAAGAAGATAAGAAGAAATCAATATTTGTATCCAGCATTTCAATTGCATATTTAGCTCAAAGAAATAATATCCGTAAATACGAAGATTGCAGAAACTACATTGTTGGAGCACTTCATGATGCCGGTTTTGACAATGTCTATACCAGTGCAATATTAAACGATTACTTTACTTCTGAAGCATGTAACAAAATTGAAAACAATCTAAAAAAAGATAAGACAACAATTATAACAGATTGCCCAGCTGTAAAAAAGTATTTAAGAAATCAGGATGCTGAATTATTCGAAAAGCTAATTGATATTCCAAACCCTATGCAGCTAACAGGTGATTTATTCAATAAAGTTATTGACTTTGAAAATGATTGTATGGTTAGTACCGTACCTTGCATTGCACATAAATACGAAGCGATTAGGTCTGAAAACACAATAAAAGGAGTTCCAAAATTTGAATTTGTTTTAACCAGTAACGAATTAGATAAAATGCTGCACGCATTAGGACTTTCATTACCATATACAAAGAAAGAAACTCCTGATAAACCAAGCAACTCAGATTCCTCCTCCGGTGTTTTCTTTGAAACAAAACACGGAATTACTGAAGCTATAATAAGAGAACTATCTTTTCGTAAGGGTATTGTTAATAAATTAAATAGAATAATTGAAATTAAAACCGATAAAGATTTTATCGAATATGAATTCAATTTAGGAAAAACTAAACACACTGTAGCATGCATTTATGGTGTAAATAATATAAAAAAATATAGATCTAAAATTTTAAAAAGTAAGTACTTATTTGTTGAGCTTAGGTCCTTCGAATTTGGTTGTATTGATGGATGTGGGCAGACTAAAACAAGTGAAAAAGAACAACAAAAGAAAATAAGAAAAATCATAAGTGATTTTGATGAAAAAAATAACAATAACACAGCCGGCAAAAATCCATATATTAAAGGAATTTACAGATTAAAACAGTCTGAAAAATGATAAAATTTAATAACAACAGACCATTGGTATTTACCATAGAAGACAGGTGTAAAACCTGTTATACTTGCATACGCGAATGCCCTGCAAAAGCAATTAGTATGCAAAATGGTCAGGCAAATGTTATTACAGAAAGATGCATTGGTTGTGGTAACTGTGTAAAAGTTTGTAAAAGGAATGCTAAAAGTTTCTACAATGAAGAAGAAGCTGTAATTAACTTATTAAAAAACAACAATAAGGTAATTTCAACTATAGCTCCTGCCTTCCCAGCAGAATTTAAGGAGTTTGATGACTATAAGATTGTTGTAGGAATGCTCAAAAAACTAGGTTTCGATAAAGTTGTAGAAGTGTCTTTTGGTGCAGATCTTGTTGCTCACAAATATAAAGAAATATTACTTGTAAATACTGATAAAAAGTTCATTTCAAGCGATTGCCCTGCAATAGTATCATATATCAGAAAATACTATCCTGACATAACAGACAACCTAGCTCCTATCGTTTCTCCTGTTATGGCAGTTAACAGAGTTGTAAAAGGATTATATGGTGAAGATCGGAAAGTAGTTTTTATAGGGCCATGCATTGCAAAAAAGAACGAATCTGACGAGCCCGACTTTGTCCTTACTTTTAAGGAATTGCGTAATCTATTCGATGAATACAAAATAAATTCTGATGATGTAAACCCACAGGATTTTGATCCACCGCACAGTGGACGTGGTGCAGTCTTTCCAATTAGTCGTGGAATAATCAACACAATACAATTAGAAGAAAGTCTTGTAAACGAAAATATTATTGTTGCAGAAGGCAGAACAAACTTTAAAGAAGCAATAAGTGAATTTAAAAATGGTTTTATTCACGATCAAAATCTTGAGCTTCTATGCTGCGAAGGCTGTATTATGGGCCCTGGAATGCACACAGAAGGCAAACGCTACGAAAACAGAGCTTATGTAACCCGATATGTTCGTAAAAAACTTGACAATCTTAACCAGAAAGAATGGGAGAATAACTTTAATAAATTTAAATCTCTTGACCTTTCTCGTTCATTTCAAAAAGATGATCACAGAGTAGAAGCTCCTGACAAAACTGAGATAGAAGCTCTCTATAAAAAAATGGGGAAAACCGAACCCGAAGATCGTCTGGATTGTCACGCTTGTGGTTATGAAAGTTGCGAAGAGCATGCAATTGCTGTTCTACGAGGACTTGCTGAAATAGATATGTGCTTACCATATAGTCTTGAGAAGCTTAAGAATATGGTAGATGAACTTGGTTTAAAAAACACAAAACTAGAATCCGTTCAGCAGGCGCTTAAACAAAGTGAAAAACTTGCTCACCTTGGTCAGTTAGCAGCAGGAATAGCGCACGAAATCAACAATCCTTTGGGAGTTGTAATTATGTACACAAACATTCTCCTAGATGAAACAAATCCCGATAGTGAAAATTTCGACGACCTAAAACTAATAACAGAACAAGCTCATAGATGTAAGAACATTGTTAGTGGATTGCTAAATTTCGCTCGTAAGAACAAAGTTAGTTTTGCAAATGTCAATATAATAGAGTTTATATCTTCATGTGTTAAAGCAGTTATTATACCGGATAATATTAAATTAACTCATAAAAACTATCTTAAGAATTTTAATATTTCAATTGATGAAGAGCAGATGACTCAAGCAATTACTAATATTCTCAAGAATGCAGTAGAATCAATGCCTACTGGTGGAGAACTAAAAATTACTCTTGAGAATACTGATAATAATATGACTATAACCATTGAAGATACCGGTACCGGGATTAAAAAAGAACATATGGATAAACTCTTCACTCCTTTCTTTACAACAAAAGAGTTCGGAAAAGGAACAGGATTGGGATTACCAACTTCATACGGTATCATAAAAATGCATAAAGGTAAAATCGATGTAAAATCAAATGCAAATGCTAAAGTAGGAAAAACAGGTACAAAATTTATTATTAGTTTACCACAGCTAAATACTAATTAATATGAATGATGAGAAAATAATATTGTTAGCAGACGATGATTTTGATTATCTTTTTCAAATGAGATTCAAATTAGAGAATGCTGGTTACAAAGTAATTTCTGCAAGTTCTCAGAAAGAAGCCGAAGAACTAATAGAAAACTCATATTTTGATGCAGCAATTTTTGATTTGATGATGGAAAACGATGATTCGGGTTTTGTTTTATCATATAAAACCAAGAAAAAAAACAATTCAATTCCAGTCATCATTGCTACAGCGGTTACTTCTGAGACAGGAATAAGTTTTGATAAAAACACTGAATGGGTAAAAGCAGATGCATTTCTGGAGAAAGGGGTTGAAGTTGAAAAAATTACAGAAATTTTAAATAAATATTTAAATATCTGACATGATGAATAAACTCTCTATATTAGTTATTGATGATTAACCGGGAATTAGATCAGGTGTAAAAAGAATACTTGAGAAATTTGAGGTTGATTATCCATTTATGGATGAAGCTATTAGCTTCGAAGTACATGAAGCAGAAACCGGAGAAACTGCTATCGAATTGCTAAATAAGAATTTTTACCATATCATTCTTCTTGATAATAAACTACCCGGAATTCAGGGTGTTGAAGTGCTTGAATATATAAATTCAAAACAAATAGAATCAAAGGTTGTGATGATTACATCCTATGCATCCCTTGAGCTAGCAGTTAAAGCAACTAAAGAAGGTGCTACAGATTTTGTTCCTAAACCATTCACACCTCAGGAGCTACGTTCATCAATCGAAAATATTACCAAGCAAATCTTTTTGAAGCAAATGACATCAAAACTTCAGAAAGAAGGTAAGCATATTCGATTTCAGTTCTTATCTTTGTTATCTCATGAGTTAAAATCACCTGTCAATGCTGTTGAAGGGTACTTAAAAATAATTAAAGAACAGCAAAATGGTGATAAGGTTACAGACTATATGCCTATGATTGATCGTTCTTTAGAACGCATTCAGGCAATGAGAGACATGATTATGGACTTATTGGACTTAACAAAAATAGAATCAGGACAAACCAAAAGAAGTTCCGAAAAAATTGACATTGGTGAAGTGGCTAAAAGCTGCATATCAATTATACAACCTATGGCAATTCAAAAAGACATCAACATTTATCTAAACTATAACACAAAGATATTATATCAATTTGATCGGAATGATCTTGAAATAATTCTGAACAATATTCTGTCGAATGCCGTAAAATATAATGTAGATGGTGGTAGGGTGGATTGTACAATACGTGATTCTGGTTCTTACTCTGAGATAATTATTTCGGATACCGGTATTGGAATAAGCAAAGAAGATCAAGAGAAGTTATTCGAAGAATTTGTAAGAATCAGAAATCAAAAAACTACAAAAATACCCGGCAGTGGTCTGGGATTATCAATCGTAAAAAAGATACTGGCTAACTATAATACTGAGATTAAACTTGAGAGTGAAATTAACAAAGGTACTACCGTAAAAATTAAACTAAAAAATTGAATTATGTTACCAGAAAAAACCATTGAAAGACTGAGTTTGTACCGTAGAGTACTTCTTAACTATCTAGAACACAAAAATGAGTTTATTTATTCTCATGAACTGGCCAGTTTACTGCATCTAACACCTGTTCAAGTAAGGCGAGACATTATGCTTATGGGGTATACCGGCACACAACGAAAAGGCTATTCCGTAAAAGAACTTATTGCAAAAATTGGTTCTATTCTTGACAACGAAGATAAAATACATGCAGTTGTTATTGGTATGGGTCACCTAGGTAAGGCAATTACAAATTATTTCAATTCGAAAAGAAGTAAAATAGAAATCGTTGCTGCTTTTGAGAATGATAAAGAAAAGGTTGACAGAATACTTGCAGGTATAAAAAGCTATCATATTGAGGACCTTGAAACAATACTCAAAAAGACTAATGCATCTATTGCAATTTTAGCACTTTCACCAAAAGGAGCACAAGATGTTGCAGACAGGTTGGTTTTTGCAGGCATTAAAGGCATTTTGAATTTCACTTCTGTACCATTAAATGTTCCGGAAGACATTGCGCTTGAGAACTATGACATGGTTACTTCTATGGAGAAACTAGCATATTTTGTAAAGGAAAAAATCAAAAATGAAAATTCACTATAGTTTTGACGACATAGGTGTAATTAAAAATCCTGTTGTTACAACAGGAACTTTTGACGGAGTACATATTGGCCATGATATCATAATTTCAAGGCTTAATGAACTTGCAGCAGGTATAGATGGTGAGTCGGCATTAATTACTTTTCACCCTCACCCAAGAAAAGTGTTATTTCCTGATAAAGCATCAGAATTAAAACTTATAAACACTCAGAATGAAAAGAAACTGATGCTAGCAAAAACTGGTCTTGACCACCTGTTTATTATAAATTTTACGCTTGAGTTCTCTAAAACATCTTCTCACGATTTTGTTAATAAGATTCTACTCGACAAGCTAAATGCAAAAATCATTGTAGTAGGTTTTAATCATCATTTTGGACATAATCGTGAAGGTGATTATGATTATTTATATGAGTTAAGCAAATAGAGAAACTTTCAAGTCTTAGAGATACCTCAACAAGATATTGAAAATGAAGCTGTAAGTTCTACAAGGATTAGAAAATCGATTGCAGACGGTAATATTATGCGAGCAAATGCATATCTGAATCATCAATATTTTATTATGGGTAAGCTCGATAATATCATAAAAACAGATAATGAAACCGTTTACCAGATTGAATTGGAAGAAAAAGAAAAACTGATCCCTCCTAATGGTAGATATGCAACTAAGATAATGCAGGATAATATCACAAATATTTGTTTCGCTGAAGTTAATAATAGTGAAATCCTGATTTTTATTGACAATATGATAGAAATAGACACTCAGAATAATGCAATTTTGTATTTTTACAAAAAATTCAGATTGCTGGATTTTGATAATAATGAAACGAATTTTAAAAGAAAAGAAGACAGAGAATTATTGCACGAATTAATTTTTTAGAACAAAAACATAAATATGAAAATTTAAATTATTGGTACCGGGTATGTAGGTTTAGTTTCAGGAACTTGTTTTGCAGAGATGGGGGTTGTTACATCATGTCTGGATATTGATGAAAACAAAATAAACAATCTTAAAAAAGGCATTATTCCAATCTGGGAACCGGGTCTTGAAAATATGGTAAAACGTAATTATGAAAAAAATAGACTTAGTTTTACTACAGATATTGCCGAAAGCATTGAAAATGCCAGTGCATGTTTTATTGCAGTAGGGACTCCTCCTGATGAAGACGGAAGTGCTGACTTACAGTATGTTTTATCTGTTGCAAGAGAAATCGGCAGGAACATGCAAAATTATTTAGTGATTATTACTAAAAGTACTGTGCCAATTGGAACTGCTGAAAAGGTAAGAGCTGTTGTACAAGAAGAACTTTCCAAAAGAAATTCTGACTTAGATTTCGATGTCGCTTCAAATCCTGAATTCCTTAAAGAGGGGGATGCTATTGAAGATTGTCTGCATCCTGACAGAATAGTTGTAGGAACAGACAGCGATAAAGCAAAAGAAATTATCGACAGACTTTATAAGCCATTTGTACTTAATGGTCACCCAATAATATATATGGACATACCTTCAGCTGAAATTACAAAATACACTGCAAATGCTATGCTTGCTACAAAGATTTCATTTATGAATGACATAGCTAATTTTTGTGAAATAGTTGGGGCTGATATTAACTCTGTTCGTAAAGGAATTGGAACAGACAAAAGGATTGGACCTTACTTTATTTATGCTGGTACAGGTTATGGTGGTAGTTGTTTCCCAAAAGATGTGAAAGCTATTATTAAAACAGCTGATGAAAATGGCTACTAACTTGAGATTTTAAAATCGGTAGAAAATGTTAATGACAGACAAAAAGAAACCCTTTTCCATAAAGCTGTCAAACATTTTGACGGTGACCTTAAAGGAAAGAAATTCGCAATGTGGGGATTATCATTTAAACCAAATACAGATGATATGCGCGAAGCTCCGGCATTGGTCCTAATTGATAAATTGGTTACGAGAGGTGCTGAAATTTATGCTTATGACCCTGTTGCTATGGATGAAGCACAAAGAAGAATTGGTGATAAAATAACTTATGTAGATAATCCTTATGATGCATTGAAAAATGCAGATGCTCTATTTTTAGTGACCGAATGGAAAGAATTCAGAGTATTAAACTACCCTAATATGGATTCAATGAAGAATAAAGTAATTTTTGATGGTAGGAATATTTACGATCCTGAAGAAGTTCGCGGAAAAGGATTTAGCTATTATAGTATTGGTCGAAAATAATATATGGAATATAAAGTTGAAATAACAGTATGCCTCGGTTCATCTTGTTTTAGCAGAAAAAACAGAGATATAGTTTCTGTTTTACAAGAGTTTATTGCAAATAACAAGCTTGATTCAGAGGTCTATCTTAAAGGTGGGCATTGCTTTGGTAAATGTAGCTTAGGGCCTATAATGATTGTCAACGAAGATATGTACAGCGATATTTCACCATCAAAAGCTGTAGCAATAGTAAAATCATATCTGAATAGTTAGAGTTATGCAAAATTTACCCTTAATACAAATAGACGAATCAAAATGCACACTATGTTATGCATGTGTAAGATCATGCCCTACAAAAGCAATAACAACACTTTCAAACTCCGATAAGATTGTTATCAACCATGACAGATGTATTTCATGTGGTAACTGTTATATTAGCTGTGGACCAAAAGCAATATCATATCAAAAATCTTATGACAAGCTTGCAAAACATTTAAATTCAAATAAAAAAAGTATTGCTATTGTCGACCCATCAATAGCATCAGAGTTTCCGGATATTCTGGATTACAGAAATTTTGTTGGTATGATAAGGGCTCTGGGATTTGACTTTGTTAACGAAATTTCTTTCGGAGCAGACCTGGTAGCGATAAAATACAAGGAATTGCTTGATAATTTTAAAGGTAAATATTTTATAACAACATCATGCCCACCGGTTTACGAATATATCGAAAAGTTTCAACCAAATATTATTGATTCATTGGCAGGAATTGACTCTCACATGACTGCAACAGCAAAAGTCATGCGCGAAATACATGGCAAAACACCTGTAATTGTTGCAATAACTCCTTGTTTGGCTCATAAAAAAGAAATTTTACGAAATAAAGACCTTATCAACGAAGTAATCGGATTTGAGGAATTAAGAACAATGTTCAATAATAACAATGTTTATGAAAATTCCGTTGAGTTCTCTGAATTTGATCAACCAATTGGATTTAAAGGTTCACTATTCCCGATTAGCGAAGGAATTCTTGATGCTGCAGGAATTGATTGCTCTGTTAGTGATTCAAATATTATCACGCGCGAAGGTCCAGAGAATTTTAAAAAGAATATTTCAGATTTTGCTATTTGTAATGAAATTAAACAAAATCTCAACCTTTATTTCTGCAATGGTTGTATTATGGGACCATGCTCTTCACATCGCTCTAGCTACCTAACAAACAGAAGTTTACAAACAAATTTCTATAAAAAACGAGTAAAACTGATCGATCAAAAAGAATTGCAAAAGAATATTGACAAATTTATTAATCTTGACTTCTCAAGAAGTTTCATTGTAAACGACCAAAGAATAAGTCCTCCGGCAAAAGACAAAATAGAGAAAGTTCTTAAGCTGCTTGGCAAAGAGACTCATGACTAAATTGGCTGTAAGAGTTGTGGATACGACAATTGTTACGAATTTGCCACTGATGTAGCAAAAGATCTTGCAAAACCTGAAATGTGTGTTAGCTTCACTCTTAATAATCGTCAGGAGTTTATTAATAAACTTACATCAGCAAATCAGAAATTGGCCGAAACGCAGAAAGCACTGGAAGAATCTGAGGCAAAACTAAAGAAAGATCATGCGAATGTTCAAGAAAGCATTTCACTAATAAAGGCAATACTTGAAAAAATTCCATCCGGGGTTGTTATGGTTGATGATAAACTAAGAATTATTCAATCAAATCAACAATTTATAGATATTATCGGCAAAGATGCAATCGAGATTAATGAAATTATTCCGGGTCTGATTAACGCTGACATAAAAACTCTTCTTCCACATAATTTCTATAAGCTATTCAGCTTTGTTTTGCAAAAGAACGAAATAGTTGAAAATAAGGATCTTGAATTTAATAACAAACTGCTTAATATTTCTGTCTTCCCAATAAAGAATGGGAAAATAATTGGTGCTGTGTTTAAGAATCTTTATCAATCTGACATAAGAAAAGAAGAGGTAATTGCCAGAATTAATGATGTGATTGAAAAAAATCTCGGGATGGTTAAAAAGATTGGTTTCTTATTGGGCGAAGGTGCATCTGAAACAGAAAGAATGCTAAATAGTATTATCAGTACTTATGATAATCAGGAGGAGGAGGATACAAAAGACTAATGGCCGAAAATCTATATATAGAAATTGAAGCCAAACAGATTAATCATAAAAATGAGAAAATCTGTGGTGATGTCTTTCTTAAAAAAAGAATCAAAGAGGACAAAAGAATAATTACTGTTTTAAGTGATGGAATGGGGCATGGAGTGAAAGCAAATGTGCTTGCTACTCTTACATCTACAATGGCTCTCAATTTTACAGTTGAACATCGCAAACCTGAAAGAATTGCAGAAATTATTATGAATACTCTACCTGTTTGCAGCGAAAGGAAAATTTCATACTCAACTTTTACTGTAATCGACATGGAAATTGACGGGAAGGTAAATATCCTTGAATATGATAATCCCCCTGCCTTGTTTTTCAGGAAAAATAAGCCATTATCAATTAAAAGAGATATTATTGAGATGAAAAATCCTGACCACAAAGGTAAAAAACTTTGTTATGCAAGTTTTTATCCTCAGCTAAACGACAGGATTGTATTTTTCTCAGATGGTGTAGCTCAATCAGGAATGGGGACAAAAAAATATCCATTTGGATGGGAAAACTCCAATATAGAAGAATATCTAAGCAATTTACTCTCAAAGCAATAAGATATCTCTGCCAATAAGTTAGCTGAAAAGGTTGTCAATAAAGCAATAGCTAACGATGCCTACGAAGCAAAAGACGATACAAGTTGTGCATGTGTTTATTTTAGAGAACCGCGTAAACTATTACTTGTAACAGGCCCGCCAATTGAACGTTCTAAAGACAAAGAAATTGCAGATACAATTATAAATTATAAAGGTAAAAAGATAATTGCAGGAGGTAGTACAACTGACTTAATAGCTCGCGAATTAAATCTAAAAGTTACTGATAGCCTCGACTTTTTTGATAATGAGCTCCCTCCTATTTCTTATATGGATGGAATCGATTTAGTTACCGAAGGTATTCTTACTCTAAACAAAGTCTGGAAATTACTAACGAATTTGAGCCCTGATTATTATCCCGATAAGGGGCCTGCTGATCAAATTGTAAAGCTAATTCTTGAAAGCGACCATATAGATATAATCGTAGGAACAAAAATAAACGAAGCACACCAAGATCCAAATGTACCAGTCGATTTGGAAATTAGAAGAACCATTGCAAACCGAATTGCTGATGTTCTGGAAAATAAACTACTTAAGCATATCACTGTAAAGTACATTTAATGAAAAATATTTAAACCTTAAATATGTTGTTTAATAAAAACTCTAAGTACTTTATATTACTATTGTGTATTAGTACTTTTCTAATTATGACTGCTTGTGTTAGAACAAGAATAAATTCTTCTAAAGGTCATTCTAATAATAGAGTTATTAAAACTGGTGAATATACTGACATCTAAGAAAACAGTAATAATAAAATAGTTTTTAATGGGAATGACAATACGGTAGTTTTTCAATATTTTGATTCTTTTTTCAATTAAAAAAACAGTAGATCAGTGCTTATTATAGAAGGAAGTGGAAATAAAATTATGATAGACAATTATAAAGTAATTGACAATTCAATAAATAATTGTGACACTATAATTCTTAAAGGAGATGACACGTATGCTGACATTCTTAACGCATATTTTGTAGATCAATCTGAAAATAGTTCTGGCACATATAAATACAACATCTCCCATTATAGTGAAAAAGCAGAAGTATATGATTCAAGTCAAATCTATAATAAAGTCAATGGTCGATGGATGTATATAAGCGAAGTACACGACTATTATTTAAAAGAAATTGCTCAAGGTAATACAAAAGCTGCATTTTATATCGGAGAACTAATTAAAGTTGGTATTGGAATTGAGCCTGATTGCAAATTAGCTGAACATTACTTCCTGATTGCATCAAGAAATGGTTTACCTGATGCAATGTGTGCTCTAGGAGAACTGTATGAAAAAGGATGCAATAATATAAATCAGGATATTGATGAGGCAATCAAGTGGTATAAAAAAGCTTCAAAACTTGGGAATTCATATGCAACAGAAAGATTAGAAGTTTTATTGAACATTAGATAAACATCCCGCAGCTATCCCTGGCTCGTTCGGATTTGTAATCCGAGTGCCTGTATTATAAGCGGCACGGATTGCAAATCCGCACCAGCGAGGAGATTAAATATATATAATCAATATTCAAGAGTGGTTGAACCTCAGTCATCGGTAAACAATCAAAACAACAACAAACAATTTAACACGAACGTAGTGAGTTTACCATTCCTTTTCAACTATTCTTTGCTGTGTTTTAAACTTCTCTTTCTTAACTTTTTCCTGAACGTCTTTTTCCTGTTGTTGAAGTGATTCAAGAAAACGCTCCATTTCTTCGCGGGTCATTTCGTTTTCTTTAGGTTGAGACTGCTCTTGTTTGTCTTGCTCCTGGTCCTCATTTTGTTGATCCTGATTACCCTGGCTTTTATCTTGATTTTGATCACCCTCCTGATCTTTCTTATCCTGATTGTTCTCACCATCGCAATCACCCTGCTGTTGCTGTTGATCTTGTTGCTGTTGTTGCTGTTCCTGAATTTTTGTTGCAACAGCCATATTGTATCTGCTTAGATCATGATTCGTATTAAGACGTAAAGCATTTTGATAAGCTTCTATACTTTTTTCATAATCTGCAGCCTGTAAATATGAATTTCCAATATTATAAAATGCATCTGCCTGTTCTTCTCGTGTACCTGCCATCTTTAGCAGATTTTCATATGTCATTGCAGATTCCGAAAACATTCCGTTTCTATATTGAGATGCTCCAATATTATTAAGTAACCTATTTTCCTCCGGTTTCATTTCATAAGCTTTTCGAAACTTCGAAATAGCATTATCATAATCTCCCTCATTATAATAATCGTTCCCTTCACGAATGACCTTTCTCTCCTCCTGTGAAAAAACAGAAAGTGAAATTGTCAAAAGCAATATTGATATTATAATCGTTTTCATCTCCAATCAAGTTTTATTTATCATTATTTTCCTTATTTGAGGATGTCCCAAACAAGTCAATTTTATTTAGTACAGAATTTTTCTTTTCTGAAATAACAATATCAACCAGCAATAATAAAATTGCTATTGCAGCCAAATACTGAAACTGATCATCATATTCAGAGTAATTCTGTTTCATAACCTCACCTTTCTGCAGTTTTCCAAGCTCTTCCAAAATCTTATCAGAGGCATCAGCAGAATTATCATTCCTTACATAAATTCCACCGGTTTCGCTTGATATTTGTTTTAGTGTTTGCTCATCAAGAACACTCATTACAACATCGCCATTGCGATCTTTCATGAAACCCCCGGTTCGTTTATTTGGAATTGGGGCACCACCCGGGCTTCCCATTCCAACAGTGTATACAATAATATTTTTCTCTTTTAGTTCTTTTGCTATTTGCAGAGCATCATCCTCATGATTTTCACCATCAGTAATCAAGATTATAACTTTAGATATTTCTTCATCTTTCGTAAATGAATTTGACGAAAGGGCAATTGCTTTACCAATTGCTGTCCCTTGCACAGGAACCATTTCCGTATCAATTGTCGAAAGAAATAACCTTGCCGACCTTACATCGTCTGTAATTGGCATCTGGACAAAAGCATCACCTGCAAATACTACCAAACCAAGTTTATCATTTTCAAGTTTTGAAACGATTCTTTCAATGAACTTTCGTGCATTTTCAAGTCTGTTGGGTCTTATGTCCTCTGCAAGCATTGAATTTGACACATCAAGTGCAACAATAATCTCCACCCCCTGACGTGTAACATCTTCGAGTTTCGATCCAAACTGTGGTCTTGCTAAACCAACAGACATCGAAACTATTGCTAAACATAGCAACACCAATTTCCAAATCCTTCGCGTAAGACTTGTTTCAGGTATTAATAATTTAACAAGTCGAATTTCTCCAATTCGGCTGATTCTTCTTTTTCTGATATACTCAGCCAATAAGAATAGTAATATAACAACAATACTAATTGCCGCCAGCCACAAATATTTTGGTTCCTGAAATCTAAACATATTCTAAAATGTATTTTTCAGTAAAGTAAATCTCAAAACTACCTCTAGTAAAATCAAGCCCAAAGCGATAAGCATTAAAAGCTTAAATTCTTCTCTTGGTTGCGAATACATGCGTACTTCAAGTTGAGTTTTTTCTAAAGAGTCTATTTCTTTATAAATCTCTCTTAAACGCTCATTATCTGTTGCACGAAAATACTTCCCTCCCGTTGCTTCAGCAATTTGCTGCAAAACTTCTTCATCTATTTTCACCTCAACATTCTGATATTGTATTCCAAATCTTGTTTGGAATGGATATGGAGCCATACCATTTTTGCCAATACCTATCGTATAAACTCTGATTCCATATTCAACAGCAAATTCAGTAGCTGCCAAAGGAGACAAATCACCCATATTGTTGACTCCGTCAGTTAGTAATATAATCACCTTACTAACAGCCTTTGAATCCTTAAGTCTATTAACTGCTGTTGCCAATCCCATTCCGATTGCTGTCCCATCTTCTATTACACCGCTTTTTACTTCTGAAAACAGGTTCATTAAAACCGCATGGTCAATTGTCAGTGGGCATTGTGTAAAACTCTCACCAGCAAACACTACTAAACCCATCCTGTCATCAGGTCTACTTGACACGAACTCCATTCCAATTTCTTTTGCTGCATCAATACGATTTGGTTTAAAGTCCTCTGCCAACATACTTCCACTAACATCAAGAGCAATTACAATATCTACACCTTCAGTTTTCCTGTCTTCCCATTTATCCGTACTTTGTGGTCTGGCTATTACCAAAATCAAAGCAGCTAATGCTAATAAACGTAGTGCAAAAAGAACATGCCTAAAATGATATCTCCATGGCGTCGATGAATTTTTAAAAGCATTTAAACTACTTATATTCATAGCAGCTGCAGACTTTCTAAGACGCCAAACTTACCAAAAAGTGGCCGGTATAAAAAGTAAAAACAGCCAGAAGTATTCTTTATTTGCAAATACTATATTATTCATCATTTCAATCTTTTTGTTTATCAGTTGTCTCCTGTTCAGACTCTTGAATTTCACCTTCTATTTCAATCTCAGCTTCCAGTTTCTTTTCTTTCGAATTTTCTTCAATAATTTCTTTTGTTGATTCAACAAATTCAAAAGCATTTCTTAAAGAAAGATCGTTTTCGTTTTGCAATGCCTGATATTTTGCAAACTTTACAGAGTCGGCAAGTTCGAGCATTTGATGCAATTTTATTTGATCAGCGTCGCCAAGATATGATGTATTTTCAAATGCAGATAAAATTTCTGAACTTGTCATTTCCATTGCATAGATACCATATCTATTCTCAATATATTCTCGTACAACATCAGTAATTTGAACATGAAACTCCTTTATCTGACCTCTGCTCCAGATTTTTTCTTTACGAATCTTCTCTAACTTATCAAGAGCAATAATATGGGCCGGCAAATCAGGTTTTAATTTAAATATTACAGGTTTCTTACCTTTTTTATAATAAATTAGGAAATAGAACAAGCCTACAACCAATAGCAATAGTATGACAACAACCCACCAATACTTTTTTAGATAGTGCTTAAAATAATACCAAAACTCAGCAAAATCAAAAGGAGTTTCATACATATTTTCGTCAATATCTTTAATCTTAAATAAAGTAAACAATGGCTGCCCCTGCTGAACCTGCTGATACTCCTGCACAAAAACAGTATCAACAGAACCGGCAACTATAAAATCTTCTGCAACACCTCCTTTATCAACGACGAACATTTTTTGGGAAGATGATTCTGCAATCTTACGGATTTCCTCCTCATTATATAAACCCGTTTTCTGGGTAAGTTCTGATGAAAAAAGTTGAGTAAGCTGCTCTTTTAACCCTTCTTTCAAAATCTGCAAACTGTCCGCTGATACAGATTGTTTAATTGAATCAGGAATATACTGTTCAATTTCCTTTTTAAAACCATCTTTACCAAAAACAACAAATCCCGAGCGATTTGCATAAATTGTATCAACAGGAATTGTGTCGATTAAGACATACGGTTTAACAAAAATACTTACCTCAGATGTTGTATAGAAGTTTGTATCAGAATTTTCAACAATGGTAATTGGTAAATATGGCACTATATTAAGTCCTGTATCGAACGAAGTAACAAGAATATTTTTCTCGTAAATATTAAATGCACACTGTTCAGTAATTGTATGATCTGCATTCAAGAGGATTTCAACAGTCGAACTTAGCGTATCCTTATATTCAGGTAATATCAACTCACTAGATTTGGGGATTTTTGCTTCGATATGAATTTCGGTTTGCTCACCAATAATAATAGTGTCCTTTTGTGATGTAACAGAAACCTCGTACTCCTGTGCACACAAACTATTAATTCCTGTAGAAACAAGGAGCAAAATAAATATATTCAGATATTTTATCACATTCATTCTCATATACCTTAAATTTTAAAGTATTTATCTCTTTTTAAAAAGCGTAATCAATGGTTTTACGTAATCCTGCCCTGTTCTAATATCAGCCCAGTCAACTTTTGCCTTACGGAAAGTAACAGTACTTTGTTCATACATTTCTTTCCACCACTCAGCATATTTACGTCTGACTTTTTTTATTGAAGTATCAACCCATTTATACTGACCTGTTTCAGAATCTCTAAAATATGCAAGTCCGACATTGGGTAATTCTCTTTCAAAGTCATCGTATAGTCTCAAAGCAGCAATATCATGTTTATTTCCTGCAATTTTTATTGCTTCAGAAAAATCGGAAGATATAAAGTCTGAAATAACAAAAGCTGTACATCTTTTCTTTATTGCATTTGTAAAGTATTTAAGGGCTTCTGTCACATCTGTTTTTTGACTTTGTGGTTCAAAATTCAGTAATTCAAGAATTATTCTTAGAATATGTTTTCTACCTTTTTGAGGTGGAATAAATTTTTCTACTTTGTCAGAAAATAATATCACTCCAATTTTATCATTATTTTGAATTGCAGAAAATGAAAGAACAGCAGCAATTTCAGTTGCCATATCTTGTTTAAAGTGCACCTCAGTTACAAACTTTTTAGATCCACTAACATCAATTAAAAGCATTACCGTAAGCTCACGTTCTTCCTCAAAAACCTTAACATAAGGATGATTAAAACGAGCTGTAACATGCCAGTCGATATCCTTAACAGGATCACCATACTGATATTCCCTAACCTCAGAAAAAGCCATACCTTTACCTTTAAAAGCAGAATGATACTCACCCGCAAACACCTGACTGGTTAAACGCCGGCTTTTAATTTCAATTTTCCTTACCTTTTTTAATAGCTCTTTTGCTTCCATAAAGGATTATTTTTCAATAATCATTCGCAGCGGCGAACAATAATCAATAATCAATAATCAATAAACAATAATCAACACTCAACTTGAGCTCAACGCCCCTCATCCGTCACCCGTCATCCGTCACCTAAGGGACTTCAACACTATTCAGTATCTCACTAACAATCTCCTCAGTGGTAATATTTTCTGCTTCTGCTTCGTAAGTCAATCCAATACGATGACGTAATACATCATGACAAACAGCACGAACATCTTCAGGGATAACATAACCTCTACGTTTTAGGAATGCATAAGCTTTTGAAGCAAGAGCAAGATTTATCGAAGCACGTGGAGAACCGCCAAATGACATAAGTCCGGATAGTTTACCTAATTGATATCTTTCAGGATATCTGGTTGCAAAAACAATATCAAGAATGTACTTTTCAATTTTCTCATCAAGATAAACCTCACTAACAACCTCCCTTGCTTTAAGTATATCTTCTGGTTTTACTACAGTATTTGCTTTTGGCATTTCACCAAGGAGGTTTTCTCTGATAATTGAGCGTTCTTCTTCAAATTCCGGATAATCAATTTTAAGTTTGAGCATAAAACGGTCAACCTGAGCTTCAGGTAAAGGATATGTTCCTTCTTGTTCTATTGGGTTTTGTGTCGCCATAACAAGAAACGGATTATCCATTTTATAGGTTTGATCACCAATAGTAACCTGACGTTCCTGCATAGCTTCAAGCAAAGCTGATTGAACTTTTGCAGGAGCACGATTAATCTCATCCGCAAGGATAAAATTAGCAAATACAGGACCTTTTTTTACAATAAACTCTTCTTTCTTCTGACTATAAATCATTGTACCAATAAGATCGGCAGGTAATAAGTCAGGTGTAAATTGCACTCTTGCAAATTTGGCATTAATTGTAGTCGCAAGTGTATTAATCGCAAGTGTTTTTGCAAGTCCGGGAACCCCCTCTAATAAAATATGGCCGTCTGATAACAATCCTATCATCAAGCCCTCCAGTAAATGCTTTTGGCCAACAATTACTTTTTTTAGTTCCATGTTGACAATATCTACAAAAGCACTTTCCTTCTGGATCTTTTCATTCAACTCTTTAATGTTAACATTACTATCCATAGTCTTTTGTTTTAAAAATTAAATTAATGAGAAAACAGCAACGAAATTAAATGTTTTTCGTTTGTTTGTCAATAGCCAAACGTATTTTTTGTCTTATATATTTGTTAAAAGTGTTAAAGGTCTGTTAATTATAAAGATTATATAAAGATATTAGAGTTTTGAAAAATCAAGTTGAAGAAATTTAAGCATGGAACAAAGTGCAAGTATCATAAGGCTTTTACACGCTCTATGCACTTTGCTCCATGCCTGTTTAACTTTTAAAAACATAAGAACAACATTATTAATTGTCCATGGATATTTTTTTACTATTTTTGTTTTAATCAACGACAGATAATGAGAAAAAGGATTATAGTTACCGGAGGAGCAGGATTTATTGGAAGCAACCTATGTGATTATTTACTTAAAAATGGTCACGAAGTTGTATGTGTCGACAATTTTGATGATTATTATGATCCAAAAATAAAGAGAAATAATATAGAACATGCTTTAACACACCCTTCATATACTCTTATTGAGGAAGACATTAAAAAGACTGAAAAGATTCTCGAACAAATACATGGAAATTTTGATGCAATAATTCACCTCGCAGCAAAAGCAGGTGTTAGATATTCGTTAAAACATCCTGTTGGATATGAAGAAAGTAATGTTGTCGGCACAAAAAAGATTATTGAACTAGCAGTAAAAAAGAATATAAAACAGTTTGTATTTGCATCATCATCAAGCATTTATGGAAACTCAAAAGCCCCGTTTAAAGAAGACAATATCGATTTGAAGCCTATAAGTCCATACGCACAAACAAAATTGCTGTCTGAAAAAACAGGTAAAGAATATGCAGAATCAGGAAAAATTAGATTTATTAGCTTACGTTTTTTCTCAGTTTATGGACCTCGCTTACGACCTGACCTTGTTATGAATAAAATTGCTGCAAGCATCTATCAAAACAAAGAACTAAACGTTTTTGGAGATGGTAAGGCATCTAGAGACTACACATACGTAGATGATATTATTCAAGGAATTATAAAAAGCTTGGATTATACTAAATCAAATTATGAAATCTTTAATCTTGGAAATGGAAATCCTATTAAGCTTATTGATATCATAGAAATGTTTGAGTCGGCAAGCTCAAAGAAAGTAAATGCAGTTTTCACGGATTCTATTCAGGGAGAATCTAGTATTACTTGGGCAGACAATTCAAAAGCAATAAAGCTTTTAAATTTTGAACCCGAAACCGAGATAAAAAACGGAATACAGAATTTTATTAATTGGTATTTAGAAAAGTAAAATAAAAACGATGTTACAAAAAATCATTAATCCAAAATCAAAGATTAAAACGGGGAACTATCTTCGTATGATTTGGGATTATAGATTTTTCTCTCGCTCACTCGCTGTTGGAGAAATAAAAAACAAATATGCCCGAAATGTAACCGGTATTTTCCTCAGCATTATTCAAACGCTTATCGGATTAGCTATTTATTGGCTAATTTTTGGGATAGCAATTAAAATCGACACCGGCAATATTCCATATCCTGTTTTTGCATTACCTGGAATCTTAGTTTGGCAATTCTTTTCTTACCTGGTAGGTAGCAGTAGTGGCGCATTGATAAACTCTGAACATTTAATCACAAAATTATATTTTCCGCGCATTACTTTAAGCTTATCAAAAATACTACCCGGTTTACTTGATATGAGTATGGGCTTTATTGTTTTCATAGCTCTGTTCTTTGTGATGGGTCAAACACCAATTACAGGCTGGCTATTTATTCCGATAATAGTTATTGTCCTGATAATATGTGCACTTGGTGTCGGGCTATGGTCAAGCATTTTGTCACTATACATTCGAGACCTCAGCCAAATAATAATTCAGGTTACTAATTTCTTAATATTTGTAACTCCTGTATTTTACCCCGGGACTATAGTTCCTGAGAACTTTAGATTTATCTTATATATAAATCCTGTTGCTGGTGTTATAGAATATTTCAGATGGGCATTATTAGGTGGGAATCTTCCTGATATAGGTTACTTGATTGGTATAGGTATTGGTTTGATTTTATTTATATCAGCTGTTCTTTACTTCAAAAAAATTGAAAAACAAATTACTGACCTCTTATAATGAAAGATACTGCTTTAAAAATATCGCATGTTGGAAAGACTTATAAGATAAGATCTAATGATGATGCCTCAGGTTCAGGAATTCGCAAAAATGAGGGTTTTAATGCATTACGAGATATTAGTTTTGAGGTAAAAAAAGGAGAAGTAATAGGAATAATAGGACCTAATGGTGCAGGTAAAAGTACTCTCTTAAAAATAATAGCAGAGGTTACACCTCCCACAACCGGTGAAATACAAATATCCGGTAAAGTTGCCTCAATTTTACAAGTTGGTATTGGGTTTCAACCTGAGCTTTCAGGATATTAAAATATATTTATCTCCGGAAGACTTTATGGCCTAAGAAAAGTTGATATTGAAAAGAATTTACAATCAATTATCAACATGTTCGGTTTTGAGAACTTTTTACATACCCCTGTGAAATATTACTCATCAGGCATGTATATGAGACTGGCTTTTGCTCTTATTGCACATGTTGATGCCGATATTTATTTACTTGATGAAGTTTTAAGTGTTGGTGATTTAAGCTTTAGGGATAAAGTGTTAAACATGATATCAAAAATGTCGTCAAAAGGTAAAACAGTTTTAATCGTAACTCATGTTCCTGATACAATTTATGCATATTGTGAAAAAATTGCAATACTCAATAAAGGAGAATTAATAGAATTTGACAAACCGGGAAAATGCATTGCCAAATATAACTCACTCGCATTTCAAAATTCAGGAAAAATAATTAAAACTCACAATTCAAATCCAAAGGATTCACTTGTTGCAATAAATCCTAATTTCCTGTCATATATTAATCTAACTGAAGCAAATGTTGATATTTCAGGTGAGATAGTTGCATTTAAAATACACTTCGAAGTTTTATTAAAACAAAAAATTCAAATTCGTATTATTATTAAAGATGAATTAAATAAACCAACGATAGAGATTCTTCCTGATCAAGATATTAAAACAACAGGAAAATTCTGCCAAAAAACAACTTTGCCTGAAAACCTTCTAAATCCATTTTATTATTTCATTGATTTGCATATTTATATAGATAATAAAATTGCTGGCGTTTTTTCAAAAATAATTGGATTCCGTTATCAAGAAAACATCTCACAGGAAAAAACATGTCTATTCAAATTCCATAATGCAAAGACAGAAATAATATCTTTACCCGAGTAAAGCTTATAATTAAAAGAAAAATCTTCAGCACTCAAGAAATCCTATATCATTCATTATAAATTCTTCATTTAGAACGATAATATTTTCCATCAGTTTATCTCCTGAAAAGATTTCCAGTAGTTTCTTCAAAAAATAATATGTTTGTTTTGAAGGTGTGTAGCTAAACAAATCTAACTTTTGAGTAAAGTCCTCATAGTTTAAACTAGAGTTTCTTTTTATTTCTTTTCTCAAACTATCCAATTGTTTCTTCACTAGCTTCGAAAAGTTTTGTTTTAAGTTTTGTCTTTCTATTGCTTCAGCTTTGTATTGGATAATAACCTGTAAAAAATCTTTAAATTGCAAAGCATTATAAATAGATACTTCATCATTGCCTTTAGGTTTGAACTTAGCAAGAGAATGATAAATCTCTTCTATTTTATCTGGTGACAAAGCCCAAATTGCAAATTGAGCTGGGAAATAGTATTTATTTATCCAGATTCTGCATTTCAAAACCTGGCTAAAATAATCAATAACAGATGGCAATTCAAGACAATTATCAATCATAGGTGTAAAACAGGAACTAAATTCTGTACCATTTTTTCTGCAAATATCAAGAAATTGCTTACTATTATTTAGTACTTTGGATAAATCAGCTCCAACGCGAATCGATGAAAAAACATCTTGTTTCAGACTATCTATAGACACATTTATATCATATTTGCCTTCAAGTAGCAATGATTTTATCTCATCATTAAAGATTGTCCCATTTGTTTGAACTGAGATTCTGCAATCAGGGTTTAATTGTTTAAATAATTTAAACACCTTAAAGTTTAATGGTTCAAAAAATGGTTCTCCACCTAAAAAGTATGAATATTTTACACTTGGAATATATTCTTCGAGATCTTTGAAAAAAGAATCATCATATACTAAACTTTGACTAGCCAGACACTTTCTAACATTCTGATTAGAAAGACACATTCGACACTTAATATTGCATCTATCTGAAAAACGAAAGCCTAATACAGATGGTTTTGCCAACTTATGATATTCATTATATGGCTCATATCTTAATGCATTAACACTATTATAATTGCCTTGCACAATATCATGTACACACTGCGAACAACCAACAGACTTCATTTTATATTTCTGCAGTTGCTTGACCATATTCATTCTATTTTGTGATTGCCAAATATCATTTAATGATTGCTTTCGCAAATCTCCATATGCAAAACTATTATTATTATGACAAGCGTATACTTTCCCGTTAAACGAAAAGTGCATCGCATTAACAGGGGCAAAACAGACAAGTTTTTCAGAAGATTCCTCTCTTATTTGTCCGATATATTCTTTAATAATCTTTCTTTGCTGCAAAAATCAAAATTTTAATTAAGCACTAAAGTACTAACAAACCACTTATAATGAAAATATTATTTATATTTTATTTTGTTTTAAATAGCTCTTGAATCCACTTTATTTTTTATTAAATATAAACTAATGTGAAATATTATTAACTTTGAAACAACTTATAAAACAAGGATTTAAAAAAGTTTATGCTAAAAAAGTGGATCAAAGCATTTAGATTGGAAGAAGTGCTCCTAATGTCAGGATTTTTTGTTATTGGAGGGATTTTCGCAATAGAAAGTTTTGATTATGAAAATATTTTAAAGCTAATTCTCTTGAGCATTATGAGTTTTTTTATCGTAATGTCCGTTTATGCTTTTAATGCTGCTGCAGGTAAAGATCAAGATAAAAACAACATCAGATTACAGAATCTTTGGGATTTGAAAAGAAGTACTTTCCAACTTTTTTCAGTGGTCTTTTTTGTAATCTCAATATTTACAAGTCTCTATTTAAAACCAATAAGTGCAATATTAAGCTTGGTGATTATAATCATTTGGATTTTTTATTCACACCCAAGGTATGGATTAAAACAAAAAGCAGTTTGGGGAACATTAACTCACTTTATTGGGCAAATACTTCATTTTAACCTTGCCTTTCTGATATTTAGCAGTATTAGTGTTGAATCTGTCCTTATTTCAATGTTTTTTGCCATAGCTTTTTCAAGTGGACATTTATTACACGAAATAATTGATTACGATGCAGATAAAAGGGCAGTATTAAAAACATCTGCAATAAGCTTTGGATGCAAAAAAACTTTAGCAGTACTGATTGGACTGCTTATCATTAATTTATTGCTATTAAATATTTTAAGCATATTTGACTATATTAACAAAGTTGCATTTCTGTTCTTTTTGCCTGCTTCATTTTTTCACCTGATATTACTAGTACACTATTATTATTCCAAAAAAAATAGTCCAATAATAATCAGAAATTCATACCGTGTTTTATATTTTATTAGTGGAGTATCTTTACTTGTTTTTCTTATCTTTGATTATTTAAAATAGAACAATGAAAAAGAAAGTTCTCATAATTAGTCTGATAACGATTGTTTTATTAATTTTGGTAGAAATAAGCAGTATAATTATTCTTAAATTCAGTAGTAAATTTAAAAATGATGGGCCTTATTTTAATCGTGAAATTTCCTGTTTCTATGTTTACCGTAACACTCCTGGATTTAAACACAATACAATAAAACTAAATGATAAGGAGAATGATATTATTATTGACGAATATGGTTTTATCAATAGTGAACAAATATATAAAGAAAAACCGGCAAACTGTCTGAGAATATTCATCACTGGTGGTTCTGCAGCATTTGGTAGTGGTCAGGCAAGGCCTTATAATAAAATAATAAAGTACCAAACCGGAATTTATTCTTATGAATTCAGTATAGCAGGAAATTTAAAATCCATACTGCAAAAAGAGTTTCCAAACAAAAAAATTGAAGTTATTAATGCATGTTCATCAGGACGAAAAATAAATCAAAACATTACACAATATCTTGCTTTAATAAAAGATTTTTCACCTGATATTATAATATCAATTGATGGGATGAATGATTTATTAACAATTTATGGCAATTCTCCTTTTGCTGAAGATGAAAAAAATTTAAAAGAACGATATATTGAACTTAAAGTGATGAACGAATCACTAGAACAAAAAGATTGGTTGGCTACATCAGAATTAATTAAAAAGATTAATTTTAATAATATGAAAGATAATCAAAGTAAAGATTTTGAAGAGCTTACCGCAAAGTTACTTGATTATGATCCCAATAAAATCTCCATTCAAAAATACCAGAAAATAAAAGATAATTTAACAAAGAATTGTGATGAATTTACGGATCTTATTTTATACTACAACTCACTGTGTAAAACAGATAATACAAAATTTGTATTTTGTTTACAACCACTATTATATCGAAATATTAATAAAGAACTCAGCACATCAGAATTAAAGATGAAGAATAAGGTTAATCCAATAAATATCTCTTTATCCCAACCCGAACTCGGAGAGAAAGAAATAATGGAAATGGAACAGACAGGGGATCTTATACTAAGATTCTTTTTTGATGATGTATTAAGTAATAAAATTGACAGCTTATCTAAAAAACATAAATTTTATTACATAGATTTCAATAAGGAGATTACAAATATCGACAATTCAACCGAGTTTTATGTCGATTATTGTCACCTGACTTTTGAAGCTAACAAAATAGTTGCAGAAATTTTAGCCAGAAAAGTAATCAAAATATTAACAGACAGTGCTGAAGTTGAATTTGAAACAGATTTTTACTAATTTTACGTTTTAACGAAGTAGTGATGCCAGGGATAGATTGTTTGTTGATTGTACCACATTTCACCTCAGGTGAAGGAAGTATTCTTAAATCTTTTGAATACACCATGCCTCCCCTGGGCTTACTATCTATCGCATCATATCTAAGAGAGAATCAGATTACCACAGATTTACTAGATCTAACAATAGAAGATTTAAAAAACAAAAATATTGATGATATCTTAACAAGTTATTGTAAATCTAATGGTGTTCCAAAATGGTTTGGTTTATCAGTTTGCACTCCGGTAGCATATAATACTTACGATATAACTAAAATACTAAAATCACTTTTCCCAGAAAGTAAAATAGTTCTTGGTGGTCCTCATGTAACTGTTTTAAAAGAAAGAGTTTTTGACGAATGTAATGACGTAGATTATCTGATATCAGGTGAAGGAGAATACACACTTTTAAATCTTATTAAAAATAATGACATTTCGCCGGACAATTTATTTTTAAAAGATAATCCTGCTTATCGAAAAATTGTAAAAGCAGAAACTGTCTTACCTGAACTATTACCAATGCCTGCATACGACCTGCTGAAATTTGACAGGTATGTACCTCCTCCTGCTTCATTAAACAGTAAACATCCCGGAATTGGTATAATTACAACAAGGGGTTGTCCGTTTCAATGCACTTTCTGCACGAAAATTTCAGGATCACATTTAAGATTCTACACAATTAAACAAGTTGTTGACCAGATTAAATACCTTAAAGAGAAATTTAAGATTAAACAATTCCACTTTTACGATGACACAATAACCTGCAAAAAGAAATATATCACAGAGCTATGTCAAACTTTTCTTGATTAAGAATTAAACTTGCATTGGTCTTGCTTCGCGCGTGTTGACACAGTTGATGAAGAAACACTTAGGATAATGAAAAAAGCCGGATGTTTTGTCATTATGTATGGTGTCGAAAGTATGGATGATGATATACTTAAAAGCATCAAAAAAGGAATTACGACCAGTCAGATACAAAAAGCTCTTGAGCTTACTAGCAAAGTTGGAATTGAATCACGTGCATCTGTAATTATTGGTAATCCTGAAGACACACCGGAAACTCTAGAAAGAACACGTAAGGGTTTGTTGAAGTTGAAAACAGATTTCCTTCAGGTTTTTATTGCTATCCCAATGCCAGGTTCACAATTTTATTTGCAAGCAAAATCTGAAAATAGGGTACTTACCGAAAATTGGGAAGATTATAACCTTTCAAAAGTAATTTACGATCATCCTTTATTTTCAGAAAAAGACTTATTTAAAATCCAAAGAAAGTTTTATTTATCTTTTTACTTAAGATTTAAAATAATCTTCAGATATATTACAAAAATCAAATCCTTTAACGCAATAAAGAATATTTTTAGAGGCTTTATTGGTTTTATAAAGATTATTTTCACAAAATAAATTCATGACAAATGAAACCAAATACGATATTATTTTTGTTGTTCCAAGATACAGAGCAAAAGATGGCTTTATTTGGAAAGCAATAGAATATCGGTTTCAATCACCCGGGGTTTTATCATTAGCAACATATCTAAACAGCAGAGGATTTAATACAGCAATATTAGACTGTAATCTTGAGCAAATAAGCGATGATGATTTTATAAGTGTTTTTAATGAAAGGTTTGGCACTTCAGATTACAAATACATTGGATTCTCTGCTGCTACACAAACAATAAACTCAGCATATATACTAGCAGAAAAAATAAAATCAGAAAGAAGTAAGGTGCAAATTCTCTTTGGAGGTGCGCATCCAAGTGCTTTGCCTGAGGACGTACTCAAAAATAATTTTGCTGATTTCGTATTTCTTGGAGAAGGTGAACTAGCTATTGAGAAACTTTTACTAGGTGAAGAAATTGAAAATATCAAAGGGATTGCATTTAAGAGAAATGATGAAATAATTAATACCGGTCCTTGTGAGAGGATATCTGACTTAGACTCACTTCCAATAAATGATTACAGTCTGGTTCCTATGAAGAATTGTAAACCTTTGGTTGGAACATATCGCAAACTTCCTGCAACCATTATGGTAACAGCAAGAGGCTGTCCCGGAAGATGTACTTTTTGTAGCCGTGTAGTTGGAAATAAACTAAGTGTTATGTCTCCTCAAAGGATTTTTGATGAAATCAAGGTACTCTATTATAATTATGGTTTTCGTCAAATAATTTTTTATGATGACACGTTTATTTCAACTAGAAACCGGATTGAAGAATTTTGTGATTTAATAATCAATTCAGATATAAAAATTAGCTGGACATGTTCTTCAAGAGTGGATAAAGTTTACCCTGACTTATTGGTTAAAATGAAAATGGCAGGATGCCATCAAATAATGTATGGTGTTGAAAGTTTTAATGCTCAAGTATTAAAAAATATTAATAAAAAAACACAGCCTGAAGATATTCATTTTGCAATTAAAGAAACTCAAAAAGCCGGTATAGAAGCAAGAGCAGCAATTATGCTAGGTAATCCAGGAGATACAATTGAGATACTGGAAGATAATATCAAGCAACTTAAAAAGCTAAACCCTGATTTAATACAAGTAACAATAACGACACCCATCCCAGGATCACAGATGTTTTCAGAGGCTATGACTCACAATCAAATTCTAACCTACGACTGGGATAAATATGAAGGCAGTGACCAAATTGTTAAACACGAAAATATTTCATTTGAAGAATTACAAAAATATTATCGAAAAACATATATAAAATACTATCTGCGCCCCTCATTTATTTTTAGAACTTTGTTTAAAGCTAATTCATTTTTAAAAATAAAAGTTCTTATTATTGGCGGTTTTTCAATTATTCCGGTTATATTTTCCGGATTAGGTAAAAGGAAGAAAAGGAAATGAAAGAAAGTGTAAGATGCATATTATTCAGCCCTTTCTTCAAATACGTAGAAGGTAGCATTTATCGTGAGGTAAGTAATCTCGACCCACCTTTGGGATTAATATCTCTATCAGCCTTTCTTAACCAACAAAAAATCTCCACTAAAGTATACGACTTTAATACAGAATTAAAAAGCAATGAAGAGATTGGAGATTTTCTGGATAATCTAAATAAGAAATTTGATTTGTCTGAAATCGTTTTTGGAATATCTTTTCTTACTCCCTATGTTTACAGCTCATACGATATAGCAAAACAAATCAGGAATAATTTCCCAAAATCGAAAATTATTGCTGGTGGAGCTCATGCTACATTTATGGCAGATGAAGTATTGGAAAGCGGACTTATAGACATTGCTGTCAGAGGCGAGGGCGAACTGTCAACACTGGAAATTCTCACAAATAAGGCACTAAACGAAATTGATGGGATCTCTTTTTTAAATGAAAATGAAACAATCGTCCATAATAAAGAAAGAGAGCGAATAAATGACATTAACCAACTTCCTTTTCCTGAGTATCACCAGCTTCGAATGGAGAAATATGAACCGATTTTAGGATCATATAGAAAACTACCCGCTGCTAATATTATTACAAGTCGTGGATGCCCGGGAAAATGCAATTTCTGTTGTAAAACCTTTGGTCAAAAAGTAAGTTACAAAAAGCCTCAAGTCATTATTGACGAAATAAAACTATTAATTAAAGATTACAATGTAAAACACATTAATTTCTACGATGATACTTTTACTCTTAAAAAGAGTCGTGTTATTGAATTTTGTGATTTATTAATCTCCGAGAATTTAAAGATTGAATGGACTTGCTTTGCACGTATTGACACAATGGATTTTGAAATTCTGCAAAAAATGAAAAAAGCAGGATGCTACCAAATTATGTATGGAGTTGAAAACTTTAATCAGGAAATACTAGATAGTCTAGCTAAAGGACTTAAAGTTGAAAAGATTGAAGAAGTAACAAGGCAAACAAAAAAAGCCGGTATTATCACAAGAGTCTCTGTAATGGTCGGTCATACATATGATACTTGGGAAACATATAAAAATAACATAAAAGCACTAAAAAAGCTAAAGCCTGACATATTGGTTTCAAGTATCTTCACTCCTATTCCAGGCTCCCAATTATACAATTGGGCAGTAAAAAATGATAGATTGCTTACAAATGACTGGAGTAAATTTGCAGTCAATAATTCAGTTATGAAATTAGATTATCTTTCACAAAAGGATGTAGTAAAACAATATCAAAAAATCTATTAAGATTATTATTATAACCTACCTTACTTTTTTAGAAGAATAAAGCGCATCAACAACTTCAATGAATTTAAAATGACAGTACGCGCGTTCTTTTATGTCCTGAAATTTATACTTAAAAAACATTAATTACGGAATGTAATATCAATAAAAAACTTCACTAATCTGGTTCCTAAATCAAAAAACTTCTTTGGCTGAAGATAGTATTTCATAAAAGATCTCTTCTGCAGTTTTTTAAGCTTACTTAATTCAAGACCATTTGGTACATAATAAGGCAAATCAGTCTCTCCTTTCATATATGTTGTCCAGATATTTTCCGGAAAAATATCTTCTTGCAAACCATATGTAAATATTGGTGACTGATGTAGTGCTGTCATATTATAATACTGTGCATAATTAGCATTAAGCTTCTTTGAAAAACTTATTGTCTCATAAATTTGCTCATAACTCTCATTAGGATTACACAATACATAAGAACACAATACCCTAACTTTATTATCTCTCAGAATATCGATAATTTTAATGTAGTCTTCACTTGATATTCCCTTATTAATACCCTTTCTTATCTCCTCATTTCCCGCTTCCACACCAATAATAACATAATGTAAGCCTGCTGATTTCATTATCTTAATTAGTTCCTCATCTAGGGTGTCAGCTCTTGTACAACAAGTCCAATTAAATTCAAGGCCTTCATCTTTTATCCAATTACAGAGTTCAATTGTCCTATCCCTGTTAAAAGTAAAAGTATCATCAACAAAACTTATCCATTTTAGTTTATTTTGTCTTACTAGAAATAATAGCTGCTCCTTAATTGTATCTAGAGGATATTCTTTATACCTGTTTTTGCCAGGGTCTTTACAAAACTTACAGTTATAAGCACAACCACGGGTAGTTATCATTGTAAACCACCTTCTACCATAAAAAATATTCTGATACTTATTAATCTTATATAAGCTGTAATCGGGAATAACATCAGTTTCTGAAACATCCAAGTGAACGGGTTTATCATATCTGTTATCCTTAGGAATTATCATTCCATCAATATCATCAAATGACATATTTCCATCAATGATTCTGGACATAAATTCAGGAAAACTCTTTTCAGCATGACCGATAAAACCATAATCAACACCCATATCTTTAATAATATTAGGATCATTTGTGATATGAGGCCCACCGGCAACAATAACTATTTCGGGAAATTCCTTACGAATAGCAAGTGTTATTTTATAAAATAATGGTAAGGAAATCGACATTACCGAATAACCAATAACTTTCGGTCTTAGTCTTCTTACTTCTTTTAATAATTTGCCAAGCTTTCCTCTATTTACATCAGCATCATATAATGCAGTCGTAATTCCCTTACGTTTTAAAATAGTTGACAGATAACCTACTCCCAAATACGGATACACAGAAAACTGAACAGCTCTGGTTTTCGACGAGGTTATAAATAAACAATCTGTTTGCATAATCAACTATTTAAAAAAACCAATTATTGATTTAGTAATATCTTTAAATTTAATACCATTCTTAGAAAAAACGCTCAGAAACATTAATTCAAATTTAATTGAAATATCGATTAAAAGTAGAATAAACGCAGGTATTTTTTTAAGTACATCCCTAAAAGACTCACCATAGGAAAAGATTGCTCCGCCCCAAGACCTTTTAGTAAATACTCTAATTAGCATTTTAAATCTAAAGTAAAATCTAAAATATGCCATTAAAATCTCTTGCCGCATCCCATATGAAGTAGTTCCTTCAGGCAAGTATGGGAAATTCACTTTTTTATAAAATGGTCTTACAAGTACTTCCTGAGAATTGAAGTTTATATAATCCTTATGTACATCCAATCCTTTCTCAAGAGTTTGATCATACATTACTGTACCCGGATATGGTACAACATTATTAAATTTTGCAAGCTCTAATTTATTTCTAATAGCAAATTCGACACAGGCTTCTCTAACTTCGCGTGTTTCATTTGGTAAACAAAATAGAAAATTGGCCATAATCCCAAAGCCTATTTGTTGTGCCATCCTGATTACACTCTCAATCTCTGTATGCGTTTCATCCTTACCAATATCTTTTAATATCTCATCTGAGACAGTTTCGATTCCAAAGAATATCGTTTTAAATCCGCTATTGTACATTTCCTGAAGAATCTCTTCATCCATATCGCGTGTACGAGCTTGAAAAGAAAACCTAACATTCTTTAATATTTCAGATTGACGAATTTCAGCGCATAAATCAAAAATCCTCTTCTTATTTGCTAGTAAATTATCATCAAAAAATGCTATTTCTTTTTGCCCAAATTCACTTACCAAAAGCTCAAGTTCTTGAACACTTGATTTTGCACTTTTAAATCTATATCGTCTTTTACCAACAGCTTTTACACAGCAAAAAGTACAATTATATGGACAACCTCGCGAAGTCATTATGTGACCAAAATTGTAGTGTTTATATTTAGCGAAGATATCGTAAGGAAATTCAGGAATACTGTCAATATCTTTAATAAGATCAGGAGGATTATTAAATATTATCTCATCATCCCTTCGGTATACTAAGCCATGAATATCATAAATATCTTGACCTGATTTTATTCTTTCATAAATTTTAACAATTTCTGTCTCTGCTTCTCCTGCAAAAACATAATCAACAGATTGTACAGAATTTAATATCTCTAAAGGAACACTTGTTGGATGCAGTCCACCCATAATTATGACTGAATCAGGGTATTTATTTTTTAGTATATCGCTTATTTTTCTGGCAGCAGAAAAAGATTCGGTAAGTGTGCTAATACTAAAGATGTATGGCTTTTGATGATTTTGAATTTGTTTATCTATTTCAACAAAAACATCTTTTTGCACCTGTTGATCAATAAAACTAAATTTAATATTTGCCTCCCTCAAAACTGCCATTAAGTGTCCCACACCATAAGGAATGCTTATTTGAAAAAATGGCCTAAACAAGCCTGTAGTATCAATTGCAGTATTTATAAATATCATCCGAACAACAATCTTCCAGTATATATTATTCAAAACCGTTTAAATAGCTTCAAAATAATATTTACTTCAGCAAATTTACTATTTTTGTTTAAAATAATCCATCCATGAATAAAAAGAATACAATAATAGCTATATCAGTTTTGGCTCTTGTTGTTGTATTTTTTGCAGCAAGTTCGATATATCTAAGGAAGGTTTCTTTTTACTGTACAATAGAATTGAAAATAGAACAAAACAGCGTTAATGCCCAATGCATTAGCCCAACAAACCAAGAACTTCAATTAAATAAGCTAGAATCACATAACAACACTATTCTGTCATATAAATATAAAAGGTTTTATAAATCAATAACAATTGTAAGTAAGAATGAATTACAAAACGACTTATGTGTTTTGAAAATTAACGGAATAGAAACAGATTGTGTTCTAAATAAAAAATATTCAAAAGATGGAGATTATTTATATGAATTACAGATTCATGAAAATTATAGTTTCTGGGACAAAATCAAAGATTTTATAATATTTTTATTGCTGCGCTTTAAATTTCACCTTATAACGATAGTTACATTATTTACAGTTTTATTAGGATTCATCAAAAGAAAAACACTGATTAATTTAATAAAAAATACTTGTAATTATTTTAAAGAACTAAGTGTTGGAAAAAGATACTTTCTTCAGATTACCATGACACTTATTTTAATTCTGATAGCATTTTTTTATTTTTCCGGCAACAAATTTTCGAACTCAGATTTATTAAACAATGAGGTATTACTTTCCGTAGGGAATGACCAATACGATTATCAAACAATAGGAGTAAATCTGACAAAAAACAAAACATTTCCGATAAATGGCAAAATTAACCCTGATGTTGATTATAAGATTAATAATTCAGGAAACAATTACAATATCGAATCATTTACCGGAATAAAAGCATTTAATAGATTTCCGGCTTATTCTGTATTTATATCAATAGTTTACAGTATTTCAGGCGTAAACCCTATTAGTATAAAACTGATACAAATATTGATTTTGCTTATAATGAGCATTTTAATCCCAGTTTACATGTTTAAAACATGTGGTAATTCAGGTTTTTGGGCATGAATGATTGCATCTCCTTTTATATTTACATCCCTCTTACCATATTCAGTAGTACTTCTACCGGATACTTTGACAAGTTTTATAAACTTCCTACTCATCTGGTTATATACAAATCTTCGAAATTCTACAAGTTACCGAAACTTTATAAGCTTTTCACTTCTTCTTGGGATAAGCTTTTTGCTGAAAGCCAGCTTAGTTATTATCATCCCTGTAATTTTTATAGACATTGTAATAATCTGTTATAAAAAGGGTCTTAAAAAAAATCTTCTAAAAGTTGTTTTAAGTGTATTTATCTTTCTAATTTGTTGGGTTCCTTACAATATATGGAGTATCCATCAGTACAGAAAAAATTTAAAAAACTGTGATATAATTTTGGCTGAAATAGATAAACCTTTATCAGATGTCAATCTTGCGAACATTAACAATCTGAATGTTTTTGGCTCAATAAAACCAGAATTTAAAAATATCTCAATCTCTGAGATTCAAACATACAAAAATGATATTGAGCCATTTATTATAAAAACAGGATATTTACCTTACAGTTACCTAAAAAGTTCTACTGACCAAAATGCTGTTGCTTTAGGTTATTGTAAAATAGCTAGCATGAGTAAAAAGTCGTTTTTCATGATTACACTTATTTCTAATTATGGAGCCTTAGAATGTCACAATGAATATGTCAGCAATGATGGCTTAAGTAATGAATGGATTAGTGATCCAAATAGCTTTTACAGAAATGATGGCTTAAAAGATAAACCTGATTTTATTAGAATCCTCAATTTCTACTCACAAAACCCAAAGCAATTTTTCATAATAACAAATAGCAAACTGAAATCCTTCCAGGGACAGACAAAAGTTCCATATTGGTTTGTAAGCATTTTCATATTACACTTAATATTGCTCTCGAAAAAAACAAAATTGAGTCTAATAATCGATATTTTGCTAATTATTATCCTTGCTATATCAATGTTTTTTAGTCAGATGTTTATATATCTTTTTATTTGCAGCATAATATTTTTATTGTTTAGATCTTTGAATAAAAAAGACAATAGCTTTCCTTTAACTTTAATTATTTTAAATGGTGTTGGTTATATTTTAGTTGCATATAGTTCAATAAGATATAACACATACTACATATTCTCAGCATACATTTTAGCTGCCTTAATGATTACTATCTCAATCAATAAAGTATTTCAAAAAAAAGAAAACAAATCAACAGACAATTTTGATGTTATTTCTAACAAGGATTAAATCTATTTACTAAATTTGAACTTTAAATAAACTAATTTGCCAGAACAAACTATAAATATTATTATTCCTGTATACAATGAAGAACAGTATATATTAACAGTAATAAACGAGGTTGTAGCCGAATCATCAGGTTATAATCAAAATGTAAGAATAATTACTGTTAATGACGGGAGCACTGACAATACAAGAGTACTTATTGAAGACTTTATTTCAAAGAATCATTTATTAGATATTATTTATATTAACAATGAAAAAAACTTTGGTAAAGGTTTTTCTGTAAGAAGAGGAATTCAGAACTGTAAGGAGGGTATAATAATAATACAGGACTCAGATTTGGAATATAGTCCTTCAGAGTATAAAAAACTGATAAATCCAATTTTGCAAGGTAAAACAGATGTCGTATATGGATAAAGATTTCAGGGCTCAGAACCCAAAAGAGTTCTTTACTATGGTCATTATGTTGCAAATAAAATGATAACAACATTGTCAAACATTTTCACAAGGCTGAATTTATCAGATATTGAAACTTGTTATAAAGCTTTTAAAACATCTGCAATAAAGGAAATCAGATTAAAAGAAAACAGGTTTGGTTTTGAACCTGAAATAACAGCTAAACTTAGCAGTGTTAAAGGAATTCGTTTTGCTGAAGTTGGAATTTCATACTTTGGCAGAACTTATAGTGAAGGGAAAAAAATTAAATTCAAAGATGCTGTTCGAACAGTATACTGTATTTTTAAGTATAATATTTGGTAAAGAAAATGATGAAAATTCCGTTTAATATATTCAACTCGTTCTATCTCAATAATAAAGAGGAAATATCTAAGCTTTCTGATGAAATTCTACAAAGTGGAAATTATATCAGAGGAAAAAAGACTGATGAACTTGAACAGGAACTTAAAAAATTAACCGGAAGGAAATATTCTCTTCTTACTTCATCATGTACGGACGCTTTGTTTCTTTCGCTTAAAGCAGCAGGAATAAAAAGGGGGGATGAAGTAATTGTTACTGGATTCTCATATATCGCAAGTTTAAGCCCGATTCTTATGTGTGATGCCATACCTGTTTTTGTAGACATTTGTGAAAACGATTTAATGGCTAATTTTGATGAAATTGAAAATAATATCACAGAAAAAACTAAGGCAATAATCTTTGTTCAGTTATTTGGAAATATACGTAATCTTGCAAAACTTGAAATAACTGCAAGAGATAAAGACATTACACTAATTGAAGATTCTGCTCAAGCTTTAGGCAGTAAATATGAAAACAATGCCGGTGGGTCCTTTGGTGACATAAGTTGTATTAGTTTTGACCCTACAAAAGTCGTTTCTGCCTTCGGTACAGGTGGGGTTGTGCTTACAGACAATGTAGAAGTTTATAATCAGCTACGTAAACTTGTTCATCATGGTCGTAATGAAAATTCAGAATTTGAAATCCTTGGTTATAATTCCAAAATTCCTGAATTGAATTGTGGCTTGATCTCAATGCAAATAAAAGAAATTGACAATTATATCAATAAAGTTAATCAACTTGCAGATCATTATTACAAAAAGCTTGAGAATATTTCATCAGTTCAAATAATTATTCCTGATGATAGGTGTATCTCAAATCATCATAAACTTGTAATTCGCATAAAGAACAGAGATAAATTAAAAAATCATCTAAAGGAATGTGGTATAGCAACTAAAATTCACTACCCGGTTTTATTATCAGATCATCCGCTTTTGAAAGATTATAAATTTAGAAAATCAAGTCTAAAAAATGCTCAAAATGCCAGTCAATCAGTTTTAAGCCTACCTATTTATCCTGAACTTTCAGTTAATGAAATTGATTATATTTGTCAAAACATAAGCGATTATTATAATAATCAGGAATAAATCTAAACTTTAGAAAATGAAAATATCTCCAAAGACTCATAAAGCAATAATAAGTTTAGCAATAGCTTTCCTTACATTAATTGCTGGATTTTGGATGAATAAATTTATTATAAAACCTGATTATTCATTAGCTATATTCATAAGTATAAAGATTTTTCTTTTGATTGTTTCATTTCTTGCCATTATAATCCTTTCATTCTTTATTTATAAACAATCAAAAAGAAAAAAATTACTAAATTTCACATTATGTATTTCGAGCATACTTACAATTATCATTTTATTGTAACTTGTTTTCACTTTATATACTCCAAGCACAAACGATTTTGGAGATTTTAGCAATAAAATATGGTTAAAAAAGCATTTTACTCCAATAAACAAACTGGGCTACCGAGACACTGAACCAAAAAACAATCCTGAAAAGAAGAATATTCTTGTAATCGGCGATTCTTTTGTCGCAGGACATGGAGTCAAAACAGACGAAATGTTTACTAATCTGCTTAAAACTAAATTAGCGATGAATTATTCTATTTTTAATCTTGGTGTCTGCGGCTCTCACACTCAAAGAGAATATGACAGTCTTTTAAGCTATCCTGTACAACCTGATATCATTATTCTTGCATACTATCATAATGATATTGAATCAGCAATGAACGCTAAAGGAATTTCCCCGAACATCACAAATCCAAAAGATGAACTTTGTGCTTTCTCCAGACTATTTGTTAATAATTCGTTGTTTTTCAATTATATGTTTACAAAATATGCAAAGAGTAAGATATCTGCACAATTTATGGAATCAAAAAACAACGATATTCTTGCATACTTAAACGAAGACCTGTGGCAAAAACAAACAGAATATCTTGATAATTTCTACAATTATTCAATTGAAAACAATGTTCGACTAATAATAATCTTTTTCCCTGCAATGGGGGAAGGAATTACTTTTACTCATGAATTAGCCGGTGTAAAGCTTGAAGAATATTGTATTGACAAAGGCATTCAATATTTAGATTTATATCCCAAAATCCAGAATCTAGAAGTGTACGAAAGAGTTGCAAATCCAATGGACCATCATCCTAGTGCTGAGGTCAATTCAATTATCGCTGATTTAATAACCGAAAACTTATAAAATTATGATAATCATAGGCGCAGGAAACTTAGGCAAACATATCATTGATCAACTTGAGCAAGATAACTATCAAGGAGAAATAATTTTCTTCGATGAAAAGCATTATGCAAATATGATTTACAATAAATATTCTATTTTGCATAGTTGGGATGATTTTTATAATAAACTTGAAACTACAGATAATGAGTTTTTTATTGCACTTGGAAATCCTAGAATTAGAGAAAAAGTACTAAATAAAGTTAATAAAGGTAAATACACCACTCTAATATCAAAACATGCCTGAATTGTTTCAAAATACTCAAGTTTTGGTAATGGCTGTCTGGTACAACCGGAATGCTGTATATCACATAATGTAGAAATGGGAACATCCTGTTTACTGCATGCTAATACACTAATCGGACATGACGTAAAAATTAATGATTTTGTTACTATTGTATCAAATGTCAATATCTTAAAAGATGTTGAAATTGGTTCATATACAGTGATTAGTCCAAATTCTTTAATTTATCCTGATGTTAAAATCGGAAAACACGTTTTTGTTGAACCGGGTGCTGTTGTTAAAGAGAGTGTAGAAGACTACCAAACAGTTAAATTAAAAAATGATTAATCCTTTTTGAAGACTCCACCAAATGCAGTCATTCTGTTGTAGTTTTTAAAGTTCTTATAAGTTTTCTCTTCTAGTTCTTGAAGTTCCTCCTCAGATAAATCTTCAATAAAACATGTAGGATCCTCAGCCATTACATCTCCTGATTGATAATAAGCCATTACTCTACAACCACCGCAAGTGTAATTATATTTGCATGTCCCACATTTACCCTTAAGCTTTGTTCTATCTACAATATTCTTAAATAAATCTGAATTATAAAGAATATCATACAAGCTTTCCTTGTAAACATTACCTCCAGACACATGATCAAGCAACAAAGGACATGGAGCGACTTCTCCCTCAGGATTAATTCCATAAAAAGAGCCAACCCAACAACCAACAGAAGGATTTGTAGGTACTAACGAAACTTCGCGATTCTGTTTCGAATGTTTAAAATACTCATCTTCATTTAAGAAAAATGGAATATAACTAACATATCCTCTGTAATATTTTAATAATGTTGGATGTATTTTATTTCTCATTGTTTCCTTATCAAACATCAGGCTGCCACAGTCTGCATTTCTAGGAACAAAAGGAGTTCTGTTGTATGGTAATCTAAGCTTATCAATGTAGCTAATAGTATCCTCAAAAGTATCGGCATTGAATTTACCAATTGTAACCACCATATTTATACCGATACCATTTCTCTCAACAAGATTAATTATATCAAGTGTTTTTTTAGCTTCGTAGTCTCTGGTTTCAATATTTTTTTCGTCAAAGGAATTAACACCAAGTGATAACAATAGATTATCACCAAGAGTATTTTGCAATTTATCAATCATCTTTTGATTGATTAGCTTACCATTTGTTACCAGAGAAATGCGAAAACCTATATCATTTGCCTCTTTTAGCAAAGTAAAAGCATCTTTTCGAATCAGGAATTCCCCTCCGCTAAAGTCAATCATTCTGGTACCAAGGTCCCAGGCAGGTTTAAAAACTCTTTCAATAATCTTATTTGTAGGTATATCAGGATATTTTGTTTTAACATTAGATTTTGTTGAGCAATACTTACAATTCAGATTACAATTGCGTGTCCCTTCAAAATATAATGTATGAAACATTGAATTCATTTTTTTTTTCAAAGGTACTAAATTGCTAAAATATATCATCTTAAATTATGTATATTTCCACTGTAAAAGATTTTTTTGTGTTTTTGAAATATATACAAATAAATCCCACAGTAGGAGACTTACAATAAGTTTTTCACTAAAACTGTGGATTGTATTAATTAAAAACTTTATGTAAGTTTGTAGATAATAATTCAGCTTAAGCTAATCAGATGAATCAGAAAAAGAGAAAATACGCATTGATCTTAGGTGCAACGGGCAGTTTTGGTTTAGCCAGCGCAAAAATTCTTTCTAAAAAAGGTTTTGATCTTATTCTTGTTTACAGAGAACTAAAAAGTAGCCTTGAAATAATTAAACCTGAAATAAACAAATTGAAAGAGAAATCAGATGTTCTGGAATTCAATCTGAACATCATTGATGAAGATAATCAAATGCGAGTTATTGAGGAATTAAAAAAATCATCTAAGATTCGAAACAATATCTCATTCTTACTCCATTCGATAGCTGATGGTAATCTGAATACAATGTTTGCAAGTGAAGATAATCCGGATAGAAAACTATATCTGCAAGACTTCCAACATACAATTGATTCGATGGGAACTAGTCTTTATAAATGGACAGATTTACTATTGCAAAATGATTTATTTAGCAGTAATGCTTCTGTACTAGGTCTGACCAGTGAAGGCACAAAAATGGTCTTGAAAGACTATGCTGCCGTTGCTGCTGCAAAATCGGTAATGGAATCAAATGTAAAGTATATGGCTATTGAACTGGCAGATAAAGGTATCAGAACCAACTTAATTAATGCTGGAATTACTGATTCAAAAGCACTTAAAGTATTCCCTGATTATGATAGTTTTATCGAAAAAGCAAAGCAAAGAAATCCAAATAAAAGATTAACTACTGCCGAGGATGTTGCAAAAGTTATTGCATTTATGGCATCTGAGGAATCGGAATGGATAAATGGTTCTATCATCAATGTTGATGGTGGTGAACAATTACTAAGTATTTATTAGATGGAAATAAATAAGAAAATATTAGAAGCATTACCTTATGGTCCCGATTTTTGTTTCGTTGATTCAATAGAAAATGTTGACGATAAAACAATAACGGGAACATTTACATATCATAAGAATTTACCTTTTTATAATTCACATTTTAAAAACAATCCATTAGTCCCCGGTGTTATAATGGTTGAGACAATGGGTCAGATTGGAATGGTTTGTCATCTAATATATCTTACTGATGACTATGAATTTAATTTTATGCCTGTATTGTCTAATATAGAAACAGAGTTTTTTAACAATGCGGAGTATGGAGAAAAAATGATAATTAAAGGAGAAAAGATATATTTTAGGCACAACATCCTGAAATCATATGTCGAGATGACAAAAACAGATGGAAGTATAGTTGCCAGATTAACAGCAAATATTAAAATTATAGAAGCAAAATGAGAAAACGAGTAGTTGTAACAGGTTTAGGGGTTGTTGCTTCAAACGGAACAGGAATTGATAAATTCCTAAAAGCAATAAAAGAAGGGCAATCGGGGATTAAATTTCTTCCCGAACTGGAAGAATTAAACTTTGCATGTCAGATTGGTGGTATTCCGGATATTTCACAAACAGAAGCTCAGGATTTTTTCGATAAATATCAATTCACCGATTCAGGTGATAATGTAAAATACTCGAGTCTTGCAGCAGCTGAAGCGTGGAAAGATGCAGGCTTTGAAATTCCTGACCCAATTGAATCGGAAACCGATTACGACAACGGTGTAATTATAGGTGGTGGCGTCGGAAATATTGATATTTTCTCTGATAAAATTTTCCCGATGATCTCGGAAGGAAAAGTAAGACGACTGCGAAGTAATATTGCAGAATTTACAATGTTTAGCGCAGCAAGTGCAAACATTTCGTTTTTATTGGCTCTTGGAAACCAGGTATCCGCAAATTCATCAGCATGCTCAACTGGTGCAGAATCAATAATTCTGGGAGCAGAAAGAATCAGAAACGGACATGCTAAGAGAATGATAGTTGGTAGCTCTGAAATTGCATCTCCTTATGTTTGGGGTTGCTTCGATTCTATGAGAGTACTTTGCAGAGTTTATAACGACACTCCTCAACAAGCAAGTCGTCCAATGAGCTCAACAGCTGCTGGATTTGTCCCTGCTGCTGGAGCAGGAGTACTATTACTCGAAGATTATGAAACTGCTGTTGCCAGAAATGCTAAAATATATGCCGAAATAATTGGGACATCCCTAAATAGCGGAGGTCAAAGAAAAGATGGCTCTATGCAGGCTCCTGGTTATGAAGGAGTACAACGTTGCTTAAAAGATTGTATTAAAGATGCTGATATAAGCCCTAATGAGATTGATGCAATTTGTGGACATCTTAGCTCAACAATGGCAGATTCAAGGGAAATAAAAAACTGGGCAGAAAGCCTTAACAGATATGGTGATGATTTCCCATATATCAATTCCTTAAAATCTATTACAGGACACTCATTAGGAGCATCAGGAACTATCGAAACAATCGCAGCAATTCTGGAAATGCATTATAAGTTTTTGTTTCCTTCGATAAATTGCGAAGAAATTAATCCCGAAATAGAAAAACTAATTTCAAAAGATAAAATACCTCATCAATTAATCGAAAACATTGAACTTAATACTGTTGCGAAAGCTAGTTTTGGATTTGGTGATATTAACTCATGTTTAATCTTAAAGAAACTAAAATAAGAATGGATAAAATACTTAAAATAATAGAGAAATATTCATATAACAAGGAATTGGTACAAAATGCCAAACCTGAATCCAGAATTATTGCTGACTTAAAAATAAATTCAACCAGAATTGTAGATATTATTCTGGATATTGAGGAAGAATACGATATTATGATTGATGATGAAGTCATTCCTGGTCTGATTACAATTGAAGATTTGATGAAGGTTATTGATGAGAAATGAGTTTTCTGTTCTCGGTTCTCGATTTTCTCTTTTAACAGTGAACTGCGAACCGAAAACTGCGAAAAGTTTAATCTACTCAAACACTAACATCTCAAAATTCTGCTTTAAATTTTCTTTACTCAGTCTACCAAAATGTTCGTAGGCGAAATCTGGAGAGTATAATTTTTTAATTTCTAAGCTTAAATCAAAATAATCGCTATTCGGTAATTCTTTAAAAACCGTATTAAGCTTACTCCATACATTTGGATTGTTGGCAATACTGTTGGCAAAAATTAATTGCAGTTTTTTTATTAAATCGTTTTTAGAGATATAATTATCTTTTGATTGCTCACGCAACAAAGCATTTTGACATAGCCTTTCAATTCTGCTTAAAAGATCTCTATAAACAATCGCATTTTGTTTTTAGAGTTGTGTATCTTCTGGTATTTTTAAATATTTGTACGTTTCGATAATTTCTTTTAAAGCCTCGCTTGACATAATCCACAAAGCATTAATCAAAGGAAAGCTAACATCACTAAACCATATTTTAGCATTGTTCTTATTTGCATATTTGAGAATTTCAAAATACTGGTTCGAATTATCTTTCATAGCGCATGCAGTAATTCCTAAAATCCTATTATTACGTTGAGAATAATCTGCAAAATATTTTACGTTTTTATCTAACTTACTAAAAACACCATTTACCCGAATTTCTGAATATATATCAGGGTCAATAGCATCAATAGATATGTTTAAATGAAAGTTGCCTGACTCTAAAAGCGATTTAATCTCACTGTTTAATATTGTTCCATTAGTTTGAATTGAGATTTTACAATCGGGGTTTGTCTCTAATATCTTTTCCCAGACCTTGTAGTATATTCTGTTAAGAAATGGTTCACCACCGCTAAATCTGGCTTCCTTTATATGAGGAATAAATTCAAATACCTGATTTAAAAAATCATCATCAAATATTTCCTCATATCCTGTTTTGCATCCTTTTCTAATAGATGATGATGAGTACTCGGAACACATAATACATTCCAGATTGCACTCGGTTGCACTTTTAAAGTACAGTATTACAGGATAATCATCATTTTTAGGGTATTCCTCGTAAAGATTTGGATTAACAGAATCGAACATTTTACTTTTAAATGCTGGATAACAAACCTGACAACCATAAGTAAAGTCTGCTTTTGAGATTTTCTTTTGCAATGCTTGAATCTTATCCGATTTCCAGGCTTGCAACAAGCCTACTTCCGGAAATTTCCCAAGAGAATAAGAATTATTATGACAACAGACAGTTATATTACCATCGGGTAAAATTCGTAAACTTTTCCAGGGAGCTAAACAAACAGGCAAATTTTTATTTTGCTCTAATCGCTGAGAATTATATTCTTCAAGTATATCTTTTGACAATATGTATTTGTTCTTTTCTGTCATTTACAAATTAAATGCTACTATGCATAAGTGATAAGCAATTGTGTCGGTATCATAATCATCAAATTCCTTCTTAATAATTTTTGATGACATATTTTTAACATAATCAACAAGTTCCTGTCTTATCAATATTTCAGGTATTTGAGACACTACATCATTTATATTTTCAATTAACTCTTCTTTATTATCAAGTTTTTCCTTAATCAGATATAACAAGGAATCCCTATAATCCTGTTTTTGTTTAGAGCTAAGTTTCTTCAAATTAAGCTCGTTTAACTTTTCTTTCCAGTTTTCGAGCAATTTAATTAAGGAATTAAACTTATCTAGATTATCTATCTGTTGCTGATTCTCAGCTGTCTCAAATTTACAATCTTTGTAATACGATACCAGTCCTGACAACTCGTTTAATGGCAAAGACCACAATGCTTGATTCCATGGTTTTAGAACAGTATTATATGAAAAATCCCAGTTCTTTTCATTGCAATACGAAACTATTTCGGGCATTTCCTTACTGTTAATTTGCATTGGACAAACTGTAATTGTAAAAATTGTTCCTTTATCCTTACAAATCCTTGCAAATTGTTCAACATTTTCTAGAGTTTGCTCGAACTTCGCTCCTTTTCTTATTTCTTCGTACACTTTCTTGTTTAGGCTATCCAAAGAAACAGTGATATTAAAATTCCCAGAAATCAGAAGTTTAGCAATTTTGTCATTATAAACTGTACCGTTTGTTGTGATATTAAAAACTATATCAGGATTAATGCTTAACATTCTTTCCCAAATTCCATAATATGGTTTTATTAGGAATGGTTCTCCTCCTGTAAAAACAGCAACTTTAAGATGCTCAATAAAGGGAGTAAGTTGTTCGATAAAGTTTTCGTCATACTGAAACTTGGTCTGTTTTTCCTTAATACCCAAATCCCTTTGAATAGACGATGAAAGACTAGCATCACACATAATACACGAAAGATTACATGTATTCTCTAAGGAAAAATCCATTAGGACTGGAAAACCGTTCGAATTTGGCTTAAGATAGTCAAAAGCCAAGGCATTAACATTAGAAAAATCCCCTGCATAAAATGGATCTGAACAAAATCTGCAAGAATCGGGTATCTCATAGTCTTTCATTTGTTTTCTCATTTTATCCAATTCAGCACCAAACCAAATATCTTCAAGAGATTTTTCATTTAAATATTGAAAGTCAATATGATGACAACACATCTGCACTCCCCCATTACGATGAAACCTCAATGCCATAAATGGAGCCTGACAAAAAGCGAAGTAATTTCGTTTCTCACGAAGCTGATTGTATTGCTTTATTATTCTCTTTTTTGTATTGCCAAACATCATATTAAGACTTATACCTTACAAATTTAACAATTAAATTGTCACTAAAGCTTTTTGCCATAATTTTTACAATATGCTATAATTATTGTAAATTGCGTAAAATTAAGTGATGCTATTCCGTAAACCTAAATATCGATGTAAAGCAGCAGAAGCGTCTCTCCTATTTCAGCCTTCTGGTGAGATATTCTCTTGTCATTATAACAGAGGGTATATTTTGGGTAGATATCCTGAAAATAGCATACAAGAGATATGGAATGGAAAACGCAGGAAAGAACTTTTAAAGTCCATTTTTAATGGAAATTTTGACAAAGGTTGTTTCTCATGCAAGACCGCTATTGAACAAGGTTTAACTCACGGTGCAGGATTTAATAAATATGATTATATAACACTTGATAAAAGTGGATTCCCTGTTTCTATAGAATTTCAACTAGATAATATCTGTAACTTAGAATGCATAATGTGTTCAGGTGAATACTCAAATCAAATAAGGAAAAACAGAGAAAAAGGTGAAGCGTACATTTCTCCATACGATGATAGATTTGTTAATCAACTTGATAATTTTATCCCAAATTTGAAATATGCTGCATTCACTGGAGGTGAACCATTTTTATTTGATATTTACTATAAAATTTGGGATAAAATAAAAATTCTTAATCCAAATTTAAACTTGTACATATCATCAAACGGAACTGTTTTAAATGACAGAGTAAAAAGCTATCTGAATGAACTAAATTTCAATTTAACAATATCTATTGATTCGCTGAAAAAGGAGAACTACGAAAGAATAAGAAAAAATGCAATTCTTGAGGAAACACTTAATAACCTTGAATACTTTAATAATTATCTAAAAGAAAAGCAGAAACAACTTAATGTAAAATGTCTTGTTACTCACAAAAATTATAAAGATCTTCCCGATTTAATCAATTATTGTAATGATAATCTAATAAACCTTTTACCGAAGATTGTAATTCTACCTGCTTTTGCCTCAATTGAAAATTTAGAAACTGAAGAGTTAAAGAATATAATTGATCTCCTAAATAAAAACACCCAAAAGCAAGGAGGCAATATAATTGCACAAAATAATTCACGCTTTCAGGAGATAATAGGTCAAATAAAAGAAATTATAGATCGTAAAAGAGCAATTACTGAAAGTAGTTTTGAAGATTTAAGTAATGATATTTTATCTGATATACTTACTGAAAACCTTTTATCCCAACTTAAAAATGAAAGCGATGAACAAAAGGAATCATACTTACAAAAGATAAATACAGTAATCAATTCAATAGATATTAAGCAAGAACAAAAAAAAGCATTGGTTGGCTTTTTAAACGTTCCCCCAGAGTTACTAATTGGAGAATTTCATAGATCTGATATTGAGAAGCTGGTAGAGAGATTTAAACAATCCGGTAAAAATCTGTAAAAGAATATTAAATTTGTATAAATAACCTATAATTAGAGAAAAGTGCAAGAAGAGAATAAAGAAATAAAACTAGATATAGCCATATTAACTCACAATCATAAAAGCTTTATCTCGAAATGTGTAAATTCAATTCTTGAACAAAAGACAAGTTTTAAGTTCAGGATTATTATCCTTGATGATTGTTCTACTGACGGCACTTCTGATATTCTAAATGAATTTTCCTCCAAATATGCTGATAAACTTCTTTATAAAAGAAATATTGAAAATTTAGGTCCATTTAAATCAGCAATAGAACTATCAAAACTGGTTAATGCAAAATACTACTGCTTTCTCGATGGTGATGATTATTGGTGCTATGACAAAAAGATTCAGGAGCAAATAGATTTTCTCGAGCACAATTCTGAATACTCAGGCTGCTTTCATGATGCCAAGATTGAACAATCTAATCAGAGCGAAGATGAGCATTTCTTAAAAAGAACACAAAATCAATGGAAAACCTATTCGCAGTTTAATAATTATTCATCTGATTTTATGCCATGGGCCTTATTACAAAGAAATATAATCCCTACGGCATCCTTGATTTTTAGGAACAAAGACATAAAAGGTTTTCTTGAAAATTATAAATCATCTGAGTTTTCTCTTAGCTGGGCTCTGCATCTTGAGATAATAAAAGGCTCAAAGCTCAAATATTTTAACGAGACATGGTCGGTTTATAACGACCACCCACAGGGAATTTCAAAGAAATACGACATCGTTGATTTTAAATATAATAATATTAAAATTCTTGAAAGCCTTCTTGATGATGAAGCATGGATATATTATGAACCTGAAATCTACTCAAGTATTTGCAAGGAATACAGGTTTATTTTAAAATCGAAGAAAGAACTTTCAAAAGAATACAAGGAATACAAAAAATCTCTAAAAAAATACGAAAGCTACTTACAGAAGCTCCAAAAAGCTTATTTAAAACAATTAAAAGACGATTATTACTATGTGCGGGATAACGGGATGGTGGAATAGTAAATCGAAAATAGATCACGACCTGTTCTATAGAATGCGTGATACTCTCACACATCGTGGTCCTGATGGCTTTGGTTCGTATTTTTCAGCAGATGACAAACTAGCTCTGGGACATAGAAGATTGTCTTTCCTTGATCTTAGTGACACAGGAACTCAACCACTTTCAAATGAAGACCAAACCATCTGGATAACAATAAATGGTGAAATATATAATTACAAAGAATTAAGGGAAGATCTAGTCAAACAGGGACATAAATTCAAATCAAATACCGATTCTGAGGTTGTTATTCATGCTTTTGAAGAATGGGGAATGAAAATGCTCGATAAACTTGAAGGGATGTTTGCATTTGCATTATGGGACGAAAAGAATCAAAAACTATTTCTTGCCAGAGACAGGTTCGGAATAAAACCCTTGTATTACTATTTTGATAATGAACAAATTATATTTGCTTCAGAAATAAAAGCAATAATTGAAAATAAAAACATTCCCAGAGAAATTAATAAGAAGTCTGTAAGTGAATATTTTATTTACAGATATATTCCTTCTCCAAACACAATATTTAACAATATCTTTAAAATTGAACCTGCTCATTATATAGAAATCAACAGCAATTTAGACATTCATAAATATGAATATCATAAATTCAAGTTTGACAATATTAATGCTAGTAGAAAATCAATTACTAAAAAAGTTGATGAGCTAGTGAGAAGGTCGGTTGGTATTCATATCAGAAGTGATGTTCCAGTAGGCTCATTCTTAAGTGGAGGCTATGATTCGAGTTTAATGGTTAAGTATTTTTCAGAATTGAAAGAAGGTATCAATACATTTTCTATTGGTTTTGATAATTGGGATAAAAGTGAGCATAAATACGCAAAAATTGTTTCTGATAAATTCAAGACAAATCATAAGTCAGAGATACTAGGACAAGAATCCTTAGATATCCTAGATATGTTAATGTATTATTATGATGAACCTATTGCAGACATTTCGATTATACCTACATATCAGGTATCAAAGCTAGCTTCTGAAAATAATAAAGCTGTATTGTCAGGAGAAGGAGCCGATGAGTTTTTTGCAGGTTATACATGGCATAGAGACTACTTATGGCATGTAGATAAAAAACAAATCAGAGATTCAAAAAAATGGGGATGGGAACTACCCATAAATAATTTTGATATTGATTCATATTCAAAAGCAATGGCAATGGGCAATTTTGATAAGGATGAGTTGACAGAACTATTACATCCCGATTTCCATTCAAATATTCCCGAAGACACCTCAGAGTTCTACAGAAAATTTTACGACGAAAGTTTACCTATTCCTAAAAGATTTCAATTTATTGACATTAAATGTTTTATGGGCGAATTGGTCTTAACGAAAGTAGACAGAGCAAGCATGGCTAATTCACTTGAAGTTAGAGTTCCATTCTTAAATAAAGAAATTTCATCTTTAATGCTAAGTCTTGACCAAAAAGTCTATTATGACAAGAAAAAACAGAAAGTTCTTTTAAGGAATATACTTAAGAAAGATTTACCTAAAGAAATTATTGAAAGGAAGAAACAGGGTTTTACCGGACCGGATGATTATTATATGGATTTTGACTGGTACAAAAACAATCTTAAGAACTCAGAACTAATAAAAGCCAAGATAATTAATAAGAAGGCAGTAGAAAAATACCTTGACGAAAAAGACCATTGGAGATTATGGAAGGTTGCAGTTTTGGAAAAATGGTATAAAAAGTGGCTTTGCCAATGAAAAAATTCAACAAAAATATTAGTTCTTCTGTACCTGACGCTATATTACAAAAATATCACAGTAGTATTTCAAATGAAAAAACTATTTGCCGTGCACCTTTCACTGCCCTTTATTTCCATCCTGATGGAGAAGTTGGTGCATGTTGTCTTAACAAAAATTCCTATTTATATGGCAGATACCCAACAAACACAATTAAAGAAATTCTAGAATCTACTCCACGCAAAGTTCATCAAAAATACATCCGAAATAATAATTTCCTTTTAGGCTGCAATATTTGTAATGATAATCTTTTAAACCAGAATTTTTCCGGATTAATGGCTAATTGTTATAAATACCAATCACTTAAGAAACACATTACAAGAATTGATTTTGAATTGTCACATCAATGCAATTTTGATTGTATTATGTGTGAACGTGATAAAACAAGTTCGAATTCATTTTATAATAATGATTTCATTGAAGAAATTAAACCTTATCTAAAAAAACTGGAGTATGCCAATTTTATTGGTGGGGAACCATTTCTGATAAATATTTATTATCAAATCTGGGAAATACTTCTTGATGTCAATCCAAATTGTTTAATAAATATTCAAACTAATGGAAGTATTTTAAATGATAGAATCATTAAGCTACTTGAGAATAAAAACTTTATCACAGTAATTTCTCTCGACTCTGTTAACAATACAAGTTATAGTGAAATTCGAAAAGGTGGGAATCTTAATTTAGTGCTTAAAAACTTTGAGATTTTCAATAAATTTATGCAAAACAAATCACGAAATATGCAAATTTCGGTTTGTCCACTTCAGACTAATTACAATGAGATTCCAGACATTATTGATTTCGCCAATAATAATAAATGCTATATCTTTTTTAACCATGTTGACAAACCAAAAGAACTTAGCTTAAAGTATTTTAATTCGGAAAAATTGAATAAAATTATTGAAATTTATAGTTTATATTCTAAGAATTTTAATACAGATCTCGAACATACTAAACAAAACCTACGAGCACTGCTAGGCTTGATACAGCTACTCAAAGCATGGCAATCTGAAGCATTAGAACGTGAAAAAAACTCTGTTTTAGTCCTAAAAAATGATATTTATGAGTTTTTCGCAAAGATAAAAGACAATTATAATAAGAATATTGCAGATGATTTAGTCAAGTTACTACCTGAAAACTTCATGATATCTGAGCCTAAATACAGAGAAATTCTGGAAACAGATTTTGAAGATAAAATAAATCAATTAAGAAAACACGGTCATAATCAAGAGGAAATTATTAAAATTGCATTAAAGTATTTTGAAATTTACAAAACACAAGATTTTTAAAAATGAAAAAATTCGTTTTTGTAGTTACAGGAGGTAAGGAACATATCGAAGAATTAAATTTTTCGCTACAATTCATACGTAACTTTTCAAAAAACGAGATTATTGTTCTTACAGATATTCAACGAAATGAAATCCCAATACTTCATGATAAAATTATTGACATTAGAACTCCCATAGAATACAACAATCACCAAGCAAGTATTTATATTAAGACCGGAATTAATAAATTCCTTGAAAAAGGTCATACTTATTGTTATTTGGATGGTGATATTGTTGCGATAAATAGCAATATTGATAAAATTTTTTCGCATTATTCTTCCCCAATAAGTTTTGCATCTGATCATTGTAAGATAAATGAGTTTTCCCCTCATGCAATGAATTGCAATTGTGTTGAAGGAAACGCAAAAGAAGAAGGTATTTTCAATATGAAATTATCAGAAACTTTTGGAAAAATTAATTTAACAGACCCTATAATTAAGAAGCAATCTGAAGAGTTGCGGGAACAATTCAAAAAATATAAAGCAAAACCATTTTTAAACCTTTTAAATAATATCAGATACTTATTGTTAAGATATGTCTTACCTGTCAACGAGTTTAATCTTACGGCGTTTAGGTTCAATAAATCTAATAAATGCTGGTATAATTCAGAGAATCAGATTATTCTTTTTGACTATCCTTATTATGAAAAACAACTTTGGGGAACATCAGGTATCAGATTTAATAAAGAATGTAATTTCTGGGAAACCAAAGAAGGTAAAAAGTTTGAATTTAAAGCCCCAAAATGTAATCACTTAACAGAGTACTTATTTAAAGAATATAATGTAAATATTCCTTTTAACTGGCAACATTGGAATGGAGGAGTATTTTTATTTGATGATTCTTCAGAAGATTTTCTTAACTATTGGCATGACAAAACAATAAAAGAGTTTTCGAACGATTACACAAAAACGCGTGATCAAGGGACTTTGGCTCTCACTGTATGGAAATTTGGTTTACAGAATCATCCAAATATTCCGAAAGAATACAATTGGATTACAGAATATGCAAATAATGATATTCAATGGGACAAATCCAAAGGCTATACATTTGATGGTTTTAGATCAGAATTCAAACCAAACTTTATGCATATTTACCACGAATGGGGAAATAAAGACTGGAGTATTTGGGACTCGGTTATCCAACTACAGGAAAAACTTGATCAGTAGTTTATTTGAAACTAAAACAAATTTCTATTTAATTCAGTACCATCAAACACTAATTCAACACTTTCATCGAACTTAATCATATATAGAGGATTATATTCCCACTTGCTGTTTCTTTTAGACATTTGAGGTATTGAGTCAAGAATATACACATTTTCAGGTAAAGATGATTTATCTAAAAATAGGATTGCATTTTCATAATCCACACATTTATCATAAAACAATACCTGCTTTCCAGAAAAATAACTTAGATAAAATACAGGGACAGAATTTATAGGAGTTTCTGATGTATATAAATAAAATCCTGCTGATGAGTAATTTTGAGAAATTCTCTGACATGACACTTTAGTATTTTCCATTAACTCTTGTTCGGTTGATATAAAATTACCTTCAAATTTGTTTTCAAATAGTCTGAAACCAATAATAGCAAAACTTGCGAACAGAATCAGAGTTACAATATGTTTCTGGAGAAGTACAAATAAGACTAATAATATCACAGCAAAAATAATGGTAAAAACTAATACAGGTTCTTGCAATGATGTTATAAAATAAACGGATGAAGGCAGAATCAATAGAATGTTCACAAGAATAAAAATTACTTTTTGCCTCCTGTCAAGCGACTTGCTAGAGTTAATAATGAAAAGTATAATTTCGATATAAAGAGGGACATACATTAAAATATAATACTGGCTATAATCTGGGCTAGTTAAAAAAACAGCGGATCCAAAAAGAATATTTATTGCAAAATATGAGAGTCTTTTATCTTTAACTATTGCTATTATATTTTGTTTAAAAAACAATAAAGGGAAAAACAATCCTAAAGGAAGGTAAAACAAGATATTCCTTCCAGCAAATGATAAAATATGATAAAAAATTTCTAAAACACCAGCTTTGCTCACTTTTGCACTTTGCCAAAACAAGTTTTGTACAAAGTCAAAGGAGTTTCCAGAGTACATATAAAAATAACCTCCAACAATTAGTATAAAAATTAAAATACCAATAAAATGTTGATAGGATAAAAGCTTTTTAAGGTTTCTATTTATCAGTAATGCTGAAATAACAGAAACAGCCTGAAACCAAATTGCAGGAATCCCTTTTGTTAAAAATGCAATTGCACAAAGTGAATAGCTTAATACAAATGCAGCTAAATACTTACCTTGTTTTATAAATCGAAAATTTAGATAAATTATTAATATTAACAAAAGCACCAAAAAGCCATCGATATAGAGAAATAATGAAAAATATAGTAATATATATATAGATGAAATAAACAAAAATGCTGTTAATAGAGCATGTTCCCAGTTTGTGTCTTTCTTAATCAGAAAAAACAAAACTATTGAACAAATAATTAAAAAGCTTACCGAAACTGATCTGGTAGCAAATTCAACATTTTCGCATTTAATAAACGGGATAAGAAACCAATTAAAAACAGGTGGCTTATTATAATACGGCTCTCCGGCAAGACTTGGTTCAAGATAATTATCTGTAAGTTTCATCTCAAACGCTACTAATGCTCTTTTCTTTTCCTCTGCAGAATATGAATAAGGACGATTAAGATGAGTAAATAATATTGGTAAGACAACTATGACAAGAATTATCAGGAACTTTTTGTTAAATGAATTAAGCTTAATTGGTGCTGCTCTGTACTTAAGGGTATTTCTATTTAAAAGAATTCGAAATATTCTAGATTTGATTTTAAACAAAATTCCTTTTTTCTTCAGTTGATTATACAATGACAAAATGCTTAAACCAACTAGAAACACAAGTATTACACCCAATAATATCGCAGAATTAACTCTTAAAAATCTATGAGTATTCCAATACCAAAGGATAATACCAAAATAAGACTTTGTTTGAGTTTTAATAAAAATTTCTACTTCGTCATTCTGTTTATTGTACGTATTTAATGACTCTATTGAATTAATTTCATACTCACCACTATTTTTAATGATGAGAATACTTTTTATCGGTCTAGATTCAATAAAAATAGTATCCTTAACTGGAAAATATTCCAAATGCTTGTTCAAAGGTGTTTCAATGCAAACTTTAATATTTTCTTTACTGACAATTTTAATATCTGAAAGGAAGTTCACTTTTCTAGTGTACAGAAAGGATAAAGAAATCAACACAACCAAGGTAAAAACCAATAATATGGAAATAGTTTTTAGTAAGCCGTGTCTATTTTCCAAGCTTTTCATCTGTTCAATAAAATATTAAATTCCTTATTATTGTCCAAATAACCCCCTTCATTCTCAATTGATGGGTGTGCCATTATCTCAAGATTCCTGTGCTTGAAATCTTCCATCACATCCGATAGATTATCTAGTTTATATATTGAAATTAAACCTTCCGGAGTGTTGAAGTTACTTACTAGTTTTCTCCACCTTCTTCTGCTGCAAAAACATCTTAATATCAAATATTTTTTCTGTTTATATAATACAGGATAGGGATTACGAATATTCATAACACCAATAGTATGTAAACATTTTAAAATATTTTCACCAATAAACGGATAACAATGAATATGTTTATGTGAATCAACATGACTAACTTTAGTATATTTTTCTAATAATTTGTATTGATTAGTTATTTCAAGAAAAAGCTCACTTTTTTTCACCAAACCAATTATATACCTTATACACAAAATCTTATAATTATAAAATATCCCCTCATTATTCACAAGACTTTTGACCTGCGCAATTTCAGTAACTGGTTTTCCTTCGCAAAGGTTTAAATGAAGACCTGTTTCAAAATTATTAAGGCGCATCAAATTTTCTTTAAGATTTAATAAATCATTATTAACAACCACTGAAGTGCTATCAATTTTACCTTTTGCCGATAATTCTACAATAGCGTTTGTAATACTATCTGACAAACAAAAATCATCTGCATTAATAAACAGTCCAGTTCTTTTAGTCATTTGATCTGATAATATAAGGTGTACTACTTGATTCTTTCTGATAAATGTGAAGTACAAGTCCTAAAATAAAAAATAAAATCCCGACAATAATTACAAAATTCATAAAAATGAATTCTATTATAAAATCCCGACCGATATTAAGATCAGCAAAAATATCGAGGCAAATAGTTATTGCAACGCCGACGACTCCTAAAAAGCCTAAAACTAATCCTGCTTTTCGAAAATATTTTGATAAACCATCAATATCTTTTAGCATCAGTTTAAGTGTAAAAAGTTCAAATAGAACAGACCACTGCTTATGTCTGTATTTTGATTTCCCGGTTTCTCTGTTGTCAATAGTAATAGGAACTTCAATATACTTTTTAGCATTTTTTGCAAGGCTTATTCCAATATATCTATGTGTGTTACCATATAAATCCCCAGTGTTAATCAAATCTCGTCTAAATGCTTTAACACTAATTCCATAATATCGCAAATCAGTTTTGCTGATTCTTGATATTAATCTATGTGCTATTTTTGAACCTATACTTTGCTTACTTCCACTGTCTTTATACACACTTACCAAATCATATCCTTTATCTAAATAAGATACTATTTTAGGAATATCTTCAGGTTTATGTTGTAAATCACCGTCCATACATAATATGTACTTCCCGGTTGCATTTTCTATTCCTGCTCTGTTTGCAATGCTCTGCCCGTAATTCTTAATGAGAGTAATAATTTTGACATTACTATTTGCATTAAATTTACAAAGGATATCGTTTGTTTCATCAGTACTACCATCATTTACTAGTATCAACTCATAAGTTAATTCAATATCATTAAGGCTTTTTGATAAACGATCAACTAACTCATCAATGTTATTTTCTTCATTATAAAGTGGTATGATTAAAGACAATTCCATAAACAAATATAATATTTTAACTTAATAGTTAATATCTGATAAACTTCTAAACTTGGTAATCACTCAAAAGTAGTTAAGTTCCAATAAGCCTCATTCTACAACTTAACACAAACAGCATCTGGAATAATATTGATTTTTTTAATAAAGTCAACGTATTCGGGAATTTCATTTTTTCTACCAACCAGATCCGGAGAGACTATACAAATTTTATAATCAGATTTCTTTAAGATTCTAAACAACTCTTCATCATGAGGGCTTGACGTAAAGCAATCTACCCAAACCCATTCTGCTTTATCCTTCAAGTTTAAAACTGTCTGTAAACTCTCAATTTCTGAGTATCTTGCTGCAAATCTTCTTTCTCCACTAGAAATAAACTTACTAATAATCGCAAAAGAACAATCAAAAAAAAAGAAATCATCGATTCCAAATTCCGTTAATAGCTCTAAGATTTTAAATTCTATTCCTTCGCTTTTTTAATTTATAATAAGTGTTGAATGTCTGTAGTTCTTAAGAAACTCATACAAAAGTTCTCCATTTGAAAAAGGGTCATGAGACAATATCAATTCTGAATTATAATCACGCACATCTATTTCGACCCCATTTGTTACTGGTACTTGTTTTAACTGCTTAATAGTATTTATTCTATGACTTATCTTTTTCATCTCTTCTAATTTCAAAACAGTAATTTAACATCTTTATTGAGAACTTAACCCGTGCTAAAAATCCGCTGTTCCATTTTGATTCTCCGTGCTTTCTTTCTGGAAAGCTAACCGGAATTCTTTTAAAATTATATGATAACTTTTCAGCATGGTAATAAAAATACAAATCGAGGCCCCAATGGTCAGGAGGATTCTTGATATTATCAAGCAAAGATCTGCTAAACAGATTTGGTTGTGCATTAATCTCATAAAGCTTATGTTTTAAAATAACCTTTACAAAAAACTCCATACCTCGACTAAAAAACCTATCAAAAGCCGAACGTCCATTACGCTCCCCTTTAACAAATATATTATTAGTCTTTTCTTCTTCAATAATATTTATAGCTTTAACAATATCAGCAGGGTCTGTTTGCAAATCTGCATGAGTCCATCCGACAAATTCCCCTTGAGCAATTTTCAGACCTTGCATTATACCATTACCATATCCCTTGTTTTTTTTAATCTTTGTTTTAGTAATAAATGAAAGACTAACAAGTTTAGATTCAAGAAGTTCCTCCGTTCCGTCAGTAGAGCCATTATCAACCAATATTATCTCTGTATTCTCAGGATTGATAATCTCTGAAAACTGTTGAATAATCTCTGGTAAGTTTTCCTCTTCATTGTAACAAGGTAATACTATCGAATACTTTATCATAACGAAGTCCTTTCTTTATCAAGTAGTGCTTTTACTTCCAAAAAATCACTATTCAATTCGAATCCACTCCAAAGATAGTCCGTCCATTTGTAAAAAGCTCTATCGTATTTCTTTTGCATGACATAATACATCACATGAGCAGCTGCAACACCTTGCTTTTTAGTTTTAGATGCCAAAGAAAGATTATAATTAAAAGCTTTCTCAACTGTATCTTCGTCAAGGTCCATAAAGTCTATATTTAGAACTTCTGAAGTAATACGCTTTCCCATTTTAAAAACTATACCACCAGTACCTGGCACATCGTGAAAAAAAGTGAAAAAATCTCTATGTAAATATATAAGAACATGAACCCATGGTGTCAGAAAATGATCGAAATCCTGATGATATACTAAAGATGTTCCGGGAATAAGAAAAGGATAAAAATTTGAAAGGATTTTTCGTGTAACCTCCTGAGTTTTCATTGCATCAACGAGAAGAAATTCAATCTTTTCTCCTTCCCATCCAGAATTGATTATGTCTTTTCTTATTTCAATAAAATCTCTATATGCTTTTATATTATTTTCATATTCAGCTAAAAAATCATCTCCTGCAGAAAAACTTTTACCGTATTTTATATTACTCAAATGTTTATTATATGTTTAATCCCATTTGAATAATTCGTAAGCATATATTAGTTTTTTACTCCCAAAGATATTGCCCATTTTCTGCAATCCATCTGCAAGTGCAATAGTTGTAGCACCAAGCCAGCAGCCCAGATCTACAATTTTCCCTTTACCTGTATATAATTCCAAAGCATATTTAAAGAGAAATTTGCGTTCATTTTCAGAAATCATCCCAGGTACAGAAATTACTTCTTCAGGTAAGTTAGTATTATAGTTTATCCTTTTCAAAACAAATCTGTATTAAGATTTCGATTATTTAACAATTTACTTATTGATGAGATAGCAATGTCTTTCTGAAAATACATTGAATAATCAGTAAGGGAATCAGCTTGAAATACATTGGCAATACTATCAAGATCACTTCTAAACCCATTAAGGTCAAATGCAGATGACAATTCATCATCATCTGAAAGTATTTTTGTTACTCTGTCAAAATAATCACTCAAATAATCTTTGTCAAATTTCAATTCTACTGTGTTATAATCCGTAAAAAAGTCTGATAATAAACTATCAAGTCTAGCATTCAAATAACCTTCCTCATTCGATAAAAATAATTTGAGTTCCCTATCAGAATAATTTACATCAATATCATCTAAGTTTTTACCACTCAACTTGAACTTAGTATCTTTTTCTGTTTTATACAGTAATGGATTTATATAATAAAAAAATCTTATCCCATTAGGATTATCTATAATCTCAAGTTGAAAGGATATTTCATTTTGTTTATTAATAACTGTTACGGGATCAAAATGATTTACCTTAAAATTTGTTTCATTATATTTCACAACTCCTGTTCCTGTCATACCAGCTATAACTAATGGGATATTAATTTTTCCTGTATATCCTGACGGAATATCCAGTTCGGCAAATGCATAAAAGTTCCCTGTATATTTTTTATTAAACGGAAATGTCATACTTGCACCAGATGGTAATTCAAAATAAAGTTCTTCATTTTCAAGCGAACGATTATACCTCACATCAAATTCTACATTATCAGCTGTAGTCGAATATAGATTTGCCAGTTGTCCCGAATATACTTTTACATAGTAATAATCTTCTTCTTTAAGTATTTTTTTTTGAGGATTAGTAATTAATGTCGGATTATTACATAGCTCTTCGTATGATGCAATCTCACCTTCACTATTAAAGTAATATACTCCATAATCAACATCCATTAGTTTCCATTTATTGTCCGTATATACTTCAGTCACAACATGGCCTTCGAGGCACCAGGATCTAGCTTCAAAGCCAAGTTTAATTAATATATTAGTCAGTGTTGCCGATCTGAAGCCACAAAGTCCTCCGCCAAAAGAATTTACCATAATATATGGAGAATATGCCCAAGTATGTCGTGTAACAAGATCATCATGCCAAGTGTAATCACGCACAAAACGAAATGCTTTCATCTCCATTGGTTCATCTGGATACTCCTCATCCATATTTTTAATAAATGAAACTATCTTCTCTTCAGAGTAAAATTCATTACCATTAGTACTAATTCTAAAAACCGCTTTCTCCTGTCCATTATTAGTAATTTCAATAATATCTTTTTCACCAGACAAATGATATTCTCTACTCTGCTCTTGCTTACATGAAACAAACAGAATGATCAATAGAAAAAATGATATTATTCTTTTAGTTTTCATTATAAAATTTTTGCCAGTATTTAAACTCATTAAATTCCTCAACAGTACCAAGATGAACATAATCTTCCATCTTAACAAATTTAATGTGTTTACCTATCTCAATAAGATATTTTACAAAATGATCAAAACTGGTGTAAACTGTTACGTCAATATCCTTTATATATTCAAAGATACTTCCGTCCGGAACATAAAACATACCTGCCAATGCATAAGCATCATCAGATTTTGTTTTTATCAAAATTTCCGTCACCGATTCCCCATCAAAATTAAAATATGTATGAGCGTTCTCTTGTTTTTGCTGCAATAAGGAAGGTTTAAAACCAAATAAAACCACATCACAGTTGTTAAAGTCTTTTAGTCTTTCTATATCAAATTTCCCAAAACAGTCGTTTGATGTAAAAAGAGTATTTTTCATATGTTTTATTTCCTCTTGAGCATGTAAAAGACTATCTGTTTGAGAGACAGTTGAATATTTAACATTTATCTTTCTGTTTTTTTCTCCTACTATCTCATTGACTTTATCATTCACAATTAGGCTAATATTTTTAGCCCCAAGCTTTGATAAAACATATTCATACATTTTAATATCTTCTCCTACAATAAGTCCGGCCTTATTAACTTCTGATATTGATCTCATTCTTTCACCTGTACCACAAAGCATCATACAAACATTAATATCTATTTTTTGTGATGCAGAATCGCTCATCACTCTCTTCCATCTATAAAAATCCTCTATATGTTCCGGGATACCCCAATGAATAAATTTCGTAACATTATATGGTAACACCTGTTTGCCCTCATCAATTAGGTAATTAATTGACTGACTAGGATAAAATTCTGAAGCTGTGCGTTTATTATCATCTACGAGTTTTTTTACAACTCTTGCAAGGTCCTCACCCTTTCTAAAATAAAACCCACCAACAGATAGATGTTCATTCATCCAGTCAGATGTAAAGCTATCCTTTTCTTTTATTGCTGATATTATATTCCCATTGAGTCTACAAAATGCAGAAAAGTTATTTTTAAACAGGTGTGGATGAAAACCAATATGAGTTAGAACTGCGACATCCGGACATTTTTGTTCAGTAAAAGCAAGGAAATTCGAAAAATTCCAAGCCCAGAAGATATCGTTATATGACACAAAGTATGCTTCGTTTGGCTTAAGAAGCTCTCGCACCTTGCATATAGAATAAGCAGGACCGTTTTTATGATCTTTTATGTATAAAACATTTATCCTATCACTCTCTGCATATACCTGAAAGTCTTCTTTATGAGATTCTGATGCAACAATTATCACATTGACATTTCTATTAAATAGGCCAATAACATTATCGATCATTGCTTTAGCATTAATCTCAATAAACGGTTTATAAACATTATAACCTGCATTTACAAATCGTTTACCGGAACCGGCACATGGTATGATTAAATTTAGTCTCATTTTTACAAGAGATAAAGTTAATCATTTTAAACAAATATTGATATTTTGCTAAAGAAAAACAGCTCTGGTTTACTTATTTAACGTAGTCTCTCCAATCACTCTGATATATGTATCCAACAACACTAGTTCATTATCAATGTTAAAAAACACTATACTATCTGTAATTATATTTTCGTTGCAATCAAAGACAACAAACCTAAAGTTTTTTTCATGTTTGTAGAGAGAATTTACTTCATGTTCTTTGTGTCCACAACAATACGTTTGCATTTTACATGGAATTTCTGTAGTTTCACTTTCTGCCTTTAAAAGTACTATAATTGTACGAACCGGGATTGCTTTATTCAAGCCAAAAGAGCTTTCGTTATAAGGTAAATACTCAGCGATAATGTCAAGATTTTCAGTTTTAACATATTGTTTGTACTCAGGGAAAAAAACAATTGGAATGTAGAATTCATCTTTGTCAAACTGGTGTATCAACTTGCTCCATTCTCTACTCCAATTATCTCCCTTTGTTAAAGACCAAAACTCTGGAAATGCTACAAAGGCTTTGTTAAAGAACAAAGCAAAAAAGGTCATTATAATTAATAAAGGGTAAACAACTCGTTTTGCTTTTCTTTGGTGTACTTCAAGACTTTTACCAAGCATATAGATTACGAAAGGCAGTGTGCCAAAAAGTAAAACAGTATGAACTCCAATTGTATATCTAATTAGATTCACATCGACCTGCTTAATAAAACAAGAGAAAAAATCGGCATCAGGAGTATCTGCAGCACTTAATGTAAGAGCGTAGAACAAAGCAGACAGATATGCTACAAAATTACAACTTAAGAACCAAACTGATATTCTACTGTTTGTACCTCTGCGGATATTCAAAACGGCTAGTACAAACAAAAATATAATAAATAAAAAAATCAATATTAGCCATAAAAGTGTAAATCGTTCAGTTAAATCAACGAAAGTGATAAAAATATAAGCATATGATTTAATGAAATAGACTAAGCTAAATGCAATTTGATTCAGCATTCCCATTTCACCTACAGAAAATGATGCCTGAGCTACTTCAGTTGTGTTACCAAAGTTCTGCAAGCTGTAGAAACAAAATACAGCCTGAATTACAAGTCCTAAAAGACAAATAGATGAATAGATAATAATATTTTTTCGCTTTTTATATAGAGCATATACTAGAGCAATTATGATTACCGGTATTAACACAAGCATATGAGCTTTGCTAATAACAAAAACAAATGAAATTAAACCGGCCAAATAAGTATTAAATTTTGAGAAATAATCGACACTGAAAAGAAAAACTATAATTAAAAGTATCCCATAATAAGCGACATCAGTTGCGGGCAAAGGAAATCCTAATCCAGGAACTAAAGAAAACACAGGAAATAGTGCTAAGATTATTGTAAAAACAAATGCTAATCGTTCATCTAACCAAATAAAATTCAATTTTACTGATAATAGACGTGAAAATATCCATGAATAAATAATCAAAGTAAAAATAGATGTTATTGCGATGACATTCGTCATTGATGGATTAACAATTGAGGATAATCCATAAATAAATCGTGGAAGTACTGCTAGATATCCAATATCCGGCAATATCAGATTAGTAAAGAAGTTATTTTGATTGGCTTCAGTAATAAAACTGTGAAAAAAACAGTAAAATCCGAAGTTTCCTGCAAAGACATGAGGTGAAATCAAGAAAAACATTGCAAATAATATTATCCAGAATGCTAAAAATGACCATATGTTTTTTAGATATTTATAAAGGAACAAACCACAAATCGGAATAAAGAAGAACTGGTATGAAATCACAAATGCACCAAAATGACTTATGTTATACAATACCGAAAGATTGATTTCTGGGACAAAAAGTAAAAAAGGGTAAACAAGTGCAGAAATCAAAATCGAGAATCCTATCCTTCTTAAGTTTTTTGAAATTATAGTTTTATAATAATAAAACTTATCAATTAATGTGTTAATCCCATTTTTTATAAAATGAGAAATTCTTCTAATTCTAAATGCAAAAAAGCTAACTATCAAAAATAATATTAGTACTTTTATTAATGATTTCTGATTATACTTTACAAATGCCCCAATTTTTTGAGAAAAGCTCAAACCTGGGGCCTGAAGTTTATACTTCCCAGGCTGTATTTCTGTTGTACTTAATTTTACATCAGGCTGATTCTTATAATGAATACTAATGAGAGTTTGAGCCTCACAATCAGATACCACATAAATCTCTTTAAAGTAACCAGAAACCGGATTTTCATCATCAATATTTGTCCTCGATCTGTTAAAAGGAGAAACTGTAACTATTTGTACATCATTACATGATCCTGTAAGTATTATTTCACCCCTAAATTGAATATTATTAACATAAATACAAATAAATGCTAAACCGACAGCAATCAATACAGCGGAAATAATTACCAGTATTTTTCTGAACCTATTTGTCATACGGAACAGGAGTTACTTTCATTAGTATATCAGCAATTATTAAAATAAAAAAAAGCAAACTAAAAAACCATGCTATATTTTTCGCATTGGTTCTATGTAGCTGCTTTGAACTACTTTCAACGATATATTTGCCATCAGAATGATTAGTGTTGAGCAGAATCTTAAAAACATCTAATTTATTTTTTTGCGGAAATGTAATTGCCAACTCAGGACTTGAAATTGAATAAACCATCCCAACGATAATAGTAAGATTGGAATTATTGGCAATATAAACGGGTTCATTTTTATTTGACGAAACAAGGTTTGCAAGAATACGATGATAAGCATTAGTAAAGACCTTAACTTCAGAAGCATTATTTACTGAAAGAAGTAATTGTGATTGATTTTTAGAAGCATTCCGGCATATTACTATTGCGATAATCGATATCAGTAATCCAACTGATAAAAGTATTATCCTGATATGATTTTTAATCTTTAACAAATTAAATTTTATGCAATAAGTTCTGAATTGTTTTTTCAAGATTATCTTCGCCATGAATCATAAAATATGACCATCCTGATAAAAAATCTGCTCCGGCATTCTTACATTCAAAGGCAATCTTTTCTGTAAGCCCCCCATCAACTTCAATTAAAAGTTGATAATTCTGATTCGTTGCTTTACTTCTATATTCTCTAATGCTCTTAAACACATTCGTATTAAACTTTTGACCTCCCCTTCCTGATTCAACACCCATGAACATAATATTGTGGATGTCGCAGGATTTAATAAAATCAAATTTAGCTTCCATATAATCCTCATCATGTTTTACAATCAAACCAGGTTTTACAGAAAGTGATTTTATTAAGTTTAATGCAAATTCTAGATTATGTATATTGTTAAAACTATCATTGTAAACATATAGGACATCAACTCCTACCTCACAATATTTCTCAATTAAAGAATAATCATCTGCTGTAAATTTGGCCATTAAATGTGCATGTATCTTTATATCACCAAATTTCTCTTTTAAATACTTAATTTTTTCAATTCCGGATATTTCTCTTTGGATGTATATACCATCACCAACATCAATATGAAAGTATCTAATCCCTGCATTATACACTCTATATGCCAAATTATTTTTAAATTCAGAATCTGGGACTTCGATCATAGAAGCAAATAAATCTATATCTTGAGGATTATCATTTTTAGAATCTTTAACATCCATTAAACACTTTTCACAGATAATGTCCAGTATTTTATCAGATAACTTTAAAACTGGGTCTTTAAAATATTCTAATTCATTATCCGATAATGAAATCATTTTCATTACTTCTTTATGATCAATAAACAATTTCCTTATTTCAGAATATGTCTTTTTATAATCATCTTCCGTAAACTCCTGCAACAATTTCTCACTTCTCGAGAAAGCTATTTTTCTGTCAGTCTGATTATTACCAAACTCATTTAAAATATTTTCAGGAAAAGATTTAACCATCCTGTTAAGATACTGACCAGCAAAATTAACCCTGATACAATGTTGATTAACAAACTCTGAAATATCATCATTTGATGTAAATGATGTACCATGTAATACATTTCCAACACATGAACTTTTCACAGTTTTATCAAAAATTTCTTTTGAAACGTGAGGACTGCAATTTGCACTTTCTCTGTGATGCAAAGTTCCAAGTGCAGGACCTAACAAAAATCGAGAATTAATAAATCCTTTTTCGCAAAGTCCATTATAAATCAAGTTACTGATTTTCTCGAAATCGCCATAGCTTAAGAGATTGATTTTCTCTCCTGTAACTATTTCGATTTCAGCATCTTTTGGTATTGAATCGAGCCAGTCAGTCAATAAAGCTTTAACCCTACTGAGGTTCCCATCGGATTTATCAAGCAAACTCTCAAAATCAAGACATACAGAATTCACATATGCATAGGATAAAGCATTTGAGATAAATCTTTTTGTTTTACCCTCAGGTTTATCCTTCTGACTAGATGCATGGTCTATTCCTGCTGACCATAAAGGAAGGGACTTCTCAGGGTTTTTTATCAAAAAATATATAAGATTTTTTTCAAGCTTTTGTGCAAAAAAAGAAGGCTCTTCAACTTGTAAATATCCATCATCATAATCAATTGCATTTTGACTTACCTGAATGCCAAATGCTGTATTTTCTTCTGAGCCAATTTTAAAATATGATGAAATATCCAGACTATAATCTCTTAAATCGTAACAGGTAAAAAACGGAATCGCTGAACTCTCCCTTAGGCTAAGAGCAAAATAAAAATCACTTAAATACGAGGGAAGATTATTCACCAGTCGTTTTAGGCTAAGCTTATCAAAGATCAATTTATCTCCATGATTTTTTAATAACCAATTCATCAATAATTTGCGATGATAATAATCTGCATCTACAAACAGATTCTTAAATCCTCTAGCAGAATTTAGCTCTCCTGTTATTATTCCATCTTTAAATTCAAGTCCTATTTTATTTAACGATTGATTGTATTCTGCTATTGGGATTTGATTGTCATGTTGACATTCGACAGAAAATAGTTCGGTCTGAAACAAAGATTTGCAGAAATCTTTAACCGAGTCATTTGTCACAAGAATAAATAATCCATTTCTTCTAATATAGAAACCAAGGAAATTAAAAATATCATTCCAAAATTTCAATTCGACTTCAGTATTACAACGGTATAAAAAACAAAAATTTGTGTTTAAAATATCGTCGAAAAATATAACAGGATTGCTATTTTCAGTAAAAATGATATCAGTTTGTTCAAGAGATAATTTGTTATTCAAAAAAACAGAATTGGGAACAAGCAGCTTATTATTATCTGACACAGATACTTTAAGCTTTTTGTAATTTAGCTCATTTACATCAATCTTGAATGAAAAATCCGCAAATACTCTATCAAGTTCATATACTTTACGAGTAAAGTGTAATAACAATACTATCCTAATCTTAAATTTATCTGCCTGAAATATTACTTTTATACCATCAAGATCAATACCAAGAAAATATTCTGGATTATCAGAGTATAAATCTTTAAAATCACAATATAACAATCTAACGTTCAGGTTTTCAAGAATATCTTTCAGTAACTGCTCAAAGGATTTTTGCCTTGAAACCTCAGCTAGTCCATATAGTTTAGCTGCCTCAATATCAAAATCAAACAGTTTTTCAAGCAAGTTTTTGAGTTTCTCCTGTAATTTTATATTTCTCAATTCCGACAAAGAAAAGAAGTCACTTGTAATAGTCAATTTCTCAAATCCTGTATCATTATTAAACAACTTTAGAAACGGAATTATTTCTTCCTTGGTGCAAAACACTGGAGAGTTATAATTAGTATTATCAGCTACATTATCAAATGCTGTAAAATGCATTTCTGAATAATGGTAAAACGAAGGCATATCAACATATCTAAAATACTCTGCTATCTTGTGATCATTTCTATATGATCCTGCTCTTTCAGTTTTTCGTTTTAATAATTCTGAGGGTTGTGCAAGAAGCAAGAGATTATAGTCAATATGCCTATTAAAATCAGGTAAATGAGTATAATGACCTTCAATAATGAGAACCATTTTCTCTCTCATTACGAATTCTGAAGCACCATCGCATTTCCCGCCACTTGCCCTATTGTACAAATTTGTTAGTTTTATCTCCCTCCCATCAGCGAAATTACTTGTAAAGTAATTCATGAAGTCAAAAGCAGGTTTCATGTCCATATGGTAACCCGCTTCATACTGAAATTTAGAATTATTACCTACAAAGATATCTGCTTCATTTTCACGTAACCTCCGCTCAATCAATCTCCAATCAAGACGATAAACAAAACTCGTAATCCCTTCCTTATCAAGAGCTCTCACGAGCCTGTCAGCCAGGTAAGTTTTACCCGAAGCTGTCGGCCCGTCTATCCCTATAATAAAATAAGGCTTGGCAAAGTTTATTTTTGAAAGTATATGCTTAACAAACATTATTTGCTAATATCATAAAATATAAAATTAACAATTTTAAACTAATTGCTTTCCTCAAAATAAAAATATTACTTTTCAATTAGATAATTTTCAATAATTACTAATGCAATATTTTCCGCTATCAATCCATATCCTTTATCACTACAATGTTCAGACCCAATATCATGAGGTTCAAAATAATCATTTTGCATTTCACCTTTTGATTTAAAAGCTGAATCATTATTCACAAAATTTAATTGATATTTATTAGCGGTTGAATACCAAATTTTTCCAACACTATCTGCCCAGAAAGAAATTTCTTGTGAATTTGGTGGTGGAATAAGTGGATAATTCATGCAAATAACAGGACAATTTTGCTTTAGGCACATTTCTACAGACCTTTCAATATCGGACTTTATCCAATTAAAAATTCCCGACTGATCAATATTTGCAGTTCGTTTAATATTATGGGGTAAGAAATAGATTCTATTACTGTAATTATAAGATGTCAAAATATAATCCAATGATATTTCAAGCCTTTCATTATAATTTTTTCCATCAAAAAATGCATTATCGCTATCTGAAAAATATTTAAGTAAAAAGTCCTCCAATTCACTCTTTTTAAAATCTAATTCTGAGACATCAACACTATCGTTAAGGTCACATAAAGCCTTTTCAAAAGAAATCAAATCAAATGTAAGACTATCTTCACTTAAGCTTATGTCATTTAGTAAATGCTTAGCTTCATCAATATTTTGATGTACTAGATAAAACCAAATTTTAGCAGTCTCTACAAGAATAGTATTATCTTCATTCTCAACCGAATCGAGAAAGCTTATAATATTATCAGGATTATTATCAAATGAAAATGCTATATAAGGAATTAAATCAAATCGAAAGTGAGTATGTGCTTCATTATATAAATCTTTTAATTCTGTCTTTACACAATTTTCAGGATCCTTCTTACAAACATATTCTTCTTTAAAGAAATTCAGTATTTCAGTCTCAGGATATTCTTCTATCAATAAATCTATAAACTGTATCGTTTGCGGAACAATCGTATTTTTAATATTTCCTGAGTTATAATTATAAAAACTCTCCTTGTCGTATTCTCGAAGACAAATTTTCATAGCGTCAAGACAAACAGTATTAAACTGATTTTTTGAAAGTGATAAAGCAAAACTGTTAGCTGAATTATCCCAATCCCTAAGCGCTAAAAAATATCTTCCATAATAATAAAAATACCATTCCGAGCCCTCTCCAAAAGCGGGATATTGTTTTGCCTTATCGAGGAATGAAAGAGCAAAATCAAAAACTGTACTTTCTGTATCTGAACTTGCACCTTTATATTTCAAATTATATCTTATTCTCCTAAATAACTTTACAACTCTAATACGTTCCCAATATGTATCTGCCTTGGTATAGCCATAATAATTCCATGAATTAGCCATTCCAAAAAGCATAATTACCAGGTCAGTATTACAGGAATTTAAATCCTCCTGCAATTTTTCCATTGCTTGTGTCGTATTTTGGGCACACCTTCCTCGATTAACAACAATAACTTCTTTATCTGTTTGTTCCTCAAGAATATGCTGCAATTGTTCGGGATAGGTATTCCCCTTTGTTGAACCTACTCCATAAGTAAATGAATCACCTATGCATAACACCACAAACTTTTCGTCATTGTTTTGTATTTCCGGTGAATTTTGTTTCTCAGTGTATATATATCCAACTATTCTTAAACTAACTTCCAACAATAAAAGAACGACTACCATCCAAAACACTGTTCCTGCAACAAACACAGATGCATTTACAAAAAAAGCTCGAAATGCACTCCCGGCCTGTTGTTTTGAAACCTTTCTCAATCTCTTTACAGCATGAAAAGCAAATACCAGCAATAATACAACTCCCAATATCAAAAGTAAGTCCCTAAAACTGTCTTTATGTGTCTCAAATCTTATAATATAAAACAGATTTTTAATTGCCCCTGAATTATTTTCTTGTAAAGCAGATTCATCTATAAGTAATATATTATCCTCTAATATACAATTCTGGGATTGCACTACTATTTTTTCACCATTAGTATTATCAATCAGAATTACTTTTTCTAAATTTTCAATACCCTCATTTTGAATTCCAAATGTCAAAGATTTGTAATATCCTTCTAGATAAATGTAGCCATTACGTGAAACAATCTGATTCTCACTACCAAAAACACCATTGGCAGTTAGAGTAAAGTTATCGTCATTTCCTGATTTTGTTTCTATTTGCACCTTATAACTACCTGCAATTTTCACAAGGGATGAAATATAAATTGAAACACCTGCGAAAACCACTATTAGTGAAACAAGTCCAATAATGATATATAATTTCTTTTTATTATTCATATTTACCTATTATCCTAACTAACTCATTATAAGATTTCTTTTTATCGCTACAAGTTATAAATATAGAATTCAATTCATAAAAATCATCGAACTGATATACTAATGCGGGAGTTTCTTGTAATACTTCATTAGCAATAACAGTCTCAACAATATCACCATTTACAGTTTTACCACTAACTTCCGGGATTAAATCGCTGTCATTTAATAGAACAATTTGTACTATTTGCCATTTTTCTGCACCAGGATAAACTGAATCAATGATAATCGCAGGTCCATTGTAGCTTTCTATATCAATGATCTTATCAATTCCGTTTTTTATACAATTTTTCTGTTCAGTAAAACCTGTATATGGGATGTAATAATCGCCATCACTATTAAATATCAAATGGTTGTAGGCCCTCCAGTAACTATATTTTTCAGTTTTATTTTTTATTTCTTCATAATACATTTGCCTTTTGAAAAATGGAATACTTGCTAAATAGACAATCAAAACAAGCATTAAGATAAATTTTATTCTTCTTGCCTTAGAATACTTCTCTATAATATCCCCTATAACCAAGATAATAATCATCAGGTTAGCAAATGACGCGAGCATTAAATACCTATGAGTATTGAACCTAACAGGCAAACCTAACATATCGATAAATGAGAAATTGGTAAAATCGGGAATCCCTGCAACAAGTCTTTCTGTAGGTACTGATTTAAAATACATTACAATGACAGAAAAAGAAAGGAAAAGAAATGAAAGACTTAACCAAGCTCTAACATTCTTTTTATTCTTTATTAACTTCTTTAAATTATAATATGTGATTAGAACAATTAAAGTTGTGAATAAAATAAAGATGATTAGATTTGAGGTTTCATTAATAGATGTTTTTACACCTAAAATTTCTGAGAACTTCCTAATAAAAAGTACACCCGAACCTGTAAATAGTTTTAAAAGACTATAATTCTGAATAGTAAAGGCCATCTCATATTTTGTTCCTAAATCGCTACCTGCACCTGAATTTAAAATTCCATTTGAAAAATAAACAATTACTAACTGAATAATCATAGCAGTACTTAAGCATATTGCTCCCCAAAAGAGTTGCTTATTCTTTCTATAAACGATAAGTACAACTATTAAAAATGGTAAGAACAAAATAAATATGGGTTTTGACAATGCAAATAATATTGCAACAAAAAATATAATGTATAGAGTATTCTTATTCTGCCCCTTACTTATCAAATAGATAAAAATAGCAGGTATCAATAATGCAGCAGCAACAAAAGGAATTTCAAATAAAAAATTTGCAGACGTAAAAACAAAAGGACTAACAACAAATAGTAGTGACAATACAAAACGTAAAATATCATTTTTTAAAATAAGTCTATATCCTTTTATGTTAAATAATGCAAATAATCCTGAGAAAGACAATGCTGCACATAATTGTAAAGCTTCAGGAAAGTATTGTCTTAATCCTAAAACTTTAAATAATACGAGCGCAATCAAATTTTGAAATAGATTCAAATAACCCGAATCAGGAGTAAACAAACAAGTTAGTGCATCATTTTGATAGGCTTTTACAAAGAATTTTGACATATCGTCACGAAATCCTGTACAATATAAGAAAATTTCAGGTTTAAAAGCAAAAACAAGAAGTACAAAACCTATTAAAAATGACCACCAGAAAAAAGAGTTTAGTTTTAGCTTTTTTGAAAAGAATGCAATAAACAACAATGGATAAATTATCACAGTAAAAGACAGTATAAACCTAATCATTGTTGTGTCAAGGAATCTAAGAATTTCTGGATCATGCATACAATATGCAAATACAGGAAATGCGGCGAATAATATTAGCAAGAGAATATAAACTATTTCATGCTTTACAAATCTAAAACTCGATTTTATTCTAAATAAAATTCTCCGTTTTAATTTATTTCTATTCTTTATTACATAAACAGAAATCCTATAAACGAAAAAGGCTATTAGTAGAATTGCAATCACTGAAAGAGCAAACTTAATACTCTTAAAGAAATGGTATTTGAGTATTTCTGAAACCTGATTACTTTTTATACTTTCAATCTTTTCAGTAAAACTTATATTTGGATAAACTTCTTTTGATAAATAAAATGTATTTTGATTTTCTTTTATAAGGTTATTCTTATCAACTGAAATAATTTTATTACCAATTTGCAATTTTGCTTTAAAACTATCTGGATTATCTGTTATAATAACAATTCGCCTCAAAAATCTGTTTTGTATCTGTAAGGTACTATCCTGAATTTCAAATTCGATATCCCCTCCGGTAGGTGATTGAGCATAAATCTCAGTATTAATCGAATAATCACTTATCATTACATTACCCAAAATGTTTATCCTCGACATATACAAGAAAAAAGTAATAACCAATACTGAAATTAGTGTTGAAAAGATAATCAGAAATATTCTTGTACTTCTATTTTTCATTTTTTTCTGATTACAATATAAATACCCAGAGCAAATACACGTGGCATAAGTCTTACGATTATTCTATCAATAATATTTACAAACCTGAGTAAAAACAAAGGTAAAGGTATGAATGGAAACTTCTCATATTGTCCACCGGAATTAATAAATAAGAAAAGCTCTCCGTATGATTTATGTTCCAGTTCAAAGTTTTTAAATTTATCAAAAAAAATTGTTGGTTTATCAAAAAGCATTTTTGCGACAGCATTATTACCATCGAGCTCAGAAGTTGAAATCTTACTGAACGAATAATCATCATCCAATGGGTTCACAGAATAATTAACCTGTTCGTGTTTTCTTACATTTAGAAGTTTTCTCATTAAAAACGATGAATATGGCTCAATAATAACAATTTTTCCACCAGACTTCAAAATCCTATCTGATTCTGTAAAGAATTGAGCAGGTCTATCGAGATGATGGATTACATTATTAGCAATTATATAATCAAAACTATTATCTTTAAAATCAGATTTCTGAGCATCCACGTTTTTTATATCCAACCATTCTGAATTACATATATCTGTAATTGTAAGATTATAATCTTTCAGGTAAATTTCACTAAGTCCGGCACCGGCACCAAACTCTACTCCTTTTTGTTCCTGAGTAACATGCTTACCAATAAATTCATACCGTTGTCCAACAAAAAAATCAAGGTTTTTTGATGCCCCTGATTCAAACATCTCCCTACAATATTTAAAACGTTTCTCGTCCATTTCACGGTTTAACTCCAGTTCACACAAAGTATATTATCAGCTATTTATTCAAAATAGAAATAATTGTAATTGAGTAATTGTAAAAGTAAAAAATAAAATCTAAAACAAGTTATTGTTAGTGCAAAACGAATTTCATTTAAAATGAAATTTATAAAATTTCGTTTTTATCATTGTTTTTGCAACTCAGTAGCAGTTTTTTATTAAATTTGCTAATAACAAACAACAGATGAGAAAATTTATTAAGAAAATAACCTGGATTTATATAAGATTTGTTCAAAAAATACTTATTACAATTTTCTTAAGCTTAACATATATTCTTGTTTTTCCTTTTAGCTGGCTATATCTGCTAATATTCAAGAATTCAGAAATGTCAAATAAATTTGAAATAAAAAACTCATACTGGATAAAGACAAAAGACTTAAGTACAAATATTGATGAATACACAATACAATCATAATGAGAAAGATAGCCTATATAATAAAAGAAATGTTTAAAATGATTAGGAAACATAGATTGAGTTTCCTTGCTCCAATATTTATTATTCTGGCAATACTTGCTTTTCTAGTATACTATATCGGTCCTGCCGTTATTGTATCTTTTATTTATGCAGGTGTTTAATTTTGTTTGAAACAATATTACTTTATAATAGCATTCCAAACATAGACCTAATTCATGAAAGAAACAAAAATCTGTAAGAGATGCATAATGCCAGAGAGCAAACCTGACATTTATATAAATGACGAAGGAATTTGCAATATTTGCGTTGCTCATGACAATTCAAGAGAATCCATTAACGAGCAAAAACCCCTCGAATCTGATCTTTTAAAAATTCTGGATAAACACAAAGGTCGCAAGAAATTTGACTGTATGGTAATGTGTAGCGGTGGAAAAGATAGTACAGCTGCGCTATATTTTATGAAAAAACGCTACAATCTTAATATTCTCGCTTTTATGTTTGATCATGGATTCGAAACAAAAGAGGCAAGAGCAAATGTTGAAAGTGCCGTTCAGAAATTAGGGGTTGACTTTTTGTTATACAAGTCGTCATATATGAAGCCAATGTTTGCCCGCATGATTGAATCAGAATCTAAAGCAATAATTTGTCATACATGCTCTATTTGGTATATGGAGCTTGCATTCGATGTTGCTGCCAGATATGACATCCCTCTAATTGTTGCAGGATGGACAAAAGGCCAATATAAAAAACAAAATATTGTCTCTAAATATGGGACTGATGACGGGACATGTGAGTTTAAGGCTATGTCTGAAAGCACGAGATCTTTTCTAGACAACAACATATCAGATATGCATCAATACAAGAACTTCCCCAAGAGTATGGACGAAGTAATAAAGAAAGCCCGTAAGAAACATAAGGCAAAGGTCATTTCTCCTCATTGGTTTCTACCTTATGGTCCTGACGAGTATGTGAAAATCATTGAAGATGAACTCGAATGGAAAGCACCAGATTTAAGCTATCCTAAAGGATCGACAAATTGCACATTGAATTTTATTTCAGTTCACCAATCAATAAAACACTACGGATATACTCATTATGTTGTTGAAGCGAGCAAATTAATACGTGAAGGTGTTATAACCCGAGAAGAAGCTCTTGAACAGGTAAAAATAAACTTTGATGATAAAACATTAAAAGAAGTTGCCTCCGGATTATGTATTGACTTTTCGACATACTTATAATGATTTTCAACACTACAACTTTAAGTCTTATTCAAATAATTTTGTATTTTTGAAAACAGTAAAATCATTAAACTATGAATATTCTTGGAATCTCATGCTATTATCATGACTCGGCAGCCTGCCTGATAAAAGACGGTGTATTAATTACCGCAGTTCAGGAAGAAAGATTCAATAGAATAAAAAATTCATCAGATTTTCCTATAAATGCAATAAACTACTGTATTCAGGAAGGAGGAATCAGTTTCTCAGAAATTGACTATGTGGCTTTCTACGAAAAACCTTATCTAAAATTCAACAGAGTTATTCATGATATGGTTGCCAAATTTCCGTTATCGTATTCATCATTTATTCGCAACATACCACAATGGCTTCAGGACAGACTAGCTCTTCCCGAAGTCTTAAGAAGAGAAATAGCTTACAAGGGCAAAGTTCTTTATATTCCACATCATCATGCACATGCAGCAAGTACATTTTTAGTTTCCGATTTTGACGAAGCATGCATTCTAATCAATGACGGTGTTGGTGAGTTTGCAACATCAAGCATAGGGTACGTAAAATCTAACAGTTTTAAACTAAATCATCAGATTAACTATCCAAACTCACTAGGCTTGTTATATACAACAATTACAACATTCCTTGGATTCAGTGCAAATAGCGGCGAAGGCACAACAATGGCACTTGCTAGTTTTGGACAAGCAAAATATAAAGCCGAATTTGATAAGATAATCAATATTGCCGATGATGGAAGCTACACCCTTAATCAAAAGTACTTTTCTTTGAATAAAAGAAAAAGGATGTACTCAAATCATCTTATTAATCTTTTAGGAGAACCCAGAAAACCCGATTCTGAATATGAAGAGCGACATAAAGATATTGCAGCTACATTACAATATATTGTGGAAGAAAGCCTAATAAAATCTGCAAACCACCTATATAATACATACCAATGCAAGAACCTTTGTCTTGCCGGAGGTGTTTCATTAAATTGTGTTGCTAATCAGAAAATCTTGGAACAAACACCTTTCGAAAACATTTTCATTCAACCCGGAGCAGGTGATGCAGGGGCAGCTATTGGGGCAGCATTTTATGCATATAATATTATTTTCGAAAATCCACGTAATTTTGTTTTTAAACATGCCTACTTCGGGCCCGAATATACTGATAAAGAAATTGAAATAGCGTTAAATTCAAGCGGACTTGTTTATAATAAACTTGAACCTGATGCATTAATCGATATTGTAAGCGATCGGATTATTTCTAAAAAGACAGTTGGTTGGCATCAGGGAAAACTAGAATTCGGGCCAAGGGCATTAGGAAATAGATCAATTCTTGCATCAGCTCAAGATACAGAAATGGTCACTATCCTAAACAGTAAAATCAAACATCGAGAATGGTTCAGACCATTTGCCCCAATTGTGAAAGCTGATAAAGCTGATAAATATTTTAAAATGCTGTCAGATTCTCCTTTTATGCTTTTAGCTCCTCAAGTTCTCGAAGACAAAAAAAATATAATCCCGGCCGTTACTCATATTGATTGTACAGCCAGAACTCAAACCGTCGATAAAAATATCAATCCAAAACTATGGAGCTTACTTGATATACATGAGAAAAATACAGGAATTCCTGTAATAATTAATACTTCGTTCAATTTAAAAGCAGAGCCTATCGTAAACACTCCTGAACAGGCAATAAATGATTTTCTCAAATCAGATATGGACTGTCTGGCAGTAGGTAATTACTTTGTCGAGAAACAATGAGTAAAACCCGATTCATAATAAGTTCAATAATTGTTTTGTTTTTCTTGACAATTGTTTCTATTGTATTAATATCATATAAATATTCTAAAATCCCTTTTATTAATACTACTGGATTTTATTTTGATGGTATTGATGCTGATGATACAGAGCTAATAGAAGCATTTGGCACTTATAATAATGAAGACGTCAAAACTAAGCTTCATTGTTTCCAACAATACCGAACAACAGATGAATATATCTATTTAGTCTGGAGAAAAGATTTGCAATTTAATTTAAAAGCAGATAAAATCACACTACAAATGCCTGACAGTATTTGGTTTAAGATAAACAACATTTGGTTTAAAAATGGGGAATCTGTCATAAAATATTCAGCATCTCAAATTGAGAAAGACTGGGATTATATGAGTTCTAATGGAAAAACCACATTAATTTCAACAGATAAACAAATAACAAAAAATAATTTTAAAGACGGATTTATTCTATTTTTAAACTCATATTATATCAAAGGTATTTATAATAAATATGTTCTTCTGGGACTAAGCTTCATATTCTTGCTTAGTATTTATTTTACTTTACATAAACATATACTAAGAGTATTCATAAAACTTTTTGATTTCATAAAAAGTGGCATTCAAAAACATAAAGCTTTTTGGTCCAGAACATTCTCAATTTTTGCCTGACTTTTCACAATTTTACTACTATTGGAAATTGTCTTAAGAATTATTGGTTATATACACGAAAACAAAAACATAGATAAAAACTATAAGCTTGCCGAGAATGCAGACAAAGTGATAATTTGCCTAGGTGACAGCTTTACCGAAGGCTTTGGTGCTTCTGAAGGCAATGATTATCCTGCAGTATTAAATAAACTTGTAAAAAGTGAATTTGGAGAAGAATATCAAACACTGAATTTTGGACAATCTGGAAAAAATACTACACAAATTAAAGAAGAATTTCTTGTTTATCTTGAAAATAACACGCCCGAACTTGTAATAATAATGGCAGGTTCTGCAAATTACTGGAATTACTATGGTTTTGAAGACAGAGGGAAACTTCTGTACAACATTAGAGTTTTTAAACTTTTCAAATTGTTATACAAGAACCTTACACAAAAACAAAACAAATATATCGCTGCAAATAAACATGTTTTTTACAATCTGACCTATTATAACAATAGAAGAAGTGAGTTCTATTTAAACATAAAATCTGACTCTATATCAGGTAGGATTTCACCTATAATAAAAGATCTTAATTGCGATATCTCACTTCAGAGTATCTTTGATTCTGTTTCTTCCAAAGATACTATTGACGAAACAATTATTCGTGATATAATTTATTACTCGATAATTACCAATAATGAATTAAATATTCCATCTTCTGACAAAAATAAATTCAATCATGAACTAGAACAGCTCTTATTTATTTACAATGTTTACTTTGACAACAATCCAAAAGAAATACAATTTGCTGACAATTATTACTCAGCACTCTATAACTATATTTTATTTGCTAAAAAACAAGACATTAGATACTTATATTATTCATTAGTTGAAGACCCCTATTTTGAAGACTCATACAAAGCTCTTGAAAGTAAAATACCTATCAACCCCTTATTACCACAAGACTTTGAAAATAAAGCCTGCTGCTCAGCTGACACAATTATATATTACAAACAAAGGTTTGGTCTTATAAATGAAAACACATACACACAACAAGTACATATTATCGAAGACAACAGTAGAGAGATTAAGACAAAAAAAATTAATCAATGGGTTGAGAATGATCTTGAAGAAATAATATATGAATGCCGTAACAAAGGGGTAAAAATACTGATTATGACTTACCCATATAAATTCAACAACCCTATATATCAACCCGTTAACAGCATTCTCACTTCAATTTCACTTAAATATAAGCTTTCATTAATTGATAACTACACAAATTTTAATAAATTAAATAATCCTGATGACTATTATGTAGCAGATGGTCATTGCAATGATGAAGGATATTCAATAATAGCTAATGAGATTTTTAATATTATCCTTGAAAAGAACTTGCTGCATAAACAATTAATAAAACCTGATTGATAAAATAAGTCTTGAGGAGCTTAAAAATCTTATATTTTAAATCTATACTATAAATAATTCTAATCAAAGCAAATTTAGCTTATTTTTGTAAAAACACTCATTATGAAAGACAAAAAAGCCTACAAATTTATTTTTCCATCAATAGCGATAATAGTTTTAATAATAGGTATTTTAGTTACACAACAAAAGAAAAATCAAGATAATAAAGAAATACTTCCTCAGCCAAAAGACGTTGCATTTTCCGAAGGTCATGAAGAAGGCGAATGGATTGACAAATTAAACTGGATTGAGGGAATGCATAAGTGCGATTCAAATGTAAACTGGCGTGCGATAAATTATCATAATAAGTACAATCAATATCTTGTAAACCTTCAAAACAAATCGAAAAGTAATGTTATCTCAATTGCTGATGGAGAGTTAACAGGAGAATGGCGCGAAACTGGTTAAAACAATCTTGCAGGGAGGACCCATTTGGTAGAAATAGATCAAACTGTTGACTCTATTTACTGTGCTAGTTCCGGAGGTAATATATGGAAAGCAGATAAGGAAGGAAATGGTTGGTATGTTTTAAATGACGATTTTCAGATTGATGATATTAGAATGTTACGTAAAGTCAATGATAGATTGCTTGTGGCATCAGGAGGCTGGGGAGTCCCAGGGTTTTATTATTCTGATGATGACGGCCACACATGGACAGCTGCAACTGGACTATCAAATATTGCTGATTGGGGTTATGTAATAAAATCCGTTGTTCTTAATAATACACAAAATACAATATACCTTTTAGCTATGGAATGGGATTATGGTGATTGGGAAAAAACTACAAGCATATATGTTTCTACAGATATGGGTGAAAGCTTCTCTAAGGAACTATCTTACCTTGAATCATCACATGGTCCGGAAGGAGGATTTGATATATGGTGCGATCCTCAGGATACCGTTTGCTACCTAGCTAAGACCAATGAAATATATTCAATTAATAATTATGATTATTCTGCAGAACTTATATCACAATATTCTCAGGAAACGACAGGCTCAATTCTACTATCAGGTTGCAAAACTGACACAGAAACTCATTTATATACAGCAGTATACGCAGATAACCATGTTGACTTTTATTATTAAGATGATAATGGTGAAAATTGGACACAAAAAGGGAGTATTGAAAGTGACCCATTTATGAAAAATAGCTTCTGTGTTTCACAACTAAATCCAACAGTTTTGTATTACGGAGGTGTTGAATGTTACAGAAGTTCAAATTCAGGGAACAACTGGACCAGACTAAACGAGTGGGGTGAATACTATTCCGATATCGAAAATAAACTTCATGCTGACATACCAGGAATAAATTCTTTTGTCGATAGCGAAAACAATGAATTTGTATATATCAATTCAGATGGGGGAACATATATTTCATATGATCAACTTCAAAATGTACAAAATATCTCAATGAATAACCTAAATGTAGGACAATTCTATTCTGTTTACTCACATAAAACAAACAGTAGTATAATTTTTGGTGGGTCGCAAGATCAAGGCTACCAGTACTGTGACTCAGATGATGGAGAAACAACTAGCAATTTCACACAAATATTAAGTGGTGATTACGGTCATATCGTTTCAAACAATGGAGGTAATAGCATATGGATGGTTTATCCCGGATATGCAATGTATTATCCAGATGCAACTACTTATCCGGATTATTCTGAATGGTGGGAATTTAATATCTCAGGTCAGTTTTGGATACCACCATTAATGCCACATCCTTCAAATCCAAATGTATGTTACCTTGGAGGTGGAACAACCGGAAGTGGAACACATATTATTGAATTAACTTCAAATTCTGGTAATTTATTTGAAAATGAATTAAGCTATGATTTCAGTGGAAGTTCTGCTGCAACAGCTATTTCAGCTCTTAACTATTCACCCTTAAATACAAATTATATGTATTTAATGAATGGAAATGGTGAGTTTTTTAGATCAACTGATGCAGGCTTAAATTGGGAAATTACAAGTGGATTCGATGGTCCTGATGGTAATTATTTGTACGGTGCTGCAGTTCAACCATCAAAAAACACATTAGGAACTGTATATGTGGCTGGGTCAGGATACTCAAATCCTCCAGTATTTGTCAGCACTGATAATGGTGATTCTTTTTCATCAATGAGCTCAGGTTTACCATCAACAATGGTATATGAAATTGCTGTTACAGAGAATGATGAATATATATTTGCAGCAACCGATGCTGGGCCTTATGTTTTCATTTCTGAAAATAATGAATGGTATGAACTGGGACAAGGAATCTCTCCAAATCAAACATATTGGACAGTAGATTACAACCCTTTAACTAAAACAGAACATTTTGGAACTTACGGAAGAGGGATATGGAGTTTCAAAATCCTTGGTACACAAAATATTGAAACAAATGATTTATCTGCTGAACTAAAGGTATTCCCAAATACTGCAACAACAACAATTACAGTTGATGGAACTGATGAAAAAATAGAGATTTATACAACAAAAGGAGATCTTGTACTAGAAAGTGAATCAAGGGAAATTGATATCTCAAACCTAAGTGATGGTGTTTATATTGTAAAAACAGGAAATAAAACTACTAAGTTTATCAAAGATTAAATTATTATTTAAAAAAAGGCCGGAATCTCCTCTTCCCCTGAAGACAATTAGATCTATACCAGGTGGTATTTAAGCTACGAGAGAAAATTGAAGATAATGAAAACCAGTTTTAAACTGATATAAGTCCATCAGGTTCTGAGGAGAAATTTGAGGAATTGAGGAATCTGTGAATTTTCCGGCCATTTTTTCAAATTAGTGTTTAATTACTTTACAAAACAACAACAAATTAATAATATGAAGAAAAAATAGGTTTACAGTATGATAAATTTTGATTATTCTGAAAAATAAAAAGATGTCAACAACATAGTTTTATAGTTTATCCATAAAGCGAAAAAATCCTTAAAACCAAAGTTATTGCTTAATCACAGGAAACTGAAACATCTCAACATCTGTTATAATCATGACTAAATATTGACCTGTAGTCAAAGCGCTTAAGTCTACGTAAAGTCCACTTTCAATTCTATCAATTTCGACATTTTTCTGAGTTATTATTACTCTACCAGTCTGGTCATAAATTTCAATAATACAATCCTCTGAATTACTTACCCCAACTATATTAACACCACTTTTTGTTTGATTTGGATATATGTACTTTTTATATACAGCTTCACAATTGACAGATTTAACAGCAAGATCAGTTTTTATGCCATTAATATCAATATCAACTAGCTTGTAATATGCCTTATTTTTACCATTATTAACTATACATGAACTATACAGATTACCGGTTTGGGTATTTTCTGAGTCAACAGTTTCTAATTTCTTCCAATTATTCATATCATCGCTGGTATAAATTTCATAATATGCACAATTAACTTCAGATGCTGTTTCCCAATCAAAACAAATACTATCATTTTGACATTTTACATAAAAATAAAGAATCTCTACAGGCAATAATTGATCTACAAATACTGTAAACTTATTTGTTATATAATTACCACATCCATCCTCTATGAGACAAGTATATTCAGTATCTTCGGTTGGGGATAATGTAGGATTGTATGCTGAGGGGTCAGAAATTGTACCATCATCAGGTGACCAGGAATATGAATTAGCACCAGTTGCTGCTTCAACATTTGTTGAATTTCCTATCTCAATATACATATCCGTAAGCTCTGTTGAATTATCAGGATAAGTATTTATGCAAACCTGTTGAAGATTAGAGTATGCCCCGGTACTTCCAGTAAAACCCCAAAATACCTGAGATGCTCCACCAAACTGATCTGTTATAATATCGCCATTATAAGTAAGTGTTGTTGCTCCAAAAGTTACAGTAAATTCTTGCTCTGATGAACTGATATAATCCCATGAAATATTGACAGAATACCATACATTATCTTCAATATCTACAACACTACTCGGTCCATTTAGATTCGTAGACAATGTGTGGTCAACACTCCCACCACTAATTATAGATATATGGTAATCCGAAAGATCAGATAATTCCCCATTCTCATAAGTATCAAACTCCACACCTAATGAATTTGAGATTCCGCCAAAACCAAGTTGATTACCATTTGAACCCGCAGAAGTGCAATCCCCTTGTAATGCAAACACTATTCCATCAGCTCCACCACCATCATCACCCATATTAACTTCAAAATCAAAACTAAAATCTTCTTCAAGATTTATTTTATAATTATTCCATAATGAACCTGCTTGACTTGTCTTATCTTCAGTAATGATAAAACATGAAACATCTGTATGATATGTATCTCCATTAACTGTAAATTCCTTTATTGCATTACAATCAGCCATAGCAGATTCATTTGTCGGACTCGATCCAGCTTCTCCTGACGAAAGAATATAAGCCTCATTTGGATTTACTATTAAATATGAATTTTCGTCTGGATATGATCCGTGTGTATAAATAGTTGATATTGTAGAGCCGGATTCAGCAATAAAAGAGAATTCACTCGAATAGCCAGAACCACTAATATCTGTTAAAACATCCACACCATCAACCTGTACTGTTAACAATCCGGTATCCCAACCATCACCATAGTCATCACTCAAATTTATTATATAATTACAACCATCAATTAACTCACGATTCCCTGCAGGATCACCATTTGTTGGTGTTTCAATACTACTATCAATTGTAATCGACTGCAAAATAGCATCTACAACATCTCCTGAATTAGCTCCGTTAGGAATATCATATGTAAGCCAAAAATAATTTACACCTGTTTCTAACTCTTGAGTCCCGGCAAATGTAATATCTGTCCCTGGTGATGCAGTATTTTGAGCTGTACCAAAATGATTGGAGGTACTAAAAGAACTACTTAAACCTGTAAACCAAATATTCAAACTGGAGATATCAATTGAATAGTCTGTTGTTCCATCTGTTCTAACAACAATGTCTGTTAGTGCCAATGGGTTTAAACTACCATCTGTTTCAACCTGAATGCATAAAATTTCTTGATTTACTGAACCTATACTTATTGGGTCAGTATTATTCTGTGATGATGTACATGAAACAAAGTTCATATCAGTTAAACAATCAGATCTAGTTAAAGTAAAATCCCCCGTTGTTGACGAACCTGAATCATAATGCGAAATGTATATAAAGTAATCAACTCCATTATTTGGAGTAAAGGTGTAAGACTCCGTACTTGTACTTGCATCGATACAGTCAATATTTGTTAAACTACCACATGATCCTGAACATATTGACATTTCGTGATCAAAATCTGCACTTGATGAAATTGTAGTTTCATTACCATCACCTGTAAATGTATACCATACACCATATGCTCCGATAGAACAACCCGTTCCGTGTGTTTGCACCGAAGTCCCGTTTGTGGTTCCTGCTAAGTCAGTTGTCCCACATGGAATTACAATAGCATTTGAACAATCTTCATTTGTTGGTGGAGCAATAGGACATGTTATATAAAAAGTATGCTGTGATGAAGTAGTGTTTTCATCATCTAATAAAAAATAATAAGTATTCCCGCTTGTTAATGCTAAACTTCCAAATGTTCCGGTAGAACTATAATCACCAATACATGTCCATCCGGTAGGTGAACAAGTTCCTTCCTGAATAAAATAGTCTATATATGAACCATCTGTTGCTGTTATTTCAAGGCTTACAGTGCCTGAAACAGAAGGTACATATGAATATATTAATTCTCCTCCAGGTGTTGAATATCCACATGAAGAACTAATCGGGTCCCAAACTCCGGAAGTCGGAGTTATTGCAGTAACAGAATTAGAAGAACCACATCCTGTTATCGAAATTGCAGAACTGCAAATGTCTGTAACATTTAATATAGCCGTAGCTGAATATGAAGATGTTCCACATGCATTAGCTGCACTAGCTCTATATAAATAAGAGTCCATCGATAAATCAGCACCGGAAATATTTAATGTTGCGCTTGAAGAATTTGAATACACGCCACCATCACTTATCAAGTTCCAGCTTAAACCGGAATCATCGCTATACTCCCAAGCATAAGAAATTGGTGAATTATTTGCGGTAATTGAAAAAGAGGTGTTTTGACCAGATGATATAGAAGCATTGCTAGGATCAGATGTAATACTCGGAACATCGGTAATACTTAAATTGGCAAATACTGTTCCTATTGTTATCCCGATAACCGGTGTTGATATTGATGAGCATGTAATATCCCCATCCGCACTAACTGTATTATCCGGTCTTAATTGTATCCCGGATATTGTTAAAATATCAATATCATTATCTCCACCTCCATTTGGCGTTGACCAGGTAATAGTTATATTTGTTGATGTCACAGAGATAGCAATACTTGAAATATCGCCTGCATTTTTTGTAATAGCTCCAAAACCAGAGTTAAAAGACCATCCTGATGGTGCAGACAATACAATTGTTTCATTAGTTTTATTTTTCGGAAAGTCTTCTGTAAGCAGCTCTGTTATAACAATATTGTTAAGAGTTGTCCAACTTGGTGATGTTCCATCTGAGGCAGTTTCAGCGCATATATTCTGGCCATTTGATGGTAATGTAATTGTAACATCTGCTTTAAGATTTAATGTAAAGATTAAAAATAACATTATCATTAATAATAATGCAATTAAAAAATTATCCTTATTAAAAAAGGATTTAAAGACTTGGGTTAATTTGGATTCCATGGTTTTTTCTATTTAATTGATTCAATTATTTTTATTCGAAAAGAACACGTGTACCGATAAAGAAGAATGCAATTGATGAGAATATTGTTAAGGAGATCAGCCAGATATATACTTGTCTATTTTCAGCCTTTAATACCTGAAGTTTCGAAAGATGACTTTTCTTTTCTGTAGATCTCAATTTAGTTAAAAACCGCATAATCTGTTGTAATGTTCCAGTGCAAAACTATGGAATACAACTATTTATAGAAAAAACTTGTTTTACAGGATTGTAGATTTTTAACTAACTGGAAAAAGTATACAATTCCAGAATTGTAAATAATTAAAACAAAACACTCGCATAACTGAGATATCAACAAATAGAGGAATTATTCCTAATATTACTAAAGGATAAATTTTATGATTCTGAAACGAACTAAAGTAAATTAAGCTTGATTATTCATCTTAAAGAAAACTGCCGGAGTAACACCAGTATATTTTTTAAAAGCAGTATAGAATGTTGATTTACCAACAAACCCGACTTCGGAATACAAATGATCAATTGTAAAATTAGGATCAGTGTTGTTACAAATAATATTGCAGGCCTCATTAATCCTAAGTTTATTTATATAATCATTAAAATTCATCTTATAAACAGAATTAATAATTTTGGAAATATATGATCTGTTAGTATTAAGTCTATCTGCAATAAGCTGCAAACTTATGTTACTTTCAAGATAAGCTTTCTTATTAACCAGCTCGCTCTCAATCTTTTGTAACAAATCATGTTCTACTGAATCCTTCAGTTTACCTGTAGTAGTCTCGGATCTTTTTGTATTAATATTTTCAATTGTTTTTTGAGCGAGCTGAAATCTGGTCTTTTTAAGGTTAAGATATAATCGATAATAAACAAATAAAGCTATTGCAATTAACAATAATGCACTTACCAGCATTTTAATTAAAAGATTCTGATTCTCTATTGTTTGTACCTTTTCATTTCTACTAATTTCAACATTCTTCATTGCAAGCTGAACCGGTTTAACTGCCAACTCAATTTTCATCACCATGAGATCTTCTGAAGATTTCTTTGTCAATAAAGTATCCCTATATCTGTCAGCAATAGCAATGTTTTTATCTACCTTATCTATTCCTCCCTGTCTGTCGAATATTTCTGCTTTACTTCTAAATGCTAATTCTAACTCTTTATAATTTACATACTTTGTTTGCAAATAATAAATTGACGAGTCCAAATATTGTAAAGCAAGATTATAATCCTCAATAGCAAAATAGGATTTTGACAGATTTGAATATAATTGAGGACACCACATACAATCGTCTGTTACCCTTGTAAAACTTAAGGCTTCTTCAAACATAATAATAGCGGAATCTATCTGTTTTAAATCCAAATAATATGCTGCCATCCAGTCCCAAGCTTTAATCTTATTATTATAAAAATCTAATCTGGTATCTACCCATAGTTTAGCAGAGTATTCACAAGGATAATCCTTCAACACTTTTTCCATTCCACCAAATAACATATTTGCTTTATCGAAATATATAGGAATAGAATCTAAATCTCCTATTTGATAGGCTAAAGCACTTATATAATTATAGTATTGGATTGACAGAATTATCCTTCTGCTTGTAGTTTTTTCAATAAATGGACGTGTTTTCTCAAAATAAATTCTGGCAGAATCCTCTGAGCCACTCATTTGAAACGACAAAGCAATATTATTATAAATCAATGCCATTACTTCCGGTCTATCCTTTAAATCAGTAATCTTTGGTATCTGTCTGTAAATGTAAATTGCTTCATTATATAATTGGTAAGAATACATAATGTTGCCAACATTAATATATAAGAAAGTCTGATCAAATTTAATTTCTGAATTTTTCGCTGTTAAATCGAGTGCTTTAGTAAGATATTCCAATGCTAAGTCAGGATTATCCTTACGATACTGATACAGCTCCGACATAAATGTATATAAACGTACAAGATCTCGATTATTACAATCATTTTCAAAACGCAATTCTAATTCACTTGCTAAAATAATTGCTGAGTCAGGGTTATGATTATATGCATCTGTTAATATCGCAAATATAGAATCTGCTTCTACGCATGAAGGATCCGGTTCTTCTTCAGTATTAAAAACATCTAATCTTGAATCGCATGAATTATTAAGTAAAGCAGAAGAGACAACGATTCCAAGAATAATAATTGCAACTATTCTAATGCGTTTTTTCTTAAAATTTTGTACTTTTTTCATTTTGAACCAAGCATTCGGCAATCGCATGCAAAGCTATAAAAAATATAAATAACACAAGTTTTATTTATTTATTTTACAATATATTATAAATCAAAAAGATACGCAATTAGAGTAGGTAGAGTTTAAAATAATTAGAATTGTAAAGATGTAAAAAAGTTCTATTTAAAAGATTTTTGTACATTTGAAATAAAATAAATTAATGCTGAGCAAAATCTATAATATAATGCCTTTATTTATTAAGAACATGATGATAGAAATACATCGTGATTTTAGATTGCTCAATTTTTTTATTTTTAAGCGACCAAGTACAAAAAACTGTAAAGAAAATAAACACCAAGTTGACAAATACCAGCAATCCAGAAAATATGGTCCATTAAAAAAGATTTGTTATGCTCCGTACACAAGTATATTTTTTGCTCGTAATGGAAAGGTTTCACCTTGTTATGCTAGCTACAACAACAAATCAGACAATATCCAAAACTCAAATATCAAGGATATATGGTTTAAAGGGTCAATAGCTGATATTAGAGCTGAACACAAAAACTGTGATCTTGATACAACTTGCGAATTTTGTAAAACCCTTATCATACAAGATTCTTTTGGGAGTATGCTGACAAATAAATACGATCATTATGCATTTTCCAAAGGCAAATACCCCAGAATAATGGAATTTGAATTATCTAATAAATGTAATTTATCATGCATTATGTGTGATTCAAATCTATCCTCTTCAATAGAATCAAAAGACTGTAATAGTATTTCTGGAAATCAGTTTTATGATAATAATTTTATTAAACAACTGGATGAATTTATACCTCATCTCCAACTCGCTGAATTTACAGGTGGTGACCCTTTTATGATAGAAGAGTACTATAATATTTGGGATAGGATTAATGAAATAAATCCAAAATGTCAAATCCTAATTACCACAAATGCAAATACGATGAATAATCGTATTGAAAAGCTATTGCAGAAACATAAGAATATTAATTTTAATGTTTCTATTGATTCTTTGGAAGAAGAGAACTATGCTAATATAAGACGTAATGGAAATCTTAATATTGCATTAAAAAACATTGACAAATTTCTCGAATACACAAAAGAGAACAAAACAAACTTAAATATTCTTGTTTGCCCCTTGACTGTTAACAGACACGAACTACATAATTTTATTGATTTTGCGAATGAAAAAGATATCTGTGTATATTATCATACAGTTGTAAAACCAAAAAATCTTTCGCTTAAATATCTCAATAAGCAAGAACTTGAAAAGACAATACGATCTCTTGAAGATTTTTCAGCAATTCAAAAAACAAAAAAACAAAAAACAAATTTCAATAATTTTCAAAATCTGCTAACATTACTTAGAAACTGGCTTAATGAAGATAATTTGGAAGTGAATCCTAAGCCAAAAATGCTTGACGAGTCTTCTGCCTTGGAAATATTAAGCTTAAAGATTAATAATAAGCATGAATTAAATAATAAGCTTGTAGGTCTATTGAACGAAATAAGAAAAGAAGAAAAATATATTTTCATACTGAACAAACTCATTGATGTTGATGATAAGGTTTTTGCAGAACATTTAGAGGCAAAAGATATTGAAGAGATAAAACAAATTTGTCTGGACTTAAACTAAAAAAAATTGATAAAGCATAAAATTTTTGATAGCATAGAAGCATTTAAACGTTTTTCGAAAAAAACGAAAAATACAATTCGCTATGGTAATCTGGACAAACACATTAATCCGATGTTTGGCAATGCTGATAAGTTAAAAGCATACAACCGAAGTAGTGTAACAGGACCAGAGCCTTGTGTCTGTCATGCCCCTAGTCGTAGTTTGTATTTTGATCTGCATGGAAATGCAACAGCTTGTTGCTTTAATCGTGTACATATTTTAGGTAAGTATCCAGAGAATAGTATTGATGAAATTATAAATAGTGAGAAGCGGAAAACGCTGCAAGCGGAACTTTGTAGACAAAACTTTATGTATGGATGTCAGCATTGCCATAAGCTTATTGAAGCAGGCAATTTTGATGGTGTTGAAGCTAGACTATATGACCCACTTAAAGACCAAGGCACAAATCCTTCCGAGATTATTTTTGAACTTGATAACACATGTAATCTTGAATGCACTATGTGTCATGAAGGGTTCTCAAGCAGTATTGCTAAATCGAAAGGATTAGATAAAATAAAAACACCATACGATAAAGAATTCTTAAAACAACTGGAAAAGTATATTCCAAATCTAAAGGTTGCCAAATTCCTTGGTGGAGAACCTTTTCTAATAAATATCTATTATGAGATCTGGGATTTAATTATTAAAATTAATCCCAAATGCAAGATTAATCTTCAAACAAACGTAACAGTTTACAATAAAAAGGTAGAATCATACTTAAAGAAAGGGAATTTCTACATTGGGGTATCAATAGATTCACTCCAAAAAGACACATTTGAATCGATTAGAAAAAATGCAAATCTAGATTTAGTATTGGAGAATCTTGATAAGATAATTGATATCTCAAAAAAGAAAAACAATTATGTTAATCTGTCGGTTTGCCCAATGCAGCAAAACTGGAAAGAGCTTCCCGATCTGGTTAATTTCTGTAATAAAAAAAAAATATTTATTTATTTCAATACTGTTTATACAGAAGGGTTTGCAATTTCTCAAATGAGCGAAGAAGAATTGCTAAAAATTAAGACTCATCTAAACACATCTAAAATATCAGGGAGAGGAATAATTGCAAAACGTAACATTAGATTCTTCAATAATCTTAAGACTCAAATAGAAAGTTGGTATATAGAAAAATATAATGAAGGGCTATATTTCAAAAAACGTCATTTATACTCTTCTGATAAAGTAAAAGAAGTAATTATCAAACTAACAAAATCTAATAAACATACTCAGGAAATTATCCATAAGGTATTCAATTTTGAAAATAGAGACTTCCTTATATCTGACGAAGCATTAAAAAATATTGAATCACTTAATAGTGAAGAAATAATTACAATTGCGAATACAGAGACTGTAGATCAAATTCGCCAAAGGATTTTTCAGTTTATTGAAATTGGTAGGTTTGGTGAATAAAAAAACGGCCATCCATTATTTAATGGATAGCCATTTCACTAAAACAAAACTATATAACTAATCTTTAACACATCTTACAGAAAATCCTCTTGATTTATCTGATGTCCCTAAATTCACTCCGGTGCTGCTATATGTCCAAGACATTTTATAAGCATTTGTTGCACTAGTTTCATCTGCACCCCAAAAATATGTTTCTTATCCTGGATTATCAGTAAAACCTCTCATAAACGACGCTGGTCTTGCACTAAATCCTGAACTATTATTTAATTGTGTTTGGTTACCAACAGTACCAGGAGTACCAAATCCATCGAACCATAATTCTTCACTAGAAAGCGATTTAGCTATATCAGAGCCACTTCCACCATATCCAAAACCATTATCTTCTAACCAAGTAAATAACTCTTGCCATTCTACTGCAGTAGGGACATGCCATCCCTCAGGACATAGTATGCCGGTATTTACAGCTTCCCAGTTATATAAATTACCATATATTTCTTCGTTATCAGGATTATGCATTGCTTGACAATAAGCTGCATCTGTATTTGTATTCCATGTATCATTATCAGTAATGTATTGTATATCTACATTATTTCTATATCTTGTTGTTCTAAGATTTTCCTGCATCCATACTTGTGAACCAAGAGTTATAATATTATAAACATTACCTGATGCATCTCGTACTTTCATTCCAGTTTCAACTTCAAGGTCTTCAATTCTTGATAAAAGCTCATCAACATACTCTTTTGGTACTGCATCGTATTCGTTTACAGGAGTTGGCACAGTAACAGTTCCAGTAAAATTCTTTGTCCCTGCAATATCTTGGTCATCAGTTAGATTTACAAGGTTAGAATAATCAGGAGAATAATCAGAAGGTAAATATAAACCACTGTGATCTCCCCACGCATAAGCTGTTGACCAATCATTTATATCATCATTTGTGATTGTGCTTGCAGGAGCCATTGTATATACTGGGTCTGTTTCTGAGTAATCAGATGGCAAATATAAACCACTATGGTCTCCCCAAAGATACGCTTGATTCCAATTTGCAATATTTACATTTGCAATTGTACTTGCAGGTGATGCGCTATATAATGGGTCTTCTTCTACTAATTCCGGAGTGTAATCAGCCGGCAAATATAAACCTGCATGGTCACCCCATGAATAAGCAGATGACCAATCATTAATATCATCGTTTGTAATTGTGCTTGCAGGAGCCATTGTATATACTGGATCTGATTCATCATAGTTCTCTGCATAGGTTGCAGATACAGCCATCGGCACACTTAAAAGTTGACTTGTTCCCATTAACTCTTCATCTACTGTAACTTCAAAGAAGTATGTGTCTGCACTCCAATCAACAACGCTCAAATCTTCAACTGAACCAATTTCCAATGTTACCAACCCAAATGCATTTGTTTCTGCTTCATGATATTCTGCAAAGACCTCTGTTCCGTCAACTGTTCCTTGTAAAATTCGAATATCAATGTCAACCAGTGTATTTACCAGTGGGTTTCCTAAGTTATCTCTAACAACAGCCTGATAATTAAATTTTGCTGTTTGTGATATTGCAAATAATGCAATGAATTGTAATGCTACTACAATTGCCAATGTTTTAATTTTCATAAGATTTTTCATGATTTCTATTTTTTAATGTTTATTTCTTTACGATTTTATATTTTGCTAATAAAGCTCCAAACTCATCAGTGAGGTTAAGTAGATAAGTACCTGTTGAGTAATATGATAAGTCCAAAACAACTTCGCTATCATTAAATTCTTGTTGATAGACTAACCGTCCGGACATATCAAATAAAGTACATGTTAATCCATATCCCCCACCCTGAATATTTACAAAGCGTGTTGTAGGATTAGGAAAAACCTGTAGGTCAAAAGAGGTTTGCAGTTCATTATCAATTCGGGTAATAGTTGCCGATGTTTGATGAAATCCCTGAGTTAGAATGTAGTTGTCGGACTGGAGCATACTTATTACCGGCTCACCAATTGTCCACGAAATTTGATAGTTATCTGTCGCATAATCTGCTCCTGAAGAACCTATCACCTGCAAATTATTCTCCTGAGCCATTAAAACTCCTGAAAATAAAATTGCGATTGTAATTAATAATGTCTTGTTCATAGTATTAAATATTAAATGTTTTAATCTTTGTGAACAAAACTATAGCCAAAACCATCTGATTACAAGCGGTTTTGAGTTAACGGTAGAGGTGAGTTAGTAAACGGTATGAAATGTCTTTGAGTTCAATTATAAAGAATAAGAAAACGAGTCTACTATTCTAAATCTTACAAACACGCAATCTGCAAGTATAATACTCGTAGTCGTTACTAACCGTTAATAACGACTAAGAAATTATAATTTCCCTTATAATTTATTTTGTTTAAGTAAAATCTCTGCTTTTGTTACAGCATCATTAAAATTATCAAAAATATTCGCCTTTCCAACTAAAAAACTAATTCTTGATTTATCAAGTTCTTTTCTCACACTAGGTTGAACTCCAGAAAGAAGGATATGCTTTTTACCGGATTTTAGCTGATTGAGCACTTCTTTAAAGTTATGTATTCCGGTTGCATCAATAAAAGGGACGTGCCTCATTCTTATTACAAGAACCTTGGTATTTGAAGCATGATTCTTTAATACTTCGCTATAGTGTTTAGCTGCACCAAAGAAAAAAGGACCACTAATTTCATATACTTCTAATCCTGAAGGCAAAGAACCATAGTTCTCCAAGATTTCAGTGTCCTTATCTTTTAGAACAGCCTGACCGTTATCTGCCATACGTTTCATAAATAAAACAGCTGACAAAACAACCCCAACTTGTATCGCAATAGTCAAATCTAAAAGCACTGTTAAAAAGAATGTTGTCAACAAAATAATAATATCAAACGCCGAGCCTTTGAGTATAGAGCGGAAAGATCTCCATTCGCTCATATTATAGCTTACTAATATTAGAATTCCTGCTAATGCAGACATTTGTATCAATTTAGCAAAATGTCCAAAAAACAACACAATCATCAATAGTGTGATGGCATGAACAATACCAGCTACCGGAGTTCTACCACCATTTTTAATATTTGTTGCTGTACGGGCGATTGCACCTGTTGCAGGTATCCCTCCAAAGAAAGGAGTTATAATGTTCGCTATTCCCTGCGCAATCAGTTCTGTATTACTTCTGTGATTGCTACCAATCATTCCGTCTGCAACAACTGCAGAAAGAAGTGATTCAATAGCTCCAAGCAATGCTATGGTTAGCGCTGGAGCAAAATACACACTTATATTTGACAAGTCAATTGAAGGAATATCAAAACTAATGTTACTCTGAATATCCCCGAATAGTGTTTCAATTGTTGTAACTGGAAGTTTGAAAATAGCAACAATTGTAGTTGTTAAAATTATGGCAACAAAAGTTCCCGGAATTTTATTTGTAATTTTCGAGAAAAACTGAGCAATTAGGATTGTCACTACAGTAATTGTAAGCGAAATATAATTTATACTATGAATAGATTTATAATAGACATACCATTTATCTATAAACTCTGTGGGTAGTTTTCCTGTTTCAAGTCCTAAAGCATCTTTAATTTGCGTGGAAAATATTACCAAAGCTATACCGCTTGTAAATCCAACAATTAAGGAATGAGGAATGAATTTAAGCAAAGAACCGAGTTTAAGAAAACCAAATGCTATGAGCATTATTCCTGCCAATATTGTAGATATAATTAAACCATTTATTCCGTATTGAGATACAATACCAAAAACAATAACAATAAATGCACCTGTTGGTCCTCCAATCTGGACTCGACTCCCTCCAAAAAATGAAATTAAAAAACCTGCTACAACTGCTGTTATCAGACCTTTTTCAGGTGATACTCCTGAGGCAACAGCAAAAGCAATAGCCAAAGGTAAAGCAACAATACCGACAATAATACCGGCAAACAAGTCTTTTGTAAATTGCTGTTTAGAGTAACCTTTTTTGATTACAGAAAACAGTTTCGGTCTGAAAATTTCCTTCATTTATAAACAAACTAAAGTAAAGAGATATTAAAATAAATTTTAGTTAAAATACGGATGCAAAATTAGAAAATTATTTATCTAAAATTTTCTAAAAAATAAGTTTAACAACACAACTGTCAACATTAAACAACTCAATCAGAAATAGATTCTAAACACACATAAAAAAAGCACCCATAAAACTGAGTGCTTAAATATTTAGAATAATATTGGATTATACATTACGTAGGATAATTGCAGTACCCATTCCACCACCAATACATAATGATGCAAGTCCAAATGTATTATTTGCACGTTTCATTTCGTGAATAAGAGTTACTACAATTCTGTTTCCTGATTCTCCGATTGGATGACCAAGCGCAATTGCACCACCATTAACATTACATTTTTCTTCAAAGAATTTTGAGTCAACACCATGATCCTCTGATAATTGTCTCATCACACCAAGTGATTGAGCTGCAAATGCTTCGTTTAATTCAAGAACTTCAATATCTGTTAACTTCATACTTGCTTTGCAAAGTGCATTTTTGATGGCAGGAACCGGTCCCATTCCCATAATTGATGGGTCAACACCACCTTGTCCAACAGAAACAATCTCAACCATTGGAGTAAGGCCAAGTTCTTTAACCATTTCTTCTGAAGCGACTAAAACAAATGAAGCACCATCGTTAATTCCAGATGCATTACCTGCAGTTACAGTACCTTCTTTCTTAAAAGCAGGACGCAATTTTGCTAGTTTTTCAGCATTAGAACCTCTGTTAAGATGCTCATCAGCATCGAAAGTAATAGTTTCCTTACGCATTTTAATTTCAACTGGAACTATCTCATTTTTAAATTTACCTGCATCCTGTGCTGCAGCAGCTTTTGCTTGAGAATCTGCTGCAAAAACATCTTGTTCTTCACGTGTAAGGCTATATTTTTCAGCAATGTTTTCAGCAGTAATACCCATATGGTAATCATTAAATGCATCCCATAAACCATCTAAAATCATATGATCCATAGAAGTGATATTACCCATTTTATGCCCTGAACGAACTTGTCCCGGCATTAAATAAGGTGCATTTGACATATTTTCTGTTCCACCAGCTAAGATAAGTTTTGATTCACCTGCTTTTATTGCTGTATATGCATTTGAGATTGCTTTCATTCCAGAGCCACAAACCATATTTAATGAATATGCAGGAACTTCTTCAGGAATACTAGCTTTTATTGAGGCTTGACGTGCAACTCCTTGACCTTGACCTGCTGATAAGATATTTCCTACAATAACTTCATCAAGTTTTGATTGGTCTATTTTAGTTTCATCTAAAATGTTTTTTAATACTTTACTTGCAATTTCAGGAGCTCCCATTTTTGCTAATGAACCACCAAATTTACCAATTGCAGTACGTTTTGCTGCTACTATATATACTTTGCTCATAATAATAGAATTATAATCCCATAGGGATATGATTATTGTAATTTAAATTTTTTGTTTAAGATTTCATCTCACACAAATCATCTGAGATGATTAACTGTGCTTCTGTTGCTGCCTGAACCTCTTCAACTGTAAACATAGGATTGATTTCTCTTAATTCAATTCCTTGATCCGTTACCTCCATTACACCCATTTCGGTCACAATAGAGTTTACCTGACCTTTTGCTGTTAAAGGAAGATTACATTTGTTTAGAATCTTATTATTTCCTTTTGCAGTATGTTCCATTGCAAGAATCACACGTCTTGCACCTGTTAAAAGGTCCATTGCTCCACCCATGCCAGGAGTAAGTTTTCCAGGGATTGACCAGTTTGCCAAATCACCTTTCACATCAACTTGCATTGCACCAAGAACAGTTACATCAACGTGTCCACCTCTAATTATAGAAAATGATTTTGATGAATCAAAAGTCGAAGCTCCTTCAAATGCAGTAATATATCCACCACCGGCATTTAACATATCTTCATTTTCTTCTCCTTCCGGAGGTGTTGGTCCCATTCCTAATAGACCATTTTCTGATTGTAATGTAAGATTTACATCATTTGGTAAATAATTAGGAACTAAAGTAGGTAAACCAATCCCTAAATTTACAACGTCTCCGTCTTTAAGTTCAAGAGCAACACGTTTTGCGATAATTTCTCTTATTTGATGTTTATCCATAATGATAAGTTTTATTTGTTTAATCTTCTGTGTAATTCTTGTGCAACATAGCTAGCCACATCATTTGCATATGAGTTCATACTAAAGCCTGCGTCATAACCAAGCTCTTTTGCAAGCTCATGAGATATTCTCGGACCACCACAAATCAAAATCACTTTATCTCTCAATCCTTCTGCCTCAAGTAGTTCTACTAATTCAATCATATTTTTAATATGAACATCTTTTTGAGTTACAGTTTGAGAAACTAAAAGAGCATCTGCTTTCAACTCAATAGCTTTAGCGATAAAATCTTCATTTGTAACTTGAGAGCCCATATTTAAAGCTTCAAACATTTCATATCTTTCGATTCCATAATGTCCGGCATAGCCTTTCATATTCATAATAGCATCGATACCAACAGTATGTGCATCTGTACCGGTACTAGCACCAATAACAACAATCTTTCTACCTATATTTTCTTTAATAAAGGTATCTGTTTCTTTCATATCCCATGATGTTGACTCAACTTTTGGCACATTAATAGCCGTATAATCCACATCATGAGTGCACGAGCCATAACAATTAAAAAAAGTATAACCTTCGGTAAGTTCTTTGTAAAAAACTACCTGAGGATTCTCAAATCCCATTTTCTTCATTAATTGCTTAGCTGCTTCAATCGATTCGTCATTACATGGAACAGGCAAAGTAAAACTAAGTTGAGTTTTACCATCATTCATTGTATCGCCGTATGGCTTTACTTTTTTCAGATCCAAAGTTTGATCGAAATCATTCTTTTCCATTGAATATAATCCACCACTCATTACTTTTGCCCTCCTTTCATTAAGTTAATAAACGGGTTAAAATAATTATCTGATTTTGCTACTACACCTGCTAGTCCTTTTCCTCCATTTTTTGGACGTTTGACATCACCGAACATTCCTTTTTCAAGTGCGTCAAATAGACCTTCATTCTTTATTTCATCGAGAAGCACATAAGCATCATCAAGAACTTTTTGCGCTCTTTTCTGAATCATTCCATCCTTTTTAAACTCAACCTCATCACCAATATTCTTCATATTATTGAAAATATATTGTGCATTTTCGATCGCCAAATAGCGGTCAGACATAAAAGGAGTGTGAATAGCTTCTGTCATCATACCTAAGAGCTGAATGCCCTGTCCGGTCCAAATTGAGATTTCATTAAATAATGCATCCTGAACATGACCTCTAAAAACATTTCCTGTCATAAATTTAGTTGGAGGCATATATTTCAATGTAGCTTTAGGGAAGATCTCACGTGTCATTTGAGCTTGAGCTAATTCATATAAGAATCCGTTCTCTAATTCAGGATTCATTTCAAATGCATGGCCAAGTCCCATTTGTTCTTCAGGCATTCCTGCTAAAAGAGCCAATTGTTCATTTATTAGATCTGAAGCTAAAACTGTATGAGCTTCATCAAAAGCATCAGCAGTTGTTAAATAATTATCTTCTCCGGTATTAATGATTACACCGGCAAAACCATTTATTACTCTTGAAAAATATTGATCAATTATTGTACGCTGCATATTTATATCACGGAAAAGAATACCGTAAAGTGCATCATTTAGCATTACATCTAAACGTTCTATTGCACCCATTGCTGCAATCTCAGGCATACATAAACCAGAACAATAATTACAAAGTCTGATATATTTACCAACTTCTTCGCCAACTTCATCCAATGCTTTACGCATAATTCTAAAGTTCTCCTGAGTTGCAAAAGTACCCCCAAAACCTTCGGTAGTTGCTCCATAAGGAACATAGTCCAAAAGACTTTGTCCGGTTGTACGAATTACAGCAATAATATCTGCTCCCTGACGTGCCGCTGCTTGAGCCTGAACAACATCTTCGTAAATATTTCCAGTGGCAACAATTACATATAGATAAGGTTTTTCGCCTTCGCCAATAGTATTAAGGTAATTATCTCTCTTAGCCACATTGGCTTTAATTCTGTCAATGCTAGCATTAACTAAAGGCATTATTGCTTCCTGAGCTTTTTCAGCTGAATGTGAATTCATTTTACTCAAATCCATCTCACCTGAAGTAACTTTTTCTGCAATTTCCTGAACAGATAATCCGCTTTCAATAATAGCATTACCTAGGTAATATAATACTCCTTGTCCAACTGCACCATTTTCGTGAAGCTGATCAACAACAACATTTGGCAATGGAATATCATTTTCATCAACGCCATCAATACCAATCAGGCTACAAAGCGTACGCTCGACAGAAACAGTGGTATAATTTTCAACAAATGACTGTACATCTGTTGCTATATTTTCTGCCAATTTTTTCGCCTCGTCAACCTTATTAAAATCTAATCCTAATTTGCTGGTTCTCATTTTTATTCCGATAAAATATCTTATTTATTTAATTCGGTCAAAATTAAGAAAAAACTACGATTAAAACAACATGATAATTGTTGGGAATTTGATTGATTTTTGGCTGTTAGATATTGGCTATTGGCTATTGGCTATTGGCTGTTGGCTATTGGCTGTTGGCTGTTGGTTTTTGACCTTTGGCTATTGGCTATTGGTTGTTGGCTATTGGCTATTGGCTATTGGCTATTGGCTGTTAGCTGTTAGCATAAATCATCATCCAACATCCACATCTACTTAACAAAAATCTTCCCACTCCCCTTACTCAAACAATTACCTATACATTTAGCGTTTGTGATTCCTGCTTCATGCAGTTTTTTTAGTACACTTTCCTTTTCCGATTGCTTAATAGTAAACAACAATCCTCCTGAAGTTTGAGCATCACAAATCATAAGTTTAGCAGTATCTGACATTTCTTTTTTCCAAACTACATGTTTCGAAAAGTAAGACAAATTGTTTGTGCTACCACCTGGAATTACACCTGCAGCAGCCATAGATGAAGTATCCTCAAAATAAGGGACTTTATCAGCAAAAATCTCAACATCTATTGCACTTCCGACACTAATCTCACTTAAATGCCCTATCAATCCGAATCCTGTAACATCCGTACAAGCATGAACATAATAGTTTGTAATCACATCAGCTGCGTATTTATTTAGTTCACTCATTGATTTGATAATATCAACTTTCCCTTTATCTGAAAGCAAACCTCTTTTCAATGCTGTAGTTAAAATTCCTGTTCCTATACATTTAGTTAAAATTATTGAATCACCCTCTTGAGCATTAGCATTCTCCCAGATTTTATCAGGTTCTGCAATTCCACTTACTACCATTCCATACTTTGGTTCCGGATCATCAATAGTATGACCACCAAGAATGCTAATTCCTGCTTCTTGAGCTTTATCTGAAGCTCCTTTAAGAATATTTTTGAGAACACTCATTGGCAATCTGTTTGACGGAAAACCTACGATATTCAATGCAAATAAAGGCTTTGCTCCCATTGCGTAAATATCACTTAAAGAATTTGCAGCAGCAATAGCCCCAAACTCATAAGCATCATCAACAATCGGAGTAAAAAAGTCAACCGTTTGAACCAATGCTATTGTATCATTTATTTTATATACTGCTGCATCATCAGAGTTTTTAGTATCAATTAAAACATTCTCATCCTGCCATATAGGCATATCAATTAAAATCTTTTCTAACTCCTGAGGACGCAACTTGCAGGCACAGCCAAGCCCCTGAGTAAATTTTGTAAGCTTTATATCTGAACCGTCAGTAAATTCAATTTCTTGTGCATCTGATTCATCTGATTTAAGCTTTTTTATAATTCCTATAATAATATCTGATGCTTTTTCAATTTCTTCTTTTGTGGTTTTACGCCCAACAGAAAAGCGAATTGTCCCCATCGCAAAAAATTGGTCAAGAGAAATGGCTGTAAGCACAGGCGAAACATCAATAGAATCAGTATGGCATGCTGCACCTGCCGAAGCAGCAATATCGTGAAGTTCCATTTCGTTCAATAAAACATTGGCTTCAATACCATAAAAGCTAATATTCAATGTATTTGGCAATCTTAAATCTGGATGACCATTAAGCTTAACATCCTTAATCTGGTCAGTAATTGATTTATGTAACAAATCTCTCATTTCTCGCATATGTGAAAGATTCTTGTCAAGATCACGATAAGCAATTTCACATGCTTTTCCTAATCCAACAATTTCAAGAACATTCTCAGTCCCGGCACGCTTGTTTTGTTCATGATCTGCACCATGAATAAGTTTTTCAAGTTTTATTCCGTCCTTAATATACAATGCGCCAATACCTTTGGGTGCATATAGTTTATGCCCAGCAATCGAAAGCATATCAACACCTAGCTGTTTAACATCAGCATTATATTTACCTACTGATTGAGCTGCATCAGTATGAAAAATTATATTGTGATTCTTGCAAATTTTAGATATTTCATCTATTGGCTGGATAGTGCCAATCTCGTTATTGGCATGCATTATTGTCACCAAAATTGTATCAGGACGAATTGCATTTTTAAGTTTGTCAATCTGAACTATTCCATTCTCATCTACCGGAATATAAGATATTTCAAATCCTTGCTTTTCGAGGTACTTACATACTTCAAAAACTGCCGGATGCTCAATTGTAGATGTAATTATATGTTTACCTCTATCTGAATTTGCATATGCATAACCTTTAATTGCATAATTATTTGCTTCGCTACCTCCACTGGTAAAAATAATTTCAGATGCCTGACAGTTTAGCAATTTTGCTACTTTAGCGCGTGCATTTTCAACTGCCATTTTAGTTTTTGCACCATAGGAATGTGAGCTGGATGGATTTCCAAAAAACTCATACAAATAGGGCTTCATTGCATCAGCAACCTCCTTATCTATTGGGGTTGTTGCATTATAATCGAGGTAAATTCCCATAATATCAATTCTTTTGTAACAAAGTTAAAAACAATAATTATAATCCATTATGATATTTACTATTTTACCCTTAGCATATTGCCTATAATAATAATTTCTATTACTTTTGGAGCGAAGTCAACCATACTAAAGAATGAAAACCTTTATAACAACAATATCTCTTATCCTAATATGTTTATTCTCATTTTCTCAAGAAAGAGTAAACCTCAGAAAGCTTCACAGACAAGCAAAAAAGGGATATGTTTTTGCAAACTATAAACTTGGTAAGATATACGACGAAGGAATTCTTGTTGAAAGAGATTCTCTTAAAGCCGCAGAGTATTACGAAATACCTGCAGAACGTGATAATCCAGATGCTATACAATGGATGATTAACTTTTATGAAAAACAAAAAGATGAAAACCCAAGATTATATTTTCTATGGACTGAAAAAGCTGCTAATCTGGGAGACTCTGTAGCGATATATAATATCTCAAAGATGTATGAAGAAGGTTTCGGTTGTGAAAAAAATCATCATTATCGATTCTATTTTTGTGAGAAAGCTGCAAAAAAAGGATATCTACCAGCTCAAAGCGACATGGTTGAATTCTACATGACAGGTTTCATGACTGACACATCTTTTTCAAAAGCTCTGAGCTGGCGCGACTCATTAGCAAAAGGAGGTGATATAGAATCACAAAACTATCTAGCAAGTTTATATTATAAGGGATTTGAAGTTGATAAGGATATTTCTAAAGCAATTGACTATTACGAACTAGCCGGAGAAAACAACGACCCAATTGCACAGACATGCCTATTAACACATTATAGTGGAGAATACGGAACAGAACCAGATTCCGTTCAATATAATTATTGGTATAAGAAGTTTATTGAAAATCCAAATATCGATAAAAACCTTCCTGTAAAATATGTTATAGATGCTTACACAGAACTTGCTTATAAATCCATGCATCCAATTTCGGTTATGAGATACTGGACTCAAATAAATAAATCAAGTAATGATTCTACTCTAATCAAAGAGGTTCTAGGAGACTTAGTAAATTTAGCACAAAATGATTTTGTATATGCAAAATATCAAATTGCGGATTATTGCTTCGAAAACAGAGAGAAAAAAGATTATAATCAAAAGCTGATATTAGACTATGCACAAAGTGCCAATCAAAGTGGTATTCCGGAAGCAAAAGTATTATTATCAGAGATGTTTAAAGATAAATACGGAAGAAAACACTATAGAACACTTTCTAATTATTATGATGATGCTATTAAAAACGGAATTAACTGGGCCGCAGATACTTTAATCGTATTATACATAAATAGAGATCTCTAAAATGCTACAGTTCAGTATTTCAACAAGTATAAAGATATTTGCAGTCCTGAAACGTATTATAAGATTTCATATTGGTATTATCTAAATACTTATGGAATTAGTAATGAAGAAGCAATCTCATATTGTCGATATGCAATAGACAATGGTATAATTGAAGCTGAATTATTACTCGCAATTTATTATTACGAAGGTTTGATAATTGAAAAAAACTGCGCTGCTGCTTATGAAATTCTTATTAAAGATGAGCTTAAAGAGTTTATAGAAACAGATTATTATTTAAGTCAGATATACATGACTGCTTGTGAAGTTGAGGAGGATTTAGACAAGGCTTATGAATTACTTAAAAGGTCTGTTGATAATGGTTTTCCTAAAGCTCAATACGATTACGCTGAATTAATAAATAAAGGAGCCATAAAGGATATACCGAGAAGAGAGAGTTTTAAATATTATGAAATGGCAGCTAATAGTGGGATTTATGAAGCGCAAATATATGTTGGAAGGAGTTACTATGATGGTAAGATAGTTAAAAAAGATGATGAAAAAGCTCTTTTCTATTTAAAAGAGGCCAAAATCCGGGACGATGTAGAATTACATTATATTTTTGCAAAGTTAATTTGTGAGTCTCCTGAAGCTTCTGAAGAAGATATGCGCAGAGCTGCTTATGCAAGTCTATATGCTATGAATAAAGGGAACATATATGCTAAGCAATTATATTATAAGTATAATCTGGAATTTTATATTTGTATATTAGAAAGGCCTGGTGCAGATTGTTGTCATTAGACGTTTATTTCTTAATCAATCCCAAATATTCCTCATCAACCCCCAAGATTTCCGCAATACGAATTGCTTCATTTGTAACAGAATCTGTATTAACTTCAGATAAGGAGTAGTCCATAAAATCATTTATATTTTCGACAGTAATTTTATCAGATTCAGAAATATTAGATAAACCTTTAACTCTTAAACGTTTACATTCTGCTTTAATTCCGCTATAGTGAGTTGTAATTGGTGAACAGACATTATACTTTCTCATCATTTCAATAAATGCTGATACTAAAAGCTTTCCCTCTACAGGATTAGTAGTTCGAGCAAGTTCATCTACCAGAGCAAAAATCCTAGTACCTTTTTTCGATTCTACAATTATCTGATTTATATTAGTCATTTCAACGGCAAAAGATGAAAGCCCGTTTAATTCATTATGCTGATCACCAATATTTAAAACAATATCATCAAACAAAATCATATTCGCTGATTCTGCTGGAACATAAAACCCAAACTGAAACATAAGCTGAGATAATGCTAAAGTACGAAGTAATACAGTTTTGCCCGACATATTTGCACCTGTAATCAAGACTGGCTGGTTCTCCAAACTTATATCTATTGGTTGATATTTGCGACCTTTTTCCTTTAAAATACTTTTAACATAAGGATTAAATAATTCACGATACTCAATCTTATCATATAATTGAGGTTCACATAAATTAAACTCATCAATTAAAATTGATTTTGCTAAAAGGATATCAAAATGAGCAAGACGCTTAAAGTTTTGACTAAGAATATCTTCAAAATTACGAAGTTTCTTACTTAGTTTTAACCTTATTTTATCTTCTTCCTCAATACATTTTAGTCTGATTTCCTCATCTTTTTCTGAATTATCTATATTTACATTTGATAATTCTTTTCGCAGTTCCTGTAGACGTTCACTATAAGAAGAATAAATATAAAATGAATTCTCGCCGGTATTATCAGGGTCTAGGATTGATAAAATCTCATCAGCATTATGAAATTCAAAAATATCAAATCCTTTAGATTCAAGAATTGTTGCAATTTGCTTTTTTATAATTACAAAATTTTTAATCTCAAACAATTGAATGTCATCAAGAACTGTAGATTTATTTTTAAGATTTTCAAGTGTTGCCTTAATATCCTTAAAGGAATGAAGTCTTAATGCAATATCATTCAAATCTGATGGTGACAATTTTTCAGTATAAAATTGAAAAGTATATGCTAAAAATTCTAGCTCAAGCTTTAATTGAAATCTATCAGTAATCAAATAAGTATTCATCAACATATTCCTACCAGGGGCTGATGAAAGTTTAAGATTATCATAGATAAACATAAGACTATTATTGTTTCCAATATGATATTTAAAATTATTCTTCATCTATCATTCTTATATCGTACACAGGCAAACTAGTTTTCTCTGAAATCATTTTTCGAAGTTTCAATGAATCTAAAACAAATCCATTAGGTGCAACAGGATTAACACATATTGCCATCAGGTTTGTTTTTAAAAGTACTTTGATACTTCCACCCTTTTTTAAAAATGAGTTCAATACTTGCTGTTTTACAAATATACGACTAAAATCTTTAACAACTATTTCAATCTCATTCACATTCTTTTGAGCCCTTAACAATTCAACCAACTTATCATTAAGCACTCCACTGACGAATAGAGTATTACCAGCCTTCAGTAATCGATCGGTTTTGTTTTCTAAAAGAAAAGCCGATTGAATTCCAAGATCAACAACTTCATCATCTGCTAGTGCAAAAACCCCCTGATTCTTTTTTAACAAATCATTAGTTAGATTAGATTCATAAACTGGCAATTTAATTAGCGAATGTGTATAAACTGTTTGCTTTACTAGTGAGTTAATATTTGCTGACAAAGCAGCTCCAGTAGACAAAATCATAGTATCTGTTATTGATGGACTACCTAAACTTTTACGGGATAGAGCTCCATCAATAAGTATAATATCTACTTTAAATGCTTCCAACTGATTGATAATTTCCTTAAGCCAAACGGTGTCTGGAGGTCCGTAAAAAATGACTTTTCCTTTTGATTTTGCACGAGCAATTATCAATCTTCCTAATGATGTTCTTCTTTCTGAAACATAAAGAATCTCTGCATCTAACTTTTTTGAGTTAAAGTGCGTTTCTGATGTAACAAAAACAGAGTCAGTACATAATTCAATTTCTGGTTTATGAGTATTTGTAACCTGATCTAAACTCTCACCATCAATACCGATGGATGTTAATGCCGGATGCTTTCCCTCCTCCTCTAATCTCTTTATGATATAGTTCAAGCACTCAGTCTTACCGGTATTTTTTTCCATACCGATAATACTCAGACTCTTGTGTTTTAATATATCTTTTATAAAAGGCACCTTATAATAATCAAATTACAATACTCAATCTATTATAGTTACGCGTTTTTATATTGTTGTCGCGCGTTTCCAACACATGACATAATTATAAAAACAAATCCCAAAACTCTAAACAAATCTCTCTACGAGCCTTGCTAATTGATTTTTGGGATTTGAAAATTAGTTTTATTTATGTCTTTTCTTTCTTGACAAATCTTTTGGTTCAAGAGCTAACTGGTCACCTCTTAATAAAGCTGCAACACCTTCGTTTTCGTTTGCTTCTTTACAATCAACACAATTACACTCATCAACATAATCATTTGGCTCTGTATATGTAGTAATTACACCTTCGAAATTACGTAATACAACTTTACTTGGGCTCTGTGAAATTATATAATTTGGCATAACCGGTGTTTTTCCACCACCACCAGGAGCGTCAACAACAAATGTTGGTACAGCATAACCAGAAGTATGTCCGCGAAGATTTTCAATTATCTCAACTCCTTTTGAAACTGGAGTTCTAAAATGCTTCAAGCCCATTGATAGGTCGCATTGGTAAATATAATATGGTCGAACACGAATCTTTACTAAATCGTGAACCAGTTTTTTCATTGTATGAACACAATCATTCACTCCACGCAATAATACAGATTGATTTCCTAATGGGACACCAACATTTGCAAGTTTTGCACACGCTTCTGCCGCTTCAGGAGTAACTTCTTTTGAGTGATTAAAATGTGTATTCAGCCAAATCGGATGATATTTACTCAACATTTTTACTAAATCATCAGTGATACGCTGTGGACAAACAACAGGAACTCTTGTTCCAAGTCTGATAATCTCTACGTGAGGAATCTCTCTTAAGCGTTTAATAATAGATTCTAACATTTTGTCAGAAACCATTAATGCATCACCACCTGATAATAGCACGTCGCGAACCTGAGGTGTTTTTGCAATATAATCAATTGCTCTTTGGATTCTTTCCGAAGGAGATTCATGGTCAGTCTGGCCTGCAAAACGACGACGTGTACAATGGCGACAATACATTGAACACATATCAGTAATAAGGAAAAGAACTCTGTCTGGATATCTGTGAGTTAATCCAGGAACAGGAGAATCTTCATCCTCGTGAAGCGGGTCTAATAAATCTGCTGCTGACTTATGTGTTTCCAAACCACTAGGAATTGCTTGTTTGCGAACAGGGCAATTGCGATCTTCCGGATCTACAAGGCTTAAATAATAAGGAGTAATAGCCATACGTAATGTCTGCAATGATTTCGCAACACCTTCTTCCTCATCAGGAGTAAGACTAATGTACTTCTTTAATTCATCGAGAGTTTCTATTCTATTTTTTACCTGCCATTTCCAATCGTTCCATTGTTCATCAGTAACATTCGGGAACATCTTTTTTCTACCTTCGTTCATCTTTATTAAACAATTTTAAACATATAATTTTTCAAATAAGGCTCTAATCTCAGGAGATTCTCTAAGAATACTCAAAGTTAGGTTTGCATGACCTTTAGCATATCCATTCCCTACAATAAGATTAATATCTTTGCCAATACCTTCAGCACCTAAAGCAGCCTTTGTAAATGAAGTTGCCATTGAGAAGAAATATATCAGCCCTTGTCCTTTTGTAATTAAAATGGATGTCATTTCTGTACTTGGGACATTAACATTATTGATAACTACTTCACAACCACGCTCACCTGTAATATCTGTTACTCTTTTATAAACATCCATAACATTAGTTGCATCAGCAACAATTACATGGTCGGCAAGTTTCATATCTCTGATTCTTTGAGCGTTCTCTTCGGAATACTCTACAACTATAACCTTACCATAAGGACCTACATTTTTCTTGGCTTGATAGCAACACAAAACTCCTGATTTTCCACCACCACCAATAATACAAACTGTATCACCTTCTTTAACCAACCTATTTACTTGTGCAGGAGCTCCTGCAACATCAAGAGCTGCCAGAGCAAGTTTTTCAGGAATATCCTCAGGCAAAATTGCAAAAATTCCACTTTCAAATAAGATTGCCTGTCCTTTTACATCAACCTGATCGTTATTTGCTTCAAGCTTAACAATCTCGTCAAGTTTTAAAGGAGTTAATGACAAAGAGACAAGTGTTGCAATTTTATGTACTACTTTTAATCTTTTATCAGGAAAATTTGGTCCAATTTCTCTAACTATCCCTATTAACATTCCTCCTGAACCAGTTACAGGATTTTGCATTTTACCTCTTTCGTCAACGATTGAGGTAATCATTTCCTTCATTTTATCCGGATCTGCATCACAAGATTGTTTTATTTGAGTATAACTTGCTGAATCAATATTCAGAGTTATAACATCAATTAAAACTTCATTATCATAAACAATCATTGTGTTATCCAACTTCTGAGCCGGTTGTGGAAGTGTTCCTTTCGGCTCAAGAACTCTGTGAGTTCCAAATCTGCATCCTTTTTCCATTCCGAATACTTTAATAAAGTGACCTTTCCCCTTTAAACCACTTTGAATTATTTTAAAAGAATCAGATTGTTCCTTTGGGGAATCCAATCTGACTCTCAAATCTTACAAATTCTAAAATAACTATTTACTAAGCGTAAAGTTCAGTAAATATTTTTCTTAATTTTTCACTTTCTTCTAATAATGAAAGAGTGATTTCTGCGTGACCTTTTGTGTAACCGTTTCCAACAATCATTGTAACATCACTTCCAACACCTTCAGCTCCTAAAGCAGCTTTAGTAAATGAAGTAGCCATTGAGAAGAAGTATACTAAGCCTGTATCTTTTGTTGTAAGTATACTTGTCATTTCAGTATCAGGAATATTTACATTATTGATACAAATGTCAGCCATTTCACCGTTTGTGTATTCTTCCATTTTCTCTAATACCGGAACTGGTTGAGTAGCATCACCCGAGAAAACATGATCACAGAATCCTAGGTCAATAAGACGTTTTGTACTTCTCTCGCTATGGCACATACCGATAACTTTACCTGTTACACCAGCACGTTTTTTAGCTTCGTAGCAACATAACATACCTGATTTTCCACCTGCACCAATAATAAGAACTGTATCACCAGGCTTAACTAATTTAGCAGTTTGAGCTGGAGCTCCTGCAACGTCAAGTGCTGATAGAACAAGACCTTCTGGCATTCCCTCAGGAATTTTTGCATAAATACCTGATTCAAAAAGAATAGCTTTCCCATCAATATCAACTTGGTCAATATCAGGACGAATATCTTTAATTTTATCGATACGAAGTGGTGTTAATGATAAAGAAACAAGAGTTGCAATTTTATCACCTTCTTTAAGGTCAATTTTTCCTTTTAGTGCGTCACCAATTTTCTCAACAACACCTAAAAGCATACCACCTGAACCTGTAACCGGGTTACGATGTTTTCCTTGCTTCTCAACAATACCCATCATAATCTCAGCAATTTTAGCTTTATCGCCTTGAGCTTGCTCTTCGATTTGTGTAAAACTTGCTGAATCAATATTTAAAGTTGTAACATCGATCAAGATTTCGTTATCATAAATCTCATCCATGTTATTATCAATTTTATTTGCTGGTTGTGGTAATACTCCTTGAGGTTCAATTACTCTGTGTAATCCGTACTTGTTTCCTTTTTTTTGCATTTCTAAAAAATATTAAATTGTTATCTAATTCTGTTAAATTGCTTTAAGTCCTAAAATTTCTCTTGCTTCGGCTGGTGTGGCTATCTGGCGGCCTAATTCCTTCGCCATTCTTACAACTTTTTCTACCAACTCGCCATTTGATTTTGCTAAAACTCCTTTCGAAAGAAAAACATTATCTTCGAAACCAACTCTAACGTGTCCACCATGAATGATTGCAGCCATAGCTAATTGAAATTCAAATCTTCCAATTCCTGCTACAGTATAAGTTGTTCCTTCAGGTAAACTATCAGCAAGAAATACAAAATCTCTCAATTCGCCTGTTATCCCACCATTAACACCCATAACAAGGTCAAAGTGCATTGGGTCTTTGATATAAGCTTTTTTGTGTAAGCGAAGAGCCATATCAATCATTGATTTATCAAAACATTCCAATTCTGGTTTAATGCCTCTTTCAATCATTCTTTCAGCAAAATACTTAATTGTATTCTCAGTATTCATAAAAACTTCATCACCACCAAAATTCAAAGTACCACAATCAAGTGTAGCCATTTCAGGATTTAGTTCAGTTGGCTGTAATCTTTCATCATTAGACATACCAACAGCACCACCAGTTGATGGTTGAATTATTACATCCGGCAATTCTGCTTTAATTGCGTCCATTGCTTCTTTAAATCTACCTTTATCCTGAGTTGGTGTACCATCGTCCCAACGTACATGTAAGTGGATAATACTTGCACCTGCTTCATAAGCTGATTTTGCTTCACGAACAAGTTCTTCTACAGTATAAGGAACAGCTGGATTGTGCTCTTTTAATACTTCGGCGCCACAAATTGCAGCTGTGATGATTAGTTTTTCCATAATATAGTTTTTTCAGTTATTCGATTATAAATATTTCTTTAACTCGCCCAATGATTCTTCAACCATATTAGCAGCATGAACAAGATCTTCGTCAGTATGACGATATGCAATATACACATGATGATAAGGCTGTAAGAAAACTCCTCTGCGAATTAATTCAGTATAAAATGCAGGGCGTAATTTTTTATAATGTTTTTGAGGATCTTTATTAAATGTAATAAATGGCATTAAAGGAGCTCCTGATATTTCAATATCATATTCACATTTCTTAGCAATCGATTCTAGTTTCGCTCCAAACATTTCACCTTTTGTTCTAATTGCTCCAAGAATATTATCTCTCTCTAAAATTTCGATTGTTTTAAGAGCTGCAACTTGTTCTAAACTATTTGGGAAGAAAGTTGAGGATAAGAATACTTTATCAGCAATTACCTTCATATATTCTTCTTTACAAACAACTGCTCCAATTGGATATCCATTTGCCATAGCTTTTCCAAAAACGGATAAGTCATGAGTAACGCCAAAAACTTTTTGTGCTCCACCTAAATCAAAACGGAAACCGCTTCTAATTTCATCAAATATTAGGATTGTACCATATTTATCAGCAAGAGCTCTCGCACCTTCTAGGAATCCTGGTTTTGGCATCTGAACTTTCTCAGCAAGTGGGTGTCCAACAGGTGTTACGATAATTGCTGCCATATCGTCACCATGTTTTTTCATGATATCTTCAAGCTCCTCTAAATCGTTATAATGGAATTCATAAACATCTTCGTAAAGTTTCTCAGGAATACCACCTTTTACTTCCACACACCAATCATGCCATCCGTGATAACCACAGCGAACAATCTTTGTTCTTTCAGTATTAGCTCTAGCAACACGAATAGCTGTCGTTGTAGCATCAGAACCAGTTTTTACAAAAACTGCCATTTCAGCTGATGGAATCAAATCAATCATTTTTTGTGCTAACTGATTTTGAATAGGCTGTGTCAATGAAAAACAGAAACCTTTATTTTGCATCTGCTCAATTACAGCATTATCTATTTCCTCTTCTCTGTGACCAATAATGATTGGACCATATGCACAAAGCATATCGATATATTCATTACCATCAACATCTGTAACTTTGCCACCTTTAGCATGGTCGAAGAAAATTGGATATTCTCCCGGAACAAAGTTATAAGGACGTCTAATCCCTAAAATTGCACCGGGAATTACCTCTAATGCCTCTTTATAGTACTTATCAGTTAAATCTAGTTTTAATTTATTTGACATATCAGCCTCCTTTTTATTTTAGTTTTATGATTTTACAACATAATCAACAAAAATTGCCTGAGTATGAACATTCTCCATAGCAATTTCGCCTGTTTTAACAATTTCCTGAACCTCAGCAATAACTAAGTCAGTTGCCATAGCAATTAATGGATTAAAGTTTTGAGTAGTACCACGATAGTACAAATTACCTTTTTCATCAGATATACTAGCTCCTATCAATGCAACATCAGCGCGTAAAGCTTTTTCAAGAAGGAAGTCTTTTCCATCAAGATTAATAACTTGTTTTCCTTCTTCTGCTACTGTTCCTACCCCAGTTGGAGTTAAAACCCCACCTAGACCGGCGCCACCACATCGAATTCTCTCAGCTAAAGACCCTTGTGGGACGAATTCTACTTCAATCTCTTTATTGTTAAATTGTTCAATGGTTGACTTATTTGTTCCAATATGAGAAGTTATTATTTTCTTCACTTGCTTATTGGTGATTAGTTTTCCTATCCCTTTATCAGCAAAAGCTGTATCATTACAGATAACAGTTAAATCTTTTACACCAGCTTCAACAAGAGCCTGCATCATTTTATTTGGTGTACCGGCTGCCATAAAACCACCGATCATAACATGCATTCCGTCTTTAATCTTGCTAACAGCCTCATCCATTGTAATTAACTTTTTACTCATCAGTCTATGTTTTAATTTGTATTCGTGATTACTTCGTAATTCACATCTAATTTTTTATAGAATTTATTGCGAAATAAAATTTTTCAAATGTATATTAATTAGCTGTAAAAAAAAAATAATTAAATCATAATTAAACATACTTTAAGACATATAAAAATTCTACACTTTAGCGCACAATAAAATCGCATTTCAATGTAATTTTAGGGATAGTTTTACAGTACTAATTTGTCTTTTATTATCTTTGTAATGTGAAAAACCTAAGTATTGTCATAATTACTAAAAACGAAGAGCAAAACATTGCAAAATGTCTTGACTCAATAAAAGACTTAAGTGATGACATAATTGTAGTAGATTCCGGGTCTGAAGATGATACTGAAAATATATGCAAAAAGTATAATTTGACGTTTGTTTTTAACGAGTTTGAAGACTATAGCTCGCAAAAGAATTTTGGCAACAATTTAGCAGTTAACAACTACATTTTGTCTATCGATGCAGACGAAGTATTATCTCTGGAGCTCAAGCGTTCAATAATTGAATTAGATTTTGATGAAGATTCAAATATTGCATATTCAAATAATCGGTTAAATTTCCATTGTGGCAAACCTATAAAACATGGTGGTTGGTATCCTGATAAAAAAATCAGAATTTGGAATAAAAATTACGGTAGATGGGAAGGTAAAATTCATGAAGAATTACTCTTTGCTTAGAAGCCTAAAACTTTTCATTTAAATGGGGACCTATTACACTACACATATCACTCTCGAGAAGAACACATTAAGCAAGCATTGAAATTCAGTCGTCTCAACGCTGAAAAAGACTTTAACGATGGAAAGAAAACCAACTATCTTGCAGCATATCTAAGCTCTTGTTTTAGATTTATTTCTGTTTTTATCTTCAAATTAGGCTTTTTAGACGGTAAAACAGGTTTTTTTATCGCTCAAACCACTTCACGTGCAACCTTTTTACGTAAAACAGAGTTAATAAAGTTGAATAGAAATACAAAAAAATAATTGTATTTGACCATTAATTAAAAATATGTTTTAATTTTGTGGCAAAAGGAGAAATTTTATTTAAATACTAATTAAAAGTTAATTGTTATGAGAAAATTTACTATTTTATTAAGTTTAGTTCTTCTCGCTTCACTTGCAATGGCACAGGTAAATATGAAATACCAGACTGAAGCAACAAAAGCAGAAAAAACTAAAAAAGTACAAACCGTAAAAGCTGACCCTTTATGGGAAGTAACTTTTGAAGAAGCTACTCCGGTATGGACATTTGGTCAGAATGAAGGTACAAAAACATGGGCTGTATCTGATACAACTCCAGACAACGGATTTACATACGACGTTGATGGTGACGGTACTCCAGAACCAACTCCACCACTTTGGTTATACATGGGTTGGAAATATGTTCATGATTATTCTGTTTCTGGTGGGAACTTTGCTTGGATTGATGGAATTTCTGACCTTTTAGGTCTTTCAACTGCTGAAATTTTAGATTCTTACATTCAGTTTGATGGAATTGACTTAACAGGTGTTACTAATCCAAAACTTACATTCTACCAAGATTACAAAGCATTAAACACTGCTTATTCTTATCTTGATTTCAGTGTTGATGGTGGTACTACTTGGACAAGTGTTCAAATTAACGAAGACGTTGAAGGTAACGCTTATGGTGAAGATTATTTTGAGTTCGTAGCAACTCCTTATATTGCTGACGAAGGTGACGTTTCTATCAGATTCAGATGGCAAACAACTGCTGCTGAAATTGGTGGTTATGGTTACGGATGGCAAATTGACGATATTCAAATTGTTGATAACCCAGATTATGACATGAAGTATATCCACGGTGTGATGAACTTCTTCGAGTATTATGATTACACTGATCCTGAGTATGCTCCATATTATCACATTTCTTCTCACTATGGTAACCTACCAGCAATGCAGTATGACTATGACGGAGCTTTATCATGGTTTAACGTATGTGTTGAAAATAAAGGTAATATCACTGTTGCACCAGACGTAACAGTTGAAGTACTTGATCCTGAAATGAACAGCATATTTACAAACACTGTTACAGGAAATGAATTAGCTACAGCTGAGAAAGATACTGTTGACTTAATTGAAACAGACTTTGCTTTAGGTACTGACCCAGCTCCTGGAAAGTATACTGTTGTATATAATATTACTATTGACGGACAAGAAGACTTTAATACTGACAATAATACTGATACAACTTATTTCATTATCAATGATGACCAATATTTTGGTCGTGACATTGAATCAACTAGCGCATATACAGGTCCTGGCACTTGGTTAGACGGTGGTGTTGACGGTGAAATGTTTGGAACAGACTTCTTATTCCTATTTGAAGGTGAAGTAACTTCAATGGATGTATTTATTAATGATAATACAACCTCTGGAACAGCTATCATCGGTCACGTAATGGAATATGATTCTGACACTGAAGATTGGGTTGATGTTGGTACATCATCACTTATTACACTTGATGAATCTAATATCGGTAATTGGTTAAATATCGAATTTACTGACCCTGTAATGATTGTTTATGACGAAGGTTATGAGTCAAAAACTTTATTAGCAGCAATTGAATTCTACTACAACGACGAAGAGAATGACATTTATGTTGGTTATGACCCAACTGTACCTGTTAGTTCTTGGGGAACAAAATGGAAATTATTAGAAGGTTCTAATGCAGGAGAATGGATTTCTATTTCTAACTGGAGCCGTGGTGGATTAAATTTACACTTAAACTTTAACGGTTTTGTATGGGGAATGTCAACTCCTCAGCATATCGTTGATAATATGAATGTGTATCCTAATCCTACTACAGGAATCTTGAATATCGAAGGTATCGAAGGTGCTGATGTTCAAATTCTAAACATGATGGGACAGGTTGTTGAATCAGTTGAAAACATCAACGAATACAGCCAAATCGACATGTCAAACTACGCTAATGGAACATACTTCCTAAGAGCATTAGTTGACGGTAATGTTGTTACAAGAAAAATTAACTTAATGAAGTAATTCGTTAATAAATAATACTAAAAAGAGACTGTTCTCATATTTGAGGACAGTCTTTTTTTTTACTTTTGCAAAAAAACACTCAACATGAACTACACACAACTATTTGAACAAATCAAAGCTAAGAAGAGCTTCTTATGTACAGGCCTGGATTCTGACATTTTAAAACTTCCCGAACATTTACAAAAGTTTGACTCTCCTGTTTTTGAATTTAATAAAGCTATTATTGATGCTACGGCAGAATTTTCAGTTGCATATAAACCCAATCTGGCGTTTTATGAAAGTCGTGGAATTAAGGGCTGGGAAGATCTTGAAAAGACAGTAAATTATATTAGAGAAAATTATCCTGAGATTTTTATTATTGCTGATGCAAAAAGAGGAGATATTGGTAATACCTCAAACTTATATGCCAGAGCTTTCTTCGAGAATATGAATTTTGATTCTGTTACTGTTGCTCCTTATATGGGTGAAGACTCAGTTAGCCCGTTTTTAAGTTATAAAGACAAATGGGTTATCCTACTGGCACTAACTTCTAATAAAGGTGCTGATGACTTCCAATATTTTGCAGAGGGTGAAACAAGACTTTTTGAAAAGGTTCTCACAAAGTCACAAGAATGGGCAAGCAAAGATCAAATGATGTATGTTGTTGGTGCTACCCGTGCAGAAATGCTTGAAGATATCCGTAAAATCTCTCCTGAGCATTTTCTTTTAGTCCCCGGAGTTGGAGCACAAGGTGGCAGCTTACAAGAAGTTGCAAAATATGGAATGAATGATAGTTGTGGTCTTCTAGTTAACTCATCTCGTGGAATTATCTTTGCAGACAAAACCGAAAACTTTGCAAAAGTTGCAGGAGAAAAAGCAAAAGAGATTAAAGATGAGATGGAGGGATTATTGAAAGAAAAAGGTATTATTTAATAAACTTTTAAACAAAGCTTTAAGGAGATGTTATTAGCATCTCTTTTTTTTCTGCCTTTTTGTCACAATATTTTATTAGCATGATATGTGTACAAAAGGAAAGTAAATTTATTAACTTTGTGTATGACTGAAATTACATATTCAAAAACAGAATTAAAGAAGATGTTACTTGCAACAGTAATTCCTTTAAGCTTTATATTTCTGTTTTGGATGATATACATTCTAGAAATTAGTTTAAATATCAGCTTATCAGAATATGGACTAAGACCAAGAGAAATTTAACAGTGGTTTGGTGTACTTACAATGCCATTTTTACATGGTGGTTTTGAACACATCATTGCTAATACAACTAGTTTTCTTGTTTTGGGCTCACTGCTCTTCTACTTTTATAATGATGATGCGATTCAAATTTTTATCTGGTCCTATGTTTTAAGCGGATTATTGACCTGGATAATTGGAAGATATAATATTCATATCGGAGCCAGCGCTATGATTTATGCATTTGCAGGTTACTTATTTACAGCAGGAGTTTTAAGTAAAAACATAAAACATATGGCAATCGCCTTAGTTGTCGTTTTTCTATATGGTAGTATGATCTGGGGAATATTTCAAATGAACAATAATGTAAGCTGGGAAGGACACTTATCCGGTTTTGCAGTAGGGATTGGATTAGCATTTATGTATCGTCCGCCTAAACCAGTTGAATAATATTCTACTTTCTCTGAATTTGATGATGATTGGGATTGTACTGAAAATGATGAAATTGAAATAAAATACTGGTACAATAAAGAAAACAAAGATACAGAACGAAAAAATGACTAATACATTTAAAAATATGCCATGGAATGACTATTCGTCATATATTAAAAGAACCTTTGGCCAAAGAGTTCAGAAGATTTCGGTAAATGCAGGATTTACGTGTCCAAATCGTGATGGTAAAATAAGTAAAGGAGCTTGTATATACTGTACAAATAAAAGTTTCAGCCCTTTTTATTGTAATTCAGGAGCATCTGTAAGAGAACAGCTTGAAAAAGGCATCGCTTTTTTTAGCCCAAAATACAAAACACAAAAATATCTTGCTTATTTTCAATCATTTACAAATACATACGGTGATATAGATTATTTAAAGAAACTATATTTAGAAGCTTTGTCTGTTGAAGGTGTTGAAGGTTTTGTAATTGCTACCCGACCAGACTGTATTGATGAAGACAAACTAATGATTATCAAAAATATCTCCAAAGGTAAGTACATAAGTATTGAATATGGTGCAGAATCAACTATTGATAAAACTCTTGTCTTTATAAATCGTGGGCATTCTTACCAACAGACAATTGATGCAGTTGAATTAACTGCAAAAATAGGTATCAATACAGGTCTTCATATGATATTAGGCTTGCCAGGAGAAAATGAAGAAGACTTTTACCATCACGCAAAAGAGATATCAAAACTTCCTATCAATACTCTTAAAGTTCATCAAATGCAGGTTCTAAAAGAAACCAAACTTGCTCAGATCTATAATGAAAGTACTGAGTTGTTCTTTGATTTAAAGTTGGAGAATTATATACTTGTTATTGTAAAGTTTTTAGAGTTTTTAAATCCTAATATTATTGTAGAAAGGTTCACGAGCGAATCCCCAAAAGATATGATAATTTATCCTGATTGGAAGGGGAAAAAGAACTTTGAGATTAGTCATATGGTTATGGCTAAGATGAAGGAACTTGATACTTATCAGGGAAAAAGATTCGTAAAATGAAACTTTTCAACCTACATACTCACAATCCTAATGAAGAATATGGTTTAATAAACCATATGCAAGGACTTTTTCTGAATGATGAGAAAAAATACTCTGTTTGAATTCATCCATGGAATTATTCCGAGAACTGGAATAATCAAATAGGCCGCATAAAAGATTTAGCAAGATTAAATAATTTCGTCGCAATTGGGGAAACGGGGTTTGATTCCAAATCACCAGTCTCTATAGAGGTTCAGAAAGATATTTTCAAAAAACATATTGTAATATCAGAGGAAACAAAAAAACCAATGATTATTCACTGTGTTAAATTCTTCAACGAGCTGATTCAACTAAAAAAAGAAGTAAAACCAAGACAAGCATTGATAATACATGGATTTAGAAGTAAAGTAAGCATAGCAGAGGATTTAATCAAACATGACTTTTATTTTTCACTAAACGAAGGTCTATTACAGGATCAAGATAAAGCAAAACAGCTACTCCTTACAATAGGATTAGAACACTTGTTTTTTGAAACTGATGACTTAAGTACAGATATCAAAAATATTTATAATTTTGCATCAAAAGTATTTGACATAAGCCTTGAAAAACTAAATCAAGAAATTGAAAAGAATCTAATAAAATGCAGAATCTAAACTGGCAGGAAAGAACAGAACTATTACTAGGCAAGGAAAAGCTAGCAAAGCTTCGCAATTCAAATGTTCTGATTTGCGGTTTAGGTGGTGTTGGAGGTGCTGCTGCTGAACAATTAGTAAGAGCAGGAATAGGAAATATCTGCATTGTTGATTCAGACACTATCTCTGTAACCAATATCAATCGTCAGTTAATTGCAACTCATAATAATACAGGACAATTAAAAACAGAAGCATTTAAAGAAAGATTACTTTCCATAAACCCGGAACTTAATATTGATGTAAGAAATCTCTTCCTTAGAGATGAAATTCTTGAAAGCATTTTACTTGAAGGATGGGATTATGTTGTTGATGCTATTGATACCTTATCTACAAAGATTAATCTAATTAGAATTTGTTACGAAAATAAAATACCACTTATTAGTAGTATGGGATCAGGAGGAAAGTCTGACCCTTCTCAAGTTAAAGTAGCCGATATTGACAAATCATATAATTGTAATCTTGCGAGAATTTTACGTAAGCGACTACATCGAATCGGAATCTACAAAGGTGTTGAAGTAGTATTTTCAAGTGAAAAAATTGACAAATCTGCTGTTATAGAGGAAGAAAGTCAAAACAAAAAATCAAATGTTGGTACAATCAGCTATATGCCTGTTGTTTTTGGTTGTAATTGTGCTTATGCCGTAATAAGAAAACTCATTGATTTATAATAACTCCCGTCACCTTAAACATCCGTCACCGGTAACCGGTCATCAAACATTTGCTAATAATCCCAACTTTTTTCCCTCTTATCGTAATGATTCAGAGAAAATTGGATAGTCGGTCTAGCTCTTGACATATTGGAGCCACCATATACGAAATATACCCCTACCCTAAATCTTTGACGTTGAATTCTAAAGGTTCGTTCTATCCCAAAATAATAATCCAGATAATGATAATTTGTCTCTGCAACCCAGGTATAGTTAAAACCTGTTAGAGTATATAACTTAAGTTTTTTTACTAAAGGTATATTATTAACCAATGCTCCATTAAAATGATGTACAGCATGAGCTTCAAAAAACCAATCAGTAGTATAAATAGTTGAATCTACCATTTGATTTTGCATTGGGGAAGAAAAGAACCAATTATCTCCTCGAGGGAATATTTTATAATTCTCGTAAAACATTTGATTTGTGTTAAGGAATTTTCCGGTTCCTATCTTAGCTGTAGTTGTACCAAATGTACTAATCTTAATCTTTTGCTGTACAGATGCTTCCAGAAAATCAAAGTCTACTTTGGAATTAAAAATATTTGGATAACCTTTAGTGTAAGACACTGAAATAGTCGGCCACTTGCTTCCTAATACCACTTTTCGGTATGGTTCCCTCATATATTTCTTAAATGGGACATACGAAATTGCTATTTTTGTTGTAACAAGATTATAAAGGTCAAACTCGCGTGGAACATTATCTTCCACCCAATTTTCAACTAAAGTTCCAAATTTATAATCTGATAATGAACTATGTTCTTTTAATGATGCAGAAACATTTAGGTATAATCCATTAATTAATTCTGTGCTATGACCAATATGAAAATACTTTGCATCGACATAGTTGGAACGATCGATTAATCCAATAAATGACATATCTTGCTGTACAATATCCACTCCTCTTCCGACACTTAATGAAACCCGTGATAATTTAAATGGATTATACAGATAGTTTATATAAATATTTCCTCTGATATCTTCGTTTCTGATACCATAATTCACATTACCAAAAAAGCTAAACCCGGTTTTATTCTCAAACCCTTTATAGAACATAAAATACGGACCAAATCGAACACCTCCGACAGCAAATGGATCAGTTAAACCAACCAAACTATTAACCCAGATATGTCGCTTTTTGTCTCTATTAAAGAATCCAGGGCCCCAAAGGCCCAAATCTGCAAGTGTAACTTTATTATATGCCGCATCAATTGAATCGAGATATTCTTCAGATGTAAAAATTGCTTCGATGCTGTCTTTAATAAATATTATCTCCTGCTCCTCTTCTGTTAATGGCTCAGGTCTGATGCTCTCCCAATATCCGGTATCCCTTTCGTAAGCTTCCTGAGTTGTTACTGCAAGTTCATTATTAAAATACTTCTTCGGGTATCCAACATTTAATTCAAAATCGTCATATTTCACAACAGTTTGACCCGAAAACTCAGTTCTCCCCTCCTTAGTTTCATAATAAAACTCTTGCTTTGTGACCATCCATATAGAATCTTCAAATAATTCATACTCTTGCTTTACACGAAAGTTGTCATAATACATTAAACCACCTTTGTCTATTGCTAAATCAACTCGACGAATTGCATAAGAACCAAAAATAATATCGATATAACCTTCAAAACTGGCATTACCTTTCTTACGTGGAGTAACTTTAATATGGTATATCATATTATCACCCTCGAACCATGTCTCTTCAAGTTTAAATTTATAAGTTAAAACAGATGTTGTATTAAGTGGAGATACTAAAGGAAGTTCATTTAAGACATCAACACGCAAAAGGTTTTGATAAAAGTTAAATTCTGCTTCTGTAGTTGAAAGAAAAAATAAATCGTAAGTCGATCCATATTTCTCGAAACCCGTTCTTATCTCTTTTCTGTTTTTAGGATATTGGTAATTGAGTTCAAGTTTTATCTCGGCCATATTCATGCTGTTAGCAAGACGCATTCTTTCGGCTTTTTGCTTTTGCAATTCCTGATTCTCAATTTCTGCAGGGTCAATCTCAATTTCATCAACTACATCATCCTCACGAATGTCTTCAATTTCTTCCTGCTCTTGTTCCTTTTCTCTTCTTCGCTTTTCTTTCTCAGATATATTTTCCTTTGCTTTTATATAAACCTGACATCTGTATGAGTTTACCTGTTTATTATTATCTTTTTTAGCATCAATTGCAAGATTGATAATCTCGTAGGCAGGATCACGACGCTTGGCTTTTACCTCTACCTGTTCTAATTGCATAACAGAATTATTGAGCCAGACATTTTTAACAACTTCCTTATCCTCAACAACAATTTTTATTACTCTTGTCTCATAGCCAATGGCGGAAATGACCAGTTCATAATCTCCTTCTTCGATAAAACGAATGTAGTATCTCCCTTGCTCATCAGTTGTTGTACCAATATCTGTATGCTTTGCATAAATATTTACATAAGGAATAGGAGCATTCTCACTGGAATAAACAAAACCACTAACTGACTGTGAGTTTAGAACAGTTGATATTCCTAGAAAAGCTAGAAATAAAATTAGTGGTTTTTGGTAACTTTTCATTCAGTTTTATTTCTAAAACGACTTAAATTATTAACGGCAAACATACAACAATATTATACTATTTACATTATATGAGGATAAAAAAATAGGAGATTAAATAACTTAATCTCCTATTAAATTACTAATCAATATATTAGTTTAAGTCAGTTTTAAACCAATCAATTAATACTTTACCAGCTTAATAAAAGAAACTTCATCTTGTTCCTTTACACAAACTAAATATATTCCCTGACTATAATTTGATATGTCGATTAAAAAATATTGGCTATTGCAATTAAATTTATCAATTATTTCACCGTTTAAATTGCAAATAGAAATTTCCTTCTCCGAATAAGAGCCTGTGTTTAAAGTTGTTTTACCAAAAGTAGGATTTGGGAACAATTCTAATTCTGATAGTCTATTTACCCAAGTTTGGCTTTGTGTTAATATTCCTTCTGACACATATGTTGTTAATACAGTTTCAGTAGTAATTGGAGGATTTAGATCAAAATATATATGAGCTGTATTTCTCACTGAGGTATAATCAGGTAAGCCTTCTTTTGGTGATATTGAGTATTTTACAAAACCATGACTATTGGCTTCATCTGTTGTACTATCAGGTAAGTTTATATCCGGAAAAATAAAGGTCATAATACTGTTATCACTTAGTTCCCAGTTCATCTCATGACTATAAGCTAAAACTTCAAAAGTTTCTAAATTAAGATTTGTGTCAATTGTATCTTTAAGAACGACTAAAGATGCTGTGTCATTCCCGGTATTTTGGAAGTGAATTGTATAAGTGAGTCTTTCACCATGCTGAAGATACCCCTCACTTCCTCGTCCAGCAGGTTCCACTAATTTCATATTGGGGTCATATGCTGCTGTAACAACCTGATTTATTGTATCATAATTATTTCCAATTAAAATATCTTCGACATCCGGTTGAATATATGCGTTAGATTCTAAAATTGTTCCTATATATTCTACTCCGGGTACAGCTAAATCACACCTAATTGACACTTGATTCGTTGCCCCAACCGTTTCAGTCATCAAAGAAATAGTATTTTCATCCTGTGATAATGGATCTTGAGTACTATTCAGGTACTCTAAATTTGGGTCATGTTAAAAGCTAATTATCCCGGAATCATCTTGTGTACCTAAATTTTGATAAGTCAGCAAATAATATGTCATTGAATTTGCTCCTGAAGGAGAACCTGTTACAATCACTGACTCATCAACAATATTATTCAAAGCTTGAATCCCAAAATCATAACTTGAGCTATAATTTGCAGTTGCATCAATAGGGTTTGGTGTTGTATTTATCAAATTATTCTGTAGAGAATATGAGACCTGATACGATCCGGGATTTGCAGTAAAAAAGTAGTAACCTTCATTATTTGTTATTGCATATTGTGGTCCTGGTTCTAATGTAATAATATGCCCATTAATTCCATTTTCATCGATATTAAAAATGCCATCTCCATTTTCATCATTAAACATAAATCCTTGTATATTGGGCTCAATTAATCGCATAGCTTTAAAAATACTATTTCCAACGCTCATAGCACTACTATAAATACCATAAGTAGAAAGTAATGTATATAATCCATCTTCATGTCTGATTATCTTATTAGAAACATCCCAATTTTCTACCCAACCATAAACTTCATCCCACAACATATTACCTGAACTATTTAGTTTAATAACCCAGACATCGCGCATTATTAGGTCAGTATCACATTCTCCCTGATTTGCAGCTATAACATACGAACCATCACTATTTTGAATAATTGAGCCTCCCTCATCAGGTAAATTAGTACCTATAGATTTTTCCCACTGAATCAGACCATTATAAGAGGATTTCACTATCCAAACTTCAGAAGTTATATTACTGCCCTCTGAGACATCTCCATCTGAACTACTGGTTGTAGCACATAAAGTATAGTTCCCACATATAGTTGCAATAACACTACCACCATAATCATAGCCTGAACCACCAAAACATTTAGACAAACTGAATTCTCCTGAACTATTTAGTTTTAAGAATAGCACATCTGGCGCACCATGATTACCAATAAAATCACCATCATTAGAATGTGTTGTACCAGTAACAATATAGGTTCCAACAATAGTTTCAACAAGGTCAGTAAAACTATCATCTTCACTACCACCATAGCAATTAATCCACTCTGTTTCGCCATCTTCCGTTAACTTTACAATAAGTCCATCTGACGAACCCTGATTGCTTGGAATATCTCCATCTGTTGATTCTGTTCTTCCAACCAGTACAAGTCCATTATCATCATCTAAAATCATAGAAGCACACACATCATCACCTGTACCTCCAATACATTTTTGCCATTCAATCTCTCCGATATTGGAAATTTTCATTACAAGCATATCACATGAGCCATGATTTCCAATAACATCATCCCCGTCAGAAAATGTAGTAGCAGCAATTACGTATCCACCATCAATAGTTTGAACAATTGCACTTCCATAGTCATCATTGGTTCCTCCATAGTTCTTCTTCCACTGAACATTACCATTGATATCAAACTTTGTTACTAAAACATCATATTCACCATAAGTATCAAATATTTCCTCATCTTCAGAATAAATGCTACTGCAAATAATAACTCCACCATCAGAAGTCGAACAAATATCGTCTGCGGATTCGTATGTTGAAGTCTCAGTAACATATTGCCAATCAATTGACAATTGACCAAGTGTTAGCTTAGTAATAAAGATAAATAATAAAGCAATGTAAAATTCTTTTCTTTTCATAATCCAATGGGTTTAATGCTTAAAACAAACAGCATCCTAAATTTTCAATAAAATAAATAGGAAGCCATAAGTATAATCAATTAAGTTAAAAGAAGACAAAAAAAAAGGAGACAACGTTGTCTCCTTTCAATTATTAAGATAAAAAATCATTATTTGAGATAATCTGCAATATTATTATAAATCCTATCCTCTAAATCCTCGGAAGCAGCTTTTACAAACTTTTCGCCGGTAATTTTTTCATATAGTTCAATATATCTTTCAGAAATTCCGTTAACAATTTCATCTGTCATTTCCGGTAAAGTCTCACCTTCCTGCCCTTTGAAATTGTTTTCCATTAACCATTCTCTTACAAATTCTTTTGAAAGCTGTCTTTGGTTTTCACCTTTATCAAATCTCTCCTGATAGGTATCTAAATAGAAATATCTTGAAGAATCCGGTGTGTGAATTTCATCGATAAGATAAATTATTCCGCCTTTTTTACCGAATTCATATTTTGTATCAACTAAAATAAGACCTTTTTCTTTTGCAATCTCTGTTCCTCTTTTGAAAAGTTCAAGTGAATATTTCTCTAACTGAACATATTCATCCTCGCTAACCAAACCTTGCTTAATAATATCTTCTCTTGAGATATTCTCATCATGAAAACCCATTTCTGCTTTAGTAGTTGGTGTTAAAATAGGTTTCTAAAAAGCCTGATGTTCTTTCATACCGTCAGGAATTGGCACTCCGCAAATTTCGCGTGCTCCTTTTTTGTATTCTCTCCAAGAACTACCTGTAAGATAAGCGCGAACAATCATCTCGACTGGATAAGTCTCACAATGATGGCCCACTGTTACCATTGGATCCGGTGTTGCAATTTTCCAATTAGGAACAATATCAGCAGTAGCATCCAGAAATTTTGATGCAATCTGATTTAAAACCTGTCCTTTGTAAGGAATACCTTTTGGAAGAACAACATCAAATGCTGAAATACGGTCAGTAACAACCATTACAAGATGCTCGTCATTAATGTTATAAACATCTCTTACTTTTCCTTCATAAAGGCTTTTTTGATTACGAAACTCGAAATTAGTTTTAGTTACAGCTTTCATTTTTTAGTGTTTATTTATAGTTTAATTTATTTTTCATTTGTTTTTGTCATATTCTTTGCATAAAACTGCAAAGAAATACGCCAAAAACTCTTATATTTTATTTGTTCCCCCTGACTGCGAATAAATTCTTGTCAGGGGTTACAAATATTAAACCCCTACTGGGTATTTTACTTTTTCTTATTCTTTATAATTATACTTATATTCACTCTTTAATCTCTATTTTTATTTGATTCGCTTTTTTCGTATGCATCAACAATTTTACTTACCACTTGATGTCTGATTATATCTCCTTTATTAAATCTCACAAAATAAATATCTTCTATATCTCCTAAAATTCTTTCAGCAGTAATTAAGCCTGATTCGGTTCGTTTTGGCAGGTCTACTTGAGTCATATCACCAGTTACAATAAACTTTGAATTCTCTCCCATTCGAGTAAGAAACATCTTAAGCTGAGTATATGTTGCATTTTGACCTTCATCAAGAATTACAAAAGCATCACTCAAAGTTCTACCACGCATAAATGCTAAAGGTGCAATCTGAATTACTTTTTCTTCGATATATTTCTCTAATTTTTTATATGGAATCATATCAAGTAATGCGTCATACAGGGGTTGCAAATATGTATCAAGTTTTTCACGCAAATCTCCCGGTAAAAAACCAAGATTTTCTCCTGCCTCAACAGCAGGACGAGATAGAATAATTCTTTTCACTCGCATTTCTTTAAGAGCACTAACGGCCAAAGCAATTGCTGTATAAGTTTTTCCTGTACCGGCAGGACCTAAAGCAAACAGCAAATCATTTTTCTCTGATTCATTTATCAGAACCTTTTGATTCTTCGTTCTACCTCTGATTGGTTTACCGGCAACACTGTATAATAAGATCGACTTATCCTTTTCTTTTGAGGTAATGCCATCATCACTTGCCATTATCTCCTTAATATCATTAACACAAAGGCGATTATATTTCTCAAAATGATTTACCAAAGCCTGGAGTTTCATCTCAAATAAAGCAATTTCTTCTTAATCGCCGTTTAGTTTTATCACATCTCCTCTTGCTACAACCTTTAAACGTGGAAAGTTTCTTACAAAAGCATCAAAATTCGCTTCTCTTACTCCATAAAATTTATTAAGGTCTGAAACTTCTAATAATATTCTTTTTTCGGTCATCTAATAAAATTATCATAGTTTTGTGGTAACAAATAAAACTAATTTTTAACTTTAAACTGATTTTTTTTGAATCAAATTATTATTAATTTTTAACAATAAAAAGTGTCCGGAATAATAACATTAACAAGCGACTGGAAGAATAGCGATTACTATATTGGAGCTATTAAAGCCAGGATCATGGCAAGATTTCCTGACACTAAATTTGTTGACATTACACACAATATAGAATCATATTCTATTTCACAAGCAGCATTTATTGTTAAAAATGCTTATAAAGAGTTCCCTAAAGGTAGTATTCATATTATTGCTGTTTACAGCGAACCTGACAAAAATGGAAAGATATTGGTAATCCAAGATCATGAGCAGTACTTTATTCTTAATGATAATGTGTCCGCTAGTCTGATTTTTGATACAGAACCACAAAAAGTTGTTTTAATTGAAACAGGTTTTGGTTTTGAAGGTGCAAGTTTTACTGAGTATTCTATTTTTAGTCAATTAGCATTATTCATTTTGAAAGAAGGCGATATTTCAGAACTTGGTAACATCAGCAAAGAGTATAAGAAAACACCTGAACTATTGCCACAATTAGAATCAGACACAATAAATGGCGAAGTTATTTATATCGATTCATTCGGTAATGCAATAACAAATATCCATATTGACTTTTTTAACGAGAATGTTGCTGATTCACAATTTGAAGTTCTATTAAACTCTAATTTTTACAAGTCAAAGAAAATTCATAATGGATATAAACAAGTAGATAAAGGGGAAATTGTTTGCCTTTTTAATTCAATAGGACTATTAGAAATTGCTATCAGAGAAGGAAACGCTTCACAGTTGTTAAGTTTAAAAAGAGAGTCTGAAATAAGAGTGAAATACAATTTATGAAGTTTAAGTCAATAATATTACTGTTTCTATTATTCTTTTCGAGTTTTGTTTTTTCTCAAAAAAACTATTCAACAGAGATTAGACTAAACAATGGATTTGTAGCGCCTCATCGTATTGGTATGGAAGGCCTTGCTGAAAGACCTTCTTTTGGAACTGAATTAACTTTTTTCTATGATTTTGGTAAAACAAATTTCTACGATTATAAATATAATGATCCAATAACAGGTTTTGGCGTATCATGGCAAAATCTGGGTAATCCAGAATCTTTAGGACAATAATATGCAGTGTTTTCATTTATGGAGTTTAAACTTTTTAAAATAAAGCAAGCAGATTTTATCTCAAGAATAAATGGAGGCCTAACATATCTGACTCAAAAATATGATAAGTTAGATAACACTGAAAATATCGCGATTGGCACAAATGTGAATTTCTACTTCAATTTAAATTTTGGTTTACATTATAAATTTAAAAATTCACCCTGGGCAATACGAACAACAGCGGGTTTAATTCACTTCTCAAATGGTTCAGTTATGAAACCTAATTTAGGGCTTAACCAGATAAATTTCACTCTTGGATGCTCATATCAACTGAATAATTCTGAACGTTCAGAACCAGAAATTAATTTAACATCAAAACCCGAAAAAAGGCATGAATTCACGATAATGGGTACAATAACGAGTTCTGACGATTATACAGTACAACCAAATAGTCGTGGTGGTGGATATCTTGCCAGTTCAGGAGCAATTGGCTATAATTACATTTATTCAAAAGTCGGTAAGCTGGGGGTTTCTGCGGATATTTTTTACAACGAAAATCTTGCTTATTATTTCGACACTAATTGGGATAACCTAATTATAGTTTATGACGACCCAAAAGATATTATCAGAGCCGGGATTAGTATTGGACATGAATTATGTTACAAAAAGATCTCTTTTTTAAGTTATGTGGGTGTTTATTACTACAATAAAGTTAAACCCCATGACTTCTTGTATTCCAGATTTGGATTGCGTTATTATATATTTAAAAACGTGTTTATTAATGCAACTCTAAAAGCCTACGGTTTTAAAGCTCATTATATAGAATCAGGTATAGGATTTAGCTTTAAAGCAAAGTAATTACTTAACTTTATTTAGCTTAAGTATTTTTGTTCCTTTGGTTGTAATTACCTTAATAAGATACAATCCGGGGCTGCGACCTTCAAAAGCATTCCTTGCATTGTACACAGACTCACTAGTTTTTGTCTCAAATATTTTACGTCCCATATTATCAAAAATCTGGATTGTATATTCATCAGAATCCAATTGATTTTCAATAAATACTTCATCCTCACTTGGATTAGGGAAAATGCTAATTAAGTCTGTACTAATTATTTGGTTCACACTATTTGAATAACTAAACTAAAACTCATCTATATACAGTGTGTTACCACCTCCTGCTTCAGCCTCAACAATAAGTCTAAGGTTTTCTCCATCGAGTTTAGAAGGGTCAATGAGAAAACTATGTGTCTTCCAATGTGAACTCATTGGTACATAAGTTCCATATGCCGATGTTGTTGTAGATATCAAAGTAGAACCAGATATAAAGTGGATTATTCTTAATGAATCCCCACATGAGGTTGATAAGAAAAACTTAAGTCTGTCTCCACTTCCTTCACCAGAAATACCGTATGCAGATTTAAAACTCACTAATATTGGTTTGTCAAATTCAGTAATTCGAATATTAGGTAGGTATAACCTATTTAAGGTACCAATATCATTCCTTTTATTCATAATTCTCAAACCATCACCATCATAACCATAACTGGTTTGCTCCCAATTTTCTTCTCCTCTTGATTCGAGATAGAAATCATTGTTATCATTACCGGTTATCTTTGGAAAAGTAGAAGTCTCAAAAGATTCTGTATAAGGCAAAGTATATCCGTCAGATTTATCATATGCTCTTATGTATTCCTGACTTATTTTCTGGTCATTTGAGACTGAATTATAAGAAGTTAAAGTAACGTCATAAGCTCCTTTTGTATCATATGTAACAACAGGAAACTCAGAATTTGAAGCAGTTGGATTACCTCCCTCAAACACCCATGATCGTGAATCAATCTCATCAGTACCGTATGTTAGATCGTTATATTCAACAGTAAAACCTTGACAACCAATACGTTTTGACCCCATAAAATCAGCAACAGGTGGGCAAGTTTCAGGAATATAATCATCACTTGTTCCAGTTGCAAGGAGATTTGCTTCTGAATGCAAATTATTTCGACCTGAGACATCAGAGTTTAATACAGCTCTCATTTCATCTGCCTGTCCCCAAGTAAACATTTTAGTACAATAAGAATACTCCATAAAGTTTTGGGTGTTATCCAAAGACCCACAAGTTACTGCAGAGAGTGCACATGTTGTATGCCCAATTGTATTTGGTGTATCCTCAATACCGTCGTCTATTTCACAATTTGAACTTACTTCAGGATCGTTTGTGTGACCCCAAGGGTGTCCAAGATTTAAATAATGACCGACTTCATGGGTTAATGTACTTCCTCTGGTATAACTACTTGTACCTGTATAACCAACATAATCATGTAATAAAATGACTCCATCACGTCCATATGGGGCTGTTCCAGGATAATATGACCAACCGGCAGCTCCTCCGCTTAAATTATTTACAACCCATACATTAAGATACATTTCATGAGGCCATGTTGGAGCAGCTTCTTTAGCATCTTCTCCACCACCAAACGTTGTTTCAGATACAGTTCTTGTAACCCCAATAGTACAGTTTCCATAATGATCTTTTCGAGCCAATCTAAATTCAATATCGCAATCTGCTGCAATATTTTTAAATTCATCAACAATATTTGCGGTATCAGATCTAAGATGATTAAAATCCCAATTCATAAAGTCTATGGCATCCTGAATTTGTTCGTATGAAATATTCTCGACACCATAATAATGTACAATATGAAAAACTACAGGAATTATGTATACTTCTGGTTCTTTGGGGGAATTTGCAATATAATTATCAACAAACAAGCGAAGTTTTTCTCGCTCCTTTAAAATGTCAGGATTTTCCTCTAAAAGTTTTAGATAAATTTCATCTGTGTCACAATGCCAAGGCTCTTCTTCCTGGGCAAAAAGGAATGATGTAAATATCGTTAAAAATGATGCAAAAAACAGTAATCTTCTCATAACAAAAATTTATTCATCAAATAAACAAATTTACATTTGTTTTAGTTGCATCAAAAATCAAGTTTTATACAAAATTATTCAGATTAAATAAAAAACCTAATTCACAATAATTTTATGCTTTTGAATAGAATCTTTGTAAACCATGTCAATATAATATATTCCTGGCATCCAATCATCTACATCAATATCAATGGAAAAGCTCTTTACAGACTTATTTAGAACAAGTTGGCCAAGTGAGTTTATTACCTTAATTTCTTGTATTTCCGCATTCGATTTTATGTGTAATAAATCTTTTGTTGGATTAGGATATATACTAATATTTGTTTTTACATCATTTACTACACCTACAGGATCCAAAACAGTAAGATTTACCGGTATTGTGATTGTATCAGTACTAGCAAATATTTTAAGATTACAAGAGTATTCACCAGGAATCATTCCGGTTGTATTAAAATCAAGAATAATTTCATCTTCCTGACCAATTCCTAAAGCTCCTTCTGTTGTTTGAGCTGAAATCCAGGTAATTGTAGGTCCAAAGTTAATAATTGTAAGTGAACTGTCAATAAAATGTGGTTCTGCGCCATAAATATCTCCTGTCATCGTATAATTTACGGTCATATCACCATAAAAATCTTCATTTATTCTACCATAAACAGTTGTATTAGCAATTTCTCCACCAACAATTAATCCCCAACCATCAGCATTTTCACCAAACCAAGTAAATTCTGCACCATCTCCGGGAGTTCCATCTGTTAATAATAATGTATCTTCAGATTGGTCAAAATAGTCAGTTAGAGAATCGATGTAGAAACCTTCTGGAAAATCCATTATAATTTCCTCTATCCACTCAGCATCATCAGATAAATTTAAAGCAGTAAATACCCATTCAACAGTATCACAAGCATGAAAACTATTAGCTGAGCAAGAAATAGAAGAGCCTAAAACACTTCGATTCTTTGTCAACCAAGGAACATCATCAAATATTTCTATTTCATAAGTAATAATCCCACCTCCTTGGTTTGAAATATATAAAGTCTCCGTATCATTTTCGTCATGATACATAGATTTGTTTATTTCAGTAGTACTAATTGTTAACAAAGGTACTGCATCATAGATTGAAGGAAACTCAATTAAATCAATCCAAGCACAGTCATCATTTGCATCAACAGAGCCATCTTTATGATATACCCATTTAAAATTATGCACCCCTGCATAAACAGGGTAAACAACCTGCGACCAATCAACAATTCCATCCCATCTGCCTTGCTCCACATCATCAATATAAAATGCTAAATAATCCCAGTTATCATTATTTGTATCATCTTCACAACTTACCTTTCTAAAGAACTTTATCTGACCAGCAGAAATTACTTCAAGTTCTATTTCTAAAACTGAATTTTGCTCATGAACGATATCTCCAGATTTTAAACAATATGTACCTTCGAATGGATTTTCATCTGTTATAAACCAATCTACATCACCACTTTGTGACCAATTATAGGTTTCTAATCCGGCTGTTTCCCAATCTTCAAATACTTTACCTATACTAACATAACCTTCAATATCATTTTCATAACCATTATCTCCTGTAATATGAAAGTTCAAAACTGCAACATGCCCTACAGGACAAGTCGGATCAGATGTAAAATTGAATGTAGCATACATATTTATAAAAGGATTCATGCTCCCTAAATTATATGTATCTGAATTGATAGTTAAAAATGTGTCAGAACTTGTAACAGTAACAATTGCATTATGCAAAACTATCCCTCCTTCATTAACGAACGTGTATATAACATCAGAAGTTTCATCAATATCCAGAAGGTTATTATCTGAATCGTCAACAATATATTCAAGCAATTCAATATCAGCAGTATATACAGATTCTATTAGATCTATTTCCCATTTACTTGCTCCGGTTTCAGCAACTAAATGTAAAGTAATTTCTTCTTCATTATAGAAATTAAAGTTTACATCAAAATTAAATGCATTTGCAATAGGTAATTCTTCAAGAGGATTCAAACTCGTAATCAACTCTGTTCCATCGTTAATAGTAACATCTGTATTTTCACAAGTAAGTGTCAAAGTAAGGTCTGACATAATGGATTAAGTTGCGTTACGAACAGTTAAATTCACATCAACATTTTCACCCCATTCTATCTGATCATTATTACTTGTAACAATTTCATAATCAATTATCAATCCTTCAGTAGAAATAGGGATAGTCTTTTTATCAACCATTCCTTTCGCATCTGTTACTTTGAAATTCAACGGATATGCAAGTATTTCATCAGTTGGAGTACCGGTAAGTAGCCCATCTTCGGATAGCGTGAAAATTTCAGGTGGTGTCATAGGTACAAATTCATAACCTATACCGGATATGCTTTCCATCCCTCCACTCTGAGGAGTATATGTATAATTTAATAAATCACCATAAGAAACTCCAGATGACCATACCTGATCATTTGTAGGTGTTATATCATTATAATAAATTGAAACTGTACCATCGCTCTCCAATTGCATGGATACATCTATACCTGAGCCCTCCCATCTAATAACATAATAATCGGCACCACTTGTGTAATATACATTAAATGTTGTATTTGAGAAAAATGCTGCAATACTCTTACGATGTAAAAAGCTAACAGAATTAGCACTCCAGCTATTGTTATTGTATGGCAAACTATATGATTCACCTGTAAAGTCAATCAGCCCATTTGTTTTTAAATAAAATCCTGTATATGTTTCTCCATAAAACTCAAATTCAAATGGTAAATCAATATAAGTACCTGACAAATTTGTAGTAGCTGCAGGTAATGCTCCTGCCATTTCAGACATTGAATAATCCATATCAAATTCCCATCTATAGGGAGATGTTCCACCTGTTGCCTCCATTTGATATTCATAATCATGATATACATTTGCATTTGGTAAAGTCGCTGTTGTTATTTCAGGAGAATCAAAAACAGGAGTATGTTCTACACTCACTGTTGTCACACCGTTTTGAACAATAGAAACATTGGACTCACTACATGCATACTCAACAGGAGAACCGGTATAATAATCAATCAATGAAAAACTCTGAATCTCACCACTTCCCCAACTATCATCATCATTTTCAAGAACCTGAAAAAAGAATTTCAATGGAGTCCCTGAATTAAAATGATGTAAAAGAGGACTTACATCTAAACCTAATTCAATGTATTTTGCATCTTCCTCTGTGCCTCCTTGCATAGACTGTTCTCCACCTTGATAATCCACAATTGGAAAACTCATATAATAATCTGGTTCGGTAGCAGTCAAATTAGAACTTACACCAGCCATAATTTTAATTCTCTGCCTGTTGGAATAATACAAATTAACTTTATAAGTTAACAATGGAGAGTATTCTTTAATAGGATACAATACATTAGCTGTATGATTCCATATTCCACCTTCATTTGAAGCCAAAGCTAGTGTTCTATACATCATCCATCCATCATAAGGTGTACCGTATGTATTATTCATTTTAAACCCACCAATTTCCCAATCACGTGGGTCTACAATTCCATCACCAGTAATATCAATATCGTTAGTATAATATCCATCTCCATTAAAATCCCATCTAATAGAATCGTTATAACCGGTTATTGTAATACCATGGTTTGGTGATGCCCCCCAACTAATAATAACTTTTTCTCCAGCATGTTCTGTTCCGAAAGGAAGTGTATTTGTAGGACTCTGATATTGAGAATAGAAAAATGCCATGCCGCCAATATCAGAACCATCAAGATGATCATTAAGCCAGTGTTTTAGTGTCATTATTCCTTCTTCTGTGGAACAATTAATTGCATAAGCTTTACTTATTCTATTGTGCATACCTTCATAATACTCATCATATCCCGACATAAATCTTTGATCTCCACCATAATCATGAGTTCCGCCATCTGTTACCATATTAGGATTTCCAACGATTTTTAAAACTGCTAAAGAATGGTAATAACTAGCACCATGATAACCATTACCGCCATTCTCCCAATTCCAGGTAAAATGAGTAGGATATTTATTTTCTGTTAAACTTCCATCAAGTTCTCTAATTATATTAATTTCGTATGTAAAGCCATTTCCAACACATGCAGCCTGGCCACAACATAAACCACTCTGCTGAAATAAGCCTGAATAACAGGTCTGTATAGTATTATCTACCTCGTAAGGTACAGATTTATTTTTATACGATACCGGTAGTTTCAATTCAGGAAGACTCGCTAACTCAATTTGCTCTTTATGTGTTAAAGATTTTAAAGTAAGCTGTTCAGGATTTACATCCTTTTGTGAATACAGTAAACTGCTTGAAATGATTAATGCAACAAATATTACACTTATTCTCATATTTTATATTTTTACAATTTTATGATGATACAATTGATCATTTATCTTTATTTCGATATAATATATCCCATCCTTAAATTGAGAAAGATTTAAAGAATAGAGTTTTGAATTACTAATAATGTCATTATATACTTTCTTTCCGGTCCCATTAAAAACATAAATCACAGCATTTTCATAATCAAATTTACTTAAATCCACAATAATATTTGATTCAACAGGATTTGGATATATTGATAAGACGTTAGAATCTACAATTTTGTTTTCTATTTTAGTCGTCAATTCATATTGAACAACATTTGAAATACCATTTGCATCAGTTAGCTTAACTCTGAATGGGTAATTATTTACAACACCTGTCTCACCATAAAGGACACCACTTTGATTAATATAAAGACCTGTTGGTACTGATGTTGTACTTATTGTAATACAAGTGTTTGGAGATGGGATTTCATCCATCCAAATCATAGTATTATCTGATTGATTTCCAAACGAAATTCCACCAATATTGGAAAAAATGGATTTTAGGTTCTCATTTCCATACTTAAATTTTATTGTTCCATCCGCAGATAACTCACAAGCAAAATTACTAGAGGTCCATGGCTCTGAATATCTATCAGATCCTTGCCATCGAATCCTTATAGTATCTTCCTCTATCTCATACCACATTCCATCACCAGTTTCAAAATCATTTATTAGACTATATCTTGCAAGTGGTGCAATGACCTTCTCATTTATAAAAAATGGATATAAATGCTCGCGAAATTGGGTCCATACATTAGTGGTGGAAAAAGGCAAGATATAGCCATTAGTATGTACTCTGATTGCATCTGTTTCTTGCTTCCCAAAGGGAAAGTTAAAAGGTAAATCAATATCAACAACTCCGTCAAAATCTTCATCAGGAGTAAGCTTCGTTCCTTCAAACTCATCAAAACTCTCAGTTGAATACATATAATCTACAACTGGCAACAGTTCCCATTTATAAGGTGGTGTCCCACCTGAATATTCCAAAGGATACCAAATAGAACTTTCACTTGTTAATACAGGCAGACTTTCTGTGGATATTATAGGAATATCATGCGAATCCAATGTTACATTAACATTTACTACCGTTTCTGAATCATTATTTAAATCAGTTATAGTATTATAAGTATATTCTTGTGAAACAGACCCACTATAATCAATAACAGTAAATTCTTGAATCTCTCCTTCATAATTCCCACTTGGGTCAGCTTCTGTGACAATTAAAAAGATTTTTGCTTCCTTATCGTTATTAAAATACTCTAATAAAGGTGTAATATCCAGACCAAACTCAATTGTTTTGTCAGCTTCTGATGTACTTCCTTGCATATAGAAATTCCCACACTGAAAATTAAATATTGAGAAATCTCTAACATACTCCCATGTTTCAGAGTCAATATCTGCAGAAATTCCAACTTTCACTTTAATCGCTTGTCTAGAAGTGTGCTTTAATCTTATTTTTGCTGTCAATAAAGGTTCGTAATCAATTTTTGGTTCTAGAACATGTACATAATTATTTAGTATTCCTCCTTCTGGATACGCATCGGCAAAACACTTATACATCATCCAGCAATATCCTGATCCTTGCCATGAAGGACCAAAACTTTCTGCTAACTTAAATCCTCCTTTTTCATAATCCCGTACATCAATTTGTCCGTCACCATTTAAATCAATATCATTGGTATATTCACCATCGTCATTATAATCAAAACAAACATTATCATCGTATCCCACGATTGTTCTAGCATGTAGTGCATCATCACCACATTTTGTTATTACATATTCACCTTCGTGTGGGGTTCCTGAGTCAAAATCTGTAGCACCTCCAGTAGCAATATTTGCAAGAAAAGTAGCTGTGCCACCAAAGTACTCACTCCCACAGTTATCATAAACCCATGATTTCAAAGTAGTTAAACCATTAATCGTATTTGTCCTAATTTTATAATATTCATCAATCCGATTATGCATTAAGTTGTAATATTGCTCGTATCCACTTATCCATATTGAACTATCACGTTGAATATCTGATTCGCACTCGCCTAGGATTGGAACCCCGAGCTGCTTCATCATCTCCATACTAATTATATAATTATCCCCATACCACCCTGTACCACCGTTACCAAAATTCCATGGAAAATAAACAGAATATTGATTTTCCATTAATGATGAATTTAGATCTTTACGTTTGTTTGTTTCAAAAGTCATCATGTAATACGAGCATGCAACCTGATTACAAACCCAATCTGTTTGTAAATATACAGGAGGCAAATATTCTGACTCAGTAAAATCCACAGCAGATGGTAAAAACTCTTCATAATACTCCACCCCTTCTTCATTTAATTCAATATAGCCATCCTGAATTGTAATTTTACTCTGTGCAAAAATCATCAAGCCATTTAACAGAAAAATAACTATTATTTGGATCTCTTTCATAAAGGATTTTTTTGCAATATACTCAATTTTTGAAGTATTTATGGTAATTTTGTCAAATATCATACTACTAGATTTTAATGGACTATAAATTACTATCAGAATACAGACCAACCGGTGATCAACCAGAAGCAATAAGGCAATTAAGCAATGGAATTATAGATGGAATTGAACACCAAACACTTCTTGGTGTTACCGGAAGTGGTAAGACTTTTACAATTGCAAATGTTATTCAAAATGCAAATAAACCTGTTCTGGTACTTAGTCATAACAAAACACTTGCAGCGCAACTTTATAGCGAGTTTAAAGAATTCTTTCCTGAAAATGCAGTAGAATATTTCGTTTCATATTATGATTACTATCAACATGAAGCATATTTGCCTATTACTGACACATATATAGAAAAAGATCTATCGATAAATGACGAAATCGAAAAGCTAAGATTAAGTACAACAAGTGCTTTATTATCGGGACGAAGAGACGTTATTGTAGTTAGTTCTGTTTCATGCATATATGGGATAGGGAATCCTGAAGATTTCCATTCTAATACTCTTGAAATATCAGTTGGTCAGAACTATGGACGAGATATCTTATTAAGACATTTGGTGGACTCACTATATTTTAGGTCAGATATCGATTTTAGGCGAGGTAGTTTTAGGGTGAAGGGTGATACAATTGATGTTTTTCTGGCTTATCATGATATTGCAATGCGGATAATTTTCTGGGATGATGAAATAGAAGAAATCTATTCTTTTGAGCCTTTTACAGGTGAAAAAATTGAACGCTTAGAAGTAGCAAAAATCTATCCTGCAAATATTTTTGTCACAACAAAAGACAGAATTAAACAAGCAATAATTCATATCCAGGACGATATGATGGAACAAGTTGCTTATTTTAATGAAATAGGTAAACCTCTGGAGGCAAAACGCCTCAAAGAAAGAGTAACTTATGATCTTGAAATGATAAGAGAGCTGGGACATTGCAGTGGTATCGAAAATTATTCACGATATTTTGACGGAAGAAAGCCAGGGACTCGTCCTTTTTGTCTTATCGATTACTTTCCGGATGATTTTATAACGATAGTTGATGAGAGTCATGTTACTATTCCCCAAATTGGTGCAATGTATGGAGGTGACAGGTCAATAAAAGAAAATCTTGTAAACTATGGATTTCGTTTACCAGCTGCAATAGATAACAGACCATTAAAATTTGAAGAGTTTGAGTCTTTGATGAATCAGACAATCTATGTAAGTGCGACACCAGCAGATTTTGAACTTAATAAATCTGAAGGGATTGTTGTTGAACAAGTAATTCGTCCAACAGGCTTACTTGATCCTCAGATTGAAGTGCGACCATCAGAAAATCAGATTGATGATTTAATGCACGAAATTCAAATAAGAGCCAATAAAAACGAACGAATTCTTGTAACAACTCTTACAAAAAGAATGGCGGAAGAACTAACAAAATATCTTTCAAGATATCAGGTTAGATGCAGATATATCCATTCCGATGTAGATACCTTAGAAAGAGTTCAGATTTTATCGGATTTACGATCAGGAATATTTGATGTGCTTATTGGAGTTAATCTTCTAAGAGAAGGACTTGATTTACCTGAGGTTTCTTTAGTTGCGATAATTGATGCTGATAAAGAGGGATTTTTACGCTCAGAAAGGTCGCTAACTCAAACTGCTGGTCGTGCAGCCAGAAACCTAAATGGCAAGGTTATTATGTATGCTGATAAGATAACAGGATCAATGCAAAGAACAATAGATGAGACAAACAGAAGAAGAGAAAAACAATTAAAATACAATGCAGACAATAATATAACTCCTACACAGATAATCAAAGCACAAAGACAAATTATCGGACAAAAGAAAACCGAAGACATCTCTGATTACAACACTGCCGAAATAGAAACTCGTTTAGCCGCAGATCCGGTTATTAAATATATGGATACAAAAGCTCTTGAGAAAGCAATCAAGAACACTAAAAAGCAAATGGAGGCTGCAGCATCTAAACTAGACTTTGTTGAAGCTGCACGATTACGTGATGAAATGTACGCTTTGGAAAAGCTGTTGAAAACTAAGCAATAAGTGTTAATAGTTATTAAGCTTCTTTTATTGTTGTTTTCTTATTAACTGCTAATTTCGACAAATCAAATAAAGTCGAATTTATAAGTATTTTATTAAATCCAAAAACCAAATAAATTATGAATCCACTGGTAATTACAGGAAATAATTTAACAATTGAAAATGTTGTTGAAGTAGCTCGTCATGGCAGAAAAGTAGAACTTTCAGCTGATGCATTAGAAAGAATAAAAGTTTGTAGAGCAATGCTAGAAAAGAAAATTGACGCAAACGAAATTATGTATGGTGTTAACACCGGTATTGGTGAATTTTCTGAAGTTGTTTTAGATGATGAACAAGTAAAACAGTTTCAAAAATATCTGGTATATAACCACGCAGCAGGTATTGGAGACCCAGCACCAATTGAGTACATCAGGGGTGCAATGCTGGGAAGAATTAATGTTCATGCTCATGGCAATAGTGGCATACGACCTGTAATTACTCAGACTTTAGTAGATATGCTAAATAAAGGTGTAACTCCTTTTGTATGTCAAAAAGGGTCTGTTGGTGCTTGTGGCGACCTTGCTCCAATGTCTCAAATTGCTCTTTTGCTAATGGGTGAAGGAAAAGCTTATTACGAAGGAGAACTTCTTGAAGGAAAAGATGCAATGGACAAAGCAGGAATTGAAGTGCCGGGTCTAAGAGCAAGAGACGGTTTAGGAACTATTAATGGTTCGAACGTTTTAACAGCAATGAGTGCAATTTTCCTTTTTGATGCAAACAATTGGCTAAAGCAAGCAGAGATTGCTGCATCCATGTCACTCGAAGCACTTAGAGCTAACATGAAGCCTTATACTTCTTTATTACATGAAGCTCGTGGCTTTAGCGGAGCAATAAGATCGGCAAAAGCTATTGAAAAATGTGTAACAGGTGGTGATTTAAAAGAAGGTCGTGTAAAGTGTAAAGTTCAGGATGCTTATTCAATGCGATCAACTACTCAGGTTATTGGTGCTGCTCATGATGCACTTGCTTATGCAAAATCACAGGTTGAGATTGAATTAAACGGTGTTGGTGACAACCCGATTTTCTTTCCTGACAAAGACTTAGCTCTTTCAGGAGCAAACTTCCAGGGAACTCCTGTTTCCGTACCAATGGAAATGGCAGGAACTGTAATAACAATGATTTCTGTATTATCAGAAAGAAGAATGAACAGACTTAATAACCATGCACTTAGTGTTGGATTGCCAGCTTTCTTAACAAAAGGTGCCGGAATGTTCTCAGGTCTAATGCTAAGTCAATACACTGCTGATATGCAAATTGTTGAACAAAAAATATTATCTGCACCTGCCAGTATTCAATCTATTCCAGCAGCGGCTGACCAAGAAGACTTTGTATCAATGGGTATGAATACAGCTATTAAAAACTTCCAGATTCTTGATAACGCATACGGTGTATTAGGAATAGAGTTTATGGCAGCTGCACAAGCTCTTGATTTCAGAAAAGAAGAAATTGAAACATTTGGAAAGGGAACAACAAAAGCATGGCAAACCGTTAGAAAACATGTAGAATTCCTTGAAATTGACAGGCCTCTTTATCCTGATCATACAGCAATGAAAGAACTTGTAAAATCATGTGAAATTCTTAAAGAAGTTGAAGCTGAAATTGGAAGTCTGGAGTAAATAATATCAGGGGTGAGGCTTAAGAGTTAAGGGTTAAGGGTTAAGGTTTTTTATGGTTTTGATAACGTAAGCTAAGTAAAATCCTTAAACCTTAACCCTCAAGCCTTAATTTTCTTTTCCTATATTATTTCTCAACGATCATAATCTCAACACGACGATTATGGTCTTCTTCAAAGGCATTTCTTTCCTCAGTATATAATTTATTACTTGACCCTAAACCAACATAGGACATGCGTTCAGCTTCAATACCATTCTTTATTAAATAATTATAGACAGCCTCTGCTCTATTTACACTTAAGTTATTATTTTGATTCACTCTATCCCATCCATCAAGACCATCATCCTGGCAACATATATTACCTTGAATTTCTATTACCAAAGTAGGGTTGTTTTCCATCGCAAGATACAATTGTCTTAATGCATTTTCGGATTCAGGTTTAAAGTAAGGAGTTCCTCCTTCGAAGATAATATTCTCCAAAACAATCTTTTTACCTACGATTAGGTTTTCTTCTGTAAGATTTGTAAATATCGGGATTACTACTTCCTCAATAGTATCTTCTATAGCAACTTTTTACACAACAATTTCTTGTTCAACAGGCTCTTCTTCATATATAAAAACGACCTTACTAACTCGATGCTGCAAAATACCTCTATCATCAGGATTTCTTCTATTCTCGTATGAGCTAAACTGATGTACACCTTTCCCATTACACTCAGTAACAACAGATGCAGGCACTCCCTGACTTAATATATAGTTCTTTACCTGTTTTGCACGCTTCTGTGAAAGTTGCTGATTGTGTGCAAATGTTCCAAGAAAGTCAGTATAAGAATTTATTTTAATCTCCTTAACATCTTTTTTTAGATAGTTCCTGATATCATTTTGAAATTCCCACTCTACACCCACAGAATCTATGCTATAATAGATTAATAGTGTATCACTGGTTTGAGCAAAAGTTAAACTACAAGAAAAAAGAATTGCAAGTACAATTAAGGCAAAGCGTGTAATCTTCATGATATTTGTATTGTTACATAAATATAACTACGAAAAAACGAAATTATTTCTAATTCTTCTGAAAAACAGAAAAATATTTTAATTTTGCAGCCTTGGTCCCATAGTTCAACGGATAGAATAGCAGTTTCCTAAACTGTAGATGCAGGTTCGATTCCTGCTGGGACTACAAAGTAGTTACAGCATAGCCACATTTAGTGGCTTTTTTCTTTTAAGAAAAAGAAACGAGGTTTATCCTGAGTGAAACCGAAGGGATTCCTGCTGTGACTACAAAGTAGATACAGCATAGCCACATTTATTGGCTTTTTTTAATAAGTATAGTATCATTGTTAAATTAACCAAAATTACATATTTACTACATATGTAATAGATACCAGCTCCAAACCAAGACTAAGAGCATCTTTATTTTGACTAGAAAATTCAACATCTCCAATAATATTGTAATACTCATCTGGCCACTCTGTTGCATCATCACCATCAGGCCAACCTACAAATAGAATATAATCATCAAATTTTGCAGTAAGATCAACTACAGTTCCTCCATAATCCCATGACAAACCATAAAATGTAAATTCAGCTCCATTGGCTTCTTCGATATCTGGCAAACTACTTCCTAAAGATAGTCCTGTTTCAGAGGGTAAAATAAAACCTCCATCTTCAGTCAATTCACCATCATTATTATAAGTAGAATATGTATTTTCGACAGACTCCATTTCGTCGCAATCTTCACTTGCCCAATAAACAATAACTTTATGTTTAGAATCCGGATATACTACACTTGCCCAATAACTCATTGTACCTTCTGCTAACCAAACTTCAGTTTTTTCAACATTATCTTCACCATAAAACTCAACTATCTGATCATGATTTTCAAACTGTGTAAAATCTTCAAGATAATTGATTTCAACATCGTTTTTGTCACCAAGCCCCTCAGTTAGTTCATCTAACTCCTTTTCAACTTCGGATTCAATTTTCTCAGTAATATTTCCACAAGAATAAAAAACTGTAAATGATACAGCAAGAAATAAATAAAATAATCTTTTCATAATAGTTTTTATAATTAATAAACAATAATTTGATTGATTGGCTTGTTCAAAAACTTTACCAAAATTCCATCAGTACAAATATAAAAAAAGTACCTGTATAAAAATCTCCCACAAAGACTTTTTACAGGTACCTTACCAATAATTAAAATAATTGGACGAAAACTATTTTACTATTTTCCTGGAAATTATACTTTCTTCACTTTCAATGTTTACAATATAAATTCCTGTCGGAATATCATTCATATCAATAGAAGCATTAAACCCGCAAGGCGAAATTGATTTTATAGCTTTTCCTGTCACATCAAAAATATTGATTTTACTTATAATAGAATTGTTTTCAATGTATAAATTATTATTTGAATTAAAATATACTTGCAATTCTGCAAAAACAATATCTACAACATTTACAGGGTTAACATTTACAGTAACGCTACCTGTTGATTCATTACCCAAAGCATCTGTTACAGTAACATTATATGTTGTTGTCTCTGTAGGATTAGCATTAGGCGTTTGAGATTCATAATCGTCTAAGCCCGGTTCTTCACTCCATTGAAATGTATAAGGTTGAACCCCACCATTTGCGAGTGCACTGATATATACAGACTCGCCGTATGCAATAGTATAGCTTGATGCAATTTCTGTTTCAAGTTGAGGAACTCCTATAGGGAGATTTGCTCCTATATTATCTAAACAAAAATATGCCGGTGTATTCACACCATAATCTCCTGAATCACTGGAAAGAAGTATAAAATTCAAACTATCAGCACCTTCTGCCCAGCTCATATCAATATAATTCCAAGAATCGAACTTGAAGTTATCTTCTGCGTTCTCAAAACGATAGTCAGCAATAATAAACTCGCGGCTAGTAGCAAACCAGGTAGTTGTACTAATTGCATTGATTCTCAATTTTAACCAATGATTTCCATTTTCGTAGAAATCACCATCTGCTATATAAAGTGAAGAATATGCATTTAATGAAACGTACATGCCCTGTATTATTTCTGGCATTGTTTCCGTATCAAATTTAACAACTGTTGGAATTGGAGAATAGTCATTCATCCAATCTGTGTTAACCCAAGAAACAGCATAATTTGCAGAACCTTCAGCCCCAATACCTGCAGCAGAAGTATACTGATTATCAAATGAATAAGTGGTATTATCTGTTTCATTTGTATATGCAAAACCTTCCCACATGAAGTAGGTTTCGTCATAATAATTAAAAAAAGTAGCATATCCTGATGTAAAGCTACCGCTCAAATCGCTACCATCCCAGTGAGATTCTGGGTCCAAAGATAAATCTTCGAAATCTACAACGGTTTGAGCTAAAAAAGTTGTAGAAACACCCATAAAAATAATCAATCCAAAAAGTTTAAGTCTTTTCATACTTTTAAAATTTAATAATTAAACAAAATGTTAAGGGTGTCAAAACTTGTTTGCATTGGGAATTTGAGGCAGATAATTATCCATCTTCAGCTTTTAGTCCCGAAAGCTTACAATTTATGACTGTTCCAGGCAGGTCTTCTGACTTACTCCATATTGTGATACCTTCCCATCCCATTTGGAACAGTGGTAAGTTGGATTCACAACATTATAAAGAGATTACAGCAGCGGGTACTGTGCATGATTTTCACATGCTTCCCTTAAATCTCAAAATCGTTTTTTTGAGAAACCAGTAACACTACAAAAGTAATTATTAGTTTGAATAAAAAAAGTGATAAATAAATTTTTTATTAAATCTTTCTACAAAGAATTGGCAAATTCAAGCAATCTATAAGCAAATACCTCCCAACTTAATTCTTGCTTCAATTTTTGAATATTTGAGATATAAATTGTTCTATCTGTTTTAAAAAAGTCCTCAATACCATTCTTTAGAAAATCAAGCTCAGGCTTTTCTACAATAAAACCGGTTTCATTATGATGAATTATTTCAGCTAAGCCACCTACATCAGTTGCAATCATAGGAGTCTCAAAATGATAAGAAATTCCGGTAATCCCACTTTGAGTAGCACTGCGATATGGCAAAATACAAACATCTGCTGCAGAAAAATATAAACTTACTTCATTATCGGAAATGTATTTTACATGCTTATGAATCCTGTCCTTATTTGGATTTTTATTAATCAGATTGTCATATTTATCAAAATTACCATAAACCTCCCCGGCGATCACCAATTGGTATGACTCATCAAGCATTCCAAATGTATCTATTAAAATATCTAATCCTTTATAATCGCGGATAAAACCAAAAAATAAAAGTGTCTTTTTATTAGGGTCAAGCTTTAAATGTTTGAGAGCACTATTTTTGTCATGAATTTCACCGAAATGATCGTATAAAGGATGTGGTAGCAATTCAACTTTTGCATCAGGTTTTAGAGAGAGTAAATCATTTCTGACTTTATCAGACATTGCAACAAATCCTGTATTACGTTTTAAGAAATATTTTGTAAAAGATTCATCAAAAAACTTTTTTTCGTGGGGAATAACATTATCTAAAATCGTGATAACTTTTGTATTTTTCTTTAAGCTACCTGCAACATAACCTAATGATGGTCCAAAATATGACATCCAGTATTTCATAATTAAAATATCCGGATTGGTTTTCTTTATTTTTGATGCTGCAAAAGGCCAATTTAAAGGGAATGCAGAATTTAAAATCCTTTTAGTGTTAATTTTGTCAACAATATCTCCATCCTTAACCATTTGAGTTTCTCCGGGAAAAAGAAAGTTAGGGTATTGAACCTTAAATGTAAAAGCATTTACATCATGACCAGCTTTTTCAAGTTCACGCAACACAGATGCATTAAACTGTGCTATACCTCCCCTGTAATGATAAAATGTTGACAAATAAGCTATATTCATTATATAGTACAATTACTTATCTGCCAAAATTAGTAATAAAAATAAACTTTGCTAAAAATATTAGCCACTAATGCACGAATAAAAGTTTTCATGCCTTATCTGTAAAAGTTTTAAGTATATAATGTTATAAGTTATCTTTACTTACCTAAATACCGATAAAAAAATAGACTCCCATTCTATATAATGTGCTACATTGAAACAAGTATTTTATAAATAGTTTACCTAAAGATTAGTGAATCTGTGGCTATTATTATAACTTTTCGATTTCTTTAAAAACTGTTTCAGGCTTAAGGTCATACATGCATGATTTATCTCTCTTGCATGAATTCCCATAGAAACAATCGCATCCTGTTTCTGGTTCAACAATAACACCTCTATTGTACAAGTAAAATTCATGTTTATTAAAGATATTATTCATTAAGACCATTTTCTTTTGCAATGCAGTAGCAATATGCATCATCATAGAGACTTGAGTAACAACTATATCACATGCTGAGGCAATAGCAAAAAACTCTTCAAGGGAATAAGTTCCGGGATACCATGAAGATGTTTTCTTCGCAATAATAGAATTTTTCTCCTCTTCCTGGGGGCCTCCCAAAATTACAGGAAAGTATCCGGCCTTCAGTAGATCTTTTGTAAGTTTTACCCACATTTCTTCGGGCCAAAGTCTGGTAAGCCATCTGTTTCCGCAACCTGTATTAAGTCCAACAATCTTTTTACCCTGTCCACGATATTTCATAATATTTGACCACTTAGCAGCCAGGTCCTTGTTATAATTTAACAAATAAGGCTCATCATTAAACTGTAAATGACATATTTCAAATATCTCATCCATATAATGTTTTGTATTCTTTTCAGAATGGTGGTCGTAATATCCGGTAATTAATTTATGTTGAGCTGCAGGTGTTGCTGCATCAATATGATTCTCATTCCATATAAATCCGTATTTTTCAGTAGAATCAACTTCGGCTAGTAACATGCATGCTTCTTCTTCTTTATCAAGATTTATTGCAATATCAAATTTTTGATTTCTTAAAATATACAACGAAGTTTCATTCCATTTGTAAATTTTGTCAATGTCTTCTTTTGGAAGTACATCGGGAGACAAAGTTAACCAACTAATCTGTGCGTTTGGAAATAACTCCCGATATTTTACGACCAAAGGTGTTGTTCTAATAACATCACCCATAGCACCAAGTTTTATTATCAAAATTCGTTTTTCAATCTTAACATAAAACTTACAGTTTTCACAGTCAACATTGTGCTCTTTATTTGGTTTACAAGGGATTGCTACTTTAAAATGTCTGCAATCGTATTTTACATTCTTAATATCCATAAATGTATGATTATTGAGCAAAAATAAAAAAAATATTGAGACGGATGACGGGAGACAGAAGACCGAAGTAAAAATCAGTACAATAACATACTTTAATACAACTCCTTACGCTCATTAAATTTAAAACATTAGTTTAACATTACTTCCGTCTCCCGTCTTCGGTCTAGGGTCGACTTCAAGCTCCAGTCTCTCAGCTCCCGTCTGTTAATACTCTTGTGATATCTTTTACTTAAAAAATATCAACAAAATCAAAAATTTATACCATATTTGCACACCATAAAAACGACAATAAAATGACCGAAAAAATCCTCATCCTCGACTTTGGCTCACAATACACACAGCTTATTGCACGAAGAGTCAGAGAACTAAATGTTTATTGTGAGATTTACCCTTACAACAAAATTCCGGAATTGGATAATAGCATTAAAGGTGTGATTCTTAGCGGAAGTCCTTATTCTGTCAGAGATAACAAAGCTCTAAAACCTGATTTATCAAAAATCAAAGAGAGATTTCCATTACTTGGAGTTTGTTACGGGGCACAGTATCTTTCTCATTTTTATGGTGGTGAAGTCGCTCCATCTGATACCAGAGAATACGGACGAGCAAATCTTAGTTTTGTTAATACTGATAATCCTTTACTTTCAGGAATGAGTAAAAACTCTCAGGTATGGATGTCTCATGGTGATACTATAGTTAATGTTCCTGACAATTATAACATTATAGCTTCAACTCATGATGTTAAAGTTGCAGCCTATCAAGTTATGGGCGAACAAACATGGGGAATCCAATTTCATCCCGAGGTTTATCACTCAACAGAAGGAAAAACTCTGATAAAGAATTTTGTCGTAGACATTTGTAATTGTAGTAAAGATTGGACACCTGACTCATTTATAGAAACCACAGTAAAAGAATTAAAAGATAAAATTGGAAATAATAAAGTTGTTTTAGGTTTATCCGGTGGCGTTGACAGCTCAGTAGCAGCAGTTCTTTTGCATAGAGCAATAGGACAACAACTCACTTGTATTTTTGTAGACAATGGTCTTTTACGTAAAAACGAATTTGAAAATGTTTTAGAATCATACAAAGGTATGGGGCTAAATGTAATTGGTGTAGATGCGAAAAATGATTTCTATTCTGAGCTATCAGGAGTTACTGATCCTGAAAAGAAAAGAAAAGCAATCGGTAAAGTTTTTATTGATGTTTTTGACAAAGAATCTCATAAAATAAAAGACGTTGTTTGGCTTGCACAAGGTACTATATATCCTGATGTAATTGAATCCGTTTCTGTCAAAGGTCCATCTGCAACAATAAAATCACATCATAATGTTGGTGGATTACCTGATTTTATGAAACTTAAAATAGTTGAACCATTAAATTTACTTTTCAAAGACGAAGTTAGAAGAGTAGGAAAAGCTTTAGGTTTATCTCAAAGTCTTCTGGGTCGTCATCCTTTTCCTGGGCCGGGACTTGGAATTAGAATTTTAAGTGATATAACACCGGAAAAAGTAAGAATTCTTCAGGAAGTTGATGATATATTTATTCAAGGATTAAGAGATTGGGACTTATACGACGAAGTATGGCAAGCTGGTGCAATGCTGTTACCTGTTCAGTCGGTTGGAGTTATGGGAGACGAAAGAACTTATGAAAATGTTGTAGCACTGCGTGCAGTACAATCTACTGATGGAATGACTGCAGATTGGGTTCATTTACCTTATGAGTTTCTGGCAAAAGTGTCTAATATTATTATCAACAGAGTTAAAGGCGTCAATAGAGTAGTATATGATATAAGTTCTAAACCGCCTGCAACTATCGAATGGGAATAAGACACAGCTAATGTTTTATAACAAACTCGAAATTAAAGAAAAGAAAGTATTTAATCTACATCTTATCTTCAGCCTACTTGAAGGTACAGTTGTGGGGGTTACTTTAATGAATGAGTTTGTGTTTTTAAGAAGTCTGCAAGGGACTGAATTCCTAACAGGAGTACTTTTCTTTGTTACCATGGGGGTTTTTATGAGTCTCATTCTACTGAATGAACTTATCAGACGAAGTCATAACAAAAAGAAACTAATTCGTGTAACAGCTCTTGTAACAAGAATACCATTATTACTCTTCTTGTTTTTCCCGGCACAAATCACAGCAGAAAATGCCTCATATCTACACTTTGCTTTTATTCTCATTTTCTTCTTCTATTTTATGGGTACTACTCTTACATTACCTACAATAAATCTATTGTTAAGAGATAATTACAGACAAAACTTGTTTGGCAAACTATATGGGTATTCGGCAACTGCACAAAAGATAATGACACTTTTAGGAACTTTCTTTTTTGGTCAGCTGCTATATCATGACTATTTTATTTTTAGATATGTCTATCCATCAATAGGAATTCTAAGTATTATAGTACTATTTTCTTTATCAACAATCCCTTTTTCAAGCCAACAAGCAATTCCAAAAACCAAATTAAAAACATCATTAAAGAACTCTATTAAAAGAATGGTTAACATCTTAAAGAAAGACAAAGCTTTTCGTCATTTCGAAATGGCTTTCTTTTCGTACGGAATTGCTTTTATGATTACTTCTACTGTCATTACATTTTTTCTTGAATCATTTTTACAACTTAGTTATTCCAGCATTTCTACATACAAATCGGGAGCAGGCATAGTTACAGTTTTAGCACTACCCCTATTAGGAATTTTATCTGACAAAATAGACCCTAGGAAATTTGGAATTATTACATTTAGTGCTATGCTGTTATATGTGCTTTTTATAATGGTTACAGAATATTTTAACTCTAATTTTTTAATTGGAAGAATTGAAGTTTACTACACTCTAATTATTGCATTCTTATGTTATGGTATTTTTGCTGCTGCCGGAACACTATCCTGGAATATTGGATCTGCCTTTTTTAGTAAAGATGCAACAGATTCGGCAGACTACCAATCGGTACACATTTCATTAACCGGGATTAGATCTATGATTGCTCCGATAGGTGTTATTATATACAAGCTACTTGGTTACAAATATACTTTTGGGTTATCAATTTTATTTGTATTTTTAGCAATCGTTATATTAAAATATTCAATTTCAAAAACTTCAAAGTGATATGGCTAAAAAAAACTTTTCATATAAAGAGGCATTAAGTGAACTTGAAAACATTCTAGATGAAATTGAGAATGGTGAACCCGATCTGGATACATTAAGCAATAAAGTAAAAAGAGCAACTTTACTAATAAAAGAGTGTAAGACTAGATTAAGAAAGACTTCTGAAGAAATTGACAGCATCATAGATGACTGGGAAAAGAATGATTAAAAAAAATCTATTCTTTTATAATATTTACCACCTATCAATCTCAATACCAAAGACTTAAATTGTTAACAAATCGGTAATAAAATTAGCTTAATACTATTATTTTTTTTACAAAAATCTTAACTTTGCTAATTCATATTTTTTAAACAAATTTTAAATGGGATTAAATAATATAATAAAGGGAATATTCGGTTCCAAAGCTGACCGTGATATGAAAGCAGTTCAGCCATTTCTTGAGGAAGTTTTAGCAGTTGGACCCGAATTGGAAAACATCAGTAATGATGAACTTAGAGAAAGAACAGAAAAACTAAAAAAAGGAATACAAGAATTTATTAAAGCTGACCAAGACGAAATAAATCAACTTAAAGAAAAAGCAGAATCGTTGGATATTTGGGAAAGAGAAGAAGTTTTTAATGAAATTGACAAAATTGAAGAAAAAATAGATGAGAAATTAGAAGACAATTTAAATTCAATTTTACCTGAAGCCTTTGCTATTGTTAAAGAAACTGCGAGAAGATTCACAAATAACGAGATAATTGAAGTTACCGCATCAGATTTTGACAGGAGTTTAGCTACAGCTAATGATTTCGTCGATATTAACGGAGATAAAGCTATCTGGAAGAACTCTTGGGTTGCAGGCGGCACAAAGATTACATGGGACATGATTCACTACGATGTTCAGATAATCGGTGGTGTTGCACTACATCAAGGAAAAATTGCTGAGATGGCTACCGGTGAAGGTAAAACCTTGGTAGCTACATTTCCGGTATTCCTAAATGCTCTGACCCGTAGAGGTGTTCATGTTGTTACTGTCAACGATTATTTGGCAAAACGTGATGCCGAATGGATGGGGCCGATTTACATGTTACATGGACTATCTGTTGATTGTGTCGACAAACACGAACCAAATAGTGAAAGCAGACGTCAGGCCTATGCTTCTGATATTACTTTTGGAACAAACAATGAATTTGGTTTTGATTATTTGAGAGATAATATGGCTCTTAATCCATCAGACCTGGTACAAAGAAAACATAATTATTCAATTGTGGATGAGGTTGACTCTGTGCTTATTGATGATGCAAGAACTCCTCTAATTATTTCCGGACCGACTCCAAAAGGCGATGATCAGCTTTTTGATGAATTAAAGCCTCAAGTACAAAAATTAGTAAGTGCTCAAAGAGCTTTATTTAACGGCATTTTCTCTGAAGCAAAAAAACTTATTGCTGATGGTAATGAAAAAGATGGTGGTTTCAAATTACTTCAGGCATTTAAAGCTCTGCCTAAAACTAAAGCACTTATTAAATTCTTAAGTGAGCAAGGAATGAAAGCTTTGCTTCAAAAAACTGAGAATACATATATGGCTGACAATAACAAAAATATGCATCTGGTAACAGATGAGCTTTTCTTTGTTATTGATGAGAAAATGAACTCTATTGAACCTACAGACAAAGGGTTTGACTTATTATCAAGTTCAACCTCTGACGCAAACTTTTTTGTACTGCCGGACATATCAACATCACTTGGTAAAATTGATGATTCTGATGCTTCTGATGAAGAAAAACTAAAACAAAAAGATGAAGTAATTCGCGATTACTCAATAAAATCTGAACGCATTCACACTATAAACCAGCTTTTAAAAGCCTATACTCTTTTTGAAAAGGATGTAGAATATGTTGTTATTGACAACAAAGTAAAAATTGTTGATGAGCAAACAGGTCGTATTATGGAAGGTCGTCGCTATTCAGACGGACTCCACCAAGCAATTGAAGCAAAAGAAAGTGTGAAAATTGAAGCTGCGACTCAGACATATGCTACAATCACACTTCAGAATTACTTCAGAATGTACCACAAACTTTCGGGTATGACAGGTACAGCGGAAACAGAAGCTGGAGAATTCTGGGATATCTATAAATTGGATGTTATGGTTATTCCGACCAACAGACCAATTGCCAGAGGTGACTTTGAAGACCTTGTTTATAAAACAACAAGAGAAAAGTATGGAGCAGTTATTGACGAGGTTGAAAGGTTAACAAAAGAAGGCCGTCCTGTTCTTGTTGGTACAACTTCTGTTGAGGTTTCCGAATTATTAAGTAAGATTCTTACAAGAAAAGGTATTAAGCATAATGTGCTGAATGCTAAACTACACAAAAAAGAAGCTGATATTGTTGCTGAAGCCGGTTACTCAAGTAATGTTACAATTGCAACAAACATGGCTGGTCGTGGTACCGACATTAAACTTAGCGATAAGGTTAAAGAAGCCGGTGGTCTTGCTATTGTTGGTACAGAGCGACATGAATCTCGTCGTGTTGACAGACAGTTAAGAGGTCGTGCAGGTCGTCAGGGTGACCCTGGATCATCACAATTCTTCGTATCACTTGAAGATGATTTGATGCGTTTATTTGGATCTGACAGAATCGCCAAAATGATGGACAGAATGGGACTTCAGGAAGGTGAAGTCATTCAACATTCTATGATTTCAAAATCGATAGAAAGAGCACAGAAAAAAGTTGAGGAGAATAACTTTGGTATCCGTAAAAGACTTCTAGAGTATGATGACGTTATGAACTCACAACGTACTGTTATCTACAAAAAACGTCGTAATGCACTAGATGGTGAAAGACTTGGCGCTGATATTGCAAATATGATGTATGATCTGTGTGTCAACCTTTCTGAAGAAACTTATGGATTAACTGACTATGAAGGATTTAAACTCGAAGTATTCCGCTTATTATCTATTCAGCTTGAATTATCAGAGCAGGAATATGAAAATATGTCTCAGGATGGTTTAACTGAATACCTTTATGAAAACCTACGTGAAACACATAAACGTAAATCTGAAGCAATAGCAAGTCAGGCATTTCCAGTAATTAAAACAGTCTTTGAACATAATGCAAGTCAGTATGAAAACATACTGGTACCGGTATCTGACGGGACTAAAGTTTATAACGTTATCGTTAATCTTGAAAAGACATATAACACAGAAGGCACGGAAATTGTATCTGCTTATAACAAAACAGTAGTTTTAAAAACTATTGACGATCTTTGGAAAGAGCACTTACGCGAAATGGATGACCTTAGACAATCTGTGCAAGCTGCTTCTTATGAACAGAAAGACCCATTATTAATTTACAAACTGGAGTCTTTCAATTTGTTTAAAACAATGCTAAATAAAATCAATCGTTCCGTTGTAACTACACTAATGAAAGGTTACATACCGGTTGAGAAAGCTGAAGAAGTTAAGGAAGCCAGACCAAAAACCAAACTTGATCTAAGTAAAATGAAAACTGGTCGCGAAGACCCTGGATATAATGACCCAAGTAAAGGAAAGTCTAAATCCGAGCCGGTACGTGTTGAGAAAAAAGTTGGACGAAATGACCCATGCCCTTGTGGTAGTGGTAAAAAATATAAACACTGTCATGGTGCAGGTCAAGCAAGCTAAACTCATTGATAGCTTTTGCTTGCACCTTTGAAAGTAATAAAAATTTAGTATTTTTGTTTAGAGAAAACAAATAAATAAAGTAATATAACACCCAAATAAAAAAGGGAAAACAACAACTAAAATCTTATGATTATGAAGAGAAAATTGTTAATTCTAGTTTTGATTTGTTTACCGATTGCCGCTCTATTTGCGCAAAATGATGTAGACACTTCACAAATAGTTATTCCGATAAAAATCGGATTTGACGGAGATGCTGCTGTTGAGGACACATCAAGCACATTAATTGTTGCAGAAGACCAGCAGGCAAATATTGCTTATAACGATGGTGTTCAATTCTATCAGCAAAATCAATATGATGCAGCTATTCAAAGCTTCTCACAAGCTTTACAATTAAATCCGGAAATGATAAAAGCATATTATGGTCGTGGAACAAGCTATATACAGAAAAAAGACTATCAAAATGCATTAGATGACCTGAAAAAATATTCAACTGAGGTAACTGATGATGCAAATGTTATCTACATAAAAGGATATTGCGCATATTATCTTGAAAGTACAGATGAAGCATTTCAATATTTTACTCAAGCCATAAGCATGGGATACAAAGATGTAAACATGTACTATTTTATGGGAGTCATGAATTTCAACTCGGAAAAATATGAAGAAGCAATTTCTCAATTTAATGCTGCATTAAAAGTTGACCCTAATCATTACTTTTCGTACAATGACAGAGGCTCTGCAAATCGGATGTTAGAAAAATATGATGACGCTATTGCCGATTATAATAAAGCTATTGAACTTAAACCAGATGTTCCATTACTTTATAATAATTTAGGAAGTGCTAAAAGACTTAAAAAGGATTATGAAGGAGCAATTGAAGCTTATGATATTGCAATTGAAAAAGACCAATCATACTTTTATGCGATAAACAATCGTGCTGTTGCATTATTTGAATCCGGAAACTATGAAGATGCTATTGAAGGATTCCGTGATGTACTAAAACAGAAAAAAGACTATGCTTATGCTTACAATAATATAGGGTTGTGTTATTATAAACTTAAGGATTATGATTCTGCTATTGAAGCATTTTCAACTGCAATTTCAATGGACTCTGAATATGCTTATGCTTATATCCACCGTGGTAGTGCAAAAGAAATGCTTAGAGATATGGAAGGAGCATGTGAAGACTGGCAAAAAGCAAAAGAATTAGGTTTAGAGGTTGCAGAAGAATATTGTTCTGTTTGTATCGAATATAAAAAGTAAAAATTACAATTATGAAAATACAATATATAGTAATAGCAGTAATTACAGCAATCCTTAGCTTCGCATTTATAAATACACAAGCACAGGTTGCTGTCGAGATAAACAAAAAAGAATTTAAACAAGGTAAAAATGGTTATAAAGATGCTATGGCATCGATAAAATATGCTGATGCATACTATGAAATGGGACAACCCGGAGCATATCGTATGGCATTAAACGAATACCTTAAAGCTTATGAGTACAATCAACACTATCCGGAATTAAATTATAAAATCGGTGCATGTTATCTTTACTCAACAGAAAAAGAAAAAGCTATCGATTTTCTTGAAAAAGCCTACAAAGCGAAACCTGGAGTAGCTGAAGACATTCACTACCTATTGGGTTGGGCAAATCAATTAACTTATAATTTCGACGAAGCGATTGAACTTTATAGAAAATATAAAATTGAAAATCCTCAATCTGAAAATGACAAGAAAAAAGATGACGAGATTACTCATGATGTAGATAAAAAAATCAGAGAATGTGAAACAGGAATTGAATTAACAGCAAATCCTATTCGTGTATTTATTGATAACCTTGGTCCAACAGTAAACTCTAAGTATCCTGATTATGGCCCGGTTATTACTACTGATGAATCTCTTGTAATTTTCACATCACGTCGTGAAGGAAGTACTGGAGACGAAATGGACCCTAACGACTTGTTATATTACGAAGACCTTTACATTTCTTACAATGATGATGATAAAGGTTGGTCTCAGGCAATTAACATGAGGGCTCTAAATACTGAAGGTCATGATGCATCTGTTGGTTTATCCCCTGACGGACAAATTCTATACACATATAAAGGTGTCCCTGATGGAACACTATTTGAAAGTAAACTTGATGGTGACAACTGGACCAAACCAAAAGAAATGAACAAAAACATTAACACAAAATACCACGAGACATCAGCTTCAATCTCATACGACGCAAAGCAATTGTATTTTGTTAGTGATCGTGAAAAAGATGAGTTTGGAAACACTTCATATGGCGGAAAAGAAATCTTTGTTTGTGAAAAACAAGACAATGGTAAATGGGGACCCGCTAAAAATGTTGGTGCACCAATAAACACCAAATATGATGAAGAAGGTGTATTTATGCACCCTGATGGTGTCACAATGTATTTCTGCTCAAAACGTGATGGTTCAATGGGTGGATACGACATCTTTTATTCCGAAAACGATGGTGCAGGGAACTGGTCAGAGCCTGTGAATATTGGATATCCTGTAAATACTCCTGATGACGATGTTTTCTTTGTTGTTGCCGGTAATGCAAGATATGCATTTTATTCTAGTGCACGCGAAGATGGTTATGGTCTTCAAGACTTATATAGAATAACATTCTTAGGCCCTGAAAAAATGATGGTTATTGGTAGTGAAGATATTCTTATCGCAAGCTCTACAGCAACAATCCAACAAAAAGTTGAACAAGAAGTTGTAGAAGTAAAAACTGTTCGTTTGACCATTATGAAAGGTACTGTTACAGACGCTCTAAGTGAAGAGCCAATAGCTGCGACAATAGAAATTGTAGATAACGAAAAGAATGAATTAATCACAACTCTAACATCTAATAGTAGTACTGGTAAATATCTTGTAAGTTTACCTTCAGGTAAAAACTATGGTATTGCTGTAAAAGCTGACGGATACTTATTCTATTCTGAGAATATAAATATCCCAGCTTCAACTGCTTATCAAGAAGTTACAAAAGATATCGTTCTTAGTAAAGTTGGTATTGGTTCAAAAATTGTCCTAAAGAATATCTTCTTTGATTATGGAAAAGAGACTCTTCGTGAAACATCATTCCCTGAACTTGACAGACTTGTTGCTTTGTTAAATTCATATCCTGATATGAAAATCGAAATAGGTGGACATACAGACAATCATGGTGGCTTACAATTTAACACACAATTATCAGAAGACCGTGCAAAATCAGTTGTTACTTATTTAGTTGAAAAAGGTATTGATGAATCAAGACTAACCTACAAAGGCTATGCTTACCTTCAACCAATTGCTACAAATGATACTGACGAAGGAAGACAACAAAACAGACGTGTTGAATTTAAAGTTATCAGTATTAAATAACTAAAAACTTGCAGAACTATGAAATTCATAGTTCTGCATTACATAACTCCAAAAACACAACAAAATGAAGAATTTATTAGTAATTTTTATACTCAGTTTTAGCGCAACACTTTTATTTGATCAGGAAGATATTGAATTCACAAAAAAGAATTTTCCGGATCAGGCTTACGAACTCTCAGTTGCTAAGAAACAAATAAAAAATGCTAATATTTATGTATTCAGTGAAAATAACATTAAAGATGGTATTGAGTTGTACTTAAAAGCTTACGATTTTAATCCGGACAATTCTGATCTAAACTTTAAAATAGGTTACTGTTTCTATAATACAACACAAAAATACGACTGTCTTCAATACTTTGAAAAAGCATATAGCTTAAATCAAAAAGTTGATAAGAAAATAGACTATTATTTAGGACGTGGATATCATTTGAATTATCAATTTGATAAAGCAATTGATTTTTATAATAAATATGCTGCAGGTTTAAAAGATGAAGAAGAAATTCTGGAAATAAATAAATATATCACTGAATGTAGAAACGGGAAAGAAATACTTAAAGACACCACAGATGTTGAAATAATAAACGTTGGAGATAATATTAATACAGAATATCGTGATTATGGCCCCATGATTACTGCTGATGGATCAAAGATGTATTTTACATCAAGACGTAAAGTAACAACAGGAGGCAAAATAGCACCTGATGGAATGTATTTTGAAGACATCTATGAATCAACAAAAACAGAAAATGGTTGGACCAAAGCAAGGAGTGTTGGAACTCCACTAAATTCGAGATTGCATGACGCTGTTGTTGGACTATCTCCTGATGGTCAAAGTTTATTTGTTTATGTTGACCAGAATGGAGGAGACCTATACGTTTCAACATTACGTGGTAGCATATGGTCAAAACCAGAGAGTATTTCTGAAAACATTAATCACAAATCTCACGAATCATCTGCTTGCATATCCTACGATAATAAAACATTGTTTTATATTTCTGATGACCCATCTATCTCTATTGGAGGTCGGGACATTTTTTATTCCACTATGGATAATAATGGCAATTGGTCCCCCCCTACCAATATCGGGCCAATGGTAAACACAAAATATGACGAAGTAGACCTTTTCCTTCATCCTGACGGACGAACTGTATATTTTAGTTCCAAAGGACATAATACTATGGGAGGTTACGATATATTTAAAACTACAAAAGACAAAGATGGGAATTGGTCAACCCCTATAAATATGGGATATCCGATTAATACCCCTTTGGACGATGCTTTCTTTGTAACCACAGCTAGTGGTAAAACTGCTTATTTCGCATCTGTACGTCCCGAAGGTAAAGGGCTTCACGATATTTATGAACTCAGATTCCCAGTTGATGAAGAAACAACTCCTGTTGAAGACAAAGTATATCTTACATTAGTAAAAGGAACTGTAACTGATAAAGTAACCGAATTTCCATTAGAAGCAAATATCGAAATTATAGATAATACTTTAGATGAAGTTGTTGCTACTTTTAAGACAAATAGCCAAACAGGTGGATATATTATTAACCTGCCATCAGGTAAGAACTATGGTTTAAATGTTAATAAAGACGGCTATCTATTCCACTCCGAAAACTTTAATCTTGCAGATACTTCAGCATATCAAGAAATTACTATAGATATTGAACTTCAAAGAATAGAAGTAGGAACAACTATAGTTCTGAAAAATATTTTCTTTGATTATGATAAGGCCACATTACGTCCCGAATCATATGCTGAACTTAACAGAGTTGTGCAAATTTTAGACAAACAACCTAAGCTTAAAATCGAAATTTCAGGTCATACTGATAATAAGGGAGCTTACGATTATAATAAGAAGTTATCTCGTGATAGAGCAAAGACAGTTGTTGACTATCTAATTGAAAAAGGTATTTCTGCTGACAGGCTTAGCTACGAAGGTTATGCTTTTGATAAACCAATTGCTCCAAACGACACTGACGAAGGTCGTCAAATGAACAGACGTGTGGAATTCAAGGTTTTAAGTAACGAATAATCCAAAAACTTAGTTATTTGTTTCAGAATATTCATAAGCATATATTTTATACTGACCTTTAATAGTCTTAACTAAAACAAGTTTTTCATTTGAATTTTTTCCAGAATCATTATATACTGTTGCAACTATTTCAAATGAATCCCTATCTCCAACTTTATTCCTAATAACTGAGTTTATTGTTTCCTTTTCAGGAAAACCATAAAGTGAATTTCTTTGTTCAAATGAATTTAATATTGCATCTTTACTATTATTCAAAAATACGTCATCATCGACATAACCAACAATCGCCTTATATTGAGCAGATTCTAGGGCTTTATAAAAACCATTAACATAATCCTGAATAAGTTTTTCCTCATCCTTTGAAAGATTGCTTTTGTCGTTAAATTCAGTTACAGGAATATCATCTATCATTACAAGTTTATAGCCATCAGCTCTGGCAGAAAGTAATACTTCACTTTTAAATGTACCATCTTTAGTATCTTCTTTAATAATCATTTCAACAACAGGCACTTCCCTTTCAATTCTGGCAATTGCACTTTCTACAGTAAAATCTACTATTTCTGATTTAATAGCAATCTTTGTCAAATATCCATTTTCAAGAGTCTCCTCACCTAAATGCTCAATAATCTCATTATCCATCAAAACTTTGACATTTTCAAACTTATCTGTATTAATTGCCTGATACATATTATTTAAAAAAGATTTTAAATCAGATTCTGAATCGTTTGCTATTTCAGGCGAAACATAAGGAACATCACTATATTCATAAGTCCTAATCAAGTATTTCCCATTTTCATTAATAAATCTAAAGTTTTCAAAATGATACTTATCTGCCTCATTGTAACAAATTGTGTGAATACCAAATAGTAATTCACCTTCAGCATTTTTTTCCGAAAAACTATATTTAATCTTGTAATCAAGTAGTTTCCCTTTAATATTTCCGCGTTGAATCAATCCCTGTTTTAGTATCTCCTCTCCAGGATTTTGTCTTAATTGCGAAGTAAAATATTCCATACACTCATCAAAACTATCTGATGATAATAATGAATAAAACTCTTTTAATTCAGTTTCACCGATTATTTTATCTTCAACATCAGACTCTTTAGCAATTTGAGTCTCATCTTTATCTATTTCTTTTTCCGGTGCACCACAAGATAAGAAAAGAGCAAAGAAAAAAATTGCTATAAATACTATTAGAAAATGTGTAAATCTCATAATTTATATATTGTATTCTTACAAAATTACTTAAAGTTTTATAATTCTCAACAATCTAGACCTAGATACACATTTTTTTATTAATTTTATGATAAAAAGAATTTAATGGATTCAGTAAGCAAAAGAATAGAAGAACTTGTAGAAGAAATTAATAAACACAACTACAATTACTATGTTCTAAGTCAACCTAGTATAAGTGATTTTGAGTTTGACAAAATGCTTGAAGAGTTAAATAAGCTTGAAAATGAATATCCACAATATAAACGTGCAGACAGTCCAACTCAAAGAGTAGGAAGTGATATCTCAAATATTTTTGATACCGTTTCACATGACTACCCAATGCTTTCTCTTGGCAATACTTACTCAGAAGATGATCTTTTGGATTTTCACAACAGACTACTTAAAGAATTGGAGCAAGAGCCTGAGTATGTTTGCGAACTAAAGTTTGATGGAGCTTCTATATCTGTAAAATATGAAAATGGAATATTTACTAGAGCCGTAACCCGTGGTGATGGTAGCAAAGGTGATGATGTTACAAAAAATATCAAAACAATTAGAAGCATTCCTTTGTCAGCAAAATCTAATAAAATTACTGATAGGTTTGAAATCCGTGGAGAGATAATAATGCCTCATAAAACTTTCGAGGAGCTAAATATTTTGCGCGAAGAGTCAGGAGATACTCCATTCGCAAATCCCAGAAATGCAACATCAGGATCAATAAAAATGATAGACTCACGGGAAGTCGCTAAAAGAAGATTGGATTGCTACTTTTACTACATGATGGGAGATAACATCCCAACTGATACTCATTATAAGAGTCTGAAAATGCTACAGGATGCAGGATTTAAAGTCTCAGAACATTCAAAGCTTTGCAAAAACATAAACGACGTTTTTGAGTACATTCACTATTGGGATACTGAACGCAAGAATCTGCCATATGATATTGACGGTATTGTTATAAAAGTTAATTCGTTTAAACTTCAGGAAATTCTGGGATATACAGCTAAAACACCCAAATGGGCAATTGCGTATAAATTTAAAGCTGAGCAAGTAAAGACAAAGCTTCTAAGCATTGATTATCAGGTTGGAAGAACAGGTGCAATTACTCCTGTTGCAAATCTAGAACCGGTACAATTGGCCGGGACCATCGTTAAAAGAGCTTCTTTACATAATGCCGATCAAATAGCACTTCACGATATTAGAGTTGGTGATATTGTATTTGTTGAAAAAGGTGGAGAAATTATCCCAAAAATTGTCGGAGTAGCACTACACGAAGAAAACTCCACCCCTACAAAATTTATTGAACATTGTCCTGAATGTGGTTCTGAACTAATTCGCCCCGAAGGTGAGGCTAAACACTTTTGTCCAAACTCATTGAATTGTCCTCCTCAAATAAAAGGAAAAATCGAACATTTCATCTCTCGCAAAGCTATGGATATAGATAGTTTGGGAGAAGAAACTGTAGCTCAATTCTATGATAATGGGTTAATCAAAACCCCTGCTGATTTATATACTTTAACAAAAGAACAAATCCTTCCACTTGAAAGAATGGCCGAAAAATCAGCTGTTAATATTATTAATAGTATAGAAAATTCAAAAAATGTTGGATTTGATAAGGTTTTATTTGCTCTAGGTATTAGATATGTTGGAGAAACAGTAGCAAAAAAACTTGCTTATGCTTTTGGAAATATCGAAAATCTATAAAACGCAAGCAAAGAAGAATTAATAGCCGTTGATGAGATAGGTGAAAGAATTGCAGAGAGCATTATAGAATACTTTTCAGACACAAATAATATTAAAATTATTGCAGGCCTGATGAATGCCGGAGTGCAATTTAAAATGCAGCAGGAAGAATCTCTATCAGATAGTTTAAAAGACCTTAAAATTATTATTTCGGGTACTTTTGAAAGGCACCCAAGAGATGAGATCAAGAAGCTTATTGAAAAACATGGTGGCAAAAACGTTTCATCCATTTCTAAAAACACCGACTACCTACTAGCAGGTGACAATATAGGACCTTCTAAGCTTGAAAAAGCTCAAAAGCTCGGTATAAAAATTATTTCAGAAACAGATTTTGAGGAGATGATTTCTTGAGGAGAACAAAGAAAGAAGACGGAAGTTATTCTTAGTTATTTCTTAAAGACAAGATATTAGTACATGGTCACGGGTGTGGGCATTTACTGTAGGTTAAAACATATCTTTATACTGTATTATTAATGAGTTAACTTCGGTCTTCCGTTTTCAGACTTCCACCTTTTAACAAACTATTAACATTTTTTCAGTACTTTGTTTTGCATAGTACTGTATTTTTTTCATATCTTTGTATTATCAATATATAATTTTTAAATTATGGATGTAAATAATAACAGAGCTCAAATGCGAAAAGGAGTCATAGAATATTGCACCTTGCTGATCCTTGATCAGGAAGATTGCTATTCAAATGATATTCTACAAAAACTAAAAGAAGCCGAGATGATTGTAGTCGAAGGCACCCTCTATCCTCTTTTAACTCGTCTGAAGAATAGTGAACTATTAAGTTATAGGTGGGAAGAAAGTACACAAGGACCTCCTCGTAAATATTACAGTTTAACCGAAAAAGGTAAGACTCTTTTGGGGGAACTCGACAAATCATGGACAGAACTTGTTGAATCAATAAATATGTTAAAATCAAAAAAATCCGCATAATATGAAAAAGACAGTCAATATCAATCTGAACTAGTTCATGTTTACCATAGATGATGATGCATATCAAATGTTAAAATTATATTTAGGTAAACTCGAAGAACATTTTTCCGCTCAGGAAGAAGGCAATGAAATTGTAAAAGACATTGAAGCCAGAATTGCTGAAATTTTTAGCATGAAAATAAATGAAGGCAAACAAGTAATCAATATTACAGATGTCGAAGAATTAATTACGATATTAGGTAATGTTGAAGATATTACCGGAGAAAACATGTCTGATAAGACAAATGATTCTGACAACAATGAACAAAAGAAAGAAACAAAACGTAAAAAGAAACTTTACAGAGACCCTGACAATAAACAAGTTGGAGGCATTTGTTCCGGTTTAAGCTATTACACAGGAATTAGTGCTACTACATGGAGAATTTTGTTCTTGATTTTTCTATTTGTTGGTCAGGTTAGCATCATTGCCTATTTAATCCTCTGGATAGCTGTACCTGAAGCTAAAACCACTTCGGAAAAACTAGAGATGAAAGGAGATAAAGTCAATCTATCCAATATTGAGAAATCAGTTAAAAAAGAATATGATGATCTCAAAAAGAACTTCAAAAATATCAAAACTAAAAAAACTACTGATACCTTAAATAATATAGGTAAAGCAATTTTATCTCTTATTAGTATCACTGCAAAAGTTCTCGGGAAAGTTCTTGGTGTTGCATTTTTAATTACAGGAACAAGTATTCTGGTAGCACTTACAATTGGTTTATTAAGTGTTAGCAAAGAAAATGTATTTTTTGCAAATGACTTTATTAACATGATATGGTTACCTGGCCTACTTGAGAACATTACAAATACAGGCACCTCATGGTTATTAAGCATAAGCTTACTTGTTGTATTTGTGATTCCAGTTATAGTCGTAATCTACTGGGGAATTCTGCTCTTATTTAATGTAAAAAGCAATAAATATTTAGGTATAGGGACATTTACATTATGGGTACTTGCAATTATAGTTGCCACTATTACAAGTCTAAATGTTGCAGCATCATTTAGCTCTGTTGAACAAAATACAATTACAGAAACCATACAATGCGATTCAATTAGTAATTACTATTTTGAATTAAACCCTGAAGCAGAAGAATTAAAACTCTTAAATGAAGATGATATAAATAATATAAATTATTTCCACATTTTTATTGATCAACACCTTATTGTAAACGATGGAAATGAAATAAAACATTTACCTGAAATAGAATTTTATACCACCAAGGACTCATGTCCGGAATTAGAATTTATTTACTATGCGAGGGGTGCTAATAAAAAAGAAGCTGGTGAAAATATCAAATCGATAAAATATAATTATGAAATAAACGATTCGATAATTTACTTTGACCCATATTTCTATATTACATCGGAAAAATACAGAGCTCAGTTTGTAAAAGTTAAGGTTTTTATACCTGAAGATCACACCTTTATAATTGACTAGTCGCTTGCTCCTATAATTGACATTGAGGATGCAAACGAAGAATTTGAAGATGAAGAATTAACTGACAAACTAATAAAAGCGAGTAAATCAGGTTTTGTGATAATCTAGTAATTGATTTAAGAATATAAAAAGAGGCTGCAAAAACAGCCTCTTTTTTCTTAGAATTTATAAGTTATACCTATACCAAACAACTGTTTTATTTGAGGCCTTGCTCCTTTGCCATCATAGACACCATCACCATCTCGGTCAATATCGATTTTAGTATCATCATCATACATCATTGTAAGATGTATATTAGCAGCAAACCAACCATTAATTTTAAATGTTACAAGATTCTCCCAATTAACATCAATATTTTGTGGCTTTTTTAAATAATTTGAGAAAAGATCAAGTTTTGTAGTATAAGAAATATTATCTGCCAGATTACATTTAAATTGAGCTTTAATATATCCCCCAAACTCATATCTAACAATTTCACCAGGAGTTACACCATACGCTCCGGCATTGGAAAGCATTGTATCTGTAACATAAGTTATCTTACCTGAGAAAGGAGAAACAAATAATGTAAAATTATCATTTGGTTTATAGTCCATACCTAATGAAATATTTATATAAGCCGGAGCTAAAAAATTTGATATTCTAACAGTATCAGTAGCTTTTTTATAACCTTCAGTAAATTGAGATTTAAAGCTTACCAGACCTGTATAATAAAAGTGTTCAAAAGCGTATTGACCATACTTTGATGAGAAATCTATTTTATCATCTGTTTTATAATACACAGACTCATCACCGAATCCCTGCTTCATCATACCAAATCCTAAATCAAGAGTATTATCCCAAGTCATTTTATTCTTTTTATAGTTTGCGAATAAATTGACAAAACTATTGCCACTCAGTGAATTCTCACCTCCGGCAGCCCAATTTGTAAAAGACACTTGTGATGCATTAAACGACAAAACACCTCCGGTTTTCCAGTTTTTTGTTGTATCTTCCTGAGCGTTTAATATCAGGCCAATTACAACGAATATTCCCACTAAAATACTAATCTTACATTTCATAATTCAAATAATTTTCATTCCCAATTATCACAAAAATACATGTAATATATTTTTAAAAAATACACTAATCCTTCTTAATATGAACATCCATTTGTGGAAATGTGATTTCTATTTTCTTATCATTGAATGTTGCATATATTTTTTCATTAACATCAAACTTAACATCCCAATAATCCTCGGTTTTAACCCATGCGCGAGTAGTTATATTAATTGATGAGTCTGCCATTTCACCTAAACCTATAAATAAAGCAGGATCTTCAAGAATACGCTTATCTGCTTTTAGAATATCTAAAATAATTTCCTTAACCATTTTATAATCTGTTCCATAAGCAACTCCAAATGTCCAATCAACTCTTCTGGTATCCTGTCTGGTATAATTGATTAAAGATCCTGTGGCAAGTCCACTATTAGGAATAATAACCATCTTATTATCAACTGTTTTAAGTACTGTATTAAAGATCTGTATTTCAGCAACAACTCCCATATAACCTTGAGCTTCAATAAATTCACCTACTTTATAAGGTTTAAATATCAAAATCATTACTCCTCCGGCAAAATTGCTGAGTGTACCTTGAAATGCTAAACCTACAGCAAGACCGGCAGCACCAAGAATAGCAATAAATGAGGTCATCTCAATACCTACCATTCCCATAACAGAAACAACAACAAGCACCTTAAGTGCAATATTGATTAAGCTTTTAGCAAAAGATACTAAGCCGGGATCAATTTCCCTTTTAGTCATTATTTTAACAAACTGCTTAACAAAGAATCCTGACAACCATAGTCCCACAATAAGAAAAACAATAGCTCCTAAAAAGCGAACTCCATTGTTCACTATCCACATGTAAATCTGATCTAAATTTTCCATTTTGATTTAATTTTTTGGTTTATAATTTATTATACTGAGTTTCGTTTAACAACTTCCAATTAATTTTGTTCGAAATATACAAAAAAAAAGCAGAATTATTTCTAATTCTGCTTCTGTACCCGAGGCCGGGGTCGAACCGGCACTCCAAAAATAGGAACTGGATTTTAAGTCCAGCGCGTCTACCAATTCCGCCACCCGGGCACTTAATATTTTATGTTATAAGAACGTCTTCAAAAAAAAAGAGCGAGAAACGAGACTCGAACTCGCGACCCCGACCTTGGCAAGGTCGTGCTCTACCAACTGAGCTATTCTCGCAAAATGGTTTGCAAATGTACGTCTTTTTACACGACACTTCCAAATTTTTTTACGACTTTTTTTATTTTTTTCAAAATATTTTTATCTTTTTTCTGAATTTCAGCACTTTACAATTAAGATAAGTCCTTTTGCAAGTTTATATCATATTTTTTGCTTAACATTTTATCAATTATTACTGTTTTAATTCTGGGTATATTTTGAAATATGGTTTTTTTTTCTGAATTTTGAATAAATATTTCAATCATGGCTAAAGAGCAAAGAAAAACAGAAAAACTATTTTACTCAATTGGAGAAGTGGCTGCAATGTTCAATGTCAATACTTCTTTAATTAGATATTGGGAAAATGAGTTTGATATTATAAAACCCAAGAAAAACAAAAAAGGTAATCGTCTCTTTACTCCAAAAGATATTGAAAACTTCCACCTTATATGGCATCTGGTAAAAGAAAGAGGCATGACTCTCAGTGGTGCTAAGAAAAAATTGAAAGATAATAGAAATGAAACTGAGCATAATTTTGAGCTTGTTAAAAAGCTCTCCGAAATAAAAGGAATGCTCAATGAAATCAAAAATGAACTCTAAAATTCATTATGAAGGTTAAAGAAATAATTGCAGTTCTTGAAGAATTTGCGCCCCCACAATTACAGGAAGATTATGACAATACCGGATTAAATATTGGAAATCATGATAGTACAATTACAGGCATTCTGCTTTGTATTGATGTTACTCCTGATGTGATTAACGAAGCTATAGAAAATAAATGCAATTTAATAATTGCTCATCACCCACTTATTTTTGGCAAAATAAAAAAAATAACAGGAGCTAATTATGTTGAGAAAAGTATAATCACTGCTATTAAAAATGACATTTCAATTTATGCTGGACACACAAGTTTCGATTCTGTATCAAATTGTGTAAGCTATAAGATTTGTGAAAAGCTTGGTCTGGAAAACTTACAGATTCTCAGTGCAAAAAAAAGCTATCTAAAAAAACTTGCAGTATTTGTACCTAGCACACATGAATTACAAGTTAGGACAGCACTTTTTGAGGCAGGAGCCGGTAAAATCGGCAATTATGATTCATGTAGTTTTAATACCCAAGGTAAAGGTAGCTTCAGAGGGAACGAAGGAACAAATCCTTTTGTAGGAAATCAGGGAGTAATGCATATTGAGGATGAAGTGAAAATTGAATGTGTATTTCCAAAACATTTGCAACATAAAATATTAAAAGCTGTTCTTAATGCTCATCCTTATGAAGAGGTTGCCTATGACATTTATAGTCTGGATAATGATTGGAATATGGCGGGACTTGGTATGATTGGATTACCTAAAACCTCAATTTCTGAAAAAGAACTATTAAAATCTTTGAAAAGCATCTTTGATTTAACAAATATCAGACACAGTAATTTATTAAATAAAAAGATTAAAAGAATAGCAGTTTGTGGTGGTAGTGGGGCTTCATTTATTCCAGATGCAATAAGGTCCGGAGCAGATGTTTATATTACTGGCGACATAAAATATCACGAATATTTTATGGCAGAAAATAAGATCCTTTTAATTGATATCGGGCATTTTGAAAGTGAGCAATTTACAAAAGAAATTTTTTATGATATTATTATGAAAAAAAATCCTAACTTTGCAGTCCGTTTTTCACAAATAATTACGAATCCGATAAAAAATTATTGAGATGGCAAAGAAAGAAACAAAAACAGAAAATTTAACCCTGACGATAGAGGAGAAACTAAAAAGCCTGTATAGACTACAGCTTATTGATTCTGAAATAGACAGAATTAAAATCACAAGAGGTGAATTACCTCTTGAAGTACGTGATTTGGAAGATGAAATTGCAGGATTAGAAACAAGAGTAACAAATCTAGAAAATGAAGTTTCTCAGTTAGATTCTCAAATATCAGCAAGAGAAAACGGCAAAAAAGAAGCTGAAGCCCTTATTAAAAAATATACAGATCAGCAAAATAACGTAAGAAACAATCGTGAGTATGATTCATTATCCAAAGAAATCGAATTTCAGAATCTAGAAATCGAACTTTGTGATAAAAAAATCAAGGAGCATAAAGCTGATATTGAAACAAAAAACGTTTTAATCGAAGAATCAAGAACTAAATTTGAAGAAAGATCTAAAGACCTTGAAGTAAAAAAAGCTGAACTTGATACTATTATTGCAGAAACTCAAAAAGACGAAGAAAAATTAAATAAACAACGCGAAGATATTGCAGCTGTTATTGAACCTCGTTTGTTATATGCTTACAGCAGAATCAGAAACAATGTTCTTAATAAACTAGCTGTTGTATCTATTGAACGTGATGCATGTGGCGGATGCTTTAACAAAATTCCACCTCAAAGACAACTTGATATTAAATCATCACGAAAAATTATCCCATGTGAATATTGTTGAAGAATATTGGTTGACCCCGATATTCTTGAAAAATAAAATTATATAAGCGGGGTTTGTTAACAAATCTCGCTTTTTTTTGTTTAAAATTAAGCTTTTAATTAATTTAGGTGAAACTAAATAATCAGTATATTTGTAGTCCTTATTTTTTAACGAGGCAAAACGAGAAAACTATTTTTATAAATTAAATTATTTTATCATGAAGAGATTAACTTTATTTTTTACTGCCCTTATTACATTTGGTGTAATGATGGCTCAGGATGTTCATGAAAGCTGGACAGTGGCAACAGCTGATATCACTGTCACTGAAGAAACTACAACAGTTAATGAAGGAACATCAGCAATGTCTGTTACTTTTACAAGTAAAGACAACCAAGACATTGAATCTTATCCTTTTAATGTGGTTGCCGGAGCATCATATTCTTATACTTTAGACGTATATGATTTTGACGCTGCTGGACGTGTAAGAATGGCTATTGCATGGGATACAGAGAATACATATTCAAGTATCTACTCAGAAGACATTGATGCATGGCAAACACTAACACTAGAAGGAACTGTTCCTGCTGGTGCAAGTACTGCTCAAATTCGTCTAAGGTTTTATGACGTGTCTGGAGACTGGACAGGTTCAGCAACAATGATTATTGACAATGCATCTTATACTGAAGATGGTGGAGCAAATCTAATATTAAATCCTAGTTTCGAAACTTGGGGTCCAGCTGTTTTACTTCCTGAACTTACAGTAACTGCTCCAACAAATGGAACAACTGTTACTGTTGACAATGTTGATGTTGAATTCTCAACAGAGAACTTTGTTCTTGGAACTGACGGAAGTTTAGAATACATTTTAAATGGTGGAACTGCTGCATATACAACTACAAGCCCTGTAAATGTTTCAGGTTTAGTTGAAGGTGCAAACACTATCGAAATGCAATTAGTAGATATGAGTAATCTACCTCTTGATCCGGTAGAAGCTGTTACAAGAACTGTTAACTACGAAATACCAAGTACAGATCCTGCAATAACTATTAATTTTCCAATTGATGGGACAACAGTATATGCTTCTGATGTAAACATTTCATTTACACTTGAGAACTTTGTTCCGGGAACAGACGGCAAAATAGCTTATAGTGTTGACGGTGGTACTACAGAATATCATACAACAACTGATGATATTGCTCTATTAGCACTTTCTTATGCTGAACATACTGTTGAATTCGAATTAGTTGACATGGCTGAGGTATCTCTTGATCCAGCTGTTACAACTTCTGTTACTTTTACCTGTGCTGAAGCTTTGCCTGGTGGAATGGAAACTTTTGAACTTAGTGACATTGGCGGAACTTATAGTGATGGTTCATTTGTTGGTGATAATGACATAACATGGAATTACTTCCACTCAAGAGATACTGGAGCATATCCAATAAATCTAAAAGGTCTTATGCTACGTCGTGGTGCTGATAGTTATTTGCTTTCACAAACTATTTCAGGTGGTATCGCTAGCTTCCAATGTAGTATGCGTAAAGCATTCACAGGTTCTTCAACAAGACAATTAGAACTTTATGTTAACGATGTTTTAGTTGGTACTTCAGAAGAATTTGGTGCATTTACTGGTGAAGATGCTACAACTTATACATTCTATGTATCAGATATTGATGTACCTGGTGACTTTACAATTAAAGTTAAGCCCGTAGGTACTGCTACAACAAATGCTCAAGTTGTAATTGACGACATTTCTTGGACAGGTTTTGAATCAACAGACCCATATTTATCAATTACTTCTCCTGTTAATGCTGAAGAAGTTACTTCAGCTGATGTTGATATTGTATTTAACGTTGAAAACTTTGTTCTTGGTACAGATGGTCAGGTGAAATATTCTGTTGACGGTGGTGCTGATCAATATACTACTACTTCTCCTGTTTCATTAACAAGTTTAACTGACGGTTCTCATACAGTTACAATGGAATTAGTTGACATGTCTAACTTATCACTAGATCCAGCAGTTACAGATGACGTAACCTTTACTGTTAACACTGCTGCTCCTACTTATACAACAGTTTATGACATTCAATATACTGAAGACCCATCTGGCAACTCTCCTTCAATTGATTTAGAAGAAACTACTAGAGGTATTGTTAGCGGTATAAACGGTGATAAATTCTGGTTACAAGACGGTGCCGGAGCATGGAATGGTGTATATGTATATTATACTACAACCCCTGGTCCTGCAAGAGGTGACTCTGTCTGGGTTACAGGTACAGTTGTTGAATATAATAATCTTACAGAAATCTCTACTATTACTGATATGACTGTAATAAACTCAGGAAATACAGTTGCTGCTGCTGCTGAACTTGCAACAGGATCTGTTGGAGTTGAAGAGTATGAAGGCGTTCTTGTAACTGTTACTGGTGTTTGCACAAATGCTGATGCCGGATATGGTATGTTTGAACTTAATGACTGTTCTGGTACAATTTTAGTTGATGACGTTATGTATGCTGCAACTGTTGTAGCTGGTAATTCATATACTGTAACAGGTCTTGTTGATTACTCATTTGAAGAATGGAAAATCTTACCAAGAGATGCTGCCGATGTTATTGATAATGGTGCATCTACTACTCCTTTATTAACCATCTCCTCTCCTGCTAACTCAGCTACTGTTTATACAGCGAATGTAGACGTAGAATTCTCCGTTTCAAACTTTGTTCTAGGTACTGACGGACAAGTTGCATGGGATGTTGACGGTGGTGCTACTGCTTATGTTACTGCAAGTCCAATAAACGTTATCGGTTTAACTGATGGATCTCATACTGTTAACCTTGAGTTAGTTGATATGAGCAACAACACATTAGCAACTCCTGTAACTGCTACAGTTACTTTCACTGTTGATTTATCGGGTCCTGTTTACACAAGTATCTCTGATATCCAAAACGAAATTGCTACAGGCGACGTTTGGGTTAGAGCAGTTGTTTCTGCAAACTTTAATGGTTCTGACTATGGCGAAGGTTACTATATACAACAAGGTGGTGGAGCATGGAATGGTATCTATGTTTATGATTTAGTAAATACTCCTGCAATTGGTGACTCTGTAGAAATCGCTGCAACAATTGATGAATATTATGATATGACTCAATTAGCAGATATTACTTCATATACAGTTGTTGGTATCGAAGGTACAGTTGCTGCTCCAACAGTAGTTTCAACTTTAGACGCTGCTACTGAGCAATACGAATCTGTTCTTGTTAAAGTTTCTAATGCTGAATGTACAGAAGTTCAGAATGGATATGGAGAATGGTATGTTAACGATGGCTCAGGCGCTTTAATGGCTAAAGACAATGGTGTTTTTGATTTCACTGAGGCCTTAGGAACAAGTTATGACATTATTGGTGTAATGGCTTATTCTTATGGTGAGTTCTCAATTAACTACAGAATTGAGTCAGACATTACAATTTCAAGTGATATTGAAAGTGAATTAGTTCAAAATGTAAGTGTATATCCTAACCCATCATCTGATTTCGTTAATATCGTAACTGATGGTGCTGATTTTATTACAATTACTAACATAGTTGGACAAATTGTTAAGGAAGTTTCTGTTTAGAATGAAATTGAAACTATTAGCACAAACCAATTTAACGCAGGTGTTTATTTTGTAGAAATTACAAAATCAAACGAAACAGCTGTTGTTAAACTAATTGTTGAATAAAAACAACATATATATAACATAATTAAGAGCTGCTTTCGGGCAGCTTTTTTTATGCTGATTTATAAAGAAAATTTATCTTTGCAAAAAAATAATGATGATACACGAAAGTATTTTACAAACTATATGTGAAACCCCAATTGTTGAAATCGGAAAACTTAATCCAAATCCAAATGTTTCGATATTTGCTAAAATTGAAGGACGAAATCCTACCGGTAGCATTAAAGATAGAATTGCCTTAAAAATACTCGAACAAGCCGAAGCTAGCGGACGACTAACAAAGGATAAAACCATAATTGAAGCAACAAGTGGAAACACAGGTATTTCTCTGGCTATGATTGGTGCAATAAAAGGCTATAGTGTTGAAATTGTTATGAGTAAAGCAGTATCTGTAGAAAGGCGCAAGATGATACGCGCTTTTGGAGCAAATGTAATTTTAACAGAAGCAGAATATGGTACAGATGGAGCTATTAGAAAAGTTAAAGAGCTTACAGAACAAATACCTGATAAGTATTTTATGACGGATCAATTCTCAAACAAATATAATGGTGTAGCTCATTACAAAACTACAGGCGAAGAAATATGGAAACAAACAAATGGTAGAATTGATTATTTTGTTTCGGCAATTGGTACCAGCGGAACAATAATGGGTGTTGGGAAAGTTCTTAAAGAATACAATCCGAATATTAAAATTGTATGCGCAGAGCCAGTTGAAGGCCATTATATACAAGGTTTAAAAAATATGAACGAAGCCATTATTCCGGCAATATATGACAAGTCCAAAATCGATGAAACTATAATGGTGGAGACAGAAACTGCATTTCAAATGGCAAGGGAAGTTGCAAAACACGAAGGTATATTCTGTGGAATGAGTAGTGGTGCAGCTTTGTATGCTGCGATTGAAGTTGCAAAAAAAATAGACAAAGGCCGTATTGTAACAATTTTTCCTGATCGTGGTGAAAAGTATTTAAGTACTGATTTATTTCAAGTTTGATAAATAATAGAAATATATTTCTATTCCATCGTGTGTTAGCTCATTGTACGAATGTGTCGTGAAATGATTGGGTTGGACTAAAAACGATTATTTAAAAAGAAATAAAAAAACATTCTTATTGGTATCATTTTTACAAAAATATATTTTGAGATAAGGATTGTTTTTGTATTTTTGCATTCACATTTAAGCAAATGGAGAGGTGGGTGAGTGGCTGAAACCACCAGTTTGCTAAACTGGAGTGCTGGGAAACTGGTACCGGGGGTTCGAATCCCCCTCTCTCCGCTGGATAACAAAGCAAAACAATGTAAAAGCCTGATAACGAGTGTTATCAGGCTTTTTTCGTTTGTGTTATATATGCAAATTAAAGCATATTTTGACATCTAAGCGTTGACAAATCGTTGACACTTTTGATTTTTGAAAACTGTCAACGATTTAGGTTCTTTTTCTCTGTATTTCAGTTAGTTGCGTTTTCAAAAACATTCCATTTTTAATACATTTGTAACATTAAAACAGTAGTAAATTATGGAAAACAAGAACACATTCAGTTTATTATTTTTTGCAATTAAAAAAAGAGTTAATAAAAAAGGTGAAATTCCTCTTTATATGCGCATTACAGTTAACGGTAAAAAAACAGAAATGTCCATACATAGAAGTATTGATGCGAAACTTTGGAACTCAAACTCTGGCTGTGCAATGGGTAATACCAAAATTGCAAGAGAAATAAACAACTATATTATGTCTGTACAGACTTCAATATATGATTATTTTAAATTACTTCGAGAAAAAGAAATTGAGATAACTCCCACTCTATTAAAAAACAAATATCTAGGAATAGAAAATGATTCTGAAACCATACTAGGTTTATTTCGTGAACACAATGCAAAATTCAAGCAATTAGTGGGTAAAGAGTTCTCAGCTGATACTCTACAAAGATATGAAACGTGTTTAAGACATACTTCTGAATTTCTTTTAGAAGTCTACAACAAAAATGACATTGCTGTCTCTAAAATAGATCATAAATTTATTAGTGACTATGAGTTTTACTTAAAAACTAAAAGAAACTGCTCTCACAATACCGCAATGAAATACTTGAAAAACTTCAAAAAAATTATACGGATAGCATTATCGAATAATATTATCTCAATTGACCCATTTGCAAACTATAAACTTACACTAAAAAAGGTTGACAAAGGATTTTTAACTGAAGAACAGTTAAATACTCTTATGAATAAGAAAATGACAACAAAACGTTTGGAACAAGTAAAAGATTGCTTTATATTTTCATGTTTCACAGGACTTGCTCATTCAGATTTAAAATTACTGACTCCTGAAAATATTGTTATCGGAACAGATGGTCAATATTGGATAAAAACTCATCGTAAAAAAACTGGCAATAGTGTTAGTATTCCCCTCTTCCCTATTACTCAAAAACTAATTGATAAATATAAGGACAATGAAACATGTACCACACAAAATGTATTACTTCCTGTTCTCTCAAATCAAAAAATGAATGCATATTTAAAAGAAATTGCAGATGTATGTGGTATCGATATGAATTTAACAAGCCATATCGCCAGACATACTTTTGCAACTACTGTGACACTTAATAATAATGTATCAATTGAAAGTGTTTCTAAAATGCTGGGACATTCATCAATAAATATGACAAGGATATATGCTCGTATGCTTGACAAAAGAGTTGCTCACGACACAAATCATTTACATGATAAGTTTGATATTGCTATATAATTCTAATCTCGATTTTAACTTAAATCATGATTTAATAATATGTATATCTTTTAAATCTTTTAAATGGTGACTATAAAGAATGTAAAAATCGTTTAGTTCTCCTTTTTCAAATTGGTTATAAATATAATTCAATCCTTTTGCTATATTCTCAATTATAATTCTGTTCGAATCGAAGAATAATTGATTAGGTTTATTAAAATATTTTTCAAGATAATTTTCACCATTTCTTTTTTGTAATACAAAGTGTTCGATATCATTCCATTCTTTGTCAACATTATATTCTTGTTGTTTACCGAAAACCTGATCCATGTTAAAATATCGACCTCTCTTTGCATATTCAGATAATGCTAATATAATTCTATTAAAAACATCATCATTTTTAAAGAACTTGAAACTATTATATAAAATATTTTCTTTGCAAACATCATTTATAAATTTTTCTTTAAGAAAAAGTAAATCATGACCTTGACTTTTGTTAAATATAATATTGAAGTTTTCTGGATGTTTACTTTATTTTTTTAAATAATTTAAACATATACATACTTTTAACAAACGTTCAAATCCAGATGAAAAAAAGATAAATGGCGCATGGTAAAAATCATAAGAAGATGTAATCTTCTTTGCTTCTGTGACACCTGCTAAAAAAAAACGACTTATATTTTGCAATTCAGTGTCAATTGCAATATTTCTTTGTCCAAAATTCATAAATCATCACAAATTAATAGTTAATCAAATTTACACAATATTTTTTTAAATTTAAAAATAGTTATTGTTAACAACTTTCCAATCCCAATCTTCCTCCTCTACCATTTCCACACCACCCTTTCCTAAAAGTTCCAATCAAATAAGTTTACTGCTTATTGTATCTGCGAAGCTGTAAAGCAAAAACAACTGCTACAACAGAAGATCAATAGATATTCCTAAGCGTTCAGAAATGGTTTCTTTCAGCCCTCCGGGAAGGTTGTGGTATTTCTGAACACTAAGGACTATCTCTGTTGAGTAGACGCTGTTTGTGGCTTTAGGTTCAGCTGCAGAACAAACGCAGAAAACTCATTAGATGTATAGAAACTTAAAAAATAGAATTATGTGTAGAAACCAGGAAATATCAGAATTGAAAAGAAACGAACACCGCTTCAAATCTATTATCTGTATATGCAGTGAAACTTGCGATTCAAAAAACTTTTTGAATTGCATTGTTGAATACATCCCGACTAAAGTCGGGAGCATTAGTAAGATAGATTTAAGTATAAAATCAAATTCAATTATTTATTAACCTTTAAATTTTATTATTATGGCAACAGCTATTGCAAAAAAAGCGAACGAGAAAGTTTCAACTAAAGAAACAAGTGCAAATCCAATTAGTATCAAAGCTATTGAAAAGAAAGTTACTACTTACAAAAAAGCAGAACAGGCAAAACCAATTGAGAAAAAGGTTGAAGAGCTTGTAAAAAAGGTTGAAGAACATGTTTTAACTCTCGAACAAAAAATCGAGAAAGTAGAAAATCTTAAAACCTTAGTTGACAAAAGAGAAAGACTTGAAATGAGTCGTAAGAAATTACAATCTTTTGTTGTAGGTGCGAATCAATTTAGTGAAAACATCGTTTTGACAGATGAAAACGGCAACACTTTTAAAACTTCAAATACCGAAGTATTTACAAAAGTTGTTGAGGCTATCAATACTACTTTGGTTGGCAAAATCAGTGAGATTGAAAAACAAATTCAGTTCTAAATTTTTGAGGTCTGCTCCGGCAGACCTCATTTTAATTCCTTGCTATGAAAAAACCTAAAAGAAATAAAATCAAAACTCAGGAACAAAAGGTCCTTAAGTCGATGATTAAAGAGAACCCAAATATTAAAACTCTAGTGAACTCATTTAATTTACAAATTGATAAAACCATACAGTATGAACACACAACAGATATACGATAAAATCACAAATACAATTATTGAAATGCTTGAAACCCACAAGGAAAATAATTTTTCTGAAAGTTGGATAAGTCTTACAGGAGATTCTGTTTTAGCTAAAAATGCAGTTTCAAAGCATGTTTACAGTGGTATAAATCAACTCTTATTGAATTACTATGTGCAAAAATTCAATTACTCTTATAACTCATGGATGACATTTAAACAACTTTCTGGTTTAAATGCAAAAATTCGTAAAGGCAGTAAAGCCGCTTTTGTTGTTTTTAAATCTGTAATGTACCTTGATGCAAAGTCAAATAGAAACATTACGAAGTTTATTTAACACCTGATTAAAAACAATGAAAGCCTTGAAGGACTTGACCTTAAAAAAGTCGGTTACATGAAAGGATATAATGTGTTTAATATTTCGCAAATTGAAAACCTGCCTGATGAATATTACAAGCATATTGAATTAGAAGATTTGACAGAATTTGAAAAAAATGAAAATGCTGAAAACATTATCAATAACACAGGTGCAGAGATTGTCTATTTGCCACAAAACAAAGCTTTCTACAATCATTTGGAAGATAAGATATATTTGCCACAAAGAAAGCAGTTTGTTAGAACAGAGGCCTTCTACAATGTTTTATTTCATGAATTGGGACATTGGACTGGAAATTCTCAAAGACTTGATCGACCAAAAGGAAATGCTTTTGGCTCAAAAGAATATGCTTTTGAAGAACTCATTGCAGAAATCAACGCAGCATTTATTTGTGCACTATTAGGTTTTAAAACCAAAATTACAGATAATGTTGACTATATAAATTCATGGCTCCAGGTAATGAGAAACGATAAACAATTTGTTGTCCAAGCTGCATCACAAGCACAAAAAGCATCTGATTTCATTTTGGAGTTTTCAGAAGTCAAAGAAGAAGTAGCATAACACTTGAGTTTCTTTTCTTAATATGAGAAAAGAAATTCGCTTCACCCAGACCGTCGCAACCACTTGCACCCGAACCTGTGGTTTTTCTTTCTTCAAAGGAATTTTAACTGCTCCCCGCAGTTAATTCACACATCGATCTTCTGAAAATAGCCAAAATACTCATAAACAAATAAGGTGGGTGATGCAACAACTTGCAATATTTTCAATAATGATATATAGGTAAATTCTTTTAATTACAAACGACAGTTAATTGCAGTCAAACATATGTAATATCAACGATTCTATAAATTCACATTCGAACAATAATGGAAAACATATCGAAATTATATCGAATGGTTATAGAATCTTACTGGAATGAATATCGAATTACAATAGAAATAATATAGAAGATTTTACAAGCAAATAAATGGCTTTGCCCCTGATTAAAGAAAGCTCAAATTTCCTCTAACTTACTTTAGAGTAAAAACAAATGGCAATACTACTTTCAAATCAAGATCTTTATTCCGGAAATGTAATATGTGTTAAAATCGAAAAACAAAAAAGGAGCTACCACCAAACTCTTGGTGATGCTCCTAGAGAAATGGACATTAGAAGGACCAAATACTTAAAACTTTGCTGGATGTGCGGATCTCCATACGAATCTTACAGACTTAATTCCTTTGCCTGCTGTTCCAGGTGCGCACAAAATATCTGGCACCACAGACAAAACGGAATTAACCCACCGGCACGCATGGATCAATTAACAAAAGAAAAAAATGTAAAAGAGGTTAAGGAGAGGTTTGGGTATTTATAAAACATACTAAACAATATAAGTAATCTTTTAAGCATCTGACAGAATATTTGATGCTAAATAAAAAAGCTGTTTCGTGCGAAACAGCTTTTCAACTTTTATAAGCATTAGTTTGCAACAAAACAAACATTGCAAAAATGTACAAGGACAATACATTTGTTTTTCAAATATAATAAATTATGTAATTGTAAAAACAATAATAGTCAAAATTTATATGAAAAAACCAATATTACAATAAATTTTCTAAAACAACTTAACATAATAAGCTCGTTTGTATTTTATCAATCCCTAACACATCGAACTGACTGGCCATTGTGTTGAGTACCTCCAAAATGGTTAAAAACTGGAATAGTATTTAATAATGCATATAGCCATGTTTCAGAATCATCGCCTGTTGTACTCCAAAATACACTTTGAGTACCAAAATATATAGTTTCTCCTCCAAAAACAAATCTTGACCCTGATGGTAATGCAGAGAAAAAACTTTCATTTGTAGCAACATTTGGAGGTTCCCAAAAATCAGTTCCTTCAATCTTCATTTTTTCACCAGCGATACTTGAACCACCCAAGAAGTCCCTCAAAACAGCCCACTCATCATCACTAGGTACATGCCATCCTTCAGGACATATATTTCGTTCATCTAAAACAGCATACCATCCGTAATGTTTGCCATACAGATCATCATTTTCAGGATTATTTTCCGGGTAACTCCATACCCCATAATCAACTTCTAACCAACTATCGTAAGGCAAGTATGTAATCTCATCACCATTTGCATATAAGTAGGCTCTTAAATTTTCCTGTAACCAGCACTGATATCCGATTAAGACGGTATAATATTTCTCATTATTTACATAATCTGAAATTTGGTGCTCTTTAAAATCTTCAAATTCAACGAAAGATGAATGTCCACATGTATTGTATGACCACAAAAATATGTTGAGTTTTAAACCACATTCCACATCTGTCGGGAAATTCTGTGTAAGTTCATTTACCAATCCTATATCTATCGCTGTATTGTAATCATTAGTAGTATTGTATTTATATCCATTTGCTGTAGGTACATCATCCCATGTCCAAAAAACTGTTCCATCACCAATTTCAGATGTAAATAATTCTGGTGAAAGTGGTACTCCTGAAGCGATATTAAACGTATATAAAGAATCACATTGAGGATAATCTCTTAGAATTGTATTTTCGTTATTAATATACGCAGTGTATCTTAATTCATCATCAATTTCAAAAGTAAAATTTGATTTTGTATTCTTTGTTATTAGTTCATCATTTGCATTTAAACTACTATAATATACCCCAGAACCAGCTTTATTTGAAGACTCAGCACAAATCATTAAAACCTTTTGAATTGCTTTCTCAGAATTAACAGATGTAACAAAACTACCACTATAACCCGGACAAAATGTGAATTCATGTACACCTCTTTTTAAATTACTGATGAAATGGTCAACTTCTCTACCTGAAAGATCAAATATTCTAATATTGTATTCACCAGCATCAATTATATTTAACTCAAATTTAGTCTCATTTATAAATGGATTAGGGTAATTCTGCGTAACATAAAACCCTTGTTTACTCAACAAATGCTCCTCAATCCCAGCCAGGTTAATTGTTAAAACAGTATCAGGATAATATAATACCGTATCTCCACCTTGTGTTAAATTCTCTATTTTAACGCTATCTAAACTTTCATATGCGCATGCATAGGTTGATTTGAAGGTTAGGTTGATTTCTTGAGCAAATGTAATTGCTGCAAATGAAATTAATAATAAAAATAATATTATTATCTTTCCTATAATATTTTTCATTATAACAATTCTAATATACAATTTATTCTTTTAAATAATATAACAAATATACTCAATTATTCAATTTACGACTGCAAGCTCCACAATCTTAAATGTGCCAAAGCCTTTTATACATACGTCTTCGCCTTTGGCTAATGCTTCGCCTATGCTGTTTAGTACTAAATCTAACATTTTACTGGCTTTGGCTTTGGGTACGCCCATCAGTTCAAATAATTCTGGTCTGTTAATGCTCATATTGTTTTGTTTTTAAGATTAATGACTAAGTTTATCACTGCTCTTGTCTTTTTTTAATGAACGATTACTCAATAACAGTAAAATTACTATTGTTGCTTTTATCAAATATAAATATATGTTTGATATTTGATCGCTTATATTCTCATACTCTTTCTTATATTCAACAGTTGTCATATTGCTAATTATATCTACTAAAAACATATTAGTATGTAATATGAAAAGTAACATCTTTAGCAAAAATGAAGATATAAACAGAATTATTAATAAAAGTCTTTTTTGATTCAAAGCTGTAAAAAAGGTAGTCTTCTTTATGTACAAAAGAATTAAAAACAGAAAAGATAATGTAAATGCAATAATTGAAAGATAAACGGTCAATACAGTGGAATCTGTAACCTGATAAACTATAATTTCAATTATGTATTTTAATATCCATGCAAGATTGACTATTGTTAAATAGAACAGAATGCCAGACAGGAATGTTGATAGATTATTATTATCTCTGTTCATAATACTATGGGTTAGGAAATTGTGTGTGTTCAGTACTTTTTTTATTACTTAAATTTATTAATCTGTAATCATAAAGCTTTATTAATGGATCATTCTTTTTTAATGATTCTTCTGGATTCAAAATATTTATTCTTCCTGTTTTAGAATCTCGTGCTCCAGCACTTGTTCCAGACCTATAGATCCCAGCTTCATAAGCCCTTGAATCACCGGGTTCTCCCGCACCAAAATACATTAGCTGTCTCCAAATATTATTTTTTTGATTTTTATAACCATATTCATAACCTTCTTTAAAAATTAGCGTAGCTGTAGCACTAAAATTTTCTGTAGCTTCATTCTTTAAATCATAAATATCAGTTCCAAGTATGTGCAATTCATTGATGTTTGCTTCTGCATCATTAAGCATTCCCTTTTCCTTTAAATCATATAATTTGCTTTCAAATAAAGGTAATTTATAATCTTTTATTACTACTGTTTTTTCAATTCCATCATCTGTTTTATAGAGTAATTCACCTTTGCTATTTACATAGTTTGTTATATTGAAATCCACCTCAGTTCCATCATCTATACTCATCCCATCAGGATCAACCAAAACAACCGGATTATTCGCACAATAAACATAAGGACTCAAACTCGGATACTTGTCACTCAACGGGTCAACACTCAACCAATTCGATAAATCACTGTCATAGTATCTAGCACCAAAATATGTTAAGTCAGTTTCAACATCTAATTCTTTAGCTGTAAACTTATAACGGCTATCAAATTTTGTATGTTGTTGAACAAATATTTCACCATAAGGTAAATATTGTATATGTTCTTCTGTTCTACCATCAGAATTTGTAATAAAACTACTGCTGCCTAAATGATCCGGATGATAAAAATATCGCAAAAATTCAGGATTATCAGTAACATCATAAGCAGGAGCAAGTTCATCATCAATTTTAAACATACCTGTAAATCCACAGCATTCAATGCTATTCCGAACCATTCTTCTAAGATCGTTTGCAACACTGTTTTCATTACCATATATAAAACTTAGAGGTTGTTCGGTTGGAGCGAAGTCCGCTGCACCAAAGCCACCACCTATTTTACTGCAAATTCGTTCTCCTTCAATATAATAGTGTTTTGTATAATTTGTTTCTGTCATTACCATATATGGACTTGCATATAGTTTTTTTTGTAATAATGCACTTGAATGTACAACCTGAGCATTTATTTGCATCAGTACTTCAGGACCTGTAAACTTCCACACTCTCTCACCTCCTGCATTGTAAAGATACGTAGAAATTTGATGCAAATCACCACTATCATGTAAAGATAGTAATCTATTTTCTTCGTCCCAACACATATTTCTCTCAGATACTTTAGTTACTCTTCTTGTCATATTACCATTAAGATCCCACTCAAAAGCTTTTCCTGTAACGTTTGTAACATTATGAGGTCTATCATTGTAATTATATTTTCGATTATAATGTATGGTGTTTGTCCCTCCGTTGATTAAATTAAGAGAAGTAAGATTTTTTTCAACAATATTCCCAGATGGTGAATATGATAGATTTAAATCATATTGCATTACACCATTCCCATGTGATGAAAAATGACCATTAGATCTTTCCAACCTGTACAAATTATCATATTTGAAACTATATTGATACACTCCTCCAAAATCATGATTAACAAACTCACCACCATTTGATAGTGTTGTGATATTACCTACATAATCATAACCATACTCCAGATTCTGCATCATTAAACCAGTACTTTCTTTGCTAATAAGCTTATCCAAACGTAAAGTAAGATCATTATACATATAATCACTAATAGTCCCATTACCATATTTTATATGTTTCCTTCTTCCATATTTGTCATAATTGGTTTTGTCAATATAATTAAACAGTTCACCAGCTTTTGATCCCTGCATTGAATATAATTTACCTCCCATATCATAATGGTATTTTACTATCTCACCATCAGGATATTTAATCTGATTTAATCTGTTCCAACTATCATATTCCCACTCGGTTTTGAATGTATAAGCGTCTCCTGAAGGTACAACATAAGTATTAGTATTTTCAATTACTTCTCCCATATTACCATAAATAAATACCTGAACACCTGACGCATCCTGTTGTTTTACCAGACGACCACTTTGATTACCTGTTCCGGCAGCTCCGTATTCGTAAAATACATTCATTTCAGGATTTAACGGATAAGATATTTGTTTTAAACGACAATCTTCATATTCATATTGAATTACTTCGCCTGCCTGATTGAGATTCTCAGTTTCAATTGTCAGTACATTTCCGGCTAAATCATAAGTGTATGAAGTTCTGTTGGCATCAGGATGAACTCTTTTTGTCAACCTACCAAACATGTCATATTTATAAATAGTTGGATTGTTTTCAGGATCTCTGCTTACGATTAATTCTCCCATTGCAGAGTATTCAAACAATGTTGTTGTATTGTAAGGTGCAACATACATTGTTTGTATACCGCGTGCATCTTTATATACTTTAGAAATATTACCATTCTGATCTGTAATTTCTGTTGTAAAGCAATTTATTCCAAAATTGTCTGTATCAAATCCATAAACATATGATATTACTGAATTGTCAGGTGCAGTTATTGTCAAAGGCCTGTCCATAACATCAAATTCAGATATCGTTGGGTTTACTGAATTAATAGTTGAGTATTGTTTCATTTGGTCAATATCAAACGCCTCTACAGTCGGTTGACCTGTTGATACACTTCTACCAAATTCATCGTATACAACTTTACCGGAAACAACGACCTGATAATTGCCATTGATTACAGATGTTTTCTTACTCTGTACTGTCCTACCAATACCATCAGAAATGTTTACTGTTAAAAATTCATTATTTGGAATTAGTGTGTCATAGTGTCTGGTCATTGCCCAAAAATCATCTCCACTATTAACCTGGTTCCAATATTCGTATTTTATTGTATATGGAATTCCATTAATTACTTCGTTTGGTCCGGTAATTTTCTCAAGCTTTCCATCAGGCAAATATGAATATATCATTTGATTTCCTGTTTGGTCAGTTATAATAAGTGGTAATCCGAATCTGTAATCATAAGTAGTTTCCATCGTGTTACTCCAGAAATCAGTAATAGAAACAGGGTATGTCATTACCTGATCATCATAGACATAAGTATAGCTTAGTTTGTCTCCATTAACATCTGTAGGATATTCAATTTTCTCAACATTACCATATTGATCGTAGTATAATGCTGTTTTTGCTTGGTTTTCATCATCAAATCTTACTATTTCAACTAATAAACCATGATCATTATAAAATCCCTGTGATTTACGAAGAAGCTGCGCAGATTCATTATAGACATGAAGTTCATCAACAAGAGATAATAAATTTAACTCCGTGTTATAAATATAAGTTATTTCTGCTTTAACATCATCATTTGCATTACCAATATTATTATCATTGGTATATTCTGTGATATTTCCGTATTGACCATATGTATATACTTTTTCCGTAGATATTTCAGATGTTTGATTACCTTCATAAAAGTTCTTATGTTCAACAAATAAAGCAGGATAATATGGACCAAAGCATTCGATCTCACTTTCAGGAATAATCTCTCCAGTTACAATGTCATTCTTTGACCAGGTATATATTGTTTCAATATATGGTGCACTTTCTGAATTATAAACGATTTCTCGCTTTTTTAATCCTTTAAATATATAATCCTCTGTATGATAATCTTCAACAGTACTACGATAAACATTATTACTCTCAAAATCATCTACCTGGTATGTCCTAACAGTTTCATAACAAAATGATTCTCTTTCTATTCTGTGATATTTTCCATTTTCGTATTCAAATTTATAATATGCATTTGCCGGACCATCAAGGATATGCTCGCTACCATCATTTACTATCAATGAAGATAGAGTCCATTTTGGATTCGGATCTTCAATATCAGGTTTGGTCAATGTATAATCCAATGCATAAGTGCTCAACCCCGGTGTTGTAACTTTCTGTAGAATATTTGTTTTATTAGGTATTCAATACCTTGCTTTGATTTTGTTTGAATTTTCAAAAACAATGTCAGTAGCCCCATCACCATTTACATCAGCAAGACTTAGTCTGTCAGAGCTTACACTAAAATTAATATCTGCATAACCGGAGAAAACTATTTTCCCTTGTAAGAGTGGAAAACCTACAGATGCAGCAATATTTGAACTAAAGTTGTACGATCTAGTTTGAGAAATTGGATTATTAAAATCAGGCATTAAATCAACCTCAATAAACGAACTTCCGGTGTTTAATAGTGCTCTAAGATTATTATCTGTGAAAGTTGCTATATCAGGATAATTTGGAACAGTGTAAATAATATCAATTAATCCGTCATTGTTTATATCCGTTATTGTTCTCACACTAAAACTATTATTTATACTTCCGCCTATTCAGAATGCAAAACTAAATTGTGCTTTATTAATCTTTGCTCCAAGCGGTGAGGAAAAAGATTCAGAATAAGTTTTTGATATTATTGTATTTAAGTTAAAACTTTGTTGTTCAGTGAAACTATATCCAAGATTATATTCAACTGATATATTATCATTTAATACATTTAATTTATCAGGTAAACCATAACCGTTAACATCGATTAGTATTTCTTCTAAACCGGAATTACTTTCATTATGACCAACTCCGAAAGATCCTATAATGTTATCAGATGTATTTGAACCGGGGTCTGCACTAAGCATTTTAGTCCCTTTCATTCCCATAGAAGTTCCATAAGAGTTCCCTCTTGATAAACTTGTCATAATCTCAGACTCAAACTCTAAAATATCATCTGAGAGTCCTCCATACGCAGTTGAATATTGTATCTTATCTACATCAATAATATCAGGATATCTGTCCCCGTTCATATCTTTCAAATCAGCTAACACTTCAGTTCTGGTAAATGTCAGTGTCAATCCCATATTTGCTTCATCATTTCCTCCACCCACTGTAAAAGTGTTGTTGTATAAATAACTCATTTTATTTATTGTTGGTCTTGATCCACCTGTAGTATAATCATAAAAACTCGGTTCACCACCTGAGTTATTCGAGAATGTTGAGTTTGCCAAATTCTCACTTGCTTGTTGTGCTCCGGCACCACTACCAATAGAACTTGCAGATGTATAAGCACAATAACTATTATCAACCCATCTGTTTTTTTCTCTATCGGCTTTCATAGTTTCAAAACTATTTGGTTCAAAGGTTGGTAAATTGTTTACAGTTCCGAAAGTCTCTTCAACTAAATCGATATCTGAGTTTTCATCCAATGCTGAGAAATTCAAATTGTTAAAGAAAGCCTGATCAATCGTAATATTAGTTGGCACATTATTAAGTGCATCATGGTCAATAAGATAAAATTCATCACTATCATCATCATAATACGAAAACTGTCCCCAACCACGATAAAGGTTTCCAAAAATCAATTGTTCTTCTGATAATTGAGAATAATAACCTGAGCGATATACGCCAACATATGAACCATCGAGATATACTTTTGCCTCAGTATATGTAATATTCTCTGCGACATCTTCTGGTTCTGCAATAAAATACTCGAAGCTTATATTTTCAGTAGGTTGTAAAATATTTATATCAAAAACATAGTTGTCTAATGCACCAAGTACGTTACCATCATCAATTATTATAGTTGTTGTACCTAACAATTTGTGATTTGCTTTAGCAGTAAAAACAATTTCATAATCATCCTCTTCAGATGTAAAACCTTCTATAAATGATGGATATACAGTATATGTACCTTGTGTGAGTGTAACCTGTTTTGGTAATTCTAGTATATTTGGATATAGGCTTAGAATTAATGATGGATGGTAAGCTAATTCATCATCATAAAGGTTTCCATTAATAGAATAATAATTGTAATCTATTGTAGCATCGAATTCAATATCACTCCAGTTAACATTAGTAACACTTGATAGTTTACACATGATAATATCTCCTTTATTAACATTGATATTCTCAGTATATGAGTAATAATCTAATGGAGTATTATGAGTAGGATTTTCTTGCACAATTGTTGTGTGAAGCCAAACTAACCCTTGTAGATACCAATGTTCTATAACATACGTTAGCTTGTCGCTTTGAGGCGGACTAGTTAATAAAGCTTCAATGTTAACCTGCCCGTCATAAGGTATTTGGAAATATTTAGGATCATGAATTACGGCATCATCTGCATAGTTATACGAATAAATAGGATCACCATCAGGTGTTAAGTCATTTATTGTCTCATCACAATCATCACCATTAATATAGTAATCAGCAGGGTAAATTGTCATATCCCATTCAATATCATCAAAACCTAAATCATTTTTCGAATGAAGCCTAAAATAAACTATATCTCCTTTGTCTAACCTAAAATCAGGTACCTCACCTGTATGTTCAGATAAATCACCACCAGAAATCGGATCTTCTTCAGGGCCAACAAGGTATTCCATTAATTGGGTATTTTGCCTAAATACCTGTATGCTATAATAAACAGTTCCATTATTACTTGAGTTAGCATTGGTTCTACTAATCGAATACAATATTTTTGCATGTTCACCTACAGGACACACCCACATTCTAACTGGATCTCTTCTTGATGGATTATTCTTATCTTGTACAAAATCATCTTTCCACAAGGGACTACCACTATAATTAAAGGAATAGCATTCATCATTACCATATTCCAGCAAACTTGCTGCTTCCATAGTGAATTGTGGAAACCCGTTATCATCAGGAAAATTAAAATATACATTACCATCATCAATAAAATCTACAAAACCATCAGAATTAATATCTGCAAAGTACCTTGATGTTATCTGTTTTGTTTTTGTTCTTTAATAAGTTGCAGACAATGATACTGCATCTTCTTCACCTGCCAGAATTTCTCCACCAAAGGTGTTCGATCTTGAATAAGTTTGAGTTAATCCGGGAATATTTAATTGTCCAGATGGTTCATTTTCAATTTCAAAAACACCATTTTCATCAAGCACCCCTTTGTAGAAATACACAACAAATTCTCCATCAACCTTATCTTCAACAACTTTATCAGCAAGACCGTCCCCATTTACATCAAGAATTTGTACAACTTCAGTATTATTACCCCTTGTATGAGTATAATTAAAGCCAAATGATTGTATTTTCGATTTTACATTAACACCCAAACCTATACAAATAGAACCACCAAAAGCAAAAGACTGACCTTTGTATCTCCCTAGACTTTGTTTTGTCTGATCTGTAATAGCTTCAATGCCTGTTAGTATCGTAGGAAAAAATCCAACTTCCTGCTCCTCTGTTTCCATTACATTTACAACATCTTCCTCAAAAGATATACCTTCCTCAGTGAAATAATCAAAGATATGAACAGTTGCACCAGAATATTGTACAGGATTATTATAATCATAATTAGTCGTTACCTGATCAATAAGACTTTCATCAGTTACATCTGCAATAGATTTTAAAATAGTTTTTTCATATGCTCCTGTTTCATAATTAAAAGCGTAAGTTCTTATAAGCTGGTTGTCATAATATGTTTTAATAGTTTTACACAATTTATCTGAAACCACAAGGAAACCATATCTTGCCGAAATATCATAATCCGGCTTATATGTATATTCAAATTCTACCTTATATTTTCCATAATCTGTATCAAAACCGGTATAAAAAATACTGCTTATATATGCTTGTGTTCCACCATAACCAATAGCTCCGTTAAATGCAGATTCAATATAGTTATACTGTATCCTGTTCCCATGTTTATCAATTACCATAGTCAGTAACCATTTTGCTATATTATCGGTTTCAGGTTGCTTTAAAACAACAGGACCGGGATTTGATCCTACCTCATAATAGTTTATACCATAGATATATCTAACACCATTTTTATCAATTACTTCCCAATAATAATTGTCAGGAGAATCACCATGTCTGATTATTTTATCAAAACGTCCTTCTACACGATAAGAATAGTAAGTTTCTGCAGAAGTCCCTCTGTCTCGATATTCGCTACCCATATGAACAACTGGTCGTCTTGAACTCAAATCATCAGGATTTGTGAGTTCAACAATTTGTTGACCATTAACCAAATATTATTCAGTCTCAAGCTCACTGCTATATCTTGGAACACCCCATCTAGTATCAACAGTTATTGAAGGTATATTAAACTCCCAACCAACTCCACAGTTACCACTGCCACCATCACTGTTATATGTAATCGCAAGATTAGGCTGCATCCCCTGTCTTCCTGCTGGAACCTGTATCGGGAATGATAAATTTGCCGTACCACTATTGTTTGCAACCGGAGGACTCATTATATTAATCCCTGCTAATGGATTTGCATAGTCCAGATCTTTTAATGATGTTGGAGTAAATGCTTCATTCGTTGGTAGTTCGGGAGTCTTTAAAATTGCATTGATAAAATCAGTAAAATGGTTTGTTTTTGATATTATCATATTATTTGCAATATCAACAGTATCATAAGGTAACATTACCCATTTCTCAAATACTTCATCATAGTAAAAAGTACGGATTTCTTCAGGTCCGTATCCATAAGGAATTGCTGCTGTATCATATTTAACAGAAATTTCCATATCTTCATTAAATACTGATCCGTGAGGTAAACAACGGAAACCATCGCTTTCGCCTGTTACATTTATCATAGCAACATCAGGAAGAGGCATGTCAATACTTCTTAGCCCTGTAACTGATATTGACACAGAGTTTTCAATAAATCCTGCCGGTGCATTTAGTGAAATACCGGGTAATTCAAGTGAGAAATCCATATTTGGTTCAGCAAGTATCTCAACATGGTCAATTTCCCTGTTAACAGGTTGAATATAGGTGTATGAGAACTTGTTCTCCAGACTTACTGTTTTGCTTTCCAATAGTTCATCACCAGAATATGCTTCAACTAAAACTGTGTTTTCTTCATTTTCACTATTTACTGGAATAATTCCTTCAAATGTTCCTTTATAACAATCCAATTCAATATCATTTGCTATGATTCTTACATTCTTTGAATAATTGTTTACAAAACCACTTACATAAGCATATTCGCCATAGTAAGATCTTAATTCATTTTGTCTGATAACAAGTTGTTCTTGTTTCTTGCTTTTTTCTACTCTTACATTGAAGTTTCTAAGTTTATATTGTCCCTGAAAAGATTCATGCAAATTCAGAACAATCGAGTTTTGTCCTTTTTGCACCTGATAAGGTGCAATTTCCTGAACCTGAGTTGTCCACTCCTGATTTGTACAAACAACCATACCTCCCTGGGAGGTATAATCGTTGATACTCATACAAACAGAATTGTAATCAGCTAATCCGTAAAGTTCATATTCAAGATATACCTTTGAATCAGAATTTATCTCTTTATCAATACTGAAATGTATTGTATTGTCCAAGGGTGAGTCATAATGTGTTGTCTCATCCATACCAACAATATATACTTCAGGTTCTGCAACTACTCCCGGGACTTCGCTTAGTTCTTCAACAGAAGAATTCAACAAAACCTGATTTTGGCTTTGATTAATTACCGTTGGTTCTAAAACAACTGTGTTAGTTTCAACAGGGGCTTCGGTTTCTGTAATTTCTTCTGCAACCGGATTTGATTCCTGAGTACTATTGTTTACTACTGTATTTACAGTTTTCCTGTTATTGCTCTTAGTATTAAAATTATAGTTCTTATCTACATAAATAAATAATCCTGATGATAATAATACAGCCAGATATGTTATAAATATATTTCTCATTTTTCCTCTTTTTCTATTTTACAACCAATTTAACAGTCTCTTTTCCCTGCTCTGTTTCAAGCACTACCAGATAACATCCTTTAACAGCAATTCGCTTGTTAAACATATATCTGTCCGAACCATTCAGGCTTATTACCTCAGTTACTCTTGAGTTTTCATCAAGAATTGATATTTTTCCGTCAGTGACTTTATCAAGAACTATTTCAATACTGAACTCTCCGGTTGTCGGATTAGGATAAACTGCAAAATAACTTAGTTCTTCAATTTCATTCACTTCCTGAGCTTGATCCTGCTCATTTTCTTCCGGTGTATCTTCTAAGACTTCAGGATTATTCTGCACAAATTCCAGGATTTGAGTGTACTCCTCTTCGTCTTCATCGGTTTCCTGATTACTGTAATTATTATTTGCTAGATACTCAGCTAAATCAAAATACTGGAATGCAAAAGCATCTTCTCCTGAGCGATCAACATCCCAATAAATATCTTCAAAATAGAAATTTCCTGTGCTATCCATATTCATTGGCATAATGATTTCACAAGAATCGGTTTTAAAATCATAGTCAGTTTCGCGATTTATAACAAGCATGAGTAAAGTACTGTCGGGAAGCTGTGGTGCTGCAATTTTAATTTTTGTATTTATATCGGGAGCTGTAACTCCGGATCTGGTCATTTTCCATTTTCTTAATGAAATACCTTTTAAGTATTCATCAGGGAGTGTATCTGTCTGGTCAAATGTGAATGGATTTCCATTATCCGACCATATCAGAAAATCGTATTGATTTAACACTGTTTCATTATCAAGATTTTTCTCTTCCAGATTGCCTGTATAGATATCCATAATTGATGTTCCACCCAAAGCACAGCTTTGCTTTTGGTCAATATTCAATATTGTATCTTTTACTATTCCGGCAACTTCATTGGAGAAATATTCATTCTTTTCATAATTCCAGATCGTATCTCTGGCAGAATTCATATAGTCCATTTGATAAATACTGATCCCGTATTTTATTGCCAGGTAAGTATATACTTTTGTTATATCGTCCTTCTGCATTATGGTATCGTAAAGCATGAATTCCGCAAAGCTTCCTTTATATGGTAATGAATCGCTTCCGAATATCCTTAATTCTGATACTGTAGAATCAATATTTTCGTGCATCCATTTTTGTCTGAGAAGATTAATTACTGAATAGTTATCTGTTGTATCAGCAAAAATGGTTGTTTCATTACTAAGGTCTTTAATATCCTGTGTACTAATTGAGATTACAGCAGCTGTATCAAATGTCATTGACCAGATTCCCCATGCATTTTTATCTGCTGCCGGACGATAAACGGAAAAAACAGTTAATTCACACTCATCTTTAATCCTGTAATCAAGTAACACATGATTAAACACACTATCAGATATCAAGCAGTTTTGATAGTTAATTAAAGTATCATCAAAATGTAAATTCTGATTTAAAATAATATGCTTCTCATTTCCACTTACATCGTAAATGCTTGAAAGGCTATCATTAAAACTATCCGCTTTATACCACAGTACGGGACTTGGTACAGTGTCGATTAATTGGGAAAATCCCAATAGTGAGATTATAATGAAACTCACCATAAAAAGAAGTTTTCTAATGCTATTATTTTTAGTTTATTTTGTTACCTTGTTTTACAACAATACTTAAAAAAGTCATTTAGTAAATATCGTAGTAAACTTATTTGAAAATGCATTTGGGTGCAAATAAACCGGATATGAAGTTTTTAACATCCATTAAGAATTTTAGTTAATAACTCATACAAAATAATTGTTTTTACTGTCAAACAGCATTCTTTTTCATCTCACAAAAAAATGACGAATGCAATTCGCCAAGTGATAAAATATAGAAAGTGATTTTTATAAAATCTTTATGTTTACTAAGGAATCTTAAAATTTGGGCAAAAATAGATATCAAATATTTAATAATTTTAAGAGTAATTATTTTTTGTGCCAAAAACTATAATTTCATGGAATTAGGTACTGTTAATAACTTATTAAATCTCTAGATTAGTTAATGTTTGTTTAATATTAAATACATGATTTGTCAATATTTCGATTGAATTATCAAATAAAATCGATTGAAAATCGTAATACTATTAGAGAAGTATCAAAGAAATTCGTTATGGTTATCGAATTCTGTCCATAGACGCCATTTTTAACTTGAGGGAAGTGATTCTTAATGTCTTTTTCCAGCAATCAAATAAATGCCAATTATTACAAAAGTGCAGAACACTCCGAACACTACCCAAACCCATTTTTTATTTAGGAAATCATCGAGTTTTGAGTTTGGAGGGGTAGGTTTGGTCGTTTGAATCTTCTCAACCGGTATTACTCTTTCAAGAATAATTGTGTCAGGTTGACATTCTGCTTCGATGTAAATGGTGTCGAAAATCTCTATGATCTGCAGTCTGAGTTTTTACTTCTCGATGGTAATGGTGTCTTTTATCTTGGATCGGTGAAAAGCAGAGTCGATTAGAGTCTTTTTGGTAACGATTGTGTCTGTAGTTTTTATTGTATCTGATGTGGTGAGTTCCGGATGCAGTGCAATAAGCCTAGAAAGTCGTTTTTGAGGGGTACAGGAGCTTATTATGAGTGTAGTGAGAATAATTATTGATATATAAATTAAGTTCTTCATTGCTTACATATTTCCTTCATCGTTGAATGAATAGTAGCTGTTCTTTGTGACAATCAAGTGGTCCAAGAGAGTAATGTCCATCATCTTGCCGGCTTCTTTTACTTTTTGGGTTAGTGCAATATCTTGCTGGCTTGGTGAGAGATTTCCTGAAGGATGATTGTGAGCAAGTATTATTGATGTGGCCAAAGATTGTAAAGCGACTCCAAAAAGTAATCGAAGATCTGCTACTGTTCCGGTGATTCCTCCACTGCTCAACACATGATATCCCAAAACATTATTTGATCTATCCATAAGCAAAACTATTATCTCTTCCCTGGTTTCAATTTGATTACTCCAGATTTCTCTTAATACTTTGTAAACATCATCAGAACATGTTACCTTGTTTCGCTCTTTTGGATTTAACTTTTTGCTGTAAACAATTCTTAGTCTTGGAGGTCGGTGTTTGGCAGCAAGTTTGCCAATACCTTCAGCATTTTTTTCTTTGTGCTTCTTGATTGCTATAAATGCAACAACTCCCAAAATGATTACTGTAAATGCTATGAGGTATTTCTTCATTTTCTTAAAATCTATTCTTTAATGCTTTGACCATTGGAACAATCTTTTCATAATATGCCTGCAGCTCATATCTGTATCGGTATGCAAGAACACAAACTGTTACTAGGACAATGGCCAGAATCAGTTTTTTTTTACTAATAATTTGTCCAGCTTCTTGAGGTCGTAGGTATTGATAATCCATTTTAATGTACTTGCATAGTTTGGTGCTGTTGCATAACCTGCTCTTTGTAATGCATCTGCTTGTGCTTCGGGAGTTTTTGCATCAAATACTCCATGTGCCTGGTATCTTGAGTTTTCTTTCAAAAACTTAACTCTATCAAAAAAGCTGTCTTTGGCTTTATCATACCACCTAAAACCATCAACAATATAGACATCCTGACCATCAAATACTTCTCTAGTACGCATGTCAATTACTTTTCCTTTCCAGTCTCTTGTGGCTTTTATTCCAAAGTGATTATTATATTGAGCAGCTAAAGTGCTTTGTCCATCACCACTCTCAAGTATTGCCTGAGCCATAAACAGAGATGGGAACAATCCTGTTCCTTTTGATGCTTTTACAACTGTATTTGTGTATTTCTTTATGTAATCTGATCGTACTGACATATTATTTGTTTTATATCAAAAGCTTTACTACTTCGCTTGTTTCAAGTTCTTTTCCAAATCCTGCTTTAACCAATGCTGCTTCTGTTGCAGGACCAAAATATCCATCTTCAGTAAGATTTGCATTAAAACGTCTGTTTAATGCGTTTTGCATAGACTTTACAGTTTTACCACTTGACCCTAGCTTCAATGGAAATTTATATTTATCTTCAGGTGTTACACTAGGTGATAATGGTGGTTGAATAACTGCATTTTGTTCCGGTTCTTCAGCTGTAGATTTTGGATTCTTAATCTGATTTATCCTCTCCTTTATCCAATCTCTTTTCCAAAAAATGATTGATCCGATTATTGCAACCAGTACAAGTGCTAATATGTTTCTTGTTTTACCCATGCTTAATATGATATATTACTTTCACTTAAAATCCTTCGTACTTCATCAACCTCCGAATCCATTAAGTCATCAGATAACCACTTTTTTAAATCTCCATTGATATCTGAATTCCAAAAACCTCCATCCTTTTTTCTTATGCCAAATGTCTTTTGCAGAAACTGCCAGTCATCCTGAGTATTCAACTTTCGCATTGTAGCATAAATCGTCTCTTCATCTGTGCCTCCACCTGACATAGATGCATCCAGAGTTGAACACATTAAGTGAAATTCACTTTTGGTGTATGAGAGGTTTGATTTATCTACATCAAGTTGGTTTATG
>PKTB01000001.1 GCA_002869385.1 Marinilabiliales bacterium
ATAGATACTGTCAATTATTTGCCCTGTACTGAACTCAATGGTATAAGGCGCAGACTTACCTGAAATATAGATATAAACATCTAAAGTATCATTCATACAAATTCCATCAGGGATCTCCGGTATTTCAATATCAATATTTAACTCATCATGTTCAATATTACACAAACCGTCCATGCCGAGGCTATCGGTTTTCACAAGCCATGCCTGCTGGGGTGGGTCGTAACCGATGTTGCTGTAATCATTACCATATCCGGCAATAATAAAGCCTTTGTCACATGTTGGCTGAAAGGATGAAAAGTACTGCCATCTTGAAGCGTCAGAAACAGCATAATAATACCTATGCCATTTTATGTTTCCTTCGGAATCGGTTTTAGTCATAAATCCCCTATGTATAGAATAATACCAATATGAAGAGACAATAAATATAAAGTCATTATTTTGCAATTCATGCAAAGAAGTTATTGAAGATTTTAAAGTAATTCCTGTTCCATCTGGATAACAATAATAATTTCTATATAATTTCTCCCATAATAATTCGCCATTTTGACTAATTCTTCTGAGGCACCCATCCCAAACAATTTCTTCTTCACCTGACCCGTATTTTGCAGCAGTGTAGCTACCACTTAAAAGAATACTTGAATCCTGTGTCTTAATGAGTGCTTTCACGTAACTATTATCTAAGTTTTCTCTTCCATAATAGCGTTCCCAAATTATATTTCCTGCTGTATCTGTATTTATTAGATACCATCTAGTATTACTAGAATTTTCAAAACAAGAAGCTCCTGCAGTAATAATTTTTTTGTCCTCGGTTTCTATTAAACAACTACCATATTCATAAGCGTTGTTACCTAAGGTTTTATGCCATAAATAATTACTATTGCGATCTGCTTTTAAGAATATCAACCTATATTTATCTTCTAAAGTATTGTATATTTGACCAGTTAAGTAGTATGCACTATCTATACTTCTCAATGAGTAAAACACTCTTTTTTCCTGCGAATTATAAAAAATCGTATTTTGGTCAATTACATCAAAACTATTATTAAAGTTGTTAATATTAATCCCAATATCTCCTGAATTAATATTAACAATTCCACCAGCTAAATAGTAATTATTGTTGAAATTTTTCAAATTTCCATTCCAACCTTCCCAAAACTGGTATTGTGAGTCACTATATGTTTTTTTCCATACTTTATTTCCGTTAAGATCAACAAATGTAAAAGCATAACACCTTATTAGTTCTTCGTTATTTGTACCTGTTAATAATACATATCCAGTATCTGTTGCAATTACACTATTAGTGATATGCATAACAGTATCTTCTATTATTCTATTAAAAACGATTTGTGCAGAAACCAGTTGTGAAATTATTATAAATAATATTGTAATTTTGAAATGCTTCATATATCGGGAGAATATTAAAACTTATTNNNCCTTACTGTCGAATATTTCAGCATTGTCAAAATTAGTATCTTCCGGGATCTCGATATTAAGAATGTCTTTCACAGGATTAGGATAGATCTTTAGTTCAGTGTGATCAGATATATCATTAAAGGTAGAACACTCAACTGCAAATATTTCTTTGGTGATGGTCTTTGACTCACCGTAAGCATCGGTAACGGTAATATAAAGAGTTTGAGGCCCCCATGTTGTGGGTGTGTAAAACTCAACGGGTTTTGCAATACACTGCCCCCATTCATGGTTGCTGAGTGTTGCTTCTGTAATTGTTTCCTCGAAATATGTCTCACCCCCCCATTCAAGATTGATATCCGTAAGTCCAATCTCTATAGGAACAAAACACGGAGGATAATAGATACTGTCAATTATTTGCCCTGTACTGAACTCAATGGTATAAGGCGCAGACTTACCTGAAATATAGATATAAACATCTAAAGTATCATTCATACATATTCCATCAGGGATTTCCGGTATTTCAATATCAATATTTAATTCGTCTGGTTCAATATTGCACAAGCCGTCCATGCCTAGGCTGTCGGTTTTCACAAGCCATGCCTGCTGGGGTGGGTCGTAACCGTGTGTGTCGTATTCGTTTCCATATCCTGCCATTATAAAACCGCCATCTGAAGTGTTTTGCACAGACACTAACCACTGATATGTTGAGTTAGTATCAATGGCATAATAATTCCTTTGCCAGCAAATATCCCCGGAATCAGTTACTTTTTGCAAATATCCCCGTGAAGCGCCCCTATGGTCTCGGTTATTTCCAAGTAAATATATATCGTTATTATTATAAATTATCACATTTAATGAGCTCTCCAAATGTATCATGTCCGGACTTTCAATTTTTGAATAATTACGGTATAACTTCTCCCAAATAAGTTCCCCGTTTTGATCAATTTTTCTCAGGCACCCGTCCCATTGATATGTTCCTGTTCCTCCGCCGTATTTTGCTGCAGGGTAACCACCACAAGCCAAAATATTTGAATCATTTGCCTCATGAAGTGATGTAACAAACCCATTATCATAGTTCTCTCTTCCGTAATATCGTTCCCAGTTAATATTTCCTGCCGTATCGCTACTGACAATATACCACCTTGTATTGTTAATGCTTTCAAACCATGAAGTTCCGGCAGTAATAATACTGCTGTCAGATGTTTGTATTATATAACTTCCATATTCATACTCATTGTTTCCCAACAAATCGTGCCATAGATAATCACCTGAGCTATTAGCTTTAAGTAAATATGAACGGTATTTTTCATTTATATAATCGTATGTTGATCCGGTTATATAATAATTATTGTCACTCGACTTAAAACAGTGATAAGCTTTTTTATAAACAGTATCATAAAAAGTAATATTCTGAGATTTTATATTAAGAACACTGTCAAATTCCGTTACATGTATACCACGATTTTCTTCCCCTTCATTTAATACTGATCCTGCCAAGCATATTGAGTTGTCAGGATATTTTTTTAGATTATTTGACCAGCCTTCCCAAAACTCAAGAGTATTATCACCGAATTCTTTTTTCCAAATTTTGTTACCGTTAATATCTACATAGGTAAGGGCAAAACACCGTTTAAGAGCTCCATTGTTTGTGCCGGTAATATAGACATACCCTGTGTCAAGTGTGATAACACTACTTGTTATATTAGTTACGGTATCTTCAATTATTGTGTTGAAGACCACTTGTGCAGAAACCAGTTGTGAAATTATTATAAATAATATTGTAATTATTTTGGTTTTCATTCTATGTCAAATTTACGAAAAAAACACAACAGTTTTAAAACTGTTGTGTTTTTATTTTTATTTATCTGTCTTTTGACACTTTTAATGTTTTTCTGTTACCATAGCAGTCGGTAATTTCTATAAAATAAATACCCGGACTAAATGCTTTTAGATCTAAAGTGATATTGTCCTGTGTTTTATTTAGTTTTTTAGCTTGTAATAATTTCCCGTCTTCAGTAAACAGGCTCAGTTCTCCTTTTTCACAATTATCTTTTCTAATTGTTCCGGTTTGCTCAAGAAGAATATCATTACCGACATCATACATTGCTGTAAAATCATATTCGATATTGATAATTCCATCCGTAGGATTTGGAAAGGCATTTACATAAGGTAAAAATTGTTGATCTTCCTGCCTATCAGTAATTATTGTATTTCTATCATCTATGACAAGTGCAGGTAATGGTGTGTATTGACTAAATACCGTATCTGCAGCAATTTCGTACATTACCTGTGCAGTTGCCGAATATAATGAGGAACCATCAAGTGCTGATCTGTAAAGAATATCACTATTGGCTTCGAGTATTACTAAACCATTATTATTGTCAGTAATATAATCAAGCAGAATATAATTGACATTACAGAACTCAAGGTATTCGTAAGCCTGTTTTTGATTTATATCAGCATTTGCCAGGGCTTCTATCCCTGCAAGTGTCGCACGTGCAGAAGCGTAATCCCCTTTAGAATACTCCAGCCTGTAAATATTCAACAGCTTATTATAATCAGTCTGTGTAAAAGACTCAAAATATGATATTACTGTATCTTTTACGATAGGGACAGAATCGTTATTTACGGCATTGTTCATGATGAACGATTCCACGGATGCTATTTCCTGTTTTATGTCGGAGATATCGTATTCCAGTAATACTCTCGGACTAATGCCAGACTGGTAATTGCGAACCATATTTTTATGCCCGTTGCTTAAGTAGGTGGAATTCTCCACTTTCTCCATTATTTCAACCGGCAAAGGTGAATTAGCAATAAGTATAGCTGCAATTACTGGCTTTTGAGCACTATTATTATTAAGTAATGCTTCGAAAACGACGTTGCTTAAATAACCATCATTATCAAGTAATTCTGAATATTGACGGAAGTTATGTTTGTTTAGCTCTTCGGCGAGTTCCGACATATATGCAGTGTTTCCGTTATCAACAATATTATTATAACTTTCAATACTTTCATCCATTAATGCCTGTAAAGATCCTATCTCATCGATTAATAAAGCATAATTTACCGGGGTAATTGGAGTATCATAATTCGAGATACATGAATTTTCGTTATAAGGAACTCCATCAATAGTTTGAGGTGTAACTCCTATGCTGTATGTTAAAAGTTCTCTATAGAATCCATTTTCAATACTAATTTCATCATCATGTTGCCAGTAATTATATTCCCCTGCATTAAATGCATCAAATTCCGAGTCAATCTGAACGACAAAGTCTGTGCCATTTCCCAATAAATCATGATACTGATTACCGGCAAGATCTGATGTTACGGTTGAGTTATTTCCTTGATTAATTCTCATATTTCCATTTATAATCCCTATTGCAAATAATGTTGAAGTGTACTTATTGCAACTAACTTCAAGACCAGTATTAATAAGTGAAGGAATTTCAAAATTCCAGTTAGAATTTTTACCAACAATCATAGTACCAGCTTCCATATTATATACACCGATACCAGGATCATCACCGAATATGTTCCTGTAGTATGTGCTGCCGGCAGCATCACCAGTGTTATATACGTAGAAACCAACTCTTAGATCTTTCGCTTCGTTTTCCTCAACAATAAAATTTGTACATGAATTTAAATATGCAGCATAAGAAATATTAGTTTCTGGTTCCTCATTAACCGGCAAGCCTGGTAATTCTGGTGCTAATGGTATTTCCTGTGTTGTATAAAAATCATTAAATAGCAATCTCGGGCTTTCAAGAGCCATCATATGTACGCCCCTGTAGTTGTCAACAAAATCACAATAGTTTATTTGAATAGCATTATCACATTGGAATTTTGCATTTATACCGTAATACAATCCTTCAAACTTGTTACTATATACTTCACCATCAATGAAAGGAGTCTTGTAACTGCTTACATAAGATTCAATACCTGTTCCCCTTTTCTGTATCTCATAATGCGGATTATCATATGCCATAGTATTTTTAAAATCATTTTCTCTGAAAGTTAAATGACGAACCTTATATAAGAACACATGGGATTGTGGATATAATGTATTGTGATTTAATTTTCTTTCAGTAATGAAGTTATTATTAGAAATCTGATTAAGGTTATGATTAGGGTCCCACATCCAAATTCCATAAACATTATTACTAAATGTGCTGTTTATTGCTAATACTGTTCCGTTTCTATACGATCTTATTGCCTGATTTGCATCAGAAATGGATGAATTACTAAATATAATATGTGCATTTTGATCAGCATCTGTTATCTCTTCAACTCCATCAACTGTAATTCCCTGCCACATCAAATCCGGGCACCCTGATTCAATTATACAACTTTCAAATGTTACAGTATTTGGAATATTAATATTCCATTCTGAACCTTCCCAAGCACCATAATGCTCTGTACCGGTGTATATCGTACAATTTGTAAAACTAAAGTCTTCGTAAAAATCAAGATTTTGATTATCCCAATCATCACCAACAGATATTGTTATGTTATCATAATAGTTTTGATTATGCAGATTATTATTTGTCAATACCAGATCCCATGCATAGCTTAAGCCTTCTTGGATTACAAAATAATGTGAATTAAAGAGACCATCTATAACTTCTAATGTAATGGGAATTCCATTTGGTTCTACTCCATCAAGATTAATTGTATGTATTCCATTATCATTTAGATTTGCAGTAGTTAGCAAATTCCCGCCCCTACTAATATTCGCAATATATGGAGGGCTTCCATTGTTAATATTTATTTCTACTGCTCCGTTATATGGTTGACGACATGTTGCAGGGATTTGTGTACATGTTAAGTCTATCTCTGAATCGCAATCAATAACTTCAACCACAACTTCTTCACTAGCATAGCACCCTGTATATTCATCTGTAACCGATAAAATATATGTACCAATATTATCTATGGTGGCTTCTGTTATTTGTGCAATTGGTGTATATACATTAAATCCATTAGGTCCAGACCAATGATAATTAAGATAAATACTTGATGAATTGGCACTTCCCTCAAATTGAATTGGATCACCAATACAAACTTGTGAAGTTACAGTAGCATTAACATCAAAAGTGAAAAACTCTTGAACTTCAAGAATCGTTGATGCAGAGGCAGTACAACCATTATAATAAGTAACTGTCACTCCTAGCGGTATTTCTGTACCCATTCCTTCTGGTAATGTAAAACTTGCAATTGGATCATGACTAAAATAATCAGGCCCATCCCAGGTGTATTCTACAATAAAATCTGAATGTTCCGGCACAACTTCTACTTCTTGATTTAAACAATAGTAGTCATGGTATGGTAATGAAACAGTTGGGTTGTCATAGATAATAATATCATTAACCTCAAGCACTGTTGTCTGACAATTGTAATGTGAAGTTATTGTAATTGTCAGACTCTCAGGAATTTCCATTATATCAGTAGGAATAACTATTGTGTTTACGTTCAATTCAAATGGGATTGAACCATTAATTCCCTCAATTAATATTTCAGATTCGTGTATGCTACAGAATTGGTTTGAAGTATTTTCGTTGGATTGCAAAACAATATTAATATCTTCTCCGGAACAGATAGGACAATTAGTTGAAGCTGTAAGACAACTTTGGTCTGGAACAACATCAACATATGTTGACGCAGAAACTTCACATCCATTTTCATCGATAACATATACAAAATATTCTCCTGAATAATCAATAGAGCTATTTTCACAACAGGTATTGTTCATTGCATTTGGTCTTATTGCATGGTATTCACCAAGCTCTATTGGAGTACTCCATCCTGGACTATTTTGCGCAGACCATGTATATTGATAATCCGGATTTGGATTAGTAACGTTTAATTCAATATTGTAACCTATGCAGTATGGACCAGTATTGTATGGGTCAGGGGGTGCTGGAGCAGGGAAAACATTGATTGTAATTTCATCGGATGCAGTACAATCATTTGCATCTGTAACAGTAACCGAATAAGTTGTTTCCTCCAGTGGTTCAACAATAATAGATTCTTCTGTAGAAATAATATTCCAATCAAAGGAATATGTTTGCGTGCCTCCCGATATTTCAGGTTCCAATGTTATTTGTTCTCCTACACAAATGTAATAATCCTGACCTAAATCTGTTGTCAAATCATTCTGATTGACAACAACTTCTGATATGTATTTACAATTTTCATCGTGAGATGTCGTAACCTGATAGCTTCCGAAAACATTTTGATTTTCAGCAGTTCTCATTACAACTTGTTGGTCAGACTCCCATCCGTCAGGGCCAATCCAATGATAATTATAACCCTGGAGTCCGCTAATTGACAATATAAATTCATCTCCAATACTAAGACATGTTTCATTGACTGTGGCATTATATTCATACATATCATGTTCGATTCTTATGTCATCAATAAAAAATCTTGTTGCTACAGTACCTTCTGCATCATTTGGTTCAGCATATATCCAGATTGCAACATAATCTGACAAATTATTAATATTGGGAATTGGGATAGTATGACTATTTAATAATTGTCTGGATGATATTTGTTCGTGGTACAATACATAAGTGTTTTGGTTTAATACAGCAGGAGGGATATTAGGGACTTCGTATCCAGAGTTGTTAAAATAATTATTAATTATATTGGGCTTTATTAGTCTAATATAGAAATCAACCTTCCCATAATATTCGGAATTGTATTTGTTACACTTCGAAAAGCTAAACGTATAATTACCACCGTTAATTAAACTGTTGGTTAAATATGTGTATATTCCTTCGGACTTTTTCTGATCTTCATAATTTGGTGTGTCAAATAATGAATAAAATGAAATAAAATCAGACATTTCAAATAAATCATCCACATCATCATTTAATTCAAATACAAAATAGCAGGTCGGCTCTTCTTCATTAATACTGTTTTCACAATAGTCACATGAGCCATGGCTGCTAAACCAGCCCAGAGGCGGATTACTTGCCCCACAATAGTTATTTTCAACACAAAGCATCTCCGAATTACAAATGTAGTTGCAATTTTGTGTGCAAACTTCAGGACATTCATAGTTATTCAATAAATAAAAATAAACTTCACTAAATTCAGATGTGCTCTCTAAAACTGTTTCAGTTGTTATAAAATAGTTATATACAGTACTCACTTCCACACTCCAATCCCCATTTCCATCAGTATCAGTACTAACCAAATATTCATTAGCATTTTCTTCACCTGTACTACCAAAAACTTCAATTGTTGTGTTTGGTTGAGCTGTACCAGATAAGATGCCACCTGAATAATTATTTATAACAGGTGGTTGAATATTATCGTTAGCTCCATTTATTAAACTAATTGCCTTATCATTATTGTAAATAATATTTCTTGATAAAGTAATTAACTGGCTATTATTTATTAGTATTCCAAAATCACCACAATTGGATATTTCATTTGAAGAAGATTGATTTTGACCACCTATTAAACAATTATAAGAATTCTCAATGTACATACCATACCTTGGTGTGCTTTGTAAAATACCTTCTATTGTTGTATTAATATTGTTTCCTGAAACAGTTACATTGTCACATTTTAACAGTTTTATCCCAATTGAAGGAGCCTCTCGAACAACTAAACCAGGATTTGTCATTATTTTTGTAATTATGTTATCAGAAATCTCACAACTATTGGTTTCTCTTAAAAATATTCCACATTCAATAAAATTCATTATATGCAATCCTTTTATTGAACAAGATGCATGGTATATATTTAAACCATAAGCCCACATATGTTGTCCATTAATTATTATTGAAGGTACCCCTTGTATATATCCTGTTTGAGTTGTACCATCGATATTAATAGGACTTGTTATTTGTGGCAAATATTTGTTTAAAATAATTTCATGTGGTCCCTCACCTGGAATATCAAAAACAATCAATGACTCATCATTAACATAATTTGCTTTTCTTATTGCCCATTGCAGTGTCCCGTACATTTCAGCATCGCATAAAGCATCATCAAAATTAAACGGATGCTCAAAAGGATCAGGATCTGTTATTTTTGTTACTGTGAAAACACTTTGTCCAAAGGTAATTGCAGTAACCACCATCATAATTATAAATAAAATCGACTTTTTCATAATTCTTAATTTATTTGGTGAATACTAAATGATTACTCTCTTGCTCAGCATCATCGATTACATACATTGTAATGTAATTGTATACTTCAGATTGAGCTTGTGTTAGCTCAATGTTAGCTGAAATAATATTACCCGAAAGAGGTAACAACTCTCCATTTAAAGAAAGGAAATAGTTTCCTGCACTTTCAGTTACTTCAGCATTAATTGACAACACATCTCCATTGCCTTCACTTGTGCCAAATAAAATTTGCACATTTTGTACACTTGAAATATCGTTTACTTTGCATAAAACTGCAAGAGTTTCGATATCACTTTCAATTGGTAAGTTAGTAATTGTATCTACAAGCATAACAGGAGATACGAGAATGTCCTTGATTTGCACATTTGATTGGCAAAAGGCAATAGAAATTGAGAGCATGAAAATGCTACAAAGTAGAAAAATTTGTTTCATAGTTCTTGGAATTATAATTAAAAGAATAAAGCTAATACAAAAAGCAAAAAAAAAACTATCAAAAATTGCTGAGAGTTTCAAACAAGTTTTAAACAGGATGTTCGTTATTAATTTTAATTAGCATATTTATACAAATAGTATTTTAGATACCCGGAATTAAAAAATGGACAAATCCGCAATCAGATTGCAGATTTGTCCAAAATATTTTTAAAGTATTTCTATTTTTTTGTTTCTGAAAGAAAATCTGCAACAACAAAAGTACTTCCGCCAATAAAAATAATATCATCGGAGCTTGAGTCATTTATAGCTTCTTCTCAGGCTGTTTTTACATCTGGAAATGAACTACCAAGTATATTTTGATTTTCTGCTTTCCCTTTTAACAGGTTTTCATCCATTGCTCTTGGAACAGATGCTTTTGTAAAATAGTATTCTGCGTCTTTAGGAAATAAGCTTAGAACGTCATCTACATTTTTATCATTAACGAAACCTAAAACAAATCGAATCTTTGTTTTCTTGAGCTTAATTAGTTCACGAATAGTGTAGGAGAGACCTTCTTTATTATGTCCTGTATCACAAATAGTTAAAGGCTTTTGGTTTGTGATTTCCCATCTACCTCTAATGCCTGTGTTTGCAACAACATTTTTAAGCCCTGCTTTTATAGCTTCAGATTTAATGTTGAAGCCATTTTTCTGAAGAATTTGAATGCCACTTAAAATAGCAGGTAGGTTTTTGTATTGATACGGACCTTTTAATCCAAAATCAAAATTTGTATTTATGCCTGTTTGATCGGCAAAAATAATTTCAGACTTGTTTTTTTCTGCAATTTTTTTAAAAACAGGACTTGTTTCTTTCTGTGTTTCTCCAATTACAACAGGAATCAGATGTTTAATTATCCCGGCTTTTTCAATAGCTATTTTGTTAAGTGTGTCACCTAGAAACTGAGTGTGATCAAAACCTATATTTGTAATTATTGATAATTCTGGAGAAATTATATTTGTTGAGTCTAAACGTCCTCCCATTCCAACTTCAATAACAGCAATGTCAACTTTAGTGTATTTGAAATACTCAAAAGCAAGAGCTACGCTCATTTCAAAGAAAGATGGTTTTAATTGATTAAAGAGTTCGAAAGAGCTGTTAATAAATTCAGTAACAAATTCTTCAGAAATCGTTTCGCCGTTTACCCTGATTCTCTCTCGGTAGTCAAGTAGATGAGGTGAAGTATAAAGTCCGGTTTTATATCCGGCTTCCTGTAAAACAGAAGCTATGCTATGCGATACAGACCCCTTTCCATTTGTTCCGGCAACATGAATTGATTTAAAAGACTTATGTGAATGTCAAAAGTGTTTGTCGAGTTCAAGAGTCGTTTTTAAATCTGATTTGTAAGCCGCTTTTCCAACCCTCTGATACATTGGTAAAGAGTTGTACATGTAATCTAATACTTCCTCGTATGTCATTCTTTTTTAGCTAATTTCTTTAGATCACTTTTTAGTAGATAATCACCACTTTTTTTACCTAGTTTGTGTTTGTCCCAGTAATAAATCGTACCATTTTCAGTATCAATAATAATTTTGATACAATATGTCAGGGTATTATTCATTTTTGGAGTTATCAGGTGTAGGATAACAGCATTTTTTGTGTTGTTGTCTATGATATCTTTGATGTTTTCGCGAGTAGTATAATCAAAATTATATGGATATGCAGTTGCGAAGGAATTTTTAGTTCTTACTTCAGGCTCAACTTCTTCTTTTAATAAATAGAGTGTCTTCTTTTTTAAGCTGCCTGATTTATCCATATAATAATCAGCAATATTATCTTCATTTAATAATGGGTTTTCACGACATGTTGTAATATGATTCTGAATGAATTTTATCATTAAAGGTATTTTATAAGCATAATCTGATTCCAAAGCACCATGATAACATAATGGAACAGCACAAATTGTTGGCATATCATCAACAGTCCTGAAGTTTCCTCCATTTGTTGCTACAATAAAATCGAAAAGGGTTTGGGTTTTGTCTTTTTCAAAATAAATCAGATTTATCATCACAAATGATTTATCTGCATCATTTTTCATGCTTTTAAAATCAGATTCATAAATAAACTCGTATTCCGTTAAAGTCCAGTGTTTATTAAACGCTTCTTCAATTGCATCGTTATAATCAGAAAGTCTGTCGTTTTTTAAAACAACATAAGTTTTATTATTTAAAAACTTATTGATTTGAGACTTTGTAGCAACCGGTATTTTAACTTGTGAAAATACAGACAAGCTGTAGGCCGCAATAATTATAATTAATAGTGTTTTTTTCATGTAATAGATTATTTATTAATGTACAATGTGTTTTTTGCATTATAAAGACTTACAAAGTAGAATAGTTGTTTACTTCTTTTACGTTTTCTGAGTTCCATAAAATCATTATATAACTCAGGATCACGTTTCAAAATTTGTTCCACATTTTTCATGTTGTAATCCATAATTTCCCCGGTTTCCATATCAATAATAAATTGTCGCAATTCATCACTCTGATATACTCTGGCAGTCGGGTCATATCTGTACGGATCATAAAATGTATCGTAATAATTGGAATAATATACTTTTACTGTTGTAATAAAATGTGTGATTTTACCAACAAATGGAATTAGGTTTAACTTATCTGCCCATAAAATATAAGGTTTTCCATGTTTGCTGTAACCCCATATTTCAATTACAGGAACTGTAATTATGTTTCCAAATTCACCATTGTATTGAATCACAACAGTCGTGTCTAACGATTAAAAGAAATCATCAGCATAAGGGGGAGTAATTATTGATTCGTACGGAATTGGATTGTTATTTCTGAAAGAAGCAAAATCAGGATATATGCCATCCTTAAATTCAAAGCTGTAATCATACTTAACAAGTTGACTAGTATCGTTTTGAGCATGTAGTCCAACACATAAAAGTGATAATATGATTATAAATTTGAATTGCTTCATTTACAGTCTTTATAATACTAACGAAATAAAGAAAAAAATGTTGAATTTGTTTGGAATAATTTGAATTTTTTACGAACAGGGGGGATGACCGGTCACCCGTCATCACATAAATTTTTAATTCATTATCAATTTTTGTATTTTTACAACTTTAATAATTGAATATGAACAAACCATTAGCATAGCGTATGCGACCTCAAAGCTTTGAGGATTATGTTGGTCAGGAACATCTTGTGTCTTCCGATTCACCATTACGTACTGCTATCGAGGCAGGTAATATCCCCTCGATGATTCTATGGGGACCTCCGGGAGTTGGTAAGACAACACTTGTTCATGTAATCTCAAAAATATCAGGAAGAGACTTTTATACACTTTCAGCAATAAATAGCGGTGTTAAAAATGTTCGTGAAGTAATCGAAAAAGCAAAAAAGAGCTCACTTTTTTCGAAAGGCAATCCGGTTTTGTTTATTGATGAAATACACAGATTTAGTAAGTCACAGCAAGATTCTCTTCTTGGGGCTGTTGAAGACGGAACTATTACTTTAATTGGTGCAACAACAGAAAATCCTTCTTTTGAGGTGATTACTCCTTTACTTTCGAGATGTCAGGTGTATGTGTTAAAGCATTTGGACGAAAATCATCTGGATGTTGTAATTGATAATGCTATTAATCACGATTCTGTTTTAAGATTGAAGAAATTTAAGATAAAGGAACGAGATGCCTTATATCGATTTTCAGGTGGTGATGCGAGAAAACTTTATAATATCCTTGAACTTTTAGTAAATTCTTTTGGAGATTCAGATGTTATCATTGATAATAAATCGGTTGTAGACCGACTACAGGAGAATATGGCAATTTACGATAAATCCGGGGAGCAACATTATGATATTATTTCTGCATTTATTAAATCTGTAAGGGGGAGTGATGCGGATGCTTCGGTGTATTGGCTTGCCAGAATGCTGGAAGGAGGGGAGGATGTTAAATTTATTGCCAGACGTTTAATTATTCTGGCTTCAGAAGATATTGGCCTGGCAAATCCAAATGCTCTGCTAATGGCTAATGCATGTTTTGAGGCTGTTAATAAAATCGGCATGCCTGAAGCAAGAATTATTTTATCAGAGGCAACAATATATCTTGCAACAAGCCCTAAAAGTAATTCTGCATATATGGCGATTGATAAAGCCCTTGCAATAGTTAAAGAAACCGGTGACCTACCTGTTCCCTTACATTTGCGAAACGCTCCAACTAAGCTCATGAAAAACCTCGACTACGGTAAAAACTATAAGTATCCTCATTCTTATCCGGGTAATTATACAGAACAGGATTATATGCCTGAGAAACTTTCTGATACCACAATATATGAGGCAGGCAAAAACTCAAAAGAGAATGCCAGTGAGAAATATTTGAGTGACTTAAAAAAGAATTCTTAAAATCTGATAAACCATGTACACATTGGAAATGGGAAAGATTCGCTATCCCCATCTGTAATTAAAGCTACACCTGAAAGATTAAACTGAAAAGCATTCTTTTCAGTCTTTTGAAATCTTAATCCCGGCATAAACATCATTGCAATGCCTGTATTGCTTACAGCAGTTACTGTGTATGTAAATTCAGGGTCGACCCAAACGTTGTTTATCTCATCCCAATATCCTGGTTTAGTTTCATTATAATCTGTTACGGTAGTTTCTTCACTGACATACATAAACATAGAGTCAAAAACAAAGCTGACTTTTGAACCGACTTTTGCTATACCGGCAATTGATGCCATTGGACCGTTAAAAATCGGAATAGGAATATTTTCTTCAGGATATTCGTTATGATATACTCCCGGGGCAGCCATATATGAATTAAAGCCACCATCCAGATAACCATATCCACCTGAAATACTTATGTTATTCATTCTATAAAAGTTACATTTGCCCAATGTAAACCACCATATCCTCTAAAGCTGTTTAAATACCCTGATGTTCCAATTAGTGTTCCCAAAGAGAAATTAATGTTTTCATTTTTTGTTGTGAATGAGTACTTAAGGGCTAATACCATTGGACTAGCGATCCATGTAGACATAATACCCAGACTAAATTCGTTAGTTATTGCAAAATGGACTTCCGGGCCATAAAGGTTTATTAAAGCATAGTTTTCACCTTTTTCAACAGGGAAAGCATTATTTGTAAATGCATAGCGTGTTGTAAATGGTCCCTGTGTACGGAACTCGCCAAAAACTATCCTATTTTCATTATCTACATCAACAATTGATTTTATTTCTGATTTTGGGATGTAAATTTTTCCTAATGATTCTGTGTTCAGTAGGATTTCTCTTCCGTCGTCACTAATGACCTCACCAATATATTCCATACCGTCAATTTTGGTGACAACTTTTAGTTGTTTTGCCGTATACTGAGTTTCGTTTTGAGCGTTTACAAAAATGCTAATTGTAAAAGCCAATATAAGTGTTAAAAATATTTTAAGTTTCATAACAATCGATTTAATTATACTATATATAATTATTTAAACAAAGTTACAATATAATAGTTTCAAAAAGCAAGTAAAAATTACTTTTAACTATTGAGGTGGATAAATGTACTAGCTTAATAAGCCTTTAACAATAACTGAAATGGTTTTTCCGTCAGCTTTTCCGGCAAGCTTTTTATTTACTGACCCCATTACTTTACCCATATCTTTCATTCCTTCAGCATTTAGCTAAGTTATAGTTTCTTTAACAACTATAGTGATTTCTTCTTCAGATAGTTGTTCAGGTAAATATTTAGCAATTACTTCTGCCTGGAAATTTTCAGGTTCATACAAATCCATTCTATTTTGTTCTTTGTAAATATCTGCAGAATCACGACGTTGTTTTACAAGCTTTTGAACAATCTGGATTTCTTTTTCTTCGGAAAGCTCATCGTTTCCTGTTTCTGTTTTTGCAAGTAAGAAAGCTGATTTTACAGCGCGTAGAGCTTCCAGTTTTTCTTTCTCTTTTGCTTTCATTGCTTGTTTGATATCCTCGTTTATTTTATCGAATATGCTCATAATATTATTTTTATATAGTTGTAATACTTTTTATATCCTCTTAATCTTTCATCTGTCACCGGTCACCGGTCATCCGACATTAATTCTCCTCATTTCTTTTTTTACGCATAATCGCAGGTTGATCTTCCAAATCATCAAGATAAAGCGAATTATTTAATTTGTCAATGTCTTTTACATGACCAAAGTGATCCGGATTATTATCAGGTTTTATTTCATTATCATCTTCATCCTCTTCAACAGGAGCAAAGTTTTTATCAAAATCTAATTCTAATTCAATTTTTGACTCATCTTCATCATTGATTTCAGAATTTTCTTCGGAATTTTCCTGTTCTTTTTGCATCATAGCTTCAAAAGTATCTTCGTCAACGACTTTTTCAAGAGTCTCACCGAATTTTAATCTAATTATTTCTTTTTCTTTTTCTTTCTTTTCATACAGACCTGGATACGTATCAAATCCAGTAGCGATAATAGTAACGCTAATTTCGTCACCTAGTTTATCATCATGTCCTGTACCCCAAATAACATTCGCATCTTTACCTACTATGTCTTTAAGATAGCTAGTGATTCTACCGAATTCGCTCATGCTTAACTCGTTTTCGTCAGGGCAACTCATTATGTTTAGAAGAATGTTCTTGGAGCCTTTAATATCGTTATCCTTAAGTAGTGGAGATTCAAGAGCAGTTTTAATTGCCACGATATCACGATCTTCGCCAGAAGCAGTAGATGATCCCATTAAAGCAACACCACTGTTTTTCATTACTGTTTTAACATCCTCAAAGTCAACGTTTATATAACCGTGAACTGTTATTATTTCAGCAATGCCTTTTGTTGCAATTGCCAGAACATCATCTGCCTTGCTAAATGCATTTGACATTTTTAGGTCGTGATAAATGTTTTGAAGCTTCTCATTATTGATAATAAGTAAAGAATCAACATATTCTTTCATTTTTGAGATACCTTCAACAGCTTGATTTATTCTTAGTTCGCCCTCAACCTTAAAAGGAATTGAGACAATACCAATAGTTAAAATGTCTCTTTCTTTCGCTGCCTGAGCAATTACTGGAGCAGCTCCTGTTACTGTACCACCGCCCATACCGGCAGTAATGAATACCATTTTGGTATTATCATCAAGAACCTTTTCAATATCTTCGAGACTCTCTATCGCAGCTTCTCTACCTTTTTCAGGGTTATTACCTGCTCCACGTCCTTCTGTTAGGCTTTTTCCTAATTGAATTTTCATTGGTGCAGGACTATTGCGAAGAGCTTGTTCATCTGTGTTGCAAACAACAAAGTCTACACCTCTAACGTCCATGGTAATCATTTGATTAACAGCGTTACTACCGCCGCCACCAACACCAATTACCTTGATGATGTTTGATTCCTCTTTTGGAATATAAAAATCGAGATCAGTCATATTATATGTTTTTTAATTTTCTTCTTCGTCAAATAATTTTGCCATTTTGTTTTTTAGCTTTTCGATCAGCTTTGTATTATTCTGGCTTTCCTTTATATCTTCAGGCTTATGGTTTTCTTCTTCTAATTCTTCTTCATTAAGCCTGTCGTACATTGATTTTTCTTCTTCTAATGTATTATACGAGAATCCTTTCATAATTAAGCCAACTGCAGTTGAATACTGAGGTTTATTGATGATATCGGAATATGAACCTTCAATATATTCTGTTGGATAAGCAATTCTTATGTCATTACTTGTGATGTAAGTTGCAAGTTGTTTAAGATTATTTAGTAAGGAACCACCACCTGTGATTACAATTCCACCGGCAAGCTTGTCTTTGATGCCTGCAGATTCAATCTGGAACATAACTGCGTGAAGAATTTCTTCCATTCTTGCCTGTATAACGCTAACGAGTTCTCTTAAGGTGAATTCTTTTTCTTCGCGTCCTTTTAAACCTTCAAGAGCAATTATTGTATCTTCCTGACTTTTTTCTTCAATTGCTGAACCATACTGAATTTTTAATTCTTCAGCTTGTTTTTCCATAATTGAAAAATGATTCTTGATGTCATTAGTAATTGTGTTTCCACCAACCGGAATTACAGCAGTGTGGATAATTCTATCGTCTTTAACTATTGCCAGATCTGTAGTTCCACCACCAATATCAATCATTGCAACACCTGATTTTCTTTCGTGAGATGTTAATACTGCTTCTGCAGAAGCTAAAGGTTCTAAAATAAGTGATTTAACTCTTAAACCTGAAATTGTAGCACACTTTTTAATATTGTTCACCATGGACATTTTACCCATAATTATATGGAAATTCCCTTGCAGCAGAGAACCTGTCATATCAATAGGGTTTTCAATTCCTGTTTCTTTATCAACAATATAAGATTGTGGAATAATATCGAGAATTTCTTCTCCAGGGTCGGAAACTGTTTGATTCATTAATTCAATAAGCTCTTCAACATGTTCACGTTTTATAATGTTGTCTTCGCTTTCGATTTTAATACTACATCTGTTTTTTTGTGTTTTAACATGCTGCCCTGCAATACCTACATAAACCTCGTTTAAACGCAAACCTGAATCATTAAGGATTTTACCTAATGCTAATCTTATTGAGTTAACAGTTTCATCAATGTTTAGAACAACACCTCTTCTAATACCTTTAGAAGAAGTAGTCCCAAAACCAATAACTTCAAATCTGTTAGCTTCGGTTTTTCTACCGGCTATGGCTACGATTTTTGTAGTTCCAATGTCAATTGCTGCAATAATGTCCGATTTGTTTTCCATTGTTTATCTTTTTTTACAAATTACCTGGTTTGAATATTTTAAATTAATCGAAGAATAAATGTTCCAGTCTGTTAGTGCAAAGCCCTTTTTATATAAGGCTTCAAGTTTCCCCATTTTAAACTCATAATTATCCAAGTTGCCTAAAATGATTATATGATTTCCAACCCGTGGAACTAATTCAACTTCCTTGTTGTCATTTATGTAAATTTGTTCTATTTGATTTTGCCATAATTCATGTTCACTAAGATATATTGCAAACTCATATAGATCTTTTAGTGTAAAAGAGTATGTTTTATCTATTGTGTTGTAATTACTTTCTTCAATATTCGAATTTATAAAGGAGTGTGTAATATTTCCGCTTGCTACAATTACACTAGCTGTATAGTCATTTGATATCGGCATCAATGAACAAGTCTTATCCAAATAGTATGATTCATTATTTTCAGTAATAACTCTCATTACCGGTTTTCTTTGTTTGATGTTTATATTTAGTTTACCTGAAAAATCGCTGTATACTTCGGCACTTTTAATATATGGGTTATTCTCAAGTATATTTTCAATTTTATCAAAGTTAATTTTATCTATAATACAAGAGTCGAGGTTTATACCATTTGTAATCAACATTTTATCAACAGATTCAATTGTGACAAACTTATGAGGTTCATCTATCTGAATGTTTTTCTCTATACAGTGGACATTTCTATGTTTCTTGCCAACAAAGCTAAGCATGAAAATAAGGTATGCTATTAGCAAACTCCATTTTAATATTTTCAGAATAGCTTTTTTCACTTTGTAAATTCAATTTTTAAAGGTTCAACAAATTGATCGATATCTCCTGCACCCATAGTTACAAGAACTTCAGGGGTTAATTCTTTGATTGTATTTATTAGTTTATCTTTTTGACAAATTTGTTTGTTTCTAGCTGTACTGAGATTTAGGATAAGTTCTGAATTAATTCCTTCTATTGGTTTTTCTCTTGCTGGATATATTGGTAGTAACACTAAATTGTCACATATAGAAAGACTTTTGGCAAATTCTTTATAAAAGTCTCTTGTTCTGCTGTATAGGTGTGGTTGAAATACAGCTGTTACTTGTCTGTTAGGATACATTGTTTTTACAGCACTTAGAAAAGCCTTGATTTCGCTAGGGTGATGTGCATAATCATCTATATAAATAAAATTATCAGTTTTTAGCTGAACATCAAATCTTCTAACTACACATGTAAAGGCCTCTAAAGCATTTTTAATTAAACCACCTGTAATTGAGTTTAGAAGTGATACAGCACTTGCAGCAAGCGCATTTTCCAGATTATGGTCTCCACCAATTTGGTACTTTATGCTTTCAATCTTTCCGTTCGGATGAATGATGTCAAAGTAGCAAGAATCGCTATGGTACTCAATGTTTGTTAAGTTAAAGTCTGCTGACCTGTCATTTATTCCGTATTGATAAATTTCAATGTTTTCAAGTTCTCTTTCAAAAATCTCTTTGTCAATACTATTATGTAGAACCAATGAACCTTTTCTGTTTATTTTTTTTGCAAATTCAATAAAGGCCGATTTTAAACTTTCGAAATCATTGTAGATGTCCAGATGATAAGCTTCGATACATGTTATCAGAGCAGTAGAAGGACTTAGAGTAAGAAATGACCTATCAAATTCATCTGCCTCTACAACTGCATATTTGCTTTCAGGTTTTATGAAAATATTGGAATTGAAGTTTTTAGAAATACCTACTAAAAATGCATTGCATGATTCATGTCCGTTACTCATTATCCATGCCGAGATGCTTGAAACAGATGTTTTTCCATGTGTTCCGGCAATTGCTATTGTTTCTTTTTCGTTGCTTATTAATCCAAGAACCTCAGATCTTTTAAGTATTGTGAAATTATTGTTTTTAAAATGATTTAGAAGATAGCTGTCTGATGGTATTGCGGGTGTAAAAACAATTAGACTCGTTTGATTATCATTAAACTCTAAAGGAATAGAATTATCATTATCTTCATAATGAATTTTAATACCTTTATTTTCTAGTCGGATGCAGTTTTCACTACGAACTTTGTCATAACCTGAGATATTGTAATCGTTATAATGGAAATAGTGAGCCAGGGCACTCATTCCAATGCACCCAATACCCATAAAATATATGTTCTTATATTTATTTTCCATAAGCTAATTTATAAACTTCTTCTGCAATAATGTCAGCAGAATTGAGTAATGCTAATTTGCTGATATTTGTACTCAATGAATCTCTTTGTGTTTGATTGCCTAATAATGTTAATGCAGTTTTGGTTAATTCATTTTCAGCATCTTTATCTCTAACAATTAGTGCAGCATAAACAGTGCTTAATGCCATTGCATTTTTAGTTTGATGGTCTTCCGCAACATTTGGTTATGGAATAAATATAGCCGGCTTGCCAACAATACACAGTTCAGAAATTGTACTTGCCCCGGCACGTGAGATAATTAGATCTGCTGCTGAATATGCAAAATCCATTTTGTAAATAAAATCACTTACAAATATGTTTTCAGAACCTAGGTTTTTAACTTCTTCGTGTGCAGTTTCTATATAGTTTTTTCCGGTTTGCCAGATTAGTTGAACATCATTTTTTATATAATCTTTTAAGCCTGCAGAAATACTTCTGTTAATTGTCCTAGCACCAAGGCTACCTCCAACAATTAGTATAGTGGGCTTATTAGGATTTAGCTTAAAATGCTCGAATGCTTGCTCTCTTTTACCATTTAAATCTGTTATATCCTGGCGGACAGGGTTACCTGTTTTTAATATCTTGTCAGACGGAAAAAATTTCTCCATATTATCATAAGCAACACAAATCTTTGCCGCTCTTTTAGCCATTAGTTTATTTGTTATGCCGGGATATGAATTTTGTTCCTGAATTAGGCAAGGTATATGTTGTTTTGAAGCCATTCGCATTGCAGGACCACTCGCATATCCACCAACGCCGACAACGACATTTGGTTTAAATTCTTTAATAATTTTTTTTGCTCTGCTAAGACTTTTTAAAAGTTTAATAATAAATGTAATGTTTTGTGGTGATAGTTTACGCTTCATCCCAATTACTGGTAAACCAATAATTTGATAACCTGCTTTAGGAACTTTTTCCATTTCCATGCGACCTTCTGCACCAATAAATAAAATCTCGATGTTTTCGTATTTTGTTTTCAATGCATTTGCAATTGAAACAGCAGGGAATATATGTCCACCTGTTCCACCACCACTAATTATTACTTTAAAACTTTTACTCATCACTTTCTGTACTAATTGGTTCTGAATTTTCTTGTTCCTCTTCTTCTTTTTGGACACTGCGGCTAACACTGAGAATTACTCCGAAAGCTATTCCGGTAAAAAATATCGAGGTCCCACCATAACTCACAAACGGCAGAGGTTGCCCTGTTACGGGAAATACGTTTGTTGTGACTGCCATGTTTGAGAGTGCCTGCAGGACAATTAATGTGCTTAGTCCTGCAGTGATATATGCGCCGAATTTTAGACTTACATTTTTTACAATTTTTCTTGCTCTTAAAAATAAATATAAGTATAAAGCCAGTAAAGGAATTGCACCAAAGATTAATCCTAGTTCTTCAACAATAACAGCAAAAATATAATCGGAATAAGGATGAGGTAATATATTTCTTTGACTTGATTTCCCAGGGCCCTTGCCAAATAGACCACCTGTTGCTACAGCAATCTTTGAATGCCTTTCCTGAATGTTCTCTTCACCATCAGAGCTTGTGAAACTTTCAATCCTGTTGTTCCATGTTTTAAATCGACAAAAGTCTTGATTCGTTTTGATTAAAATAAATAGTATCAACATTAAACCTAGCATTATTGAACCCATTATTGCAATGTACTTAAACTTCATCTTGCTGTAAAGAATAAGAATCATAGATATACAAAATAATAGAACTGCTGTTGACAGGTCTTCCGGGAAAATAAGCCCACAAGTTAAAATAATAGGAAAGAAAACTTGTTTTAAGGATCCTTCAAGAGTATTTATTTCGGCTTCTTTAAGTGCCAGTATTCTTGATAAGTACATTAATAATGTAACTTTTGCAAAATCAGAGGTTTGAAAGGTGATACCTCCGGGTAAAAGTATCCATCTTCTGGCATCATTAACATTCATCCCCCAAATAAGAGTAAAAACGAGTAGCCCAAGAGATAAATACCAAAGGTATACTGACATTTTACTAAAGTATCTATAAGGGATATTATGTACAACAACAATCGCACTTACAGCCACCAATAGATAGAAAATCTGTTTTAACAGAAAGAAAGTAGTACTTCCTGTTGATGACCTGAAAGCTAATTGTGCAGAAGCGCTGTAAACCGACCAAACAGAATACAGGAAGAGAAACAGGATAATGATCCATATTCCTCTGTCACCCCTAAAGATATTTTTTAAAGTAAGTTTCATTTATAATGATCTTACTGATAATTTAAATTGTTCACCACGATCTTCATAATTGTCAAAAAGATCAAAACTTGCACATGCAGGTGATAAAAGAACTGTGTCATCATGTTCACCTAAATAATATGCAGTTTTTACTGCTTCAATCATTGAATTGGCATCAACAATACGTGGAACAATATCTCCAAACGCTTTATGTAATGCTGAGTTGTCTTTTCCAAGACATACAATTGCTTTAACTTTTGATTTTACCAGATCCATTAAAATGCTGTAATCATTACCCTTGTCAATACCTCCGGCAATCCAAATAATTTTTGAATCAACAGACTCAAGAGCATACCAGGCTGAATTAACATTAGTAGCCTTTGAGTCGTTAATGAATTTAATTCCATGTACACTTATAACAGGTTCAAGTCTGTGTTCCACATTACGGAAGTCCATTAGACTTTCTCTAATAATATCTTTTCTGATATTAAGTCTTTCTGCTACAATACCTGCAGCCATAGAATTGTACACATTGTGTTTTCCTTTAATCGCAAGATCTTCAATTTGCATGGTCATTTGCTGTTTATTATTAGACATATAGTTTATTTCTTTTTCTATTTCGTTTAAAAATGCGCCGTTTTCAACGCTTTCTTTTGTTTGAGTAAATTCAAATTGTTCAGCTTTGATTTCTCTTTTGGATATTTCTTTTATGATTGTTTCATCGTCAGAACAGTAGATAAAACTGTCGTTATCAGATGTGTTTTGAAGAATTCTGAATTTAGAATCTACATAATTCTGGAATTTATAGTCATATCTGTCTAAATGATCTGGAGTAATATTCATCAAGACAGACAAATCACTTTTAAATTCATACATGTTATCAAGCTGGAAACTGCTAATCTCAATTACATAGTAATCAAAGTTTTGTGTTGCAACCTGATAAGCAAAGCTTTGTCCCACATTGCCTGCCAGTCCGACATTTAAACCGGCCTTTTGAAGAATGTGGTAAGTAAGCATTGTAGTAGTAGTTTTGCCATTACTCCCGGTGATACAGATTTTAACAGCATCAGTATATCGTGCGGCGAATTCAAGTTCTGATATTACTGGAATACCATCTTCAATAAGTTTCTGAATAATTGGCACAGTATCCGGAATACCTGGGCTTTTAATAACTTCATCTGCGTTCAGAATAAGATATTCTGTATGCTTGTTCTCTTCGTACTGAACATTATAATCTTTAAGAATCTTTTTATACTTATCAGCAATAGAAGATTTGTCGGAAACAAATACGTCGAAATTGTTAACAGCAGCAAGAACAGCAGCACCAGTGCCACTTTCCCCTGAACCTAATATGACTATTCTTTTTTCCACAATTATCTAAGTTTAAGTGTTACAATTGCTATTACAGCTAGTAGCATACCTACAATCCAGAATCTTGCTGTTATCTTTGACTCGGGGTATCCTTTCTTTTGGAAGTGGTGATGAAGAGGTGACATTAAGAAGATCCTTCTTCCTTCTCCATGTTTTCGTTTTGTGTATTTAAACCAACTTACCTGAAGGATGACAGATAAGCTCTCCATAAAGAATACACCACAAAGTATAGGGAGTAGTAGCTCTTTTTTTATAATTATAGCAAATACAGCAACTATGCCTCCAATTGCAAGACTTCCTGTATCTCCCATGAAAACCTGTGCCGGAAATGAATTATACCATAAGAATCCAATCATAGCACCGATAAATGCAGCCATATAAACTACAAGCTCACCTGTGTGAGGGATATACATAATTCTTAAATAATCTGCAGCAATTAAGTTACCAGATACATAGGCGAGTATTCCAAGTGTAACTCCTATTATTGCAGATGATCCTGCTGCCAGACCATCTAAGCCATCTGTCAGATTTGCACCATTTGAGACGGCGGTGATTATTAGCACAGTCGCTATAACAAATATTATCCAAGCAAATTTGTATTTGATATCATCGTTTAGGAAGTTTACAAATTCTACATAGTTAAATTCATTGTCTTTAACAAACGGGATAGTAGTTCTTGTTGTTTTTACATCATGGTACATTACATCTCCTTCTTCGCAGCTGCTATAGGTAATGTCGTCGCCAATAATCTGTTGGTCAGCGGTTGCAGGGCTTGCACATTTTACACGAATCACTACGTCATTACTGTAGTATAGTGTTATCCCAACTACTAGTCCAAGTACTACCTGACCTATAATTTTGAACTTTCCGGGTAGTCCTTTTTTATTCTTTTTAAATACTTTTATATAATCGTCAATGAAACCAAGAGTCCCCAACCAAACTGTTGTGATAAGCATTAAAATGACATAGATGTTGTCAAGTTTTGCCCATAGTAGTGTTGGAATTATTATCGACAATAGTATGATAATTCCCCCCATGGTTGGAGTTCCTTTTTTCTGCATTTGACCTTCCAGTCCCAGATCTCTTATTTCTTCCCCAATTTGTAATCTTTGTAGCTTTCTGATAATCTTTTTTCCAAAGATCATAGAGATGATAAGAGAGGTGATTACAGCCATTGCCGCACGGAACGTAATAAATTCTATAACCCCTGCTCCGGGTACGTTCAACTCATTTAAGTAATCAAAAAGATAGTATAGCATTCTTATTTATTTTTAAACTTTTCTTCAATAATTTCTTTATCATCAAAATGATGTCTTACACCATTAACTTCTTGGTATTTTTCATGACCTTTACCTGCAACCAATATTACATCACCAGGCATTGCCATCATACACGCAGTTCTTATTGCTTCAGCTCTGTTTGTTATTATTAGAACTTTTCGTTTTTGGTCAATTCTTACACCCGTTTGCATATCATCAAGAATCTTTTCAGGATCTTCTGTACGTGGATTATCTGATGTTAGAATGACTTTGTTGCTTAACTCAACTGCGATAGATGCCATTTCAGGACGTTTAGTAGTATCTCTGTCACCACCTGTTCCAACTACTGTGATGAGCTGGCCTGCACCATCCAGAATTTCATTTATTGTAGTAAGTACATTTTTTACTGCATCAGGTGTGTGCGCATAATCTACAATAGCACTAATTCCATCTGTCGATTTAATCGTTTCAAAACGTCCTTCAACGGGTTTTAAGATACTAATTTCGCGAAGTACATCCTGTGAATCTAATCCTGTTAAAACAGCGCATGCATATACAGCTAAAAGGTTGTATGCATTAAAGTTGCCTATAAAACTTGTCCATAACTCATTATCGTTAATGGTAATAAGTGTTGAATCAAAATGGCTTTCCAATATTCTAGATTTGAAGTCTGATATTGATTTTAGTGAGTAAGTGTATTTTTTAGCCTTGGTGTTTTGAACTATTATATTTCCATTTTTATCGTCAATATTTGTCAGTGCAAAAGCATCTTTTGGTAATAATTCAAAAAACCTTTGCTTATCTTTGATATACTCTTTAAATGTTTTATGAAAATCAAGATTGTCGTGAGTTATATTTGTGAATATTCCCCCGCTAAAATATAGACCAAAAATTCTGTTTTGAACCGTAGAGTGGGAGCTTACTTCAATAAAGCAATATTCACAACCTTCTATAGCCATTTCGTTTAGATACTTATTTATTGTAATTTGATCCGGAGTTGTATGTGTGGCTGTAATGCTTTTGTCGTTTATGAGAATGTTTATTGTTGAAATAAGTCCAACTTTATAACCCATTGCTTTAGTCAGGTTATACAGGCTGGTTGCAATTGTTGTTTTGCCGTTAGTTCCTGTAATACCAATAAGCTTTAGCTTTTCTGATGGATTGTCAAAATAGTCTGCAGCAATTATTCCCAGCGCTTCAGAGCTTGATGTAACTTGAATATAATTGACATTCTTATCTAAATTTTCTGGTAACTCTTCACAAACAATAACCTTAGCTCCAAGTTCAATAGCCTTTGGAATAAAACTGTGTCCGTCTGAGACAGTTCCTTTAATAGCAACAAATAAATCATTTTTGCTGACTTTTCTGGAGTCAAATTCCGGCTTTTCGTAATTCATATTATTATTAATCTGTGTACATACGGAATTTAATTTGGTTAGTATTTTATTTAAATCTCTCATTTTAACGTAATTGTAATTTCATCTCCTTCAATAAATGAACTGTTAGGAGCAGGTGATTTGCGAACAACCTTTCCTCTGCCTTCAACATGTACATGTAAACCATAACTTTCGAGTATTACCAGTGCATCTTTTAAGCCCATGTTTATTACATTTGGGACCTTAGTTTTATCGCTGTAGTTTATTGGACTATATTTTACCTGGTGATTTTCGACGTTTGATTTTACCCATTGGGTTTGACCCATATTTTGATAATTTGTACTTATTTGCAACCAGTCATAAACCTTGTCAGTTTCTTCTTTATTCCCATTTTTAGAATAAGGGATTGATTCCGTAACTGTAAAGTTTGAAGTAAACATGTGGAATTTAGGATTGGTAGCATATATTTTGTCAGCTATTTCTTTGAAAACTGGTCCGGAAACGATATTTCCATAAAAGCCTTTTCTTCTTTGTTTATAAATTGAAACAATGCAGGAATATTCCGGAGCTTCAGCTGGGAAATAACCAACAAAAGATGCATGATATGCCGTTGGGATACTATCGTTACCATAATTAATCTGAGCAGTTCCGGTTTTACCGGCAATTTTATAATTTTCGCTCTTAATGTTTTTAGCAGTACCATTTTCAACAACTCCTTCAAGCATTGGTTTAACTACTGCTATTGTTGTTTGGGAGCATAGTTGTGGATTGATTACCTCTGTTTCTAATTCTTTGACAATCTCACCTCTGTATGATAAGGCTTCAGCAAAGATAGGTTTAACCATGATCCCATTATTTGCAATTGCATTGTAGAAAGTCAATATCTGTAAAGGAGTAATTTGTAATTCATATCCAATTGACATTTGAGTGAGAGATAGACCAGACCATTCAGGGTCTCCAGGTTCGTGTATAACCGGAATTGCCTCTCCTTTGATTACTGTGCCAACTGGTTGGTCGAGGTGTAATTTCTTTAAGCCTTCGACATACTGAGAAGGATTGCTTTTGTAGTTTTCACTAATTATTTTTGAGATACCAACATTGGAGGAAACTTCAAAAGCTTTTTGAACAGTAATAGTGCCATAACCTCCTTCATGAGAATCTCTCATGGTTCTTCCATAGTATTTAATGGTGCCATCGCCTGTTTCGATCATTTGGTCAGCGGTTACATAACCATCTTCTATAGCGACAATCAAAGACGCCAGTTTAAAAGTTGAGCCGGGATCGGTTGCATTTCCTACAGCAAAGTTTCTTTCTTCATAATAGAATCCTTCAGTGTGTTTTTTAAGATTGGCAATTGCTACAACTTTACCTGTTTTAACTTCCATTACAACAACAGTTCCGTATTCAGCATCATGTTTTCTGAGCTGTTTTTCTAAAGCCGTTTCTGCAACATCCTGAATTCCAATGTCTATTGTTGTAATAAGATCAAGGCCATCTTTGGGTTCGATATACTGTGCATCTTCAACAGGCATCCACATATTACCCGGGATCCTTTCTTTTACAGTATAACCTTCCACACCTCTTAAATCGGAATCGTAAGCATCCTCAAGACCAACACCAATGCGTCCAGTGCTTGCAACAGTGCCTATTGTACGCCTTGCTAACTCACCAAAAGGTTTTTCTCTCTTAAATGTTTTTTGATAAACAAAACCGCCTTTAATTCTACCGTTTCTTAGTAGTGGAAAAGCTGACATGGTTTTAAAATCATAATAGCTGATCTTATAACTAAATCTATAATATCTTGAACCGTTATCACGGGCTGCGATCATTTCATCTTTAAACTCTTGTGATGTTTTATCTTCGAATAGGTTTCCAAGACAAAGAGCCAGAGAGTCGATGTTTTAGTCAAAAACCTCTTGTGTTATTGCATCGCAGTTTAAATCAATACCGGCTTCGAAGTATGCTACAGAGGTAGCTAATAATTTTCCGTCACTTGAATAAATATCACCTCTTATAGGTTCAATTGTTGTGTAAATTCGAGTTGTTTTTAATGCTTCTTCAATGATTTCCTGATCATAAAAGAACTGGTAATAGACAATCTTACCAACGATAATAAATCCAAACACCAGCATAAGGATATACAGGATGTTAAGTTTGGCTAATATGTTGGTTCTGTCACTCACTTGTTTTTATTTGGTATGAAATTTTTTGTGGTGGTGCACTTGCTTCTTCAAGTGTTGACCCTTTCTCTTCAAGCATTTTTAGAACTTGTCCTCTTCTGCTACTAGTCATTAGTTTTGATTGTATCTCGATTTTTTCTGCACGTAAGTCTTCTATTCTTTTTTGTGTTTCTTCGGTTTCTCGAAATACTTTTTCTGCATGGAATCTGTTTGAGATGTAGACTAAGCCGAGCACAAAGATTACTATGATGAATGGAATCTGTTTCCTAACAATATCGCTGGCTACGATCGACCCGTTGACTAGTCCCCGGATTGTCGCTTTTACCTGTGTTTTTGTTATTTTTTTAGATTCACTCATACTCTTTCTGCTATTCTTAATTTTGCTGATTTTGCTCTTGGGTTGTCTTCAATTTCTGATTCGCTTGGTAGAATAAGTTGTCTGTTAACAGCTTTAAAAGGCAAATCTGTTCTCCCATAAAAGTCTTTTATTAATTCACCTCTTGTGTTTCCGGTTTTAATAAGGTTTTTCACAGGCCTGTCTTCCAGCGAGTGATATGATATTGCTGATAATCTACCACCTGGAAGTAAAATGTCTGCACATGAATCGAGGAAAATATTTAGTGCATTTATCTCGTCATTTACTTCTATTCTTAATGCCTGGAAAACTTGTGCCAGATATTTAATTTCCTTTTTTGCAGGAGTAGCAGGTTTTATTACTTCAAGAAACTTTTCAATATCTGTAAATTCAGAGATAGAACGTTCTTGTGTAATCAAACCAACCAATTTTCCGGGGTTGGTAATATCACAGTATTGTTTGAAAACCCTGTAAAGTTCTTCTTCTTTGTAATTATTGAGGATATTTGCAGCAGTGTTGCTTTGTTCAATATTCATTCTCATATCCAGGCTACCGCCTAATCTGAATGAAAAACCTCTGCCTTCGATGTCAAACTGATGAGATGAAACACCAAAGTCTGCAAGAATCCCGTCAACTTTATTTAAATTGTAATAATCAACATAATTTTTAATGTATCTGAAATTCCCGTAGATAAGTGTAAATCTTGGATCGTCAATTGCATTTTTGTGTGCATCCTGATCCTGATCAATGGCAAATAAGTGTCCTTCGTCTGATAAATGTTTTAGTATTTCAGTGGAATGACCTCCTCCACCAAATGTGACATCGAAGTAAACCCCTTTGGGTGAAATGTTGAGTCCTTGTATGCTTTCATTAAGTAGAACAGGTTTATGATACATATTTAATCCTCGTTATAAAATCCAAAATCTCCGCCCAGAATATCATTTGCCAAATCAGCAAAGTCCTCTTGAGAAATTTGCTTAGCATTGTAGCTTTCACCGGACCAGATTTCGATTTTACCTTTTTGACCTGCAAAAACAAGTTCTTTGTCAGCTCCGATATATTCCAATAATTTTTTAGGAATTAGTAAACGGTTGCTTGAGTCAAAGTGTAGTTCTGCGGTTCCACGGTAATATTCCCTTAAGAATTCAGCATGTCTTTTGTTAAAAGGATTTAGTTTCTTTTTGAGAATGCCAGTCTGGTATTGCCACTCGCTCATGGTATACAGAATCAGACACTTATCGTAAATGTCTTTCTTCAAAACCATGGGCTGCTGCTGCTCTTCATCAGGTATCTGACGCTTAAGCGGAGCAGGGAAAATGATTCTGCCTTTATTATCTAATTTACCACTGTGTTCACCAACAAACATAAAATGCATTTTATAATTTGATGTAAAAGTATAGATATTTTCCCCCACATAAAAACATTTTCCTCCACATTTCTCCACATTGTTAATAACTTTTATGCCGAAAAATTGTAACACTTTGGAATACAGGGGGTTGTTAGTTTGGTGAATTTGTTTTATTTTTGTGAGAAATTAACAATGCGATTATGTCAGGTGAAGATTTATTACAGATTGATGTTAGAAGCATAATCGGATCAAAAAATCCGAAGACTCTTAAAAGGATTCCACGATTCATTATCAGGTATTTAGAACGTATTATCCATCAGGATGAGATTAATGCTTTTCTACGTGAAAATCCTGACAAAAAGAACCTGGACTTTGTGGATGTTGGTATTGAGTTTATGGAATTAGGCATTGATTATCGCGGCTTTGAGAATGTGCCTGAAGAAGGAAGGTTTGTGTTTGCTGCAAATCATACTCTTGGTGGTTTAGAAAGTGTAGTGTTAATGCAAATTGTTGCAAAAAAATACAAAGACTTTGTTTTTGTTGTAAATGATTTGCTTATGGCATTAAAACCGATTAGTGGTTTGTTTGTCCCTGTTAATAAGCTCGGTGGTCAATCACGTGATAGTGTTAAGAAGATAAACGAAGCTTATGAATCAGATAAACAAATTTTATTCTTCCCTGCAGGCTTAGTTTCGAGAAAAAAGCGTGGCAAAATTGAAGACCCTCCATGGCAAAAGACATTTGTCAGTAAAGCAATTGAAACAAAAAGGGATATTATTCCTGTTTATATTGACGGACGAAACTCAAATTTCTTTTATAGATTGGCAAATCTGAGAAAGTTTTTAGGAATAAAAACCAATATCGAAATGCTTTATCTTGTAAACGAAATGTTTAAGCAAAGAGGACGCACCATCACAATTACTTTTGGCAAACCAATTCCATACAGCACTTTTGATAAAACAAAATCATACAAAGAGTGGGCTGAATTTTTGAAGAGGAAAGTTTATGAGATGAGAGGTGAATAAGAAAAATTTGTATCTTTGTTATATAAATTTAAATCCTGAGAAGTTGACAATTATTTACTAAATTGTCCTCAAATTATTTTTAATAAATGAAATCTAATATTCTTATTCTATTACTAGTAAGTGTACATTTGTTTTGTTCAGCAAGTGTAATTGTATCGGGTGGTTCTGAAAATGATATTGCAGGGCGTATGTGTAGAACTCCTGACGGAAGGTTAATTGCTATAATTGAAAGAAATCCCGACTGGGGTTCAGGCGACTTTTATGCAACATTTTCTGAAGATAACGGAGCCACATGGAGTGGTCTGCAAACTGTCGTTTCTCAATCGGGAAATCAGTCGACACATTCTGTTGTATGTTCAAACGATACAATTTGTTTTTTTTATGCATCTGACGAAAGTGGTTATTATAAGATTTATTCAATAGAATCTGTTGATGGAATAAATTGGATTAACAAAACGCAAATTGATCTCGGTTGGGCGTCTAATCAAAGTGTATATGACCCGATTGTAATTGCTGAAGATGATGGGTCGCTTACAATGAGTTATATATCTATGGGAAATGGTGCGTATGTAGCTCATTGCCCATTTTTAAGTGAGTGGGATACAGATAAAAATCAAATTGTAGCAGGAGGATACAGAGCAAGAATATGTAAACACTCAGATGGAACTTATATGGCTGCTTATCATAGAAATATAGGAGGAAATTATGATATTCATGTGCGCACTAGTTCTGATTTGGAGTACTGGTCTGCCGAACTTGATATTACATCAAACTGTAATTCTCATGATGCTTATTGTAATGTTTCACCTGATGGGGTCTATTATTTGTATTATGCAAAAAATACTTACGGGGTTTATAATCTATGCAGGAAATCATCACATGATTGTATTAGCTGGAGTGACGAAGAGCAAATTACAACTGATATGACTTCAAATACTCAACCTTCATTGTTTTTTGATAATGATTTATTACATTTAATGTGGACTCATGCCATAGATTATGATACTGATAATGATGTATATTATGAGAACTTCGATTATCTTGTTAGTCGTGAAAATGTCAAATACTCAGAAAATATCCAGTTAAAAGTGTTTTCGCTTAATAGCAGTTTGATTGTTGATTTACAGGGAGTTTATAATGGTAAATGTAAAATTTCTATTATTTCAATAAATGGACAGCTTATTTATAGTAAGTATCTTGGTGGAAATGAGTCAAAGCTTACAATAAATGATATTCCTGCAGGTATGTATATTGTCAGGGCAGAATCTAAAGAAACAAATAAGACAGTAAAGATATTTGTTTATTAGTTATAGTCCTTTTTATATAGGAACTTATAATTGAATAAGATTGTAATTATAATTTGCATCTGGTTTTTATTTAATAATCAATAAAAAAAAGATATTCTTCCCCGAATATTTCTTAAATTTGCAAGTAGAAATTGATAAAGACTTTGCGTAATGGCAAGAATGAATACTATAATACCTCCTGTAAGTAAAGACCTCTTACTTATGGAATTGACCAGCGAGAAACTCTTGCGTAAGTCAAATTTTGGTAATACGGAGATTTATGTTTTCTCTCATAAGGATTCACCAAATTTAATGAAAGAAATAGGTCGTTTACGTGAAATAACTTTCCGTATGGCGGGAGGTGGAACAGGAAAAGCCTCAGATATAGATTCTTATGACCTCTCTGATGATCCATACTTACAGTTGATTGTATGGGATCCTGACGAAAATGAGATTATTGGAGGATATCGTTTTATTCTTGGGGAATCGGTACTCGATGATCCGGATGAAAAACTTGCTACTACACATTTATTTGATTTTTCTGAAGATTTTCTAAAAAATTATCTTCCTTATACAATTGAACTCGGACGTTCATTTGTTCAGCCTAAATATCAGTATGGTCGTAATGCCCGAAAAGGGATGTTTGCACTTGATAATCTTTGGGATGGATTAGGGGCCTTGATTATCGAGTATCCTGAAATGAAATATTTCTTTGGCAAAGTGACGATGTACAAACATTTTGAACTACAAGCCCGAAATTATATCCTTACATTTTTGAAATTATACTTTCCTGATAAAGGAAATTATGTTATTCCTAAAAATCCTATTGATTTTGATTTTGAAAATGTTAAGAATCTGTTCTTTGGAGATAATTATGATGCAGATTATAAAAAGCTCAATGCAATGGTGAGAAAAGTGGGAGAGAAGATTCCACCGTTGGTAAATGCATATATGAACTTGTCTCCATCAATGATTACATTTGGAACTGTCGAGAATGATGCCTTTGGCGGTGTTGAAGAGACAGGAATTCTAATTAATATTGCAGACATCTATAATTAGAAAAAGGACAGGCATGTTAAATCGTATAATAGACTTATTAAAATGAGTCAGGTTTTTCCACGTAAACCTAAAAGACTAAATCTCGCACAGTGGAGTTTAAAGAGAAAACCTAAACAATAAAAATAAATTAAGGTTTTTGTGAGTTATACTTAGATGAGGATAAAAATTACATTAAATATCTCATTACTTTTATTCATTTCTTTGGGACTATTTGCTCAAAATTTAGTTCCAAATCATGGTTTTGAAAATGCTTGGTCATGCCCTCAGACTTTTGCTACTCTTCCTGTTGCTAAACCATATCCGGAGTGGTTAAATCCAAATAAAGGAACGCCCGACCTACTTCATATTTGTAGCCCCTACGATGCAGGAGTGCCTGTTAATTTTGCCGGAGAGATGTACCCCAATGAGGGAGGTGCATATGCAGGGATAATTCTGAGAGAGGTTTTTTATGATACAACAAAGGTCGTTCAAGGTGTGTCAAGAGAATATATTCAAACAAAATTAAGTGAGCCTCTCCGCATAGACCATTTGTACTGTGTAAAACTTTTTTATGCAAATTCTTCGAAATCGATGTTTGCAGTTGATGCCCTAGGAATAACATTGACATCTGAGAAGATTGGGACTAAAGATGCAGGATTGATTATTCAGCGTCCTCAGGTAATAAATAAACCAGGCCATATAATGGATAATATAGATTATTGGCAGGAGTTATGTGGAATCTACAGAGCAGGAGGGAATGAGAAATATCTCACTATTGGGAACTTTTGGGATAATAGCATTACGAATTATAACCAAAACGATTTTGAAACAACAGATACAAACTTTATTTATGCCTATTATTATATTGATGACGTTATAGTTTTTGAAATAGAAAGTGAGTTTGAATGTGGTTGTTTAAATGATTTATCATTTGGTTCAGACTGGATGTCAGATAAGTTTGACCCTGAAACTGGTTATAATACACTTACTGCAGATCAGATTGCTGCACTTAATAACGGAAATGATTCTGATAATAATTCCAATGATATTAATGGGGATAGCGGATCTGATTCTAACGGTTCAAATAATGATGGTAGTAATAATTCTGATAACAATGGTAATAACAATGATGCATCAAATAATAATGGAGATAATAATTTAGCTTCAAATAACGGAAATGATTCAGGAGATTCAAATATATCTGTACTTAGCATGAAGGAATCTGAAATTACTGATGATGCATTTAATAATGCCAATATTGGAGATAAGTTTAATCTAAACAGAATATTCTTCGAATTTAATTCAAGCGATTTGTTGACTGTATCCTATACATAACTAGATAAGCTTTTTGATATTTTAAATTCAAAACCAAGTCTTAGAATTGAAATTCGTGGCCATACTGATAATATCGGATCAAACTCTTATAACAAAAGTCTGTCTGTAAAACGTGCAGCTTCAGTTTACTAGTATCTACTAGAAAAAGGGATTGATAAATCGAGAATGAAGTATCGAGGTTTTGGAAATAAAGTGCCTATTGCAGATAATGAAACTGAAGAAGGACGTCGTTTGAACAGGCGAGTAGAGATTATTATTGTCGGATTATAAAAAAAGTGCTATCTTTACATTCTAAATGATTGTTGCCAATGAATTTATATAATAGTGTATATCAGCTACTTAAGGAAAATGATTGTGTGATAATCCCTGAATTTGGGGGATTTGTAGCTAATTATTTTGAAGCTAAAGTTGATCTTCGCAATCAAGAATTCTGTCCTCCGGCTAAAAGAATTGCTTTTAATCAGGATTTGCGTTCAAATGATGGTTTACTTATAAATTATGTTAGCAAAGCAGTTGATAATAACTGGAGTTTAGCTGAGAAAAACGTAAAAGATTTTGTTGAAGAACTAAACAATATTCTTAAATCAAAGGGAAGTTTACAATTTGGTTCTTTAGGAAAAATTATTCATAAAGACAATACTTTGGTTTTTATTCCTAATGCTGACCTAAATTTACTTGAGCAGTCGTTTGGGCTAAAAAGCTTTAGCTACCCAATGATAAGCGGAGGTAAAAAAGCGATAGAAATTCAAAAACCAAAGGAATTATCAAAAACAAAATCTGCAAAGAGAAATAAGAAATCAAGAACAATTAAGCCTGCAGTTTTCTATACAACTGCTGCAGCTGTTATTGTTGGGTTATTATTTATTTCAATTCAGTTTGATTGGATACGCCTTGAAAAAGATCCTGTTCAGCAACAGGCAAATGTAATCCCTGTTGAAATTGTTGATAGTTCAACTTCAAATCAAACAGATACAGAAATTGTAAACACAGAAATTGATACTGAAACGAATTCTGATGAAATAATACTTGTTGATGATTCTTCGGATGAGGTTACTACTGAAGTTGAAAATGTCGAAACAGAAATTGTTGAGCCTGTTGATATTGTAGTTGAAGAAACTATGGAGGTTCAAACAATAAATCAAAATCTGAATATTCATATCATTGGAGGTTCATTTGCCGATAGAACAAATGCATTGAACTATCAATCTGAGTTAATTGCAAAAGGGTTTAACTCTCAGATTCTTCCCGCTGCAAACGGAATGTATAGAGTAAGTGTTAAAAGTTTTGCTGATAGCGAATCTGCAAATGCTGAATTAAGCAATTTGAGAAGTCAATCAGGAAACCCTTCTCTTTGGGTTTTAAGTTGGTAAGTAAATAAAAACAAGATATAGTAAGCCCTTGCAAGAGGGCTTTTTTTATATCTTATGTTTTATATTTTTATAAATTTTGAACGTAGAGTTTTGCTACTTGTGCTTATTTCAATAAAGTATATCCCATTTATTAAGTCGCGGCAATCTAGTCTGGATATTTCAGAAACTTGGACTTCATTATAAGCTTTAATCAATTTACCCTCAATTGATAAAATCTTAATACTTGTAAAATTATTTGTGATTTTATAATCAATATTAAGATAATCTGTTACAGGGTTAGGGTAAATACTCAAGTTATCGACTTTGTCTTTTTCAATTCCGTCTTTGTTGATTTCATAATATAGACTAAAACCACCGGCTCTTGTTGCAGCATTAGATCTAAATGTTATTGTTACTTTTTCACCCATTATTAAAATAGGTGTAGGGAGTTCTGTACCAGATATATTTGCTACAGTTTGATTAGATTCATTAATTATTTTCACATAGTCATTTACCGGCTCAATATCAAGATCTGTAAATGTAATTCTTATGCTTTCGGCACCATCTGGTTGAATAACCCAATTGCAATATGTATTGTTTTGATAATTGTATGCATTACTACCGTCTGTGATTGTTGCAGTAGGCTCTGTAACTGTTTGCATTAAATTACAATAATCAGGTTTAATTCCTTCATAGGCAATTAGCCAACCATCATTTACTGAATCAGAATCGGTAAAGAATTTGATTAGTACTTTTTCAGATGTGCTTTCAAAAGTTTCAATTGAACTATTGCCATAGATTGTCTCAATTACCGGGTCAGTATCATTTTCTCCATCATAAATAATAATGTAATCATCTTCATCCATAACTAGTTTAAGTACCTCGAATTCTATTCCACTTACAGAATCTGTTGGCATAATAAGCCATGAGCATTCAGTGTCATTTTCATAAAATTGTAATGGTCCACTACCATCTTCGATAATACCTTCGCATGAATGTATTTCTTTAGTTTCTCCACATGTACTTGCTGGTGTAACAGGTACTGCATTTACAATAACCTCATGTAATAAAGTAAAATCAGATCCACCAGGAGTCAGGTCATCGATTACAAAATAACCATCCATAGAACCACCCCAACCCCAATTGATATGATAATGGGTTGAGTCTGTATATCCGTCGAGAATAAAAGCATGACCGCTAATAAAATCATAATCGCTCCAGCCTGCATAATATAGAGGAATATTCTGATTTAGATGATTAACAAAAGTTCCATTCCAGTCAAAATCAACGGGTAAGCTATCTTTAAACAAATATGTCGTGGAAGGATCGTAATCAAAATATGTAAGTAAAGTATAAGCGCCTTTATGATTCCACATTCCACTTCCGTTTGGACCATAATTCATATCAACAGATGCTCCGATATTATATAGCAATCTTGCGAGATTATCATTGTAATCATGAGGCTCAACCGGCATATGATCATAGTCGTAAGTTTGCTCAGAAAAATTGACTTCTATCCAACCATAAACATCATGATTGTATCCATATGAACCTGTTCCAACAGCAGGATGTCTGAAATAATTCATTAATTGTCCCAGCGCAGTTGCAACACAACCCACAACAACATGGTCATCCGGTCCTTCAGAATCTTCGGGACAGTGTGAATTATAATATCTTCCCTGATCCCATGTAGTATGAAGCAACTGATCTACAGTTTTTGTGTTATTTTTAGGAGTAAAACTGCTTGATGATATCTCTAATCTTGCCCATTCATTTGATGTTTTTGATGTCGGAATGATATTGTTTTCAACATTGTAATTTATTTGTTTTTTATATGTGTCGAGCCAAAACTGTACAGCAGGATTTTCATCTGTTTCATAATTTGATTCATTTGAGAAAGCAAGTACAGGACTTGCAGATCTATCTGCAGAAATAATTATAAATCCCTGAGGACTTAGATTGAAAACATAATAAATAGTCTTGTTTTCATATGATTCTGTAATCCATGATTTAATTTCGTATTTATTTCCGGAATCAATTTTTGAAAATTGTTCTAAAATCGTGTTTTGAGCAATATTTAAAGCTGTGTTAATGGATACAACTTGAGCTTCAGCAATACTAGAGATTAATATAGCTAAAAGTAAAATGAGTACAGATTTCTTCATAAATGATGATTTTCTGTAAAGATATAGAAAATATGTATTTGGTGCAATAAACTTGCAATACTCATATGGATTATGGGAGAGACTAAACTTATATATGTTCTTGAGAAATTAACCATTAGTAAATACTCACAGCCGTTCGTATTTACTAATAAAAAGTCTAATTATCTTCTGTTGTAATCTGATAATTATGATGAACTCTTTCAACTCTTTTACGTAGTTGTAACTTGTATTCATCCCAATTATTTATTGTTTTACGGGCAACACCGGATTCAATAGCAGCCTTTGCAACTGCGGGAGCAACAAATTCGATTACACGTAAGTCAAGAGGTTTAGGTATGATATATTCAGAACCAAATTCGATTTTATTGGTATTATATGCTTTGCAAACATATTGAGGAACAGGAAGATGAGCCATTTCAGCAAGAGCTTTTGCTGCAGCTATTTTCATTTCTTCATTTATAGAAGTTGCATGAACATCCAAAGCTCCTCTAAAAATAAATGGAAATCCCAACACATTATTTACTTGATTAGGATAATCGCTTCTGCCTGTAGCCATAATGACGTCTGGACGTGCTTCAACGGCATCTTCATAAGATATTTCGGGAGTAGGATTAGCCATAGCGAAAACAATAGGGTTTTCAGCCATTGTTTTCAGCATTTCTTTGCTAACAACATTTCCTACTGATACTCCGGCAAAAACATCTGCATCTACTAATGCATCGGCTAGTGTTTCAATTTCACGTTTAGTGGCAAATTCCTGTTTGTATTTATTGTTTTTAGGATTATCTTTTTTTACAACACCTTTAGAATCGCATAGAATAATGTTTTCTTTTTTTACTCCAAGAGAATTAAAAAGTCTTGCACAACTAATTCCAGCAGCACCAGCACCGTTAAAAACAACTTTAATTTCTTCTATGTTTTTATTTGCAATTTTAATTGCATTTAATAATGCACCACCTGAGATTATTGCTGTACCATGTTGATCATCGTGAAAAACAGGAATATCAGTTATTTTTTTAAGCTCTTCTTCTATTTCGAAGCATTCTGGAGCCTTGATGTCTTCAAGATTTATTCCTCCAAAAGTAGGTTCCATAGATTTTACAATGGAAATAAGTTTTTGTGGATCTTTTTCATCAATTTCGATATCAAAAACGTCAACATCAGCAAAAGCTTTAAACAAAAGGCCTTTCCCTTCCATTACTGGCTTTGAAGCTTCAGGACCAATATCACCCAGACCTAAGACTGCTGTCCCATTTGATATTACTGCAACGAGGTTTGCTTTTGCAGTATATTCATAAACCATTTCTTTATTTTTGTCAATGTCAAGACATGGTTCAGCTACTCCATGTGTGTACGCTAATGATAAATCTTTTTGTGACTGAAACGGCTTTGTTATAACAACTTCAATTTTTCCTTTTCTTCCTTTGCTATGGTAATCTTTAGCTTCATCTATTGTATATAATGCCATTTATTCGTCTGTTTTATTTATTTCACTAAGATCTTTAAATTCATCAATATTAACCGCATTCTTTTCGAGATTATATTGTTCATTGCGGTTTTTATAAATATCCATTGCTAAATATAAAGCACTTCTAAAAGAATGTTCATTAGCAAGATTTTCACCGGCAATTTCATATGCTGTACCGTGAGATGGAGATGTTCTTACAATAGGTAACCCAGCTGTAAAATTAACACCGTCTTCAAATGCAATAACTTTAAAAGGTGCTAATCCCTGGTCGTGATACATTGCCAAAACAGCATCAAATTTTTTGAATTCAAAAGCACCAAAAAATCCATCAGCAGGGTAGGGACCAAAAGTAAGAATTCCATTTTCTTTTGCTTCTTCTATAGCAGGTATAATCACTTCTGTTTCTTCATCACCAATTACACCGTGATCACCACAATGTGTATTCAGACTTAAAACAGCAATTTTAGGTTTATTTATTACAAAATCAGATTTTAAAGTTTCATTGAGAACATTAAGTTTTTTAAGAATTAGTTCTTTAGTGATAGTTGATGCAACATCTTTTATCGGAATATGCCCAGTTACAACGCCTATTTTTATCTGTTCATTCATTAAAATCATTAAATGTTCGTCGGCGCCAAATTCTTTAGCGAGATATTCGGTATGTCCAGGGAAATTAAATCCTGCAGCCTGAATATTATTTTTATTAATCGGAGCAGTGACTAAAACATCTATTATATTGTTTTTAAGATCTTCGGTAGCTTTTTCTAAAGCCTGGTAAGATGCTAAACCAGCAGCTTCTGTTGATTTTCCGATCTCAACACGAATATCTTCGGAATTACAATTTATAATATTGATATTTTTTGTTTTAATTTCATCACCAGAGTTAATTGAATTTGTCTGAATATTACTATTAAGCGCTTTTTTATAATATGCAAAAACTTTTGGACTTCCGTAAATAACAGGAGTGAAGTTGTTTAGCAATCTAGGTTCGCTTAAGGCTTTAATAATGATTTCGTAAGATACTCCATTTATATCACCATGAGTTATCCCAATTTTTATTTTGCTCATATTGTTATTTTATTATTTGTATTTTGAATTTTATTTTGTTTTATCTTTTAGGAATTCAAATAAGAGTCTAACACCAACCCCTGTTCCCCCAATTCCTCTGTAAGAGTCGGTCTTTTCAGTGAATGCTGGACCTGCAATATCTAAATGTACCCAATTATAGTCAGTAAAATGTTCTAAAAATTTACCTGCAGTAATAGATCCTGCGTATTTGCCACCGATATTTTTAAGATCTGCAACGCTAGACTTCAGTTGTTCTTTATATTCGTCCCAAAGTGGAAGTTCAACAAGCTTTTCCCAAACTTCGAAACCTTTTGCTTTGATATTTTCAATAGCTGGGCTGTAATTACCCATTATTGCCGTTGCATTTTCACCTACAGCAACAACAGCAGCACCTGTTAAAGTTGCCAAGTCAATTACTAATTCGGGTTTATATTTTTTTGCATATGCTAAAGCATCTGCTAATATCATTCGCCCTTCTGCATCAGTGTTTAAAACTTCAACTGTTGTTCCGTCAAACATTTTAATTATATCTTCAGGGACATATGCATCATTCCCGGGACGATTATCTGTAGCAGGTACAAGACCAATAACTTTTAATGGCAATTTTGCTTTAGCCACTGCAGCCATCAGACCAACAACTGTTGCTCCACCAGACTTATCGCTTTTCATTGTTTCCAGATAACCACTTGGTTTAAGATTTATTCCGCCAGTATCAAAAACAAGACCTTTACCAACAAAAACAAATGGCTTATCATTTATTGCATTTTCTGGCTCCCATTTCATAATACTGAAAGTTGGAGGATGCATACTTCCACGGTTTACAGCAATCAACCCACCCATTTTTAAACTTTCAATCTTCTTTTTATCAAGAATTTCAGTTTTAAAACCAGATTCTTTACCAACCCTTTCGATTTCCTCTGAAAGCTTTTTAGCTGTCATAAATGATAATGGCTCATTTACAATATTTCTAGCTATGAAAACTCCATCTGTCTTTGCATTGAGTTCAAGAATTTGTTTTTCTTCAATGCTATCAGAAACAACTTTTATTTCTTTAAGCGGAGATTCTTTATCTTTTTTATCCTTGAAATACTTATTAAAAGTGTATGTGCTAAGCTTTAAGCCTTCACATAATGCTAAAGTAAACTCATCAATATCTAAATTGAGTATATTAATAGTTTCTGTTTTCAGGTCTTTTATTTCTGTTACAATTTTATGTCCAGCCTTACGTATATCCTCAAGTTGAGTTGCTTTATCCTTTTCCTTATTTATCAGTAGAATAAATGAAGACTTGTAAAATGAATTGATGTGAACAAAATAGATTTTATCCTGAAGTTGTTTTTTTGCAAAACTTAATTCAGTTTTAGACAACTGAATGTCATTTAATTGTTTAACATCGTTTAAAATGTAAGCAACGCTTTCATCGATTAGGTACTTATCAGTTATTTTAATCATAGCTATAATATTTATTATACATATTCTTTTCTTTCAACAATATTGTAATAATCGTCATCACTACTTATGTATGCAAGGTCGTAACAAAAGTAATATATTTTACCGGTTTTTGTTCTGTAAATATTAGTCATATAATCAAAATTAAAACCTGCAGATAAGAGTTTCTCTTTACTTACTTTGCGAATGTTATTACTATAAAATTCAAATAAAACTTTGCGGTTATTACGAAGTATTCTATTAATTTGACGTGTAAAGTTATTGGTTTCCTGATGAAGTATGTTGTTATATGTATTTCGACATTGATCACAACAAAATTTCTTATCTATTCTACCGTCAAATTCTGATTTGCAAACAGGACAAATTCGTTTCATGATATGAAGTTTTCACAAATATACTAATAAAATAGTAAACGACAACAAACGGTTAGTGTATAAAAAAAGCCGGTATAAACCGGCTCTTTAAATATCTAATAACTTATTATTCTGAAATGTTGATTTTTATAACTGAAACGTTATCCTCAGTTTTAATTCTAACAAAGTAAGTACCTTCAGCAAGTTCTGAAAGATCTAATTTAGTTTTGTCAGAATCAGAAGATGTTTCTTTAATAATTTGACCTGTAAGACTAAGAATTTCAATTTTACGATATTCTGTTGATTCAAAATTCAAATGTAATAATCCGTTAGTTGGATTTGGATATACTTCTATATTTTCATTTGTAGCATTAAATATTCCTGAATTATCTGTAACTGTAATTGTGAAATCGCAAGTAAGGTCATCTGTTCCTTCAAAAGAATATGTATATGTTATTGTATGATTTCCTTCTCCTGCAGCTGCTGGATCAAATACATTATCTGTTACTCCTGTTCCGGTATATGTTCCACCTTCAGGAATTCCACCGGTTAAAGTGAATGATTCATCTGTAATATTTACTTCCATATCCATTGGGCATGAAATATTTTCTACACAAAAGCTAAATGATGCTTCATCTTCAAAGCCGTCTCCTGCTAATGAGTAAATTACTTCGCTAGTATTTGTATTAGTGATTGTTACGCTACCTTGGTTTCCATACCATGGAGCCAATCCGTCACCCCAAGAATCGTAAATTGTAAAAGTGTAGCAACCTGGTCCTAAACAGAAATCTGTAAAATAATGAGCTTCTGTACTTGTTGGATAAGGACCATCAGAATAGAGTACATTTGATGTAGCATCATCAACTAATTCCCAAGTAGTTTCTTCACCATAGTTATCTGTTAATAAATCTAACTCAAATGATTCACCAGTTTCAACAACCATAAAATCAACGCTTATGCTCGTACCACTGGTTGCGTAGTTACCACCACCATTTACACTCTCAATAGCATATACTATTGTATTGTTTCCTGCAGGGAATGCGTTTTCTGGGAAAGATATTGTTTCTGTTGCATTTTCAGCAAGAGATCCTGTCCAGTTTACTTCATCAGTAATTGCACCGCATGTGTAACTAATAGTTGCAGAAGTAAGGTTGTAAGAATCAAGGTTTTTCAATACAACTTGTGGAATAAACGTATTTGTATTACACATTATCGTTTCAGGGCTTAATGCCTCGGTTAGTTTTGCGTTACCCGCATAAACAAGAACATCTTTTGTAGCTTCATCGTTATCAGGATACTCATCAGTTTCTCCGTTAGGAGCATCAACATATGCTACAATTGTGTTTTCACCGGCAGGTAAAGTAATTTCAGGGAAAGTAACAATATCTGTTTCCAGTGTTGCTAAATCACCTTCCCAGTTAACAGTAACATCAGCACCTCCGTTTAATGAGTATGCTACAGTTACAGATGTAAGATTTAATTGACCTAAATTTAGGATTGTAACCTGCGGACTTAATGTTGCTTCTGATATATGAACCATATCAGCAGGAACACTAATTGTTTGAAGCATAGCATCATAATCATTTTAGTTTGGTACAACCATTACTTCACCAATATGAGGTGAACGAAATTGTTTTGTAATAACAAGATCAGCAGTTGTAACTGTAGATAAAGGATCAAATTCAAGAACTACGATACCAGATGCATCAGCAAGTTTTGCATCTAATAGTACCCCATCAATGCTAATAGCAACATAAGCCATTTCTTCAGTTGTTACAGTTAAAGATGACATTCCGATTGGAACAGTAGAAAGATAAGAAGCAGCAACTTCGTCAGGAACACCAACATAAGGCATTAAAGAAGGGTCACCCATACAATGGTATATTTCCCAGTAATATTGTTTGTTGGATGATGAGCTTGAATTTACTGACATATTACCCATATAATTCATTTGACCAGCTGAGAAATACGGATCTTCTTCATTTTCGTGGAAAAGATGGTCATAAACAGCTTGTGATGTTTCTTCATAACTTGTTGATGCTCCAATAGAGCTAGCTACTCCACAACTCCAGTAGAAGTCTTCGTCCCAAAGTGTAGAATTAGTACCACCTAAGTGTACGACTGCACCTTTTTTATCAGCTCTAAGTAATGCTTCTCCAAAGCATTCTGCATCATCAAATTTATTTGACAAACAGCAGTTTCCAATACTAAAGAAATATTCATCATCATTTGCTAGTCCTGGAACATCTGAAGTTGTGAAACTTGGCCCTGCCCATCCGTTTGAACCACAATGTGCTGTGTAGTTAACAAATCCTACACCATCACTAATGTCAGCGATAATAGCGGACGCTGATGAACCTGCATCAGGATATAAATATGTATAATCAGTTACATCATGTTCGGAATTAAAATAGTAATTATGAGCATAATTTATCTGTCCATTTGCATGAGTAGGTCCAAATGTGCAGTCATCTCCTGCCACTAGAACTACTTCAGCAAGATATGAAGGATCTGGGAAAGTATATTCTTCGAACATTAGAGTTTTGTCAATTTGTGGTTGTAATTGAGCTACACTTGTAGCTGAAAAACGGCCGAAATACATTTCAGGTATATAATCTCCACCACCATCAAATTCACAAAAATACATATCAGTTTTATGTCCTGAACCTGAGTAAGTAGGTACTTGTGCCATATCACCAACAATCAATAAATACGTTGGAGCAGGGTCTTCTGCGGTACCAGCTTCGTATAGTCCTTGGATATAAGTATGTATTGCATCTGTTGTTGTGCCAAGAACATCTGTGTACTGTATGTCGACATTAAATCCTTTCATTGTTTTCCACTCGATAAATGGAGCAAGGGCATCTTCAAACATTCTGTCAGCTATAATTATATATTTAATAGGATATTGAGATAACGCATCTTTATTTGCAGGTTCTCTGTAGTTCCAGATTCTATGATATGCTGCATCAAATGCAGGAGAATATTTGTCTGCTTTAAGTTGTGCGCTTTTAGTATAATCAGCATTATTAAAAGAAATTTCTGCAACAATATTACTTTTAACACTTAATGTATTTGATTCAATATCATATGAAAAAGGAGAAACTGTTAACTGAGCAACACGAACACCTCTCATTGTGCTCAAATACTCAACTTTAACAAGTTCAGTTTCATAATATTCCATATCTGAATAAATGCTTTCATTTTCTTCGAAAGGAACAGTTTTTGGGTCCTGATTTTTAAATAGCGAAGGTTGATTAGGTACTAGTTGATATTCTGCACCATATTCATTCAGATTTATAACTTCTTCCTCAAAGTCTCTGATACTAATTTCAATATTAGCACCATCAGGAATTTCGATAAGTTTTGTCATAACCGGAAGTTCAGGATAACCAATATTGTTATCAGGATAATATTCCGGAACAATTATTCTTGAATACATACCATTTTTTGTTTTGGCAGTTGCAAGATAAAATCCCTGAAGATCATTTGAAAAAACCAGATTTTGGTTGGTGTTTTCTAAAATTTCAGCTTTTGTTTTGTCTGCATTTAATGCAATCTGAGTTTGAGCAAAAGTAAAAAAACTAATTGCCAAAGTAATTAGTACTAAAGTAAACTTTTTCATTTTTTAGTTTTTAATATTATTTAAAGTAAAAATAAGCAAATTCTTTTAATCATTAATTAATTGTATAGAATTTATACCAAAAGACCACAGAAAAGAAATAATGGTTGCTTTATCCTGTGGTTTATATGATGATTTTCTTTTCATAGGATTACTGTAAAAAAATAGGATAATAAGACAATAAAATTCTATAAAAAAGCATTTTATTAATAATAATTTAAATTTCGGCACACAAATTGCTTAAAATTTTTCTGTGAACTAAATAATATTTATATTTGTTATAGCATTAAACTGAATAATAATTTAAAATGAATCAATTATGAAAAAGCTGTTTTTAATTACACTCGTTCTTGTGGCTTCAACGTTAATTAGCATTGCTCAAAAGGTATATAATATTCCTGATAAAGGTGATGCATTAGTAGAAATTACTATCACTACAGATAAGTGGGAAGTAACAAATGATGATGGACTGTTTAGCATCGTTCCTAACGATACAGGGGAAACTGCACGTCTTATTACAATGATTTGGGCTTCAGAAGACCCAACTTCAGAAACTGCAATTGATGATCTTGCTAATGAAGCATTTGATGTTGTAGAGTCTTTGCTTGTCGATATTGAATGGGCAGAAGATATTACTGATTTTGAGAATAATGGAATTACTTTTGTTGCTAACGATGGTTATGGATACTATGTTAATGAAGATGGAAGTCGTGATCAAATGTCAACTACAATTATGTTATTAATGCCAGATGAGACTAATATTTTAACATTAGTTTTCTTCGGTACTAATGACGCATATGACAAGTGGGAAGAAAGTCTTTTAGATGTAATTCTTTCAATGAAACCTGCAAAATAAATTCTGAATATAGAATGAAAAAGCCATCCAATGGATGGCTTTTTTTATGATTATAAGTTTAATTAGTTATTCAATAGTGTTTTTGCATTTTCTATTGCTTCAACAGTCATTATTTCTCCACTTATCATTGAAGCAATTTCTGTAATTCTTTCATCTGAATTTAGATTCGAAATACTTGTCTGTGTGATATTTTGTTTAGTTTTCTTATAGACTTTATAATGATAATCTCCTAATGCTGCAACCTGATGAAGGTGGGTAATACTAATAACCTGAGCTTGAGAAGATATTTGTTGCATAATCTTCCCCATTTTATTTGCAATCTCACCGGAAACTCCTGTGTCAATTTCATCAAAAATTATTGTTGATATTCCCGAAGCTTTAACTAAAAGTGATTTTAGTGTTAACATTAGTCTTGAAAACTCACCTCCTGATGCAACTCTTTCAAGTATTTCTTGCTTTCCTGACTTATTTGCCGAAAATAAGAAATTAATGTTATCAATACCTGTTTCTTTTAATGTATCTGATTTTGAGTTTTCAATTGTAAAACTTGCATCTGGCATTCCCAGTTGTTTTAGTTGTAAAATTATATGTTTTTCGGTTGAGGAGAATATTGAGTTTCTTAGTTTACTTAAATTGTTTGCAAATTCCCAGCATTTATTTTCTGATGCTGAAAGTTTCGTTTCTAAATCTTTAATATTACTTTCAATACTTTCTGTTCCTTTAATAAAAGAAAGGTAATGTTCAAGTTTATCTTTTAGCTCACTAATATTAGCAGCATTATGTTTTGTTAGCAGCGTATTTATTTGATCGATTCTATTGTTTACAGTTTCTAGTAATTCAGGATTTATTTCTGCTTTTTCCATATCTTCAGAAATACCGGCGTTTATATCTCTGATTTCTATAAGTATAGAATCTAGCCTTTCAATAATTTTATCTGCAGAATTATATTTACCCGCTATTTTACCAAGTACGGATTTTAATTCACGCAAAAGAGACTCAATAGATATATTTTCGTTTTCGATGATATCAATGGAATTACTGAGTGCTAACTTAATTTCTTCAGCATTTTCCAATATTCCTGATTGTTTTTCTAACTCTTCAAGCTCATTATCGTCTTTTAAATTAGCAGATTCTAATTGCTCAATTTGAAAAGTAAAATAATCAATATCTTGTTTTGCTTTATTTAATTTATCTTTTTCTAATTCAAGAGACTTTCTAACTTCTTTAAGTTCTGAAAAATTTGATTTATAGCTTGAAAGTAAGTCTTCTGTTTCCGCTGCTGTATCAATAATCTGCATTCTATAATCAGCAACAGAAAGCGCCAAGTTCTCTTGTTGTGAGTGAAGGTTTATAATTTTCTCACTAATGCTTTTTAAAGTATTTAGATTTACAGGTGTGTCATTAATAAAAGCTCTTGATTTACCTGATGGAATTATTTCTCTACGAATAATTGTGTCTGTATCGAAATCAAGATCTTCATTTTTAAATAGATTAATAATATTTGTTTTGTTTGATGGGATTAAAAAATGCCCTTCAACAATACATTTTGTTTCTTTATTTTGTAGCACATCTGTGTCTGCTCGTTTCCCAAGTAATAATGATAATGCACCTAAAATTATTGATTTCCCTGCACCAGTTTCACCTGTAATAACAGAAAAACCCGGATTAAAATCCAGGTCTATCTCTTCGATAAGAAGATAGTTCTTTATGTGTAATCTCTTAAGCATTTACTCAATCGTCGGCTCCTTCATTATTTTTTCATATTTCGATGAGTTTGCCGGATCAATTTCTTTCATAATATTATATACTCTGGCTTTTTCATCTGGAAACCCTTCGCTAAAGATATTAATAATTTCATCACCTTTTGCTGTGGTGTAAAGAGTCATCAAAAATGAACCAGGCTTACGTCTGTGAACGTTTTTAAGGTCTTCTATTGCTTGCTCTATACTAGCTCTTCCTTCGCTAGGTTTGTCAGCCATTTTATCCAATCCCATGCGATGATATGTGTACATAAAATCACGCATTGCAGAATATTGACTATTTAAAAGATTTTCTACTAACCAATATCTGTTTTTTAAATCTTCATAAGCTTTCCAACCTGGTTCTTGAGCAGATTGTGAATTTTGAACAATTTTCTCTGCGATTTGGAAATAAGGAGTTCCTGCATTTGGACCAAAACTGTCATAATCCATTCCAATGATAATATAACAATAGTATGCTATAACAGAGGTTAAGTTACTTGTAAAGGAGTTTTCATTAAACTCAAGTGGTTCAAATTCAACATATTTAAATTGAAACTTATTATCCAAGTGATTTAAGATAGTAGATAGGTATGATGTGCCATATACAGGTCTGGAAGATGTTACTTGAATCTTGCCGCTATATTCGTCAGAAGATATTTGATTATCAATAGTAATATAAATATTACATTCTATTCTCTCGTCACGATCATAGACATGATTTGTCCAGTTAGTATTATTTATAAACTCATATAGTTCTTGCTGCAATGTCTGAAAGAGTTTATCATTAGTAGTTCCTTGTAGTTTGGAATGGTTTACCTGTATTCTACAATCAAGTTCCTGAGCAAATATGCTCGAACCAAAAATGATTGCTGAAATTATTATTATTATTTTTTTCATTACTGAAAATAGTTTATAAATATTTCTCTAATTTATCAATTATATCGATTGCTACCAAATTCTTGTGCTTAATCTTAAACTCAGATTTCTTTTCTTTATTGTCAAAAATTGTGATTTTATTTGTGTCAGAATTAAAACCTGCGCCTTTATCATTCATTGAATTAAGTATAATAAAATCAAGATTTTTACGATTAAGCTTGTCTTTTGCATTATTGATCTCATTCTCATTTTCCAGTGCAAAACCTACAAGAATTTTATCTTTTTTATTTTTCCCTAAAGTAGCAGCGATATCTTTGGTAGGTTTTAGAGTCAAATCCAGATTTTGACCTTTTCTTTTTAATTTGGCTTGATGAGTAGTTTAAGGAGTAAAGTCAGCTACAGCAGCAGAAAGGATTGCAGCATTACACTTTTCAAAATGTTTTGTTGTCGCATCAAACATTTCTTCTGCAGATTCTACTTTATGTAGCTCAATTCTTGAACTTTGAGTATTCAAACTTACAGGTCCCGATATTAAAATAACTTTAGCACCTCTTTTAGCACATTCTTCTGCTAATGCATATCCCATTTTCCCTGAGGAGTAGTTACCAATAAACCTTACCGCATCAATTTTTTCGTAAGTAGGACCAGCAGTAATTAGAATTGTTTTACTACTTAGTGATTTTTTTTTTTGAAAGTAAGTTTTTACTTGTTCAACAATAATTTCGGGTTCAGCAAGTCGCCCTTTGCCTACAAGACCACTGGCAAGCTCACCATCTTCGGGTTCTATAAATTGGTGCCCGAGATTTTTAAGTTTATTTATATTAGCTTGATTTGCTGGGTGTTTATACATGTCTAAATCCATTGCAGGAGCAATAAATATTGTACATTTTGCTGATAAATATGTTGTAAGAAGTAAGTTGTCAGCAATTCCATTAGCCATTTTCCCTAGGGTATTAGCTGTTGCAGGAGCAATAATATAAGCATCTGCCCAAAGACCTAGATCTACATGAGAATTCCAGTCTCCGTTTTCAGGATTAAAGAAATCAACTAAAATTGGGTTTTTTGTTAATGTTGCCATTGTTAGGGGAGTAATAAATTCTTTGGACAAGGGAGTCATCACTACTTTTACTGATGCTCCTTGTTTAACTAATAATCTTGCAATATTAGCAGCTTTATAGGCTGCTATACTGCCGGTTATTCCTAGAATAAAGTTTTTCCCCTTGAGGTCTGACATTCTTTAAAGATTTGTTTCGTTATTTTCATCTTCAGCGTAAGAATAATAAACTTTTTCACTGAGGAACTCCTCTAATGCAATCAGCGAAGGTTTAGGAAGTTTTTCAAAATAACGTGATACTTCAATTTGTTCACGATTCTCATGAACTTCTTCTAGATTGTCATTATACGTTGCAAATTCTTCTAGTTTTTCATAAAGCTCTTTTCTTAGCTCAGAATTAATCTGGTCAGCCATTTTAGCACATACGTTTACAGCTTCGTAGATATTACCGGTTTGTTGAGAAATTGAAACAATGTTTCTTGTGATTGTAGAAACAGGGGCTTCTGTTTTTTTGTAGTCCATCTTAATTATCGATATATTTTAATGAATTATTATAAAATTTTTCTGCTTCTTTCAAATTTTTTGATTCTGGAAAATTATCAACAAAAGTGAAATATGCATCTATTGTATTTTTATATCTTTCTTTCTTTTTTGCAATTACACTATTTTCAGCTAACATATATGATGACTTAACAATAGTGAATAAAATATCTTCTCTATATTTTGTATCAGGAAAATCTGCAAGAACTAGCTTCATTGATGTAATGGCAGCTTTATAATCTCCGATATTAAAATAAAGGTAAGCATTATTAAATGCTTTTGTCTCCAATTTAAACTGTAACTTGTCTATTAATTCTTCTGCTTCTGTTCTTTTTTCGGATTCAGGATATTTTTCTATAAATATTTGTAATTCAGCAATTGCAGCGTGTGTATATGCTTGCTCTAAAGATTCTTCTGGTGAGATTAAATAATAACAATATGCTGCTAAAAATTCAACTTCCTCAACATGTTCGCTAGATGGATATTGTGCTGCAAAATCTTTAAAAAGATATGCAGCCAATGAGAGTTCACCTAGGCCGTAAGAACAATATGCTGTGTAATATGAAATTTTTTCGGCTTTTTCAGTTCCTCTATAAATCGATCTTAACTCTTCAAGTAATGATTGAGACCTATAATAATCTTCTTTTTCGTAATATTCTACAGCTTTTTCAAATTTCAATTCATAATCAGTACTTTTTAACAGTTTTTGATAATCACTGCAAGAAGCTGCAAGCAGCACAACTGCCAGAGAAAGAAAGAAATATGTTAGTTTATTTTTAAACATTTTGCAAAGATACATTAATATGATTAAATATTCTAATAATTTTTTTACCAAAAAATTTTGTCATAAAAGACAGATTTTATTGATACAATTGCTAGTAGAACGATTATATTTTAGTTTTATTTTGACTTTTTAAAACTTGTAACATAAAACCTTTTCAAGTATATCTGTTTGCTTGAGTTCTTCGATATTATATTGATTTACTTGGTTTTCTTCAAATAACCACACTTTATTTACATATTGAAAGGCTATTTCCAGATCATGTGTGGAAAACACTATGCTTCTATTCTGTTCTTTTGCTAAGGAATTTAACAGATTTAATAATTTATGTTTTGAGTAGTAATCTAGAAAAGCTGTGGGTTCATCAAGCAAAATAATGGGAGTTTCCTGAACAAATGCCCGGCAAATAATAGCTTTTTGTCTTTCTCCATCGCTAATAGAGCATAGGTTTTTGTGTTTAAGATTTTTCAACTCAAAATCTAATAAAGCTTTGTTAATTTTTGTATTATCTTCTCCAGATTTCTTGTCAAAGATATTTGTATAAGGTGATCGCCCCATAGATACAAGATCTATTACTTTTAAGTTTGATAAATACTCTTGCTTTGATGGGACATAACTTATTTTAGTCGCTCTGTTTTCTGCTTTTAGTTTTGATAAATCTATATTATCTATTATAATATTACCATTTAATTGAGGGTTAACTCCGCTTAAAGTGTTTAATAGAGTGCTTTTACCGGTTCCGTTCCTACCTATAATACAAATAATTTCACCTTTTTTAACAGATAAGTTTATATTATTAGTTAATGCATGATTATAACCAATTTCTAGGTCTTTTATTTGAAGATTAACACTCATTAAACAATAGTTCTTTTGTTTTTAATTACAACCCATATTATAAAAGGAGCTCCTAAAATTGCTGTAATTGCATTTATTGGTATAATTCCTTTTTCTGTAAGCAAGTGAGAAATAATATCACTTGAAACAAGAAATAGTGAACCAATAAGCATTGCTGCAGGTATTAGGATAAAGTGATTAGATGTTTTAAATACCCACCTTGCAACATGAGGTGCGGCTATTCCAATAAAACCTATTGGACCACAAAATGCTGTAACTGTACCGGTTAAAATGCTGACACCTGTATAGATAATTATTCTTTGCAGTTTAACATTTACACCCATTGTTTTTGCAAATGTTTCTCCAGGAAGCATAAGATTTAGATTTTTCGATATAGCAAAAAGAAATATTGAACTAATAATTATTATTGGAGAGATAACAAGGATGTTTATAAATGAAACAGCATTAAGGTTACCCATTGTCCATATAACATAGGATTTAACATTTATATCATTTGCATAATATTGTAATATACTGACAATAGAACTAACCACACCTGCAATCAATATTCCTATTATTAATATTGAAACATTATCTCTTATTCGCAATGAGATTGCAAGAATTATACTTAGAACTAATGCGGCTCCTAAACCGGCAGAAATAAGCAAACTAAAATTAGATGAGACATTTATTGTATTAATATGCAATAGCCCAGAACCTAAAATAATTAGAGCCACTCCCAGGCTTGCTCCGCTGCTAATTCCAAGAACGTAAGGTCCAGCAAGAGGATTCCTAAAACTTGTTTGCATTAAAAGTCCCGAAATAGCCAGAGCGCTACCAGTCAACAAAGCAACAAATACTCGTTGAAATCTAAATTCTTTGATCAATAGATATATCCCCTCATTTTCAATTGATTGAAATGTTAGAAACTTTAAAATGGTATTAAATGAGATATCAATTTGTCCGGTTGATAAATCTATTCCTACTAGCACTAATAATAATACTGTGATTACTGAAAACAATAATATTATTCTGCTTTTTTGCATATTATTTTATTTCCTGATAATAATAAAGTTCTGTAGGGTTTCCTAATTCGTGAAAGATAATTCCCAGGTCTTTTAATATCAGGTCAGGATGTAAAATCCCAGATTCGTAAAAATCGTTTCCACCGTACATATTTACTCTACGATTATTGTTGAAGATTTTTGCGTTTTTAAGAGCTTTAAAATCTATTAGACGAGATTCAATATCGGTGATCTCACTTTTTCTTGTAATTTGATTAGGATTAAGCCAGATGTCTGCATTTTGTGAATTAGCAAATACTTCTTCGACAGTAAGGGGAATACTGCCATTCTCATTACCTTCAACCATTTTGTAGATACCACCAGCATCCTTAATAAAATTGGCAAAATATGATTTTGCACCCGGTACCCACCATGTTCCTTTCCATGGTAAATTTAGTAGGATTTCAGGTTCATTAGTTTTTTTATCTGCAATATTATCTTTGATTTCTATATAGTTATTTTCAACACTATCGAAATACTCGCATGCATAATCAAAATTATCATAAAAACATGAAAAAAACTTTATCCATTCTGTTCGGCCAAGTGGTGAGGTTTCATAAAAATCTCCGACATAAACAACAGGAATACCTATCTCACTAAGTTTTTGATATGAAGACATTCCACTATTATCAATTCCAAATGCAAAAACGACATCAGGATTTAATGAGATTATTTCTTCAATATTTGTTTGATTATCATAACCAACTTCGGAGATATGTTTGTTTAATATAAGCTCTCTTATTTCGTCATCATAAATATAATTAAGACCACTGATACCTTTAATACTTAATGATTTGTCTAATTGTGAGATGAAAGCACAATGAGTTGTTGAAAGGCATACAACTTTTGAAACCGGTATGTGTATTATTTCATTATTGCCGGATTCTGAATCACTTTTTGAAGATAATAAGTAATTATATGTAATTGCTTCACCACTACCAATGTTATTAAAGACTTTAAGTATAAATCCTTCATCAATTTTAGAAACCTCGAATCCTTTGGCATATTTGTTTTTAATTACCTCTCCATCAGTATTCTGATTAATGTCATTAGTACATGCATAAAGCAAAATAACTGGAATGAGCAATATGTATATAATTTTCTTCATAAAAAAACCTCTGACGACACAAAGATAATCAGAGGTTTTAAATATTTAAAATTTAATCTATCTGGAAAGGATTAATTTTTTGTTTATAACATATCCATTAGTTTTGATTCTAACAATATATAAACCTTCAGGATATGATTGCATGTTAATAGTGTATTCATCGAAACCATTTGTGTTAATCTCAGTTTCAGACTTTCTTCCAAGAGCATCATATATTTCAATTTCGATGTCTTTGTAAGACTGGTCCTTAACTGATAAAGTAACAACTCCAGAGCTTGGATTTGGATATAAGTCAAAACTGTAATCAGCTATTAACTGTTCAATATCAACTAAACAGGTAATAGGTTTAATTGGAATTGCAGAACTGAAGTTATACAGATCGTTAGTAGTGTACCATACACTTGTTTTGTTAAGGTAAAGGTCATTGTTTGTTGGGTTCATACCTCTTGATGTAACTAATGGCACAGCAAATAGGTCATCGTTAACGCCATCACTATCTTCATCTTTATATATAATTTCATATCCTGCGTAGAATGGTCCATTAATGTCTACAGGTTCGTCAAACATAATGACATTAGTTTGGCCTTGTGAAATGTCTCTGATGTAGACTTTCTTTTCACCTAATTTAAGTGTATCCACAGGACCGTTTTCATCGCCTTCCCAAATACAGAATCTTACGTAATTATTGTAACTTCCATACATAGCATAAGTTACCGGAATAATTACCCCTGTTATTTGGCTAAATGTGTAATTATTAAAATAGTTTGCATATTTTTTGATATTATCACCATTATGTCCAGCAAGGAATCCCCATGTTCCTGTTGGAACCCATGTGTTTAATGTTTCACCATCATTAACGGTAGTAAGGGTGTCGCAATATGATTGAACTGTACCACTGAAAACATATATATAGTTTTCCTTAGTTATGATATCAGCACCACAACCGTTGCTTACAGTTAACGTTACATCGTAAATCCCTGGAGTTCCATATGTTATTGAATTAGTTGGTGAACCTTCGCTACTTGTTGAAGGACTAGCGCCTTCGAATACCCATGTATGAGTTGAAGGAAGACCTTCAGACAAGTCTTGGAAATGTACAGATTCACCTGCAGCAATTAATCGTGGAGAAGCAACAAAGTCAGCTGTAGGAGCTTCTGTGCAAGGATCTTCTTCGGAAACAATTATGTATGCTTCTTTTGTTAATTCGTCAACTCCAAAATTGTTGCTTACAGTAAGTTTCACAAAATATGTTCCTTCAGTATCATATTGAATGCCTGTAGGGTTTTGTAAAGTGCTTGAACCTGTTGCAGCTCCTTCAAATTCCCATTCCCATTGATATGGTAAGCCACTACTTAGGTCAATAAAGTTAACTTGATCTCCTGGTTGAATTACGGTATAGTTTGCCATAAAATCTGCAACAGGAGGTGTTGTAGCTGCAGGTATTACAGTAATATAATCTTCTTTAATTTCTATATCATGAACATTATTTGTCTTACGACATCTTAGCTCTACGTCGTATGTTCCTGGAGTCATATAAGCTATTGGTGGTGGAGCTGAATCAGCATATTCAGTAGGAGTGCCACCTTCGAAAGTCCATGACCATTGATTGAAAGGACCGTTTTGAGATAAGTTTGTAAAGTGAACAACACCTCCAACAGGGATAGTTAATTGATCTGCTTCAAAATCTGCTATTGGCATTTCAGGATCAGGATTAACGGTAATACAGTATTCACAAATGTATGTGTCTTGATCTGTCGCATTTTGAACTTGCAGTACGACATCATATATTCCAGGAGTATTATAACATATATTTGTTGGATGCTGGTTTGTTGAAGTTACAGTTTGTGCTCCTGGGAAACTCCAACTCCAAGAAGTTGGGAATCCAGTTGATTGGTCGTTAAAGTTAATGCATTCACCTGCTATTATATCATAGTCAGAAGCAATAAATGCTGCAGCAAGAGCATCAGGATCATCTGTAACAGTAATATAACCTGTTTTAATTTCATCATCTGAATCTGTACCATCAGATACTGTTAGAGTTACTGAATAGACACCTGCGGTAGGATAATTTATTACTGGGTTTTGGTCGCTAGAAGTTCCAGGAGTACCTCCTTCAAATTCCCAGTCCCAAGTTGTTACATCTCCAATAGACTCATCCGTAAATGTTACATCACCACCAGATGCAACAACTATAGGTGTTGCTGAAAATGCAGCAGTTAATGTACCATCAGCGATTACTTCAATATAAAGTGTCATAGTTATGTCATCACTACCATTTGCGTTTGTAACAGTAAGCGTCACATCATATACACCTGCAGTGTTGTATACAACACTTGGGTTTTCTGCAGTACTTGTTGCTGGTGTACCACCAGGAAACTCCCATGACCATGATGTAGGAGAGTTTGTGGATAAGTCTGTGAAATCAACAGTTCCTCCTTCTATTACTGTTGTTGGTGTTCCAGAGAAATCTGCTACAGGAGGATCTCCTGGTGATCCGTTAGGGTCGTAACCAGGACATTGCATATCACTAGATGAAGTAGGGTCAAGCCATGGTTCTAATTGAACGTCGTCGGTCCCACCGTTAGCAGTCCAGTGTTGACTAAACATTCCATACAAATCATTTGCGCTACCTACTGGTGCTCCACAGTATGATGCACCCCCGGTTTCTGTACCAACAACAAGCTTATTTGCTCCATTGAATAGTGGAGAACCTGAAGAGCCTCCTTCAGTAATACCCCAGCTAGTAACAGTTTCTGCCCATTGTGAGAAACAATGTGAATTTGCCATACATCCTGAATATGATTGTATTGTTAAAGCATCTGTATAAGTTGAAACCTTCTTTATGTCTCCTGCAGGATGATGAATACACACGCCTGATGAACTTGGTGTTGTACTTCTATCCCAGCCATTGTAATAACCATTTATTGTTGCGATGTTAGCTGCAGTAGTAGATAATTCTACAAGTAAGAAATCTGTTCCACCTGTCATATTTCCTCTTGATCTGAATTCACAACCGGTAATAGATTCATAACTCGGTTCACTACCAGGATTTGAACATGTAGGAGCTTCAAAATGGAAGTAAAACTGCCATTGAGCGAAGTCACCTGCTGAAACGTCACCACCACAGTGGTCAGCAGTTAAGAAATACGGTGTTCCGTCATTTGCAGTATTGTTAACTAATGTTCCAGAACAAAAACCTGCACTAAAACCATCTATGACATATATTTCTGCAACACCTTTTTTTTCTGTTTGGAAGTTGTCACCTTCTGGACAATTTATATTTACGTTACAAGAACCAGAGTTGCCAAAACCTGTTGGCTTTCCATCTTTGTAATAACCAATAAACTGATCAACGCTTCTATAATTGTACATTACTCCTTCTATGTCTAGAGAAATGTAATCAATATTGACACCTGGGTCTACAACTAGTTCGAGATGTAAGATTTCTCCTTGAATTAACTGTGTTGAGAAGTAATCACTATTTATCGGATTTGTTCTTTCATCATAAGAGCCTAATAATTGTTTTCTATTCTCATTATAAAGATATAAATGAGAACCATTTACAAGATGAAAGTTTTCATATAAGACCATAAGAGCTTGTGCACCGCGAGATGCAATTTCAAGCCGCCATACCTGTGTTCCATCAGGTAAAATGTCACATGTGCCAGAATTGTCTAAGCTAGCTGAAATAGGGAGCATTCTAGCAACTTTGTATAACTCACCATTTTTCTCATCCTCCATATCTTCTTGCATGATTAGGTTCATGTCAGGTTCCTGAAGTATGATTCTATCTACATCGGTAGATAAATTTTTGTTTGTATAGCTAATAGGTAAGCCGCCATAACTCTTTTGTGAAAATGCATTAAAACTTACTAATAGCAAAGTAATGCTAAGTAAAAGAAGAGTAAATCTTTTCATTTTTAAACGTTTAAAATGTTCTAAACAATAATTACTGCAAGATAATTAATAATATCTTATTCTTAAAAAAAAAAAAGTCTTTTTTCTAAAACGCTGATATTTAAAAATAGTTGCTTGAGGTTTTCAAGTTTATTTTAGTGCTTTGTAAGTCTTTATAATTCAGACAAGTATAAAAAAAAGAGAAAAAAAGTGAAAAAAAGTGCTGAAAAATTTGGGAAAATAAAATCAATACCTTTATCTTTGCCGTCCAAAAACGGGAAAAAGGATTGATTAGCTCAGCAGGTAGAGCACCTGCCTTTTAAGCAGGGGGTCCGGAGTTCGAGCCTCCGATCAATCACCGAGAGACTACAAATTGTGGTCTCTTTTTTATTGTATGACTATGACAACACATTATTTGTACATAATTTACTCGAAGAATAAAGACCGCTACTATGTTGGATCAACATCAGATGATTTAGAATCTCGAATTAGGAGACAT